>NZ_JAUXQZ010000006.1 GCF_030682035.1 Brevundimonas sp. | reverse complement strand
TTTTCTCATTTCTGATTATTTCTACAATATAGCCATGATTATTCAAATTATCGGATTAATCTTGACTTTTTCCAAATCAGCTATCATCGGACTCGCCACAACCATTATTTATATCCATTATGGACACAATATATTATCACCAATCCATAAATTATTCCGCGCCTGCCTTTCAATAGGCAAGGTGGAACAATTTAAACAAAAAGAAGTGTTGAAATGTTCCACGTGGAACAATTCCCATTGTGAAGTTTATGATCCGATCAAAAATGTTCCACGTGGAACAATCAATGTCAAAAGGTGGCTGCTAGTAGCTAGTATAATTATAATTTTAATGTGTTTGCTTCATCCAAACATTGATTCGTTATTATTCAAATCATTAGATGAAAGATTATTATATACTAATGTTTCACGTGGAACAATTCTAGATAATCCCATTATCGGCTCAGGGACAGGGCAATTCGTAATAAATATGCAAAAATATGCCAACCAAACCCTTTTTGATTGGCAATTTCAGCCGGTTCACAATGTATTCCTATTGATTTGGAGTGAACTAGGTTTAATTGGACTGTGCTTATTTATATTCTTCCTCTATAAATTGTTCCACGTGGAACAATTTAAACAAAAAGAAGCGTTGGAATGTTCCACGTGGAACAATTCACAGTGCGAATCCTATAAAATAGCTAAAAATGTTCCACGCCCGCCTGCCGGTAGGCAAGGTGGAACATTTCCAGACCAAAAAGAATTCAAGATAGCCATACAGGGTGTATTAATTGGATTTATATTTATTATGCTTTTTGATCATTACCTATGGGACATCCAGCAAGGGCAAATCATTTTTTGGCTTATACTAGGCTTATCAGTCAGCTCAATTACTGAGAATATTGACAAATAGTGTCTTTTATTTTATAATAATATACTCTTTTTTATTTACATATTACACCATTGGTTTTTCTTCACAGAAAAACCCACCACGCCATTTTTCTTTTCCCAAAAGAAAAATGGCAAAAAAGAAAAAGGCCGCACGGCTGCATACCAAGACAAATTTTCAATTTATTCGCTAAAAAATACCGGTTGCCCCGCGGCGGACCGGTATTTTTTTACGCTCATAAATCTCAATTTGTAGCTTGGTATTCCGCTAGT
>NZ_JAUXQZ010000004.1 GCF_030682035.1 Brevundimonas sp. | reverse complement strand
AGGTGGAAGCTGTTGTGATTTGCTTTCAAACTGGGTTCTTCCGATCTTTGATACCAACACAATCAACAGCAGGAACAGCAGCAGCATAGTTGTGATTTGCTTTCAAACTGGGTTCTTCCGATCTTTGATACCAACTAATTGGGATTTTATGACCACTGTTAATGAGTTGTGATTTGCTTTCAAACTGGGTTCTTCCGATCTTTGATACCAACACATTCAAAAAGAACTAATGGCAATAACTAGTTGTGATTTGCTTTCAAACTGGGTTCTTCCGATCTTTGATACCAACGACTGCGTTTTTGCATCGAACAAAGCGGCAGTTGTGATTTGCTTTCAAACTGGGTTCTTCCGATCTTTGATACCAACATTAGGGTCAAATCTATCGTCAGATACGAAGTTGTGATTTGCTTTCAAACTGGGTTCTTCCGATCTTTGATACCAACCCCAAACGCTTTGTTGTTTACCGAGTTACCGTTGTGATTTGCTTTCAAACTGGGTTCTTCCGATCTTTGATACCAACCAAAAGGATTGGCTGAATTAGTCAATGGGGGTTGTGATTTGCTTTCAAACTGGGTTCTTCCGATCTTTGATACCAACCATATTCAGTCGGATCGCTCGTGGCGTATGGTTGTGATTTGCTTTCAAACTGGGTTCTTCCGATCTTTGATACCAACCTACCGCCTTGCTTACCGGGGCTATCCCTGTTGTGATTTGCTTTCAAACTGGGTTCTTCCGATCTTTGATACCAACATAGCGAAGTCAAACGCAAGCCCGTAACAGGTTGTGATTTGCTTTCAAACTGGGTTCTTCCGATCTTTGATACCAACAATAATTACGGTCAACTCCTTAAATAGATCGTTGTGATTTGCTTTCAAACTGGGTTCTTCCGATCTTTGATACCAACCCATCCGCGTGATATTTTACATAGTCTATAAGTTGTGATTTGCTTTCAAACTGGGTTCTTCCGATCTTTGATACCAACATACGGATTTTGTTACGCATGCCTTCGGGGGTTGTGATTTGCTTTCAAACTGGGTTCTTCCGATCTTTGATACCAACTTTCTTTTATCAGTCCTTGCACATGCCTCTGTTGTGATTTGCTTTCAAACTGGGTTCTTCCGATCTTTGATACCAACACATCACAATTTGATAATCCCTATGGCCCAGTTGTGATTTGCTTTCAAACTGGGTTCTTCCGATCTTTGATACCAACTGGGAAAGGGATATTGTGAACAACCTGTATGTTGTGATTTGCTTTCAAACTGGGTTCTTCCGATCTTTGATACCAACCCTTTGCTTTTCATCTCCAATACCGTTATTGTTGTGATTTGCTTTCAAACTGGGTTCTTCCGATCTTTGATACCAACCTAACCAGTATGGACGGAAAGGTTCGTTTAGTTGTGATTTGCTTTCAAACTGGGTTCTTCCGATCTTTGATACCAACACCAGTAAGCATGGCAACGCTGTTAAATGGGTTGTGATTTGCTTTCAAACTGGGTTCTTCCGATCTTTGATACCAACATCAGAAGTTTGACCCGATTTGGAACGTAGTTGTGATTTGCTTTCAAACTGGGTTCTTCCGATCTTTGATACCAACGCATGGATAAGCGGAAGCAGTACCTGCTCGGTTGTGATTTGCTTTCAAACTGGGTTCTTCCGATCTTTGATACCAACTGTAAGCGATACTGTGTTTGAACTGGAATGTTGTGATTTGCTTTCAAACTGGGTTCTTCCGATCTTTGATACCAACCGGGCTTTTTAAAACCACGTAACTTATATCGTTGTGATTTGCTTTCAAACTGGGTTCTTCCGATCTTTGATACCAACAAGGTAGTTTTGAACAACCTTCGTTTCGCTGTTGTGATTTGCTTTCAAACTGGGTTCTTCCGATCTTTGATACCAACTGATGAATCTCGGCGAACTTGAATCCTTTTGTTGTGATTTGCTTTCAAACTGGGTTCTTCCGATCTTTGATACCAACACTAATATCCAGTGTCCTGATATCCTCCTGTTGTGATTTGCTTTCAAACTGGGTTCTTCCGATCTTTGATACCAACCTTACATAGCAAGTGCATCAGCATGGAATGGTTGTGATTTGCTTTCAAACTGGGTTCTTCCGATCTTTGATACCAACTATAATTCCACGTTCCACCATATTGCGTCAGTTGTGATTTGCTTTCAAACTGGGTTCTTCCGATCTTTGATACCAACAGATAAGGCCACCGAC
>NZ_JAUXQZ010000043.1 GCF_030682035.1 Brevundimonas sp. | reverse complement strand
GTGACCCTGGGGCTGGTGCTGGACGGCAGCGGTTTTGTGCGCCGTTCGCGGATGTTTGCGGGAAACGTCGCCGAGGCCTCCACTCTGGAAGAGATGCTGCAGGGGCTTGAGGCGCCGACTGGGGCGCTGGTGATCATGGATCGAGGGATTGCCACCGAGGCCAATATCAGCTGGCTGGTGGAGCATCACTACCGGTACCTGGTGGTCAGCCGGGAGCGGACCCGCCATTTTGATGAAGAGCAATCCGTGGCCGTCTCGACCGCGTCCGACCAGACCATCCGCCTTCAGCGGGTCGTCAGCGATGATGGCGGGGAAGTGCGCCTGTACTGTCATTCCGAGGAGCGGCAGGAGAAGGAAACCGCCATGACCAGCCGCTTCATGGAAAAATTTGAAAGCGGACTGGCCAAGCTCGCCGCCGGTCTGCAAAAGCCGCGGGGCGAAAGACGACGGGATAAGCTGCTGACGAGGATAGGACGTCTGCAGGAACAAAGTCACGGGATCGGCCAGCATTATCGTATCGAGTTGACCCCGGATGAAACCGGCGCCAAGGTAGTCGCGCTGACTTGGGAGAGGACGCCGGTCTCCGGCACGCAACTCACCCATCCGGGGGTCTACTGCCTGCGTACCAATGAAATGAACTGGGACGAGGAGACCCTGTGGCGGACCTACACCATGCTGACCGACCTGGAGGCGGTCTTTCGCAGTCTGAAGTCGGAATTGGGGCTGCGCCCGATCTACCATCACAAGGAAGACCGGGCCGAGGGGCATTTGTTCATTACGGTGCTTGCTTATCAGGCCGTCCAGGCTCTGCGGCGGAAACTCAAAGCCCAAGGCATCAAGGCAAGCTGGACAATGTTGCGGGAGATTTTCTCCACCCAGCAACGGGTCACCGCGACCTTCACGCAGCGGGATGGACGGACCCTGCATGTTCGCAAGACAACGGTTGCCGAGCCGAAACTGCAGCGGCTTTACACTGCCCTGGATCTGACAGCCGATCCGGTGGG
>NZ_JAUXQZ010000037.1 GCF_030682035.1 Brevundimonas sp. | reverse complement strand
GAAATCCACTCCTCGTTCACCGCCTCGTTGACGCGCGGCAGGATCCGCATCACCTCGCGGCCGCGGGTATCGACCCGGATCGCCGAGCCGACGCCGTCCATCACATCGATCGACTGCGTCTTGCCGAGCTCCCAGGGCCGGGCCGCGAAGGCATAGGGTTTCGAGGTCAGCGCGCCGACCGGGCAGATATCCACCAGATTGCCCTGCAGCTCCGAGGTCAGCGCCGACTCCAGATAGGTGGTGATCTCCATGTCCTCACCGCGGCCGGTCGCGCCCATTTCCGGCACGCCGCAGACTTCGGCGGCGAAGCGGACGCAGCGCGTGCACTGGATGCAGCGGTTCATCGAGGTCTTGACCAGTGCGCCGAGATACTTGTCCTCGACCGCGCGCTTGTTTTCAGCAAAGCGGCTGGTGTCGACGCCGTAGCCCATCGCCTGATCCTGCAGGTCGCACTCGCCGCCCTGATCGCAGATCGGGCAGTCCAGCGGATGGTTGATCAGCAGGAACTCCATCACGCCTTCGCGCGCCTTCCTCACCATCGGCGACCGGGTCGAGATTTCGGGCGGCTCACCCTTGGGACCCGGACGGCAATCGCGAACCGCCCAGGCGCAGCTTGCCACCGGCTTCGGGCCGCCCTTCACCTCGACCAGGCACATCCGGCAATTGCCGGCGATCGACAGCCGCTCGTGGTAGCAAAAGCGCGGAATTTCCGCGCCCGCCATTTCACAGGCCTGCAGCAGCGTGAAGTCCGCGGGGACATCGATTTCTTTGCCATCGACGATGAGTATGGTCATTGCCTCAAGTCTTTCACAGCTGCCGGTCGGATATCGTGACGCCGGCGGTCTTCATGGTTGCCCATCGTCTCTCAATGCGTTGCGTCCGACAGTTCGAGACGCTTCTCGATCCGTTCGACGACGCGGTGTTCCAGACGATCCAGTCTGCGGTTGACTCCGGCCCGTCCTTCATCGACGGGCGTGACACGCACCTTCAGGTCATGAAGATCCTCCGCCATTCGCTCGGTGCGCTGATCAATCTTGCGCAGGATCGAAAGAAAGATGTTATCCGGTTCGTCTGCCATCGCTCCCCCCTACTCAGCCGCGACCATGTGGGCGGGATCGCGAATGCCGGCGTCGTCGGCATCCGCCTTGTGCGAATACCGGTCGATGCGTTCCTCGATCTCGTGACGGAAATGCGCGATCAGGCCCTGGATCGGCCACGCCGCGGCGTCACCGAGCGCGCAGATGGTGTGACCCTCGACCTGCTTGGTTACTTCCAGCAGCATGTCGATCTCGCGCTTGTGGGCGCGGCCCTCGGCCATGCGGGTCAGCACCCGCCACATCCAGCCGGTGCCCTCGCGGCATGGCGTGCACTGGCCGCAGCTCTCATGCTTGTAGAAATAGCTGATGCGGGCGATGGCGCGGACCAGATCGGTCGACTGGTCCATGACGATCACCGCCGCGGTGCCGAGGCCCGAGCGCATTTCGCGCAGGCTGTCGAAATCCATCAGGGCGACTTCGGACATCTCGCGCGTGATCAGCGGCACCGAGGAGCCGCCGGGGATGATGGCCTTCAGATTGTCCCAGCCGCCGCGCACGCCGCCGCAATGCTCTTCCAGCAGCTGACGCAGCGGGATCGACATGACCTCTTCGACGTTGCACGGCCGGTTCACGTGGCCGCTGATCGACATGATCTTGGTGCCGGTGTTGTTCGGCCGGCCGAAGCCCGCGAACCATTCGGCCCCGCGGCGCAGGATGGTGCCCACCACCGCGATCGACTCGACGTTGTTGACCGTGGTCGGGCAGCCGTAGAGGCCGGCGCCGGCCGGGAACGGCGGCTTGAGGCGCGGCTGGCCCTTCTTGCCCTCCAGGCTTTCCAGCAGGGCCGTCTCCTCGCCGCAGATGTAGGCCCCGGCGCCGTGGTGGATGTAGACGTCGAAATCCCAGCCGTGGACGTTGTTCTTGCCGATGAGTTTGGCCTCATAGGCCTGTTTGACCGCGGCCTCCATGCGCTCGCGCTCCAGCACATATTCGCCGCGCAGATAGATGTAACAGGCCTTGGCCTGCATCGCGAAGGAGGCGATCAGACAGCCCTCGATCAGCAGGTGGGGATCATGGCGCATGATCTCCCGGTCCTTGCAGGTGCCCGGCTCGGATTCATCGGCGTTGACGACCAGATAGTGAGGACGGTCCTTCACCTCTTTCGGCATGAAGGACCATTTCAGACCCGTGCCGAAGCCGGCGCCGCCGCGGCCGCGCAGGCCGGAGTTCTTGACGTTGGTGATGATCCAGTCGCGCCCGAGGTCGAGCATGTCCCTGGTCGCGTTCCACGCGCCACGCGTCTTCGCCCCCTCCAGCGTCCAGTCATGGAAGCCGTACAGGTTGGTGAAGATGCGATCCTTGTCTTCGAGGATGCCGACCATCAGTGAGCCTTGAAAGGATTAGTACGGCGCCACCGCTTTTCGCGGCGGGTGCCCAACACAAAGAGAGGCAATCCAGCAAGGACGCCCGCGGCAGCGACGAAAAGCCAACCTAAGGAAAGCGGAGCATCGTCACCCAGCGCAAGGATGCCGACGAGAACCGCAGCAAACCAGATCAGGAGGGCGGCAGTAATCGGGCCTCGGCCCTGCATGATCGCCTCGCGATTCCAAGCGCCGAACTTGATCGCTTCTTCAGAACGGGTGGGTTCCGGCAAGGACCGCTGCCGTTCCACGAACTCCTTGAGGTCTATTCCCTCGACCATCACCCTTCCTCCCGCATGCGCTGGCGGTGATAGCGGGTGCGCAGGAAGATGGCGGCCAGCATCAAGGCCCAGCCGAGCGCCAGCGCCGCATAGCCGCCCCACTGCACGGTCGGCCCGACGGCTCCGGCATAACCGGCGGCCCAGACGGCAATGGCCCCGCCCACGACGAGGGCGAAACCGGCCAGACGCTGGCTGCGCCCGACCATCCGCAGCTCGGCACGGTAGGCGGCGACGGCTTCGTCGTTGGACAGGTCGGGGCCACTCATTGCAGGCTGCCCTTGAAACTCCCTTCCCCCTCGAGGGGGGAAGGGTCGGGGATGGGGGTGAATGCTCGGTGCTTCAGGAACTGGCGCGAAAGGCACCGCGCCAACTGCGCCTCCTGGCGCGACGACGGCGCGCGCACCCCCATCCAACCCTCCCCCATCGAGGGGGAGAGCTCTTTGAGCATGGTCACTCCGGAAGCTGTTGAAGTCACCACCGTCATGCCGTCACCGGTTCGCTGTTCGGCAGTTTCTTGATCTTCCTGGCCGCCGAGCCGTCATAGAGTTTGGGGTCGGTCAGGGTCAGCGCCCCGCCTTCCGGCTCCGAACTCACACGCCCGACCCGCGACCCCGGCTTGGGCTGCTTGCCGGCGGCGAAGTCGTCGATGACCTGCGCCATGGTTTCGGCGGTCAGGTCCTCGAAATAATAGTCGTTGATCTGGGCCATCGGCGCATTGGCGCAGGCGCCGAGGCATTCGACCTCCTGCCAGGTGAAGCGGCCGTCGGCGCTCAGCACGTCCTTGGGGCCGATCTTCTTCTTGCAGACCTCCATCAGATCACCGGCGCCGCGCAGCATGCACGGCGTGGTGCCGCAGACCTGGATCAGGGCGGCCGAACCGACCGGCTCGAGCATGAACATGGTGTAGAAGGTCGCGACCTCCAGCACCCGGATGTAGGGCATGCCCAGCAGGTCCGCGATGGCTCGCAAACCCGGCTCAGGGCACCAGCCCTCCTGCTTCTGCACCAGCCACAGGATCGGGATCACCGCCGACTGGCGACGGTCGGCCGGGTATTTGGCAATCCACCAGTCGGCCTTGGCCTTCGTCGCCTTCGAGAAGGCGAACGAGGCCGGCTGTACCTTGGCGAGACGACGAACGCTCATCAGACTTCCATCTCGGTAGTGACCACACCGCTTCCCATGTATTTCTTGCGCACGGTCAGCACCTTCCACTGGCCTGAGCGACGCAGCAGGAAACTGTGATGAAGCGGCTCTCCATGCGGGCTGCTCGAGGAATAGCTGTGCAATTCCCAGCCCTGCGAAAGGGCGGCGCTCAACGCCTTGTCGCTCATCGCGCCCTCCCCATCCACCGGCCAAGCCGCTCGCTCCACACCGCGCGGCCGGCATTGTTCAGATCACGCGACAGCCACGACATCGGCGGCAGGAAACGCACGGCCATCTGCCCGGCGAAGATGGCGCCGCTCATCCACACGAACGAGCGCAGATTGGCCTCCCAGAAACCCCGGCCCTCTTCCAGATAGCCGAGCCGGTAGGCGCCGCGCACGAACGTCACCCCCGCCAGACCCGGCGCCGCGACGACGGCGCTGGCCAGGACGAATTTCATCCGGCCCATGATGGCGCGGCGTTTCGGGGAGAACGCCGTCTGCAACATGATGGCGAACGTCAGCAGGCCGGCGAAGGCGACGCCCTGCATCTGGGTGAAGATCGGATCGACGGCGAAGGCGCTCATTGGGCGGGCTCCGGCGCAGCTGGAGCCGTCTGGAACGGCAGATAGTCCGCGCGGGTGATCAGGCAGTTCTGCACGCGATAGATGACGACGCCGCGTCCTCCGCCCTGCGCCCACGAAACCGTCTCATCGTCGATGACGTAATCGCCGGAGACTATCCGGGTCTCGATGACCACCTGTGCCGGGCCCCTCGCAGCGAAGGCCCGGGCATAGCGGGCCTGAATGGCTTCGCGGCCGCTGAACGTCACCACGCCCGGATGGTCCGTCATCACCGCATCGGCGGCATAGTGGGACGCGAACGCCTCCGCGTCGCGCGCGCGCCAAGCGGCGAGCTGCTGGTCAATGACGGCGGCGGGATCGCAGTCGAACATCACCGGTCCACTTCCCCGAACACGATATCCAGCGACCCCAGGATGGCCGAGACGTCGGCCAGCATATGCCCGCGGTTCATCCAGTCCATGGCCTGCAAGGAGCGGAAACCCGGGGCCGAAATCTTGACCCGGTACGGTTTGTTGGTGCCGTCGCTGACCAGATAGATGCCGAACTCGCCCTTGGGCGCCTCGACCGAGGCATAGACCTCGCCCTCGGGCGTGCGGAAGCCTTCGGTGTAGAGTTTGAAGTGGTGGATCAGGGCTTCCATCGACCGCTTCATTTCACCGCGGCGCGGCGGGACGATCTTGTTGTTCTCGGTCATCACCGGCTCGCCGGGGCAGTTTCGCAGCAGGTGGATGCACTGCTCCATGATCCGCACCGACTGTTTCATCTCCTCGATGCGGCACAGGTAGCGGTCCCAGCAGTCGCCGTTCTTGCCGACCGGAATATCGAACTCCAGATCGGCATAGCATTCGTAGGGCTGCGACTTGCGCAGATCCCACGGAATGTCCGAGCCGCGCAGCATCACCCCGGTGAAGCCCCAGTCCAGCGCCTGCTGTTTCGACACCACGCCGATGTCGACGTTGCGCTGTTTGAAGATGCGGTTCTCGGTGACAAGGGATTCAATGTCGGACAGGGCCGCGGGGAATTCGCGGCACCAGCGGCCGATGTCGTCGACCAGCTCATTGGGCAGGTCCTGATGGACGCCGCCGGGCCGGAAATAGTTGGCGTGCAGACGGGCGCCCGAGGCCCGCTCGTAGAACACCATCAGCTTCTCGCGTTCCTCAAAGCCCCACAGCGGCGGCGTCAGGGCGCCGACGTCCATGGCCTGGGTGGTCACGTTCAGCAGGTGCGAGAGGATGCGGCCGATCTCGGAATACAGCACCCGGATCAGCTGGGCCCGGTAGGGCACGTCGACGCCCAGCAGTTTTTCGATGGCCAGGCAGAAGGCGTGCTCCTGGTTCATCGGCGCGACATAGTCGAGGCGATCCAGATAGGGCACGTTCTGCAGATAGGTCCGCGCCTCCATCAGCTTTTCGGTGCCGCGGTGCAGCAGGCCGATGTGAGGATCGACGCGCGTCACCAGCTCGCCGTCCAGCTCCAGCACCAGACGCAGCACGCCGTGGGCGGCCGGATGTTGCGGGCCGAAATTGATCGTGAACTTCCGGTCGTCCAGCGCGCGGGCGTGGTCGGTCAGGCCATCATCGAAGATGTCGGTGGCGCCGATCGGCAGGGGGGTGTTGTGACCGTCAGCCATCAGGCCTTGCTCCCCGCCAGTCCTTGCGCCTTCTCGTCGCCCGGCAGGATGTCGAGCGAATATTCCGCGCCTTCCCACGGAGACAGGAAATCAAAATTCCGGAACTCCTGGGTCAGTTTGACGGGTTCATAGACCACCCGCTTCTGCTCCTCGTCGTAACGCACTTCGACATAGCCGGTCATGGGGAAGTCCTTGCGCAGCGGATGCCCCTGGAAGCCATAGTCGGTCAGCAACCGGCGCAGGTCCGGATGCCCCTCGAACAGCATGCCGTACATGTCGAACGCCTCGCGCTCGAACCAGTCGGCGCACGGGAAGACGCCCACGGCGCTGGGCACCGGCTGGACCTCGTCGGTGGTCAGTTTGACCCGCACGCGCGTGTTCCGCGTCATGGACAGCAGGTGATAGACGACCTCGAACCGCTCCTCACGGTCCGGAAAGTCGACGCCGCAGAGGTCCAGCAGCTGCTGGAACCCGAACCGGTCCTTCAGCGCCGTCAGCACCTCGAGGATGCTCGCGCGATCCGTAATCAGCGTCAGCTCGCCGAACGCCACCTGGGCCTCGACGCCCAGCGCGCCCACCATCTCGGCGCCCAGCGGCGTCAGCGCGGTTTCCAGCTCCGCGATGCGTGCGAGCGCGTTCATCGGTCGATCGTCCCGGTGCGGCGGATCTTCTTCTGCAGCTGCAACAGGCCGTACAGCAGCGCCTCCGCGGTGGGCGGGCAACCCGGCACATAGACATCCACCGGCACAACGCGATCGCAACCGCGAACGACGCTGTAACTGTAGTGGTAATATCCGCCGCCATTGGCGCAGCTGCCCATGGACAGCACATAGCGCGGGTCCGGCATCTGGTCGTAGACCTTGCGCAGGGCCGGAGCCATCTTGTTGGTCAGGGTGCCGGCCACGATCATCAGATCCGACTGGCGCGGGCTGGCGCGCGGGGCCATGCCGAACCGCTCCATGTCGAAGCGCGGCATCGACGCCTGCATCATCTCGACGGCGCAGCAGGCGAGCCCGAACGTCATCCACATCAGCGAGCCGGTGCGGGCCCAGTTGATGACGTCGTCCAGCGAAGTGGTGATGAAGCCGCGCTCGCCCAGCTCGGCGTTCACGGCTTCGAAGAATTTGTCGTGGATGGCCGGGTCGTAGCCCTCGACCGACGACCGGGCGCCGGTGTTGAACATGGTGGTGCTCATCGGCGTGGCCAGACGCGAGGACGCCGGCCCCACCGGCGATGCGCCCTGGTTGCCGACGCCGATCAGCGGCGTGTTGTTGGTCGTCACTCCCATTCGAGCGCGCCCTTCTTCCATTCGTAGATGAAGCCGACAGTCAGCACCCCGAGGAAGACCATCATCGACCAGAAGGCGAACACCATGCCCGAGCGCGACAGGTCGAACATCGACACCGCCCAGGGGAACAGGAAAGCCACCTCCAGATCGAAGATGATGAACAGGATCGACACCAGATAGAAGCGGACGTCGAACTTCATGCGCGCGTCGTCGAACGCGTTGAAGCCGCACTCATAGGCCGACAGCTTCTCCGAGTCCGGGTTCTTCGGGGCCAGCACCCAGGCCGCCAGCATGAAGCCGACGCCGAGCGCCGCCGCGATCCCGAGAAAGATCACGATCGGCAGATATTCGAGCAGGAATGCGTTCATCCGGAAGGGACCTTGTCCGCCGTCAAAGGGAGGGGCGGATTCGGCGCTTTCTAGCCTTGGAACCGCGCCCGTTCAAACCCATGTGACGAAAGGTTTTTCTTGCGAACGTTTCGCAGCTTTGCGGCCCCTTCGACGCCGGCCTTCACAGGCCTCCGACGCGGCCGAAAAACTGTCCCGGGCCGTCGCTCGTCGCTTGACAGTGCGAGCCCCCCCCGCCTAAACGACGCCCCTCGCCGCGAAGCACTGCTCCGCGTCGGGAATACGCGGGTGTAGCTCAGTTGGTTAGAGTGCCGGCCTGTCACGCCGGAGGTCGCGGGTTCGAGTCCCGTCACTCGCGCCATTCCCTTTGATCTCGAAATCAGGGAATGGCGCGGCCCCCCGCCGGTGCGAACCGGTCTCCCCGTCACCGCAGCGTCAGCACCGCATCCTCGGCCGCCAACGCCTGTTCGCGCCCGTCCGGCCCCGCCGTGATCTGCACGAAGCTGAAGCCGCGCGCGGTCAGTTCGTCCAGCAGGTCGGGCAGGGCCCGGATCATCTGCGGCCGGGTTTCGTGCAGGATCAGCACCCCGCCCCGGTTGCTCTCCATCGCGTTCAGGGTGACCCGCGTGATCGATTCGGAGGAATAGCCGCGCCAGTCGTCGGTGCCGGCCTCGGCCGAGACGACGATGATCCCGCGCTGGTTCAGCCAGTCCGCCATATACGCCCCCTCGCCCAGACCCGGAAAGCGGAACATCGGCTCGATCCGGGCGCGTTCCTCGGGCGTGGCGTCGGCCAGGGCGGCCTCGAGGGCGGCGTAGCTCTTGCGCACTTCGCTGACCTGGGCTTCGCGCGCCCAGTAGCGGAGATAGGTCGGGTGCGACCAGCTGTGGCTGGCGACATTGTGACCCCGGCGCACGACCTCGCGCACCTGTTCGGGATGCGCCCGCACATACTGGCCGACGAAGAAGAAGGTCGCCTTGATGCCGCGCTCATCGAGGATGTCCAGCACCCGGCTGTTGTAGATCGGGCTGGGGCCGTCATCGAAGGTCAGGGCGATCGCCTTGGGCGGCAGCGGCGTCCGGACATGCTGGATCGAGCCATAGCGCCCCGGCGGCATCGCCAGGATCGCCTGACCCGCCTGCACAGTCGCTACCGCGATATGGGGCGCCTCGCTGCCCTCGGCAGGCGCCCGGGGCAGCCAGACGGCGAAGGCGGCCGTCAGGGCGATCAGGAACAGACGCACACACCCTCCCCCGAGGTTTCAGACCCGCACGCTAGCGCCCTGGCGCGACCCGGCGAGCGCGCGCAACCCGCGGGGGATAATGGAAGCTAAGGGTTCCGGCCCGCGACCAGAACGTTCTGAACCCGACGGCCCAAGGGATCGCGCGACTGCCAGGTCTGGCCGATCTGGGCCTCGACCATCTCGGTGCAGAAGCGCGGAACCAGCATATAGGGCCGCATATTGGTCAGACAGACCCGCTCGCCGGTGACCGTCCAGCGCGCCGCCAGGCGACGACCGTCGGAGAACTGGGCCAGATAGGTGCCGTCAGGATTGAACCAGTGCTTGACCCAGCCGCCATCCGGATAGCGCGACACGACTGTATTGCCGAATACGGAATTCATTTCGGCCCAAACGGGGCCCGCAGCCAGACATGCGACAGCCAGTGTCGCGACGGCAAGCGTTCGCAGCATACAAAGCCCCATATCAACCCTTCCCAGCGCAGATTATTAACAATCGGTTAGGGAATGCCAAGCCCCGACGCCGGGCACACGAATAGTTGACTCTGGCGTGGGGGCTTCTATATGCGGCGCACGTTCGGGACAGGACTGGCGATTCGCGCCGCCCGCTCGCCCATAGCAGGGCGGTTCCGCGACATCGCACGACGGCCCGATGCGCGGGACGTCCTTATCCAGTCCAAGGACACATGACCGAATTCTCCCAGCTTGGCCTCTCGGCCACGACTCTCAAGGCCGTCGCCGACACCGGCTACACCACCGCCACCCCGATTCAGGCCTCGGCCATTCCCGTCGCCCTCGCGGGTCGCGACGTGCTCGGCATCGCCCAGACCGGCACCGGCAAGACCGCCGCCTTCACCCTGCCGATGATCGACCGGCTGTCGTCGGGACGCGCCAAGGCCCGCATGCCGCGCGCCCTCGTCCTGGCCCCCACCCGCGAACTGGCCGATCAGGTCGCATCATCGTTCGAGAAATACGCCAAGGGCACCAAGCTGAGCTGGGCCCTGCTGATCGGCGGCGTCTCCATGGGCGACCAGGTGACCCTGCTGAACAAGGGCGTCGATGTCCTGATCGCCACGCCCGGACGCCTGCTGGACCTGTTCGAGCGGGGCAAGGTGATGCTGAACGGCGTCGAGATCATGGTCATCGACGAAGCCGACCGCATGCTCGACATGGGCTTCATCCCCGACATCGAGCGCATCTTCAAACTGACGCCGCCGCGCCGCCAGACGCTGTTTTTCTCGGCCACCATGCCGCCCGAGATCACCCGGCTGACGACCCAGTTCCTCAAGGATCCGACCCGGCTGGAGGCCTCGCGTCCCGCCATGACGGCCGAGACCATCACCCAGTATCTGGTCCGCATTCCCTCCAGCGATCCCAAGGCCAAGCGCGCCGCCCTGCGCGCCCTGATCGGCCGCGCCGACGTGCGCAACGGCATCGTCTTCTGCAACCGCAAAACCGAAGTCGATGTCGTCGCCAAGTCGCTGAAACAGCACGGCTTCGACGCCGCGCCGATCCATGGCGACCTCGACCAGTCGCTGCGCATGAAGACCCTCGCCGCCTTCCGCTCGGGCGAGTTGAAGCTGCTGGTCGCCTCCGACGTCGCGGCGCGCGGCCTCGACATCCCCGACGTCAGCCACGTCTTCAACTACGACGTCTCGCACCACGCCGACGATTATGTGCACCGCATCGGCCGCACCGGTCGCGCAGGCAAGACGGGCCAGACCTTCATGATCGTGACTCCTGCGGACGACCGGTCGCTCGACAAGGTTCTGAAGCTGATCAAGATGGATCCCATTGAGCTGACCCTGGATGGCGTCGACTTCTCGCCCGGCAAGGACCAGCCGCGCCGCGACTCGGGTCGTTCCGAGCGCGCTCCGGTTCGCAGCCGTGGCCGGGGTCCGCGGGAAACGCCGCAGAACGCCGCTGTCGAACCGGTCGCGGCTGTCGAGCCGGCGCCCGCGCCCGAACCGGTCGCGAAAGCCGAGGTCGCCGTCGAGCCGCTCGCCCTTGATGTCGCGGCGTCGGACGCGGCCAAGCCGCGCCGGACCCGCAGCCGCCGCAGCGCCAAGCCCACCTTGGCGACGCCGATCGAGGCGGCACCTCCGGTCCCTGCCCCCGTCGAAACGCCCTCCGCCCCGTCCCAGGACCGCCCGGTGCAGGAGACCCACCTGCGCCAGTCGGACCGTCGCGGCGACAGCGCGAACCCTGAGCCGCAGCGCTCGAACGGCCGCCCGTTCGGCGAAGGCGATATTCCTGCCTTCTTGCGCCGGCCAGCCTCCCTCAAAAGCTGACTGAGCTCAAAAATCGACGGTCAGCGAACCGGATTTAACCCGACGTTACCGAACCACGCATAGCGTCGCGGGCGGTAGGTGGTCGCTCAGGGCGGCCCGTCGAGGAATTCGTATGGCGGCTCAGCTCGAAACCACTCTTCGGGGACCTGAAGCCTACGGCTTGGCGCGCCGGGTCATCGAGGCGATGGAATCAGCCGGCGTCTGGCCGACTCCGCTGAATTTCGAGATCTGGGTCCACTATCTGGGCGACCCGGAAGGGCCGTTGGGCCGGGAAATCAAACGTATCCTGGCGGCGTCCGAGCCGTTTACCGAGGCGACGGCTGACATGCTGGCCGCCGAATACCTGCCGCGCGGGCGTTTGACCGAAGAGATTCGCGACGCCGGTCGCGAGCTGGATCGGGAACTTTCCAGCGTGTCCGAAGCCATCTCTAAGGCCCACGAATCGCAGGCCGCCTACGGCCAGACCCTGGACAAGGCCGCGACAAGCATCGAGGCCGCCGGCGACGGAGCCGGCCTCCAGACCATCGTTTCCGGCCTCACCTCGGCCACCCGCAAGGTCCAGCGGGAGAATGAGACGCTGGAGAAGCGGCTGGATGACTCGACGCGGGAGGTCGCTCGTCTGCGCGAAAACCTCGAACAGGTGCGCCGCGACGCCATGACTGACGCCCTGACCAATCTGGCCAATCGCAAGGCGTTCGACGAACACCTCGAATCTGCCTGCGCCCAGGCCGAGACCGGGGGCGGAGCCCTGACCCTTGCCGTGCTCGATATCGACCACTTCAAGCGGTTCAACGACACCTGGGGGCACCAGACCGGCGACCAGGTCCTTCGCTATGTCGCCAGCGTCATGGGGCGGGTGGCCAAGGCGCCCCGCATCGCCGCCCGCTACGGCGGCGAGGAGTTCGCCATGATCTTCCCGCACGAGAGCAGGGCCCAGGTGGAGACCGCGCTGGAGGCTATCCGCAAGGAGATCGCCTCCCGCTCGCTGCGCCGCCGCTCGACCGACGATGAACTGGGGGCGGTGACCTTGTCCGCCGGCTTTGCCCAGCGCCGGCCGGGCGAAACCGCTTCCGCCCTGCTGGATCGCGCCGACGCAGCGCTCTACGCCTCCAAACACGCCGGCCGGAACCGCGTCACCAGCGCCGACCGTCTCGACCAGGCCGCCTGAAGCCCTTCCGCCCGGGCCGTTTCGCGGCATAGTGGACCGATGCGCAGCTTCGCCTTCAACGTCGCCTATTGGCTCCTGTCGATTGTCTATGCCTCGGCCGCCGCCTTCGCGGCCCTGACCCCCGGTCGCGGCGCGACCAGCTGGATCATCCGCCGCTATGTGAAGCGGATGGTGCAGGCCATGCGGCTGTTGGCCGGCATCAGCCTGCAGGTGCGGGGCCGCGAACGCCTGCCGGCCGGCGCCTTCATCATCGCCTCGAAACACCAGAGCTGGGGCGACGGCTTCGCCACCTACGACCAGTTCGACGACCTGGCCTTCGTCACCGGCGACCATCTGGAGAAATTTCCGCTGCTCGGCACGGTGCTGCGCAAGCTGGGCGCCATCGTCGTCAACAACTGCGGCGGCCGCGAAGCTCGCGATTCGCTGAAACAGAGCGGCGCGACGGCCCACGCCGCGGGCCGCAAGATCCTGATCTATCCCGAGGGCAATCTCGCGAAGGTCGGCGAGAAATTCCGCTACCGCTCGGGCGTCTGGCACATGTACCGCGACTTCGACATGCGGGTCGTACCCTTGGCCACCAACCTCGGCCTGTTCTGGCCGCAGGAGGCATTCCGCAAGAATCCGGGCGTGGCGACGCTGGAATTCCTCGATCCCCTTCCGACGGGGTTGGGCAAGGAGGAGTTTCTGGCCCGGCTGGAAGCCGCCGTCGAAGGCAAAACCGCGGAACTGATCGCCGAGGCGACAGGCCGCCCGGCTGCGCCGGCGGTGCGGATGCTGGCGCCCGATGAAGTGGCGCGGGCGGCGAAACTGGCGGCGGCAACGGCGTGACCAAGACGTTCCGCGACAGGACCTACACCGTTGATCTCGGCTCGGACGTGAACCCGCGCGACGGTATGGTCCTTGAGCTTCGGGACGCGCAGGACGGGATGGTCGCCGAGGTCTATTTCGACGATCCGACGGGCGACTTCACCGTCACCACCGGTTCTACTGGCGTGCCGCTGGAGGTCATCGAGTGGCTGATAGCCGAAGCGAAGACTCAACTGCCTCCCAAGTGATCGGCGGTCCGAGCGAAGGCCGTTTCCGTCAGAGCTTAGCTTTCGACTTGCGCGGCTTCTTCGCCGCGACCTTGCGCAGGGCGGCTTCGACCGATTTTCGGGCCCAGTCCGCGGCTTCGTCCGGATCGTCCAGCGCGCTCTCCGGCAGCGACCAGTAGGCCATCGCCATCACCGCCCCGCCCTTTGTCGGATAGGTGAACTGCCGCGCCCCCGCGTCCGCGAGCAGCGGCGCGTTGCCTTCGTCCGCCTTCAGCCAGATGACGCCGTCATCCAGCAGGGCGAAGATCAGCCCGTTCGCATAGACGGCGGCCCCGCCGAACATCCGCCTTATCTCAAGCGGGCCCAAAGCGGAGAAATGCTCCCGCACCCATTCGCCGAAATCAGGATCATAGGCCATGGGTCAAGCCGCCGGGATCACCGCGCCATCGTATTTCTGCGCGATGAAATCCTTGACCGCCTGGCTGCGCAGCATGGCCGCCAGCGCCACAATGCGCGGATCGGTTCGGTTGTCCGGCCGCGCCACCAGATAGTTCACATAGGGACTGTCGGCCCCTTCCAGGGTCAGGGCGTCGGTGCGCGGCTTCAGGCCGGCGTCGAGGGCGTAGTTGGTGTTGATCACCGCCATGTCGACCTGATCCAGCACTCGCGGCAGGGTCGCGGACTCCAACTCGCGGAAGCGCAGGTTCTTCGGGTTTTCCACAATGTCACGCAGCGTCTGCAGCGGATTGACCGGATCCCTGAGCCGCACCAGCCCGGCCTTCTGTAGCAGGATAAGCGACCGGCCGATCGAGGAGGCGTCATTGGGCACCGCCACCTGCGCCCCGTCAGGCAGTTCAGCCAGCGTACGGAAGCGGCGCGAATAGGCCCCCAGCGGCTCCACATGCACCCCGGCCACTGTGATCAGGTCCGAGCCGCGCGAGGCGTTGAACTCGTCCAGGTAGGGCTTGGTCTGGAAATAGTTGGCGTCCAGCCGACCCTCGGCCAGCTGGGTGTTGGGCTGAACATAGTCATTGAACACCTTGATCTCGATCTGGATTCCTTCCGCCGCCAGTAACGGTTTGATGTGTTCCAGGATTTCGGCGTGCGGCACTGCGGTCGCCCCGACCATCAACGGCCCCGTGGTTCCGGCGGACTTGTCCGCTCCTTGCCCGCAGGCGGCGAGCGCCGTCGCGGCGGCGGCAAGGATCAGGAGCGAGCGGCGGTTCATGGCGGGCCTTTCGAGGGAGCGATCAGCGGTGGGAAACGGCGGCGACCAGCCGGTCGCCGAGCATCTGGAGAAGCTGCACCAGCAGGAGCAGCAGCACGACGGTGACGACCATGACATCGGTTTGAAAGCGCTGATAGCCGAAGCGGATGGCCAGGTCTCCCAAGCCCCCCGCACCGACCACCCCCGCCATGGCGGTATAGCTGACCAGGGCGATGGCGGTGACGGTCGCGCCGGCGAGGATGCCCGGCATGGCCTCGGGCAGCAGGGCGCGGGTCACGATCTGGAAAGTCGAGCCGCCCATGGCCTGGGTCGCCTCGACCACCCCCTTGTCGACCTCACGCAGCGCCGTCTCGACCAGCCGCGCATAGAAGGGCGCCGCGCCGAAGACCAGCGGCGGAATGGCTCCAGCCACGCCCAGCGACGTCCCGACCAGCAGCACCGTCACCGGCAGCATGACGATCAGCAGGATGATGAAGGGCACTGATCGCAGGATGTTGACGATCAGGGACAACACCGCATTCACGACCGGATTGGCCGCCAGTCGCCCCCTGCCGGACAGATACAACAGCACGCCGAGCGGAATGCCGAACGCAACCGTCAGCGCCATCGACCCGCTGAGCATCAACAGGGTGTCCCGCGACGCCCGCGCGATCTCAGGCCAATCCACGTTTGCGAAGAAGGCGTCCATCACGCGGCCTCCACCGTGACACCGCGCGCGGTCAACTGGGCCACGGCCGCTTCGGCGTCCCCGCCTGTGAAGGCCACGACCAGCTGGCCATAGGGCTCGCCGCGGATGCGGCTGATCCGCCCCGACAGGATCGAATAATCCACCCCCACCGAGCGCGCGACGCGGCTCAGTTCGGGCTCATAGGTCGAACCGCCGCGGAACGTCAGCTTCGCAAGCCGCCCGCCGGGCGGAACGGTCGTGGCGTCAAAACCTTCCTCGCCCTCAGCCAGCATGGCGCGGGTCGCGGCATGCAGCGGATGCAGGAAGACATCGGCGGTCGCCCCCTCCTCCACCACTCGCCCGTCCTTGAGCACCGCCACCCGATCGCAGACGCGGCGCACCACCTCCATCTGGTGGGTGATCAGCACGATGGTCAGTTTCAGGTCGCGGTTCAGCTGGTCCAGTAGCGACAGGATCTCATCCGTCGTCTCGGGATCCAGCGCGCTGGTCGCCTCGTCGCACAGCAGGACGCCGGGCTCGCAGGCCAGCGCCCGGGCGATGCCCACCCGCTGCTTCTGCCCGCCCGACAGCTGGGCTGGATGTTTCCGGCCATGCTCCGACAGCCCGAGTTGCTCCAGCAGCTCCGCCACCCGCCGATCGACATCCGCCGTCGGTCGGCCCTCCAGCCGCAGCGGGAAGGCCACGTTCTCGGCCACCGTCTTCGCGTTCAGCAGGTTGAAATGCTGGAAGATCATGCCGATCCGACGGCGCGCGGCGCGCAGCTCGGCCGGCGGCAGGGCCGTCATCTCGCGCCCGTCGACGGTCACCGTCCCCGCGTCAGGCCGTTCCAGCAGATTGATGGTCCGGATGAGGGTCGACTTGCCGGCCCCCGAACGTCCGACCACGCCGAACACCTGGCCCGCCTCGACCGTCAGATCGACTGCGTCCAGCGCCACGCGCTCGCCCGCCGCGCTGTGAAAGCGCCTTGTGACACCCTCCAGCCGGATCATCAGTCGATCTCGAACGCCTTGGCCGGAATGATGGTGACGCTCTCGCCGCAGCCGCAGGCGTCGGTCTGGTTCGGATTCCGGAACACGAATTTCGACGCCAGCTTCGTCGTCTCGTAGTCGATCTCGGACCCGATCAGGAACAGGATCGACTTGGGGTCGACGACAATCGTCGCGCCCTTGTCGGTCACCACCTCGTCCAGCGGCCCGATCTGGTCAGCGAAGGCGAAGGTGTATTCCTGCCCCGCGCAGCCGGCATTCTTCAGGCCGACGCGCAGCGCCTTGTGCCCGCCGGCCTCGGTCAATGCGCGCACCCGTTCAGCCGCCGCGTCGGTCAGGGTGACGATGGCGGGGCGCGGGCGGCGGGTGCGGGGCGTGGTGTGAAGCTCGGTCATGGGACGGTCCATCAGAACATGTTCAGGGCCAGCTTGGCCTCGTCGCTCATCTTCGACGCGTCCCACGGCGGATCGAAGGTCAGTTCCGCCCGGGCTGACTTGACACCCTCGACCTTCCGCACTGCGTCCTCGACCCAGCCGGGCATCTCGCCCGCCACCGGGCAGCCGGGGGCCGTCAGGGTCATCTCGATGGCCACATCGCGGTCGTCCGACAGGTCGACCTTGTAGATCAGCCCCAGCTCATAGATGTCGACCGGGATTTCCGGGTCGAACACCGACTTGAGCGCCACGATGATGTCGTCCGTCATCCGGTCGATCTCGCCCTGGGCCAGGGCGCTCTTCTGCGGCGCGTCCCAGGCTTCGGCGAAGGCCGCGCTGTCAGTCATCGGGGTCGTCGGGTCGCTCATGCGAAGAACTCACGGGCCTTGATCAGGGCGTCGGCGAAGGCGTCGGCGTCCTCGAGGGTGTTATATAGGGCGAAGCTGGCGCGGGCGCTCGACGTCAGGCCAAATCGTTTCGCCAGCGGCTCGGCGCAATGCAGGCCGGCGCGCACGGCGACGCCGTAGCGGTCCATCACCTGGGCGATATCGTGGGCATGGGCGCCCTCGACGGTGAAGGTCAGGATGGCGCCCTTCCCTTCGGCTTCGCCGACGACCTTCAGCCAGTTGACGCCCTCCAGCCGCTCGCGGGCATGGGCGTAGACCGCGCACTCATGCGCCGCGACCGCCCCATGGTCGAACCGCGTCAGCCATTTGATCGCCGCGCCCAGGCCGATGGCCTCGAGGATCGGCGGCGTCCCCGCCTCGAACCGGTGCGGCGGCTTGGCATAGGTGACCCTGTCCATCGCGACCGTCTCGATCATCTCGCCGCCGCCCTGATACGGCGGCAGGGCATCCAGCGACTCGGCGGTCCCATAGAGCGCGCCGATCCCGGTCGGGCCGTACAGCTTGTGGCCGGTGAAGACATAGAAGTCGCAGCCGATGGCCTGGACGTCCGGCGCCGCGTGCACCGCACCCTGACAGCCGTCGATCAGCACCCGCGCCCCGACCGCGTGGGCCATCCCGGTGATCGCCTGCACCGGATTGATGGTCCCCAGCACGTTCGACATGTGGGTGACCGCGACGACCTTTGTTCTCGGCCCCAGCAGGTCGGTATAGGCCGCCATATCCAGCGAGCCGTCGTCCAGCACCGGAATCCACCTCAGCACCGCCCCGCACCGCTCGCGCAGCATATGCCAGGGCACGATGTTGGAGTGGTGCTCCATCTGGCTGACGATGATCTCGTCGCCCGGCCGGATCGACTGGCCGATCCCGGCCGCGACCAGGTTGATGGCCTCGGTCCCCCCCTTGGTCCAGACGATGTTGGTCGCCGCCTCGGCGTTCAGGAACCGCGCCACGCCCTCGCGCGCCGCCTCGAAGGCCTCGGTCGTCTCATTGGCCAAGGTGTGAAGGCCGCGATGGACGTTGGCATAGCTGCCTTCCATCGCCGCCGTCATGGCGTCGATAACAGCCCGCGGCTTCTGCGCCGATGCGGCGGAGTCCAGATAGACCAGCGGCCTGCCGTTCACCGACCGCGACAGGATCGGGAACTGGGCCCGGGCGGCGTACACATCAAAGCCCTCCCCCTCGACGGGGGAGGGTTGGGTGGGGGTGTTCGCACCGACGGCGGCGGGTCCGGAACCTGGGGCGCAATCGACGACGCCTCCCGCGCCCGCTGCGGAGAAACTGGCGCACGCACCCCCATCCCCGGCCCTTCCCCCGTCGAGGGGGAAGGGTGAAGAAGGAGCCACCGTCACAGCCTCGCCTCCAACCACGCGCGAACCACCTCTCTCGCGCCCTCGTGCCCAATCCGGTCGACGACCTCGATCAGAAAGGCCTGGGTCAGCAACGCCCGGGCCTCGTCGGCCGGCAACCCCCGCTGCTGCATATAGAACAGCGCCGCCTCGTCCAGATTGCCGACCGTATTGCCGTGCGCGCACTGCACGTCGTCAGCGTAAATTTCCAGCTCCGGCTTGGCGTCCACCTCGGCCCGCTCGCCGAGGATCAGGGCGTGGTGACCCATGCGCGCATCCGTCCCGTCGGCCCCGCGCTCGACGACGATCTTGCCCTGGAAGACGCCGCGCGCGGTGTCGCGGACGACGCCCTTGGTCAGTTGCGAGGTGACGCCGTTGAGGCCGTTGTGGTGAACGACGCTGGTCAGGTCGGAATGCCGCGCGCCGTCCAGCAGATACAGGCCGTCGATCCGCACCTCGGCGCCTTGCCCCGGATGGGCCAGCCGCGTCTCATGCCGTTGCAGTTTCGCCCCCGTGGTCAGCACCGTCTGGGCGAAAGACGCGCCCTCGCCCATGCTCACCTCGGCGGTCGAGATGGACAGGGCGTCCGCCGCGTCGTCCTCGATCACCACCCGGATCAGCCGCGCCCCGGCGCCGAGGCTGATCTCCAGCGCGACATTGGACACATAGCCCGCCGCCCGGCCCTCATAGGTTTCCAGCAGCAGCAGCGACGCCCCCGCCTTGACCTCGACCGCCACGCTGGCCTGATGCCCCGCACCGTCCGCCGTCGAGACGAACCGCAGCCGCGCGATATGGTCGCCCGGCCCCTCGGCGACCAATCCGGGGAAGCCGTCACAGCGGCCGTTGACCACCGCCAGCTCGTTCCCGCCCAGCACCGCAAACGGCCCGCCCGGCGCGACCTCGCCCGCCGGCGACGCCGGCGGCGTCTCGCGCAGGAAGCGGCGCAGATCGGTGTATTTCCACGCCTCGACCCGGCGAGTCGGGAAGGAGGACGGGTCGCGGAGGTCGATCCGGGCGCTCATGCCGGCCGTCCCGCGACTCCCTTCCCCCTCGACGGGGGAAGGGTTGGGGATGGGGGTGGAGGCAGGCTTTCGGCGGACCTGACGCGAGAGGCGCGGACCGGGCCCTTCGCGCCCATCCGGGTCTCAGCGGCGCGAGCACCCCCACCCAACCCTCTCCCCTCGAGGGGGAGGGCTTTGTTGATTGCCATCACCCTTCTCACGCAGCCTCCGGCAGGTATTTGTCATACCCTTCCGCCTCCAGCTGATGCGCCAGTTCCGGCCCGCCGGACGCCACGATCCGGCCGCCGGCCAGCACATGCACCCGGTCAGGTTTGATGTAGTCCAGCAGGCGCTGGTAGTGGGTGATCACCAGCATGGCGCGGTCGGGCGAGCGCAGGGCGTTGACCCCCTCGGACACGATGCGCAGGGCGTCGATGTCGAGGCCGGAATCCGTCTCGTCGAGGATCAGCAGCGACGGCTCCAGCAGGGCCATCTGCAGGATCTCCATCCGCTTCTTCTCGCCGCCCGAGAAGCCGACGTTCAGCGGCCGCTTGAGCATGTCGAAGTCCATCTTGAGCGCGGCTGAGGCCGCCCGGACCAGCTTCAGGAAGGCCGGCGCCGAGACCTCCTCCTCGCCTCGCGCGCGCTTCTGGGCGTTCAACGCCGTGCGCACGAAGGTCAGGGCCGGGACGCCGGGAATCTCGATCGGATACTGGAACGACAGGAAGACGCCCTTCGCCGCCCGCTCGGCGGGCTCCAGACCCAGCAGGTCCTCGCCCTTCCACGACACGCCGCCTTGCGTCGCCTCATAGCCGGGCCGCCCGGCCACGGCGTAGCCCAGCGTCGACTTGCCGGCCCCGTTCGGCCCCATGATGGCGTGCACCTCGCCCGCCGGAACGTCGAGCGTCAGGCCGTTGAGGATCGGCGTGTCGCCGACGGCGACGTGGAGGTTGGAGATGGAGAGCATTACTGGAATTTTCTTCGCTTGAAGGCTGCGACATCGCTGATGGTGAGCTTGAACCACTCACCCCGAAGTCGCAGGTCTTTGAACCGGTTGTGCCAATAGGCTTCGATGCCGACTGGATCGTCCGTGGTTATGAAGTGAATGATCTCGCCATCTTCGGGCAGCAGAGTTTTGATTTCTCGCGCTCTACGAAGCCCGTCATTACTGCGACCGATCTTATAGTGCGGGCCGAACTTGATGAGGTAGACGCTACCGTCTCCTGCCGACGGGACCTTGGCCTTCGCCACGGCGACCGGGCGGTCCGCCAGCATGGCCAAGACGTCTGCAAATTCAGCTCGATCACGTGCGTATTCGGCTAACCTGTCGAGCATGCCAGCACGTCCGGTAAACCGATTGTCCAACGTACTGTGAGACGGGAAGCCGTCGGTCTTTCCCGCATGGAATCGCAGTTCATTGCTCGAAAGGACACGGCCTGCCTGTTGAAATGCAACTGCCAGCGCGTTCAGAACATGATCGTCATCCAACCGCGACTGGAGTCCATTCGGCGCCAACCCTGCCTCGGTTAGGGCATCGCCCCATTTGGCCCAGAGGACACCAACTATCCTGCTTTTGGTAATGCCGGTTTCGCGCGCGAAAGACTGAATCCCCGGCGTCTCGCCATCACGAGCAGCGATCCGCTTGATCTCTTCGAGGACCAACCCTCGCAAAGCGTCACGCGTGATGGTTTGCGTATCGCTCACCCCACGCTCCCTTCCAGACTGATCGCCACCAGCTTCTGCGCCTCCACGGCGAACTCCATCGGCAGGGTCTGCATCACGTCGCGCACAAAGCCGTTGACCAGCAGAGCCACCGCCTCCTCCTGCGACAGGCCGCGCTGCTGGGCGTAGAACAGCTGGTCGTCCGACAGGCGCGTCGTCGTCGCCTCATGCTCCAGCTGGGCCGAACCGTTGCGGGCCTCGATATAGGGCACGGTGTGCGAGCCGCAGTCCTTGCCGATCAACAGGCTGTCGCACTGGGTGAAGTTGCGCACCCCGGTCGCCTTGGGATGCACCGAGACCAGCCCGCGATAGGTCGAGTCCGACTTTCCGGCCGACACCGCCTTGGCGATGATCCGGCTCTTCGAATTCTTGCCCAGATGGATCATCTTGGTGCCGGTGTCGGCCTGCTGATGTCCGTTGGTGATGGCGATGGAATAGAATTCGCCCGAGCTGTCCTCGCCCTTGAGGATGCAGGACGGATATTTCCACGTCACGGCCGAGCCGGTCTCGACCTGGGTCCAGCTGACCTTCGACCGGTCGCCCCGGCAGTCGGCGCGCTTGGTGACGAAATTATAGATCCCGCCCTTGCCCTCGGCGTCGCCGGGGTACCAGTTCTGCACCGTCGAATATTTGATCTCGGCGTCGTCCAGCGCCACCAGTTCGACCACCGCCGCATGCAGCTGGTTCTCGTCGCGCATCGGGGCGGTGCAGCCCTCCAGATAGGAGCAGTAGCTGCCCTTGTCGGCGATGATCAGGGTGCGTTCGAACTGGCCGGTCTGGCTCGCATTGATGCGGAAATAGGTCGACAGCTCCATCGGGCAGCGCACGCCCGGCGGGATGTAGACGAACGATCCGTCCGAAAAGACCGCGCTGTTCAGCGCCGCGAAATAATTGTCCGAGACCGGCACCACCGAGCCCAGATATTTGCGCACCAGCTCGGGATGTTCGCGCAAGGCCTCGGAAATCGGCATGAAGATCACCCCGGCCTTGGCCAGTTCCGCCTTGAATGTGGTGACCACGGACACGCTGTCGAACACCGCGTCGACGGCGTAGCGCGGGGCGCCCTCGACCCCCGCCAGCACCTCCTGCTCCTTCAGCGGGATGCCCAGCTTGGCGTAGATGGCCAGAATTTCCGGATCGACCTCGTCCAGCGACTTCAGCCCCGCCTTCTCCTTTGGGGCGGCGTAGTAGAACAGGCTCTGGTAGTCGATCGGCGTGTATTTCACCGACGACCAGGTCGGCTCCTCCATCGCCAGCCAGCGCTCATAGGCGGCCAGACGCCAGTCCAGCATCCACTCGGGTTCGCCCTTCTTCTGCGAGATGAAGCGCACGATGTCGGCATTCAGCCCGCGCGGCGCGTATTCCGTCTCGATGTCCGAGGTGAAGCCGTGTTCGTACTTCTCCAGGGCGGCGACGGCGTCGATGGTTTTCTGGACGGCAGCCATCAGGCGTTTTCCCTGACCCGCCCGGCCGCCCGCGCGCGATGCTTTTCGTAGGAAGCGACCCAGGCGTCGGCGAACCGGACCCAATCCGCCTCG
Organism: Brevundimonas sp.; assembly: GCF_030682035.1. Classification (GTDB taxonomy): domain Bacteria; phylum Pseudomonadota; class Alphaproteobacteria; order Caulobacterales; family Caulobacteraceae; genus Brevundimonas. The sequence continues at coordinate 152,724 of NZ_JAUXQZ010000037.1, read as the reverse complement.
ACCGTGCCCCAGCCGCCCGAGACGCGCACGCCGCCCGGGGCCAGATGATCCAGTCCCATGGCGCTGATCGCCTTGGACGGCTTGGTCTTGCCCGAAGAACAGGCGCTGCCGGCCGAGACCATGACGCCCTGCAGGTCCATGGTGATCAGCTGCTGCGGGCTGTCCCAGCCCTCGACGGCCATGAAGAGGGTGTTGGGCAGGCGTTCGACCGCGCCGCCGATGATGGTCGCGCCCGCCGCCGTGACCTGCGCCTCGGCCGCATCGCGCCATGCCTTGTGCGCCATTGCTGTCGGCAGGTCCCGCATGGCGCAGTCCGCCGCCACGCCAAAGCCGGCGATGCCGGGCACATTCTCCGTGCCGGCGCGCAGCCCCCGCTCCTGCCCCGCCCCGTGCAGGGTGCGGATGATCGGAACACCCTCTTTCGAGATCAGCGCCCCCACGCCCTGCGGCCCGCCCAACTTGTGCGCCGACAGGGTCAGTGTGTCCGCGTCCAGCGTCCGCATGTCGACCGTGATCTTGCCCGCCGACTGGATGGCGTCGACGTGCAGCCAGCCGCCCGCCGCCCGCGTCAGCGCCGCCGCCTCGGCGATCGGCTGGATCACGCCGCTCTCATTGTTGGCGTGATGGATGGCGACCACCGCCCGGCCCGGACGCGTCAGCGCCCCGGCCAGCCAGCCCAGATCGACCACTCCGTCCGCATCGACCGGCAGGATTTCGACCGGCAGGCCGCTCACCGCCGCCGCCTCGGCCACGCACGGATGCTCGGTCGCGCCGACGATCAGCCGCTCGCAGCCCGCGGCGATGGCGCTCAGGATCGCCTGGGCGTTGGACTCTGTGCCGCCGCTGGAGAAGACCACCGCCGTCGGATCGGCCCCGACCAGATCGGCCACCTGCGCGCGCGCCGTCTCGATCCGCGCCCGCGACCGCCGCCCCGCCGCATGCACTGCCGACGGATTGCCGTTGTCGGCCAAGGCCTTCGCCATCACGTCCTGAACCTCGGGCCGGACCAGGCCGGAAGCATTGTAGTCCAGATAGACCCCGCTCACGCCGCAACCCCCACTTCTTCGTCCGTCGCCCGCCGCCGCGCCCCGGTGCGGTTCATCACCACATCCTCCAGCGACACCCCGGCCAGATAGCGGTGGATCTCGTCCCCCAGATCCTCCCACAGATTGTGGGTGATGCAGCGTTCGCCGGCCATCATGCATCCCTTGGGCGAGGAATGGCCGATACAGCGGGTGGCGCGGATGGGCTCGTCGACGGCCAGGACGATCTCGGCCACCACCGTCTCATGCGCGCCCTTGGCCAGCCGGTAGCCGCCGCCAGGACCGCGCACGCTCTGCACCAGGCCGCCCTTGCGCAGCCGGGCGAACAGTTGCTCCAGATAGCTCAGCGAAATCTCCTGACGCGTCGCAATTTCGGCCAGCGACACAGCCCGGACCACGCCGTCGGTCTGTCCGTTCTTGGCCAGATCGGCCATCGCCATCACGGCGTATCGTCCCTTGGTCGACAGACGCATCGCCCACCTTCAAAAATCGCGCGCTTTTCGAGGGTCCTGTGCTAGAACCCGCGCCTTCGCAAAGGCGTCGACGCGCAGGCTGGACTTAGAAAGTCCTACCGCTGTGGTCAAGTATTACGCAGGTGCGAAATGACAGCTGAACACGGAATTCGCCGCATATGCCTGAAGTCATCCTGCCCGGCGCCTCCGGCCGCATCGAAGGCCGCTATTCCCCGGGCAAGCGCCCGAACGCCCCGATCGCCCTGATCCTGCATCCGCACCCCAAGGCAAACGGGCATATGAACAACCCGGTCGCCGTGACCCTGTACCAGCTGTTCCAGAAGCGCGGCTTCGCGACGCTGCGCTACAACAGCCGCGGCGTCGGCAAGTCGCAGGGCGAGTTCGACAGCGGCATCGGCGAACTGGCCGACGCGGCCACCGCCCTGGACTGGCTGCAGACGCAAAACCCCGGCGCCTCCCAGACCTGGGTCGGCGGCTATCAGTTCGGCGCCTATATCGGCATGCAGCTGCTGATGCGCCGCCCCGAGACCGACGGCTTCATCTCGGTCTCGCCGCCCTCGAACATGTACGACTTCAGCTTCCTGGCTCCCTGCCCGGCCTCGGGCCTGTTCCTGCACGGCACCAATGACACCGTCGTGCCGCCGGTCGAGGTCGAGCGCGTGGTCAACAAGCTGCGCACCCAAAAAGGGATTGTCATCGACTATGAGCTGGAAGAGGGCGCGACCCATTTCTGGCAGGACCACATCGGCGCGGTCGAGAGCCGCGTCGGGGCGTATCTGGACAAGCGGCTGGCTGAGAAACCAGCGTAGCGGCCCCTTCGCGCCCGTGCTACAACTGACCAACTAACTGGTCAGGAGCGCATTGTGGAACGGATCAATCTCGCTGACGCCAAGGCTCATCTGAGTGCGCTCGTGGACCGGGCGAGTGCCGGCGAAGACATCACTATTCTGAAACGGGGCAAGCCCGTAGCTCGGATCGTGCCACCCTTCGAGAAAAAGCCGCGTCGGACCATCACCGTGGAAGAGCTCCGCGCAGCGACCGACGGAATGACCTACCAGGACGTAAGCGCCGGAGACTTCGTCCGCGCCATGCGCGATACTGATCGCTACTGATGGACTATCTCGACTCGTCTTTGCTTGTCGCCGCCGTAAGCAAGGAGATTGCGTCACCGGACGTCCAGCTTTGGTTCGCCACTCAACCGGCCGGACGATTGTGCACCAGCACTTGGGCGATCACCGAAGTCTCGTCGGCATTGGCGATGAAACGTCGCGCGGGCAGGATTAACGAGGATGAGCGCCAGATATCCCTAGAGACAATCGACAAGCTCATCGACGAAATCCTGGTCATGCATTCAGTGCAGGAGCATCATTTCGACATGGCGGCCAGAATTGCCGATCGCATCGAAACCAAGCTGAGAGCCGGCGATGCCTTGCATATGGCGGTCGCGCAATCCCTCAATGCTCGAGTTTGCACGCTGGATCGAACGTTTGCGGAAGCCGGGGACATAGTTGGAGTGCGCACCCTCTTTCTGAACCTGAACCCGTCGGTTTAATAGAGCAAAAACCGTCGCCGCGCTTCCACCCACGCCGCCTCGTCCGTCAGAGTCAGCGCATCCAGGTCGGCCGGCGTCGCCGTCGGATCATCGACCCACTCCCGCAACCCCGGCCCGCCGTTGATCACATCGATGGCCAGCCTGTCTAAGACATACTCGTACGGAAAATCCCGCCACAGGGCGTAGTCCGGATACAGCCGCCGGATCGCCTTGAACCCCAGCGCCTGCACCCGCCACGGCCTGAACGCCGCATGGTCGTATGCCGGGTCGTCGACATGGATCTGCACCCCGTTGCACAGCAGGCCCACGTGCTTGTGGAAGGTCGGCTCGAACCAGCAGTCGCGCAGCCGGCATCCCGCCAGCCATTCCGGCGCCAGCGCCCGCATTTCCGAGATCACCGCCCGGGCGTCGATGTCCGGCGCCCCGAACAGCTCCAGCGGCCGCGTCGTGCCCCGCCCCTCCGACAGCGTCGTGCCCTCCAGCATCACTGTACCGGCATAGGCCCGCGCCATCGACAGATTGGCGGCGTTGGGGCTGGGGTTGATCCAGCTGCGCTCGCCGATCGGCCAGCCGTAGCCCGGCGCCCGATCCGGGTCCCAGCCCTCCATCGCGATGACGCGGTATTCCACATCCAGCTTGAAGTGGTCGATGAACCAGTGGCCCATCTCGCCCAGGGTCATGCCGTGCCGCATCGGCATCGGCCCGGCGCCGACGAAACTCTCCCAGCCCGGCAGCAAGGTCGTGCCCTCGACAGGTCGGCCGGCGGGGTTGGGGCGGTCCAGCACCCAGACCGCCTTGCCGTGCTTCGCCGACTCTTCCAGAACATAGAGCAGCGTCGTCACGAAGGTGTAGATGCGGCAACCCAGGTCCTGCATGTCGATCAGCAGAACGTCGAACGTCCCCATCGCCTGACCGCCAGGCCGGCGCACCTCACCGTACAGGCTGAACACCGGAATGCCATGCTGCGGGTCGGTGAAGTCCGGGCTCTCCATCATATTGTCCTGCAGGTCGCCCCGCATCCCGTGCTGCGGCCCGAAGGCCGCTGTGACGTTCAGGTCGGGACAGGCCATCAGGGCATCCAGCGAATGCGTCAGGTCGTCCGTCACCGACGCCGGATGCCCCAGCAGGGCGACCCTGCGCCCCTTCAGCGCCGCCCGGAGTTCGGGCTCGGAGATCAGGCGGTCGATGCCGAATTTCATGGCAGGTCCAGAATGAATGAGTCGGGATGGTGGAAGTCCGGGCGAGCGGACGGATGGGCCAGCGCCCAATAGCTAATATCGCCGTCGGAGGTCTCGATCACGGCTGACAAGCCCAGACGCCGCGCGCCATTCGGCAGCTCGATTCGCGCTTCCAGGGCAACCAGGCCGGAGGCCCCATCCAGTCCCTCCACCGTCGCCACCTCATTCGCCCTCCGCATCCCGGCGCGGGGCCCATCAAAGCGATAAGAAGCCCACTGGCTGGACGGCGAAAGGTTGTATTCGACATAGCCGTCGTCCGTGGCCACGAAGGCCTCGAAACAGGTGTGCCGCCACAGGTCGTCTGCCCGCCCCTGTTCCGCCGGGGCGGGCCAGACGATCCTGTCGACATCGCCCTCGACCACGAAGCGCAACCAGAGCAGCAGGCCGTCGCGCTCGACGTGAACCTCGATGCCGGTCGCCGGCGTGTCGATCGCGTCGGGATGCGGCTGCAAATTCACCGTCGGAGCCGGGGCTGTTCGCGCTTCCATGCCCTCGTGCTACACGCCCCTTCCCTCCCAAGCCAAGCCTGATGCGATGACCGAGCCCGCCTTCCAGTCCGACTTCCTGCAAACGCTTCAGGCGCGCGGCTACATCCATCAGATCACCCACCCGGCCGAGCTCGACGCCGCCTCCGCCGCCGGCGTGGTCACCGGCTACATCGGCTTCGACGCCACGGCGCCGTCCCTGCATGTCGGCAGCCTGATCCAGATCATGATGCTGCGCCGGCTCCAGCAGGCCGGCGGCAAGCCCATCGTCCTGATGGGCGGCGGCACCACCAAGGTCGGCGACCCTACCGGCAAGGACGCCTCGCGGCCCCAGCTGACCGACGAGACCATCCAGTCGAACATCGCCTCGATCCGCACCGTGTTCGAGAAATTCCTCACCTTCGGCGACGGCCCCACCGACGCGATCATGCTGGACAACGACCAGTGGCTGTCGGGCTACGGCTACATCCAGTTCCTGCGCGACTACGGCACGCATTTCACCGTCAACCGGATGCTGGCCTTCGACTCGGTCAAGCTGCGGCTTGAGCGCGAGCAGCCGATGACCTTCATCGAGTTCAACTACATGCTGATGCAGTCGGTGGACTTTCTGGAGCTGAACCGCGCCCGCGACTGCACCCTGCAGATGGGCGGCTCGGACCAGTGGGGCAATATCGTCTCGGGCGTCGATCTGGTCCGCCGCGTGGACCAGAAGGCCGCCTTCGGCCTGACCACGCCGCTGCTGACCACTGCCTCGGGCGGCAAGATGGGCAAGACGGCCCAGGGCGCGGTGTGGCTGAACGCCGAACAGCTGAGCCCGTACGACTACTGGCAGTTCTGGCGCAACGTCGATGACGCCGACGTGGGCAAATTTCTGCGCCTGTTCACCGACCTGCCGCTGGACGAGATCGCCCGGCTTGAAGCGCTGGAAGGCGCCGGCATCAACGACGCAAAGAAGACGCTGGCCGACGCCGCCACCGCCATGCTGCACGGGGCCGACGCCGCCGCGACGGCCCGCGCCGCCGCCGAGGGCGCCTTCGAGCGGGGCACGTTGTCGGCCGACCTGCCCACTGTCGAACTGCCCTCCGCCGAGGTGATCGGCGCCATGATCGCCGCCGTCACGACCAAGGTCGGGCTGACAGCCTCCAACGGCGAGGCCCGCCGCCTCGCCCAGGGCGGCGGCCTGCGTCTGAACGACGAGGCCATCGCCGACGGCGCGCGACTGATCGAGGCGTCGGACGTCAATGCCGACGGCGTGCTGAAACTGGCCGCCGGCAAGAAGAAGATCGTTCTCGTCCGTCCCGTCTGAAGGCCGCCATGACCGAGATCACCGAAGGCTCGAAGGCCCCCGCGTTCGACATGGCCACCGCCGACGGCGGTCGCGTTTCGCTGGACGGGCTGAAGGGCCGGACGGTCGTTCTGTATTTCTATCCCAAGGCCGACACCCCCGGCTGCACCACCGAGGGTCAGGACTTCTCTGCCCTGATCGCCGACTTCGAAACCGCCGGCGCGACCGTCATCGGGGTCTCCCGCGATCCGGTGAAGAAGCTCGACCGCTTCAAGGCCAAATACGATCTCAAAATCATCCTCGCCTCAGACGAGTCGGAGCACGTGACCCAAGCCTTCGGCGTCTGGGTTCAGAAAAAGCTTTACGGCCGCGAATATATGGGCATCGAGCGCGCCACCTTCCTGATCGACGGCGGCGGCGTCGTCCGCCGTGTCTGGCGCAAGGTGTCAGTCAAGGGACATGCGGCCGAAGTGTTGGCGACCGTACAATCGCTCTGATCACGGAACGATCCAGACCCCGCTGGAGATGTAACAGGCGTTACATAGATTCGCGGACTCGCCTGCCAAGCGAATAATGGCGCCCAATACCGGCGTTCTTCGCGTGAAGACCGCCCAGGATGGTTAACAAGTCGTGAACAGACTTGTCCCCAAGCTATACCTTGGCGCATAACCCCTCGTCGAACGTTGTGGGGGCGTTGCGTGATGACCGAACAAGAGCCGACCGTCAGGCGGTCTCTGATCGGAAAATGGTTTCCGACCCGATATCTGTATCTGCGTGACGGCGATGCCGTCCGCGCCTGGGCCCTGACGCCCGGAAAGCAGGCGCTGGGCGCCGTGGCCGCGGTCCTGCTGGGCGGCTGGACCGTCATGGCCTCCGGCAGCTTCGTCTACGACATGGTGGCCCAGAGCCAGGCCGACCGCACCGTGGCCCGCGCCCGCGCCGCCTCGGAACGCATGAACGCCGACCTGCAGGCGCGGCTGGACAGCGCCGTGGTGCGTATGACCGCCACGACCGGTTCGCTCGACGAAATGGCCCAGATGGTCGAGCGCCGCCACGCGGCCCTGACCCAGGTCATGGGCATGTTCCGCGGCGTCGACGGCGCCGAACAGGCGCTGCGGCCCGCCCCCGCCCTCAATCCTGATCGTTCCTCCCCCGTCCAGCGCATGATCGCCGTGCGCATGGATCAGGAACGGCTGATCGCCCGCGCCGAGACCGAGGCCCAGACCCGCGCCGAGCGGTTGCGGCTGGCCTTCCGCCTCGCCGGCCTGAACCCGGCCGCCTATGCGCCGCACGACGCCGCCCTCGGCGGTCCGCTGGTAGAGGCGCGCGATCCTCGGGCCCTCGCCGCCGTGCTGGACGTCGATGAGGCCTTCGCCGTGCGCATCCGCCACGCCGCCGACAACCTGTCCGACATGCGCTCGCTGGCCAACGCCGCCGAAGGCATGCCCTTCCGCCGTCCGACCCAGGCCCGCACCACCTCGGGCTTCGGCGTCCGTTTCGACCCGTTCAATGGTCGCCCGGCCCTGCATCAGGGTCAGGATTTCGCCGCTCCGCTCAACACGCCCATCTACGCCCCCGCTCCCGGAATCGTGTCTTTCGTCGGCGTACGTTCAGGGTATGGCAACACCGTTGAGATAGATCATGGACGCGGTTTCAAGACGCGCTACGCCCACCTGAACGCCACGGCGGTCCTTCCCGGCCAGCGGATCCACCTCGGTCAGCGTGTCGGCGCCATGGGAACCACAGGACGCTCTACCGGCGTGCATCTGCATTACGAAGTGTGGATGGACGGCCGCCCGCAAAACCCCGCCCGCTTCATGAGAGCCGGAGACCAACTTGTTCAACAAGACCAAATCCCCCGCCCCGTCGCCCCAGCCTCGCGCTGACAACGGTTCAGCGATCCCGCCGCTGCCTGACCTGCCCATGCCGGGCGGTTCGCCGGCTGCGCCGGCCCGCGCCCCGTCTCCGGCCGCGCCCAGTGCGCGCGGCCTGTCGACCCTGTCGGCCGACCTCCAGTTCGAGGGCGGCATCACCGGCAGCGGCGATCTCCAGATCGACGGCGCGATCAAGGGCGACGTCCGCGTCGGCCGCCTGATCGTGGGCGAGACCGGCGCGGTCGAGGGCAATGTCTCGGCCGACTATGTCGAGGTTCGCGGCCGCATCGTCGGCGGCATCTCGGGCAAGCAGGTCAAGCTGATCGCCACGGCCTATGTCGACGGCGACATCACCGCCGAACAGATGTCGATCGACATCGGCGCCTATTTCCAGGGCCGCGTCCTGCAAGGCCGCCGCGAGGCGCCGGCTCCGACGCCGGCCCCCGCACCCCGCCCCGCCGCGCCGGCGCTCGAGCCCGCGCCGCAGATCATCGACATGAAGGGCCCGTCGGCCTGAGGGCAGTATCCTCCCTGTCGCGCAGCGATGGGGAGGTGGATCGGCGGCGCAGCCGACGAGACGGAGGGGCTGCCGGCGGCACGCTCGGACAAACCCCTCCACCGCTTCGCGGTCCCCCTCCCCATTCGCAAGAGCGAACGGGGAGGAGACGTTTTTCTACTCGACCGTCGATCCGCGCGTCTCACCGACCCGCGCCGCCAGCGCCGCGCCCATGAACATGTCCAGATCGCCGTCCAGCACCCCTTGCGTGTCCGACGTCTCGACGTTGGTCCGCAGGTCCTTGACCATCTGATACGGCTGCAGGACGTAGGATCGGATCTGGTGGCCCCAGCCGATGTCGGTCTTGGCGTCGGCCACGGCCTGGGCCGCCGCCTCGCGCCGTTGCAGCTCCAGCTCATACAGACGGGCGCGCAGCATCTTCCACGCCTGTTCGCGGTTCTGGTGCTGTGACCGGCCGGCCTGACAGGCCACCACCGTATTGGTCGGAATGTGCGTCAGCCGCACCGCCGAGTCGGTCTTGTTGATGTGCTGCCCGCCCGAGCCCGAGGCGCGGTAGGTGTCGGTGCGGACGTCGGACGGATTGATGTCGATCTCGATGGCGTCGTCCACCACCGGAGAGACCCCGATCGAGGCGAAGGAGGTGTGCCGCTTGGCCGCCGCGTCATACGGGCTGATCCGCACCAGCCGGTGCACGCCCGATTCCGACTTCAGCCAGCCATAGGCGTTCGGCCCGGTGATCAGGATGGTGGCTGACTTGATACCCGCCTGTTCGCCCGATTCCTCGGCCTCGAGTTCGACCTCATAGCCGTGAGCCCGGGCCCAGCGGGAATACATCCGCAACAGCATCCCGGCCCAGTCGCAGGACTCCGTGCCGCCGGCGCCGGAGTTCACTTCCAGATAGGCGTCATTGCCGTCGGCCTCGCCGGACAGCAGGGCCTCCAGCTCGGCGCGACCGGCGCGGTCCTTGATCGCCTTCAGGGAGGCGCGCGCCTCCTCCAGCGTGGCCTCGTCGCCTTCCTCATCGGCCATGTCGGCGAGCATGACGCCCTCTTCCAGACCCGTCTCCATCTCGCGGACGGTGTCGATCTGGGCGGCCAGCCGCGAACGGTCGCGCGAGACGGCCTGGGCCGCTTCGGGGTCGTTCCACAGCGTCGGGTCCTCGACCCGGGCGTTCAGCTCATCGAGTTTTCGAAGCGCGACATCCCAGTCAAAGACGCCTCCTGAGCAGAGCGATGCTCTGCTCGATGTCGGCCTTCATGGCCTCGACATCCGGTCTCATCGCATTCTCCGGCGATACCAAAGTGAGGCGCGGACATAGAGTGGTTAGTGGCGAGTGGCTAGTGGCGAGTGCACCGGGGACCGGCTCGCACCGGCGATAGCTCCGCCCCAATCACTCGCCACTAGCCACTCGCCACCAGCCACTCAGTACAGCCCGCTCAAATCCTCCGCCGGCTCCTTCTTGGGCGGCGGCGGGGTCGCTGGCGGAGCGGGGGCGGTGGACGGCGGCTGGCCGGTCGCCTCCTCCTCTTCGCGGCGGACCACCTCATTGTAGTTCTGCGGGCCGGTGGGGACCTCCCGCGCCGGGCGCTCCTCCTCGCGACGCCGTTCGGTGCCGGGGCGGAAGGCCTCCTCGATGCCGTTGACGGTGCGGAAGATCGCGTTCCGGGGCCGCACGAACGGCCGGGCCGGGCGTTCGCGCAGGGCGACCTGCATGAACTCCGTGAACACCGGCACCGGCCCGGTGGCGCCTGTCTCGCCCGACCCCAGGGGTCGGTTGTCGTCAAAGCCGATGAAGACCCCGACCACGATGTCGGACGAAAAGCCGACGAACCAGGCCGAGCGGTATTCATTGGTTGTGCCGGTCTTGCCGCCGACCCAGCGGCCCAGACCGCGGGCGCTGGCGCCGGTGCCGCGCTGGACCACGCCTTCCAGCATCGAACTCATCTGATAGGCGGTGATCGGATCGATCACCTGCGTCCCGCGGCCCTCGAGCCGGGGCGACTCCTGGCCGCTGAAGGCCCGGCCGCAGTCGCGGCAGCGGCGCCGGTCGGCCCGGAAGATGGTCTCGCCGTCGCGGTTTTGGACCAGTTCGATCAGATAGGGATCGACCCGCCGCCCGCCGTTGATGAAGGCGGCGTAGGCGGCCGTCAGGCGATAGGGCGTGGTCTCCCCGGCCCCCAGCGACACCGACAGGTTCGGCTGCAGATTGTCAGCCACGCCCATCCGCCGGGCCAGGCTGACGACATTGGTCATGCCCACGTCCTGGGCCAGCCGCACGGTCATGACGTTGCGCGATAGCTCCAGCCCGCGCCGCAGGCTCTGCGGCCCATAGTATTCGCGGCTGTAGTTCTCGGGGCTCCAGCGCGTGCCGTTGGGGCCGCCGGCGAAACTGATCGGCGCGTCCAGCACGATCGAGGTGGGGGTATAGTCGCCCTCCAGCGCCGTGGCGTAGACGAAGGGCTTGAAGGCCGAGCCCGGCTGCCGGTTCGCCTGGGTCGCCCGGTTGAAGCTGGACAGGGCATAGGAATAGCCGCCGACCATAGCCAGCACCCGGCCCGACTGGGGCTCGATCGCCACCAGCGCGCCGTTGACGTTGGGCACCTGTTTCAGGGCGTACTGCCCGCTCCGCGCCTCGACGAAGATCAGGTCGCCGCGCCGCAGCTGGCGGTTGGCGTTGGCCCAGGCTGCGTCCTCGGCGATCAGCGAGCCCGAGCGGTCGTCGCGGGCGGTGCGGATGCGGACGTTGTTGCCGGCGACGGATTCGACGGCCGCGGCCTCCCAGGCCCGGCGCTCGGGCGGGCGTTGGCCCCGCACGGCGGTCTCGCGCCAGCCCTCGGCGAAATCGGTCGTGCCCCACGGCCCGCGCCAGCCATGCCGGCGGTCATAGTTCTCAAGCCCGCGCATCAGGGCGTCGCGCGCCGCCGACTGCAGCGTCGGGTCCAGCGTCGTGCGCATATAGTAGCCGCCGCGGTTGACCTCTTCCTGGCCGAAGCGGGCGATGGCCTGACGACGCGCCTCCTCGACGAAGAAGTCGGCGTCGGCGTACTGGGCCCGGCGCGGCGCATCCTGGGCGGACAGCGGCCGGGCCAGCGCCGTGGCCAGCTGCGCGTCATTGATGAAGCCGTTCTGGTTCATCTCTCCCAGCACCCAGTTGCGGCGACCGAGGGCGGCCTGAGGGTGACGTTTGGGGTGATAGTTGTTCGGCCCCTTGGGCAGGGCCGCCAGAAAAGCCGCCTCGTCCGGCGTCAGCTGGCTCAGCGACTTGCCGAAATAGTTGTAGGCCGCTGCGGCCACGCCATAGGAGCGATAGCCGAGGAATATCTCGTTGAGATACAGCTCCATGATCTGCTGTTTGGTCAGGGTCGCTTCCAGCCGGTTGGCCAGGATGGCTTCCTTGACCTTGCGGTTGATGCTGCTCTCATTGTTCAGCAGGACGTTCTTGGCCACCTGCTGGGTGATGGTCGAGCCGCCCTCCAGCCGTCGCCCGGTGGCGGCGTTGAAGATGTTCTTGAACATGGCCCGGCCCAGACCGCCCACATCGATGCCGCCGTGGTGGAAGAAATTGCGATCCTCGGCCGCCAGAAAGGCCTGGATCACCGGCAGCGGGATCTGCTCATACGGCACATAGATGCGTCGCTCGTCCGAGAATTCGCCGATCAGCGTCCCGTCGCCGGCGTATACCCGGGTCGCCGTGGCCGGCCGGTAGTCGGCCAGCTCGGACGCGTCGGGCAGGTCATGGAACAGCCAGGCCGCATAGACGGCCACGACCAGCCCGGCCAGGGCGATCCCGCCCAGCAGGGCCACGCCCGCCATCACGAACCAGCGTTCGGCAATCTTCAACCTGATACTCCGAAGGACGGGCCCGAGCGTCCGGTTTAGCCCGCGTCGGGACCGACCGCCAGAGCCCCGATGACGCCGCCTGCGCGACGGTCCAGCTCCTGTCGCGCGGCGGCCACGACATCGGCGTCCATATCCCCCTGCCCGGATCCTCCCTGGCCGGCCATCCAGCGCAGATAGTCGTCAGGCGGCTCGGCCCACGGCCGCCCGCGATGCTTGCCGAACGGAATCCGGTCCAGCCGCCGCTTTTCATTCGTCCAGGCCAGCATCTGCTCGACCGTGGCGACCTTCAGCATGTCGATCAGCAGATGCGCCGTCACCCAGGCGTCCGGCCCCGCCCGGTGTGCCGGATCGGCCAGCGCCGGGTCCAGCCGCAGCCCCCGCCAGTACCGCAGCACCTGGTTGGAATGCCCCGGCGCCTCCGGCCAGACGGTCTTGGCCGACCGCACGGTGCAGATCCACGGCAGGCCGCCATGCGCCGTATCGGCGATAAACCCCCGCTCGAACCGCGCCGAATGCGCCACCATCACGTCGGCCGGCGTCGGCAGGAACATCTCGCGCAGCCGGTATTCGTGGCAATGCGGATCGTCGTCGCAGAAATGCTCCGGCGTCAGATGATGCACCGCCATGGCGTGAAACGAGATCTCCCCCCGCGGCCGGAACAGCTTCGTCACCGGCGGCGCCGCGGTCCAGCCGCCCGCGCCGTCGGGCAGGACATCGACGATCCCGACCTCGAGGATCTCGGCAGATCGGTCCCCGCCGGAGGTTTCAAGATCGACGACACGCAGGCGCATGGGGCGGAGATAGGGGGTTTGGCGGGGGGGGGTGCGAGCGACGCTACGTCCGGTGCCCCTTTGAGGGATCTGACTGGAAAGCGAAATTCCAGAGAGTCCTCTCTGCGGCAATCCGCCAACCGAGCCGCCGGGCATATGTCAGGCTCTTCGGTAACATCCGTTCACTCGTCCCAAGCCTCCTCGATCTGTCGAGGCTGAACGAGCGGCCAATCAACTGCCTTGAACTCCTCGAGCGCGAGGTGCCCATAGTCCGGTTCGACTTGTTTCGCCCACCCGATCAGCCCACGAACATGATGGTAGAGACTGGAGACGGCCGTCTTTCGAGCGAGCGCATGTTTTGCCGGGCCGAAAGCGGGGTCTGTCAGATAGTGGAGGTGAAGCCGAATATTGTCCTTGTACTCTCGCGAGAGGCGGGGCGATGGCCCGTCAACTAGCATTCCCAACACGATCCGGCGGGTCCCTGGACCGCGGATAACAGTCTTGCGTAGATTCGGTGTGAAACCGGCTTGATTGAGCAAACGGCAGACCTCGACTTTTAGATTGCGCATTTGGGCGATTGATCGCTCTGCATCAGATGAAAAGGCGAGATCGTCCGCGTATCGGGAGTACCGAAATCCGTGCCTCTTGGCACATTGCGCCAGTGACGTATCGGTCCGCATCATGGCGAGGTTGGCAAGCATCGGGCTCGTCGGTGCGCCCTGCGGCAGGAAGCCTTCGTAGTCGCTCGCGTAGAGGGCTATAGGCTCGGTGCGTGGTTTAGGGTTCCTGCTCGGCCCGCGATCCACAGCAATTGTGCAAAGCCTGCCGAATTCGAACGCCAACAGCTTCTGAAATCCGAGCCGGGCGAAAATCGCGGACACGGTGCCCTCGCTTACCGAATGGAAAAAATCCTCGATATCGACCTTCAATAGCCATTTCGTATTTGGATGCTGCTCGGCGGCTTGCACTGGCGAAGACTCTGGATGAAAGGCGAAACTTGCAGTGTGCACCTGAGTATAGCGGAGCACATTATCGACTAGCCAGCGCTGCGCGAGCGCTAGGCTTTCCGGCGGAATTGAGATCATCCGCATCGAGGATCGACCCGGAATGCGCTTCTTCAGATAGACGAACCGATAGCCGGTACCCGAGCGCCGAGCGATCGTGCGGCGCAGGAAGAGATAGGGGAGCCCAGTCAGCACTGAGAAGTGTCGGAGCGTGAGGACCGGCGTGATGCGCGGGTCGGTCGCCCGTATGCGCCCGAAAGCCGTCAAAGCATGGTCAAGGATCGTTTGGTCGATACCTTGGCGACGGCCGGCGGACGCATATCGTTGAGAGTTCGGCGTGGGCATCTACTTCGACCCACCCGGGTGGGTGGGACAGCAAGTCTCGTCCAAGACCCCGCCAGTCGCGAGTTGCTGTCTCGCGCAGCGCGAAGGTCCTGCTCCGATTGGCGGACGCGGGAAATCCCGAGCCCCAGGTCCCCAAGGAACCAGTCGCCGCTTGCGCGGCGCATTTCTAGATCCCCTCACCGAACCCTCAACTGGGTTGGATAGTAGTAGGGCTGCTCGGGCGTGGGAAGGACCACGACACGAGCGCGCCGCAACTGGAGGCGTCTCAGTTCACGTCTCCCAAGCACTGTCAGTGCGTTGCGCGTATTTGTCCAATGAGCGATCTCCGTGAAAACTAGGATTTGTCCGACATCATTCATGGGTAGGCGGGTTCGCGCCGACACATTCGCAGTCGTCCTCGCTCCATCCCGAAGCGCCGTCAGCACAAGCATCGTCTCAACCCAGCGTCGATTGGCAGCGTCCGCCAGAAATCGTTCTGCCACTCGGATTTGCAGGACCTCGCGTGCCTGCGCGGCGAGTTGATCCACATTGGCCGCGGGGAAATGTTGATCGGCGGCCAAGGCGCTGCGGTGGATGAACAGCGGCGTCCACCCTTTGGTCCGGCTGTGCAGAATCGGCGGTGCGTTGTTCGGCATCCCGTGTGAAAAAGCGATGAGTGCACCGGCGTAACCGTAACCGAATGGATTGTGATGCCCGGCGGGGTAGGCCCTGCACAGCGCCTCTGTGGCCCGGCGGTCGGAGCCGGTAAAAGACGTGGTGATCGTTGGACAAGCCTTGATCAAGCGAACATCCGGTTTCGACTTGTGCGAGCGAACGTGCCGAAAGCCATCCTCCGTTCCGGAGTAGGCAACAACGGCAAACTGGACACGACCGTAAGAGTGCCAACTGCGCACTGTGGCTACGCGCCAGAACGCCTCGATCATTTCCCAAACACGTTTACCTGACCCGATGAAGTCGGTGACAACCACGATATGGCTCACGCGTTTCGACCGCAGCTTGTCGGGACCGGGGTGATTGAGCACGCGGCCGCGATTCAGACGCTCGTAGCTGGTGATGAAGTTGGCTATGGCACCTTCGCTGCCGACTTCCGGGTTCTTGGGATCGACATCGATGGGCGGCACGCCATCGCCAGTGGCGCGACCGTGGTCGGCTCCGGGATAGAAGGGCAGAACTTGCTGCTCAACGAAGCCGTACGCTGGATCCTCATGATTGCGCGTTTCAACGGCCCGTTCTGCAAAGAGGGCAATCGGGCGATCCTGATCAGCCTCCTGGCGGCCGGACACGACCTCATCGAGCAAGGTGCGCAGTCCGCGAAAGAGCGCATCCTGACTGACCAACATCACTGAGTCTGCAAGCTGGGCAGCTACCGGGCGCTCTAAGTCCGTGAACTGTTCAAGCCAGCCGCGCGCAAACTCAGACTTGGAAAGGTTCATGCCGCCTGAATACCGCTTAACGAGAACATGCGAAGCAATGAACTGGAGCGGGCGTCGCGCGCAGTGGGGACACACGAGGCAGGACAGACACCCCTTTCCTCCCTCAAAGCAGGCTCCCGCCCGCCTCCGCGAGCGTCACCACGCGTCTCGGCCGGCCGATCGGCGGCTCTGCGAGCGCACGGCCTGTCGCCGTCTCATTCAAGGCGCCGGGGGTTCTCCCCACGACCCAAAACAGTGTCTTCCCGCCCCGTATAATCTCGCCCCTCCTGACCCTGAATCCGCCCCTTTCGCCCCTGCTCCCGAACCCTTTCGGGCGCGTCTCATGGGCCTGCGACCGAATCTGACGTCGGCGTGTGCTCTATGGCGGAAGTCCCACGGGGCCGGTCTTTGACAGTCTGAATCCGCCGCCGACGCCGCTCCAGGTCCGGCCGCTCCACCGTCCGCCGACGGCGTCCGGGCGACGCCGAAACGCCCGCGCATTTTTTCGTGTCTTTTCACTCCTCGCGCACCCGGCGCGAGGCCGTTTCCGCCCGGCCTCAGGGCTGGCCCGACGCCCCTCCGGCCGAGGCCATCTGCAGCCCGCCCGCCGGTTCACGGAAATAGCGGTCGATGCCGTCGGCCACGGCGCGCATCAGGCGGCGGCGGGCGCGGTTGTCGTTCAGCATCCGCTCGTCCTCGGGATTGGTGATGAAGCCCATCTCCAGCAGGACGGCGGGCACGTCGGGCGCCAGCAGCACGGCCAGGCCGGCGTCGCGGTGGCTGCGGCGCAGCATCGGATGGTCGGCGCCCTCCAGCTCGCCCAGCAGGGTGCGGGCCAGCTGGGCCGAGCGGTTCTGGGTAGCGCGCTGGGTCATGTCCAGCAGGATGCGGTCCACCGACGGATCGCGGCCCGGCAGGTTCAGGCTGCGGTGCCAGTTTTCGCCGCGGGTGAACTCGCGCACGGCACGGCCCGCGCCCTGTTCGGACAGGGTGTAGACGGATGCGCCGCGCGTGGCCGGATCGGCGCCGGCGTCGGCATGCAGGCTGATGAACAGGTCGGCCTCGGCCTGCCGGGCGATGGCCACGCGGCGGTACAGGGCGACATAGGCGTCGCTTTCGCGGGTCAGCCGGACACGGTAGCGGCCGGTGCGCTCAAGCTCGCGCTTCAGGTCGAGGGCGGCGGCGAGGGTGACGGCGCTCTCGCGGGATTCGGTTCCGTGGGCGCCCGGGTCGCGGCCGCCGTGGCCGGCGTCGATGAAAATCAGGGGTCGTTCGGTCGGCCGTTCGGCGCTGCGGGACGCAACCGGCGGGGTGCGGGCCGGGCGCGCCGTCGGGGCGCGGCCGGTGGCCTTCAGGTCGATCACATAACGGAAATGGGCGATGCCGTCGCCGGGCGGCAGCAGGAAGCGGCGCTCGATCTCGGCGCTGGTCGCCAGGTCCAGCTCGACCCGCGAGGCGGGGCCCGCACCGGTGACGCGCCAGCCGCGCACCAGACCCGTGCCCGCCCCGTTCAGGCCGCGATTGGCCGGGGAAACACCCGCCAGCGACACCACCACCCGTCCGTCGTCGCCGGCCTGGATCACCTGTCCGCGCGAGGTCCGGTCCAGATCGAGCACGACGCGCGTATGCTGGGCGTCGCCGCCGAACCGGACACGCAGCACCTCGCCCATGGCCCCGGACGCCAGTCCCCGCCCGGCCGTGAGCAGGACGACGCAAATCACGATGAAGGCCATCGCCGTCATCGCCCATTCGCGAACGCGCCACTGCGTCAGGTTGATACGCGACAGTCCGTTCATTTTGACGGAGACCCACCTTCTTGGTTGGGCCCATCATGCCGCAACGTCCTCGCCAACCGGTTAAAGCGCACGCGGCTTTTAATTCACGATTGGCATGCCTATGCTTGCAGGGCTCGCGACCGATCGCGTCCCCTGATCCGTCAGGCTTGGGCGCGCCCTCTTCGCGGCATGACTTTCACTGATCCGAGAGCCGGCCGGGTTTCAACCCGCCTGTTCGACGACCGGGTTCGGGACGCCTTAGACAGCGCGTCCGGGCCCAGGACCATACTGAACCCCATGGGCCTTATCGCCTGCGCTCCCTTCCGGTCTGATCTGACCGACCTCGCCCACGGCATTCGCCGCGGCGACGGGATGGCGCCTGCGTCCGCCCCCAATCCCATTCGGCGAGCCGCCTGCCCCCTTCGCGGGGATGGCCGAGCGCGCCAGAGAGAGACTTTCCATGTCAAAGACCATGTTGATCGACGCCGCGCATCCCGAGGAGACTCGGGTCGCCATCGTCGAGGGCCGTCAGGTCGAGGAATTCGACTTTGAATCCCGCGCGAAGCGCCAGCTTCGCGGCAACATCTATCTCGCCAAGGTCGTTCGCGTAGAACCCAGCCTGCAGGCTGCGTTCGTGGAATACGGCGGCAACCGCCACGGCTTCCTCGCCTTCAGCGAAATCCACCCGGACTATTACCAGATCCCTGTCGCCGACCGTGAAGCCATCATGGCCGAAGCCCATTCGGACGACGACGATCACGACGAACACGCCCGCGAAAACGACGACGAATCCGAAGGCGGCATGGCCGAGGAAGAGCGGCTCAAGCGCCGCCTGATGCGCCGCTACAAGATCCAGGACGTCATCAAGCGGCGTCAGGTCATGCTGGTCCAGGTCGTCAAGGACGAGCGCGGCGGCAAGGGCGCGGCCCTGACCACCTGGCTGTCGCTGGCCGGCCGCTACTGCGTCCTGATGCCCAACACCGGCAAGGGCGGCGGCATCTCGCGCAAGATCACCCAGGCCACCGACCGCAAGCGCCTGAAGGCCGCCGCGGCCGCCCTGCACGTGCCTCAGGGCATGGGGCTGATCATCCGCACCGCCGGCGCCAAACGCACCAAGGCCGAGATCAAGCGCGACTACGAATATCTGCTGCGCCTGTGGGAAACGATCCGCGAAACGACGCTGAAATCGAACGCGCCATCGGTCATCTATGAGGAAGAAAACCTCGTCCGCCGCGCCGTGCGCGACATGTTCGACAAGGATTTCGACGGCATCCAGGTCGAGGGCGTCGAGGGCTTCAAGGAGGCGCGCGACTTCATGCGCGTGCTGATGCCCTCGCAATCGAAGAAGGTGCATCTGTACCAGGGCGCCCGGCCGCTGTTCGCGACCAACGGCATCGAGGAGATGCTGACCCAGATCCACCAGCCGGTCGTGCCTCTGCCCTCGGGCGGCTATCTGGTCATCAACCAGACCGAGGCGCTGGTCGCCATCGACGTCAACTCCGGCCGCGCCACCAAGGAACGCAACGTCGAAGCCACCGCGACCAGGACCAACACCGAAGCCGCCGTCGAGGCTGCCCGGCAGTTGCGCCTGCGCGACCTCGCCGGCCTGATCGTCATCGACTTCATCGACATGGATGAATCGAAGAACAACCGGTCGGTCGAAAAGGTGCTCAAGGACGCCCTGGCCAAGGACCGCGCCCGCATCCAGATGGGCCGTATCTCGGGCTTCGGCCTGATGGAAATCAGCCGGCAGCGCCGCCGTCTCGGCGTGATCGAGGGCGCCACCGAGGCCTGCCCGCACTGCCAGGGCGCCGGACGCGTTCGCTCGGCCGAAAGCGCCGCCCTGATGACCCTGCGGGCCGTCGACATCGAGGCCGGCAAGAACGGCGCGGGATCGGTGAACCTGCGCCTCTGCACCGCAGTCGCTCTCTACATCCTGAACCACAAGCGCGAGTATCTCCAGGGCTTGCTGGCGCGGCGTGGCCTGAACGTCGTCATCCTGATCGACGACACCCTCGGCCAGGGCGATCACGCCGTCGAACGCACCGAAACCAATGAGGACTTCGTTCCGGAAGAGCGGCCCGAGGCCTTCATCGACCTCGACGACGATTTCGACGACAGCGCCTATGCCGATGAAGATGAGGACGGCGAAGAAATCGTCGCCGGTGACGAAGATTCCGACCTCGATGGCGAGGACGCCGATGACGACCAGCCGCGCGAGCGGGCCGAACGCCACGAGGGCGAAGGCGCCGGACGCCGTGGCCGCCGCCGCCGCGGCGGACGCCGTGACCCGGCCGAGACCTCGACTGACGAAGCCGTTCCTGCCGCCTCTGAACTCGCCACCGGCGAGGATGATGACGACAGCGAAAGCGGCCGTCGCCGTCGCCGGGGCCGCCGTGGCGGTCGCCGGGTGCGGGAAGAAGGCGGCGAACGCGATGGCTTCAACTGGGTCCGTGGCCGCACCCCGTCGCTGGAAGATCCCTATGTCTGGTTCGATCCGATCAATCCGGAACGGAGCGAGGCGGCTGCGGACGGAGTTATGGCCGCCACATCGGCGACGGACGTCGATGAAGTCGTCGGCGAACGTCCCGAGGGCGAGATCGGCGGTGAACGCGGCCCGCGCTCGCGTCGCCGTCGGGGTCGCGGTCGTGGCCGGGATCGAGGCAGCGAGCAGGGCCTGACCCACGAGGTCAAGGTCGAGACCCGCGCCACCAACGAAGGCATGCCGCCTGACGGCTCGCCCGACACGCCGATGGCCGTGGTCATCGAGGAGGCTGTTGACGCCGCCCCGGTCGC
Source organism: Brevundimonas sp. (assembly GCF_030682035.1). GTDB lineage: Bacteria > Pseudomonadota > Alphaproteobacteria > Caulobacterales > Caulobacteraceae > Brevundimonas. The sequence goes on along the minus strand of NZ_JAUXQZ010000037.1, from coordinate 132,315 downwards.
CCTCACCGAGGAACCCAAGCGTCGCCGCGTGCGCCGCAAGGTCTCGGCCAGCGCGACGGCTGATTCGGTCGGGGACCCCATTTCGCTGGTCGAACCCAACGAGGGCGAGCCTGCGGCCGAGCCGGCCGTCCTGGATGTCACCCCGGCGGAGGCCGCGGCCGAGCCGGAGGCGACGCCGGAGCCCTTCGCGGAGCCCAAGGTCGCCGCCGTGGCTGAGGCCACCCCTGCCCCGCCGCCCGAAATCGACGTCGCCGCCCTGATTGCGGATGACCCGAACCAGATCGTGGCCCCGCCCGAAAAGCCCAAACGCGGATGGTGGCGCCGCTGAATGGCCGTGATTAGATAGTGAGGATCGCGCCGGGGGGTGTTTCGGGTAGGAGGAGTTCGGCTTGAACTGGTTGTCCCGCACCGCCTTCCGCGCAACAGGCGTCGTCGTCGCCATGGGCCTTGTGCTGGCGGCGGCCTCGCCCGCCTCGGCCCAGAGCGCGATCCGGGACACCGAAATCGAGGGCATCATCCACGAATGGTCGGACCCGGTGTTCACCGCCATGGGTCTGGAGCCGTCCGAGGTCGAGATACTGCTGATCAACGACAACGACCTGAACGCCTTCGCCACGCGCGGTCGCATCCTGGGCCTCAATACCGGCCTGATCCTGAAGACCCGCACCGCCAACGAACTGCTCGGCGTGGTGGCGCACGAGGCGGGTCACATCAAGAACCGCCACACCCTGCGCGACGGAGCCCAGGGCGCCGGCATGCAGCCCATGCTCATGACCATGGCCCTCGGCGCCCTGGCCATCGCGGCCGGTGCGCCCCAGGCCGGCGCCGTGCTGCTGGGCAACAGCCAGTATTTCGGCACCCTCAGCGCCCTGCGTTACATGACCCATCAGGAAGGCGAAGCCGACAACACCGGCGCCCGCGCCCTGCAGAACGCCGGCGAATCCGGCCGCGGCCTGGTCAGCTTCTTCGAGAATTTCCGCTCACAGGAAGTCTTCTCCGACGCCCGCCGCTTCCCCTATTTCCGCAGCCACCCGCTGTCGTCGGACCGCATCGAGAACCTGCGCCGCTTCGTCGCCGAACAGTCCAATTACGATCATTCAGACAGTCCCGAACGGGTCGCCCAGCACGCCCTGGTCCTGGCCAAAATCCACGCCTTCATGGACACGCCGAACCAGACCCTGCGGGACTATCCCGAAAGCGACATCTCCCTGCCCGGCCGCTATGCCCGCTCCATCGCCTGGTATCGCGACGGCCAGACCGAAAAAGCCCTGACCGCCGTTGACGCCCTTCTGACCGAACAGCCTGAAAACCCATACTTCTGGGAGCTGAAAGGCCAAATCCTGTTCGAAGAGGGGCGGCCCGCTGAGGCCATTGGCGCCCACCAACGCTCGGTGGAGCTCAGGCCAGACGCCCCCCTGCTGCGCATCAACCTGGCCCACGCCATGATTGAGACCCACGACCCTGCCATGCTGGATCAGGCCATCGTCGAGCTGAAGCGGGCCACGGCGCTGGAAGGTGACAACACAATGGGCTGGCGGTTGCTGAGCCAAGCCTATGCCAGTCAAGGCAAGGAGGGCGAGGCGCGTCTGGCCTCGGCCGAAATGTATTTCGCGGCCGGCGCCGAGGTGCAGGCCACCCAGTTCGCCTTGCGCGCCCGCGATATGCTCGAGCCCGGCACGGCCGAATGGACCCGCGCCATGGACATCGTCTTCGCCTCGGGCGCGACCCAGCAAGACATCGACGACGTCGACCGCCGCAACAACCGCCGCGACCGGGGCGGCGTCATTCCCGCCGGCTGAGCCTTCATCGAGAAACTGCATGACCGAAACGCCCGATACACTCCGCGGCGGCTTCCTGACGGGGCCGCGCTTCGGCATGACAGCCTTGGTCGTCTCCATCATGGCCCTCGTGCTGGCTGTCGCCCCCTATGCCACCGGCCGCGACTTCGATGGCCGGGTCCGTTCCTATTTGCTCGAGAACCCGGAAATCCTGCAGGAGGTCAGCCTCAAGCTTGAGCAGAAGGTGCAACAGGGCCAGGTCGTCCAGGCCCGGGTGCATGCGCAGGAAATGACCGCGCGGATCGTGGCGAATCCCTCCCTGCTGAGAATCGACGCGCGGGACCCCTCCTTCGGCCCGGTGGACGCGCGGGTGACGGTGGTCGAGTTCTTCGACTTCCGCTGCCCGGGCTGCAAGTCAACCGCACCCGAGGTTCTGCGTTTGATGCAGGTCCACCCCGATGTCCGCTTCGTCTTCAAGGACTGGCCGATCCTGGACCGCGGGACGGACGACACCTCGCACTACGCGGCCCGCGCAGCCCAGGCCGCCCACCTCCAGGGAAAATACCTGCCGGTGTTCCGGGCCCTGATGGCCGAGCCGGCGCTGACCAAGGCCGCCGTCGACCGCATCCTCGCCGCCAACGGCGTGGCCCTGCCGACGGCCCGGACGGCTATGGCCGGCCCAGAGATCGCTCGACACCTGGCCGACATCCAGATGTCGGCGGCCAACCTCGGTCTTCAGGGCACACCGACCTTCTTCATCAACGGTCGAGCGATGGCCAGCATCCAGCCCGCCGACATCGACCGCGCCATCCGGGTCGCCAAGGCGGGCTGACCCCGACGTCCGCGGCGATCAGCCGATCGCACCGACGCAGCCTTCGTCGCCGCCCACCGGCAGTTTCGTGTCGGTCATCGACAGCGTCCATCCGTGGTGGATCGCCAGCCCCCGCCGCCGGATGCCTCCGCCGTCCCCGGCGTCTCCACCCGCATCAACAATGACCTGCCGGCCGGTGGCCAGAGCCGCTGGATCGATCCGGCCGACGGCCAGCGCGGTGGGCGTGTCGCCGCCGAAACCGTCGAACACGCTGAGCATCGACCATTCGCGGCGCAAACCCGTCCACCAGGCGTTATCGGCGTTGACCGCCAGCACGGCGACGCCGTGACCTTCGGCGGCCCAGGCCAAGGCGGCCTGCGGATCGCGGACGGCGCGCATTTCGGCCGCCGCGCCGAAGCGCAGCCGCGCGCCGTCGAACGCCCGCGTCGGTTCCACCGGCGACCAGACCTGGACCTTGATCCGGCCCTGGCGGGCCAGACCCCAGCCGACGATCTGCCGCCACAGAGATTCGACCGCCTCATGGTTGTCGGGCTGGGCGCGGTCGAGCATGCGCGACAGGACGACCTGTTCGCGGTCGGGACGCAGCTTTATGTGGGGTCCAGCGGGCGCGTCTTTGGCCTGGCCCACGCGCGCGGCGATGGCCAGGCGGCGTTCGAACAGGGTCAGCAGGTCATCGTCGATCTGGTCGATCTCATGACGCAGGGCGGACAGAGCCATGTGCTCGGACGAGATGTCGGTTGCGGCGGGCCAGACTTGCTGGAGAGTGGTCTTGGTGCAGGAAGGGGACACGGAAATGGCTTTCGATTTCGATGGACGGCAAAGGGATTTTGCGAGCCGCCGCCCCGTCTCGGGGCGGTCGCCGGCGAGGCCGTCAGGACGATGCCCCTGACGCCTCAGCCGGCGTATCGAAAGCCGTAGAAATACAGGTCCGCGGCCGCGAAAACGCGGGCGAATGCAGTCGCAGCGGTGGCTTGCGAACGGACCATGCGACCCAAAGGGCGCACGGATCGTGCGGCGTCAACCCGTACTGGCGCTCAACAGGACAAAACGCGTGCGGTTGTCTTCGGAATCCTGGATGTCGTTGCGTAAAATCGACAGAAGGTAGACTTCGGCCGCGCGGGCCGGGGCCACGGCGGCGCGGCTGAGGTCGCCGGCCTCCGCCACCGCCCGCGCGGCGCCGGCGGTGTCAAAGGCCTCGACAGGCGTGATCCCGAGAGCGGCCAGCGAGTCCGGACATTGGCGCAGGGCGACCGGATGGCTCTCCGCGGTCTTCACCGTCCGCAGGTTCGCGCCGTGCGGAGCCATCAGGGCCAAGCGGATGGGCCGCCAGACCTCGGACACCACGGTCAGGTTCGCCGCCTCGACCAGTGTGGCCGCCGGCTCGACCCGGCCGATGGTGGTGTTTTCAACCGGGATCAGAGCGCAGCCGACGTCGCCGGATTTCAGGGCGGCTATGGCGGCTTCGAAGGAGTCATAGGCGACAGCTTCGTCCCATGGCCTGAGATCGGTGACGGCCTCGTGGCTGAAGGCCCCCGGTGCGCCCTGATAGGCGCAACGCCCGCCGCCGTCCTCCAATTCCTGGCCGTCGCCCGGGGGTCTGCCGACGTTCTCCATCTCAGGCCGCTTCCGATTGAGCGCGCCGTCCGGCCTTCAGCCGTTCGGCGACAAGAAAAGCCAGCTCCAACGCCTGGTCGGCGTTGAGACGCGGGTCGCAATGGGTGTGGTAGCGGCTGGACAGGTCGTCCTCCGTCAGGGCCTGCGCGCCTCCCAGACATTCGGTGACGTTCTGGCCCGTCATCTCCAGATGGACGCCGCCGGGGTGTACGCCCTCGGCCTCCGCCACATCAATGAAGCCCCTCACCTCTCCGAGGACGCGTTCGAACGGCCGGGTCTTGTAGCCGTTGCCGGCCTTGAGTGTATTGCCGTGCATCGGGTCGATCGACCAGACCACGCGTTTGCCCTCGGCCTTCACCGCCTTCATCAGGCGCGGCAGGCGGTCGTGCACCTTGTCGACGCCGAAGCGGCCGATCAGGGTCAGCCGGCCCGGCGTATTGTCGGGGTTAAGCACGTCAATCAGGGCCAGCAGATCGTCGGGCTCCATCGCCGGTCCGCATTTCAGGCCGATCGGATTGCGGATGCCCCGCGCGAACTCGACATGGGCGCCGTCCAGCTGGCGCGTCCGCTCGCCGATCCAGACCATGTGGGCCGAGGTGTCGAACCATTCGCCGGTGGCGCCGTCCAGCCGCGTCAGGGCGCTTTCGAGGTTCAGCAGCAGGGCCTCGTGGCTGGTGAAGACCTCGACCCTGCTCAGGTCCGGATGGCTCTCGGGTGTGACGCCGACAGCCTCCATGAAGGCGAGAGCCTCGGTGATCTTGTCGGCCAGGTCGCGGTATTTGGCGCCGTAGGCGCTGTCCGCCGCGAACCCCATGGTCCAGCGGTGGATGTTGTACAGGTCGGCGTAGCCGCCGCCGGCGAAGGCGCGCAGCAGGTTCAGGGTCGAGGCCGACTGGTTGTAGGCGCGCAGCAGCCGCTGCGGGTCAGGCAGCCGCTCCTCCGGCGTGAAGGCCATGCCGTTGATGATGTCGCCGCGATAGCTGGGCAGGGTTACGTCGCCGATGGTCTCCAGCGACGACGAGCGCGGCTTGGCGAACTGGCCGGCGATGCGGCCGACCTTCACCACCGGCTTACGGCCGGCGAAGGTCAGGACCACCGCCATCTGCAGGATCAGACGGAAGGTGTCGCGGATGTTGTCGGTCGAGAACTCCTTGAAGCTCTCGGCGCAGTCGCCGCCCTGCAGCAGGAAGGCGTTTCCGGCTTCGACCTGGGCGAGCTTGGCGGTCAGATTGCGGGCCTCGCCGGCGAAGACCAGCGGCGGAAGGGCGCGTAGCTCGTCCTCGACGCGTCCGAGGGCGGCCATGTCCGGATAGTCCGTCGGCATCTGCACAACGGGCTTTTGTCTCCAGCTATCGGGGGTCCAGCGCATACTCATGCCGGCAAGATAGGCGGATGACCGCCTCGGGACAATGAACGCGGTGTCGCGTCTGTCAGCCCGCCGACATATTTCCGGGCTGTTGCTTGTCCTTCAGGGTCACCAGTTCCTCCGCCATGGTCGGGTGGACGGCGCAGGTGGCGTCCCATTGCGCCTTGGTCAGACCGGCCTTCACGGCGATGGCGGCCAGCTGGATCATCTCGGGCGCCTCGGGGCCGACGATGTGGACCCCGACCACCTTCTGGCTCTGGCCGTCGACCACCAGCTTCATCAGCATCCGCTCGTCCGAGCCGGCGAAGGCGTATTTCATCGGCCGGAACCGGGTCAGATAGACGTCGACCTCGCCGGGGCAGCTGTGCCGCGCCGCACTCTCGGTCAGACCTACCGTGCCGACCGGCGGCTGGCTGAACACCGCACTGGCGACGGCCTCGTAGTCGAACGCCTGCGGCTTGTCGCGATAGACCGTCTCGTGGAAGGCCACAGCCTCGCGGATCGCCACGGGGGTCAGATTCATCCGGTCGGTGACGTCGCCGATGGCCCAGATGTTTTCCGCCGTGGTCTTCGACAGCGCATCGACCTTGATCGCTCCATCGTCATTCAGTTCGACCCCTGCAGTCTCCAGCCCCAGCGCCTTGACGTGCGGCACGCGGCCGGTGGCGAACATGACGACGTCGGCCTCGATCTTCATCCCGTTCCCCAGCACGCTGAGCAGACCGGTGTCCGTCTTCTCGATGGCCTCGTGTTGGCAGCCCAGGATGACCGTTATCCCCCGCTTCTCGATCTCGCCGGCGAGGTGCGCCCTCACGTCGTCGTCGAAACCGCGCAGGATGTTGGGGCCGCGGTAGATCAGGGTGGTCTCGACGCCGAGGCCGGCGAAGATGCCGGCGAACTCCACCGCGATATAGCCGCCGCCGGCGATCAGGATGCGTTTGGGCAGTTCCGGCAGGTGGAAGGCTTCCTCGGAGGTGATGGCGTGCTCGACTCCCGGCAGGCCCTCGGGAACCCAGGGCCGGCCGCCGGTGGCGATCAGGATGCGCTCGGCGGTGAGGGTCTGGTCTTCCGCCCCCTCCTTGTTCAGGACGGCGACGGTGTGGGCGTCCTTCAGCACGGCCCGGCCATGGATCAGATCCACGCCCGCCTTGCCCAGATTGGCGACGTAGATGCCCGACAGGCGGGCGATCTCGACGTCCTTGGTCTGGAGGAAGGTCGGCCAGTCGAAGGAGGCGTCGACGGTCCAGCCATAACCCTCCGCCGTATGGAACTGGTGGGCGAAGTCGCTGGCCATGACCATGAATTTCTTGGGCACGCAGCCGCGTATGACGCAGGTGCCGCCGACCCGGTGCTCCTCGGCGATGGCCACGCGCTTGCCGCCGAGGGCGGTCAGTCGCGCCGCCCGGACCCCGCCCGAACCGGCGCCGATGACGAAGAGGTCGTAGTCGTAGGTGGTCATCCGCGGCTCCGCGAGATCAGACCGGAAACGCAGTCCGAACCGTCAAAAGGGTCTGAAGAGTTCGATCCCGCGGCTTGGCCGTGTGGGGTGGAGCGGAATTAGGCGCCCTGTCTGGCCACGACAACCCGCAATCTCCAACCCCTTGAGTCAGAAGTCCCGCGTGACGCCGAACTCCATGCGCTCGCGCGAATATCTGCCCAGCACGACATTTGACGACGATCGACTCGCGCTCAGCTGTATGAACGGGAAAACGTTGCGAAACGCCCAGTCCCGTTTGGACAGGCGCAGACTTATCCCGATCTCGCGGTCATCACGGCGGACGCCGAAGAACGTTGACGGGCGATCGAAGGTGCGTTTTCGGGCGAAGACCTGGGCGAAAAGCAGGGTCGATACCGGCAGGGCGAACAGGCGGCCCGCAGCGACCTGTTGTTCCTTGAAGTCGGCCTCAGGTCCGTTCAGGTCGCGCACATCCGCTGCGGCGCTGACCCGCCACAGGGAGCTTGGGCCGAGGAAATGCGTTCGACTGACGGCGCCGCCATAGGCGCCGCCGCTCTGCGCGTCGCTCAGCTGGTTGTCGATGGCGTCGTAGTGCAGAGAGCCGTCCCAGCGCGTCTGCGCGTTCGAATAGGCCTGGGCCTCGGCCCGCACGCCGGTCCATCGCTCGAAATCCGCATGGGCGAAATCAATGTCGCGATGGGTGACCGAAAGTGACGCCAGTGCGTCGCGCGCCGTCTCCATCTCGATCCCGGCGTCCAGCGCCCACTGGCTCTGGTCGAAGGCCGCTCCTGACGCTTCCACAACGGTCAGGGCAGCGCCCGTAACGACGGCATAGCGCTCTGTCAGCGGCCACCGCCGCTGGACATTCGCCGACACTGAGGCCGCGACCCCGGAGCGCCGCCGCGCCTCGTCCGAAAGGACGAACGGCAGACCGTAGATCTCCACATTCGTCGCACTGGTGGCATTGTTCAGATTGCTGTCAGGCGCAACCGAAGCGCTGACCGAAACGCTCAGCATCCGGCGTTCTGCAAGCGCATCGAGACGGGCGCGAATGATCCGGCGGCGTGTGTCGTCCAGACTGCCCGCCAGCGCCAGGCGATATGCCAGGGTCGCCGAACGGTCGCGGCCACCGGCGAAATGGATTTCCGCCACCTGGAAGCGCGCCAGGGCGTCCACCGGATCCCGCGCCAGGTGCCCCTCAAGCAGCGCGATGGCTTCCGAGGTGCGGGCCAGCCGGGCGAGGAGTTCGGCTCGCAACCGCACGCCGGCGGCCGTCGCGGCGATGTCCGGCCGCGCATCGATCAGCGCAAGCGCCGCAGGATAGTCTCCGGACCGAATCGCCCCCACCAGGGCCTGGCTGAAGCCCTGGTCGCCGGCGAACGGCGGCGGTTCGGCCTGCTGCTGTATCGGGCCGGCCTGGGCCGGCAAAGCGCGCGCGAAGAAGAGGCCCGCCACGATCAAGCCAAGTGGCCAGGCCGACAGGGAGCGTATCATCACCGCGTCTTCAGACCGCCCGCGCCGATCATGCCCCTGAACTCAGCCCTTCCCGGGTGCGGCATGGCGGAGCCCAGCCGCCGGAGGCGAGGTGCGAAATAGCGATTACCGGGCAAGAAAACATACACTTACGCAACATCGGATACTCCCTTGCGTTTCGGGCCGCTCGGATATTTCGGCAGAGCAAAAAGGGACGGCGGCCATGCTCGCCGCCGCCATCGACGTCAGGAGTCGTCACCTATTCTCTCTTGAGGCCGCCAACCCCGACCAGCCGCCCGCCTCCGGCAGCCGCGCCTAGCGAATAGGACAGACCGGCCTCGACCGGCGCCCCGCCGGGCTCACCGTAGAACCTTCCGTCGACCGATCCGGTCATGGATGGGCTGGAGGCGGTTCCGTTGAAGGCGGCGCCGGCGATGTTGGCGGTAAAGTTGAAATTAAGGCCGGCCGGCGTCGTGGCCGCGGCACCGTTGGAATCAATCATCCTGAGGTTGGTGGTCGAGCCCGTGATCTGTCCCGTGCCGAAATTGGCGTTCATGGTGATGTCGCTGGCGGTCTGGTAGGAGACGCCAGCGGCGGTCAGATACGTTCCCCGCGTTCCGCCCGCGTAACGGGCCGAGCCGGTGGTGGGCATAACGGGCGACGGCGTGGGGTCACCAACCGCGAAATACGTCTGAACGCCGTTCGAGACGCCATTCGAAACCCGCCCGAGCTGAACGTAGTCCAGCCCTCCCTGGAGGACATTGGTGATGTCGAAAAGGGTCAGCGTCGTGCCGTCGCTTCCGGGGATGATATTGCCGAAAATATCAGTGTCGGTGCTGGTGTTCGTGCCGGTGCGGATACGTCCCAGGCCGTCACTGCTTTCGGCAAAATTCACGTAGCGCCTGTTCATCAGGGTGGCGCCGGCCGCGCTCCAGAAAACATAGCTGTCATCGTCAACACGGGAGCGTTCGCCGCGCTCGATCAGGACCGCCTCGTAGCCTATGCCCCCGATCGATCCATTGGTGCTTATGATCGCCATCGGGCCGTTGGCGTCGACCCGCATCGACTGGCACGACAGCGCCCCCGGCGTGGCCGTGCAGTTGGAGGCGTAGGGCGTGGGAGGCGGCGGGGGCGGCGGGGGCGTCACGACGCCGCCGCCTCCGCCTCCGTCGCCGCCTCCAGCACAGGCGGACGCCATAAACGCTGCGGCGGTTACCGCACACGAAATCATACACTTACGCAACATAGCATACCCCTCCACGTTGCAGGTAGCCGGGATTTTCTAGCCTGGCAAGAGCGCCCGATGGAAAATATCGCCCTATGGCGTCAACACTGTTGCCCCGCCGTCCGTGCCGATGATCGCCTCATCCGCCAGATCGAGGAACAGGCCGTGCTCGACCACGCCGGTGATCAGTTTGAGGTCGTCGGCCAGCCGGACCGGGTCGTGGATGGCGGCGCATTTCGCGTCATAGATCAGATTGCCGCCGTCGGTCCGCACCAACCCGGCATATTTGTCGCCTATGCTCGCGACGCGGTCGCTCGCGGCTTGAGGCAGGGCCGTCCGCACCCGCGCCGGCATGGCGATGTCGTGGTCGGCCAGGACGTCGGCGATGCGGTTGGCGGTGGTCTTGTGGCCGAAGGCGACGACCTCAATGGGCAGGGCGAAGGCGCCCAGCAGCGGCACCACCTTGGCGGCATCGGCGATAACGAGGCAGCGGGCCGAGGCCTCCCACACCAGTTTCTCGCGCAGCAGGGCCGCTCCGCCGCCCTTGATCAGGGCCAGGCCCGGCCCGACCTCATCGGCGCCGTCGACGGTCAGGTCGATGCGGGGGGTGTCCTCCAGCGTCGACAGGGTCAGGCCCAGGTTGCGGGCCAGCTCGGCCGTGGCCTCGGAGGTCGGGACGCAGCGCAGGCCGGTCAGGTTGCGGGCGGCGAGCGCCTTGACGAACCAGGCCGCGGTCGAGCCGGTGCCGAGGCCCACGACCATGCCCGCCTCGACGCGGAGGGCGGCGGCTTCGCCGGCTGATCGCTTCTGGAAATCAGCGGACATGGGTGGGCTCGCAAACAAAGCCCTTCCCCTCGACGGGGAAGGGTTGGGATGGGGTGGAAGCCGGCTGTCGAAAGAGAGGCGCCGATGGGTCCGGACGGTTCGACGACGCCTTGCGCACTACAAACGGCGAGATCGAGCGACCACCCCCAACCCCAACCCATCCCCCCTCGAGGGGGAAGAGAGTCGAAAGACGGCCCGCGTTCATGTCTTCGCCGCCTTCTTCGCCCGCATCGTCTCCATGAACCGCGTCGCCCAGCCCGTCCTGGCCGTCTGCTCGCCCCGTCCCAGCGCCAGATCGCCCGGCGCCACATCCCTGGTGATCACCGACCCCGACCCCACCATCGCCCCGGCCCCGATGGTCACCGGCGCCACCAGCGAACTGTTCGAGCCGACGAAGGCCCCCTCACCTATCGTGGTGCGGTGTTTGAAGAAGCCGTCGTAGTTACAGAAGATCGTCCCCGCCCCGATGTTGGCCTTCGCCCCCACCTCGCCATCGCCGAGATAGGACAGGTGGTTGGCCTTGGCGCCCTTGCCCAGGCGGACGTTCTTGACCTCGACGAAATTGCCGACCTTGGCGCCCTCGCCCAGGTCCGCACCCGGGCGCAGTCGCGCATAGGGACCGACCTCGGCGCCGGCGGCGACCGTCGCGCCCTCGATATGGCTGAAGCTGCGGATGCGGGCGCCGCCGGCGATCTTCGCTCCGGGACCGAAGACGACATAGGGTTCGATCATCGTCCCGCCACCCACCTCGGTGTCGAACGAGAAATGCACTGTCTCAGGCGCCGGCATGGTCACCCCGGCAGCCAGGAAGGCCTCGCGCTGGACCGTCTGGAACAGGGTCTCGGCCACGGCCAGTTCGGCCTGGGCGTTGACCCCCATGACCGCGTCCTCGCCGGCGAAGACCGCGCGGGTCGGTTCGCCGCGCCGTCGGGCCAGTTCAACCACGTCGGTCAAATAGTATTCGCCCTCGGCGTTGTCGTTGCGGACCTCGGCCAGCAGTTCGAACAACAGGGCCGAAGGCGCGGCCATGACGCCGGAATTGCAGGCCGTCAGCGCCAGCACCTCCGCCGACGCCTCCTTGGCTTCGGTAATGGCCGCGAGCGTGTCTCCGTCCATCACCAGCCGTCCGTACGCGCCCGGGTCTCGCGCCTCAAAGCCGATGACCGTAACGCCATGCATCGATGCGAACACGGGCTCGATGTCGGCGGCCTTCAACAGCGGCACGTCGCCGTAGGTGATGACCACCTGACCCGTGAACCCCGCCAAGGCCGCCTCGGCGCAGCGCACGGCATGGCCGGTGCCGATGGGCGGGTTCTGCACCGCGATCGCCGCCTCGCCCAGCCGCTTGACCACATGGGCGCGGACCTCGGGTGAATGATCGCCCACCACCACGATGATCCGCTCGCAGCCCAACGCCTCGGCCGCGTCGATGGCGTGGTCCAGCATGGCGCGGCCCCCGACGGGGTGCAGCACCTTGGGCAGCGGCGACTTCATCCGCGTGCCCTGGCCGGCGGCGAGAATGATGGCGGCCCTCCTTTGCGCAGGATGGGGCGTGGGAGTACTGGTCATGAATCGGTCCGGCGGTTAGTCGTCGCCAGCGGTCTAGCCCATCCCGGCGGACTGGGGGAGATGTCGATGCGCACACGCGATCTGGAGGGCTGGACCATCGCCTTCGACCTGGACGGCACGCTGGTGGATTCCGCCCCTGACCTGATCGGCACGTTGAACCGGATGCTGGCCCCGCGCGGTTATCCGCCCGTACCCCTGTCTTCGGCTCGCCATCTGGTCGGGCACGGTGTGCGCCCGCTTCTCCGCCACGGTTTCGCAGAGGCCGGCGCCGTCTGGGACGAGACTGCCGAGCCCGAACTGTTCGACCTGTTCCTCGACGACTATGTCACCCACATCGCCGACGACAGTCGCACCTTCGACGGCGTGGTCGAGACTCTGGATCACCTGTCGGCGCGCGGCGCTCTCCTGTGCGTGGCCACCAACAAGCGCACCGATCTGGCCAGGGCGCTGATCGACGCCCTCGGTCTCACGCGTCATTTCGTGGTGATCGCCGGTCCTGATCGGGTCAGCGCCCGCAAGCCGGACGGCGCCCATGTCCGCGAGGCGGTTCAATTGGCGGGCGGCGATCCGGCCCGGGCCGTGATGGTCGGCGACGCCACCACCGACACCGGCAGCGCCCGCGCCGCGGGCGTGCCCTGCGTGGTGGCCGGCTTCGGCTACAACGACGCCCCCCTCGCTGAACTGGGTGGCGACATCGTGATCGACCGCTTCTCCGACCTGATCGCGGCGGTGGAGACCCTGCATCGGGCGGCGACGGCGGCGGTGGAGGCCGCCGCCATCTGACGGCTTGCCAGTACCGGGCGACCGGGCTATGTCCCCGCCTCCTGAATCGGCCGGATGCGTAGCTCAGCGGGAGAGCACCTCGTTCACACCGAGGGGGTCACAGGTTCAATCCCTGTCGCATCCACCATTTTTTCTGTTGAAAAACATCTGTTTATCAGAACGCTACGATCTCTATACGGATTGTTTTTCTGCCAAGGCGAGTTACTGGGGCAGTCGCCGCTCAACAATGCCGCTCGAAACGAGACAAAGCGCCGTGAAAAGCATTGATCGGAGCGGAGACCGGGCCTGATTCGACCCCGCTCGGCTGCGGCCTTTTGCAGGGCGTTTCATCCAGACCGGTCTCCCAGCCTCAATCCATAGCGACCCGTCATCGAAGGAGCCGCCATGGCGTCGATCCCGGACCATCCCAACGACGCCGGAACGTGGACGCGCCTGGAGGGTCGGGAGGGGTTCGCCCGGTGGCGTCGCGAGCGTCAATCCCCTGGCGTCTGTGACGATATACTATGTCGTCGCGCCTCCGCGGCAGAGCGAGATCCTCTACGACGAGGCCAAGACCCGGGGCCGATTTGACGAACTCGCCGGCGCCTCCGACGTGGATCCTGTCATCCCAGCCAAAGGCGGGAGAGGCCAGGGCGCGGTTTGAAGAAGAGGCGCGGCGTGTCGCTTCGGCGCCGGTCCCGCCAAATGCGGACAAGCGGAAGGACCGCTAGAGCACGACGACTTTCACGTCCTTGATGCGCCAGTCGATCGCTGGATCGGGGGATTGGCGTCGCCGAACGCGCCGGTCCGCTTGTCAGCCCACGATCGTCATTTATTCAGGCGGCGCTTCGAACCTTGCTGGCCGCAGCGACGACCGCGCGGTCTCGGCCCTGGGTCTTGGCGCGGAGCAAGGCGGCGTCGGCGGTCTGGACCAGCCGGTCCGCAGAGCAGTGCGCCGGCGCGGTGGCGATGCCCGCTGAAGCGCGTACGTCACCCAGAGCGGTCCCCTCATGGACCAGCCGCAATCCCGCGATCCGCGTGCGGATCTCCTCTGCCCTGGCGGTTGCGTGCTCCGCATCGACGCCCGGCAGGAGGAGCAGGAACTCTTCGCCGCCATAGCGGAAGACGAGCTCCTTCTCGCGCACGGCGCCGCGCAGCACCGAACCGACCTCGCGCAAGACGGCGTCCCCGGCGTCGTGCCCGAAACTGTCGTTGAAGCGCTTGAAGTGATCGACATCGAGCATCACGCAGCTGATCGGCTGTCCATTGCGCTCGGCCAGGGCGATCGCGTGTTCGAGTGTCGCGTCGAGCTGGCGGCGATTGGAAAGGCCAGTCAGCGCGTCGTCCATCGCCATTGCACGAAGTTGATCGCGCAGACGGAGGTTGGCGAGAGCGAGTCCAATATTCTCCGCCAGTATGGTGAGATAGGTGTCTGGCGTCGCTGCAACATCCTCGAGATCCGGACGGGGCTCGAAATAGAGCAGGCCGAAGATCTCACCATGCGCCGTGAGCGGCAGACAGACCGTGTCGGCAAGCTGGCCCACCGCCAGATCGAGATGACCGCACGGAACATCCACCGACTGACCGGCGGGACGATGGGGCAGGCCGCGACGCAGGGCCCAGCAGGAGGTGGGTGGAAACTCATCCTGGGATTGGCTCGGGCTCAACCAGTCGCAGGACGCGACAATCGCGTTGCGTGACGAATCCAGCAGGTAGAGTCGACCCGCGAGGTCGGACGCGATCTCCGGCACGAAGCGCCGGACGATCTCCTTGAGGTCATGCAGCGTATCGCAGCCCTGCATCCGCTGCGTCATGCGCGAAAGCAGATCCCGCAGTCGGCGGTCGGCGTCGCGCTCCTCCTCGAGCCGCTGTCGGGCGAGTCCGTTCTCGCGGAACACGCGGATCGCCTGCGCCATGTCGCCGATCTCGTCTATGTGGCCGAGATACGGCGGCGGTATCGTATAGTCTTGGGCCGCAAGGCGGTTGACGACGTCGCTCAGTCGTACAACCGGCTTGAGCACGCGCTGTCTGAATATGAAGAAGAGGACGCACAGGAAGAGGACGCCGGTGATGGCGAGCGCGATCTCGGAAATGGTTTTCCAAAGGCTCGCGGCCCGCGTCGCGGCAGCGACCTGTCCCTCTGTCCGTTGATCGAGCTGGTACTGGAAACGCTCGACCATGCCTTTGGCCCGATCCATCTCCCGCTCATATTCCGCGCCGAACAGGATCGCACGCGCCCTCGACTCATCGCCGCGAGCGTGCGCCGCTAGCGCCTCACGCTGCTCGTCGAGCAGTGTGTCGGCCCAACGCATCGCACCCGCCAGCGCGGCGAGCTCGCCAGGACCCGCGCCGGCATCTCCGAGGCGGCGGATCCTCGCTTCCACTGATCCCAGCATGGCTGCGTCCCGCTGGTGGAGAATGCGATAGGTCGGATCGCCAGTCTGGAGATACTGGCGTGCGTGGTCGGTGAGCGCGAAGATTTCGCCCTCGAGCCGCTCCGTCGCCTGATCGAGACGATAGCGCTGTTCGACCGAGGCCCGTTCGCGGTCCTGCGCGTTCGAGGCGAGAATCATCGTGGCGCCCGAGGCGACCGTAAGGACGACCGTCGCCCCATACGCCCAATTTGTGATCGTCGCGAGCCGCATGCCGCAGACGTATCAGACGGACACGTCCCAAAACGTTAACATCGGCCTCTGGCCCAGCGAGGGGAAAGAGGCCTCGCCGATGACTTTTTGTGAGGTCTGAGGCGGCGCCGGAAAATCGGACAGGCGGCCAAGGTGGGTTCGACCTTTTTGAAGGACGGACTTTATGCGCTGCACCCGGTTTCGTGGACACCAAGATAAGGTGTTTTGGAGTGCTGAAAAATTAATACCCGTTATTTCAAATATTTGGCGGGTTTTGCACAGTCCTGAAATGCCCTGAAATTGCCTTCGAGGCCCTTCACACCGAGGGGGTCAAAGGTTCAATCCCTGTCGCATCCACCATTCTTTCCCTGCCGTCAGCGGCCGTTCGCGGCGACCTCGTGCACCGGCAGGCGCACGATCACGTCATCGACCTGCACGCCGCCCCGGTCGACGACCAGGTTCTGGTAGTTGCGCTGGCCGTCCTGGGTCTCGGATTCGACGCTCTCGACCTGCTCCCGGAACTGGCGGCGTAGATAGGTGGCCAGTTCGCCGGCGGTCACCAGCCGGTCGCCGTCTCCGTCGGCCTCACCGCCCATGCCGACGCGCAGGAAGTGGGACAGATACCCCCCGGCCTGGAATTTGTCGGCCACGGCGCTGGTCAGGTCCTCTTCCGAGCTGAACAGCCCCATAACCCCCGGCCGATCCACGACGTTGCGGGCGAAGCCGCCCGAATAGCAGGAATCGAGCACCAGCAGCGACAGCCGGGTACGCAGGGTTCCGAACAGCTCGGCCATGTCGCTGTCGCTGATCTCGCCGTCGCGCAGCACGATGGACTCGGACCTGCCGTCCGGCTCCAGCCCGCTGACCCGCGTATCCGACTGGTCGCCGTGGCCCGAGAAAAAGAACAGGAAGGTGTCCTCCGGACCCGCCTGGGCCGCGACCCGGGCGAAGGCGCGGCGCACCCCGGCGACCGTGGCCTCGGCGTTGGTCAGCACGACGCTGGCGGCATTCAGCGAGCCGTCCGTGCTCAAGGTCTCGGCCAGTTTGCGGGCGTCGTCGTCGGTGAAATCGAGATTGTTCTGGGCCCCGCCGTAGTCCGACACCCCGACCATGACCGCGAACACGCGCGCTCCTCCTTGCACCGAGGCCTGCCGCGGCGAGCCCTGGCTGGGGATGACGCTGAAGCGGTATGAGCCGGTCTCGCCGGGGGCGTAGGAGGTGACCATGACCTCGTATTCCCCATCCTCGGCCAGGACGGTGTCGAGCCGGCTGTCATGAGTGCCGTCGCGGGCGTCGTCATTGTCCTGCTGATCGCCGCCCGGCGTGGTGAGGATGGTGTAGGCGTCAAAGGCCGAGGACGTCAGCTCCACCGCCACCCGCTGCCCGCGACGGCCGGTGAAGCGGAAGTGGTCGACATATTCGCCCGACTCCAGGGTGTCGTCGCCCGCGTCCAGCGAACCGCTGACGGCCTGGCCGATGGTGATCTGGCCGTTGGCCGAGGCGCGCTCCGAGGGACGCACGGCAGGCGGGGCGGGCGTCGCGGCCCCTGTGCCGTCCAGCACCGCCAGACGGTACCCGCCCTGCTCGCCTGAGGCGTAGCTGGTCGCGGTGATGCGGTAGTCCCCGTCAGCCGGCAGGGTGACGACCAGCCGGCTGTCGCGCCCGTCTGTTACCGCCGGATCGTCATCGTTGAAGGCCGAGAATTCATCGGGGCCGCTGATGGCCACATAGGGGTCGAAGGCCGTCGAGGTCAGTCGCAGGTCCAGGGTCTGTCCGCGCCGCCCGCGCAATACATAGCTGTTGATGTATTCGCCGCTGTCCAACTGACGGTCGCCGGCCCCAAGTCGTCCTTCAAGCGTCTGGCCCATGCGAACGGGGCGATCAGACGCCGTCTCCGCGGCGGACGATGCGACGGGTCTCGCCGCCGCTCCACCCAGGGTAAGGGTGTAGGCTCCCGTCTCTCCGGGCTCGTAGCTGGTCGCCGATACCTCGACGAGGCCGTCGGCCGGGGCTGTGAAGCGCACCCGGCTGTCGCGCGAGCCGCGCGCGGCCGGATCGTCGTCGTTGTCCTCGCTCAGTCCGCCTGGACCGCGAACGATCAGATAGGGATCGAAGGCCGAGGACGAGAGATTCAGCTCATAGGTCTGGCCCCGTCGGACAGGGAACGTCCAGCTGTCTGCGTATTCTCCGCTCTGCAGGGTGTCGTCGCCCTGCGCCAGTCGGCCGCCAACGGGGCGTCCGCTGGTCAGGGAGCCTGCGCCCTGCGTCAGAGCCTGTTGCGGGGACGGCCGGGCGCCGGCCGGAGCTTGCGGCGGAGTCAGCGCCTGGGCGCTGGCGGCGCCGGCCAGGGAGATGAGCGTCAGCGCGGTGGTGGCGGCAAGCACGATCTTCAGCATTAGGTCCCCCGAAACCCACTCTGCTCTCAAAACGACGGTCTGTCAGCGGTCGTCGCGCCGATGTCTGAAATCGTCAGGCCGTCGCCTCGTCGGAGGAATTCGAGTTCGACGCCTGACGGAGGACCGTCAGACCGGCGTCGCGCTGGCGTCGCCGACCAAATACCAGCCGCCGGGCGGCAGCATGTTGGCGAGAAAGGACGGGCGGTGTCCGCGCAGCACGACCCGGAGAGCCCGCCCGCCGGCCTGATCGACAATCTCATACTTCGCCTGATAGGCTGGCGCATCCGGCCACTGACGCATCTGGACCGCGACGAAGGCGGCGGCGCGCATTCGGGCGGCGGCGGCGTCTGTGGTGGGGTCCAGGGCCTCGGCGCCTGCCACGGCGGCGCCGTCGGCGATGGTTTGAAGCCGGTCCTGCGAGCGCGTGACAGTCAGAAGGTCGATTCCGCCGACCGCCAGCAGGAAGACAGCCGGGCCGACGAAGGCGAATTTCAGCGCGACCGATCCTTCCGACGCGCGCACGAACCGTTCAATCCCCCTCATGGCGCTGCCATCAGGACGGGGGAGGCCCGGTTCGGGGTGAATACAGAGCGGTTCACAACATTTTCCAGTGGGGCCGAACACGGCCCGCAGGTGCGTTGAACGAAACCCAAGTCTACAGCAGGAGCCTTAATCGACCGTTTCAGCGATCGCGGTTCGCCATCCTATAGCTCCTCGACCACCACGCCTTTGTCAGACAGATATTTCGTGCCGATATAGGCCGTCGCCAGCCACAGGGCCGACCACAGGGTCCAGGCCACCGTGGCGGACTCCAGGCTGATATCTACGTCCTGAGCTGTCCTGAACTGGCTGATCGCGCCGACCGCGGCGGCGGCGGCGGCGGACGCCAGCACCACGATCCGCGACCACGGCTGCGCCACAAGCAGGGCGATCCCGCCGATCGTCAGCAGGACGGCCGAAATCACCCACGGCAACTCCTGCCGGTTCAGGCCGAAGGCGGCGTTGAACAGGGCGTAGATCAGAAGCGTTGAGCCAGCGGCGCGAAGCACGAACATGGTGGAAGCCTGTTTGAACCCGGCCAGTATCCCCCCGCAGGCTCTCTAATTGGTAAAGCCGGCATCCGTCCCTTGAGGAGCGCAGCCTCAATTTCGCGGCTTTCACCATTCCGCCGTTATTTCCCATCATACGCCGCCGTCCGCCGCCTTCCGCGCCGACCGTTCGCGCGCTGAATCGTGCTATTGGACCGCCCCATGCCTTTCCCCGCCAGTCATCCCGCGCTTGACCGCGCCCTTTCCGATCGTGGCTATGCCGAACCCACGCCGGTGCAATCCGCCGTGCTGGAGGCCGAACAGGGCCGCGATCTGCTGGTCTCCGCCCAGACCGGATCGGGCAAGACCGTCGCCTTCGGCCTGGCCCTGGCGCCCACCCTGCTGGGCGAAGCGGAGAAATTCGCCGAGTTCGGCGCACCGGTGGCCCTCGTCATCGCTCCCACGCGCGAACTGGCGCTGCAGGTCTCGACCGAGCTGCAATGGCTGTATGCCCAGACCGGCGCGCGCATCGTGTCGTGCGTCGGCGGCATGGATCCCAAGGTCGAGCGCCAGGCGCTGAATCGCGGCTGCCACATCGTCGTCGGCACCCCGGGCCGGTTGCGCGACCACGTCGAGCGCGGATCGCTGGACCTGTCGACGCTGCAGGCCGTGGTGCTGGATGAAGCCGACGAAATGCTGGACATGGGCTTCCAGGAAGATCTGACCTTCATCCTCGACGCCGCCCCGGCCGAGCGCCGCACCTTGATGTTCTCGGCCACCCTGGCGCGCGACATCGTGCAATTGGCCAAGACCTATCAGCAGGACGCGCTGCGGATCGACACGGTCGTCGGCGCCGGTTCGCACGCCGATATCGAATACAAGGCCATCCGCGTCGCCCCGAATGAGGTCGAACTCGCGGTCGTCAATGTCCTCCGATACTTCGAGGCCCCCGGCGCCCTTGTGTTCGCCAACACCCGGGAGCGGGTGAAACACCTGACCTCGTCCCTGCGCGAACGCGGCTTCTCTGTGGTCGGCCTGTCGGGCGAACTGACCCAGAGCCAGCGGTCGGAAGCGCTGCAGGCCCTGCGCGACGGCCACGCACGCGTCTGCGTCGCCACCGACGTCGCCGCCCGCGGCCTCGACCTGCCCGATCTGGGGCTGGTCATCCACGCCGAGATCCCGGTCAACAAGGCCGGCCTGCTGCACCGTTCGGGCCGTACCGGCCGCGCCGGCAAGAAGGGCGTCTCGGTCCTGCTGGTCAGCTACACGCGCCGTCGCAAGGTGGAGCTGATGCTGCAATCGGCCTCGATCAAGGCCGAATGGAGCGGCCCGCCTTCGGCCGAGATGATCCTCGCCAATGACCATGTCCGCATGCTGGCCGATCCGGTGTTGATTGCGCCGGTCGAGGACGAGGCGGTTCTGGCGCTGGGCAAGCAGCTGCTGGAAAAGAGCTCGCCCGAGCAGATCGCCGCCGCCCTGATCCGCCTCTACCAGCAGAAGCTGCCGGCCCCTGAAGACGTCTACGACGACGACCGGATGAAGCGTCAGCAGGAGACGGGCAAGAACGACAAGGGCCAACTCGACGTGCCCTATACGGACTTCGCCCGCGGCGGAGACATGACCTGGTACCGGATCAATATCGGCCGCGACAAGAACGCCGATCCGAAATGGCTGATGCCGACCATCTGCCGCCTTGGTCACGTGACCAAGCGCGATATCGGCTCGATCAAGATATTCGAGCGCGAGACCAAGTTCGAGATCACCCACGAGATGAAGGCCAAATTCGAGGCCGCCATCGCACTCGGCCTTGAGGACGGCGTCAAGATCGACCCGGCGGTCAAGCCGGGCCCGTCCGAGAAGCCCGTCAGCCGCTGGGACAAGAAGCCCGCGGGCGACCATCCGACCGGCGACCGCCCCGAGCGCAAGCCGTGGGCGAAACGGGAAGAAGGCGGCGACAAGCCGGCCTGGAAGTCGCGCGAGGATCGTCCCGAGGGCGCGAAGAAGCCTTGGGTCAAGCGCGACGACGCGGCGCCCGCCGCTGAAGGCAAAAAGCCCTGGGTCAAGCGCGAAGAGACCGGCGACAAGCCTGCCTGGAAGTCCCGGGAGGAGCGTCCGCAGGCTGACAAGAAGCCGTGGGTCAAGCGGGACGACGCGGCGGCTGCCGCCGCCGAGGGCAAGAAGCCCTGGGTCAAACGCACGCCGAACGATCCGACGCCGGAAGGCAAAAAGCCGTGGGTGAAGAAGCCGCCTGTAGAAGGCAAGACGCCGTGGACGCCGCGTTCCGATGCAGCACCGGCCCCGGCCGGTGCCGGCGACAAGCCGTGGAAAGGCAAACCCAAGGGCGGCGACCGTCCGTGGGGAGCCAAGGACGCGCGCGGCAAGCCCGCGACCGCCAGGCCGCCGTACAAGGCCAAGGGGCCTCGCTAGCCCCTGCCCTTCGCCCCGGCGCGGCGAAGGATTGATCGCGCCCTGTAACCGTTTACGGTGGCCGCAAAACAAGAAGCTGCGGGCAGGAAACACATGGCGGATGTCCGGCTGACCGGGGTGACCAAGAGCTTCGGGACCACCGAGGTGCTGAAGAGCGTAGATCTCGAGATCGCCGACGGCGAGTTCGTGGTCTTCGTCGGCCCGTCGGGCTGCGGCAAGTCCACGCTGCTCAGGACCATCGCGGGTCTGGAAGAGGCGACCGGCGGGGACATCGCCATCGGCGGGAAGCTGGTCAACGACCTCGGCCCGTCCGACCGGGGCATAGCCATGGTGTTCCAGTCCTACGCCCTGTATCCGCATATGAGCGTCTACGAGAACATGGCGTTCGGCCTGAAACTGGCCAAGGCGGACAAGGCCGAGATCGACCGCCGGGTGCGCGGCGCGGCCGAGACGCTGAACATCACCGACTATCTGGACCGCAAGCCCAAGGCCCTGTCCGGCGGCCAGCGTCAGCGCGTCGCCATCGGCCGGGCCATCGTGCGCGAACCGCAGGTCTTCCTGTTCGACGAACCCCTGTCCAACCTCGACGCCGCGCTGCGGGTGCGGATGCGCTACGAGTTCGCCAGCCTGCACGAGCGGCTGAAGACGACCATGGTCTATGTCACCCACGACCAGGTCGAGGCCATGACGCTGGCCGACCGGATCGTGGTGCTGAACGCGGGGCGGATCGAACAGGTCGGCAAGCCGATGGAGCTGTACGAACGGCCCCGCAACCTGTTCGTGGCCGAGTTCATCGGCAGTCCGAAGATGAACCTGTTGCCCGCCGAGATCGTCACGGCGACGGCCAAGGGGGCGACAGTGCGGACGGCGGCGGGCGAGACGCTGACGATCGCGGTCGACGCCGACCGCGCCAGGGTCGGAGACAAGGTCACCGTTGGCGTGCGGCCCGAGCATCTGACGCTCGCGGGCGAGGGCGACGTGGTTTCGGCCAAGGTCGTCTTCGTCGAAACCCTGGGCCATGCGACCTATGCCTATCTGACGGCGGGCGATGAGCCGGTGACGGTGCTGTTGCCCGGCGACGTGCGGCCCTCGGCCGGTGAGACGCTGAGCCTCAAGGTTCCGGCGGATCAGGCGCATCTGTTCGACGCCGACGGCGCGGCCTTCATCCGCCTGTAGAGCGGGGCGCGTGTTGCATCGCACAAGCGGGTCGCCATAGATGGCGGGATGCCCGCACCGGCCACGCTGACGATCGACCTGAACGCGCTTGCCGCCAATTTCCACACGCTGGAAACCGCCGGCGGCGCGCCCGTGCATCCGGTGGTCAAGGCCGACGGGTATGGGCTGGGCGCCGCCGCCTGCGCCGAACGGTTGATGGCCGAAGGCGCACATACCTTCTTTGTCGCGCGGACCAGCGAGGGCGAGCGGTTGCGCGCGGCGCTGGGAGGCGACGCGGCGATCTATGTGTTGGATGGATGTTTGACGGGACGGGCGACGCGATTGCGGGCGGCGGGGCTGAGGCCGGTGCTGAACACCGGCGCGCAGCTGGTCGAATGGCGCGGGGCCGGCGGTGGCGCGTGCGGCCTGCAAATCGACACCGGGATGAACCGGCTGGGGTTCCGCGTCGATGACGCGCCGGACGCCTTCGAGGGACTGGAACTGGTGTTGAGCCATCTGGCCTGCGCCGACGATCCGGCCGAGCCGATGAACGCGCGCCAGCGGGATGCCTTCGCGGCAGCGGCGGCGCGGTACCCAGGGACGGTGCGGTCGTTCGCCAACTCGGGCGGCGCCTTCCTGGGACCAGACTATGCGTTCGACGCCCTGCGGCCGGGCATTTGCCTTTACGGCGGCGGGCCAGAGGGGCGGCCCGACGACCGCATCCGACCGGTGGCGACGCTGGCGGCCGAGGTGCTGCAGGTGCGCGAGGTTCCGGGCGGTGAGAGCGTCGGCTATTCGCGCGGCTTCGTGGCGAGCGGTCCGACCCGGATCGCGACCTGCGCCACGGGCTATGCGGACGGGGTCTTGCGGTCCTACAGCCCGAAGGGTCTGGTCTGCGTCGCCGGTCAGCTGCGGCCGATCGTGGGGCGGGTGTCGATGGACGTCTGCGCCGTAGATGTCACCGGGCTTGAGGTCGCGGTCGGCGATACGGTCGAACTGTTCGGCCCGAACCGGATGCTGGACGACGCGGCGGACGCGGCCGGAACCATCGCCTATGAGCTTTTGACGTCGGTCAGCGCACGGGCGCCCCGGGTCTATATCAGCTAGCTGGCTCAGCGCGCGTCCCGGACCACCGCCCCGCCCTTGATGACCACGGGCACCGTCTCCAGCATCCGCACATCGGCCAACGGATCGCCCGACACCGCGATCAGGTCGCCGTAGCGGCCGACGGCGATGGCCCCGACATCGCGTTCGCGGCCCAGCGCCAGACCCGCGTTCCAGGTGGCCGCGCGGATCGCCTCGGCGGGGGTCATGCCGTATTCGACCATGACCGCGAACTGTCTGGCGTTCTGGCCATGCGGATAGATGGCGGCGTCGGTGCCGAACACCATCCGCGCCCCGGCGCGGTGGGCGGCGCGGAAATTGTCGCGCTGCAGCTGGCCGATCTCCCGGTCCTTGCGCAGATTGTCCTCGGTGACCCCGAACTCGGTGCCCGTCGCCTGGGTGAAGTCGGTGTTGTAGATGTCCATCGACAGCCAGGTCCCGTGCTGGACCGCCAGACGGATGCCCTCGGCGTCGATCAGCGAGGCGTGTTCGATGGTGTCGATGCCGGCGCGGATGGCGTCGGCGATGCCCGCCGCGCCGTGGGCATGGGCCGCGACCCTGAGGCCCCACATATGCGCCTCGTCGGCGACGGCGGTCAGTTCAGCCAGAGTCATCTGCTGCTGGCCCGGCTCGGTGTTGCGCGAGAAGACGCCGCCGGTGGCGCAGACCTTGATCACCTGGGCGCCGTATTTGCGCACCTCGCGTACGGCGTGGCGGGCAGCCTCGACGCCGTCGGTGTTGAACGGATTGGCCTGGGCCAGGGAGCGCGGCATGCCGGTGATGTCGCAGTGGCCGCCGGTGGCGCCGAACGAGGCGCCGGCCGGGATGACCCGGGGTCCCTCGACGAAGCCCCCGTCGATGGCCTGACGCAGGGCGACGTCGGCGAAGTCCGGTCCGCCCAGATTCCGCACCGTGGTGAAGCCGGCCATCAGATTGGCCCGCGCGTGGGGAACCTGCAGCACGGCGCCGAAGTCGTCGGCGTAGTCCAGTTCATTCCAGCCTGAGACATAGGGCGTCGAAGCCAGATGGACGTGCATGTCGATCAGACCCGGCAACAGGGTCAGGCCCGGCAGGTCGAGTCGTCGCGCGTCCGCAGGCAGGTCGGCGGGCACGGCGGTCCCGACCGCGGTGATCCGGCCATCAGTGACCACGACGACGGGATTGTCGACATAGCGGCCGCGCTCGACATCCACCATCCGGGCGGCGGTGATGACCAGGGTGTCGGCGAGGGCAGGCCCGGAAAGACCCAATGTCAGCGCCAGCGCGGCGACGGCCGCCGCGGCCAAACGGTTCAGCATGGTGATCTCCCCTGTAAAGGCGAAACTCGCACGGGCCGATGGCCCGGGCAACCGGAAGGCCTACCCGCCCCGGCCGCCGTGTTTGGCGTATTCCAGCCGGGCCACCGTCCGGTTGTGGACCTCGTCGGGGCCGTCGGCGATGCGCAGGGTGCGGACCATGGCGTACATTTCGGCCAGCGGCGTATCGGCCGAGACGCCGGCGGCGCCGAAGGCCTGGATGGCGTCGTCGATGATCTGAAGGGCCATGCGGGGCGCGGCGACCTTGATCTGGGCAATCTCTGACCTGGCGTTCCTGGCGCCGGCCTCGTCCATCAGCCAGGCGGCCTTGAGCACCAGCAGGCGGCACATCTCGATATTGGTGCGGGCCTCCCCGATGCGCTGTTCCCAGACCGAATGCTCCGCCAGGGGCTTCTTGAACGCGGTCCTCGACAGCAGGCGTTGGACCATCAGCTCCAGCGACCGTTCGGCGACGCCGATGACTCGCATACAGTGGTGGATGCGGCCGGGGCCGAGGCGGCCCTGGGCGATCTCGAAGCCCCTGCCCTCGCCGGCGATCAGGTTCTCGACCGGCACACGGACATTCTCGAGCACGACCTCGGCATGACCGATCGGGCGTTCGTCATAGCCGAACACCGACAACATCCGCTCGACCCGGAAACCGGGCGTGTTGGTGGGGATAATGATTTGCGACTGCTGGGCGTGGGTGGCGGCGTCGGGGTCGGTCTTCCCCATGACGATGGTCACGGCGACGTTCGGGTGGGCCATATTGGTCGACCACCATTTGCGACCGTTGATCACATAGTGGTCGCCGTCGCGCACGATCCGGGTCTGGATGTTGGTGGCGTCGGACGAGGCCACCTCGGGCTCGGTCATCAGGAAGGCCGAGCGGATCTCGCCGGCCATCAGGGGTTTGAGCCATTTCGTCTGCTGGGCCGCGTTCCCGTACATATGGAGCACTTCCATATTGCCGGTGTCCGGGGCGTTGCAGTTGAACACCTCGGCCGACCACAGGTGGCGGCCCATGAGCTCGGCCAGCGGGGCGTATTCGAGGTTGGTCAGACCCGCGCCCCCATTTTCGTGATTGGGATCGCCGGGCAGGAACATGTTCCACAGGCCGGCCGCGCGCGCCTTCGCCTTCATCTCCTCCATGGCGGGAGGCTGGCGGGTGTGATCCTCGCGGACCTGCGTCCGATACTCCTCCTCACGCGGCAGGACGTGGTCGTCGAGGAAGCGTTTCACCCGCTCCTGCCAGTGCAGGGCCCTGTCGCTGTGCCGGAATTCCATGGTCGTGCTCCTTTTCCCTGTCTTTCATGGGGAGGGACGATTGGCGAAGCCAATCCGGGTGGGGTTGTGTGAAGCTTCCGCCTATGGAGCCGTGGCCTGAACTTCCCCACCCTGTCGTCGCTTCGCGCCGACATCCCTCCCCATACAGGGGAGGGAGAACGTATCCGTCTTACCGCTTCAGCAGCGGGGCCAGTTTCTGGGCGATCATCATGTCGCCGGCGATCTTCAGCTTGCCCTGCATGAAGGCCATCATCGGATCCAGCTGGCCGGCCGACAGGGCCATGAAGTCGTCCCAACCGATCGAGACGGTGGCGTCGGCGGGCTTGTCCTCATTGGTCACCGAGTTCGGAACCGAGGCGCCGTCGATGAAGATCTTGCCGACATCGCCCAGGTCGATCTTCACGGTCTTGCCCAGACCGGAGTTGTCGCCCACGGCGCCGCGGATGTGTTCTGTGACTTGAGCCAGATCGGCCATGAGCGCTTCTCCCGTAAAGCTCGACCCCGGTCGGCCGGTGATCGGATTGAGGCACCGACCTAGACCGCGTCCGGGCGGCTGCCAAGGTCACGCCGGGTCAAGTTGGCGAGACAATCGGTGGCGCAAGCCGCACTTCGAGGCGAAATATCGCCGCGGCGGGTCCCGATTTTCTCCCACAGGGCGAATAACTCGCCCAGCCGGGGCAAGAACGCCATAATCCCGCCACGCTTGGGGTCGCCGGCCAGAGCCGCACGCACGGCATCGGCGGCGATCCGGGCCACGAGGCCGGCCTTCTGCATGAAGGGGAACGAGTGTCCCAAAATGGGGGGACCGGAGCGCGAACCGCGCCTGTCAGCCCCGGAGGTCGTCGGGATCTTCGTCCTGCCGGCGACGGTCATCTCGCCCGCCATCGCCGACGGGTTCGCCATCGGACCGATACCAGCGCACGCTCCGTCCTTCGCGGTCCTGCTGCGCCCGCGCCTCGCGACGCTCGCGGCGGGCCTCGCGTTCAGCGCGATAGTCCCGGTCGGGCGCGTCGAAGCCGAACCAGCGCCCGACGCGGTCGTCCAGCCGATCCCTCGCGGGCGGCTCGGGTTGCGGCGGCGCGTGGATGACGGCGTCCTCGACGTATCGCTTGGGCGCGGGCCGGGATTCCGGCGCCTCGAAATCCTCGTCATAGGGGGCATAGGCGACCGGTTCGATCATGGGTCGCGGCGGTTGAACAAACTCGAATCCATCCACGAGATCACCAACCTCCATCACCGATCCGGCGGCAGGCTTCGGCTCGACCGGGGTGACGACCTGTATCTCGAGCCGGTCGCCGTCGAGGACCGGTCGCGGCCCTGGCAAGGCGACGGCTCGAAGTCCCAGCAAGCCCGCCGCGACTACCGCCACGGCGGCGACCAGCACAAGATGAAGCGGTCGGACATTAGCCGGTAGTCGGCGGGAGTGCGGTTGGCTGAACGGGGCGGGTTCTTCGGGCATGACAGGAGCCAAGGGATGACAGGACCTCATCCGCAACCCGCCAGACTCCATACGGTTCACGAACGGCGGTCGGCGGATGCAGCGGGCCTGGTCGCTGGAGGCGGCCTGAGACGACAAGGCTCGACCTGCGGGGTCGCATCGCCGCCGGCGACCACGCCTGGACGCTCGCAGCGACCGTTTCGCCGGGCGTGCCTCAAACCCAGGTCAGACGCGTATGGACGACTCCCTAGCGAACGGCTGCGAAGGTCGTCGCGGCGTCCCGGTAGCGTGAATGTTCCCGTGCGGTCATGCAGCGGGGTGCGTTCCAGACCGGGTCCGAGGTTCTCACCGACAGCGCCTCGCGGGCGGTGACGAAGATCGGCGCAGCGCCGTGTTCGCGGGCGAAGGCCCGGCGCGTTGCCGGGTCCGTGCCGCAGATCATAACGGCGCGAGCATGGGTCCGTGCCGCCGGCTGTCCGTCGTGAGCGGCGCTCGCCAGCCCGGCCGGAAGGATGGCCGCAGCGGCGAAGACTGCAAGGCCGATGAAGGGGGTAAAAGCGCGCATCCAATCTCTCCCGAACGCCTGAAACAATCAGGACCCGGAGGAATAATGCGCTCTTTTCTCGCAATGTAAAGATTATGCGACGGCTGGAAGTATGAAATTTGACATTTGCCCCGCCCGCGGATGTTTAAATGCTTCCTGTCGGGATGCGGCAGAGCCGGATTCCAGTCCGCCCTCGCCATTGAGGGCGGCGTCGACGAGTGCGACGGGTGGCGGACGAACCGCCGCAAATCCGCTTGTAGTCAGGCCCGGGAGACGGTCAGACGACCGCCTCCCGGAGCCATTCTAGAAGCGCGCGGTCAGGCTGACCGAGGCGCTGGATCCCAGCTCGTAATTGTTGATCAGGATCTTGTTGCCCAGTTCCTGGTATTCGTCGAAATCCGTGTTCAGCAGATTGCGAAGTTCGAGCGCGAAGCCGAGATCGCGACCGCCGGCCTCGAAATCCTTGCGGTAGACGAAGTCGAGGAAGATGCCCGGATCCTGGATGTAGTCAGGCTCGCGACTGCCTGCGCCACCGGCGCCGCGGGCGCTGATACGCTCGCTGACATAGTTGACGATGATCGTCGCCTGGGACCGGGCCGTGTCGTCTTCCCAGCCCAGTTGCAGGTTGGCGACGTGCTCCGACTGTCCCTGGAGACGGCTGCCGTCCGCGATGAAGAAGGTCGCGTCCTCATTGCCGCCGCCGCCGCCGGGGGTCCGGACGAAGTCGCCGGCCGCGACGTTCACTTCCGAGTCGGACCAGGTGTAGTTGGCCTGCACCAGCCAGCGCTTGTTGCTGATGAAGGGCGAACCGCTGTCAGGGAACTCGAAATATTTCTTGGCTTCAATCTCGGCGCCAAAAATGGTCGCCTGCGGCGAGTTGAGGTACGACTGCTGTCGCGCGTTGCCCGAGGTGACGATGGTCGCCTCGACCGGCTTGTCCAGGTCCTTGTAGAATACGCCGGCGGTCAGATACTGCTGGCGGGCGAAGAACCACTCGTAGCGCGCATCGAGGTTCAGGATCTCGGTATCGACCAGGAACGGGTTGCCGGTGAACTCGCGGTCGGTCTCCGGATCCGTATAGGACTGGGGCGCCAGTTCGCGGAACTGGGGACGGCCGATCGTCTGGGATGCCCCCAGACGAAGCTGCTGGTTTTCCGCAAAGTTCCAGGTCGCCGTGAACGAAGGCAGGAAATACTGCTCATTGATCTCGGTCGGGACGAAGGGCGCGGCGCCGCTGAACAGATCGCGCGTCGTGACCGACTGCTGACCATCCTCATAGCGTACGCCGAAGGTGGTGCGGACCAGGGGGATGAATTCGGCATCGACCTGAACATAGGCCGCCGCGACCTCAAGCTGAGCCGAATAAGCCGCTGCTCCGCTGCCCGCGCTGCCGGTGATTTCCGAGAGGACCAGACCCGTCGGGCCGATGTTCGTGTCGGAGTAAAGGTAGTCGACCCGCGACCGACGCTGCTCTTCTGTCAGGGTGCCAGCCGGAACGAACTGCAGATCGCGACGTTCGGCGTCGCGATTGTTGTCGAAATAGGCGACCCCGGCGCTGAACACGGCATCCCGATAGTCGGACAGCGCGAGGGTGTAGCTCAGGTCCGCTCCGCCAGAAACGATATCGTCGTCCAGTTCGCTGAACGAAATCCGGTTGCCGCCGATCTCGTGCAGGAAGGCGCCGTCGGCGGCGACTCCATAT
Source organism: Brevundimonas sp. (assembly GCF_030682035.1). Taxonomy (GTDB): domain Bacteria; phylum Pseudomonadota; class Alphaproteobacteria; order Caulobacterales; family Caulobacteraceae; genus Brevundimonas. The sequence goes on along the minus strand of NZ_JAUXQZ010000037.1, from coordinate 102,415 downwards.
TCGAAACGCGTCTCATAGGGGGCGTCGCGTTCAGTCAGGGCATAGGCCCCGCGCCAGGAAAACTCCAGGGCGCCGTCCATGAACTCATGCTCGCCGGACAGCTGGGTTGAGAAGAGCTGGCGTTCAAACCACTCGGTGAAGTCGGTCCGCTGCACCTCGCCGCCCGCGTCGAAATCGGGACCGACGCTGATCCGCGCTTCCTTGGTGACGTTGCGAACGAAGAAATTGGTCCACCGGTAGTCGCTGTTGTCCGTCACCAGCGACAGGCCGCCGAGGAAATTCAACTGGATATCGTTCTGGTTGGATTCGAAGGCCTTGCTGGTGACGGGCACGAGAACAGCCCCGGAGAACTGCGCTTCTTCTTGCACGCCGTTCCGGGTCGCCCAGCTGTTGCTGTAGCCGGCCACGGCGATCAGACCGAAAGTGCCGAGGCTGCTTTCGGACTTCATCCCACCGGCGAAATCGAAGCCGAAATTCACCGGGGTCGTTTCCCGCTGCAGGAGACGCAGCGGCGAATTGACCAGCGAGTGGCCGATGCGCTCAAGCTCTTGCGCGCCGACGTTGGCGCTGTTGACCGGCACGCCTTGACCGAAGGCGATGGCGAGCGGTCCCGGAATGTCGCGGGTGCCGTCATCGAAGCCGGTGAAGTCGGTGCGCGACCCGAAATAGATCAGGCCTTCCTCGCCGGTCGTCTCGGTATTGCCGCCGACCGAGGCGGACATCGAGAAGAAGGGATCGTTGGGCGCGTCCACGGTGCGCAGGTCGATCACCCCGCCGCCAAACTCGCCCGGAAAGTCGACCGAATAGGTCTTCTGGACAGTGACGCTTTCCAGGATGCTGGACGGAAACAGGTCCAGCGGCACGACGCGTTGCAGCGGCTCAGGGCTGGGCAGAGGCGAGCCGTTCAGCAGGGCAGAGGAATAGCGCTCGCCGAGGCCGCGAACGTAGACAAACCGACCCTCGACGACGGTCAGGCCCGTCACGCGGGCCAAGGCGCCAGCGGCGCTGCTGTCGCCGGTCCGCTCAAGGTCCTCGGAGGTCAGAAAGGCCGCGACCTCCGCGCTCTCACGGTTCGGTTCCGGAATGAAGCGGCCGAGAACGACGACCTCGTCGAGTTCGCCGACGGCCTCGGGCTCGTCCTGAGCGGCCGGGTTCTGAGGGGCGGCGGCCTGCGACGCGGCCGGCGAGGTTTGAGCATAGGCGAGCCCGGGCGCAATCAGCGCGCTGGTGGCCAAAAGGACCCCGCTCAGGGTCAAGGTAATGGTCTTCATGATCTGCGCCTCGAATGAGTTCAACGGACTGGGCGAAAGCCGGAGGCGGCCCTGGCGGGCCGCCTCCGCATCCGTCGTCAGCAGGTCGCGCCGGCCGTCAGGCCGCAGGTCCAGCCCTGGTACCAAGTGTCGGCTGCGTTCTGGACGGCGCCGATGTAGGTCGTGTTCTGGAAGAACGAATAGACCGAGGCCGCAGCCACTGTGGGTCTGGCGTTCTCGTTGGTGCCGTTGATGAAGGTCAGAACCTGATTGCTCAGGCTCGTACCTGCCGCAGGAGCGGTCATGGTCGAGGCGCCGTTCGCAACGTTGTTCGCTCCGGCGGTAAACGCCGCCGCCGAGAGGGCGGTGTTGGCCGGACGGTACGGCAAGGTGCAGGACATGTAGATCGACGTGAAGGTCACGCCGCTGGTGGCGGTGTCCGCGTCATTGATGGCCATACAGCCGGCCAGCGAGGTCGAGACGGCGGTGAACACCGAGTTGATGATCGTGGCGTCCGTTCCCGTGTCGAAGTGGGCGACCGTGTGGGCGTCGGTGGTCGCGTTGCGGCCTACCAGCGTCCAGTTGGCCATCTTCGGCTGGGACACATAGCGCGAAGCCAGAGGGACGGAGGTCGGGGCCGACGAGAACTCGAAGCCGGCGCTGCGGCTGGTCGAACCCGCCGGACGCTGCGTAACGATGCCGAACTGGGCCCCGCCGCGCCAGCCCGTGTCGGTGTCCATGCCGTCGTCGTCGGCGCCGGTGATGACGATGTGGCGCAGGTTGACGTTGCCACCGAAGATTTCGATGCCGTCGTCAGAGCTGTTGTGGACCTGGATGTGGTCGATCGTGGTGCCCGAGCCCACGCCGGCCATGGTCAGGCCCTGAAGTTCGTTGCCGGTCGAGATTTCGAAGCCCGAGAACTTGATCTGGACGTAGCGCACCCGGCCCGAGTTGTCCGCCGCGGTGTTGCCGCCGAAGAAGGCGCTGGTGCCCTCGACAGTACCCGTGCAGGTCACGGGGGCGGTCAGCTGACAGTTGGCGGTCGGTGCACGGCCGGCCAGGACGATGCCGCCCCATTGGCCCTGCGAGCTCTCGGTCGTTGCGCCATCCACGTTCTGGCGACTGGTGAAGACGATGGGGGTCGTCGCCGTGCCTTCGGCGAACAGCTGCGAGCCGCGGTTGACCAGCAGATAGTCCGAACCGCCCGAGGCGAAGATGCGCACGCCGGCTTCGATCGTCAGGATGCCCTGGACGCTGCCGGCGATCGGGGCCGCCGGGTCAACGCCCTGGTCGGTGCCGACCGAGGTGCGGCCGCTGATGGCGTAGATGGTGCCGGCACGGAGCGGCACCGTCAGGGCGCCGTTGATCTGTTGCGGCAGTTGGCAGGCGCGGAGCGTGCCGCCGGCCACGGTGCCGACGTTGGCGAAACCGGTGGGACAGTCAGCCGCGGGCGTGCCGGGGGGCAGCGTGGGCGGCGGCGTCGGGCCACCGCCGCCACCGCCGAAATCGCCCTCGCCGGGCGACGCGACCTCGGCCGAGCCGCAGGCGGCGAGTGTAAGGGCGCTGGCGGAGAGCGCGAGCAGGGTGGTCAGTCGAAAGCCGGTCATCGTTTTCACCGTGTCCATTCAAAGAATTTCACGGCAGGGAGTCGTACGGGTTTCAATCCGTCGCGATGGCTGCTTCGCCCCCTGCCCGCCGCCTTGGCTAGAGGCGAGATAAGACAGGGCGCACGCCGAATAGTGACGTTTCCGGTGCGCTTGTATGAAATTGTCTTCGCAGTTTGGTGAAACACCGTCCCGGTACGGTCGGATTGTCTTGTGACGTCGCGTACAACTGTCGCGTTGCTCACATCAAGATGACACAAATACGCAGTGACGCCCCGCTAGTCCTTCGATGACGTGAGGGGTGCGGAGATGGCGAGTTCAAGGTCGGCCGGCGCCCGAAACGAGAACGGCCACAACCGGCTGCTCGGAGAGCGCCTCGCCCTTGTCCGTGCAAGCAAGGGCCTGTCCCTTGCGGAGGTGGCGAGCGCCGCGGGCATCAGTTTCGGCACGTTGCAACAGTACGAATCCGGCGCGCGAGGCGTCTCATTCGGCCGGCTGGTCGAAATCGCCCATGCACTCGACGAACCGCTGACCGCCCTCGTCGGGGATGTGTTTGGGGATAGCCCCTCCGGCAAGGCCGATACGGGCGCCGTCCTCCGGTTCGCCCGGATGGCGAGCCGCCTGCCGCGGGCCAAGCTCAACGTTCTCGTGGCTGTGGCGCGCGAAATGAGTCGGCCCTGAGGACCGGCCTCACCTCGGGACTGACACCTGGGCGTTTCGCAGCGACCTGGTCATCCGTTGGAAGACGGCCAGAGTTTCGGGGCTGGTGTGGTGTTCGATGCCTTCGGCGTCGGCCTCGGCGACCAATTCGCTGACCCCCAAGGCCAGCAGGAACTCATGAACGATCCGGTGTCGCTTTCTGGAGGCCTCGGCGACCCTCGCCCCTTCGGCGGTCAGAAAGATGGAGCGATAGGGCCGGCTCTCGACCAGGCCGGCGCGTGTCAGACGCTGCACGACCTTCGCGGCGGTGGCGTGGGTGACGCCGAGGTTCTCGGCCAGGTCGGTCAGGCGCGCCTCTCCGGTCTGGGCGATGAGGTCGCCGATGAGCTCGACATAGTCTTCCGCCATCTCGGTCGAGTGCGCATCCCGCATCCGCTGGAAGGCGGCGGCCCGACGCGCAGCGCCCGCTAGTTCGCTCAATATCCGACGTCTCCCTGCGATGGTGATCGGCAGGTTTAGGCCATCATCGCCCGAACTGTCACGCAACGGGGTGCTCGACGGGCTGCGGGGGAGGCCGATATCCGAACCGGACCCAGGCCGCGAACGCCACCATCAGAGAAGCGATAACCCCGACCCATAGGGGGCCGATGGTCTTCCACAGCAGATAGACGTTCAGCGCCGAAATCAGGCCGCAGACGCCATAGCCGAGGATCTTGACTATCAGTGGATTGGCGAACTCACCCATCAGCCGCTTCGAGCTGGTCATGGTCATCAAGGGGAAGATGGCGAACGGCAGCTGCATCGACAGCACGACCTGAGACATGACCAGCAGCTGGACCGTGTCCCTGCCGCCGGTGGCCGAAATGATCAGCAGGGCAGGTACAATGGCGATCATGCGGGTGATCAGGCGCCGCAGCCAGGGCGCGATGCGGATTTTGAGGAAGCCCTCCATGACGATCTGACCCGCCAGGGTGCCCGTGATGGTGCTGGACTGGCCGGAACACAGCAGGGCCACCGCGAACAAGGTGGCCGCCGCTCCACCAAGCGCCGGGGCCAGCAACTGATGGGCCTGCTGCAGTTCGTTGACCTGAATGCCCGCCGACCAGAACACGGACGCCGCCAGCACCAGGATCGCCGCGTTGACAAAGAAGGCGGCGCCCAGCGCCACGATGGTGTCGACCGTATTGTGGCCGATCGCGGACTTCAGCTCGTCCCGGCTGCGGCCGTAGTTGCGCGTCTGCACGATCGAGGAATGCAGATACAGATTATGCGGCATGACCGTCGCGCCGAGGATGCCGAGGGAGATCAGCAGTGCCGCCGTAGCGGGCATCGACGGGATGAACGCCCCGCTGGCTGCGGCCCCCCAGTCGGGCTGGGCCAGGAAGATGTTGTAGGCGAAACAGACGCCAATGGTCGTGACCAAGGCGATGACGATGGCCTCCAGCCACCGGAACCCGACCTTGACCAGCATCAGCAACAGCAGCACGTCCAAGCCCGTGATCAGCACGCCCCAGATCAGCGGGATGCCCAGAAGCAGGTTCAGCGCCACCGCCGCCCCGATCAGTTCGGCCAGATCGCAGGCGATAATGGCGATCTCGCACAGCAACCACAGGGCGATGGTCGTCGGTCTGGAATAGAGTTCGCGGCACGACTGGGCGAGATCGCGTCCGGTGACGATGCCGAGGCGCGCGCACAGCACCTGCAAAAGCATGGCCATCAGGTTGGACGCCAGGATCACCCACAACAGGACGTAGCCGAACTGGCTCCCGCCCGCGAGATCAGTGCCCCAGTTGCCCGGGTCCATGTAGCCGACCGCGACCAGAAAGCCGGGCCCGGCAAAGCCCAGCATCCGACGGAACCACGGCCTGGCGCCGTCCGACGCCTGCCAGACGTTCAGGGTGCGGTAGGCCTCGGGCAGCGACTTGCTGAAATCGACCTCGTCGCCGTGACGCAGAAGCCGGGAGAAAGGGCGCCTCGCAGGCGCCATCGCAGACGACTCGATTGATTTGGTCATTCTGCTCTCGATCTTCAGGCTCGTAGGAAATGACAAAATCGCTTTTGGTCATGCATCAAAAACCGCGGCTCGATTGTTGTCTTAACTGGAACGTTCAGCCGTGGCTAAATGATGCACACGCGGCATCAAATGCGGGATGCGAAATCCCAGGTCCAAAACCGGATTTGGGCGGCGTGTTTGTGGCGTCACTCCAGCCGTCGCGCGTTCTTTCAGATCGACACCCTCGGACCGATGGCCGAGCTGGAGCGCTCGGCGCCGGGGCATTGAGTCGCCCCGAGAGAGGCGATAGACGACTGTCTCGAGCTCTCTCACGGCGAGAGATGCGTCAGCGACATTTCTGGCGTTGCGCCGATCCCCGTCCAAAGCGAGGCGCTGGCCCGTTGATGAACAATCCAGGCGGCCCCTGCTGATGACGACCTCCCTGGTGGGACTGACCGCCCTGGCGGCCATGACCGGTCTGATCGTCGGCAGCTTCGTGAACCTCGTGGCCATGCGGCTGCCGAAGGGCGACCCGGTCGCATGGGCACGGTCTCGTTCAGACTGTTGTGGAGCCATTCTGTCGGCCCCCGAGCTTGTCCCGGTCTTTAGCTGGCTGGCCCAGCGCGGGCGGTGCGCCCGTTGCCGCGCCCCGGTGGCCGCACGCCATCCGATGGTGGAACTGGCGGGCGCCGGCATAGGCGTCTGGGCCGCGCTGACCCCGGCCAGCCTGCCGGAAGCGATCCTGACAGCGCTTTTTGGGTGGCAGTTGCTCCTCATTGCGTTGGTGGACGCCGATGAACTCTGGCTTCCGGACCGGTTGACCCTGCCCCTTCTGGTCAGCGGGTTTATCGCCGCGGCGTGGCTGCCGGACAGAACCCTGTTCGATGCGTTGGCGGGAGCCGCCGTCGGCTTCGCAAGCCTTTGGGGGATGGCCACGATCTATCGGCGGGTGCGCGCGAAGGAGGGGTTGGGGGGCGGCGATCCCATCCTGTTCGGAGCCGTCGGAGCCTGGGTCGGGTGGATCGGCTTGCCATCGGTATTATTGTGGGCCTGCGCGGCCGGCCTGAGCTGGGTTGTGGCGCGCGGACTGGCGCACAGGCCGTTGGCGCGCGACGAGCCCCTGCCGTTTGGACCCTTCATCGCCGTCGGCGGCTGGTTGACCTGGCTCTATGGACCGATCGGGCTGGGATGATGACACCGGTCAATTTCTTCTCCTCCAGCGTGCTAGACCGGGACCGAGTTCGAGAGATCGAAATGCGTCTGACGATCCTTTCCATCCTTCTGTCGATCGTCTCCGCCCTCGCCCTGGGGACGCCGGCGTTGGCCGGCCCTCTGGAGAGCGCTGCAATACAGGCGGCGCCGCAGTACTATCTGATGTCCCTGCCCAGAGCGCCGGTTGGAGAAATCGCCGAGGCGGTGTTGGGCGAGGCCTTGGGCCTGCCCTACAAGATCGACGAGGATATCGATGCCGAGATGCGGTTCGAGGTCGCCGGCGTCTATGCCCCCAAGGCTCTGGCCGAAGAGTTCGGATACCGCCTCTGGAACGTCGACGTCGCCCTGGTGGAGACCGCGTCGGGCGGGCTGTGGCTGATCCCGAAAGCAGAACTGGCGGCGGCGCGGGCGCAGGGTTCGACTCTCGTTGCGCCCTTGGCCGCCGCGGCGGCGCCCGACCGTAAACAGACGCCCCGGACTCCGCCTGCGGCTGAAAAGCCAGCGCGGCGTGAAGCATCCACGGGGTGGTCATGGCTGGGATGGCTGATCGCGGGCTGGGTCGGCGGGGCGGTCACACTTCTGGGTTGGCAGACCCTGCGTCGCCGGACACTTCTCGTCACGCCACGGTTGGCGCCGCCCGCTCCGGCAACGGCGGAAACGGCCCCGGAGGATCTCGTCATTCCGGTGTTTGTCCCACAATCCGACCCGGGGCCGCAACCAAACGCCCGCGCCATCCGTACCTGAGCGGGCAAGAGTTTTGCTTTCTCTGATAGGCCCCGGGTATTGTCGTTTTTCCAGCACGAGTTGCTTACCCTGCTCCCGGTGGTGCGCGCCTACGCCCTGATCGTCACGCGACAGAGCTCCAGCGCCGCCGACGATCTGGTTCAGGACACGCTCGAAAAGGCGTGGCGCGCCCAGGACCAGTTCCAGCCGGGCACCAGCATGAAGGCGTGGCTTTTTACCATCCTGCGCAACAGCCAGCACAATGAATGGCGACGGTCACGGCGCCTGGTCGAGGACCCCGAAGGCGCGCACGCAGCGACCCTGCGCTCGGAGCCGGCCCAGGGCTGGCGCATCGAGTTCCTCGACGTCCTGGATGCGATCGAACGGCTGGATCCCGCTTCCCGGCAGGCCTTGCTGCTGGTCACGGCAGGCCTCAGCTACGAGGAGGTGGCCATTGTCTGCGAGAGTCCACTTCGGACGGTGCAGAGCCGCGTTCGCCGCGCGCGCCAGCGCCTCGCGGCCCAACTCGAGCCCGAAGCCAAAAGCAATCCCGGACCCGAGCCCGAGCCCCGACCTCAACACAATCCCAGACCTGAGCCCGGACAGGAACCGACTAGAACACCCGCCCGACATCTGGCTGAAGCCGGGGCGTAGTGACCTCGAGACGCCCTGAAACAGGGGCGGGCGCCCCGACCTCCTCGCGTCGCAGCCGGTCATAGTTTTCCTGCGCGTCGATCCGCACGTCCTCGGCGTCGCGCAGGATGGTCGCGCGCAGGAAGATGAACAGGGTGCGACGGGTCTGGCTGTCGCGGCGCGAGCGGAAGAGCGACCCGAGGACGGGAATGTCGCCCAGCACCGGCACCTTGCTGTCCCCGGCCTGCCGGTCGTCAGTGATCAGGCCGCCCAAGGTGATGACCTGTCCGTTGTCGGCCAGGACCGTGGTCTGGACGCTGCGGCGGTTGGTGATCAGGTCGGCGGCTCCGGCGATATTGGTCGTGACCAGGGACGACACTTCCTGGCTGACCTCCAGCCGCACCACGTCGCCATCGTGTACGCGCGGGACCACCCTCAGCGTCACGCCCACATCCTCGCGTGAGATCGTGGTGAAGGGATTGATCGTGTTGCCGTCGGTCGCGAAGGCGCCCGTGCGGAACGGTACGTTCTGGCCGACAACTATCTCGGCGACCTCATTGTCCAGAACGGTGACGCTGGGCGTCGACAGGAGATTGGCGCTCGATGTGCGCGACAGGGCTTGCAGCAGGATGCCGAAATCCCCCTCGCTGCCGGCGGCCAGATTCAGGCCCTCGGAAAGCGCCGCGGCGCCGGGCACGCCCAGCGCCGACAGGATCGCGCCGAGGGGAGCCCCGGCCTGGCTGAACGAGGTTCCACCGGTCACCCCGGACCCCGGAACAGCGCCGCCGGCGGCAAGCTGAATGCCGAGCTGTTCGCCCAGTTCGCCCGTGATTTCGACGATGGCGGCCTCGATGACGACTTGGGGCCGGCGCACGTCCAGCTGGACAATCAGATCCTCAATCATTTGCACCGTCGTCGGCGATCCGCGCATGACGACGGCGTTCAGCTCGCTGGCCGACTGCACGGTGATGTCGGCCAGTGCGAAGCCCGTTGCGCCCGACGACCGTCCGCCCCCCCGGGCCTCGGCCGAAGCGTTGGGCGGAGCCGCCGCACCCGCCAAGGCGGCGGTTTCGGCCTGGCGTGAGGCGCTGAGGCTGGCCAGACCGGTCGAACCGGACCGCAGGCTGCGGGTGACGGGATTGGTGGCCGACGCCTCTCCGCCCATCAGTCCACGGACGATCTCGACGACCGCTTCAGCATCGGCGTTGCGCAGGCGAACCACGCGGGTGACAGGGGAAGCGCCGCCCCGCTGGTCCAGGGCGGAGACGACGTTGCGGGCCTGGATGATGTCCTGGGGCGAGCCGCGCACCAGCACGGTGTTGCTGCGGGCGTCGGCCGAGACGCGGGGGCCGCCGGCCTCTTCGCCGAACAGCTGGCGCAGGGCCTCGGCGACTTCCTCGGCGCTCGCATACTGCAGGCTCAGGCTCTCGAAGCTTTCACCGCCGCCGCTGTCCAGCGCCTGGGCGACCTGCTGGATGCGGCGCACGTTGTCGAGGTAGTCGGTGACGACGACCGCATTGGGGCTGGCGACCGGCTCCAACGAGCCGAATTGGGTGACGAGGGGCCGAAGGGCGCGGGCGGCCTGATCGGACGGCAGGTTGCGCAGGCGGATCAGCCGGGTGATGACCTGCTGGGTCGAGTCGCCCGTCGTCGAGGCGCTGTTCTGAATCACCGTCGACTGAGGCACGACGCGCCAGACGGCGCCGCTGCGCACGGCCGCGAAGCCGTAGGTGCGCAGCACCGACTGGTAGAGATCCCACACGCCGCCGGCGGACAGCGGCTGAGCCGAGACCACGGTGACGACACCGGACACATTGGGGTCCAGAACGATCGTGCGACCGGTGATGCGGGCGATCTGCTCGCTGACGTCGCGGATATCGACGCCGCGCATATTGACCACGACTTCGCCCAGGACCGGGCCCGCGCCCCCGGGCGGGGTCTGGCTGATGCCGACGGTCGGGGGAGCCACCATGATGAGGGCCATCAGGCAAACCAGGGCGGCGCGAGAATGTCTGTACACGGAGCGTCGCCTATCTGAGCGGAACAGTGAGGGTCAGGGTGCGGCCGTCGCGGACGACCTCGACACGTGCGCGTCCGCCGGCGGCGGCGCGTTGGAAGATCTGCTGGTCGCTGGCCGGATTGCCGAGCGCCTGGCCGTTCAGGCTCTTGATCACATCGCCCGGGCGCAGTCCCGCGCGCAAGAGCTGGGGCGCGCTGTCGGCGCCGATAACATAGCCCTGGGCAGACGGAACGACGCCCAGTGAACCGGCGACATTGGAGGGCGTCACGACCGGTTGCGGCGGCGGAGGGGGCCGGCGCGCCGCCTCGGCCGCAGCGGCCGTGGCCACCGGCGACGCGGAAGCCAATGCGGCCTGGGCTTCGGAACTCGGCGCAGCAACCACGGCTGGAGCCATGGCGGCGGGGGCGGCGCCAGCGGGCATTCCCGGCGCGGGCTCCCCGGCTGGATGGGGCAGAATCAGCGCTTCACGCCGACCGCCGACGTTCAGGATGATCCGGTCGACCTCGATGACTTCAATGACGGCATTGCCGACCGGCGCCTGGCCGACTGTGAATATCTGGACCGGGCCGGGACCATTTGAGATCAGGGCCGTCGAACCGCCGCCCGCGGCATAGACCACGCCTCTCAGGACAAGGCCAAGGCTGGAGATTGGCAAACCGCCGGTGTTGGCCGACCCGCCGCCGAATGGCGCCCAGGTGAGGATTGATGCAAGATCGCCGCCCGTCGCTCCGCCAACCGGCGCCAGCGCCGCCGGGGTCCATACAGCCTCGCGTCCGTCATCCCAGCCGACCAGCCGCCAGGTCAGGCGAGCTACGCCCAGGGCCAGGCTGGCCACCACGAACAGGCTGACCACCCGAAACCAGAACACTGGCGAGCGAAGCAGGGCGGCCGTCATGCGGCTCCCTCTGCGTCCACGAAACCGCTCAGCCGCGCCGCCGCGGAGGTCGATCCGGCGCGCGAGACGAAGATGTCGACGGCCTGCAGGTCAGGATCGTCCGTTGGGCGGCGGTCGGCGCGGACGGTCCAGTCGGTGTTCATCATCCGCACCTGATCAGACGGGGTCTCGCCGATGGCCAGTTCGGCGAGGCGGTTCTCAGCGATCCACTGGGCGACGACCCGGTCTTCAAGGGCTCGTACGCCGTCGATGTGGGCCTGGGTCGCCATCAGCAGCCCCGTCGAGGCGACCGCCAGTACGAACAGGGCGACGATCGCCTCCATCAGGGAATAGCCGCCGCGCCGGGCGTGAGGCGCGCGCATCAGGCCGGTCCTGCCGGCGTTGCGTCGCGTACATCGGCATTCAGACCGTCGAACGTCACCGCCCAGACCTTGTCGCGGTCGCGCACAGTCATGGTCGCCGGGGGCGCGGCGCCGTCCGGGTCAATCAGCAGTTCAGCCTGCTGCGCCGACAGCCGCACGCCGCGCGGCAGTTCATGGCGCTCGGCCCATTCGCCGGCCGTCGCGCCGTCGGCCTCGAAGGCGTAGCCCGTCGGGTTCATCGTCAGCGTCACCGGTCGTCCGGCGATCAGCGCCTCGTCGGCGGCCAGGCGCAGGCGGTCGGCGAAGCGGTTGGCCTCTGTCTGGGCGGCGGCGTCATTGCGCCCACCGCCAACCGCCAGCACCACCATGCCGGCCGAGACGCCGACGATGGCCAGAACGACCAGCATCTCGACCAGGGTCATCCCCGAGCGGCCGACTTCATGTCTGGTTTCCCGGCCTGTCCGCATGGCCCTAGCGCGATCGATCCGTCAGGTCGGCGTCGAGGCCCTCGCCGCCCGCCTCGCCGTCCTTGCCGTAGGAGATCAGGTCAAAACCGCTCGAACGGCCCGGGCTGCGATAGACGTAGTCGCGGCCCCACGGGTCTTTGGGAGCCTCGGGCAGGTATCCTTCGCTGTTCCAGTTGGCCGGTTCCGGCTGGGTCGTCGGGCGTTCGACCAGAGCCTGAAGGCCCTGGTCCGTCGACGGATAGTCGCCGTTGTCGAGCCGGTACATGCGCAGGGCGGCGGCGATGGTCTTCAGGTCAGTCTTGGCCACGGTGACACGCGCCTGGTCCGGTCGGCCGATTACGTTCGGCACGATCATGACGGCCACGAGGGCGATGATGGCCAGAACGACGATCATCTCCACCAAGGTCAAGCCTTGCCGCCGACAACGCCGGCGGATACGCGCTTGCGAAAACATCATGTCTCTCTGCTGGCGATGACCCGTCCCCCGCTGCTATAGACCGGCCCCAGTCGGGGAACCAAGCCCAATGCGGATTGCAGTTGAAGGACAAGGCCCCGGGCGGACAACCATCGCCGGGCACGGACTATGGCGGATCCAATCGGACGCCTTGATTCCTGTGGATCGGGCATGGGCCGGTCCGCTGACTGTCCTGGTTCCGTCAGAAAAAATTCTGACCGTTGTCATCGACCTTCCATTTGCCTCCCGCCGACAGCGGATTCAGGCCGCGCCCTACGCCCTGGAGGGGGTGATCGCCGAGCCGCTGGACCAGGTCCACGTCGCCCTGGGCACAGAGGTTTCACCGCGTCGCCACCTCTGCGCCGTCGTCCGCCACAGCCTGATGCGCGACTGGGTGACGCTGCTGACCCGGGCCGGACTGGAGCGCTGCATCCTGCTGCCCGACGCCCTGGCCCTCCCCGAGCCGCCTCCGGGATCCTGGCGGGTGGCGATCGAACGCCAACGCGCCGTGGTGCGCACCGATGACGGCGGTGGCTTTGCGGTCGAGGTCGCCGCCCTGCCGGCTGCCTGGGAGGCGGGCGGCCGCCCCACCTTGATCGCCGAGGGCGATCCCCTGCCGGAGGTTATGCGCGAGGGCGTGCGGGAAGTGTCTCTGGAGATGGAAGGCGGGTCGCGTCCTTCGATCGTCGCGCCGCCCGTCGATCTCAGGCAGGGGCTGTATGCGGCCCAGCGAACCGAGGCCGGTTCGCCATGGAAGATCGTCGGCCAAGTCGCGGTGCTGGGCGTCGTGGCGCATCTGGGACTGGTCGCCCTGGACACCTTGGCGCTTCTCGGCATGGCCGATCGCCGGGAGGCCGAGACACGCCGCCTGATCGCCGAGCGCCAGCCCGGGCTTGAAGCTTCGCCCGATCTGGTGGCGGCGGTGGATCAGATCGCGCCTGCGGCGGTCGGCGGCGACGGGCCTTTCGCGCGACTGTTCGGCCGCACGTCTCGCGCCCTGACGGGACAGCCGCTGGCCTATCGCGCTATAAGTTACGGCGCGACCGGCTCGCTGACCCTGGCGATCACCGCCGTCGATGTTGCGGCGGTGGACGGGGCGGTTGCCGCCCTGGCCCGCGCGGCCATACCCGCGCGGTCGGCCTTGGATCCGGTCGCGGTCGGAACCCTGGCGCCCAATGGGGTCAACGCCGTGATCACCCTCCAGCCCGCCGGGACCGCTCGATGATTGTCGCCGCCGTCCGCTCCCGCGCCGCGCCTGTCGTGGAGCGCGCCAACGACTGGTTGGCCGGCCGATCCGAGCGTGAACGCCTCCTGCTCATTGTTCTGGCGGTGCTGGGGATCGTCGCTGTCGGTTGGTATGGAATCGTCCAGCCCCTACTGATCGTGCGACAGGATGCCGTCGAGCGCATCGAACTGTACGAAGGCCTTCAGGCTAGACTGCGCGCCGCGCCGGCGGGGGCGGCTGCGGCGCCCGGAGCCGCGCCCATCTCCGGTCCGCTTGACGAGGCCGTGCGGCAGGCGGCCGCCGCCCAGGCCCTGACCGCCGAGGTCACGGGCGACGCCGACCGGGTCACCGTCACCATAACCGGCGCCCGCTTCGACAGCGCCGTGCCGTTCATCCGCGCGCTGGAAAGCGGCGGCGCGATGGTCGATGATCTGCGCATGGAGACGGCGGGCCAGCCGGGCCTGATCAACCTGACCCTGACGGCCACCCGCCCATGACCGCCCAATTTGCTGAAAACCAACCGATCGACGACCAGCCGACCGCAGAGCCGACCCGGCTCAGCTATGGCTATGCGCGCCGCAACGGCGTGATGATCCAGGCGGGTTCGGACGGCCCGGTCTGCCTGCATCGCCAAACCGCCCCCCTCGGGGCCCTGCTGGAGGTGCGCCGCCTGCACGATGGCGCGATCGCCTTCGAGGCGGTCGACGACGCGGCGTTCGACAACCTGCTGCGCGAGCAAACCGGTGACGCCGCCGACGCCGCCGCCGACATCGCCGTGGACGGAAACGACCTGGCCGCCCTTGCCGAAGACGCCGCCGCCATCGACGACCTGCTGGACAGCCGCGACGACGCGCCGGTGGTCCGCCTGATCAACGCCATCCTGCTGCAGGCCGTTCGCGAAGGCGTGTCGGACGTGCACATCGAGACCGAGGAACGCCGCCTGGTCGTGCGCTTCCGCATCGACGGCGTACTGCGCGAAGTGTTGTCGCCACCGCGTTCCCTGGCCCCGCTGCTGGTCAGCCGCATCAAGGTCATGGCCCGCCTCGACATCGCCGAGAAGCGCAGCCCCCACGACGGCCGCGTGACCCTGCGCATCGGCGGCATGGACGTGGACGTACGCGTCTCCACCATCCCGACCCAGCACGGCGAACGGGTGGTGCTGCGCCTGCTGGACCGCAGCACCTCAGGCCTCGATCTCGGCCACCTTGGCATGGAGGCCGACGACCTGGCGGCCCTGCGCCGGATGATCCATCGGCCCCACGGGATCGTGCTGGTCACCGGCCCGACCGGCTCGGGCAAGACCACCACCCTCTACGCCGCCCTGACCGAGCTGAACGACCGCAAGCGCAACATCATGACGGTCGAGGATCCGGTCGAATACGCCCTGGACGGCGTCGGCCAGATGCAGGTCAATTCGCGCATCGACCTGACCTTTGCGCGTGGTCTGCGCGCCATCCTGCGTCAGGACCCGGACGTGATCATGGTCGGCGAAATCCGCGATCACGAGACCGCCGAGGTCGCGGTTCGTTCGTCGATGACCGGCCACCTGGTGTTGTCGACCCTGCACACCAACTCCGCCGTCGGCAGCGTGACCCGCCTGGTCGATATGGGGGTCGAGCGCTACCTGCTGGCCCCGATGCTGACCGGCCTGATCGCCCAGCGGCTGGTGCGCCGGCTCTGCGCTGAGTGTCGGCAGGAGGACACTGCCACCGCCGCCGACGCCGAACTGACCTCGGGCGCTGTTCCGGTGGGCTCGCGTGTGTTCCGGCCGGTGGGTTGCCCCGCCTGCCGCACCGACGGCTACCGTGGACGAACCGGCCTCTACGAGGTGATCGAGATCAATGCCGCCTTCCAGGCCATGGTCCACGACGGCGCGTCCGAGGCCGATCTGGTTCGCCATGTCCGCGCGTCCAGCCGCTCCATCCTCGAAGACGGCGCGGCCAAGGTCGCGAGCGGTCACACGTCCGTGGCCGAGGTCGTCCGCGTCGTGCGCGAGGACGGCTGACCATGGCGACCTGGCGCTATCAGGCCGTGGACGCCTCGGGCCGCGCTTCCACCGGAGTGATCGAGGCGACGAACGAGGTCGCGGCGCGCGGCATGGTCCGCGACCTGGGCCTGCTGCCGATGCAGGTGCGGGCGCAGGCGCGGCCGGGCGGCAAGCCCGCCGGCTTCTCCCTGCCGGGCTTCGAGCCCCGCGTCTCGGCGCGAAGCCTGGCCGCCGCCACGCGCCAGCTATCGACCATGATCGGCAGCGACATCCGCATCGAGGAGGCCGTCCGCATCGTCGGCCAGGAGCACGAGAGCCAACCCATCGGCCCGGTGCTGATGGACGTCGCCTCTGTCATCGTTGAGGGCCAGAGTTTCGCGACCGCACTGGAGCGCCATCCGAAGGTCTTCCCGCAATACTACCGCGCCTCGATCGCCGCCGGCGAACAGTCCGGCAAGCTGTCCGAGGTGCTGGCCCACCTGACCGACTTTGTCGCCGCGCGCGAGCGGGCCGGGCGCAAGATCCAGCTGGCGCTGCTGTACCCTGCCCTGCTGGCCGGGGTGTCGATGCTGATGATCACCCTGCTGCTGGTCTATGTGGTGCCGGACATCGTCAAGGTGTTCGTCTCACGCGGGGCGGCCCTGCCGCTGCTGACACGCGCCCTGATCGGCCTGAGCGGCTTCGTGCAGCGCTTCGGCCTTCCCATCGTGGTCATCCTCGCCGCCGCCGGTCTGATCTGGAATCGCTGGCTGGCCAACCCCGTCAACGCTCGCAAGTTCGCGCGCTTTCGCCTGGTGACGCCGCCGCTGGCCGGCTTCACGCGCCAGCTCAACGCCGCCCGCTTCGCCGGCAGCCTCGCCACCCTCGTGCGTAGCGACGTGCCGCTGGTGGACGCCTTGCGCGCCGCCGCCGCCGTGACGCCCAACGCCTACGTCCGCGAACGCGCGCTGATCGCGGCTCAGCGGGTGCGCGAAGGCGCCTCGCTGCGCCGCGCCCTGTCCGAGGCCGAAGTCTTCCCGCGCATGCTGCTGGCCGTCGTGGCGTCGGGCGAGCAGAGCGGTCGGCTGGGGCCCGGGCTGGAGCGCGCCGCCAAGGACCTGGAGCAGGATCTGGAGCAACTGGTCACCGCCATGGTGGCGCTGGTCGAGCCGGCGGTGCTGCTGATCATGGGCGGGGTGGTGCTGCTGATGGTGCTGGCCATCCTCATGCCCATCGTCAATCTGAACAACCTGGCCGGGCTGTGAATCTTCAGCGGATTTCGAGCGTCGTCGCGGTCAGGCCCGGCAGCACCGCCGCCCCGGCGGGCGTGATGGTCAGACTAACCACCTTGTCGCGGCCCAGCCGCGCGCGCGCCAGTTCGCCGTTGTCAGGCCCTTTTAAAGTCAGGCTGGTCCCCTCGACGTCCGAGGTCAGGTCGCCGCTCATCGCCGGCGGGGTTGTCACCAGGCCCGCGCCGGCACAGGTCGCCGGTCCCGTGCCCAGTCGCCCCCCTCCGGTCCTGCCGCCGCCGATGGCCAGGTCGGTCGCGGTCAGCGTCATCTCGCCGTCGCAGGCGAACGGCAGGCCGGGCGCGAGGGCGCTGATCAGCCGCAGCGAGCCTGCACCCGCTGCCTGCCTGAGGACCAGCGCGTTCGACCGCCACAGGGCGTCGCCCGTGATGGCTGTGTCCGGCCCCCGAACGGTGACCGCTCCGGCCGGCGCCAGCGATCCGATCGAGCGTAGCGGATGCACGACCCAGCCCAGGGCGAACCCAGGCTCCAGCGCCGTCTCGCCTTTCCAGACCGTGCCGACGGCTTCGCGTGTCTTGCCCACTGCGGCCTCGGCCGGAAGGTACAGCAGCAGACCCAGCAGATATGCGCCGACCGCCGAGGCGATCAGAATCACGCGCCAGGGCGCGACGCGCACATACAGGCGCTCGAACTGAAATGCGCCGTCGCCATGCAGTCGGTCGCCGTCCCGGGTCCGCCAAACGCCAAACATGGTCCCTCCGCGCGCCGCTGCCCGTGGCGCCTGTGATCGCCGGTCCAACGCCCGACCGCAAGCTCCGATCCGCCCGCCCCCCATCAAGGCGGAATGGCTTCACCCTTGTGGAAGTCATCGTGGCGATGGGCCTGTTCGCCCTCATCGCCCTGGCCGGGTTCAGTCTTCTGCAGACGATTCTGGACACCCAGGAGCGCACGGAGGGTCGTCTGCGCCGCCTGTCCGAAGTGCAGCGCGCCCTGTTCGTCGTCGCGTCGGACCTTGATCAGGTCAGCGGTCGCATAGAGGGCGAGGGCGAAACCATCACCTTCCAGAAGACCGACACCACT
The DNA here is from genome assembly GCF_030682035.1 of Brevundimonas sp. Taxonomy (GTDB): domain Bacteria; phylum Pseudomonadota; class Alphaproteobacteria; order Caulobacterales; family Caulobacteraceae; genus Brevundimonas. The sequence continues at coordinate 84,621 of NZ_JAUXQZ010000037.1, read as the reverse complement.
GGCAGACCCTTCGTGGTACGCTACGGCCGTTCGGGCGACGAACTGACCCGCACGGTATCCGGCCCCATGGGCGAACGGGTGCAACCGCTGTTGAAGGGCGTCAGCGCCGTCCGGTGGTCGTTTCGCCTGACCGGTCTGGGCTGGACGCCGGCGACGATGCCCGCGCTTCCCGTTGTTGTCGCCTCGCCCGACCTGGCCCTGCCGCCTCCGCCGGCCGTTCGCGCGGTTGCGCTTGACCTGACCGTGGTCGGCCCCGACGGGCGGTCGGCGACGGTGCGGCGCGTGATCGCCACGCCGGAAATCGCGCCATGACCGGGCGCCGACGTCGCCGCGCGGACCGTCGCGGCATGATCCTGCTCAACGTTCTGATCGTGGTCGCCATCGCCGCCGCCGCCGTCACGGTGATGATCGTCGCTCAGGACATCGAGGTGCGCCGCTCGATCCGCCTGCACGACGCCGCCCAGGCCCAGGCCTATGCCCGCGCCGGCGAACTGTCGGCCGCCGTCGCCCTGCGCCGAGACGCCCTGACGACGCCGATGATCGACACGGTGTCCGAGCCGTGGGCGCAGATTGGCCAGCAGACCATCGCCATCCCGGGTGGTTCCTTCGCCCTTTCGATCGCCGACGAACAGGCGCGCTTCAACGTGAACGCCGTGGCCAAGGGGGATGCGATCTCGTCCTTCGCCCTTGTGAACATCGGCGAGGCGGCAGGGGTCTCGCGCCAGACGATCAACTTCATCGCCGCAGCTGTTTTGGCCCTGGGACCGCTGCGCGACGACGGCCCGTTGCGAACCTCGGGCATTGACCCGGCCGAGCTGGACCGACTGGCGCCCTATATCGTCTTCCTGCCGGAAGACGCGACGTTGAACATCAACACGGCCGACCCGGCTCTGGTCGGAACCATCCTGCGAGATCCGGCCATCGTCCGGCGGGTGCTTGACCGGCGCAGACAGGGAGGTTTGTCGCCCGAGGATGTTGCGGCCCTCGGCGCGACGGGCCTGATCGGCGCGGGGTCCAGCCATTTCCGCGTCGAAACCACGGTGCGTGTCGGCGATGTCGTGCGCCGGACGTCCAGCCGGATCGAGCGGATTGCGACGCCGCTGGGCCCCCGTGTCGCCGTCACTGCCCGCCGCCGCCTGCCTGCCGGTTGAGATTAATTTCCTCAGCGAGCATCAAAAGCCCGCACCGACGACTTTCAACCCCGATCCGTCAAGGGAGGAAGTCATATGTCTGAACCACAAGCGTCTAATCTGGATATCATGCTGGAGGCGTTCGACAAGCGCGAGCAACGTCGCCAGGAACGCCGCCGTCTCTTCAAACTGGGTGGCGGCTTTGCGGTCGGCGCAGCCGCCGGGGCCGTGCTCGGCGCGTGCAGCAGCTCCGCTGGCGACGCCATCGCCCAGAGCCCGCCGCCGTCGCCGGACTCCGACGCCAATGTACTGAACTTCGCCCTGAACCTGGAATATCTCGAAGCCCAGTTCTACTACTACGCTTCCTTCGGCATGGGCCTGCCGGCCGCCGATCTGACCGGAACGGGTACGCAAGGCGGCGTGACCGCGACCGGAGCCGGCGCGGTTCCCTTCACCGATCCGGTCGTCCGCAACTACGCGCGCGAGATCGCCAACGACGAGATCGCCCACGTCCGCTTCCTCCGCACGGCGCTCGGCAACGCCAAGGTCGCCCAGCCGGCGATCGATATCAGCGTGGGTCCGAACAGCGCATTCTCGAACGCCGCCCGCGCCGCCGGCCTGATTGGCCCCGGGGCCACGTTCAACCCCTACGCTGACGACAACAGCTTCTTGCTGGGCGCCTATATCTTCGAGGACGTCGGCGTCACCGCCTACAAGGGCGCCGCCCCCTTGATCAACAACAAGGTCTTCCTCGAGGCCGCCGCCGGCATTCTGGCGGCCGAGGCCTACCATGCCGGCCTTATCCGCACGGTCCTCTATGCCAAGGGCGTCGCAACGCCCAGTTTGCGGACCTCGGCGGATCGGATTTCCGACGCTCGCGACAGCCTGGACGGTCCTACAGACCTGGATCAGGGCATCAGCGGTACGCCGACCGAATCCAACATATTCCCTTCGGACGCCAACGGCCTCGCCTACAGCCGCACCACCGGCCAGGTGCTGAACATCGTCTATCTGACGGCGGCGGTTGCGACCGGCGGCGGCTTCTTCCCCAACGGTGTCAACGGCACGATCAACAGAAGCGGCGCCTGATCCCACGCGGGTCTGACGACGAAGGCCCCGAACAATGTTCGGGGCCTTTTTCGTGTCGGCGCCAAGCCGGAACGAGAAAGGCCGCCCCGCTTCCGGGACGGCCTCATCATGCATTGCCTGTGGCCTAGAAGCGGTAGGCCATTCCGATCCGGAAACTGTGCGTATTGAACTCGTCACTGCTGCGCATGGTGTCAGTACCGGTCGTGTTGGGGGGCAGGATAAACGGGTTCGTAGCCGGCGCCGCGCCGCGGCCGAACCGCACGACGAAATCATCCTCAACGTCGAGCGAGGTATAGATGTACTCGCCGATGACGCTGAGCCGTGGCGTGAGGCGATACTCCAGGCCGCCGCCGGCTTGCCAACCATCCAGATCCTGCTCGTCGTCAGAGGTGGTCGTAAACTGATTGACCCCGTTGCTTGAGAAGAAGCGGTTGTCGATCTTGCCGCGGGCGACGCCGCCTGTTCCGTAGATCAGGGCCGGACCAACAGCGTAGCCCAGGCGCAGCCTGAGGGCGGCCACGCTCTGAAGATGGCGCTTGAAGGTGTAGGAAGCCGGCGTCGTGGTGAAGCCGGTGACGCTGTCCTCGGCATTCGAACCCGCGAACTCGCCAACAGCGCCGACGACAATGGCGCCCCATTGATAGTCATAGCCAAGCCGTATGGCCGCTTCGACGCCTTCCTTGTCGTCATCGCACCCGCCGCCGGCGGAGGTGCCGTTGGGCGATCCACCACAGAAGCCGGGTGAGAAGGCGTTGGCGCCTGGAACTGTCGTCACAGTCTCCCCGAACGTGCCGTCGAGATTGCGGTCGAACAGGAGCACCTCGTCCTCGTCGTCATCGGTGCTCAGCACGCCCCCGACTATGCCGAACGAGAACCCGGTCCAGTCCGGATTGGACTGCGCCGCGGCGCTCCCGGCGCCAGTCGACGTCAGAACGATCGCGGCACCAGCCGCCAGAACATGTTTCATGGTTCCCTCCTGCCGAACGGATCGCGGCTGGAGTTGAAACACCGCAAATGTCTGAATGATGCCGAGCCGTGCGCCATACACGTCCGGTTACCTCGCCTGCATCGCGCTTAACGCGAGGACGGCGGACAGTCGGGCAGGCGCATCACCAACGTATCGGCTACTACCGTAGCGCTTGGCGTTCTTGCTATTTGCGCCCAGAACTCGATCCGGGGACAATCTGAAATCTCGCAGCATTCATTGCGCGCGGGAAAACTCGGGGAAGCGGGGCGCAGGTGGGCGACCAAACAACGAACTTTGACGAGCCCCCCCCCGTGGGGGGGAAAGGTCCGTGCGCGCCGTGAGCAGGTCCGACACCGTGATTGTCGGCATCGGAGCCTCCGCCGGAGGACTGGAAGCCTTCAAGGCCTTCTTCCGGGCCATGCCTGCGGACTCCGGCATGGCGTTCGTGCTGGTCCAGCACCTCGATCCCGCCCATCCCAGCGCGCTGGTGGACATCGTTCGCGACTGCACGGCGATGGAGGTGTCGAGCGCCGAAGATGGCGCTGTCATCAGGCCGAACCGCGTATTCGTCATGCCGCCGGACGCCACGTTGAGGGTGGAAGCGGGAGTCCTGCGACTGACCCGGCCGGCGGCCACGGTGGCGCGGCGCGTCGCGATCAACACCTTCCTCACCTCCCTGGCCGAGGACCAGGGCGACAACGCCGTCGGCATTATCCTGTCCGGCTTTGGCAGCGACGGATCGCTGGGCGTGGAGGCGATCAAGGAATATGGCGGCCTGACCCTGTCACAGGCCGAGTACGATCACGCGCCCAAACTGGGGATGCCGCAGAGCGCCGTCTCCACGGGTTCGGTGGATCATGTGCTGCCGGTGGCGGATATGCCGGCCTGCCTGCTGGATCACCTGCGCTTTCGCGACAAGGTCGAAGGCGTGACCGGGCCTGACGGCGTCCGGCAGGACGTGGCCGATCATCTGGGCGCGATCTCCGCCATCCTGAATAGCCGGCTGGGCCGTGATTTCAGCCAGTACAAGACCAACACCATCATGCGCCGCGTCCAGCGCCGTATGCAGGTGCTGAGGCTCGACACGGTTCAGGCCTATATTGAGGCTCTGCGAGAGCGGTCGGACGAACCTGAGCTTCTGTTTCGCGAAGTGCTCATTCGGGTGACGCGCTTCTTCCGCGATCCGGCTGCGTTTGAAGTCCTGGCCGAGAAATATATTGCGCCGCTACTGGCCAGGGGCGGGGCGGAGGACATCATCCGCGTCTGGGTTCCGGGCTGCGCCACCGGGGAGGAAGCCTATTCGTTGGCGATCCTGTTCAAGGAAGCCCAGGCGCTGGCCGACCGCCCGCGCAGAATTCAGATTTTCGCCACCGACATCGACGATCAGGCCATCGTGATCGCCAGGGCGGGGCTCTATCCCGACACCATCGCCGCTGACGTTTCACCGCAGCGGCTCGAGCGATATTTCCAGCGGGACGGCGAGCACTATCGAGTGTCGAAAGACCTGCGCGAAATGTGCCTGTTCTCGATCCACGACATGGTCAAGGATCCGCCATTCTCTAAGCTCGATCTGATATCGTGTCGCAACCTGATGATCTATTTCGCGGCCCCGCTGCAGAAGCGCGTCGTCCAGATGTTTCACTATGGGCTCAAGCCGGACGGCGTGGTCCTGATGGGCGCGTCGGAAGCGTTGACGGCGCATGGTCGGCTGTTCGAGTCCATCGACAAGAAGCACCGGCTGTCCCGGCGGCTCGGCGGGGTCGCACCGTCCATCCCCATGCCTCCGGTGCGGCTCGCCCGGACCATCGACCCGGCTCAGGTAGCGCCCCCGGGCGCGGCTGATCCGGAGATCAAGCCCGGCCTGTCGCGGGTGCTGGAGCAGTTCACGCCCGCCTATGTCGTCATCGACCAGCATCAGGACGTGCGGCAATTCTTCGGGTCGATCGCCAAATACCTTGAACCCGCCACCGGACCGGCCAGTTTCAACCTGTCAAAACTTGTGCATGCCGATCTGCGCCTTCCGTTGCGGACGGCGCTCAAAAAGGCCCGCTCCAGCCAGACGCGGGTCGTCGAGCCGGGGATTGAGTTCCACGTCGCGGACCGCACAGAAACCGTCAATCTGGTGGTGGAGGCGCTACCTGGGCAAGAAGGGGATGCAGGCCTGGTGCTCGTGGCGTTCCAGGCCGTCGCGAACCGGCCGACGCAAGCCAGGACCGGCGGCCCGGAGGCCCCGGACAACGAGTGGAATATAACACGCGAGCAACTTCAGACGGTTACTGAAGAACTGGAAACCGCGAACGAAGAACTGCAATCCTCCAACGAGGAATACCAGTCAGTCAACGAAGAGCTGCAATCCGCCAACGAGGAACTGGAGACTTCGAAAGAGGAATTGCAGTCGATCAACGAGGAGCTACAGACGGTCAACGCCGAACTGGCGACCCGCAACGAAAACCTCACCGATCTCAACAGCGACATGGCCAACCTGATCGATTCAACGTCGATCGCGACCCTGTTTCTGGACGGCGATTTGCGCATCAAGCGGTTCACCCCGACGATTCTCGACCTGTTCAATGTGCGCAAGGGCGATGAAGGGCGACCCATCACCGACATCGTCTCCCACCTGGCCCGAAACGGCCTGGAGCAGGATGTGCGCCAGGTCATCCGCACCCTGGTTCCGGTCGAGCGCGAGGTCGAGGTGATCGCGAGTGACCATTCGTATCAAATGACGGTGCGGCCCTACCGCGATGTTAACAATGTCATCAACGGCGTGGTGGTTACGTTCGTTGATATTTCCGAACGCAAGCGGGCGGAAATTAACCGCGCCGTTCTCGCCGCGATCATCGACTCGTCCGACGATGCGATCATCAGCGGCGATCTGGACGGGCGCATCACCAGCTGGAATCCCGGAGCCGAGCGGCTGTTTGGATATTCCGCCAAGGACGCCTTGGGCCAACCGCTCACAATCCTCATTCCGCCCGATCGGCGAAGTGAAGAGGTCACGATTCTGGAGCGTGTCAGGCGCGGGGAACGCGTGGATAATTTCGAAACCGTTCGCCAACGCAAGGACGGAAGCCTGGTCGAGATCTCATTGACCGTGTCGCCGATCAAGAGTGCCGATGGCACGATCGTCGGCGCCTCAAAGGTCGCTCATGACATTTCCGAAAACAGGCGCGCCAGCGCCGCCCTTGGCGCCAGCGAGGAGCGATACCGGACGCTGTTCGAGGCGATCGATCAGGGCTTCTGCATCATCGAGAAGGTCGAGACCGAGGCGAGCGAGCCAAGCGACTATCGCTATCTCGTGACCAATCCCGCGTTCTCGGGCCACTCCGGCGTGAGCAGTGTCGTGGGAAGGACCATCCGCGAAGTGGTGCCGGGAGAATCGGAGGCGTGGTTCGATCTTTATGACTCGGTTGTTGAGACCGGCGATCCGATCAGGACCGACCGCCGCCTTGAGACGCAAGGCCGCGATCTGACGATCTATGCTTTCAGGATCGATGACGGAACCCAGCGCCGCCTGGGTGTTCTGTTCGCCGACGTCACCAAGAGCAAGCAAGCCGAACGCCAGTCAGCCCTGCTGTTGGGCGAACTGGATCACAGGGTCAAAAACATCCTTGCGGTGGTGTCGTCGGTGGTGGCCCAGACCGCCAAGACCGCGGGAACACCGCAAGAGCTCGCGTTCAGCATCGAAGGCCGCATCCAGGCCATCGCCAAGGCCCACAGCCTGCTGACCCAGGGCGGGCGAATGGGTGTCACCCTTGCCGAGATCGTCCAGACCGAGCTGGCGCCCTACCAGGGAACCGCCGGCCGGGTGACCGTCTCCGGCGAGGATGTCACCTTGACGCCCAGGGCTGGAATGGCCTTGAGCATGGCTATCCACGAACTGACGACCAACGCAGCCAAATACGGCGCCCTTTCGCTCGAGGACGGGCGCATGGACATTCGTTGGGGGGCGGTTGACGACGGACAGGCTCCGGCCCTGCGGATCGAGTGGGCCGAAAGCGGCGGCCCGCCGGTCGAGCCGCCGACCAGACGCGGTTTCGGCACGACGCTTATCGAGCGCGCCCTGAGTTACGAGTTCGACGCCAGGGTGCAACGAGAATTTCTCACTTCCGGCCTGATTTGTGTGATTGAGATACCGTTGACTGAAGAAGTCGGCCGATTGGGTGTCCGCGACGTCGAGGAGAATGCCTCATGACGACCCAGAATGCCCCCCGGAGCCAGCGCGTGCTGGTTGTCGAGGACGAAATGCTGATCGCCATGATCATCGAAGACGCCCTGACCTATCTCGACTGCGAGATTGTCGGCCCCGCCGGCACACTGGACGCCGCCATGAAGCTGGCGCGCGATGAGCCGCTGGACGCGGCGTTGCTGGACGTGACGATCCGGGGCGGCGATGTTTTTCCGGTCGCCGAACTTCTTGTGAAGAGGGGCATCCCGTTCGCCTTTTCGAGCGGTTACGGAGACTGGGCGCTGCCAGAAGCTTTCAAGGGCCAGCGCCGCCTGACCAAGCCCTTCACCAACTTCGACCTGGAAGACATGATCCGTTCACTGTGTGATCGCCCGTCGCGCCATTCCTTGATCGAACAGGGCGTCGGCCCCGTGCGGCTCTAATCTGCGGCCATCGCCAGGATCGGTCGGGGATCGGTCTCGGGTCTGATCCAGTCCTGCTCGATCAGATCGCGGAGCTCATAGGCCCGGTCCAGCGCTTGCCGCTCGGCGGCGCGCCACGAGCGCTCCTCGTCGCCCGCCCCTGTCGTCGCAGCCCGAACTGCCATCTGGCGGCAAAATTCGGAGCGTTCATGCACGATGCGTTCTCCCGCGCGCATCACCCGCTCCATCTGGTCGAACTGCGCCTCGGCCAGGACTTCGGCCGTGTAGACGTGCTGGATGTGACAGCGATACTCGATCAGCGTGCCCACCTCCTGTCGGCGCAACGCGCCGCCGCAGTCGGGGCAGGTGACCGCGACGGGCGGATCGAATTCTTGTCCGTCTTTCATGGCTCGACCTTCTTCAAGAGCCTGTGAGGGGATGACGACCGCCTTGCCGCCCTGGCTTTCGGCGACCAGCCGGTTGAGCAGCGCCGCGATCTCAGCGAGCGGCGGACAGTAGTCCGGCGCGCCATGCGTCACGGCGCTTCTCGGCATGTCGGGCCAGGCCGCGTCATCGGGGTCCTGGACGACAGTGACGCCACCGTGGCACCTGATTTCGTATAGACCTGCCGTCCCGTCATTCAAGCGGCCCGTCAGGATCACCCCGATCGCGGACCGGCCATAATGCTCGGCGGCGCTTCGGAACAATGGATTGATCGCCGGTCTCGCCCAGTTTTCCCGAGGCCCCCGCGTGAGACGCAGCCCGGGACCGGCGACAATCATGTGTCGGTCGGGCGGTGCGATGTAGATCTGCCCGACCTGCATCCGTTCGTTGTCGTCTGCGTGTTTTGCAGGCAGCGGACCGGCGGCGCTGAGCAAGGCCGGAAGTTCACTCCGGTGCGCGCCGATATGGAGCACGATCAGGACTGGAGCCGCCAAATCCCGCCGCAGGCCCGCAACCATGGACCGCAACGCATCGACCCCGCCGGCGGAGGCTCCGATTACGAGGAGCGAAGACCAGCCCATTCACCACCTCAAATTCTTCCCCGGCCCGCACTGTCAGAGAACGGGACGCCCGGGGGGCCGTCGGCCGAAAGGTTCGGACGGGGGTCCGTCGCGGAGGCGGCATGGTGGAACGCCTCGCCGCTGAAAAAGCACCAACCCCTGCAGGGCGCTATCCGGAACAAGGCTGGGCGGGTTGAGCCAACTCCGCGCGCCAGAATTTGCGCGCGGACAAGCCTACGTTGCCTGGATGCCAGATGCGGGCCGGGTTGTCTGGCGGAGACGCAGGGATTCGAACCCTGGGTACCCCTTACAGGGTACGACGATTTAGCAAACCGTTGCCTTCAGCCACTCGGCCACGTCTCCGGCAGGCGGCGTGATTAGCCGAGCAAACGGACGGGCGCAACGGTCAACACGCGCGGCGCCCGCGAATGGCCCCGCGTTAACGGGACAGTGAGGGCGGGTGTGCATGGTGGGCGCGAACTCCCCGCCGAGCCCCATGACCGAAACCGCCCGCCGCCATTCGTTCGACGTCGCCCTTTCCCGGACGGGCGTCATGGACGCCTCCGGCCTGCAGGCCCTGGCCGCGGCGGCCGTATCCGCGTCGGCGGACGCCGCCGCCCAGGGTGCGGCGCGGCGCGGCCCTTTTCGCCCTGAAGTCTGGCTGAACGCGCGTCAGCGGCACGCCTCGCGGCTGGCGGCTCACTATTTCCGCGCCTTCGACACCCTGGCCGTGGTCGCAGTCAGCCTGCTGTGCGCATGGGCGGCGGCGCCGGGCGCCCTGATCCATACCGAGGTGTCGCGGGTCATGCCCTTCGTCCTCGGCGCGGTGGCCGTGCTGGGGCTGATGCGGTCGCTGGGGCGATACCGGTTCGCGCGCGGCCAGAAGACAGCGCGGCATCTGGCCTCGGTCGCCCTCGTGGTGCTGGCGGGCGCGGTCGTGACGCTGGTCTCCGGCTGGGCCCTGCGCGGGACTGAGGCGCAGGCGCCGGCCTATCTGATCTGGGCCGGACTGGTGCTGATCACGCTAAACGCCCTGCACATCGGCTGGAGCGACATGGTCGGGCGGTGGCGCGCCTCGGGCGCCCTGACGCCCAATATCGTGCTGGTCGGGGCGACAAGGCATGCCGAGTCCCTGATCCGCGAGGCGCTGAAGCGGCGCGACCTCAATGTGCTGGGCATTTTCGACGACCGGCTGGCGCGCAGCCCGCGGGCCATCGAGGGCGTACCGGTCCTGGGCACGGCCGCGGACCTGCTGACCCACAAGATGACGCCCTATGTCGACCGCATCGTCCTGGCCATCGACCCCCGGGCCGAGGCGCGGGTGCGCGAGCTCAACGCCACCCTGCGGACGCTGCCGCATGAGGTCACGCTGCTGGTCGAACCGAATGACGAAGCCGAGACACGAACGGCTCTGGACCGGCTGGCGGCCGCGCCACTCGCCGATGTGCAGGGTCCGGTCGATGACGACCGGCGGGCCTTCAACAAGCGACTGCAGGACATGGTCCTGGGTCTGATCGCCCTGGTCCTGCTGGCCATCCCCATGGCGATCGTGGCTCTGGCCATCCGGCTGGACAGTCCGGGGCCGATCTTCTTCCGCCAGCGCCGCCATGGCTTCAACCACGAGGAAATCGTGGTGTGGAAATTCCGCTCGATGAAGCAGGAAGCCGCCGACGCCACGGCCAGCCGGCAGGTGACCCACGACGACGACCGCGTCACCCGCATCGGCCGCTTCATCCGCAAGACCAGCCTCGACGAACTGCCGCAACTGCTCAACGTCATCGCCGGCGAGATGTCGCTGGTCGGCCCCCGGCCGCACGCCATCGGCATGAAGACCGGCCACGTCGAGAGCGCCCGTCTGGTCGCTGACTACGCCCACCGCCACCGCATCAAGCCCGGCATGACCGGCTGGGCCGCCGTCAATGGCTCACGCGGACCGCTGCACACCGCCCAGGACGTGCGCCGCCGGGTGCAACTCGACATCGACTATGTCGAGCGTCAGTCGCTGTGGATGGATCTGTGGATCATGGCCGTCACCGTGCCGGTGCTGCTGGGTGACCGTTCGGCGGTCCGATGAACGGGGGGCGCTGATGTTCTGGCGCGGCGTCTGGGGCTATCTGCCGGCGAATATCGTGCAGGGCGTGGTCGGCTTCCTGGCCATCGTCCTGTTCACCCGCCTGCTCAGCCCCGAGGATTTCGGTCGCTACGCCCTTGCCTTTTCAGTGATGACACTCGCCCATGTGGCGGTGTTCAGCTGGCTGGAGGCGGCGATGGCGCGCTTCTGGGCCGCCCAGACCCCCGGCGCGGCCCCAGGCCATTTCGCCAGCCTGTACCGCACCGCCTTTGTGCTCAGCGCCGGGTTCATCATCGTGGCCGGGCTGGGGGTCTGGCTCCTGCCCGCTGACCCCCTGTTCAAACTGGCGCTGGCGGCCGGTCTGGCCGGCGCCCCGGCGCGCTGCCTGGTCAAACTGGGCCAGGAGCGTTTCCGCGCGGAAGGCGAAGTGGGCAAATCCGCCCGGCTGGACATGGCCGTGACCGTGGGCGGTCTGGTGATCGGCGTCAGCTTCGCGCTCTCGGGCGCCGGCGGCGCGGCGCCCCTGCTGGGCCTCGGACTGGCCCCTCTGGCCGCCCTGCCCTTCGTCCTGCCTGGCGAGCTGAAACAGGCGCGGGGCGGCGCATTCGAGGCCGGCCGCGTGCGCGACTACGCCCAGTACGGCTATCCGATCGCCGCCTCGCTGGCCCTGACGGTTGTGCTGTCCTCGACCGACCGCTTTGTTCTGGATGCGTATCTGGGTGAGGCGGCCGTGGGCGCCTATCACGCCAGCTATTCCATCGCCAACCGGACGCTGGACGTCCTGTTCCTGTGGCTCGGCACGGCCGGACAGCCGGCGCTGGTCATGGCGCTGGAGCGCGGCGGGATGGACCGGCTCAAGGTCGCCGCGCGCGAACAGCTGTCGACCTTCCTGCTGATCGGTCTGCCCGCGGCGGCGGGTGTGGCGCTCGTCTCGCAGCCGCTTGCCGAGGTTCTGATCGGCGAGGAGCTGCGGACGGCGGCGGCCAGCGTGACGCCGTGGATCGCCCTGTCGGCCCTGCTGTTCGGCCTCACCGCCTATTATTTCGGCCAAGCCTTCACCCTCGGCAAGAAGACCCGTCGGCTGTTGATCGCCATGGCCGTTCCAGCGGGCCTGAATGTTATCCTGAACCTGATCCTGGTGCCGCGTTTCGGCCTGATGGGCGCCGCCTGGGCCACGGCGGCCAGCTTCGGCATGGGCATGGTCGTGACCATGTTGATCGGCCGTCGCGTCGTGGCCTTGCCGATCCCCTGGGAGAGTCTGGCGCGTTGCGCCGTGGCGACGGGGATCATGGCGATGGTGGTCTCAAGGCTGCCCGCCATCGGCGGCTTCGGCGAACTGGTGCTCGACGCGAGCGTGGGCGCGATCGTCTATGCGACCGCGGCCCTGACCCTGAATGCCGCGGGCGTGCGCGACCTGGCACTTCGCCTTCTCGCGCAGCACGGAATGCGGGGAGCGACGGCATGAGTGCGCGGGCGAAAATGACCTACAGCCCCGCCTGGAAGGCCGCGAAGCCCGCGGTCTCGGTGCTGATCCCCTTCCTGCGCGACGACCCCGCAGCGTTGCTGAACCTGCTCGACGAGGAGGCCGCCTCGGTGGGCGGCGCCGTCGAGATTGTCCTGCTGGACGACGGCACCGGGGACGCGGCCCTGACGGGGCGGCTGAGCAGCCAGATCAAGGCCATGGCCCTGCCCGTCCGGCTGATCACCCTGGCCTCCAACGAAGGGCGATCCATCGGGCGCAATCGGCTGGCCTCGGCCGCGCGCGGCGGCAGCCTGCTGTTCCTCGACAGCGACATGCGGCCCGACCACCGGCGGTTCCTGCGCGACTGGGCTGATCTGGCCGCGCGGGAGGACCCGGCGGTGGCCTTTGGCGGCTTCTCACTGCTGCAGGCCCCGACCGACGCTCGCTTCGCCGTCCACCGCGCCATGGCCGCGAAATCGGAGTGCGTGCCCTATACCGAACGAGCCAGACAGCCCGAGAAATACGTCTACACCTCCAACCTGTTGGTCCGCCGCGACGTGTTCGAGGCCGAGGCCTTCGACCCGGGCTTCACCGGCTGGGGCTGGGAGGATGTGGAATGGGCCATGCGGGTGTCGCGGCGGTTCCGCGTCGTCCATCTCGACAACGCCGCCACCCATATGGGGCTGGACACGGTCGCGGCGCTCGCCGGCAAATACGAACAGTCGGCCCCGAATTTCGCCCGCATGGCCCATCGTCACCCGGAAATCGTCGCCACCTATCCCAGCTACAAGGCGGCCCGGCTGCTGAAGCGCCTGCCCGGCCTGCCTCGCCTGCGCCGGATGATGCGGAGCGGCGCCGACACGACCTGGCTGCCAGTGGGCGCGCGGGCGTTCTCACTGCGTCTGTACCGCGCCGCCCTCTATGCGGAGGCGGTGTGATGGCCGACGTCGCCGTCATTGTCCCGACGCTGAGGCGACCCGAAAGCCTTGAGCGAGCCCTGCGCTCGCTGTTCGCCCAGACCGGCGTCGCTGACCAGGTGTCCGCTATCATGGTGGTCGACAATGATCCGGTCGGATCGGCGGGGCCGACCGTCGAGGCCCTGCGTCTGCACTCGCCCTGGACCCTCGCTTATGTCCATGCCCCGCGACCAGGCGTCGCCACCGCCCGCAACGCAGGACTGGCCGCGACGAACGCCCCGCTGATCGCCTTCCTCGACGACGATGAGGCGGCTTCGCCGGGCTGGCTCGCGGCCCTGCTGAAGGCCCAGGCGGACACAGGCGCCGACGCCGTCTTCGGTCCGATCACCGGGCGGGCGCCCGACGCCGCCGCCTGGCTTAAACCGTGGCTCGAGCGGTTCTTCGGCCGTGAAGGGCCGGAGCGGACCGGCCTGATCGATCGTCCCTTCGGCTGCGGCAATTCACTGATGGTGCGTAGCTCAGCCCTGCCCGGCCCCGCGCCGTTCGACGCGAGCACGGATCAGGCCGGCGGCGAGGACGACGCCCTGTTCGCGGCGCTCGCAGCGCGCGGCGGCCGCTTCGGCTGGTCCGCTGACGCCTGGGTCGAGGAGTTCGCGCCGGCCCACCGGGCCACCCTGAACTACGCCCTGGCGCGCGCCTTCGCCTACGGCCAAGGGCCCAGCCAGACGGCGGCCGCGGCGAAGGACTGGCCGGGCGTGGCGCGCTGGATGGCCATCGGCGCGGCGCAGACCGCCGTCTGGGGGGCCGCGTCGGCGGCCCTGACCGTCATCGCCAGTCCAAAGCGGGCGGAGATGTACGACCGCACTGCGCGCGGCATTGGAAAACTGTTCTGGATGAGGGGGTTCGAGCCCCGCTTCTACGGCGCGCGGGAAGTGGCGCGCCTCGAGGCGGCGAAGGTCTAGCCGGTCAGTCGTTTTAGAAACGCGGGCGGATTATAGGTCGAGCGGTTGACCACCACGCCCGCGATCTTGCCGCCCACCGCCTCGATTTCGTCGCGCAGCATCAGGGGTTCATTGGCCGCCCCGCTCTCGGCCGCCACGACCAGGACGGTGGCGTCGACATAGGGGGCCAGGGTGATGACCATGTTGTTGCGGTCAGCGGCGGGGGCGTCGATCACCACCGTATCGGCGTGTTTGCGCAGGGCATCCCAGTAGCGGGCGTCGCTGACCGCCTCGGCTCGCTGGCCCGAGCGCAGATGCTCCGCCGCGAACCGGGTGACCCACAACCGTCCGCCGAGGCAGGGCCGGGCGCTCATCAGTCGGGCCGGATGCACGGGCTTGCCCGCCCGGTCCATGATGCGCGGCGTGATGGCGAAGAAGATGGAGCCGTCGGGTGTGGCGATGGCCGCCTTGCCGATGCGGCCGAAACGGTCGGGTTCGGCGGCGACGGCATCCATCTGACCCTGCTGGGCCAGATCGGCGTCGATCAGCCAGACGGGACGGCGGGCGCGCACGGCGGCCAGCCGGGCGTACTCGCGCGCGACCGTCGAGACGCCCTCGCCCGAGGTGGCGGCGGCGATCTGGACCACGCGGCCACGGTGGCCCGGCGCCGGCCCCAGCGCGGCCCAGAGAGCCGCCATTTCGGATGTCAGATCGACCATCGAATCGCTACGCGCCTGGCTACAGGCTCCTACGTTAACACTGGCGGGGTCATCGGGCCTTCATGGGGGCGACGGCCAGAACGGGCATATCGAGTGTCCGTCCGGTCGACGCCGGCGTGGTGTAGCCGCGCCGCGTGAAGACGCGCAGCAGGCCGACGCACAGGGCGGTGAAGGCGGCGAACAGGAAGACCACAGCCAATAGAGGCGCCTTCAGGCTGGAGCCCTTGGTGGGGGCCTCGGCGCGCTCGATGACATTGACGTTGTCGGCCCCGGCGGCGACCAGGGCGCTGTTGGCGCGGGCCGCGCTCTCGCGCTGCTGGAAGTCGCGCACCAGGGTCGTCAGGGTTTCGCGATTGCCCGCCAGATTGGCATTGGCCGACTCCAGTCGGGTCATTTCCGCCTGACGGGCCCGCAGCTGGTTGAGCTGGCCTTCGGCCACGGCCAGCCGGGCGGCCAGTCCGTCGCGGTCGGCGGCCGCGGTGATCCGGGCCGTTTCGATCTCGGTGAAGATGGTGCTGGGACCGGTGCGGACCTCCTTGGGGCCGACCGTCGTGCCGGTGGCGACATAGGCCTGCAGGTCGGCGATCTGCTGGTCGATGTCCCGCACGGGCTGGGCCTCTGGCGTATAGCGCGACAGCAGGGCCTCGCGCTGGGTGCGCAGGGTCAGGATCTGATCCTGGGCCGAGATGTTCAAATCCTGCTGCAGCACCACCTCTGCGGGCTGCTGCGCCAGCTGGGCCTCCAGCGTCGCCAGCCGCTGGCTGGCCTGGTTCAGCTGGGCTCGCAGCGACAGGGCCTCGGCATAGGTGGTCTGGTAGGTGGCGGCCAAGGTCGCCTTGGCGGTGGCGAAATCGCCTAGGTCATTGGATTGCAGGAAGGCGTTGTAAGCCTCGTCGGCCGTGTTGAGGTCGTCTTCGAACGCCTCGCGCTGGGCCGCATAGGCCGGCGTGGTCGAGCCCCGGAATATCTGCCTGCGCTGGACCAGATATTGGTCGATGACGGCGTTCAACACCTGGGCCGCGCGCACAGGGTCGTCGGACTCATAGGATACCGCAATGATGGCGCTGCCGGGGGTGACGCCGACGCCCAGGCCGGAATCCAGGGCCTTCAGCGCAGCGGCCTCCTTCTCGGCCGGTGTTCCTGCGGCGCCGGGCCCCAGGATGGTGTCAGCGCCCACGGCGCGGATGGCGCGGCGCTTGACGGCCAGACTTCCCAGAATGCGGGCTTCCGCCCCGGCCACAGCGTCGGCCTCCAACGGCTGGCTCGGATCGATCGCGCCGACCCGGGACTGATAGACATACTCCTGCCCCGCCCCCGCATAGACGCTGGCGGTGGCCGTGTAGGATTTCTTCAGCGTCAGCACCGCCGCCGTGCCGATGGCGAACACGACCAGGAAGATCACGACCATCAGCAGGGCTTCACGGAACAGCAGGCCGACGACATCGGAGAAGCCGTAGCGCGGGCGGACTGTCGTGTAGGCCGACGTGCGCATGGGGGGCGGACTGATTCCATCGTACTGGACTGGAACTGTCAGCCTTGGGCCAGCGGCGTTAACCAACGATTACCCCTAAGCGCCGACCCTGCCCTCGACGCCTGTTTCGCGGAGTGAGTCCCCATGTCCCTCGACCGTCGCCTGTTGCTGCTCGGGCTTGTCGGCGCCGGCGCGATGGTCAGCGGCTGCGGCGGCGTGCCCGGCCTGCGCGGCGACGAATACGGTTCGCGCATGCCCCTGCCACAGGACGCGCGCGGCGGCGGCCGCGTCCAGAACGTGGGCCGGACCTCCTTCCCCGAGATCGGTTTCGCCGACTGGACCGAGACTGAGCCGGAATACGTCCTATATCCCGGCGACGAGATCGAGATCGCCACGCCGACCGCGGTCGAACTGACGCGCACCCAGAAGATCGGCCCGGACGGCCGCATCTCCCTGCCGCTGGTCGGCCAGATCATGGCGGCGGACCGCACCATCGCCGAGGTCGAGGCCGACGCCTCCGCCGCCTTCGCCAGCCAGCTGCGCCGCCCTGTGGTCGAGATCACGCTAAAGACCGCCGGGCCGATCCGCGTCTGGGTCGGCGGCGAGGTCCGCACGCCCGGCATGATCGAGATGAACGGCGATCTGGACGCCTATCAGGCCATCATCCAGGCCGGCGACTTCCTGCCGACGGCCAGACAGGGCGAGGTGGCCCTGATCCGCCGAGGACCCGGCGGCATCCGCATGATGCGGGCGGTGGACCTGCGACCCCGTCGCGGCGAGATCATCGCCCTGCGGCGCGGCGACATCATCTTCGTCCCGCGCTCCACCCTGGGCGAGGTGGCGAACTTCATCACCCTGTTCCGCAACGCTTTGCCGGTGGGGTTCAGCTATGCGATCGGCGGGCAGTATCAGCGGTTTTAGGGCCACCCGATGAACCGGAACGCAACGCGCAACCTTGTTGGCGCGGCGCTGTGGGCGTACGGCATAACCGCGATGGGCGGGTTCTTTGTGCTTTCCGGTCGTTGGCTCGCATCAGCGCCGACAACCCGGGACGCCATCCATGTCTTCGAGCACAACGAGCATGGATCGTTCGTCTACTACAACGCCGAACAGGCCACCGCGCTTGCGCTGCTGTTCATGACCTCAATCCCGATCGCTTTCCTCGGATTGTTCATCTCGCCGAAGAAGAACGTGGTGTCCCGAGCCAGCGGACTGGCTTGGCGAGCCACATGGGAGGCAGACGATCCAAAAAGGATGAGCAGGTGGGGCTATTTGTCGGGTGCCCTCATTGCCCTCGGGCTCGTATTCGTCATTCGCGAGCCCCTCATCGCGAGTCTGATCGATCGCGGCGTAGTGCTCAATATCGGCTAGCCTGCCGCCTTGAAGTGGGGACAAACACCACTTTCCCCACCCTAAAGACTATCCGTTTCCGTCCGCAGGCCCGGCTGCTCTTGCCCGCAAAGCGGTGTGGGGCCCACGTCCAAGGCGTCAACGAGACGGAGGATTTCGGTAGTGACGCCGAACCGGCTCTCGCGGACCTCGGCCCCGACGCTGAATCAGTATAATGGACAAAATCAGGTAAATCCGTAAAATGGGGCGAAAGGAGAACCCCATGCTGGAAGTTTCCGCCACAGAATTCGCCAAGCGGTTCGCCCGTTATCGCCGCGCGGCCCAGACCGAGCCGGTCGCCGTCACCCATCACGGCGAGACCACCGAGGTGCTGGTCTCCAAGGCCGCCTACGAGGACTATATGAAACTGCGGGCGGAACGGCGCCGCTCGCGGCCCATGACAGATCAGCAGTTCATCACCGCCCTGGAGGCGACGCGGATGAACGCCAGATATGACCATCTGAACGCCCTGATGGACGAGGGCTGATCGACTTGGCGTCCTTGCCGTCGCCGACGCCGGGCCTGGTCCTTCGTTACAGATATCTTTGGGGCCACGAACACGACCGTGGTGTCGAAGAGGCGCGCTACGCCCGGCCGTGTGCGATCGTCCTCACCGTCACACCCGAGCCGGGAGACGCGCCGCGCGTCGTCGTCGTGCCCTTGACCTCGCGCGAGCCGGAGCCCGGCCGCGAGGCTCTGGCCCTGCCGACGAGGGTGCGCCGCGCCCTTGGACTGGACGGGGACCGGTCGTGGGTGATGTTGGACGAGGCCAACGAGTTCATCTGGCCCGGCGTCGATCTGGAGCCCAATCCGGAGGGGCGGTTCGACTATGGGGTGCTGCCGCCCGTTCTCTATGAGCAGGTGCGGACGCGCGCGATCGCCTTGGGGCGCGCGGGCGGCTTCCGCCGCATCTGGCGCGACAACTAGGCCGCCAGCTTCACGATCCCCGCATCGATCCAGCGGCGCGCCGCCTTTTGCGCCTCGGCGATCTCGTCCTGTTCCATCTCCTGGCTCATCTCACGGCGATAGACGCGCGCTTCGATCGAGCCCTTCATGGCGGCCAGGTTGAAGATCATGTGGGCCGAGACGCGGTCCATGGGGCAACCACCCTGGCCGTTCGAATACATCATGCCCAGCCGGAACAGGTCGTCGCCGTTCATGTCCGCGGTCGGCAGGGGGAGTCCAGCTTCCTGGCCCTGCTCTTGATCGACTTGCGGCGCGGTTTCTTGCGCGTTCATCACCGTATCTCCCGAACCGGCGCCTTTCTGGCCCCGCCCTCTGAGACGCGATAAAATACCCGCGGTTTGAAGGTAAAGTTAACAACGGGGGGTCCGAACGGCCTTTTCAGTACAAGCGGGGCGAATACTGCGCCCTTGTTCAGATATCCGAAATAGTTCGGAAATCCCTGATTCACACCCGCTAACGGGACATGACCGGGGGGCTTACGAACGGTTATCGCGCCCGCTGCCCGAACAGCACCTTGCGCGCCGCCTCCGCCGCCTTGCCGGAGGCCGCCAGGCTGCGGCGCATCCCGTCGCCCAGCGCCCGACCCGCGATCACGGCGGGCCGCGCGCCCACCCGCTCCATCCAGGCCTTCAGGTTCGGGAACTCGGTCAGATCCTGTCCCTGCAGTTCCGGCAGCACCCAGGGCCAGGCCGCCATGTCGGCGATGGAATAGTCGCCCGCCAGATAGGGGCGGTCGGCCAGCCGCCGGTCCATGACGCCGTACAGCCGATGCGTCTCGTCGGTATAGCGGCGGACGCCATAGGCGATCTGGCGCTGGTCCTTGATGATGGCCGGGGCGTATTGCCGGAAGTGGTGGGTCTGGCCCGCCATCGGTCCCAGGCCGCCGACCTGCCAGAACAGCCACTGATCGACCTCGGCCTTGCCGCGCGGATCCTGCGGATAGAAGCGACCGGACTTGGCGCCGAGATATTGCAGGATGGCCCCGGATTCGAAGATCGACAGCGGCTGGCCGTCCGGCCCATCCGGGTCGACGATCGCCGGCATCCGACCGTTGGGACTGATGGCCTGAAAAGCGGCCCCGAACTGTTCGCCCAACCCGATATTCACCGGCTTCATTTCATATGGCAGGCCCATCTCTTCCAGGGCGATCGAGATTTTCCAGCCGTTGGGCGTGGGCCAGTACCAGAGTTCGATCGGCGCGGTCATGCGGGCGTCCTGTGAAGCTGGATCACAGGTGGGAGGATCGCCCGGCGCTCGCAATAGTGCGTCCACCGAACCTGACACTCGCATTCAGGAGGAGTTCATGAGCCGAGAGAGACGGTCGCATATGATTAGCGGGCCGACGCGGGTTTCCCGCCGCCACCCTCAGTTGGAGAGCGATCATGAACCGCTTCACAAAGGCCGCTGTGCTCGGGCTGGTGCTGGCCGCCGCTGCGCCCATGGCCGCCGAGGCCCAGAACCGCGACCGCCGCGAAGACCGGCGCGACTATCGTGAGGAGCGCCGCGACGACCGCCGGGACGATCGCAACGGAGAGTACGACAATCGCCGTAACTATCGTCAGGACCGCCGGGAGGATCGCCGCGACTTCCGCGAGGAACGCCGGGACGATCGTCGGGACTTCCGCCGCGACCAGCGTTGGGACCGCAACAATCGCGATTGGTGGCGCGGCCGCAACGACTTCCGCGACTACCGCGGCGGCCGCAACGACTACTGGTACGCCCCCGGCTATGGTTATTATCGCGTCGAGCCGCGCTACTACGGGCAACGCTGGCAGCGCGGCCAATACCTGCCGCACTCCTACCGCAACTACTATGTGCCCGACCCCTACGACTACGATCTGCGTCCGGCCCCGCGCGGCTATCGCTATGTCCACGCCGGCAATGATATCGTGCTGATCGCCCTCGCCACCGGCCTGATCGCCAACGTGCTGTCGGGCGTCTACTAGGACTCGATCTCAGCTCTGATACGCGCCCCGCGGGGTCCGGCTCGCGGGGGGGTTTTCGTATCCGGCGCCCGGTTTCGATTGCGCATTTCGTTCAGTCACGGTTCATGATGAAAGCGCAACCTTGACTACAAGCCGTCTGAGAGGGACGTGCGGGGAAGAATACGAGAATGCAGCGCTCATTGATCGTCGCCGCCGCGGTCGCGGCCTTCGCCGTGCCGGCCCTGGCGCCCTTGACCGTCCTGGCCCAGGACGGAGAAGCCGGCGGCGGCCGCCGCGGCGCCTCCCGTCAGAACGGGGATGAAGAAGACCGCGAAATGCGGACGGATCAGCCGGATCAGCCGGATCGCCCGCGTCGGCCACGAGCTCCAGATCAGCCGCGCCCGGATCGTCCCGACAGACCGGACCGGCCTGATCGGCCACAGACTTCGGATCAGCCACGTCCGGACCGGCCCGACAGGCCGGATCGCCCCCACCGACCGGATCGCCCCGATCGTCCCGACCGGCCCATTCCCGGCGGCGGCGACGGTGATCGTCCGGACCGGCCCGACAGACCCGACCGTCCCGACAGACCGGATCGTCCAGACTGGCCCCGCGATGGGGACGACCGGCGTGATGACCGCTACGAGCGGCGTCAGGAGCGCCGCGACTACCGCGACTTCCATAACCGCTTCGACGGAGACCACTGGCGGCGCAACTGGAACCGCAACCACCGCAGCGACTGGTGGCGCAGCGACCGGCGGTTCCGCGGCTACAGCGGTTTCCGCTTCGGCTTCTATTTCGCGCCGGGCTACGGCTACTACAACGTGCCGCGCAACTATTGGGGCCAGCGCTACCACGTCGGCGACTACCTGCCGTCGATCTTCTGGCGCTATCAGCTGAACGACTGGCGCACCTACGGCCTCGGCTATCCGCCCGTGGGCACGCGCTGGGTGCTGGTCGACAATCACATCTATCTGGTCGACGAATACGACGGCTACATCATCGACGTCATCTTCGACGCCTGGAGCTGGTAAGCCGTCAGAACACGGAGGAAACGCCGCCCGATCGCGAGATCGGGCGGCGTTTCCGATTGTCAGAGCAAGGTTGCGGCCATCGCCGCGCCGGGCCAGAACCGGCTCCATGAGCGATCCGGCGATCAGCGACACGACCACCGGCGAGGAGGTCCCCTCCTCGCGCGCGCCGCAGCTGCACCTGTCCGAAGAGCTGATGGCCTCGCCCACACGGTTCTTCAACCGCGAGATTTCCTGGCTGGCCTTCAACGGCCGAGTGCTTGAGGAGGCCGCCAACCCGGCCCACCCCCTGCTGGAACGGCTGCGCTTCCTGTCGATCTCGGCCAACAATCTCGACGAGTTCTTCATGACGCGCGTCGCCGGCCTCAAGGGCCAGGTGCGCGAGCGGGTGCGGGTTCTGTCCGCCGACGGCCTGACCGCGGCCGAGCAGTTGGACAAGGTCAATGTCGCAGCGGGCGGCCTGATGGCCGAGCAACAGCGCCGCTGGCGCAAACTGCGCAAGGAGCTGACGGGCGCCGGCATCGAGGTCGTCGACGCGGCCCGGATAACCAAGACCGAACGCGAGCGGCTGGAGCCCGAATTCCTCAACCAGCTATTCGCCGTGCTGACGCCGATGGCGATCGACCCGGCCCATCCCTTCCCCTTCCTGCCCAACCTCGGCTTTTCGCTGGCGCTGAAGCTGAAGCGGCGCTCGGACAACCGCACCCTCTACGCCCTCGTGCCCGTGCCGACCCAGGTAAAGCGGTTCTGGCCCTTGGCCACCGACGGCCGCTCCAAACCGGGCCGTAAACGCTATCTGACGCTGGAGAGCCTTCTGATGCTCTTCATCGACCACCTGTTCCCTGGCTGCGACGTGCTGGAGCGCGGTGTCTTCCGCCTGATCCGCGACTCGGACATCGAGATCGAGGAAGAGGCCGAGGACCTGGTCATGGAATTCGAGGAGGCGCTGAAGCAGCGCCGCCTCGGCTCGGTGGTGCGCATCAAGATCGAGGCGTCCATGCCGGACGACCTGCGCACCTTCATCACCGACCAGCTGGACGCCGCGCCGCAGGACATCGTGCTGGTCGCCGGCATGCTGGGTCTGGCCCAGGTCGCCGACCTGATCCCCAGCGGCCATCCGGATCTGAAATTCCCGGGCTATGAGCCACGCTATCCCGAGCGGGTGCGCGACAACGGCGGCGACATCTTCGCGGCCGTGCGCGAAAAGGACATGCTGATCCACCACCCGTTCGAGAGCTTCGACGTGGTGGTCCAGTTTCTGCGCCAGGCCGCCCGCGATCCCAATGTGATCGCCATCAAACAGACGCTGTACCGGACCTCCAAGGACAGCCCCATCGTCGCCGCCCTGATCGAGGCGGCCGAGAACGGCAAGAACGTCACCGCCCTGGTCGAGATCAAGGCCCGGTTCGACGAGGAGGCCAACCTGCGCTGGGCCCGGGCCATGGAGCGGGCCGGCGTCCATGTGGTGTTCGGCTTCGTCGAATGGAAAACTCACGCCAAGCTCAGCGTCGTCGTGCGCCGCGAGAGCGAGGGGCTGAAGACCTACTGCCATTTCGGCACCGGCAACTATCACCCGGTGACCGCGCGCGTTTACACCGACCTCAGCCTGTTCAGCTGTGACCCCATTCTGGCCCGCGACGCCTCACGGGTGTTCAACTACATCACCGGTTACGCCCAGCCCGACGAGTTGGAGGCCCTGGTGGTCTCGCCACTTAATATGAAGACCACGCTGATCGACCTGATCGGCAAGGAGATGGCGGCGGCGGCCAAGGGCAAGCCCGCGGCCATCTGGGCCAAGATGAATTCGCTGGTCGATCCCCAGATCATCGACGCCCTCTACCGCGCCAGCCAGTGGGGGGTCCGCATCGAGCTGGTGATACGCGGCATCTGCTGCCTTCGGCCCGGGGTGACTGACCTGTCGGAAAACATCCGCGTCAAGTCCATCGTCGGCCGGTTCCTCGAGCACAGCCGCATCGTCGCCTTCGCCAACGGCCGCGACCTGCCGCACGACAGGGCGAAGCTGTACATCTCTTCGGCCGACTGGATGAACCGGAACCTGGACCGCCGCGTCGAGCTGATGACCCCCGTGCTCAACGCCACCGTCCACGACCAGGTGCTGGACCAGATCATGGTCGCCAACCTCAAGGACGACGCCCAGAGCTGGGTGCTGGCCGCCGACGGGAGTTATCGCCGGGTCGCGCCCGCCGACCCGGAACGGCCCTTCTCGGCGCACAAATACTTCATGACCAACCCCAGCCTGTCGGGCCGGGGCCGCAAGGTGAAGACCCTGCCCGGCCATCTCAGCTATGAGCCCTCGCGGAAGAAGCGGTGATGCCCGACGCGTCGCACCCGGTGATCGACGCGCCGCGCGATGTCGCCGCGATCGATATAGGCTCCAACTCGGTGCGTCTGGTGCTGTACCGGCTGGAAGGCCGCGCCATCTGGACGGTGTTCAACGAGAAGGTGCTGGCCGGTCTTGGACGCGACCTCGGTGAGACCGGGCAGCTGTCGATCGAGGGCGCCGCCCAAGCCTTGACGGCGTTGAAACGTTTCGCCGCCGTGATCGACGGTGTCCGCCCCGCCCATACCTTTGTCGCCGCCACCGCCGCCGTGCGCGAGGCTCAGGACGGCCAGGACTTCTGCGACCGCGTCGCCGCCGCCACCGGACTGAAAATCCGCATCCTGTCCGGCGAGGAAGAAGCGCGCTATGCCGCCCTCGGCGTTCTCGCCGGCATTCCGTATGCCGATGGAGTCGTCGGCGACCTCGGCGGCTCCAGCCTCGAGCTGATCCGTCTCACCGAGGGGGCGGTGGGACGCGGGACGACCCTGCCTCTTGGCCCCTTCGCCCTGGCCGATACGGGCGGCTTCGACGCCGACCGTCTGCGCGGGACCATAGCCGGGCGACTGAAGTCCGTCGGCGACTACCAGTCCGACACCCTCTATGCGGTCGGCGGCGCGTGGCGGACCCTGGCCCAGGTGCATATGGAGATCACCGGCTATCCGCTGCGCATCGTGCACCAGTACGAGATGGACGCCGCCGACCTGATCGGCACGGCCCGGTTGATCGCCCGGTCGTCGAAGGCCTCGCTGGAGAAATGGCCCGGACTGTCGCGCAAACGCGCCGAGACGCTCCCCGTCGCCGCGCTGGTGCTGGAAGGGCTGATCGAAAGGCTGGGATTGAAGCGGGTCGTTCTGTCGGCCTGGGGCGTGCGCGAGGGTCTGCTGTACGAGGCCCTTGAGGCCGAGGTCGCCGCCGCCGATCCGCTGCTGGCCGGCTGTACGGCCCTCGGCGCGCGTCAGGGCATTTCACCGGCGCTGCCAAGCGCCCTGAACGGCTGGATCGCACCTTTGATGGCCGCCTTGCCGCCGGTGTTCAATCGCGAGCGCGACGCTGTTCTGGCCGACGCGGCCTGCCGGCTGGCTGATCTTGGCGCCCGACTGCATCCCGACCACCGCGTTGAACTGGCCTTTGATCAGGTGCTGCGCGCGCCGGTGCCCGGTCAGAACCATGCCGAACGAGCCTATCTGGCCGTGGCGGTCAACGCCCGCTACGGCGGCAGCGGCTCGACGCCCGAACCGAGGACGGTGGCCCGCCTGCTGAATGAAGAGCAGCGGCAGGGCGCCCGCGCGCTCGGCCTGGCGATCCGACTGGCTTGCGACCTGTCGGGCCGTTCGCCGCAGTTGCTGGTCAACGCCCGCGCCGGGGTGAAGGACGGCGCCCTCTTTCTGACCGCGTCAGACGGCTATGCCGACGCCCTGCTGGGCGAACAGACGCGCCGACGCGGCAAGGCCTTGGCCGAGGCCATGGGACTCAAGCTGGATATCCGCTCGGGCGACTGACAGTGGATCAGTCCCCACCCCACCAGCGCAGCCGGACGTTCCGGGCGGGGCCGCTACCGACTGTCAGCGTTCCCGTGACCACCACGCCTTCATCGCCGAGGTTGCGCCGCGAGGTCGCGAGAGCGCCGGGCTCGAGCGCGCCCTCGAACCGGACCGCGCCCAGTTCGGCCGAACGGCCCTCGAAGCTGATGCGGGTGTCCGTCACCGAATAGGCCGTCGGCAACACACGGGCGGTAAGGCTGCGCGCCTCGCCGATCTCGGTCTGGACCATGGGGCTGGTTACATCGTCGAACTGCAACATGACCGGACCGAACATACCGCTCCGGCTTCCGCCTTCCCAGGCCTGGAACTCCTGCGCCTGCCCGACGAATATGTGGTTGAACGACCATTTCCCGATCCGCACCTCGCTCGCCGGCATATAGTAGCCGGACAGGTCCGCGCTCATGTTGTGCCTGAACGCGGGGGCGGCGGTGGACGGGGCTTCGGGCGGCGCATCCGGCCGGTCACAGGACGCCATGGCGCACAGGGCGGCTATGCCGACGACGGCGAGAATTCTGATGCGCATGGTGACCCTCCGGCTTTCAGCCCAGCACGCCCGGCCGGCCCTGTCGAGCCTTAGCGGCTGAGGCCCCGGTCCAGTGCCCGGAACGAGGCGATCGAAAGCTGGGTCGCGCTGATGAAGACCGAAGGCGTGATCCTGTCGAAATCGTCCGACGGGCGATGATAGTCAGGGTGGTAGTTCACCCCCAGATACAGGAACGGCACCTGGGCCCGGTAAAAGGCGCCGTGGTCCGAAGCCTCGACCCAATTGTCCTCGCCGGTGTCCTGCGGCGTATCCTTGCCGAAGGCGAGCGCCACCGCGCCATTGGCCGGGATCCCCTCCAGGATCGGACGGAAGTTCGGATGCTGATAGGTGCCGGTGACCCACAGCTTGCCGTCGGTCTCGGCCCGGGCGGTCATGTCGAAATTCAGGTTCATGGCAATGGATTCGAGCGGCACTGGCGGCGCCTCGACGAAATGCTTCGCGCCCAACAGGCCACGCTCCTCGCCGTCGAGGGCCACGATCAGCACGCTGTGCTCCGGGGCCTGACGTTTCAGATCGGCGGCCAGCGCCAGCATGGTCGCCACGCCCGAGGCATTGTCGTCGGCGCCGTTGAACACCTGCCCCTCGGCATTGACGCCGACGTGGTCGTAGTGGGCCGTGACGACGATATAACGGTCGGTCACGCGCGTGCCGGGAATCACGCCGATGATGTTGACGCCGTTCCAGGTCCTCGGCCCGGCGCGGGTGCGGCCCTGCATCTCCCACGGCTGCAACCGGCCCATCGGCGGAGCGACGACGCCCAGCGCCTCCAGCCGGCCGACGATATAGTTGCGGGCCATCTCCCCGCCGGGAGCCCCGGTGTCGCGGCCCTGCATGTCATCAGCGGCGAGGATGCGTACGTCTTCCAGCAGTTGGGCGTGCATCACCGACGGGGTCGGTGCGGCCGCCGCGGCGGGCGGCGTCGCATCGGACCCGAACAGGCTGCCGCAGGCCGACAGCAGAAGGGCGCCCCCGAGGGCGGTGGACAGGGCGAGAAGACGGGCGTGACGCATGGGGGCTCCTTGAGACCGCCGGACGCTAGCGGAGCGGTGCGACGGTGTCAGTTTAACTCCCTGTCATGCCGCATTCGGTGGCCGCAATCCGACGACGGGCCTCGAAACCCCGGCGGGCGATGCTAGAATATCGGAAGATTCCTTGCCGCGAGCCATCCATGTCCGACACCCCCGTCGATCAGTTGACCGAGTCCGCCGCGCGCGAGGAACTCGACCGGCTGACCGCCGAACTGGCGCGCCACGACGCCCTCTATCACGGCGACGATGCGCCTCAGATCTCCGACGCCGACTATGACGCCCTCAAGCGCCGAGCGCTGGAGATCGAAGACCGGTTTCCCGACCTGACCAGCCTCGCCTCACCGTCCCGGATCGTCGGCGCCGCCGCCTCCGCCCAATTCGCCCCCGTGCGCCACGGCGTGCCCATGCTGTCGCTCGACAACGCCTTTTCAGCGGACGAAGTGACCGACTTCGTCGCCCGCATTCGCCGCTTTTTGAAGCTGCCCACGGATGAGACCGTCGCCTTCGTCGCCGAACCCAAGATCGACGGTCTGTCCGCCAGCCTGCGCTACGAAAACGGCGTGCTGGTCAGGGGCGCGACGCGCGGCGACGGCAAGACCGGCGAAGACGTCACCGCCAATCTGCGCACCCTCGCCGACATCCCGCAGACCCTGTCCGGAACGGGCTGGCCCGAGGTCATCGAGGTGCGCGGCGAGGTCTATGCCCCCAATGACGCCTTCGACGCCTTCAACGCCGCCGCCGAGGCGGAGGGCCAGCGCACCTACGCCAACCCGCGCAATTTCGCCGCCGGCTCGCTGCGTCAGAAGGACCCGACGATCACCGCCAGACGGCCCCTGCGCTTCTTCGCCTACGCCTGGGGCGAGACGTCGGCATCTTTCGCCGAAACGCAGGCGGACGCCCTGAAGGGGCTAGAAAGCTGGGGGTTTCAGGTCAATGCCCGCTCGCAGAAAGTCGAGAACGCCGCCGGCCTTCAGACCCTTTACGCCGAGCTCGATCGCGATCGGGCGAGGCTTGGCTATGACATCGACGGGGTGGTCTACAAGATCGACCGGCTGGACTGGCAGGCCCGCCTCGGCTTCGTCGCCCGCACCCCCCGCTGGGCCATCGCCCACAAATTCCCGGCCCAGCAAGCGACCACCGTGCTGGAAGACATCGACATCCAGGTCGGACGAACGGGATCACACACGCCGGTCGCCCGGCTGCACCCCGTCACCGTCGGCGGCGTGGTCGTGCGCAACGCCACCCTGCACAACGCCGATGAGATCGCCCGGCTGGATATCCGGCTCGGCGACACCGTCACCCTGCAGAGGGCCGGCGACGTCATCCCCCAGATCCTCGGCGTGGTCGATCCCGACCGCCCGGGCCGTGGCGAACCGTGGGACTTCCCGCACACCTGCATCTGCCCGCTGAAGACGGCGCTGGTGAAGGAGACCAACGCTTCGGGCGTCGAGAGCGTGGTGCGCCGCTGCACCGGCGAACTGGCCTGCCCCTTCCAGCGCATCGAACACCTCAAGCATTTCGTCGGCCGCCGCGCCTTCGACATCGAAGGCCTCGGCGAAAAGCAGCTGATCGCCTTCCATGAGCGCGGCTGGATCAACCAGCCCGCCGACATCTTCCGCCTCGCCCGCGACGCCGAAAAGCTCGACACCCTGCGCGCCGAGGACGGCTATGGCGAGACCAGCGTGCGCAATCTCGTGGCCGGCATCGACGCCCGTCGGACCATTGCTCTCGACCGCTTCATCTACGGCCTCGGCGTCCGCGACATCGGCGACCAGACCTCCATTGTCCTGGCCCGCGCCTTCGAGACATGGCGCGGCTTCGAGGCCGCCTGTATCGCCGCCGCCGGGGGCCTCCCCAGCGAAGCCTGGGTCCGGCTGAGCGAGACCCATGCCGTGTCGCCACGCGTGGTCGCGGCCCTCGCCGAGGCATCCCCGCCTGCTGACGACCCATGGCCCGAGGCCCCGATCGACCAGAAGATCGCCCTCGCCTTCCCCGGCCTCGCCGCCCCGGCCCGGCGCGGTCTGGCGACCCTCGCGGACGACTGGGCCGGTCTGGTGTGGCTGGCCGAGGTGGCCCGGATTGAGGGGCCTTCCGAGGGCCTCGCCCAGATCGCGGGCGTGTCCGGCGTCGGCCCGGTCGCCGCCCGCGCGCTGGCCCTGTTCTTCCGCGAAACCCACAACCGCGCCATGGTCGATGCCCTGGTGGCCGAGATGGACCGGATCGAGGACGCCGAAAAGCCGAAGTCCGACACCGCCGTCGCCGGCAAGACCGTGGTCTTCACCGGCGCCCTCGAACGCTTCACCCGCGACGAGGCCAAGGCCCGCGCTGAATCGCTCGGCGCCAAGGTGTCCGGCTCGGTGTCGAGGAAGACTGACTACCTCGTCGCCGGCCCGGGCGCCGGCTCCAAGATGGCCGACGCCCTCAAGCACGGCGTCGCCGTGCTGACCGAGGACGAATGGCTGGCGCTGATTGGCTGACCTGATCGCGACCCCGAACCCAGGGCCGAACTCGCGTCCTACGTGGTGTCGAAATCGGCGGTCCGGTTCCCGAAGGATCGTCCCATCCCCTACGCCCTGATCTCGGAGATGGCGAAGGTCAGGGCGCGGGAGAACCGCAAGCGCGCCGCAGAGAAAAAGGCCTGACCGTTCACGCGCCCGACCCCAACCGGATCGATTTGAGGCGTCCAGCGTTGCAACAGAAACGTGTTTCGGATCAAAAACTAAATCGATTGGCAACCCGAACGGGCGCATAAGGAATCATGACTACCACCCGGCTGGATCCGGGGCCGGACGCTGGCCCGCCCATTGAGCGCTTCTCCAGCGAGGATCTCGGTTCTCTGCTCGAACGCTTTCAGGCCTCCGGCATGCTCGACGAGGGCCGGATCAATCTGATCGGACTGGACGCCATCGCCGCCCGCCTCGGCGACCGCTGGGACGGTCGGCGCGAGCAGATCTACCAGCACGTCGAGCGTACGCTGGGCAAACATCTCGAAAGCGGCGGCTTCTTCCAGCGCGTCTCACCGACCGACTATCTCGTGGTCCAGCCTGAGTTGGGAAAGTTCGGCGGCCAAGCCTCGTGCATGCTCTACCTGCGCGAGCTGCTGGGTCACTTTCTCGGCGGAGACGTGCCCGAAGCGCTGGATGTGCTGGAGGTGACCAGTCTCAGCGGCGGCAGGATTTTCGCGGCCGAGATCGACTGCGCCTACGCCCTCGACGCCGCCCGTACGGAGCCCCGCATGGCCGCGCTGGAGGCTGCGGCGCCCTTGCCGGATGCGTGGAACCCCTTCGTGGCCGCAGATGGCCGGACCCTGCGGGTCTCGTGCACGCTTGAGCCGATCTTCGAGCTCAAGGCCTTCTCCCAGATCGGCTTCCGCATCGCCCGGCGCGTGCTGAGCATGCCCGGCGAGATCGAACTGAACGCCCAGGACCTGCGCAACCTGACCACGGCCGATGTCGAACGGGTCGACCTCGCCACCATCGCGCGCGGCGTCAGCCGCCTGCGCTCCGAACAGGGCAATGCCAAACAGCCCACCCTCTTCCTGCCAGTCTCCTATACGACCCTGGCCAGCCAGCGCGGGCGCGGCCCCCTGATCGCCCGGTTCAAGGAGGCGACCACGGGCGTCGAAAAGGGCGTGGTCTGCGAGATCTGTGACATCGAGGGAGTGCCGGGAAGCGCGCTCGCCGCCGTCACCGTGCTGATCAAGCCGTTCTGCCTGATCGTCGTCGGCAAGCTGCGCGAAGCGCCCGCACGCACACCGGAGCATCTGCGTGACGTCCGGCTGCAGGGCATCGCCTTCGAGAGCGGCCAACACCCGCTGGACCACCAGGATTTCATAGCCTGGGCCGAGCGGGCCGTGGCCAACGCCAAACGCGTCACGCGTTCGGTGATCATCCACGGTCTGTCGGCGCCCGAATACCTGGCCCTGGCCGGT
This sequence comes from Brevundimonas sp., assembly GCF_030682035.1. GTDB lineage: Bacteria > Pseudomonadota > Alphaproteobacteria > Caulobacterales > Caulobacteraceae > Brevundimonas. The sequence continues at coordinate 53,564 of NZ_JAUXQZ010000037.1, read as the reverse complement.
CTGGCCGGAGCCTCCCACGCCAGCCTCGGCGCCCGGCGCGCCCAGACCGGCTGAACGCCGATCAGCGGTTCAGCGCGGACCGCGCCGCCTCGGCGTAGCGGTGGCCCGAGGCCGCGCCCTTGGGGAAGATCGCCTCGATGCGGGCCAGATCGTCGGCAGTCAGCACCAGGTCGACCGCCGCCGCATTCTCTTCCAGCGTCCGGATGCGCCGCGTGCCCGGGATCGGAGCCAGCGTCTCCCCCTGCGCCAGCACCCAGGCCAGGGCCAGCTGCGCCGCCGTCACGCCCCTGTCCGCCGCGATCGCCGCGACGGCGTGGACCAGGTCGATGTTCTTGCGGAAATTCTCGCCCTGGAAGCGCGGGTTCGAGCGGCGGAAGTCGTCGGCGGCCAGGTCGTCGACCGATTTGATCTCGCCCGACAGGAAGCCCCGGCCCAGCGGGCTGTAGGGCACGAAGCCGATCCCCAGCTCATCACAGGTCGCGAACAGCTCGTCCTCCGGCTCGCGGCTCCACAGCGAATATTCCGTCTGCAGCGCCGTGATCGGATGCTCGGCATGCCCGCGCCGCAGCGTCTCCGGCGAGGCCTCCGACAGGCCGAGGAAGCGCACCTTGCCCTCCTTCACCAGCTCGCCCATGGCCCCGACCGTCTCCTCGATCGGCGTATTGGCGTCGACGCGGTGCAGATAGTAGAGATCGACGTGGTCCATCCCCAGCCGCTTCAGACTGCCCTCGATGGCGCGGCGCACATTGGCCGGTGAGCCGTCGACGGTCAGGGCGGTGCGCTCGGCGTTGTAGCCGATGCCGAACTTGGTCGCCACGAAGGCCCCATCCCGCCGATCAGCCAGCGCCTTGCCGATCTGCAGCTCATTGGTGTGCGGGCCGTACATTTCGGCCGTGTCGAGGAAGGTGACGCCGAGGTCGAGCGCGCGATGGATCACCGCCGTCGCCTGCGCCTCATCCGAGGCCTGGCCATAGAAGGCCGCCATGCCCATACAGCCGAGACCGATGGCCGAAACTTCGGGACCGGCCTTGCCGAGACGACGGGTTTTCATGAGAGCGCTCCTGCGATGTACGCGCTCAGGTCGGGGCCCCGGTCGCGTTCCGCAAGGGTCAGAGCGGCGCCGCCTGCGCCTTCAGCCAGCCCAGCACCTCGCCCTCCAGCAACGGTCCGACCTTGGCCAGGACCTCGGCGTGATAGGCGTCGACATAGGCCCGCTCGCCCGGCGTCAGCAACGGAACATCAATCAGACGGCGGTCCAGCGGCGCCAAGGTCAGCTGCTCGAACCCGTGCATCGGCCGCTCGCCGCCCGGGATCGGCTCCGGCGCGGTCACCGCCTGTAGCGTCTCGATGCGGATGCCCCAGTGGCCCTCGCGGTAGTAGCCCGGCTCATTGGACAGGATCATGCCGGTCAGCAGCGGCTGGCTGTTGACCGCCTTGGCAATCCGCTGCGGCCCCTCGTGCACGCCCAGATAGGAGCCGACGCCGTGGCCGGTGCCGTGGTCATAGTCGTGACCCGCCATCCACAGCGGCAGGCGCGCGATGGCGTCCAGCTGATGGCCCGTCGTCCCGACCGGGAAGCGGACCACGGCCATGGCGATATGACCCTTGAGCACGAGGGTGAACATACGCCGCTGGTCGGCGGTCGGCTCGCCCACTGCCATCGTCCGGGTCACGTCGGTGGTGCCGTCAAGATACTGCCCGCCGCCATCGACCAGCAGCAGGCTGCCCTTTTCCATCCGGCGAATGGTGCGGGTCACGGGCTTGTAGTGCGGCAGGGCGCCGTTCGGCCCGCAGCCCGCGATGGTGTCGAAGCTGAGGTCCTTCAGCGCCCCGGTCGCTTCGCGGAATCCTTCCAGCGCCTCGGCCACCTGACGTTCGTCCGGCAAGGTCTCCTGCCCCACGGTGTCGATCCAGTGCAGGAAGCGGGTCAGGGCAGCGCCGTCGCGGATGTGGGCCTGACGCGTCCCCTCGATCTCGACCGGATTCTTGCAGGCCCGCGGCAGGGTGCAGGGGTCCATGCCGCGCACCACGGTCGCCCCTGTCGCTTCGAGCCGGTCGAAATACCAGGCCGGCGACTGGCCCGGATCGACCAGCACCTTTTGACCCGCGAGGGCGTCCAACGCGGCGTCCAGCGCCTCGGGCGCGGCCAGCGTCACCGCGTCGCCCAGCCAGCCGGGCAGTTCATTGGTCACCTTGCGCGGATCGAGGAACAGCTGCGCCGTGCCGTCCGCCCTCACCACCGCCTGCCCCAGCGGCAGCGGCGTACGGATCACGTCCCCGCCGCGGATATTGAACAGCCAGGCCAGCGACGCCGGCGCGGTCAGGACCGCCGCCTCCGCTCCCGCCCTGGCCACCGCCTCGCCGATCCGCGCGCGCTTGGAGGCGCTGGTTTCGCCGGCGTAGCGGTCCTCGTGCGGCACGACCGGCGCGGTCGGCTGCCCGGGCCGGTCGTCGGCCCAGGCCAGGTCCAGCGGATTGGGCTCGACCGGCTTCAGCTCCGCCCCGGCCTTCGCCGCCGCGCGCTTCAACGAGACCAGCGCATCGGGGCTGTGCAAACGCGGATCATAGCCGATCACCGCCCCCTTCGGCGCGCCTTCCAGATAGGCGGGAACGCCGCCCTCGACGAGATCGAGAATCTCGAACTGGGCCGCATCGACCTGGGCCCGGACCTGGACGGTATAGCGTCCGTCGGCGAAAACCGCCGCCCGGTCCTTCAGCACCACCCCCGCACCCGCCGAGCCGGTGAAGCCGGTCAGCCAGGCCAGCCGGTCGTTGGCGGCGGGCAGATATTCGTTCTGATGCTCGTCCTCGTGCGGGACCAGCAGACCGTCGAGCCCCTGCTCGGCCATCTTGGCGCGGACGCGGGGCAGGTGTCTCGCCCCGAAGGATGGATCGGTGGTTTCATCGAAGGACTGGCGCATGGCGGAGGCATAGCATTCTCCCTCCCCTTCTGGGGAGGGTGGCTGTCGCGAAAGCGACAGACGGGTGGGGAGCCGCCGCACAGTCTTGCGCTGCCCGAAACCTCCCCACCCTGTCGTCGCGGAGCCTGTCCTCGGGCCGACCTCTGGTCGGACCCGGGGCGCCGAAATCCCTCCCCATTTCGGGGGAGGGAGACGCGTACCTAGTTCTGCGGCGCTGTCGGCGTCACGACCACCACGCCCCTCGGCGCAGGCGCGGGAACCTGAACTTCCCGCTCGATCACCACCGGCGTGGAGGCGCGGGCTTCGGCTGCGCGAGCCTCGCTGGCGGCGCGGATGGCGTCGGCCTGAGAGCGGGCGGCGTCGGCGCGGGCGATGTCGACGCTGGCCTGGGCTCCGGCGACCTGACCCTGTATGAGGGCCGAATCCGCCTGCGCCTGCGCGGCGGCGGCGTCCATCTGGGCCTCAAGAAGGGCCGCGTCCGTCTGCGGTTCGGCGCTGCGTGAGAACAGTATCCACAGGACGGCGAGCAGCACGATCCCGCCGAGGATTCCGGCGATCCACCAGCCGGAGTTGGACTCGCGCACGACGACGGTTTCGACCGACTCGGTCACGTGGGCCGGCGAGACGATGGTCTCGGTGATGATCGTCTCACGACGCTCGGGATCGTTGTTCGGATCGTAGTGGGTCACGGGCAGTTCCTCCATTGAACTGCTGCAACGGTTGCGGACGACGGCCGTTCCGCCGTTAACCCATCCGCCTCAAAACCAGCGCGCTCCACGCATCCCGGTGGATGCGGCGTTCGAGGATGAATCCCCGCGACAGATAGGCCGCCGAGACCCGGCGCTCCTGGGTCCGCAGCAGGCCCGACAGGATGGCGACGCCGCCGAGGCTCAACGCCCCCTTGATGTCCTGCGACAGGGAGACCAGCGGCGGAGCCAGGATGTTGGCGAAGACCAGGTCATAGGGACCGTGCTGGCGGACCTTGCGGTCGTTGAGGCCAAAGGCGTGGACGAAGCGGGCGTCGGCCATGTTGAGCCTGGCGTTCTCGTTGGCGATACGCACCGAGGGCTGGTCGATGTCGGTGCCGACCGCGACCTTCGATCCCGTCTTCGCCGCCGCGATGGCCAGCACCCCGGTGCCGCAGCCGACGTCCAGCACACGTTCGAACCGTTCACGCTTCAGCAGTTCGTCGAAAGCGATCAGACAGCCGACGGTGGTGCCGTGGTGCCCGGTGCCGAAGGCGGCGCCGGCGTCGATCTTCAGATTGACCGTATTCCTCGGAACCACGCCCTCGTCGTGCGCGCCGTAGACGAAGAACCGCCCGGCCCGCACCGGCGGCAGGCCCGACAGCGACATGGCCAGCCAGTCGGCGTCGGCCAGTTTCTCGACCTTCACGGTCAGCCCGTCGTGAGCCTTCAGCCGCGTCTCAATCCCGCGCGCCTCGTCGGCGTCATTGGGAAAGGCGTCGATGCGCCAGATGCCCTTGTCCTCATCCTCCTCGAGAATGGAATAGGTCGCCCCCTCCAGCAGCGGATCTGAATCCAGCGAGACGGCGGCGGCCTCGGCGACCGCGCGCGGACCCCGCGCGATTATCTGCTTTGGGCTATGGGACATTTCTCAAACACCGCTATCATGACGACTCGAGCCGCGCGCAGGCGTGCGCTCCGCCGCCAGCATCAACCAATTGAACCGAGGGGTCGGGGAATTCATGGCCAAAGCACCATCCAAGCCTAAGGCAGCCGCCAAGTCGAAACCGGCCGCCGCCGCTTCCAAGCCGAAACCGGCGGCAAAGTCGAGCGCCGCACCGAAGGCCGCCGCCAAGCCCGTCGCTCCGAAGGCCGCTGCCAAACCAGCCGTGAAGGCTGCACCGAAGCCGGCGGCCAAGCCCGCCCCGAAGGCCGCCGCCAAACCCGCCGTCAAGGCGGCTCCCAGGGCCGTCGCGAAACCGGCGGTCAAGAAGCCCGCCGCGAAGAAGCCGGCCGCCAAGCCCGCGCCGAAGGCGGCTGCGACGCCCGCCGCCGCGCCGAAGCCCGCTGCTGCAGCGCCTGCACCCGCGCCGGCTCCGAAAGCCGCAGCTCCCGCTCCGGCTGCTGCTCCCGCCGCGGCCAAGCCCCCCGAAGACAAGGGCTTCTTCGCGACGCTCGGCCGGATCATCTTCGGCACGAAGTGACGGCCACGGTCTGAAATGAAGAAGCGCCGGAGGATTGCTCCTCCGGCGCTTTTTCGTGCGCGAACGTCGCCAGGCAGTCAGTCCTGCGGCAGGTCTTCCGCGAGGATGGCCATCTCGAACATGAAGCTGCCGGCTTCGTCCTCGTCCTCAAAAACGACGCCGATGAACTCGTCGCCGACATAGACTTCGCAGGAGTCATTCGGCTTGCCGCGCGGCTTCAGGACGATGCCGCCGGTGTTGAAGGTGCGCTTCAGGTGCGTCTCGACGCGCTTCATATCGGCGGTGTTCATGCTAGGCCTCAGGTCTGTCGTGAAGGCGCGGACCCTAGAGAATGCCCCGCCCGCGGGAAACCCTCAAATGACGAAGTCGTAGACGATGTCCGCCAGCGTATGGTCCATGGTCCGCGCCGGGGTCGCCCCGGTCGGGCAGTTGACCAGCCGCGCCGGCACCCCCGCCACGGTGCAGCCCGCCGGCACGGCTTTAAGCACCACCGAGCCCGAGGCCACCTTGGCGTAGTCGCCGACGGTGATATTGCCCAGCACCTTGGCCCCGGCGCCCAGCAGCACCCCTTTGCCGATCTTGGGATGGCGGTCGCCGCGGTCGGCGCCGGTGCCGCCCAGGGTCACGGCGTGCAGCATCGACACCTCGTCGCCGACCACTGCGGTCTCGCCGATGACTATGCCCGTGCCGTGGTCGAGGAACAGGCCCGAGCCCAACCGCGCCGCCGGGTGGATGTCGACCTGGAACAGTTCGGAAATGCGGCTCTGGAAATGGAAGGCCAGTGTCTCGCGGCCCTGGGTCCACAGCCAGTGCGACACCCGCCACGCCTGCAACGCCTGGAAACCCTTGAAGTAGAGGAAGGGCTGCAACAGCGTCTTGATCGCCGGGTCACGCTCGGACACGGCCCGGAGGTCTGCCTCGGCGGCGGCGACGATGGACGGATCGGCCGCGAAGGCGTCACGGCACACTTCGCGCACGGACATCGGCCCCAGTTCGCTGTCGCCCAGCTTGCGCCCGATCTGGAAGCTGAGGGCGCCCGCCAGATCATCGTGGGCCAGGATGACGGCGCTCATCTGCGACGCCAGATGCGGCTCGTCCCGCGTCGCCGCCTCGGCGGAGGCGCGCAGGGCGGACCAGCAGTCGGACCGTTGGGCGACGACTTCGAGCTTGGGCATCAGCCTCTCCTTCGGCTTCATCATACGCCTGCCAGCATGGCCTTCGCCAGTTCGGGCGGCAGTTCGCCTTCCCGGGCCATATGGTAGGCCCTCAGCGCCGTCGCCAGCGTGAACATGTCCCGGATCGCCCCGGTCCCGATTGCGCACAGCAGGTCGGGGAACGGGACGCGCACGACGCGGATGATCTCTGTCGGATCGGGCGCGACAGGCACGGGCGTCAGCCCCCAGGCGATCCAGGCCATGGCCCGTTCGTCGGTGACGGAATTGCTCATCTCGGCCTTGTAGGCGGGCCGCCAGTGCGCCGCCTGCAGCCCGGCCTCCTCCATCAGCTCGCGCCGCGCGCCCTCGATCGGCTCCTCGTCGAACGGCGCCCCGCCTTCGGGCATCTCCCACGACCAGTTCATCAGGGCGAAGCGCTGCTGGCCCACCAGGGTCACCGTGCCGTCGTCATGCACGGGCAGCACCCCGACCGACAGGTTCTTCGGCCGCATCACCACATAGTCCGCCTTCATGCCCGTCGGCGCGGTCGCGTCGTGGCGTGTCAACTTCAGCCACGGGTTCTCGAACGTCACGGACGAACCGGCATCCCTCCACGGCGGAGGCCGGTCGCGTCCGTCGTCCCAGGCCGGCAGCGGGCGGTCGGCGTCGAAGGCGTCGCGGGAGTCGGTCATGGCGGCGATATGGCCCGCCCGCCCGCGCGCCCGCAACGGCCTTGTCCTGCATGCACGCGCCGCCCCATAAGGAAGCGGGGGGACGGGGAATGCAGCAGGGCCACATCCGGGCGAACGGCATCGACTTCGCCTTTCTGGAGGCGGGCTCCGGTCCGCTGGCGCTGTTGCTGCACGGCTATCCCGACAACGCCTGGACCTGGGAGCATCAGATTCCGGCCCTGGCCGACGCCGGCTATCGCGTCGTCGCCCCCTTCCTGCGCGGCTACCCACCCAGCGAGGTCGTCGCCGGCGGCTATCACGACCGTGCCACCCTGGCCCTGGACATCGCCGGACTGATCAAGGCGTTGAACGGGGACGAACCCTGCTGCCTCGTCGGGCAGGACTGGGGCGCGGCCCTGTCCTACGGCGTCCTGGCCGCCTTTCCGGAGAGGGTTCGCCGCGCCGTGCTGATGGCCGTTCCCCACCCGGCCATCATCGCCAGCAGCCTGACCTCCCCGGCCCAGATCCACCGCGCCTTTCACTGGTGGTTCTTCCAATTGCCGAACCTGCCCGAACAGGTCGTGCCCGCCGACGACTTCGCCTTCATCGACTATCTGTGGAACGACTGGTCGCCCGACCACGACGACCGCGCCCACATCGCCCGCGTCAAGACCATGCTGGCGCGGCCCGGCGCGGTTGCGGCCACGCTCGACTACTATCGCGCCGCTCTCAACCCGACACGCCAGGACCCGGCGCTGGCGGACCTGCGCGCGAGGCTCGACGACCCGATCACGGTCCCGACGCTCGCCCTGTGCGGCGCCGACGACGTGCGCGCCGGGCCGATGGCAGCCCAGGCGGACCGGTTTTCCGGCTCCTACCGGTTTGACGTCCTGCCCGGCTGTGGCCATTTCCTGCATCGCGAGCGTCCGGACGAGATCACCCGACGCATCCTCGAGTGGCTGAAGGACGCCTGACCCTCCATATGACCGTTCCTCCCCTGCCCCGTTTCGCCCTCGGCGATCCGATCCCCGCCCCGACCGCCTCGGACGAGATGCGCCGGCGCCTCGCCACCCGCCGCTCGGCTCCGGCTCAGGCCCTGACGGGTCCCGGTCCGACGCCCCGCGAGATCGACGACATCCTCGCCCTCGGCGCCCGGTCCCCCGATCATGGCAAACTCTTCCCCTGGCGGTTCGTGGTCATGGGCCCGCAATGCCGCGCCGACCTGGCCCGCGCCCTCGCCCCCCTGGCCGAACGCCAGTCCGACCCCGGCAAGGCCGCCAGGGTTCTGTCCAAGCTGACGGCCGCGCCCGTGACCATTCTTGTGGTCTCCGCCCCCGTTCGCGGCGCCACGGTCCCACGCTGGGAGCAACAGCTGTCCGCCGGCGCCGTCGGCATGAACCTCGAGCACGCCGCCAACGCCCTGGGCTATTCGGCCAGCTGGATCACCGACTGGTACAGCTACGACCGCGAGGCGACGGCCCTGTACGGGATCGGCGAGGACGAACAGGTGGCGGGCTTCATCCACATCGGCCATGTCGCCGAGCGACTGCTGGAGCGGCCGCGTCCGGACGTAGCGGCTCTGACCACCTGGCGCGACTGAGCGTCAGGCGCCGAACAGGCCCAGCCCGGCCAGCGTCGCCGCCGCCATCAGGGCTGTAACCAGCACCAGCAGGGCGGTCAGCAGGTTTTCGGTGCGGTCGGGCCGGTTGAGCATGGCGGCTATCTCCGCCCGCAGCCTGCCGCGATTCGGCCCGGACACGGCGTGAAGCCTACCCATCCCAGACGCCGCCCATCATCCGCCGCGCCAGCAGCGGCTTGCCCAGCCAATAGGCCAGCTCCGCCGGCCGCTCGATGTCCCACACCGCCAGGTCGGCGGCTTTCCCGGCCTCGATCGTGCCGATCTCATCCTCCAGCCCCAGCGCCCGCGCGGCGATCCGCGTCGCCCCCGCCAGCGCCTCCTCCGGCGTCAGGCGGAATTGCACGCAGGCCAGGTTGATCGCCGCCGTCATCGAGGCCAGCGGCGAGGTGCCCGGATTGCAGTCCGTCGCCACCGCCATCGCCACGCCATGCCGCCGCAGCAATGCGATCGGCGGCGGCGTTGTCTCGCGCAACATCAGATAGGCCCCCGGCAGCAGCACGGCCACGACACCCGCCCCGGCCATGGCCCGCACGCCCGCCTCGCCCGTGTGCTCGACATGGTCCGCCGACAGCGCTCCATATTTCGCCGCCAGCGCCGCCCCGCCGCCGTCCGACAGCTGATCCGCATGCAGCTTGACCGGCAGGCCCAGCGCCTTCGCCTTGTCGAACAGCCGTCCGACCTCCTCGGTGGAGAAGGCGATCGGCTCGCAATAGGCGTCGACCGCATCGACCAGCCCCTCGGCGTGGGCGGCGGGCAGAATCTCGTCCACGGCCAGATCGACATAGCGCGCCCGATCGGCCTTCCACTCCGGCGGCACCGCATGCAGGCCCAGGTAGCTGGTCCGCACCCGCACCCCCGCCTCGCGCCCGATCCGCCGGGCGACGCGCAGCATCTTCAGCTCGCTGTCGCGGTCGAGGCCATAGCCCGACTTGATCTCGACCGACGTGACGCCCGTCGCCTTCAGCCCTGCCAGCCGCGTCAGCGCCGACGCATACAGATCATCCTCCGACGCCGCCCGCGTGGCGGCCACGGATGAGACGATGCCGCCCCCCGCACGCGCGATCGCCTCGTATGTCGCCCCGCCCAGCCGCTGTTCGAACTCGCCCGACCGATCCCCGCCGAACACCAGATGGGTGTGGCAGTCGATCAGCCCCGGCGTGACCCAGCGTCCGCCCAGCCGGTCGGTCTGCGTCGCCTCATGGGCCGGCAGATCGGCCCGCGCCCCGGCCCAGACGATCCGCCCGTCGCCGATCAGGATCGCGCCGTCCTCGATCGCACCGTAGGGCTCGCCGCCGAGGGCCATCGCCGCCAGGCGGCAGTCAGTGATCAATCTCATGACCCTCTCCCAGAGGGAGAGGGAGGGACCCGCCGCGCAGCGGTGGGGGGGTGAGGGGTTACGGTGCAAACCGGCCGACCGCCGGAGGCCCTCACCCCTGCCCCTCTCCCCTCGGGAGAGGGGTTCTGAGTGCGGTCTGTCATCGCGTTTCAAACCCGGCCAGCAGTTCGCAGAACCACCGCCCCGCGGTCAACGAGCCGAGGTCGCCGATCTCCAGCGACGGATCGTACTCGGTCAGGTCCACGGCCCTCACCTTCAGATGCGCCCCGATCATCCGCGTCGCATCGAAGAAGTCCTGAACCGACACCCCGCCCGGCCGCGCGCCCGGAGAGGCCGGCCACTGGCTGCGGTCGATCACATCGATATCGAAATCGACATAGATGACCTCGCATAGCGCCGAAAGCCGCTCCAGCTCCTGCCCGACCACCGCCGCCAGCCCCTGATCGCGACACTCCCGCGCCGTCCGCACTGAAATGCCGGCAGCCTTCGCCTTCTCATGGGCCCGCCGCGTATTGGCGAAGGGCGCCAGACCGATCTGGCTGATCCGTTCGCCGGCCAGCCCGTCCTCCAGCAGCGCCTGCACAGGATTGCCGTTGGTGAGACCCTGATCCGTGTCGCGCAGGTCGAAATGGGCGTCCAGCGTCAGCAGGCCGGTCCGCACCAGCCCCAGCCCGTGCAGGCCGGGCCGGGTGATGGCGTTGTTCCCGCCGATCAGGACCGTCAGCCCGCGGCTCCCTTGCCCCGCCACCGCATCGCGCACCGGAGCGAAGGCGTCGGCCGGAGAGACGCCTTTCAGCGCCACGTCGCCCGCATCGTGAACCTTCCCCTCCAGCGTCCTGCCCGTCTCCACATCATAGGTCGAGAACCGCGGCAGCACCGCCCGGAACGCCTTCGGTCCGAGGTCGCACCGCCCCGGCGTCAACGACCGCTCGTTCAGCCCCGCGCCGATCAGGGCGACGTCGGCGTCGGGGTGATCGCCGATCAGATCGGCGATGCTGCGCCAGCCCAGCGCGTCTGAGTCTTCCAAGGTCATGGGGTGGCAGCGTAGAGAGGCCGCCATGACGACTCAACAGACCCCGAACACCCGCGTCATCCGCAGCCCGCGCGGTCTCGAGATGACGGCGAAGACCTGGGCGGCCGAGGCCGCCCTGCGCATGCTGATGAACAACCTCGATCCCGAGGTGGCCGAGCGGCCCGAGGACCTCGTGGTCTATGGCGGCATCGGCAAGGCCGCACGTGATTGGCCGTCGTTCGACCGCATCGTCTCGGAACTCCGCCACCTCGAGGCCGACCAGACTCTGCTGGTCCAGTCGGGCAAGCCGGTCGGCGTGTTCCGCACCCACGCCGACGCCCCGCGCGTCCTGATCGCCAACTCCAACCTGGTGCCCAAATGGGCGACCTGGGAGCATTTCAACGAGCTCGATCGCAAGGGCCTCATGATGTACGGCCAGATGACGGCTGGCTCGTGGATCTACATCGGCACCCAGGGCATCGTTCAGGGCACCTACGAGACCTTCATGGAGGCCGGGCGCCAGCACCATGGCGGCGACTGGTCGGGCCGCTGGATCCTGACCGCGGGCCTCGGCGGCATGGGCGGGGCCCAGACGCTGGCCGCGACCATGGCCGGCGCCTCCTGCCTCGCCGTCGAATGCCAGCGCAGCCGGATCGAGATGCGGCTCAAGACCCGCTACCTCGACGTCATGGCCGAAACGCTGGACGAGGCTCTGGCGATGATCGAACAGGCGAAGACCGATGGAAAGGTCATATCCGTCGGTCTGTTGGGCAATGCGGCTGATGTATTGCCTGAACTTTTCCGGCGCGGCGTCCGCCCCGATCTGGTCACGGACCAGACCAGCGCCCACGACCTGATCAACGGCTACCTGCCGCAGGGCTGGACCGTGGCGGAATGGGAGGACAGGCGCGTCTCCGACCCCGCCGCCGTCGAGGCCGCGGCTCGCGCCTCCTGCGCCGTCCACGTCCAGGCCATGCTGGACTTCCAGTCCGCCGGCATCCCCGTCACCGACTATGGCAACAACATCCGACAGGTCGCCTTCGACGCGGGCGTCAGCAACGCCTTCGACTTCCCCGGCTTCGTCCCCGCCTATATCCGCCCGCTGTTCTGTCGCGGCATCGGCCCCTTCCGCTGGGCGGCCCTGACGGGCGATCCGGACGATATTCGCAAGACCGACGCGGCGATGAAGACCCTCTTCCCCGACAACGCCGGCCTCCACCGCTGGCTGGACATGGCCGGAGAACGCATCGCCTTCCAGGGTCTGCCCGCCCGCATCTGCTGGATCGGCCTCGGCGACCGCTGCCGCGCGGGCCTGATGTTCAACGATATGGTGGCCTCGGGCGAACTCAGTGGCCCCATCGTCATCGGCCGCGACCATCTGGACAGCGGCTCGGTCGCCAGCCCCAATCGCGAGACGGAATCAATGATTGATGGATCGGACGCCGTGTCCGACTGGCCCCTGCTGAACGCCCTGCTGAACACGGCTTCCGGCGCCAGTTGGGTGTCGCTGCACCACGGCGGCGGGGTCGGCATGGGCTATAGTCAGCACTCGGGCGTGGTCATCGTCGCCGACGGCACGCCCGAGGCGGCGAAACGGCTGGAACGGGTGCTGTGGAACGACCCGGCCACCGGGGTAATGCGCCACGCCGACGCCGGCTATGAGATCGCGAAAGACACCGCCCGCGAACACGGCCTCAACCTGCCGAGCGTCGCATGAGAGCCCTCCCTCTCGACGGGGGAGGGTTGGGAGGGGGTGGAGCCGCCGGCTTCTCCCGAGGAAGCGCGATAGGCGCCGTCGCCTCGCGTGCCATAGCAACCGACATCCTGCGTCCACCCCATCCCCGGCCCTTCCCCCTCGAGGGGAAGGGAGAAGGTTTCGAATGACCCTCACCATCGGCCAATCCCCCCTCACTCTCGCCCAGCTCCGGGCGGTCCTCGACCATCCAACCGCCGTGTCCCTCGCCCCCGCCGCCTGGACCGCCGTCGACCGCGGCGCCGCCGTGGTCGCCGCCATCGTGGCCGAGGGGCGCACCGTCTACGGGATCAACACAGGCTTCGGCCTGCTGGCCAACACCTCCATCGCCACGGCCGATCTGGAGACGCTGCAGAAGAACCTCGTCCTCAGCCACGCCTGCGGCGTCGGCGCCCTGCTGGACGACCGGGTCGTCCGCCTGCTGATGGTGCTGAAGATCGCCAGCCTGTCGAAGGGCGCTTCGGGCATCCGCCGCGAGACGCTTCAAGCCCTGATCGCCCTGGTCAACGCCGACGTCCTGCCCTGTATCCCGTCCAAGGGTTCGGTCGGCGCTTCCGGTGACCTCGCGCCCCTCGCGCATATGTCGTGCGTCCTGATCGGCGTCGGCGAGGCCCGCCACAACGGCGAGACCCTGCCCGCCGAAGCCGCCCTAGCCCGCGTCGGTCTCAAGCCGCTCGTCCTCGGACCCAAGGAGGGCCTCGCCCTGCTCAACGGCACCCAGTGCTCGACCGCGCTGGCCCTCGCCGGACTGTTCGCAGCCGAGGCCGCCTTCGCCGCCGGGATCGCCGCCGGCGCCCTGTCGGTCGACGCCCTCAAGGGCTCCGACGCCCCGTTCGACGCCCGCATCCACGCGCTGCGCGGCCAGCCCGGCCAGATCGCCGTCGCGGGCGCCTTGCGCGCCCTGATGGCCGGGTCCGCCATCCGCGACAGCCATCGCGACTTCTGCCACAAGGTTCAGGATCCCTACTCCCTGCGCTGCCAGCCCCAGGTCATGGGCGCCGTGCTGGACGTGCTGAAGAACGCCGGCGCGGCCCTGGAATGCGAGGCCAACGCCGTCACCGACAATCCGCTGGTCTTCATTGAGGACGGCGACGTCATCTCGGGCGGCAATTTCCACGCCGAGCCGGTGGCCTTCGCCGCCGACATGATCGCCATGGCCCTGTGCGAGATCGGCAACATCTCCGAGCGCCGCACCGCCATCCTCGTCGATCCGAAGATGAGCGATCTGCCCGCCTTCCTCGTCAAGGAAAGCGGCCTGAACTCGGGCTTCATGATCGCCCAGGTCACCGCCGCCGCCCTCGTCGCAGAGAACCGGATGGTCGCCCATCCGTGCAGCATCGACACCGTGCCGACCAGCGCCAACCAGGAGGATCACGTCTCCATGGCCACCCACGGCGCCCGCCGCCTGCTGGACATGGCCGAGAACACCGCCGCCGTCGTCGGCATCGAACTGCTGGCCGCCGCCCAGGGGATGGAGTTCCACCGCCCACTGACCTCCTCGCCCGAGCTGGAGAAGGTCTACGCCATCGTCCGCGAGGCCGCCGCCGCCTACGGCTCCGACCACTATTTCGCCCCCGACATCGCCCGCGCCACCGACGGCGTCCGCGCCGGCCGCTATCGGGTGTTTGCCGGAGAGCTTTTGCCCTCGGCGTGACTTCCGTCATCCTCCGGTAAACCGCGCCTTCGCGGCGCAGACCGGGGGATGACGAAAGCGGGAAGGCGCGATGGAGACTCTCGCCCCTTCACGGCTGAAGCGGTGCCTTGCGCAAAGCCGTCAAATTGGCCGAGCCGGTGCAGAAGCAGACGGTGCGCATCTGGCGGATGACGGTCTGGAAATGCTCCACCACCGCCTCGGTCGACACCGTCGCCGCCGTCAGAACCCCGGTCGCCTGACCCACCATGTCCGCGCCCAGCCGAATGGCTTTCGCCGCCTCGACGCCGTCGCGAATCCCGCCCGAGCCGATGACCACGCCCTTGGGACAGGCCGCCCGGATTTCGGCGATGGCCCGCGCCGTGGGGATGCCCCAGTCGGCGAAGGCGGCGGCATGCGCCTTGTCGCTCTCGCCCTCGGCCCGCTCGCCCTCGACCGTGGCCCAGTTGGAGCCTCCTGCCCCGGCCACATCGACCGCCGCCACGCCCATGGCGAACAGTCGTTTGGCCGTGGCCGCCGAGATCCCGGCCCCGGTCTCCTTGACCACCACCGGCGCGTCGATCGCCTTGACCAGCGCCTCCAACGCCGCGCCCACACCCCACCAGTCGCGGTCGCCCTCGGGCTGGCAGGCCTCCTGCAGCGGGTTCAGATGCACGATCAGGGCGTCGGCGGCGATCATGTCCAGCACCCGCCGCGCCTCGTCGACGCCGAAGCCCCGGATCAGCTGGGCCGCGCCGATATTGGCCAGAATCGGCGTGTCGGGCGCCCTGAGCCGCAGGGCCATATCCAACCCGGGCGTCGCGCCCTCCGCGTCCAGCGCCGCGCGCTGCGAGCCGACGGCCAGGGCGATGCCCAGATGCTGCGCCGCCTCGGCCAGCCGGGCGTTGATCGCCTCGGCCCGCGCCGGCCCGCCGGTCATCGAACTGATCAACAAGGGCGCCTTCAGCCGTCGGCCGAGGAAGTCGGTCCCGAGGTCGATCTTGCCGTGATCCAGATCCGGCAAGGCCTCATGCACGAAGCGAACATCGCCGAAGCCGCTGTCCAGCCCATGGGCCGCCCTCCCCGCGAGGATGACGTCGAGGTGCTGATCCTTGCGGTTCACGATTTCGGACACGCGTCACCCTACGCGTCCGGCGGGCCCGGGGCGATCCCTTACGGCTGCTTCTCGACGTTGAGGGCATAGGCCCCCGTCTGGCCCTGCTGGAAGGTTCCGGCCCGGACCTCATAGACGCCGTCCGCCGGCGCGGTCCATTCCAGCTTGGCATGGGTGTCCGACAGGCTGTCGTCGTCCGAGCCCAGCACTTCGAAGGCCCCGCCGTCCTGCTCGCGCCCCACGACCAGGAAGCTGTCGACCTCATTGGAGACCATGGTGATCAGCAGTTTCTCGTCCTCCTTCAACGTCACCCGATAGGCGTCGTAGAAGCTGTTGTCCTCGGCGGTGGCGTCGGCCTCGGTCAGAATGCCCCGCGCAGTGGCCCCGACCAGAACGCTGCCCGGCTGCGGCTGCGGTCCGCGGTCGTTCAGTTCAAGGGCGTAGAGGCCTTTTGCGTCCGATCCCAGCGGCGAGACGCGCAGCACATAGTCGCCGTCTTCCGGCAGGGTGTAGCTGAGCCGGGAATCCGTGCCCTCGCCGAGACCATCGTCATCGGACGCGAGGGCTTCGAACTCGGTTCCCGCTCGGCCGACCTGCAGATAGGTATCGAAATCGCCGGACCGCATGATCGCCTGCACCCGCTGGCCCGCGACGCCGCTGAAGGCAAAGGCGTCAAAGCCGCGGTCCTCGCTATCGGTCGGATCGGCCTCGCTGATCTCGCCCTGGATCAGCGAGCCGAAAGCCAGCGTCTCGGGAGCCTTCTCCGGCTCGACCTCGGAAACCGACAGCGAATAGCCGCCCGTCGCTTCGGTGAAGGCGCGCGCTTCGATGAAATAGACGCCCGATCGCGGCAAGGTGAAGGTCAGCCGGGAATTGGTGCCCTCGGCCGCGCCGTCGTCGTCCTCGGCCAGGCTGACGTGGTTGGCGTCGAACAGCTCGACATATGTGTCAAATTCCTCCGAACTCATGTCGATGCGGACGCGCTGACCCTCCTGTCCGGAGAACTGGTAGACGTCGGCGGTGGCGCCGTCCGCGCCCTTGCCGTCGCCCTCGGCGAGCGATCCGTTGACCGAACCGCCGATCTCTAGGGCCTGGGCGGCGGCCAACTCCGGCCCGCGCGCCAGGGCCAGCGTATAGGTGCCCTCGTCACCCGGACTCAGCGGCGTCGCCCGGATGATGTAGTCGCCGCCCGCCGCCGCCGTGAAGATCAGGCGCGAATTGAGGCCCGTCTCCAGGGTGTCGTCGTTCATGGCCAGTTCGTTGAACTCGCCGGCTCGCATCTGACCGACCCGGACCACGGAATCGAAGGCCTCCGAACTCAGGTCGATGCTGAACCGGTCCCCTGCGCGGGCCCGGAAGGCGTAGGCGTCATAGGCCTGGCCGCCTTCGCTCTCCGGATCGCCGGCCGTCAACGCGCCCTGGATCGACTGGCCGACGCGGATGCCCGTGGGCCGCGGCGCACGACCCGCCGGCGGACGTTGCGTCAGACCAAGGGTGTAGGCCCCGCCCTCGATCCCCGACAGTGTCCGGGCCCGAAGCACATAGGTTCCGGCCCGATCCGCCGTGAAACGAAGCCGCGAGTGGGTGCCCTCGCCGAGACCGTCGTCGTCGCTGGCCATGGCCTCGGCGTCGCCCTGATGGAACACCTCGAGATAGGCGTCGAACGCCTCTGAGCGCATGACGGCTTCCATCCTCTGGCCGGCGCGGGCGCGGATCAGATAGTCGTCGTAGCGATAGGCGTCATCGGCCGCTGTGCCGTCTCCGTCCGCGATCTGACCCTCGACGGTCCGGCCGGGAGACAGGGTCTCCGCTTGCTGGGCCAGCACCGGCGCTGCAACCGACAACGCCAGCAGGCTGACAGCGACGAGAATGGTCTTACGGCGCATGGATAATCCCCCTGAATGCAAGTCTGATCATAGACGCCGAACCGCGCCCTCTGTAAATCGCGGCGACCGCACGATTCCTGACGACCGGAGCCGAAATCCATGACGGCCGACCCCGCCCGCGCGACCCTGATCGACGGCAAGGCCTTCGCGGCCGGCCTGGTGGAGCGCGTCGCAGCCGCTTCGGCGCGGCTGGAAGCGGCGCACGGGGTCAAGCCTGGCCTGGCCGTCGTCATTGTCGGCGAGGACCCGGCCAGCCAGGTCTATGTCCGCAACAAGGGCGAAACGACCCAGCGCGCAGGCATGCGGTCCGACACTCACCGCCTCGCCGACACAACCTCCGAGGCCGACTTGCTGGCGCTGATCGCCACGCTGAACGCCGACGCCGGCATCCACGGCATCCTGGTCCAGTTGCCCTTGCCCCGTCACATCGACAGTGCGGCCGTGCTGGGCGCGATCGATCCGGACAAGGACGTGGACGGCTTCCACGTCGTCAACGTCGGGCGGCTGGCGGTCGGCCTGCCGGGGCTGGTCCCCTGCACGCCACTGGGCTGTCTGATGCTGCTGAAGGCCGAACGGGGCGACCTGTCCGGGCTGAACGCCGTCATCGTCGGCCGCTCCAACATCGTCGGCAAGCCGATGGCGCAGTTGCTGCTGGCCGAGAGCTGCACCGTGACCGTGGCCCATTCCCGGACCCGTGACCTCCCGGCCCTGTGCCGCACCGCTGACATTCTGGTCGCCGCCGTCGGCCGTCCGGAGATGGTGCGCGGCGACTGGATCAAGCCGGGCGCGACCGTGATCGACGTCGGCATCAATCGCGTACCGTCGCGCGACCCGATCAAGGCGTCCGAAGGCAAGACCCGGCTGGTGGGCGACGTCGCCCTCGGCGAGGCATCCGCGGTCGCCGGACGGATCACGCCCGTGCCGGGAGGCGTAGGGCCGATGACCATCGCTTGCCTGCTGGCCAACACCTATACGGCCGCCTGCCGGTCGGTCGGCGTCGCGCCCGAGCCTCTGGACGCTTGAACCGTCGCCATTGAACCCCGATAGTCGGACTCTGGCCCGTCAGGAGACGTCGATGATCCGCTTCTCGCCCCGTGTTTCGGCCCTTGCGGCCGTCGTCATCCTGACGCCCGCCATCACAGGCTGCGGGATCAACGCCATCCCGACCAAGGAGGAGGCGGCCAAGTCCAGATGGGCCGATGTCCAGTCACAGTACCAGCGCCGCGCTGACCTGATCCCCAACCTGGTGGCGACCGTCCAGGGCGCGGCCATCGCCGAGCGGACCACCCTGACCCAGGTGATCGAGGCCCGGGCGCAGGCCACCGGTGTGACGGTCACGCCCGAGACGCTGAACGACCCGGCCGCCTTCCGGCGCTATCAGGCCGCCCAAGGCCAACTCTCGCAGGCGCTGTCGCGGCTGTTGCTGGTCGTGGAGCGATATCCCGACATCAAGTCGAACCAGAATTTCATCGCCCTGCAGTCCCAGCTGGAAGGCACCGAGAACCGCATCGCCGTCGCGCGGCGCGACTACAATGAGGCCGTGCGCGACTACAACACCTCGCTGCGCACCTTCCCCACGGTGATCTGGGCCAACACCATCCACGGCGGCTCCGAGCCGATGCAGCTGTTCTCGGCGACCGCGGCCGCCCAGACCGCACCGGGGGTCAATTTCGACGCTCTGAATCCCGCTCAGCCCGGCGGCGCAGCACCTGCCGTCGCGCCCGGTGCGGCCCCGGCGGCGCAGTGATCCGCAGCCTTCCTGGTTCTTTTATGATCAAGGCCGCGGGCCTGATGGCGGCCCTGCTGGCCGTTGTCTGGCTGGGGGCCGTGGTTCCGGCCTTGGCCGCCGGTCCGACCTTTCCGCCTCTGAACGGGCGGATCATCGATCACGGCGACCTGGTCTCCGACGCCAAGGAATCGGCGCTGGCCGCCAAGCTGGAGGCGCTTGAACGCGACACGACCGATCAAGTCGTGGTCGTCACCGTGCCCGACCTGCAAGGCTATGAGATCGAGGAATATGGCTATCAGCTCGGCCGCGCCTGGGGCATCGGTCAGGCTGAGAAAAACAACGGCGTCCTGCTCATCGTCGCGCCCCGCGAACGCAAGGTCAGGATCGAGGTCGGCTACGGCCTCGAACCCGTTCTGACCGACGCCTTGTCCGCCTTGATCATCCAGAACGAGATTCTGCCCTCCTTCCGCGAAGGTCATTTCGAGCGCGGCATCGAACAGGGTGTCGACGCCATCGACCGCCAGCTGAGGCTGGACCCGGCCGAGGCGCAGGCCCGCGCCGCGGCGGCCGAACGACCCCGATCCGAGGCGCCGATCGGCGTCGGGGTGGTGATCGCCGTAATCTTCATCCTGATGATCCTGGCCATGATCGGCGGAGGCGGGGGGCGGGGTCGCAGACGGCCCAGCGGCGTCGGTCCCATACTGCTCTGGGCCGCCGCGGAAGCACTGAGAAGCAGCGGCCGTGGCGGCGGCGGTGGATTTGGCGGAGGCGGTGGAGGTTTTAGCGGGGGCGGCGGGAGTTTCGGCGGCGGGGGAGCATCGGGCGGATGGTGATCAAGCTGACTCCCCAGGTTCAGAGCCGCATCGGGGCCGCAATCGCGGCGGCTGAGGCGAAGACTTCTGGCGAAATCTTCTGCGTTCTGGCGCGACAAGTCTCGTCCTATCGCGACATCTCACTCGGTTGGGCGGCGGCCGCGGCTCTGCTGCTGCCGCTGGGCCTGATCCCGTTCGGCTTTGATCCCGCCTGGGTTCCGGGCTTGGGAGACGGTTGGCAGGCCGCCCATCTGTCCTCAACCGATGTGGTGGTAGGCCAGTCGTTGGCCGCCTACGCCCTGATCCAGTCGGCGGTCTTCGTGACCGTCTTCCTGCTGAATTCGATCCCGGGCGTTCGGCGTATCGTCACGCCGCGCAGCGTGCGACGAGCGCGAGTCCGCCGCGCAGCTATGGAGCAGTTTCTGGCCCACGGCCTGCACATGACGCACGAGCGGACCGGCGTGCTGATCTTCGCCGCCCTGTCGGACCATCAAGTCGAGATCGTCGCCGATGAAGGCATCCACAGCAAGGTCGATCAGGCCGTCTGGGCCGACGCCGTCGAGGCGCTGGCCAAAGGCATGAAGAACGGGGATCCGGCCGCCGGCTTCGAAGTTGCGATTGGCCTGTGCGGCGACGTTCTGGCCGAGCATTTTCCCCCGCGACCGGTAAACCCCAATGAGATCGAGGATCGGCTGGTCCTGATCTGAACCGAGGTCGCCCGTCGCCGCTTTGGTGTCGTATTCGCCGTGGTATTGGCCTGACCGCCGCCCGGCCCGTTTCCAGGACGTCATGCCCCGTCTGCTGACCTACAATGTTCACCGCTGCGTCGGCGTCGATCGCAAGCTCGACGTGGCCCGCGTCGTGGGCGTGATCGCCGAGCATGAGCCCGACATCGTCTGCCTGCAGGAGCTGGACGTGGGCCGCGCCCGCACGGGCTATGTCGACCAAGCCCAGGCGATCGCCGATGGCCTGGCCATGAGCTTCCATTTCCACGCCGCAATGCGCGTTGAGGCCGAACAGTACGGCGACGCCGTTCTGACCCTTCGGCCCGAGCGACTGGTAAAGTCCGGACCATTGCCGACGATTCGCGGCGTGCCGGGTCTTGAGCCGCGCGGCGCAATATGGGCGGTGATCGACTTCGACGGCGTCGAACTGAATGTCATCAACACCCACCTGGGCCTTGTACCGCGCGAGCAGCGGTTGCAGGCGGCGGCGTTGGTCGGGCCGGACTGGCTGGGCCATCCGGACTGCGTCGGGCCGACCCTGCTGACCGGCGACTTCAACGCGACCTCGGTCACCCGACCGTATCAGACGCTGGCCCGGCGGCTGGCCGACTGTCAGCGCAGTCTGGGGCTTAAGCCCTCGGTCAAGACGTTTCCGTCCAGCTTTCCGGCCATCCGGATCGACCACTGTTTCACCAGTCCGGAGTTGCTGGTGACGGCGGTGAGGGCGCCCTTCTCTCCCCTTGCCAGGATGGCGTCGGACCATCTTCCGCTGATCATCGATTTCGAGATCAGGGTTCCATAGGCGACGGCAGGGTGCGGTGCGACCGGGTGCGCCGTTTCCACGGACGAAAGGCGTCCCGCGTCGAGGTCGGATCTCCCAGTTGGAACTCGGCGATGATGCGCTCGACCCGCGACGGCGGCTCAGCCCCGAGCACCTTCATTCGACCGTTGTCGAACCGGTGGATCGCCTCCCCAACCGTTCCGGTGATGGCCTCGACCGCGCCGAAGGCCTCGCCGCTGACGCCGATCCAGTGCCCGATGGTGCGCTGGCGGAACCGGCGAACGGCGTCCCGGCCGACGGCGTCCGTCGGCTCAGCGGCGATGTCGCATTCCGTGTCGAAGCCGAACGACCGGTTATTCAGGTTGGTCGAGCCGATGCGCAGCACGGCGTCGTCATAGACCGAGACCTTGGCGTGGACGATGATCCGCTCGCCTTCGCGCGTATGGGGGGTGAAGGCGAAGAAGCGGTTGTGGCGATCGGCCTGTTCCAGCCGAAACAGGATTTCGGAGCGGGCCGTATCCATGGTGATCCGGTCGAACCAGCTGGGACTGGTTCCGGTCGAGACCAACACGATCTCGGGTCCGTCCTCTTCGGTGAGCCGCGCCGCCAGGGCTTCGGCTATGACAGGCGAGGTGAAATACTGGTTCTCCATATAGATCAGCCGTTTCGCGCGCCGGATAGCGTCGAGGTGAAGGGCCTCGTTCTCGCGGACCTCGGCTCGCCCGGCCGCAGCCGGTTCGGTGCGGGCGATGGCCACCGGCGTCTGGTGCAGATCGGGTTCAAGGCCATCAGGCCAAGGGTCGCTGTCAGCCTCGTGGGCGATGGTCCTCTCGCCAGTGGACCGGAACCAGCGTTCCCGGGCGAGGTCGCCCAACGCCCTCGCGGCGGCCCCGTCCATAACCGCCATCACCTCATGACGGGGCGACGGAATCAGGCCGGACGGCTGACAGCGGCGAGGATCGCCATCCAGATGCTCCTCGGAATCCCACCGATCCGTCGAGATGTCTCCGCCGCCGCAGAACGCTAGGGCGTCGTCGATAATGATGACCTTCTGGTGGTGGCAGGCGCCGAACGTCGGCGGCGGATCGAGCCGGAACTCCACCATCCGCTTGCGAAACCAGCCTTGCGCTCTGTGCGGGTAGAAGCCCTGTGACGCGGCGATCAGGAGCGGCGATTTCCAGATCAATAGCCGCACGTCCAGCTCCGGATGGGCTTTCACGAGCATGCGGAGCTGGTGTCCGATCTGGGCCTGATGATCATCATGCGAGCTCTGCGGATCCAGCCGTGTGCGGGGATCGAACTGCCAGCCAAGGATGACGATTGATCGGCGCGCCTTCCTCAGGGCCGAACGCAGGGCGTCAAAATAGGCCGCGTTCTCCATCAGGACCGCGAACCGCTCCGCCGTCTCGACCCGCCAGCAGTTGCGGCCCGGCGTCAGCAGGCTGTGGCTCTGGTCGTGCCCCGGTTCGTTCATGGCGCAGGTCTGGCCGATTCGCGTGACGGCGATGTGTGCGCCCAAGCTCTACAGGACGCGTGCCGGCGACTTCCGTTCCACGTCGATGCGCACCGGGTCAATGGTGACGCTTTGTTCATGTGGGCCCGGATTGTCCGAACGCGGTTTTAAGGGCATAAGAACCGCCGTCAGTCGGGCAAGGGGGATCGGCGATGCAAGCGCTGATCGAGTTCATCGCAGGGTTCGTCGCCATGCTGGCCGCTGCGGCCTTGTCGCAGTTCGGCGTGGACCTCGACGCCCGACAGACGCCCCAGCGGGAAATCCATCGCGTTCGTGATTGCGGCGACAGCCCGTCCGCCGCAGTGCTCGCCGCATCGACCGAGCGCAAACAGGATTGCTGATCCTTGACGGATCGACTGTCTCGAAATCATGCACCCTCGACTTTGCGCGCCGCGATTGACTCGTTAGGGTCAAAACGTCCTATCGCGTGTCAGCTGTCGACGCGCACCGTGACGAGATCGCTGCTCCATGAAATCACCCCGTCACCGGCCCGTGCTGAATTTGACCGAACCCGAATCGGCGGCGTTGGGCGCCGAGCCGTTTCTGGAAACCGCCGATCTCTCACTCCCGGAAAGTGATCCGGTTGCAGCAGTCGATCGCCCAATGTCCGAACGCCGGCGACGCCGGCTCGCTGATGACCAACGCCGCGCGGAGCAAAGGGCGCTGGCTGACGCCGGGCGCGCCGCGCCCACACAGGCCGTTATGCCGGAGGTCGGCGTGTCGGCGGACGCCACGCCGGTCGCATATGTGCCGCCCGCTGCTCCGGTTCGAATCCCGGGTCGCGAGAACCCCGCTCCGTCCGGCCGTCACGCCTATCTGGTCGCCGGCGTCGCCTCGGCGCTGTGGGTGGGCGGCGTGGCCGCGTGGTTGGCGTTCGAGGTGGGTTCAGGGGCCGTCGAACTGGAGCCGCTCAGGCTGGCCGTGTACGCGCTGATCGCGCTGGCCCCGGCCGGCATGGCCATCATGCTGGCCCACGCCGTCCGTCAGGGCGCCGGGCTCGCCGCCGAGACCCGCCGCGCCCGCGAACTGTCCGAGGCACTGATCGCCCCTACCGCCCTCGCGGCCCAGCAGACCGGGGAGGTCCTGCACTCGCTGCGCAACGACATCGACCAGGCGTCGCTGGCGGCCGAGCGCGCCCGCAACGACATGGCCCTGCTACGTGAGGCTCTGTCGCAGGAAACGAACCGGCTGAACGAAGCCGCCGAGACGGCCGGCCGCAGCGCCCATCGCCTCGCCGAACAACTGGGCGACGAGCGTGAAAAGATGCAGGTTCTGGCCACACAGATGGACAGTCAGGCATCCGGCGTGATCGACGCCGTCCAGCGGCAGTCCCGGATGGTGGTCGACGCATCCGACCTGGCCCAGACCCAGCTTCGCGAAGCCGAAGCCGCACTGGCCGCCCGCGCCGCCGACCTGGCCGCCGCCGCCAGCGAGGCGCAGGACGCCGCACGGGTCGCTGCCGACGATCTGGCGCGCCAAACCCTGCGGCTTGAGAATGCGGGATCGGGCGTCGCTGAGCAGATCCAGTCTGTCGAAGAAGGCCTGGGCCAGCAACGCGCCGCCCTGGTCACCGCCGCCTATGCGCTGCGTACGGATCAGGAAGACTTCTCGGCCCAGGTTGAGAGCCAGCGCGCGCAGTTAAGCGAACAGCTCTCGGCGACCCGCACCGCCGCCGGGGAACTCGGTGACACCTCGACCCGGACGACCGAGACCATCAAGGACCTGGTCGAGGCTGCGACCGACCAGTTCAGAGCCCTGGTTGAGATGTCCCAACGCGAAGCTGACGGCTTCGACGCGGCGACGAAATTGGCGCTCGACCGGTTTGAGGCCCTGGCGGCCGAGGCCCGCGACGCTCTGGTCGAGGAGACCCGATCCGCCCTGTCCGCGCTGCAGGCCACGGCCGAGGAATCCCGCGCGGCCGCGACCCATGCGGCTGAACAGGCCCAGGTGCGGGCCGACCGGCTGGGTGAAACGCTGTTCGACGCGGCGCAGAAGGCCGATGAGGCGGCGGACGCCCGCATCGACGCGGCCCGCAAGATTGTCACGGAGACCGGCGGACTGGTCGATGAGGCCGGGGATCGGGCGCTGGAACGCCTTGAAGCGACGGTCGAACGGATGACCGCGGCCCTTGCGCAGATCGACGATACTATCGGCGATCTCGATGAACGCGCCTCCCGCCTGCCCGAAGAAGCCCAGAAACGGGTTGAGGCGGTCCGGGCCTCGGTCGAGGAAGGCTTGGCCGCCCTCGCCGCCGCCTCGCAGAAAGCCGCCGCCGACACAGAGGCGCTGGACGCCGGCTTCCAGGAGCGGGTGCGACGCAACTACGACATGCTGACCGAGGCCGTGCGTCTGATGGGAGTGGTGTCGGGCGACACACCTGCCCTGCGCCGCCGCGAGCCGGTCCCGGCGTCTCAGCCAAGCTCCGCTGAAGCCGACACCGGACGTCCACGCCCCGCCAAGGGGGAAGAGCCGCGCGCCTTTGGACTCCGTGGGCGGTTGAAGCTGGAGCCCATGCCCGGATCGGGCGCGGCCGCGGGCGATCGGCTGGACTGGAACGATCTGATCGATGACGGCCCGGGCGAGGCCCCTCTTGACCTCGATACACCCGTGATGCCGCCCGAGGCGGCCGAGGCGCTGGAGGCGCTGGAGGCGCGGATCACCGCCGCCATCCGGCGCATGGGCGTCGACCCAAACGCCCTGCTGCCCCGCTCCCGGGTCGAGGAGGCGGCGCAAGCGGTGGCCGAGCGCGATCCGGATCGGGCGCGCCAGATCGTACGGCGGGTGGCGCCGGCGGCGGTCCGCAGCGTCTCGCGCCGCGTGCTGACGGACCCCGATCTACGGGCGGACGCCGAGGCCTATGTTCGCGGCTTCTCGCGCGATCTGGCGACCCGCGCCGGGGCCAACGACGGACCCGGAATCCTGGGACGTCTGACATCGGACGGCGGACGGGCGTTCATGCTGCTGGACGCAGCCGTTGGCGATCTCGCCTGACGCATGAATTCTAACCCCGCTGACGTCCCCAAGGGCGATTGCGCCTTGACGCCGGGGTGCGGGTAGCGACACCGTGCCGGTCTGCGTCACACTTCTGTCATATACAGGCCAGTCATGCTTGAGCCCAAGGACGAGGCCGCCCCCGACTTCCGACCGGCGCTCGTCATCTGCGCCTGGGACGTCGAGGAAGCGGGCTGGGATCCGGTCGAGGATCTGTCCGGGGCGCCCTGGAGCCCGATCGGCGCCCGGACACTGGCGGTGGCCGCAGGCGAACCCGAGGCCTTGGCGACCATCCTGTCCGCCCATCTCGACGACCGGTCCTGCCGGGGCCTGCTGCTGGTTGGCCGCACGCGGCGCAGCGACGCCTTCCGGATACAGATCCGGGCGGAAAACCGGTCGCTGGACGGCGGTCGGCTGGACGTCGTCGGGCCGGGAATGGCGCGGGCGACCGCGCCGGTCGCGGACATCGTTCGGGCGCTGAACGAGGCCGGACTGGCCGCCGACGCCAGTTCCGACTCAGAGGAGGATGCGGGCAGCTATCTGCTATACCGCGTCCTTTCCGGCCTGCCGGACGGGCCGGACACGCCGGTGATCGGCCTGTTGCGCGCGCCCGAGCATGAGACTGACGCGGCGGTTCAGCGCGCGGTCAAGGCCGCAGCCCAGGCGATTGCGCTTCACCTGCCGCCCCTGCCCCGCTCCCGCGCCAACTGACCGCGCAATGGGATGGCGGCGAGCAAGCCTGCGCCGGCCAACGCGGCCATGGCCCAGTAGCCGCCCGCCCCGAAGCGGTCGTACAGGGGACCCGACACGGCTGTCGCAAGGCCGATCAACACACCGGCGGACAGGACTGAACTGAGCATCTGCGCCGCCGTATGGGCAACGGGCGGAGTAAGGCGTTCGACCAGTTGGATCCCGGCCAGGAAGGTGGCTGCGAAGGTCAGGGCGTGCAGGGCCTGTAGAGGCCATAGCAGCCAGAGCGGCGGAGCCAGCGCCATGGCGCTCCAGCGCAGGATGGCCGCGGCCGAGCCGACCATCAGCAGGCTCCAGGGCCCGATGCCGACGCGGCGACGCCACGGCTCGAACAGCCACATCAGCGCGATCTCGACCACAACACCGAAGGCCCAGAGTTGGCCGGTCACGGCCTCGCTGATCCCCTGCGCCTTCCAGAGGATGGCGGAGAAGCCGTACTGGAAGGCATGGGCGGCCTGGACCGCGCCGACGGCGAAGATCGTCATCAGGAAGACCGGATCACCCAGCAACCGGCCCAGTCCCCGGAATCGTTCCCGGCCCAGGATCGGCGCGCCATCGGCGACGGGTTCCGGCGGGAGCGCCAGGACGGCGGTGGCGGCGAAGCCAAGCGACGCGACCACGATCCAGATGATGATCCCGTCGACCGGCGTGGCCAGCAGGAGCACGCCCATGCCGATATTGGCGACAACGAAGGCGGCTGAGCCCACCCCTCGGGGAACGGCGAACGTGAAGCCGAGGCGGGAGGCGAGCCGGAGGGACATGACATCCGTCAGGGGCACCAACACCCCCATGGCCGTGGCCCCGATGAACCAGCCGACGGCGCGCAGGGCGAAGCTGTCGGCCAGACCGGCGAACCCGTAGCCCAACGCCATGATCAGTCCCAGCAACGCGATCGGCGTGCGCCTCAGCCGGAAACCGTCGGCCCAGACGGCCAGCAGGGGTCCAGTAATGATTCGCGCCAGCATCGGGGCCGCCAGCACGGTTCCGATCTGGGTTCCGCTCAACCCCTGCGCGCTCAACCACAGGCCTGCAAACGGAAGGCTCACGCCAGTGGCGCCGAAGAGCAACACATACTGCAGGGCCATGCGCTGGGCGGGGTTCATGGTCGGCGGAATAGCAGACGCGGGGCATTCTGTCGGCTAGCGTCTGGTCATGATCGTGTCTCGCAATCTGGCGGCCTTCGCGGCGCTGAACGGAGCGCTCGCCGTCCTGATCGGGGCGTTCGCGGCGCATGGGGCGGGGGCGCAGATCAAGACCCTTCTGACCACCGGAGGTCACTACCAGATGGTCCATGCCGTGCTCGCGCTCGTCTGCGCGGTGTGGCCGGGCCGCAGCCGACTGATCGTGCTCGCCGGATGGCTGGCGGCGGCAGGCGGCATGGTGTTCTCCCTCGCCCTGTCGGCTGTCGGCCTGCTCAGCCTTCCGGCGATGGGCGCGGTCGCCCCGGTTGGGGGCCTGCTGATGATCACATCTTGGCTTTTGCTGCTGTTTGCCGCATTGCCGTCACATTCCACAGCCGACTGACGGCGCGAACAGAGACCGATTTCCAGTATGGCCTTCCCCGTGCCCGACGCTCCCCGCCGCGACCTGTTTCCCGAGATCGAACCCTACGCCACCGGCTTCATGCCGACCGACGGCGTGCATGAGATCTACTACGAAGAATGCGGCAATCCGCAGGGCCTTCCGGTCGTCGTGCTGCACGGCGGCCCCGGCGGCGCGGTCAATCCGGGGATGCGGCGCTATTTCGATCCCGCGAAATACCGGATCGTTCTGTTCGACCAGCGCGGCTGCGGCCAAAGCCGCCCGAACGCGTCCCTGGAGGACAACACCACCTGGACGTTGATCGAGGACATCGAGCGTCTTCGTGAATTGCTCGGCATCGACAAATGGGTCGTGTTCGGCGGCAGTTGGGGCTCGACCCTGTCGATGGCCTACGCAATCACCCATCCGGAGCGGGTCGTCGCCTTGCTGCTGCGGGGCATCTTCCTGCTGACCAAGCCTGAACTGCACTGGTTCTATCAGGACGGGGCGTCGAACATCTTCCCGGACGCCTGGGACAGGTTCCTGGAGCCGATCCCCGAGGACGAGCGCCACGACCTGATGGGGGCCTACTACAAGCGGCTGATCGGCGACGACAAGGCCGAGCGCGAACGCTGCGCCATCGCCTGGTCAAGCTGGGAGGGCGAGACGGTCAGCGTGGAGGGCCCTGACGCCCGGCCGGACAAGTTCGCCGAGCCCGAGTTCGCGGTAGCCTTCGCCCGCATCGAGTCCTGGTACTTCATGAACGGCGGCTTCTTCCCCGAGGAAGGTTGGCTTCTGAAGAACATCAGCCGGATCACACACATCCCGTGCTGGATCGCCCAGGGCCGGTTCGACGTGGTGACGCCGATCACCAGCGCCTGGTCGCTGCACCGCGCCTGGCCCGAGGCGAAGCTCGATATCGTCAAGGACGCGGGCCACGCCTCCAGCGAACCGGGCATCGTCGACAGCCTGGTGCGGGCCACGGATTGGGCTTCGGCGCTCTAGTTTTCAAAGACCGTCTTTGTTGGGCCGCGGCAGCGTTTCTCCCTCCCCTTCATGGGGAGGGTGGTCGCGAAGCGACCGGGTGGGGAGGTGTGAACCCGGTGCGGTCCGTGCGGGACTGGCGTTCCCCACCCGGGCTACGCTGCGCTTCGCCCGTCGTCGGATTGGCTCCGCCAATCCTTCCTCCACTCCCCACTTCGGGGGAGGGAGAACGCAGCCTTCGGCGCCTCTCCGGCCGTGAGGCGGAAAGCATGGGAAGGGCCGGCGGAGCGCCGGGCGCGAAACCCGGAGACCGTGGGAGAGTGTGTTTCGGCTTCGCGACGTCGCTCCGCACGGAATGTCTGACCGGGAGCTGTCGGCCTGAAAGGCAGTGGTCAGCTCCCTCAGGACCAGCGGCGCTGTTGACGCCTTGCCGACATGGCCTCCGGCGGGCGGGTCGGAGCCTTGCGAACAGTTCGTCCGGGCGGCTCCGCCGCCCGTTCCTCCACCCCGGAACGGCGCGGGTTCCCTGCCCATCGCCCTTTCTCGTGGGGCCTACGCTCGCCGCGCGCCGCGCCGTTGCGCCTCAGCTCGCGCGATACGCTCGATGGCGAACGACCCAGAGCCGCAGCGATCGCTCGGATCGTTTCCCCAGCCTCACGACGCCGGGCAATCTCGCACCGGTCCTCAAGCGTGAACTGCTCATAGGCTTGTCCCATCGCAACACCTCGGACAAAGAGTGTTGCACTTCGTTTGTGAACTCAGCGAACCCAGCGGCGCCGAAGGCGAGTGGGTGGACATAGCCGTGCTCCGGAAAGGTTCGCGCTATCGCGCGCCGCTGGGTTCCGGGTCTCGCTACGCTCGCCCGGAATGACGATAGCAGTGTGGCGCTTATTTCGGGCTGGTCTTCTTGACCAGTTCGGACAGTTGAAAACCGATGCGGCGGGCTTCGCGTTCCTCGGGCTTCTTGCGGGCGTCGAGCAGGACGTTGATCTGGCCGTAGTGCTGGATCAGGCGCACCGGCTTGCCGTCGGAGTTCTTGCCCAGGAACATGATGAAGTCCGGCCCCCAGAAGCCAAGGTCCTCAATCGACATGGTGCCATCGCCGGGCAGGCCGACGATGCGGGCGCCAATCTCGTCGTCCTTGTCGAGCCCCTTTTCGAAATCCTCGATCAATTTGGACAGGCGGACGAAGGCCCATTCGGCCGGGTTTTCGCGCATCTGCACGCCGTCCATGAGGGCAGCAGCGCGTTCCGGCGTCGTCGTGGGCAGACCCGGCTTCGGACAGGGCTTGTCGCCCCAGTCGGGAACAAAGGCCGGCGGGGCGGCGGGCTTGGTCGGTTTGGGTTTGGCGGTCATGCGCGCATCGTAACTCTCCCTCCCCTTCATGGGGAGGGTGGTCGCGTAGCGACCAGGTGGGGAATCGCGAAGCCGGGCGCCGACAGTGCGGGACTGGCGTTCCCCACCCGGGCTCCGCTGCGCTTCGCCGTCCCTCCCCACTCCGGGGGAGGGAGAATCCGGGCCGCTCCTAGAACAGCCCATGCCCCTTCGGCAGTTCCGCATAGCGATGGACGCGGGTGGACAGGATCAGGCCAAAACCAAACATCACGGTCATCATGGATGATCCGCCGTGGGACAGCAGGGGCATCGGCACGCCGACGACCGGCGCCAGACCCATCACCATTGCGCCGTTGATCAGCACGAACAGGGCGAAGAAGGAGGTCATCCCGGCGGCGGCGATACGGCCGAAATGGCTGTGGGCCAGGGAGGCGATGCGCAGGGCGATCAGAATGATGGCGATGTAGCAGGCGAGCACGGCGAACGAGCCGACAAAGCCGAATTCCTCCGCCACCGTGGAGAAGATGAAGTCCGTATGCCTCTCCGGCAGGAACTCCAGCTGGCTCTGGCTGCCGAGGCCATAACCCCTTCCGAGTACACCGCCCGATCCCAGGGCGATCTTCGACTGGATGATATTGTAGCCCGTGCCCGACGGATCTGATTCCGGGCTGAGGAAGGTCAGGACGCGATTGCGCTGGTATGCCTTCATGCCGAACATGACGAAGGGCGGGATGATAGCGACGGCGGCGATAGCCCCCGCGGCGATGACCCGCCAGCTGAGACCCGCCACAACCATGATCGCCAAGCCCGTCAGGCCGATGACCATGGCCGATCCCAGATCGGGCTGTTTGGCCACCAGAATGAACGGGACGCCGATCATGGCGGCCGGGATCAGCAGCTTCCAGGACCAGCGGGCCTCCTGGGCGGTATGACTGTGATACCAGCGCGCCAAGGCCAGAACCAGGCCGAGCTTGACGAACTCGGCAGGCTGGATGCGGATGAAGCCGAGGTTGAGCCAGTTCCTGGCCCCGCCGGCCACATAGCCGAGGGGGGTGAACTCGATCATCAGAACCAGCACAAGCAGGAAGGCGTAGAGCGGATAGGCTCCGCGGAACCACCATTTCGGATGCACCATGGCCAGCACCAACATCATCACAAGCAAAGCGCCGAAGCGGATGGCGTGATTGAGCGCCCAGGGCCGCCACTCGCCGCCCGCGATCGAATAGAGCATGGCGGTGCCGACAAAGGCGATGACGCACAGCAGGCCGATGAGCCGCCAGTCCAGTTCCGTGATCTTGGTCGAGAGCCGGTCGCGCTCTCCGGGACGGGTCAGGGCGGAGGCGGTCATCGCGGCGGCTCCGACAGATAGGGGCGCGGTCCGCTGGTCGCGGAGCGGACGCGGCCACGCGCCGGCGGCTCAGAGGCGACCGGAGGCGCCACGACGCCGTCCGGATCCTCCGGGGCCACGCCGAACGTCTCTTCCTCGGCCTCGGACGCCTGGGGCGCGGGCGGGGGCGGGCGCTGGATGCGCTCCAGCAGCTCGGGATCCTTGAGCAGGGCGGTCCGCATGATTTCGCGGGCGCGGGGCGCGGCCGCGGTGGAGCCCGCGAGACCGCCGTGCTCGACGATCACCGCAATACCGTATCGCGGCTCATCGACGGGGGCGAAGGCGACGAACAGGTTATGGTCCTTCAGCGCCCAGCCGACGCTGGAGCTCTTGCGCGACGCGCGCCGGTCGTAGCTCGAAATCTGGGCCGTGCCGGTCTTGCCCGCCATCTGGATGTCGCCGAGCCCGAGCTGGCTCTGCCGATAGGCGCCGCCGGTGACGTCGTTGGCCACCGCGACCATGCCCTGGCGGACGATCTCGAGATGCTCGCGTGAGAACGGAAGGTCGGGGACGTCGGCGCCCGACGGCCGGTCGACCCCGCCCACCGACCGGATAAGCCGGGGAACGATGGCCTTCCGCGCATTGGCGAAGCGGGACACCATGACGGCCAGCTGCAATGCGGTGACGTTGACGTCTCCCTGCCCGATCGCGACCGACAGGGTTTCGCCCGGAAACCACACACGTGACTCCGGGTTGGGGTTGTTCCGATTGTAGTTGGCCTTCCAGGCCCGGCTGGGGATCGTTCCCGCCTTCTGGTTGCCGACCCCGATATCGTAGGTCTGCATGAAACCAATCTTCTTCGCGACTTCCTGGATCTTGTCCACGCCCGCCCGGTTGCACATAGCGTAGTAATAGACGTCGCACGAATTCTTGATGGCGTCGTGCATGTTCTGGGGACCATGTCCGCCCGGCTTCCAACAGCGGAAGGTACGGGAGCCGAAGCGGTAGCCGCCGGTGCACAGGACCCGTTCTTCCGGATTCACGCCAGCTTCGAGTATGGCGAGCGACGTCGTCAGCTTGAACGTCGATCCGGGGTGGAAGACGCCGTTGATCGCCTTATCGAGCAGCGGCTTGCGCTCATAGTCGCGCAGGGCGTTGTAGATGTGCGAAGGCACGCCGCCGACGAACAGATTGGGGTCGAACGACGGCGCAGACACCATGCACAGGATGTCGCCGTTGCGGATGTCCATCACGACGCAGCCGCCGGATTCCTCGCCGAAGACCTCGAGGGCGCGGTTCTGAACGTCCGCGTCGAGGGTCAGGACGACGTCCTTGCCGGGCTCCGCCGGTCTCGATCCGCCGATATCCTCGGCCACCACCCTGCCCCGCGCGTCGACCTCGACGCGAGTACCGCCGGCCTCGCCGCGCAGGTCGGTGTCGAATGATTTCTCGACGCCCTGACGGCCGATGCGGAAACCGGGATTGTAGAGGATTTCCGGAACCTGCTCTCCGCGGTCCTCAATGGCCTTGATGTCGCGGTCGTTGGGCTTGGCGACATAGCCGATGACGTGGGCGAAGGCGCCGCCGAACGGGTAGTAGCGGGCCTCGTTCATGTCGGCCATGACGCCCGGAAGCTCATTGGCGTACAGGTTGACGCGGGCGAACTCCTCCCACGTCAGGTCGCTCTTGACCGGGACCGGCGAAAAGCGCGGAGCGGCGTTGACCTCGCGGATGATGGACCGGCGCCGGTCCATGGTGTCAGGCAGCA
The DNA here is from genome assembly GCF_030682035.1 of Brevundimonas sp. Classification (GTDB taxonomy): domain Bacteria; phylum Pseudomonadota; class Alphaproteobacteria; order Caulobacterales; family Caulobacteraceae; genus Brevundimonas. The sequence goes on along the minus strand of NZ_JAUXQZ010000037.1, from coordinate 20,042 downwards.
GCCGGCCCAGAAGGTCGAGGGTCTGATCGAGATCCTTGGTCTCGTCGCGAACGACAAGAACCCGGAAGCTGGGACGGTTGCCCGCGATGACCACGCCACCCCGGTCGAGGATGCGGCCGCGGGGCGGCGGCACGAGGCGGAAGTTGAACTGGTTGTTCGACGCCATGGTGGCGTACTGACCGGCCTGAATGATCTGAAGCTGGGCCAGACGGGCGGTCAGGGCCAGGCCGCCCAGAGTGGTCAGGCCGCCGAGCACGAAGGTGCGACGCAGGAATGAGCCCTGACGCTCATTGACGTCCGAAAAGAAGATGGAGGGTTCCGAACTCATCCTCCTTCGCTCCCTGCGGGAGCTTCAGAGGACAGGTCCGATCCTGCGAAGCCTTGGCGAAGCAGGAAGCCTTGGCGGAGCACGATCATCGGAACCTCACGTCGCCGTCCTCGAACCGCTCAATCATCTGGTTGGCGAACGGGAACAGCAGCAGGGTCGGTACGATCTGGCCGATCAGGGCGAGGATGCTGGGCGGGTTGTGGGCGATCAGGGTGACGACGAGGTACGCCATCAGGAAGGCCAAGGTGCAGCAGGCGGCATACCAGACGAACAGGACGGCCGTGTCCTGACCGATCAGGAAGCTGCGCGAGGCCAGGACCACCGCATAGATGGCCAGCAGGGCCAGGGCCCACAGGCCGAGCGGACCGTAGGTCAGGACGTCGAGGATCAATCCCAGCAGGGTCAGCACCAGCGGCGCCGTCACCGAGGGGCGGATCAACGGCCAGGAAAAAGCCAGCACCATGGGAATGACCGGCTCGGGCAGATTCAAGCCGAACATCTCGACCGGCGTGGCCAGAAGGATGGTGACGGCGACCGTTACCAGGGCCGGAATGACAATCCACTGCACCGGTCCGATGACGCGGACCGCGACCGGGCGTCTCATTCGGTCCCTCCGGCGGGCGGGACGGCGGGCCGCGACGACGGCGCTGCGCCGGCGGGCGCAGGGGTGGCGGGCGCGGGGACCGCGGGCCGTGGGCGGGCGGCTGCGGCGGCCGTGGCGGCGGCGGTGTCGGACCGCCTCCGCTCGGCTTGCGCGCGGGCCGCATCACGGCGGGCGGCGGAGTCGGTGATGACGGCGGCTTGTTCGGGGGTCGCCTCGGACAGGGTGCCGAGCGCCGTCAGCGGCGGTGCGTTCAAATCCTCGGCGCCGACCAGCTGGCCGAAATCCTCGAACAGCATGACGCGGACGAAGTCGATGGCGCCGCGGTCGCTGAACAGCTTGACCCGCCAACTGCCGTCGATGCCCTTGGCGGCGATGCCGATGGGGACGCCGCGCGGAAGGCCGCCGCCGTCGCCGGACGACAGGATCCGGTCGCCGACCTGGACCGAACCCACGCCGCGCATGAACTCGAGCCGCGGATTGTCGCTGCCGTCGCCCTTGAGGATGGCGCGGGCGTCGGTGCGATCGACCAGCACCGGAATCTGGCTGGCCACGTCAGTGACCAGCAGCATGCGGCTGATGCCCGGAGACGTGCCGACGATACGGCCGACCAGACCGTGCTCATTGATGACCGGATTGCCGACCTTGACGCCCTTTGCCGACCCCGCGTCGATCAGCCGGGCCTTGGAGAAGGGACCCCGCGCGTCGAGGATCGATCGGGCGGTCTGCATGGCCACCGGCGGTTCGGGCCGGATGCCCAGCATGGCCTCATAGCGGGCGTTGACGTTCTTGAGGGCGATGGCCTGGTCGCGCCACGGCTGCAACTCAGCCAGTTCGCGCCTGAGCCGGCGGTTTTCCGATACGGCGAAGAAATAACCGCCCACATAGTCCGAGGCATGGCCGAACCAGCGCACCGGGGCCGCGAAAACGCCGCCGACCGGGCCGGCGGCCGCTTCCACGCCGGAGCGAACGGGCTGATAGGGCGAGGTCTGGGCGCGGGCGTCGCTGATCAGCAGCAGGACGCAACCGATGGCGGCGAGCACGACTGTGACGGCCGCGGTCCAGACCAGCGGCACCTTGATGTTTTCGAACGGTCCGTCGCGAAACGCCACGGCGCGCCTTCCTCAGAAAAGGGAATCAGCGGGACGCCCCCCGCGGATTCTCACAGCCTATCGCAAAATCCGGGCCACAAGGGAACCGGTTCAAAGCCTGTGATGACAGGGATTTGAGGCTTAGTTTCGACTGGCGGCCTAAAGGGCCGAGTCAAGCACGCCCTTCATCCAGCGCGGGTGCTCGAGCACCCGGCCGCAGCCGATGGCCACGCACGACAGGGGATCGTCGGCGACGGACACCGGCAGGCCCGTGTGGTCGCGGATTTCGGCGTCCAGACCGCGCAGCAACGCGCCGCCGCCGGTCAGCATGATGCCCTTGTCGGCGATGTCGGCGGCCAGTTCGGGCGGGGTCGCCTCCAGGGCGACCTTCACGGCCTCGACGATCTGCGAGACGGGCTCGGCCAGGGCCTCGGCCGCCTGACGTTCCGAGATGCGGACCTCGCGGGGCACGCCCTGCATCAGGTCGCGGCCCTTGACGTCGATCGACAGGCCTTCGCCGTCGGCCGGAATGCGGGCCGTGCCGATATCCTTCTTGATACGCTCTGCAGTGGTCTCGCCGATCAGCAGGTTATGGTTGCGGCGCATATAGCTGATGATCGCCTCGTCCATCTTGTCGCCGCCGACACGGACCGAACGCGAATAGACGATGCCCGACAGGGACAGCACGGCCACCTCGGTGGTGCCGCCGCCGATGTCGACGACCATGGAGCCGGTCGGCTCATGGATCGGCAGGCCGGCGCCGATCGCGGCGGCCATGGGCTCGTCGATCAGGCCGACGCGGCGGGCCGAGGCGTTGAGGCAGGAATCGTTGATGGCGCGACGTTCGACGGCGGTGGCGCCCGACGGCACGCAGACGATGACCTTGGGGTTCACGAAGCCCTTGCGGTTATGAACCTTGCGGATGAAGTGTTTGATCATCTCCTCTGCGACTTCGAAGTCGGCGATGACCCCGTCGCGCATCGGACGGATGGCTTCCATGTGGCCCGGGGTGCGGCCCAGCATCTGCTTGGCCTCTATGCCGACGGCGTGGACGATCTTCCGACCACCGACGTTCCGAAGGGCGACCACGGACGGTTCGTTCAGCACGATGCCCTTGCCCTTCATGTAGATGAGGGTGTTGGCGGTGCCGAGATCGATGGCGATGTCGTTGGAGATCGCGCCGAAAATGCTGGAGAACATGGGTCCGGGATACCGTTCGTTCGGGCCTGAAGGGGGCTTGCGTCAGTCTCGATCCGCTTCGGCGACGCCCCGGCGCCGCGCATCCCCACGCATTGCCTCCTGATCGTTATCGCCTGACCGACCTTACGGTTCGTTTGCCCGTGTGTGACGGCGAATACAAGCCCTCGCAAGCGTCGCTGTCGAAGCCGTGACCGGCGCTCACGCCGCCGTTTCGACTTGCCCCCCGCGGCGGGCGGCGGCCTCGGCGGCGGGGTACAGGCTGTCTTCCTCCATCTCGACCCGGACGGACAGCGCACGCATCAGCCTGCGCGTCGCCACGGAGAAGCGCCCGGGGTCGGCGAGCATGGCCCTCACGGTCCAGTGATTGCGGTACTGCACCCAGATGCCGAGCATTCCCCCGATGCAATCGAAAGCCTCGGCCCCCAGGATGCGAAGGCCCTTGTCCCGCGCGTTCATCAGCAGGGGATAGAGTTCCGCATCCTCAGTGGTCAGGTGTGCGACCAGCTCAAGATCGATTTCCGTAATCAGGGCGCGCGCCTCAAGGGCGTCCTCACGCGTTCTGATGAGCCGGCAAAGGCCCCCGAGAACCGCAGCCTTGTCGATGATCGACCGGTGTTCACGCTTCAGTGCCCGGATGTCCAATACGCGACCCCTCAACGACTGAGCGCACCGTCCGGCCCGCGGCGTTAAAGTTGACTTAAGGGAAGACTCTGGCCGCCTGTTATTCGTCGCCGCCGGACGCGGCTTCGCGCCGTTTGACCAGCTCTCGGACGCCCAGCATCAGGCCCAGCCAGACCACAGCCACCCCGGCGAGGATCAGCGAGGTCCAGACGCCGTCGCCGCTGACCGCCGAGACCACCGCCCCGCCGAAGAAGGCCACCAGGGCGGTCTTGGGCAGGACGCCGAGGGCGCAGCCGGCGAGGAAACGCCAGAACGACGCCCGCGCGGCCCCGAAGGCCATGTTGACGACGATGAAGGGCGCCGAGGGCACGTTGCGGATCATGAAGCTGGCGTAGAAGGCGTTCTTGCCGACGAAGCCCTTTAGCCGGCCCATGGTGCGGCCGCCGAACCGGTCGACCAGCCGCGCCGTCGGTCCCCGCCCCAGCCAGTAGGTGACGCCCGCCGAGGCCACGGTCGCGGCCCAGCTGTAGGCGAACCCCAGCGACGGCCCGAAGGCGACGACGCAGGCCGCGATCAGGATGAACTGCGGCACGCCGATGAAGGCGGCGGCGATAAACAGGCCGATGGTGGCGGCGAACGCCCAGGGGCTGCCGCGATAGCCCTGCAGCCAGGCCTCGAGGTTCTCCTCGGCCGCCAGACCCAGCTGGCTCTTGCCGACGGCCAGCAGCCCGAGGGTCGCGCCGAGCAACAGCGCCGTCGCCAGGGCGGCCCGCCAGCGGCGGCCTTCCATGTTGAGGACGAAGTCGAGGAAGCGGCGCATGGGTCGGGATTAGCAGGCGTCGCGAGCCGGAGCGAGGGTCAAGCTATGCGGGAGCCGGCAGCAGGTAGTACTCGATTCAAGCTGGGGCCGAACATATCCGCCGCTCGGGCATTCTCCCCGACAAGGAGACCCCACATGGCTGCTCGCCCGACCTGGCAAGGACATCTGAAGCTGTCGCTGGTCACCTGTCCGGTGGCGCTCTACACCGCGACGACGAGCACCAATGATGTGCGCTTCCACCTGATCAATCCCGAGACCAACAACCGCATCCGGATGGTGCCGACGGATCCCGACACCGGGCCGGTCGAGCGCGCCGATCTGGTGCGCGGCTATGAGGTGTCGAAGGACGAATATGTGCTGTTCGACGAGGCCGATTTCGACAAGGTGAAGCTTGAGAGCACCAAGACGATCTCGATCGACAAGTTTGTCGATGAGAGCGAGATCGACCGGCTGTACTGGGCCGATCCATTTTTTGTCGTGCCCGAGAAGGGCGCGGGGGTCGAGGCCTTCGCCGTCATCCGCGACGCCATGAAGAAGCAGGGCAAGGTGGCGCTGGGCTGTCTGGTCCTGCGCGGCAAGGAGCGGCAGCTGGCGCTGGAGGTGCGGGGCAAGGGGCTGGTGGCCTGGACGCTGCGAGCCCGCGACGAGGTGCGGGACGCCGGGGACTATTTCGACGACATCCAGAGCGTGAAGGCGGACGCCGACATGGTCGAGATCGCCGCCCGGATCATCGGCCAGAAGGAGGCGGACTTCGATCCCGCTGACTTCAAGGACCGCTATGACGACGCCCTGCGCGAAATGATCAAGACCAAGGCGAAGGGCGGCACGGGAACGGTCGGCGTGGCAGAGCCGGACGACACCAATGTCATCGATCTGATGGCCGCGCTGAGAAGCAGCCTGAAGGGATCGGCGGGGTCGGAGAAGAAGCCGGCGGCGAAGAAGGCTCCGGCGAAGAAGAAGTCCGCCGCCTGATCCTTCTCCCCTTGCGGGAGAAGGTGGCCGAGCGCAGCGAGGTCGGATGAGGGGTCGACGCGGCGGTCGCCAGTGGGGCCTCCTGATCGGATAGAGCGGTGCGACCCCTCATCCGTCAGCCTTCGGCTGCCACCTTCTCCCGCAAGGGGAGAAGGACGTTAGATGCCAAGCTTCTTGAGGATGGACTTCAAGCCGGCCTCGGCCTTCCGGAAATCCTTCCACGGATCGGGCTTCTTCAGCATCGCCGGATAGTTCCACAGGTTGAAGGCCGACGGGTCGAGGCCGGCTTTCACCTGGCTCCAGGCCAGCGGGAAGGCGATGCCGGCGCCGGGCCGGGCGCGAGGCGACCACGGGGCTACGGCCGTCGCCATCCGGCCGTTGCGCAGATAGTCGATAAAGATCTTCCCGCCCCGCGCCTTCTTGGCGAGAGTCGTGGTGAAGCGGTCGGGGGCGTCGATGCGGATCAGTTCCGACACGGCCTTGGCGAAGGCCTTGGCCTGCTCCCATTCCACCCGGCTGCGAGCGTCGGTCTTGATCGGAACCACGACGTGCAGGCCCTTGCCGCCCGTCGTCTTGACGAAGGACGTCAGGCCCAGACTCTCCAGCTTCGCCTTCACCACCTTGGCCGCGGCGATGACATCGGCGAAATCCAGTCCCTCGTCCGGGTCGAGGTCGAAGGTAATCTGTTCGGGGGTTTCCGGGTCGCCGGGCTTGCAGCCCCACGGGTGCAGCTCCAGCCCGCCCGACTGGCCGATGGCGACGAGGCCGCCGACGTCGACGGCGGTGACGTAGGGAGTGCGGGCCTTGACGTCGATCAGCTTCAGCCGCGGATTGGAGCCGGCCATGGCATGGCGCTGGAAGAAGGTTTCGCCGGTGATCCCGTCGGGCGCCCGTATGATCGACGTCGGTCGGTCGGCGACATGGGCGAGGATGCGCTCCGACGCCGCCTCATAGTAGCGGGCGAGGTCCGCCTTCGTGATCGCCGGGCGACCGTCGCGGGCGGGCCAGAGGATCTTGTCGGGGCTGGAGAGGGTCACGCCCGCGACCACGACCTTGCCCGACTTCGAGGCGGCCTTGGCCGTGGTCGTGGCTTTCATCTCCGTGGGCGCCTGCGGGGCCTCGGTGACCTCGGCGGCGGTTTTGTCCTCGCGCAGGCCCTTGAAGGCCGCCTGACGCAGCGACCCGGCCTCGGTGTAGCCGCCGTGCTCGACCTCGGCGACGAGGACCGGTTTGACCCAGTGGATGTCCCGGGCGCCCTTTGGCGCGCCCGCGCCGGAGAACGGGGTCTTGTCGGAGGCTGCGGCCTTGAGCGCCGGCGTCAGGGTTTTCGTCACCGCCTCGCCATAGCCCGTGCCGACCCGGCCCAGATAACGGAGGCCGCCCTTGTCGCGGACGCCGACCAGCAACGACCGGAAGCGCGTTCCGCCTTCCGACGACCAGCCGCCGATGACGACCTCGTCCCTGCCCCGGCATTTGGACTTGACCCAGCTGGACGAGCGGCCGGCGCGATAGGGGGCGTCCAGCTTCTTGGAGATGACGCCCTCCAGGTCCATGCGGCAGGCGCTTTCCAGCACAGCCTGTCCGGACGAGCCGAAATGGTCGACGTAGCGAAGGCGTTTCGCGCCCGCCTTGCCGATCCGGTCGACATAGGCCTGCAGCCGCGCCTTGCGGTGCGAGAGCGGAAGCTTGCGCAGGTCCTCGTCGCCCTCGAACAGCAGGTCGAAGGCGAAATAGACCAGGTCGTCCGTGCGGCCGTCAGAAATGGCCGACTGAAGGGCCGAGAAGTCGGGCATGTGGTCGGCGTCGAGCGCGCACAGTTCGCCGTCGATCACCGCGTCCGGCCAGCCCGCGGCGTCTGCGGTCAGGGCGGAAAACCGGTCGCTCCAGTCCAGCCCCTTGCGGGTGCGCAGCACGGCGCGGCCCCCGCCGACGCCGATCTGGATGCGGTAGCCGTCGAATTTGATCTCATGCGCCCATCCGGCGCCGGGCGGATGGTCGGCGACCTTGCACAGCTGGATGGGAACGAAGGCCGGCGGTTTGGTCGCCTTGCTGGCGGCGGCCTTCGACGGTTCCGGTTTTGCCGGGGCCTTGCGGCCGGTCGGCTTGGACGAAGTCCACTGCGTCTTGCCGCCGGCGATTTCCGCCAGCGTCCGGCCGGTCGTCACCGAGGCGTCGATCTCGGCCAGGGCGTCGCCTTCGCCCGGCACGGCGTGGTCGTCCTTTTCCTTGATCAGCAGCCAGTTGTTGCGCTGCTTTCCGCTTTTCCGGGGCCTGCCGCGATCGGACTTGAGCCGGACCAACGCCCACCCCCCCTTCAACCGCTCCCCGTCCAGCGTCATCTTGAGCGAGCCCTTGGCGAAATCGGCCTCCAGGGTGTCGGGATGCTGCGGCGTCCAGGAGCCCGTGTCCCACAGCTGCACCGTGCCGGCGCCGTAGTTGCCGGCGGGGATGGTCCCCTCGAACGACCCGTAGTCCATGGGATGATCCTCGACCTCGACCGCCAGCCGTTTGACCGAGGGGTCACGCGAGGGCGCCTTGGTCACCGCCCAGGACTTGAGCACGCCGTCGAATTCGATGCGGAAATCGTAGTGCAGCCGCGTCGCCGCGTGGCGCTGGATCAGATAGCGCAGGGGCTCCGCGGCCTTGCGCCGGGTCTTGGCCCCTTTGGGCTCGGGCGTCTCGCCGAAGCGGCGTTTGGTCTGGTAGGTCTTGAGCTCGCCGCGCATGCCGTCCCCGGGGTCTGACAGGGGCTCAACGCATCATTCCGGAATGGGATCATCGCCCGCAGGGCCGGCGGCATTTGATCGCCCTTTCGCAACTGCCTAAGGAATGGACGCCGTCCGCCGGGAGTCGCCATGTCCAGCCTGCAGTCCTCCGCCCTTCAATCGTCGGCTTTGGCCCGCGTCAAGCCGTCGGCCACCCTGGCCGTGACCGCCCGGGCGCGGGAACTGAAGCGGGAGGGGCGCGACGTGATCGGACTGGGGGCCGGGGAGCCTGATTTCGACACGCCGGACAACATCAAGCAAGCAGCCATTGATGCCATCCGGCGCGGCGAGACCAAATACACCGACGTCGACGGCATCCCCGAGCTGAAGGCGGCCGTCGCCGCCAAATTCTCGCGCGAAAACGGGCTCACCTATGCGGAGAACCAGATCCACGTCGCGCCCGGCGGCAAGACGGTGATCTACAACGCCCTGCTGGCCACCCTGTCGCCCGGCGACGAGGTGATCGTGCCCGCGCCCTACTGGGTTTCCTATCCCGACATGGTGCTGCTGGCCGGCGGGGAGCCGGTGCGGGTGGTCGGGCATGAGGCCGACGGCTTCAAGCTGAAGCCTGCGGCGCTGGAGGCGGCGATCACGCCGCGGACGAAATGGCTGATCCTCAACTCGCCGTCGAACCCGACCGGCGCGGCCTATACGGGCGCCGAGCTGGCGGGGTTGGCCGCCGTGCTGCGCTGTCATCCGCAGGTCTGGATCCTGACCGACGACATGTATGAGCACCTGATCTACGGCGACTTCGACTACCGCACGATCGCCCAGGTCGCCCCCGACCTCTATGACCGGACGCTGACGGTCAACGGTGTGTCCAAGGCCTATGCGATGACCGGCTGGCGCATCGGATACGGCGGGGGACCCAAACCGCTGATCGATCTGATGCGCAAGGTGGCGGGGCAGACGACCTCGAACCCGTCCTCGATCAGCCAGTGGGCGGCGGTCGAGGCGCTGAACGGGCCGCAGGACTTCATCGCCGAACGCGCGAAGCATTTCGAGGCGCGCCGCGATCTGGTGGTGTCGATGCTCAATCAGGCGAACGGCATCCGCTGCGCCACGCCCGAGGGCGCCTTCTACGTCTATCCGTCGATCGAGGGGCTGATCGGCAAGCGGACCGAGGGCGGCGTGACGATCGACGGCGACGATGTGTTCGTGGCGGCCCTGCTGGATGCCGAAGGCGTGGCGGTGGTGCAGGGCTCGGCCTTCGGCCTGAGCCCTTATTTCCGCATCAGCTATGCGACGTCCGAGAGCGTGTTGGAAGAAGGCTGCCGCCGGATCCAGCGGTTCTGCGCCTCACTGAAATAATACATACACACACACTTTACACCACACACACACTGTGTTTCTCTCTTTAAGAGAGGAGATGACCCATGTCCAAATATGAGCCCCTGACCCAGTTCCTGTCCGCGCAACGTGCGCAGGAAGTGCCGATGAGTTTCACCGAAATCGAGCGCGTGCTCGGCTTCCGTCTGCCCACGAAAGCCAGTGGCATTCGGGCCTGGTGGAGCAACAACCCCTCCAACAACGTAATGACCAAGGCTTGGCTGGCTGCGGGATTCATCACGGAACGTGTCGACATGGGTTCGCGGCGGCTGGTGTTCCGGAAGGCGGGCGCTTCTGTTGCGCCCTCGATGGTGTCTTCCGCGCAATCAGCACGAAGCATCGGCTTTCTCGATCGCATCCGGGGGCAGTTGGGAGGCACCGTGACCATTCCCGAGGGCGTGGATATCACCGCCCCTACGGGTGAAATCTGGGATGCCGACCGGTGACGGGCCGCCCCATCCTACTGGATACTTGTGCGGCGATATGGCTTCAGGCCGGGGCCGCGTTCAGACCGGAAGGTGAAGCGGCGCTTCAGGAAGCCCAAAAGATCGGGACGCAGGTTCTCGTCTCGCCGATTACGGCCTGGGAGATCGGTCTTTTGGTTTCCAAGGGCCGACTGGTCCTGAGTCTGCCGCCCTTGACCTGGTTCGAGCAGGTGTTGGAATTGGGCGTCGATCTCGCGCCGTTGACGCCGGATATTCTGATTGCCTCATCCCAGTTGCCTGGTCCGCCGCTGCGCGATCCTGCGGATCGCATCGTCGCCGCGACGGCGCGGGCGATGAGATATCGACTGATCACGCGGGACCGACCGCTGCTGGACTTCGCCGCGTCAGGCCAAGTGGCGGCTATTGCCTGTTGAGTTCGATCACGCCGCCCGGCTGACCGCGAAATCCGCCAGCTGTTCCAGCGCCTCACGCCAGCCGCTCGCCGGAAGCGCCCGCAGCGCCGCCTTGGCGGCGTCGGCGTATTCCCAGGCCGTGTCGAGGGTGGCGCTGACGGCGCCCGTGCCGAAGACCAGTTCGCGGGCGCGGCGGAAGTCATCCCCGGTGCGCTGGCCCTGGTTGATCGTGCGATCCCAGAAGGCGTCCTCGCGGCCGCGCGTGCGGGCGGCGGCCAGCAGCAGGGGCAGGGTCACCTTGCCCTCGCGGAAGTCGTCGCCGGCGTTCTTGCCCAGCACCTCGGACGTGCCGCCGTAGTCGAGTGCGTCGTCGGCCAGCTGGAAGGCGAGGCCGAGGTTGAGGCCATAGGCGCGCAGGGCCTCGACCGACAGCTCATCGGCCCCGGCGCCCACCGCGCCCGCCTCGGCGGCGGCGGCGAACAGTTCGGCGGTCTTGGCCGAAATGATGCGCAGATAGGTGTCCTGATCCAGGTTCAGGTCGTGGGCGCGGGTCAGCTGAAGCACCTCGCCCTCGGAAATGACGCTGGAGGCTCGGGCGAGGATGCCCAGGGCCCGCATCTGACCGGTCTCGACCATCAGCTCAAAGGCGCGGGCGAACAGGAAGTCGCCGACGAGGACGCTCGACGGGGCGCCCCAGATCAGATGGGCCGCGACCTTGCCGCGTCGCAGGTCCGAGGCATCGACCACATCGTCGTGCAGCAGGGTGGCGGTGTGGATGAACTCAACCGCCGCCGCCAGCTTGACCGAAGCCGTGATGTCGCCGGTCGCGCCCGAGGCGCGCGCGGCAGCCAGGGTCAGCAGAGGCCGCAGCCGCTTGCCGCCGGCGGAGATCAGATGCTCGGCCAGCAGGGGGATGACGGGCACCTGGGACTGCATCCGGTCGAGGATCAGGGCGTCGACGGTCGCCATGTCGCGCGCCGCCAGCCGCACGAGCGGCTCGACATTCCCCTTCGAGCGGGGCTCGGCGACGGTGACAGCGTCCAACGAAATACTCTTCGGCAGGGCGGCGCAGGGGAGAATCACGCCCGAAATTCCAGTCTCCGCCTTGCCCGGCGGCGATGCGGCGCACAATGGTGATCGCTCCATGAAGGGTCAAGCCGCGTGACCGTCGCACCATTGCCGCAAGCCGAACACCAAGCCGTCGAGAACGCCCTTCTGGGCGGACGCGTCCGGCTGCGTCAGCCGGCGAGGGGCTATCGCGCCGGGATGGACGCGGCCCTGCTGGCGGCGGCCGTGGCGGCGGAGCCGGGCCAGCGGGTGATCGAGGCCGGCTGCGGCGCGGGCGCGGTGCTGATGCAGATCGCCGCGCGACGGCCGGGCGTGAGCCTGACCGGGCTGGAGCGCGATCCGGCCATGGCGGCGCTGGCGCGGGAGAATGCGGCGCTGAACGGAGCCGACGCGCAGATCATCGAGGGCGACGTCGCGGCGGACTTCCGGGCGCTGGACCTGCCGCCGTTCGACTGGGCGGTCAGCAATCCGCCCTTCTTCGACGACCCCGGCGCATTGCGGGCCCCGGCCGAGGGCAAGCGTGGGGCGTGGATGGCCGATGACGGGCTGAAGGCGTGGACGACCTTTCTGCTGAAATCGGCGCGTGAGGGCGGGCGGATCATGGTCATCCACCGCGCCGACCGACTGGCTGACCTGCTGGCGCTGCTGGGGGAAAAGGCGGGATCCTTCGCTATCCGCCCGGTTCATCCGTATGCGGACGAACCGGCCAAACGGGTGCTGGTGCAGGCGATCAGGACCGGCAAGGCCCCGCTGCGCCTGCTGCCGCCGCTGGTGCTGCATGACCGGTCAGACGCCAAACACACCGCCCGGGCTGAGGCGATCCTGCGGGGCGAGGCCGCGCTGGACGATTGATCGCCGCGCCCGAGGCTTGCCCGCGCCCCTCCCCCGCGCTTCAGTGCAGCCTTCAAACGGGACGGGCGACGCCATGCGGACGATTTTCCTTCTTCTGACGCTCTGCCTCGCGAGCCCGGCCTGGAGCCAGGACGCCGTGATGCTCCGGCCCGCCCGCGTCTTCGACGGCGTCGACCCCCGCCCGCACGTGGGCTGGTCCGTGCTGGTGCGGGGCCGGACCATAGAGGCGGCCGGACCGGACCTCGTCGTTCCCGCCGACGCCCGGGTCATCGACCTGCCCGGGATGACGCTGATGCCCGGGATGATCGAGGGGCATTCGCACCTGTTCCTGCATCCCTACAACGAGACCAGCTGGGACGATCAGGTCCTGCATGAGGCGCTGGCCCTGCGCACGGCGCGGGCCACGGTCGCGGCGCGGACCACCCTGATGGCGGGTTTCACCACGGTGCGCGACCTCGGCACGGAAGGGGCCGGCTATGCCGATGTGGGGCTGAAGCAGGCCATCGACCAGGGCATTGTGCCGGGGCCGCGGATCCTGACCTCGACCCGGGCCATCGTGGCCACCGGCGCCTATGGCCCGCGCGGGTTCGAGCCCGGCGTCGAGGTTCCGCTGGGCGCCGAACAGGCGGACGCGGGGGACCTGATCCGTGTCGTCCGCAGCCAGATCGGCGCCGGGGCCGATGTGATCAAACTCTACGCCGACTATCGCTGGGGACCCGGGGAGCCGAGCCGGCCGACCTTTTCGCAGGCGGAGCTGACCGATGCGGTCGAGGCCGCCCACGCCGCCGGCCGCCCGGTCGCCGTCCACGCCGGGACGGCCGAGGGCATGCGCCGCTCGATCCTGGCGGGAGTCGACACCCTCGAGCACGGCGACGCCGGCACGCCCGAGGTCTTCCGCCTGATGCACGACCGCCACGTCGCCCTCTGCCCGACCCTGGCCGCCACCGACGCCATCAGCCGCTATCGCGGCTGGAACGGCCAGGAGCCGGCGCCCGAGGCCGTTCTGGCCAAGCGCCGCGCCTTCGCCGCGGCCCGGGCTGCGGGCGTCGACATCTGCATGGGCGGCGACGTCGGCGTCTACGCCCACGGCGACAACGCCCGCGAGATGGAGCTGATGGTGCAGGCCGGCATGCCGGCCTCTGAAGTACTGGTCGCCGCGACCTCGGGCAACGCCCGGATCTTTGGCCAGGCGGACCGGATCGGCGCCGTGCGGCCGGGCCTGCTGGCCGATCTCATCGCCGTCGAAGGCGACCCGACGCAGGACGTTTCGGCGGTCCGGGCCGTGCGGCTCGTGATGAAGGACGGGATCATCGTGCGCGACGACGCGGCCGGGGCGCGTTAGGAAGCCGCCATGTCCCTGCGCCCCCTGTTCGTCACCCAGGTCTATGAGGCCTCCCTGGCCGCCGCGCCCGGCTTCGCGGCCTTCAACGCCGGCCTGGCCGAGGTCTGCCGGATGCTGGCCGTCGAGGATCACGCCGGCCGGTCCTGGTGCCGCGAGCACGGCTATCGAGGCTACACCTCATATGGTTCCCTGACCGACCTGCCGCTGCGCATGCCCGAGTTCGGCGAGCTGAAGCGCCATCTGGACCGGCACGCGGGGGCCTATGCGAAGGCGTTGAATTTCGATCTGGCGCGAAAGCCGCGGCTGGACAGTCTGTGGGTCAATATCCTCAAGCCCGGCGGTAGCCACTCGGGCCATATCCACCCCCACGCCTTTCTCAGCGGCGCCGTCTATGTCGAGGTGCCCGACGGGGCCTCGGCCCTGAAGCTGGAAGACCCGCGCCTGCCGATGATGATGGCCCGCCCCGGCGTCCACGCCGACGCGCCGGAAGCCGAGCGGCCGTTCGTTTACCTGGCTCCCCAGGCGGGCACGGTTCTGATGTGGGAAAGCTGGTTGCGCCACGAGGTGCCGCCGAATGCGGCCAAGAGCGAGCGGATTTCGGTGAGCTTCAACTATGCCTGAGACCACTGAGCAGGCTGTCTATCCCGGCATCGCGCTGGTGACGGGCGCCGCCTCGGGAATTGGCGCGGCCACGGCCCGGCGGCTGGCCGAAGACGGCGCGCCTGGCTTGATCCTCGTGGATCAGGACAAGGTGGGTCTCCACGCGCTGGGGGACGAGTTGGAACAACGTGGCGTCGAACTGATGCTATGCCATCAGGACGTGCTGGACGAAGCGGCCTGGGACGGGATCGAGCATGGAGTCAAACACCACTCGGGCGGTCTGGACAGCGTCGTCGTCAACGCCGGGGTCTCCGACAGCGGGGCCATCGCCGACCTGTCATTCGAGGGATGGCGGCGCGTCCTGTCGATCAACCTCGACGGGGCCTTCCTGACCCTGCGGTCGGGGATGCGGCTGCTGCGCGACGGAGGCGCCGCGGTTGTGGTGGCGTCAGCGGCCGCGGTGAAGGCCGAACCAGGGATCGGGGCCTATGGCGCGTCGAAGGCAGGGCTGCTGCAACTGGCGAAGGTCGCTGCCAAGGAGGGCGCGCCGCGCGGCGTGCGGGTCAACGCCATCTTGCCGGGCGGGGTCGAGACGCCGATCTGGAGCCAGATGCCATTCTTCACCGACATGGTCTCGGCGCACGGCTCGGAACAGGCCGCCTTTGATGCTCTGGCGGCGATGGCGACTCCTTTGGGCCACTACGCCAAGGCCGAGGAAATCGCGGGCCAGATCGCTTTCCTGCTGTCGCCCGCCGCACGGTCGATGACCGGAGCCAGCCTGTTCGTGGACGGCGGCTACACGCTCTAGCCGCCATCAATCCGCCGTCCCCCGCGCCTAGACATTTGCCCAACGGCGGCGCGGCGGCTACACCCCGCGCCAACCTCCCGACACCCCCAGACGACAGGGCGCACCGCACCTCATGGCGCAGCAATATATTTTCCAGATGCAGGGTCTCACCAAGGCCTTTCCCGGCGGCAAGAAGATCTTTGAGAACATCTGGCTGAGCTTCTACAACGACGCCAAGATCGGCGTCGTCGGGGTCAACGGCTCGGGTAAATCCACCCTGCTGAAGATCATGGCCGGGCTGGACGCCGAGTTCAACGGCGAGGCGCGCGCCGCCGACGGGATCAAGCGCGGCTATCTGGAGCAGGAGCCCCAGCTGGACGACAGCCTGAACGTCCGCGAGAACGTCGAGGCCTGGTGCGAGGAGAAGCAGTGGGTCAACCGCTTCAATGCGATCGCCATGGAAATGGCCGAGGAATACACCGACGAGCTGATGGCCGAGATGACGGCCCTGCAGGAAAAGATCGACGCCGGCGATGTCTGGGACATCGACAGCCGCATCGAAATGGCCATGGACGCCCTGCGCTGTCCGCCCGATGAATCAGCGACGACCAATCTGTCCGGCGGTGAAAAGCGCCGCGTGGCGCTGGCCCGGCTGCTGTTGTCCAAGCCCGACATGCTGCTGCTCGACGAGCCGACCAACCATCTGGATGCCGAAAGCGTCGCGTGGCTGCAACATCACCTCGAAGCCTTCCCCGGCTGCGTCATCCTGGTGACCCACGACCGTTACTTCCTGGATCTGGTGACCAAGTGGACGCTGGAGCTGGACCGCGGCAAGGGCCACCCGCACGAAGGCAACTACTCCAGCTGGCTGGAGGCCAAGACCAAGCGCGTGGTGCAGGAGCAGTCGGAATCCGAAGCCCGCCAGCGCGCCCTCACCCGCGAACTGGAATGGGTCCGCTCGGGCGCCAAGGCTCGCCAGGCCAAGTCCAAGGCCCGACTGGCCGCCTATGAGCGGATGGTGGACGAGCAGGAAAGCCTGCGCGGCGCCCAGACCCACGCCGTCATCCAGATTCCGCCCGGCCCGCGTCTGGGCAATGTGGTGCTGGAGGTCGAGGGATTGAACAAATCCTATGGCGACAAGCTGCTGTTCAAGGATCTGACGTTCAAACTGCCGCCCAACGGCATCGTCGGCATCATCGGCCCGAACGGCGCCGGCAAATCGACCCTGTTCCGCCTGATCACCGGCCAGGAACAGCCCGACGGCGGCACGATCAAGGTCGGGGAGTCGGTCAAACTGGCCTATGTCGACCAGAGCCGCGACGACCTGGAGCCCAACAAGACCATCTGGGAGGTCATCTCGGGCGGCACCGACGTGATGATGGTGGGCAAGCGCGAGATCAACACCCGCGCCTATGTCGGCAGCTTCAACTTCAAGGGCGGCGACCAGCAGAAGAAGGTGGGGCAACTGTCCGGCGGCGAGCGCAACCGCGTCCACCTGGCCAAGACCCTGGCCACCGGCGGCAACCTGCTGCTGCTCGACGAACCGACCAACTATCTCGACCTCGAAGGCGCGCTTTGGCTGGAAAGCCGGCTGAAAAAGTATCCGCACACCGCGGTCATCATCAGCCACGACCGCGAAATCCTGAACAATAGCTGCGACCACATCCTGCATCTCGCCGACGGCAAGCTGACAATCTACACCGGCGGTTACGACAGCTTCGAGCGCCAGCGTGAGGAAAAGGCCCGCCTGCAGGAAGCCAACAAAGCCAAGGTCGACGCCCAGCGCGCCCACCTCCAGGCCTTCGTCGATCGCTTCCGCGCCAAGGCGTCCAAGGCCACCCAAGCCCAGTCGCGCCTGAAGATGCTGCAGAAGCTGCCGCCGGTTTCCTCGGTGGTCGCCGAGCACGTCGCGCCCTTCATCCTGCCCTCGCCGGAACGCCCCCTGGCCCCGCCGCTGCTGCGCCTTGAAGGCGTATCGGCCGGTTACGACGAGACGCCGATCCTCAAGCATCTTAACCTACGCCTCGACCTCGACGACCGGATCGGTCTGCTGGGCGTCAACGGGGCCGGCAAGTCAACCTTCGCCAAGCTGGTCGCCGGCGCGCTGAAGCCGCAATCGGGCGAATTCACCCGCTCAGCTCGGCTGAAGGTCGGCTGGTTCCACCAGCACCAGATCGAAGCCCTGAATCCGAAGGACACACCGCTCGACATCATCCGCACGGTGATGCCGGAGGCCTCCGAGGCCAGTCGCCGCGCGCGCCTGGCCCAGTACGGCCTGGGACACCAGAAGGTGGAGACCACGGTCGACAGCCTGTCCGGCGGCGAACGCGCCCGCCTACTGCTGAACCTTGTGGCGCTCGAAGCCCCGCACCTGCTGATTCTCGACGAACCGACCAACCACCTCGACATCGACTCTCGCCGCGCCCTGCTGGACGCGCTGAACGAGTATGAGGGCGCTGTCATCCTGATCACCCACGACCGCTCCTTGATGGAACTGGTCGCCGATCGCCTCTGGCTGGCCAGCGACGGGACCATCGCGCCCTTCGATGGCGATATGGACGACTACGCCAAGTTCGTCATCGACCGCGCCAAACAGGCCGGCAAGGCCCCGACCCAGGTTCGGGCCGCCGAGCCGGTCGAGGTTCCCAAACCGCCGCCGCCACCCAAGACGAAGGTCCCGACCGGAACGGCTCGCCGCCGCGCCGAGTCGGCTGAGGCCGCGCTCGCCCGCGCCACAGCCGCCGTCACCGAACTCGATAAGGCCCTGACCGATCCTAAGGTGTTCAGCGAGGATCCCGCCAAGGCCGCCGAACTTGGCCGCAAGCGTGAGCAGGCCCAGGTCGCCCTCGAGAAGGCCGAGCAGGAATGGCTGGACGCGGTGGAAGCCTACGAGGCCGTAAAGGTCGACGCCTAACCTTCTCCCTCCCCTTCGTGGGGAGGGGTAACTACAGTGGCGCCATGGCCACCGACGCAGAGTCGCTTCCCGACCCCGGCAGACGGCGCCGCGCACCTCGCATCAGGGCGCGGCTGCACGAGCTGTACTTCGGCCATTCGGCGAAGTCGGTGCGCTTTCGCCTGACGGTCATCACGATCGACCTGGTGATGATCGCTTTCTTCATCGCTTCGCCGCTGCTCCGCGACACCCCAGCATTCCTGTTCATCGACTACACGATGGCCTTTATCCTGGCGGTCGATCTCACCGCGCGGGCCTATGCCTCCGACAGGTTCGGCGAATGGCTGAAGCGGCCGGTCACCTGGATCGACCTGTTCGTCCTGGTGACGCTGCTTTTCCCCTTCTGGCTCTTCAATCTGGCCTTCCTGCGGGTGCTTCGCTTATGGAGCCTGGTTCACTCCGAGTTCTTCTGGCGAACCATCGGCCGTCGCTATGACGAGACGCGCTGGGAAGACGTCGTCCGCGCCTCGGCGACCCTGATCACCTTCATCTTCGTGGTGACCGGCTTCGTCTATACGAGCTTCGCCCGGACGGACGGCATCGACGGCTATATCGACGCCCTCTACTTCACGATCGCCACCCTGACGACAACAGGGTTTGGCGACATCACCCTGCCTGGAACCTGGGGCCGAGTGATCTCCATCGTCACCATGTTGACCGGGATCACCCTTTTCGTCCGCCTCGCCCAGGCGCTGTTCCGCCCCTACAAGGTGCGCTTTCCCTGCCCGACCTGCGGGTTGCAGAGGCATGACGTCGACGCTGTCCACTGCAAGGCCTGCGGGGAACTGCTGAACATCCCCAACGACGACGAGCACTGACGCCATGCCCGAAGAAGCCCGCCTCGTCTATCTACTGCTAGTTCTGGTGCTGCTCGCCCCGGCGGCGATCGCCGCCTTGCGCCACATCTTCCGCAAACGGAAATAGCCATTCGGCTCGCGAAGGCCAATCCCCGGTCGGCGGGCGCATAGTCACCGAGGTCTTCCTTGGCCTCATCGAGGGCGACCGCAGCTCTTACCTTGCGCAAGAGCCGGAATGGCAAGCCAGCCTGCCGACCATTGCCCCGTCGAGACAAGGCGACGACTTCACGATCATCGACATGCTTCGCTTCGAAGGCGTCGCCTGACGCGGACGACCGAAGGCGCGGTTCGCCGCGCCTTCGGCCTCACGGCCTCTAACCGCAGGTGACCCTTTTCACGACGCCGGTGTCGGCGTCGTAGAAGAAGTTCAGCCGGTCTTCACGGAAGTCCATGGTCGCCATGCAGGTCGTGCAGAGCACGCGCTGCTTTTCGGGCCGTACAGGCACCGGGATTTCGCTACGCGGACGACCGACAAAACGCTGCGCCTCAGCGGCGCCGCATTTGTCGTTCGCATCGGCGGGCGGCGGAGCTGGCGGCTCGCTGACGCAACCCGACAGCGCGATAAGCGCCGCTCCCAACATCAGGATCTTCTTCATGCCTGTTTCTCCCATCCTCGGGCCTGCTGCCTCCAGTAGGAGGCCGGATGCCCCTTGGCCTTGACGGCGCTCCATTGGCTGCGTGCGACAGCGAGCTGAGCCTCGTCGCGACCATCGAAGAGCACCACGCATCGGGTGTATCCGGCAAGCTCTCCCGGATCGGCGCCATCAACCAGGAATAGGGCGTCGGCGCCGTTTGGGTTGTCGAACCCCGTGGTCAGCAGGATTGGCTGGCGCGCTGCGCTCGGCTCGCTGTCGGGCGCATGCGGCAAGAAGCTGTCGTCGCGATAGGTCCAGAGCCGCTCGTCGATGTCGTCGAGCAGACGGGCGTCGGCGGCGCGCACGAGCGCCCGCCAGCCCCGCTCGCGCGTCTTTTCCATCAGGCCGGGCAGCACCTGTTCCAGGGTCGACCGCTCGAGGTG
>NZ_JAUXQZ010000032.1 GCF_030682035.1 Brevundimonas sp. | reverse complement strand
TAGTATTAACCCCGCCCAGATCGCTTTACTCATCATGATAGGGCTCGGTATGGTTGCATTAACATTTTCGACGAGCCAAATTTCAAGTGGAGCATCAGGGGATAATCAAATCTTTTCCTCTATTCAAAAAAAGGCGCAGTCTCTTTCCCTCCTTCAGCGAGAAGGACTGGCCTTTACAATTAAATTCGTCCAATGGGGGGCGGGAGAAGTCCCAATTAAAGATGTAATAGTTGCGCGCGCCACTTTGAAGAAACAATTATCAGGGATAGATATTAAGCACGAAGTTGCAAGGCAGTATTTCGTCAATCAATATTTGGCAAATCTATTTATCGCCGACGAAATTCTTTTATACGCTAAGCCGGGGTATCTATCTAGAAGTGATTATCGTGCCATTAAATCCCAATTAAAAATCTTTGTTGACGAGATGCTAAATTTTAGTCGGATTTTTGCAGTTGAGTATAGAGCTCAACTAGACAGTTTGCTAGAAAAGTCCGCGAAAGACCGTCGTCAAAAGGCAGATATCAATCTCTACTTACTGATTCTAGTTACATCCTTATCACTTATTTTTGTCTCCTCCTTTATTTATACTCTCAATAAGCAGTACAAGGCTATTTCTAATTCAATTGATGATCAAATTATTTTACTAAATACCGCAAATAATAATTTAAGTCAGGCAGAAACATTAGTCGAGAAGTTAAAATTACTCGACTCAAGAAAGAATGATTTTATTTCTACAATAAATCACGAACTGCGCACGCCATTAACTTCTATCATTGGGTATGTCGGTATTTTACGAGACAGTATGAATACCAGTATAAATACTCAGAGTGAGCAAGTTTTGGCCGTGATTGAACGAAATTCAACAGACTTGTTAAATCTTGTCGAAGAGATTCTTACTCTATCAAGTTTGGAATCAACTTCATCAGAACTTGTAAAAACAGAGGTCGACGTGCAAGCTGTTATTGCCAAATGTATTTTCGCTCTAGCTCCTCAAAAAGAGGCGTTGGGAATTGCATTTGATGTGGCTGTAGACGAAAATATTGAGACGGTAATAGATGCGAATAAAAATCAAATCTCCCAAGCTCTATCTAACATTCTCTCAAATGCCCTTAAATTCTCTAAAACGGATACGACGGTTCGTATAAGTGTTAGTGAAAAATATAACGAGAACTTACGAAGATTTATTAGAATCTCAATTGCAGATCAGGGGATGGGAATTCCTGAATCCCAAATTGCAGAGATTTTTACAAGTTTTTATAGGGCTAGTAACGCTCAGAGTAGTGGTATC
>NZ_JAUXQZ010000030.1 GCF_030682035.1 Brevundimonas sp. | reverse complement strand
AGCTATGGCCACAAGGCCTGGACCTCGCGCCCGCGCGCCAACAACCAGCCCTATGCGCCTGCGCAAGGTCTGACCTACACAGGCAACCCCGCCGATGAGACGGCGGTCCGGGCCTGGGTCGGGACGCTGTTCCAGTAGGGGCGACCGGTTTCTCCCTCCCCTTCATGGGGAGGGATGTCGGCGCATAGTGACGACAGGGTGGGGATTACGAAGCCAGGCGCTGCCGGTGCGAGACTGGCGTGCCCCACCCGGACCGGCTGCCGCCGGTCGTCCCTCCCCATGAAGGGGAGGGAGAAGGGTGGAACCCTCGCCCGGCCTTTCCTATTTCGGAGGCATGACCGATCCCGATATCGCCCCGACCCCGCGTTCCTCGTCCGGCTATGACCTGACGGCGCCCAGCGAGAGCCAGCGGGCAGCTTTGGAGGCGGACCTGTCCGCAGAGGAGAAGCGCGTCCTTCTGGCCCATGGCACCGAGGCGCCGTTCTGCGGCACGCTGCTGGGCGAGAAGCGGGCCGGGGTGTTCTGCTGCCGGGAGTGTGGCCTGCCGCTGTTCCGGACCGGGACCAAGTTCGAGAGCGGCACCGGCTGGCCCAGCTTCACCGAACCGGTCGATCCCGAGCATGTGAGGGCGATCACTGACCGCTCCTACGGTATGAGTCGGACCGAAACCCGCTGCGCCCGCTGTGACAGTCATCAGGGCCATGTGTTTCCGGACGGGCCGGGACCGGGCGGCCTGCGCTACTGCATCAACTCCCTAGCCCTCAGCTTTGTGGCCGAGGGCGGGCGGCTGCCCGACCCCTTGGGACGCGGCGACGGCACGGCCTGACCGTCCGGCGCGGCGCGCCGGACGGCTTTTTGCAGGGGCCTGATCTTTTCCGAAAACCGCGAACACTTTTCGGGATCACGCTCTGGCCTCATTTGAGGCTAGGGTGTCAGTTCGAGTGGAGTGGGGCGCATGGCTGTTTTCGCACTGATGATAGCCGCCGCCCTTCTGGCGTCGGACCCCGACGGGGTGGTCGTCACCGCTCCCGCCACGACCGTGGATCTCAACGCCACCGTCCAACCGCTGGCCCCGTCGACCGAAGGTGCGACCCAGGACGCCGTGCCCCACGGCCTGTCCACCGACCAGCAGATCGGCCGCTGGATCGCCGCCCGCTCGACCGCCGACAAGCCCTGGGCCGAGGCCGCGAATGAGCCTGCCGACGATCGCAAGATGCACGGCGAGGTCAGCTTCGGCATCGGCACCGGCGGCTATCGCGACTATGGCGCGGCGGTCTCTTTGCCGATCGGCGAGAACGGCCGGCTGGATATCAGTTATCGCCAGGTCGAGAACGGCTATCCCTACGGGGGCTATGGCTACGGGCGTGGCTATGACGACCTCTATTTCAACGACAGCGGCTATGCCTTCCCCGGCTACCAGCCGGATGCGGCGGCGGCGTACGAGAGCCGCCTCATGCGTCCGAACGGCCCGCCGCGTCCTTTCCCGCTGATCCAGCCGAATCGCGCCGGGGACGACTGAGGGGCAGGACCCTTGTCATCCGGACGCCGCAAAGCGGCGATCCTGGACGGTCGCAGCCACGCTGTCTGTCCTGACCTGTCGCCCGGATAGCTGTTGACGCAGCTTCCGGGCGTAGCGGGTTCAAACGGCATGCGTCCCGGCTCGCCGCTATCGCGACGTCCGGAATGACAGGGTCTGGAGCTTTGGGGGCAGCGATGGATTGTTGAGGCCCGGGAACGGAAAAGGGCGGAGCTTGTCCAAGCTCCGCCCGTTCGGTCTTCAGAAGTGGTGCCGCCGGGGGGAATCGAACCCACGACCTCAGCCTTACCAAGGATGCGCTCTACCACTGAGCTACGGCGGCCTGATCTGAGGAAGCGGCCCTATAGCCAACCGGGGACAAAGGGGGAAGCCCCGATTTCAGATGCTTGCGGAAAAGTTCGACTACGCGTCTGATCAGTTCATGGATGAGTCCGAGACCGCCTCGACCCGACCTGACCTGCCGGCGACCCTGCCTGACCCCCTGGCGCCGGCGAAAACGCCCGCGACGGCGCGGGCCCAGCGGCTGGCCACGGCCCTGCGGGACAATCTGAAACGGCGCAAGGCGGCGGGCCGGGCCGGGAAGCCTGCAAGGCCGAGCAACTGAATGTCATCGGACGGACGGATGTCGGCCTTTCGCAACGATAGCCGTCCGCGCTAGAGAACCGATCCCCCCTTGCGCCCTGCTCGGGGTCGCAAGAGACGACATGGACAGCATCGCCATCACCGGCGGCGCCCGTCTGAACGGAACCATTCCGATCAGCGGCGCCAAGAACTCCGCCCTCAAGCTGATGGCCGCATCGATCCTGACGGATCAGCCGTTGCTGCTGACCAATATGCCGCGCCTGGCGGATACGAAATTCCTGGGTCGCCTGCTTGAGGAGCTCGGGGTCCAGGTCTCGGAGCGCGACGGCGCCGAGGGGCAGGAGACGTTGTTCCACGCCGCCGCCCTGACCTCGACCTTCGCGCCCTACGATCTGGTCCGCCAGATGCGGGCCTCGTTCAATGTGCTGGGGCCGCTGCTGGCCCGCACCGGCGAGGCCAAGGTATCCCTGCCCGGAGGCTGCACCATCGGCGCGCGGCCGGTCGACCTGCACCTGCAGGCGCTGACGGCCATGGGGGCCGAGATCGAACTGGAGGAGGGCTATGTCATCGCCCGCGCGCCGAAGGGCCTGAAGGGCGCCGAGATCGAGTTCCCGTTCGTCTCGGTCGGCGCGACTGAACACGCCCTGCTGGCCGCCGTGCTGGCCAATGGGGTGACCGTGCTGAGGAAGGCCGCGCGCGAGCCCGAGATCGGCGACCTGGCCCGCTGCCTGACCGCCATGGGCGCGCGGATCGAGGGGATCGACACGGATGTTCTGACCATCACCGGCGTTTCGTCTCTGGGCGGGGCCAACTGGTCCGTGATCCCCGACCGGATCGAGATGGGCTCCTACGCCGTGGCCGCCGCCATGGCCGGAGGCGAGGTGCGGCTGACGAGGACGCGGCCGGAACTGATGGCAGCCCTGAGCGAGAAGATGATCGAGGCCGGGGTCGAGGTGACGCCGACTTCGGACGGCGTGGTCGTGAAGCGTGACCCTGCCGTGCGGCTGAAGGCGGTCAATGTGGCGACCGAGGTCTATCCGGGCTTCGCGACCGACCTGCAGGCCCAGTTCATGGCCCTGATGACCACGGCGGAGGGCGACAGCGTCATCCACGAGAACATCTTTGAGAACCGCTTCATGCACGCGCCCGAATTGGCGCGGCTGGGGGCCGACATCCACGTCCACGCCGGCGAGGCGGTGGTGAAGGGGGTGCCCGTGCTGCACGGCGCCCAGGTCATGGCCACCGACCTGCGGGCCTCGGTCAGCCTGGTCATCGCCGGCATGGCGGCCGAGGGCGAGACGACGGTCGGGCGCGTGTATCATCTCGATCGCGGGTTTGAGCGGCTGGAAGAGAAGTTGAGCGCCTGCGGGGCCGAGATCCGCCGGATCAAGGGCGAGGCGAATGAGCACTGAGGTCCAGGAGGTCGGGCCGGACATGCCGGCGCGCGCGCCGGTCGAGCCGCTGCGCCTGCTGGCTGAGGATGCCGACGACCTGCACATCATTTCGGCGGCGCTGCAGGACGCCATCCTGCGGCCGGTCGATATCGTCTGGGAGCCGGCGTCGCGGCGGGTGACGCTGAAGCTGAGCCGGTTCTGCTGGGAGTGCGGCGGCACGCGGGTGATGGCGGCCATGCAGTTCGGCGACGTGGTCGCGGTCAAGAGCCGGCGGCTGCCGCGCCTGCCGGAGAGCGCGCTGGAGCTTCTGGCCATGGATTTCGAGCCGGGCGAAGCGCCGGGCGGGCGGGTCATCCTGATGTTCGCCGGCGGGGGCGACCTGCGCATCGACGTGGAATGCCTCGACGCCGTGCTGACCGATCTGTCGGAGCGCTGGCCCGCCAAACTGGCCCCGACCCATCTTGATCCGGCGGCGGACCCGGCATGAGCGAGCACCGTCTCGTCTCAGTCGATCTGGACGCCGCGACCCTCCCGGCCGCGACCGCCGAGATTGAGCACGAGCGTCGCGTCGCCATCTTCGACCTGGTCGAGAAGAACAGTTTCGAACCGACCGGCGCGGCGGGCGGGCCGTACCGGCTGAAGCTGTCGCTGGTCGATTCGAAGCTGGTGTTCGACATTGAGGGGCCGGACTTCGCGCGCGCCCACGGCCTGTCGCTGACGCCGCTAAAGGGCGTGATCCGCGACTATATCCTGATCTGCGACAGCTATTACGAGGCCCTGCGAGGGACATCGCCCGCCCAGATCGAGGCGGTCGACATGGGCCGGCGCGGGCTGCACAACGAAGGCGCGGACTTGCTGAAGGCCCGTCTGGACGGTAAGATCGCCATCGACCACGAGACAGCGCGGCGGCTGTTCACGCTGGTGACGGCGCTGTACCGGCGCGGTTGATCTCGACTATCCCGGCGTTTTCGGGCATTAGGCCCGCTCTTTTTGACGCGCGCTTTCGCCCGGCGCGCGTTCTGACTCGTATTCACAGGGCGCGAGAGGCCGCATGGCTAAGGAAGAACTGCTCGAGTTTCCCGGCGTCGTCAGCGAATTGCTGCCGAACGCGACGTTCCGTGTGCTGCTCGAGGGGAACGATCACGAGATCATCGCCCACACCGCCGGCAAGATGCGCAAGAACCGCATCCGGGTGCTGGCCGGCGACAAGGTTCTGGTCGAGATGACGCCCTATGACCTGACCAAGGGCCGCATCACCTACCGCTTCAAGTAAGGGCGCGCGCTTGTCGCGTCCTGAACTCGTGCTGGCCTCGGCCAGCCCGCGCCGCATCGAACTGCTGGCGCTGGTCGGGATCACGCCCGACCGCGTCGATCCCGCCGAGATCGACGAGACGCCGCTGAAGGACGAGACGCCGTCGCGCCTCGCCGCGCGGCTGGCTGTGTCCAAGGCCGAGGCCATAGCGGCCGGGGCGCCCGACGCGGTCGTGCTGGCCGCCGATACGGTGGTCGCCGTGGGCCGCCGACTGCTGGAAAAGCCCGCCGACGAAGCCGAGGCCGTCCGGTTCCTGAAACTCCTGTCGGGCCGCAACCACCGGGTCTTCACCGGTGTGGCGGTGACCGCGGGGGTGCGGACCACGCACCGGGTCGTCGACACCCGTGTCAGCTTCAAGGTCCTGTCCGACCCCGAGATCGCCGCCTATGTCGCCTCGGGCGAATGGCGCGGCAAGGCGGGCGGCTATGGCATTCAAGGCCGGGCCGGGGCCTTCGTTACCCGGCTGGTCGGCAGCTTTCCGGCGGTGATGGGCCTGCCGTTGTTCGAGACGGTCAATCTGCTGAACGGCGCGGGCTGGCGGCCGTGAGCGTCGAGGTCTTCCTCGACGACACCCCCGGCGAGGTTCGTGGGGTGGTCGCGCGGGATGGCCGGTTCGAACATCTGTTGATCCAGCGGGAAGACGGCGTGGCGGAGCACCGGCTGGGCGCGCGCTGCGTCGGACGAATCGCCGAGGTCCATCCGGGGCTGAAGGGCGCCTTCGTCGATCTGGGGCAGATCATGCACGGCTTCCTGCCCTTTCGCGGGCAGGACCGGCTGACCGTAGGCCAGAAGGTCGAGGTCGAGGTCTCGGCGGAGCCGCGCGAGGGCAAGGGACCGACGCTGCGCCTGATCGGGGCGGGGGAGGGCGCTCCACGCCTGCTCACGGCCGGTCCGACGGTCATCGAGACCCTGGCCCGGCTGGCGCCCGACGTGACCCCGGTCACCGGCGCCGCCGCCATCCAGGCGAGCTGGGACGCCGAGGAAGAGGCGGGCTGGCCCGGCGAGCTGTTTCCCGACACCGGTCTGGACCTGATCGTCCAGCGAACCCGCGCCCTGATCGCCGTGGACCTTGATCTGGCGCCCGGCCCGGGCGTGGCCTTCGGCGCGGCGGCGCGGACGCGGGCGAATCGGCAGGGCCTGCACGCGGCGGCGCGGATGATTCGGCTGAAGCGCTGGGGAGGTCTGACCGCCATTGACCTGATCGGGACGGGCGAAGACGGCGAAGTCGTCATGGCGGCGGCGAAACAGGCGTTCGGGGCCGATCCGGACGTGGTCTTCGGCCCGGTCAACCGGTTCGGCGTGCTGCAACTGGCACTGCCGTGGCGGCTGACGCCGCTGGAAGAGGTACTGAACGGTCCTGACAGACGTCGCCGTCCCGAGCAGCGTGCTCAGGACGTAGTGCGTAGCCTGCGCCACAGCCTGATATCTGACACCACCATCCCCCGGATCACGCTGCGCTGCGCCCCGGACGAGGCGGTCCTCGCGGCACCCCTCGTGGCGCGACTGGGGCCGCGAGCCCATCTGATCCCTGATCCGGCGGCTGCGCCCGGGGCTTTCACCCGGGAAGAGGGCTGATATGGCGACCTGTCCCATCTGCCGCCGCCAGCCGGCGGTCGAGGCCTACAAGCCCTTCTGCTCCAAGCGCTGCGCCGACGTCGATCTGCAACGCTGGTTCACCGGCGGATACGCCATCCCGGAAAGCATCGACGACGTCTCGACCGGCGACCCGAACGAAGACTGACCTGATGGCTGGACACCCCCGAACGGCTCGCCTATAGACCCCCCCTCGCGCGAGCGGACGGCTTGCCTGGGTAGCTCAGTTGGTAGAGCAGCGGATTGAAAATCCGCGTGTCGGTGGTTCGAATCCGCCCCCAGGCACCATCGCCTTTTCCCGATACCGGGACGGCGCGCGGCCATCATCAAAATGTCGTTTTCCGACTGAATCTTCCGCATCGGACACGCTGGCTCCCTTGCGAGGGGAAAAGCACCGTCCCGCACTTGACGCTCTGGTAAGCGTTCGCCAAAGGAGCTTGACCGCGTTCCTTTGCGGGCAGTTGATGAGGGCGGGGAGAACGGTTTCCCCAATCCATCGGCGCCGCGCCGGAAGCCATCAGGCAACCGGAAGCGTGACAAGGCGTTCCAAGGACCGGGGACTTCCCCCCGCATCGGCGGACTAGAATTTCATCGAGGGCGGTCGTCGTCTGCGGCCGTTTCTTTTGGGTTCCACAAGTCAGACCAAAACAGCAGGAACTGGCGAACTATGTTCGATATCAAGAAGACCAACATCCTCCTGGCCATGGCCGCCGCTGGCGTTCTTATGGCCGGCACGCCGGTTCTCGCGCAGGATGCCCCCGCCCCCGCCGCCGATCCGGCCGCCGCAGCAGCCGCTCCGGTCGCTGCCCCGGCCGCCCCCGCAGCCGCTCCGGCTGCCGAGCCCGCCGTTGTCGGTGGTGAAAGCCACGGCAAGATGACGCCGGCCAGCATGTTCATGGACGCCGACCCGGTCGTTAAGACCGTGATGATCGGCCTCGTTCTGGCCTCGATCTTCACCTGGGTTCTGCTGCTCATCAAAATCTTCGAGTTCGGCGCCCTGAACCGCCGCACCGACCAGTTCCTGGAATCCTTCCGCCAGACCCGCACGATCGCTGACATGCGCCGCGTGGCCACGGCGGACGAGTTCGACGGCAACCCGCTGGCCGATATGGCCGCTGCGGCGACCGACGAAATCGAACTGTCGCGTCAGGCAGGCCTCTCGGTCACCGGCGATCACGCCGACTCGGCCCTGATGCGCGCCCAGCAAGCCGTCGCCGCCGTGCAGGCTGGTCTGGCCAAACGCCTCTCGGGCGGCCAGCAGTTCATGGCCTCCGTGGGTTCGACCGGTCCGTTCATCGGTCTGTTCGGCACCGTTTACGGGATCATGAACTCGTTCATCGGCATCGCGAACACCAACACGACCAACCTGGCCGTCGTCGCCCCCGGCATCGCCGAGGCGCTTCTGGCCACCGGTATCGGCCTGTTCGCCGCTATCCCGGCGGTTATCTTCTACAACTATTTCAACACCCGCATCTCGGCATACGGCACCCGTTCGGACGGCTTCTCGGCCGAGCTGACCAACGCCATCTCGCGTAACCTCGACAAGGGAGCGTAAGCTCGATGGCCGCCAAACTTTCAGGCGGCGGCAGCGGCAAATACACCGTTGAGCAGAACAGCGAGATCAATGTCACGCCGTTCGTGGACATCATGCTGGTTCTGCTCATCATCTTCATGGTCGCGGCCCCTCTTGCCGCTCCCTCCGTGGAAGTGAAACTGCCGCGTGCCGTCGCTCCGCTCGCACCGAACCCGCCCACGCCGATCTACATCTCGATCACAGGCGACGGTCAGTCTTACCTCGGCGACGGCGCCGTCGAACTGGATCAGATCGGTGCGGAGCTGACGGCGCAGATCGGCCGTCGCAATCCCGCCGACGAACGTATCTTCATTCGTGCCGACCGCACGACCCGATACGGCGATTTCATGCAGGTCATGAACTCGCTACAGGACAACGGCTTCTACAGCGTTGCCCTGGTCGGTGAAGATACGGATGTTAAGTAAGAAACGGTGAGATCATGACTGACATCGAATATCACCGTTCCAGATACGACGCGCCGAAGGCCAGGGGCCTGTTCGGGGTGCCCCCGGGCGTCCTTCTGATCAGCCTCCTGATCGTGTCCGTTCTGTTCGCGGTTCTTGCCTTCTACTTCATCAATGCCCGGTTCAAGCTGCGTGAGGTGAACTATTCGGACGAGGCTGTGGACGTCGAGATCATCGAGCCCATTCCGCCGCCTCCGCCCCCGCCCCCGCCGCCGCCGCCCGACACGCCCCCGCCGCCCAAGCTGCAGGTGCGCCCCCCGGTCGTGGTGCCGAACGCGCCGCCGCCGCCGGTCACGCTGCCGATCGAGCCGACGAAGAAGGAGGACCGGGTCGAGTATACGGGTCCGCCGGTCATTGTTCCTGGCCCCCCGCCGCCTCCGGCTCCCCCGGCTCCGCCGCGGCCGCCGGTGATCCGGAACCCAAGCTGGGCCCGCCAACCGACGGTCGAGTTCCCGGAACGGGCACAGGCGCGCGGCATCAGCCGGGGTCGCGTCGGTGTGCAGTGCGTGGTGAATCCGAATGGCTCGATGTCGGATTGCCGGATCACGTCTGAGGATCCTGCGGGCGCCGGTTTTGGTCAGGCTGCTCTGGCCGGAGCCCGTCGCGGCCGTGTTTCGCCTCGCGAGGTCGATGGCGCGGCGGTTGGTGCAACCGTCGTGTTCAACATGACCTTCGTTCTGCCCGACGCGTAGGGCTCGAACCCGCTCGATTACGCCCCGGAGGGTCACCCTCCGGGGCGTTTTTGTCTGCTCCATGTCGATTGTCGCAGCGGCTTGCTTGATCAGTCCCGACGCTCCCGCTAGAACCCGCCCTCGCGTCGCCCCCAGTGGGCCTGCGCCGCCTTAGCTCAGTTGGTTAGAGCGCCGGTTTGTGGAACCGGAGGTCCTCAGTTCAAGCCTGAGAGGCGGTACCATCTCCCATCCCGAGGAGGCGTTTTCCGGCATGACCGACGCGCCGCCCGCCTGGGATCCCCAACAGTACAGCCGCTTTGAAGCCGAGCGCGACCGCGCCGCCCTGGATCTGCTGCTACGCCTGCCCGGCGACCTGGACCCGCGCGAGGTCTGGGACCTGGGCTGCGGTGCAGGCCAGCACGCGGCCCTGCTGAAGCGACGACATCCCGGCGCCGTGGTGTACGGGCTGGACTCCAGCGCAGAGATGCTGGCGCGGGCGCGGGCTCTCGGAGCCGATGTGGACTGGCGTCAGGGCGACATCTCCCACTGGAGCCCCGATGCTCCCGCCGACCTGATTCTGGCCAACGCCTCCCTGCACTGGCTGCCCGATCATCCGGGCCTGCTGCGCCGGCTGGCGGACGCGCTGGCTCCCGGAGGAGCGCTGGCGATCCAGATGCCGATGGCCCACGAGACCCGGCATCATGCCCTGATGCGCGCGGTCGCGGCGGAGGGGCCCTGGGCCGCGAAGCTCGCCGGGGTCCAGACCATTGCACCCCTCCTGATGCCGGAAGCCTATTATGACGCGCTGGCCGAGACCTGCGGCGGGATCGACATATGGGCCACCACCTATCTGCACGCCCTGACCGGCCCTGATGCGGTGCTGGAATGGATGAAGGGGACGGCGCTGCGTCCCTATCTGGCGGCGCTCGACGATCCGGCTATGCGGACGGCGTATCTTTCCGCCCTCGGCGCGCGGCTTTGCGAAGCTTTTCCACCACGTCCGGACGGCGTGACCCTGCTGCCGTTCCCGCGGCTTTTCCTGGTAGCGCGACGTCGCCGACCGAACGCCGTCGACGCAGGCCGGTGATCGGTCCGTCCAGCTTCGCCAAGGCCTCTGTCGCGGCGAGATAGCCAGCGCTGACGCCGGCGTCGAACCCCTTCCAGTCGCGGATGTCCAGCCCG
The DNA here is from genome assembly GCF_030682035.1 of Brevundimonas sp. Lineage (GTDB taxonomy): Bacteria > Pseudomonadota > Alphaproteobacteria > Caulobacterales > Caulobacteraceae > Brevundimonas. The sequence continues at coordinate 14,813 of NZ_JAUXQZ010000030.1, read as the reverse complement.
TCGGGCGTCGGCTGAATCAGCACGTCGGTGGCGGCGCGCGAGCTCTCGATATCCGCATCCGTGGTCAGGGTGGCCGAGCGCATCAGGATCGAGACGATGGGCGGCCCGCGCCGCCAGGCTCCGGTGGCGATCAGCCGCCAGATTGACGGCGGGTGCTCGATCAGGGCGGCGTCGACGCCGCGGGTTTCGGACATGTCGATGCCGATGATCGGCCCGCTGTGCATCTGACGCATGACCTCGGTCGGCAGGTTCTTCAGCACGGCGCCGTCGACCAGCACCTGGCCGTCGATGACGATGGGCGGCAGCAGGCCGGGGATGGCGATCGAGGCCCGCATGGCGCGGCGCATCAGGCCGCGGCGGTGCACCTCGATCTTGCCGCTGGTCAGATTGGTGGAGACCGCGAAGAACGGCCGCGACAGGTCGGCCAGGTCCATGTCGCCATAGGCGTCCTGCAGCAGGCGTTCCACCTTTTTGGCCCGGACCATGGCCAGCATCGGGAAGGTGATGTCGGACAGCGGGTCGCTTTCGACAAAGGCCTTGTGGATGCGGACTTCGAGCTCTTCCTGCGACCAGCCCATGGCCGGGCCGGCGGCGATCACCGCCCCCATGGAGGAGCCGCCGACGAAGTCGATCGGCACCCTGGCCTCGTGCAGGGCCCTGAGCACGCCGATGTGCGAATAGGCGCGTGCCCCGCCGCCGGACATGACCACCCCGACGGCCGATCCGGTGATGACCCGCGCCATCCGGTCGGCGTCGGCCTGGTCGCCCTCGACGCACTGGAACCAGCGCCCGGGCTGAATCGCATCCAGCCAGACCGCGGTATTGGCCGGCCGGGCCATGCGCGGGTCGCGCAGCAGGATCAGGTCGGTTCGGCGCTGGGCGTCCAGCACGCTCGCATGCGGCATGGGACGGTTCGGCGGCGCCATCAGGCCGTTGCCGACGATGAACACCCGGTCGACCTGGCGCGCGCACAGGGCGGCCCACGCGGGCTCGTCCATCTCCGCGACGTAGAGAACGAAGTCGTGGGTGTCCTCGACGCGGCTGAACCATTCGGCGGCTGAGGCCAGGGCGGAGTGGTCGATGACCTGACAGGTGAAGCCGTCGGCCTCAATCGCCGCCGCGATGCGCTCGATGAAGGCGCGGATGGGCCGGGGCCGGGCGGAGATGAAGCCGAACACGCTGGGCTCACCGCCGCCGGAGCGACGGTCGCGGGCGCGCTGGATCATCAGCCGGGACAGTTCGACCATCAGGTCCGGCTCGGTCCGGGCGGCCTCGAAGAAGGCGTCGCGGGGCAGGGCCAGGACCTCGCAGTCGCGCAGGGCGACCACGTCGGCGGTGTGTTCGGTGCCGGCCAGCATCGCCATCTCGCCGGCGGGCTCTCCGGGCCGGATAACGCCGACGAACTGGGGCGGCCGGTCCTCGCCGGGATCGCGGCGGAACACCCCCAGACGCCCGCTGCGCAGCAGATACAGGGTGTCGGCGGCGTCGCCCTCGGCGAACAGGGTCTCGCCTCCGGTCAGGGCGAACCAGCTGGCGCGCGTCGACTTCCCGCCCTCGAAGATGCGGTGCAGGGCGTCTTCCAGCCGGTCGGAGTGGGGGGCGGGCATAATGGGATGCTAGCCGGAGTCGCAGGGGGGTGGCGAGGGGTCAGGCGACAGGTAGCAGGCGACAGGTATCAGGCGTCAGGCAACAGGCAACGGGCAACAGGGAACGGGAGGGTGTGGGACGAACGGAATGGTCAACTCAGTTCTGCTGATGCCTGTTGCCCGTTGCCTACTGCCTACTGCCTGATGCCTACAGCCTGATGCCTCACCAGGCCCCCATCTCCCGCAACCGCTTCGCCAGATCCTCCGGCACCTCGCCGGCGTCGAGGGTGGACAGGTCGGGTGGCGCGTCCTTGGGCTCCAGATAGCGCCAGCCCTGGAAGGGGCGGCGGGCCTGGGGGGCGGTGCGGACGACCTCGGGCGACAGCCTGATGTGGCACATCGAGGCCTTGCCCTCGCCCCGCGTCGAAATATCGAGGATCGGCATGCGGCAGACCACCGACCCCTTCATGACCCAGAACAGCGAGCCGCCGTCCTCGAGTTCGGCCGCGCGTTTGGGCGTCATCCGGGTATGGACGGTCAGCCACTCTCCCTTGGCCGCGCGGCGCTCCAGCGTCTCGACTTTCGCCACGCCGACGCAGAGTTTGATCATGTGGAGGGACATGGCGCGGCTTTAGCACCATCCATGCAGGCGCCGGGAGACTTCCCGGCGGCTGAGGCGCAGTTTGTCGGTATGTACGGACTGATCAGCAGGATGACGGCGACGCCGGGCCAGCGAGATGCGCTGACCACGATCCTGCTGGAGGGGCTGGGCCGGACGCCGGGCTGCCTCAGCTATATCGTCGCCCACGATCCGGCGAACGAGGATGCGATCTGGGTCACCGAGGTGTGGACCGACGAAGCGGCGCACAGGGCGTCGTTGCAGGTTCCCGAGGTGCGGGCCGCGATCCGCAAGGCCATGCTGCTGATCGCGACGTTCGCAGATGCGCAGTTGACAACGCCGGTGGGTGGAGTGGGGCTGGTCGGGGGCTGATCCCACTCCCAACAGGAGCGGGTCACTGCGACGCAGTGACCGTGGCCAGCACCGTATCCGCCGACACCTGATCGCCGACCGCCACGCTGACCTCGCCGACCACGCCGTCGAACGGCGCGACGAGGGCGTGTTCCATCTTCATGGCTTCCAGCACCACGACCGGTTGGCCCTTGGTCACCGGGTCGCCGGGCTTGGCGGGGGTGGCGACGATCTTGCCGGGCATGGGTGCGCGGAGAGAGCCGTCGGAGGCGGCACTCGATATCGAACTTAGGGGGGCGCGCAGGGTAACGGGGGTAGCCACCCCCTTCTGAAAGATGACGACCTCGTCTCCGAAGTCGCGAAAACCGGCAACTCGGCTTCCATCAACATACACGCCTCGTGCGCCCTGCTTGTTCGCCCAACGCACGCGAACGTGCGACTGAACTTCGCCAGTGGAGAACGTCCAAGACCAATCTGTATTGGCGACGGCGGTCAAATCCGCATGCATGCCAACGCCGTAGCTGCGGGTACGCGCTCCAGATTTGCTATTCAGTTTAAAGCCGTAAAGCGCCCTCGGAGTCGGCGACCACGGGTCATTAGCCCTACCGTCCGGATGCAACATGTCGGCGTCGCGCGCAGCTCCGTCAATCAATACGGCCCCGCCAAGCATGGCCGCGTCACTGCTTAGGCTACTGACAAGATCATCGCCTTCAGCCCCGATAAACCCCGTGTCCACATCGCCTTCCACGAACCGCGGATGCTCAAGGCAGCGGACGAGGAAGCCGGCGTTGGTCTTGACCGGCCAGACCTCCACAGAAGCGCAGGCGTCGGCGAGGGCTTCGGCGGCCTGTTCCCGGGTGTCGGCGTGGACGATCAACTTCGCGATCATCGGGTCGTAGAACTGGCTGACCTCGCCGCCTTCCTCAACGCCGGTGTCGATGCGGAACGAGGCTCCCCTTCCCCTCGAGGGGGAAGGCTCAGGAAGGCGGAAATGCTCCAGCTTGCCGATGCTCGGCAGGAAGCCGTTGGCCGGGTCCTCGGCGTAGAGGCGGGCCTCCATGGCCCAGCCGTTGAGGGGGATCTCGTCCTGCTTCAGCGGCATCGGTTCCCCGGCGGCGACGCGGAGCTGCCATTCGACCAGATCGACGCCGGTGACCGCCTCAGTGACCGGGTGTTCGACCTGGAGCCGGGTGTTCATCTCCATGAACCAGACGCGGTCGGCCTTGAGCCCGTCGGAGGCGTCGGCGATGAATTCGATGGTGCCGGCGCCCTCGTAGTTCACGGCCTTTGCCGCGCGCACGGCGGCGTCGGTGACGGCCTTGCGGGTGGCGGCGTCCATGCCGGGGGCGGGGGCCTCCTCGATCACCTTCTGGTGGCGGCGTTGTAGCGAGCAGTCGCGCTCATAAAGGTGGACGACCGTCCCGTGGGTGTCCCCGAACACCTGCACCTCGATGTGGCGCGGGCGGGTGATGTATTTCTCGATCAGGACGCGCGGGTCGCCGAAGGACGACTGGCCCTCGCGCTGGGCCGAAGCGAGGCCGTCGGCGAAGTCCTCGGCGCGATCGACCTTCTTCATGCCCTTGCCGCCACCCCCGGCGACGGCCTTGATCAGCACCGGATAGCCGATGGCGTCGGCCTCTTTCTGCAAGCGCTCCAGCGACTGGTCCTCGCCCTGATAGCCGGGGGTGACCGGCACGCCAGCGGCGATCATCAGGGTCTTGGCCGCGTCCTTCAGCCCCATGGCGCGGATGGCGGCGGGCGGTGGGCCGATCCAGACCAGACCGGCGGCCGTGACGGCCTCGGCGAAGTCGGCGTTCTCGGACAGGAAGCCGTATCCGGGGTGGATGGCCTCTGCGCCGGTAGCCTTGGCGGCGGCCAGCACCTTGGCTGCGTCCAGATAGGACTCGCGGGCGGGCGCGGGACCGATCAGCACCGCTTCGTCGGCCTCGCGGACGTGCAGGGCCCTGGCGTCAGCCTCGGAATAGACGGCGATGGTCCGGAGGCCCATGCGGCGGGCGGTCAGGAAGACGCGGCAGGCGATCTCGCCGCGATTGGCGACCAGGACGGATTTGAACATGGGGGATGTTTAGAGTGGCGAGTGGCGGGTGGCGAGTGGCGAGTGGCGAGTTGTCCGGTCCCGGCGGTCGAGGCCTCGCCTGATCTCTACCTCGTCACTCGCCACTCGCCACGCGTCACTTCGTTCACTCAGCCCACCGAGGTTCGCGCTTGTCGAGGAAGGCCCCGACCCCTTCCTGGCCCTCGGGCGAGACGCGGGCGCGGGCGATGCGTTTGGCGGTCTCTTCCATCAGGCTGTGGTCGATGCGATGGCCGGCGACGTGGTGCACCAGTCGTTTGGCGTCGCCGACGGCGCCGGGGGCGCAGGCCTTCATGCTATTGGCGAAGCTCGCGATGAAGCCGTCGATCTGGTCCGCGCTGTCCAGCACCTGGCCGATCAGGCCGAAGCCCTTGGCCGCGTCGGCGTCGAAGAGCTCGGCGGTCATGAACAGGGCCCGGGCGGTGCGGGCGCCGACGGCCTCGACCACATAGGGGGCGATGGTGCCGGGGATGAGGCCCAGCTTGACCTCGGAGAAGGCGAATTTCGTCCCCTTGACCGCCACGGCCATGTCGCAGGCGGCGACGATGCCCGCCCCGCCGCCCATGGCTGCGCCCTCGACGATGGCCACGGTCAGGGCCGGGACGTCGTGCAGCGCCTTGAGCATCTTCGCCAGCCCCATGGCGTCGTCGCGATTGTCGCTCTCGGACCAGCGGGCGGCGTCGGCCATCCAGCCCAGATCGGCGCCCGCGCTGAACGTGCCGCCGGCGCCGCGGATGAAGACGACCCGCACATGGTCAGCGCCCTGCAGGGTCTCGAAGGCTTCATAGAGGGCGGCGATAGTCGGAGCGTCGAAGGCGTTGCGCTTGTCCGGCCGGTTGATGGTGACGAAGACCACGCCGTCGGCGGTGGAGTCGATCCGCACGAGGTCATCATTGGCGTCCGGCGCGGCGTCGGTCAGCAGCGGATGGGCGATGGCGTTCATCTCGGCCGCCTCGGCCGGGGTGATGTCGAGAGCATTCAAGTCGGCTTCGGTGGGCTGGCGCATGGTCGGTCCTCGGCGGCTGCCCGTCTGTAACGCATCAACAGGTAAATGGCAGTGCGGCGAGTTGAACGACCGAAGTTATCTTGACGGCTCGGCCCGGCTCGTCTTGATAAACGGAAGGTTAACAAGAGCCGTACACGGACGAGATCACCGCATGGCGCAGGCATCCTCACCCCGCAGTCAGAAGCCGGCCAAGCTGACGGCGGCCAAGGTCAGGCTGGCCGCGGAAATCCGCGAACAGCTGCGGGCCCAGGGCGGGGCGGCGCATCGCGACGTGGTCATCAGCCGCATCCTGCAGCGCAAGGGCGTCCACGGTCCTGCGGCCGAACGCACTCGCCGGGCCCTGTTGTCGGCTTTCGAACTGCATGCCCATCCCGAGCCGGGCAGCGAGGCCCCGCAGCTGTTCGACCTGCCGTTCGGACCGGACTCCTATCGCTGGGCGCTGGACGAGCGGATGCGGCCGGCGATCACATTCTGAGCGAGGCCGTTAGTTACAAGCGACCTCTTTCGCTGGCTTGGCGCCCCGAGCAACGAGGTGTTCTCGCACGGCTCGATAATTTCCGCACAGCCGCGCTCGCGATATCGAGATTCCTGCTCGATCCTGCGCGCCTTGAAAATCGCCAGGATTCTCCAGAACTATTTGATAAGAAAACATTCCGGTAGGATCGGCTGATACGTCCTTTGCCCAATATTTCACATCCTCAGCGTAGTCCGCCCCCCAAATCGCTTGTCCCTTCTTTGCTTGCTCAAGCAAGTACAAAGCTTCTTCTATGTATAACATAACCGAAGAGTAAGAGTCTTCGTTTTTCATTATTAGATCGAGGCATTTGGCCGGATTGTCATAGGCATGCCATCCATATAGGCATCGAAAGTTTTCGTTGTTAAGTTCCCATTCAACGAAAGAGTTTCCCGTTTGATTATACGAAGTTTCCGCTGCAAGTTTCGTCTGAAATCTTACCGTAGAATATGTAAGAAAAAGGGCCAGAAGCGCGGCAATAATAGGCAATGTTCTAAAAAACAGTCGGGCCGAATATCTCCATTTGTGTTTAGTTACTGGTCGATACAAGATCGCGACTAGTATCGCTAAACTTCCAACCAACAGTGCGGCAAGCAACGTTGCTACAAAATTCAATATGGTGGGTCCGAACAGCCAGTTCATTGTCTACATCCTGAACACGCCGAACGTCGTCTCCGGGATCGGAGCGTTCAGCGAGGCGGAAATGGCGAGACCCAGCACGTCCCGCGTCTGGACCGGGTCGATCACGCCGTCGTCCCAGAGGCGGGCGGTGGCGTGGTACGGATTGCCCTCATCCTCGTATTTCTGGCGGATCGGGGCCTTGAAGGCCTCGGCCTGTTCCGGGGTCCAGCTGTCGGCGTCGCGGTGGACGGTGGCCAGCACGGCGGCGGCCTGTTCGCCGCCCATGACGCTGATGCGGCTGTTGGGCCAGGTGAACAGGAAGCGCGGGGCGAAGGCGCGGCCGCACATGCCGTAGTTGCCCGCGCCGAAACTGCCGCCGATCAGGACGGTGAATTTGGGAACCTCGGCCGAGGAGACGGCGGTGACCAGCTTGGCCCCGTTCTTGGCGATGCCCTCGGCCTCGTATTTGCCGCCGACCATGAAGCCCGAGATGTTCTGCAGGAAGACCAGCGGAATCTTCCGCTTGCAGGCCAGTTCGATGAAATGGGCGCCCTTCAGCGCGCTCTCCGAAAACAGCACGCCGTTGTTGGCCAGGATGGCGACCGGATAGCCCCAGATGCGGGCGAAGCCGCAGACCAGGGTCGTGCCGTACAGGGCCTTGAACTCATCGAAGTCCGAGCCGTCGACCAGACGGGCGATGACCTCGCGCACGTCATAGGGGGCGCGGACGTCGTCGGGGACCAGACCATACAATTCCTCGGCGTCATAGGCGGGGGCGCGCGGTTCGCGCACGTCCATCTCGACCGATTTCACCGTGTTCAGGCTGTCGACGATGGTGCGGACCATCTCCAGCGCGTGTTCGTCGTTCTCGGCGACATAGTCGACCACGCCGGACCTGCGGCCGTGGGTCTCGGCCCCGCCCAACTCTTCGGCCGAGATGACCTCGCCGGTCGCGGCCTTCACCAGCGGTGGGCCGGCCAGGAAGATGGTGCCCTGATTGCGGACGATGACGCTCTCGTCCGACATGGCCGGGACATAGGCCCCGCCGGCGGTGCACGAGCCCATGACGCAGGCGATCTGCGGGATCGATTTCGACGACATCCGCGCCTGATTGAAGAAGATGCGGCCGAAATGGTCGCGGTCGGGGAAGACCTCGGCCTGGTGCGGCAGGTTGGCCCCGCCCGAATCGACCAGATAGACGCAGGGCAGGCGGTTCTGTTCGGCGATCTCCTGGGCCCGCAGGTGTTTCTTCACCGTCATCGGGAAATAGGCGCCGCCCTTCACCGTCGGGTCGTTGGCGACGATCATGACCTCGCGGCCCGAAATCCGGCCGATGCCGCAGATCATCCCGGCGCCCGGCGCCCCATCCGGGTCCTTCGCATCGCCATACATGCCGTTGGCCGCCAGCTGGCCGATCTCGAGGAAGGGCGAGCCGGGGTCCAGCAGGCGCTCGACCCGGTCGCGGGGCAGCAGCTTGCCGCGCGAGACGTGGCGGTCGCGGCTGGCGTCCGAGCCTCCGCGGGCGGCCTTGGCCACCCTGGCGTGGAGCTCGTCGCGGAGCGTCCGGTTGTGGGCGTCCAGCGCCTTGAAGGCGGGGCTGTGCGGGTCGATGGCGGACGTCAGCTTGGGCATGTGGTGAGGTTTAAGCGGCTTCGCGGCGGCGGGGAAGAACAGTTCTCCCTCCCCCGAAGTGGGGAGGGACGACCGCGCAGCGGTCCGGGTGGGGAAGTGTGGTCGCAAACACGGACCGCAGATGCTCTGGCGTTCCCCACCCGGGCTCGTCTTCGCCTCGCCGTCCCTCCCCACTTCGGGGGAGGGAGAACGCGTTGTGCTTATGGCTGCCGTCGCTTTCCTTGGTTGACCTCGCGCTGTCCCCATGGCCTCTCCCCCGTCCCATGATTGGCTTCAGCACCCGGACCGGCGCCACCCTGAAGGACCTGCTGCATCTCGCGTGGCCGGTGGTGCTGGCGCGCATCGGCATCATGACCATGGGGCTGACCGATGTGATCGTCGTCGGCAATTTCTCGGGGCTGGAGCTGGCGTTCAGTTCGCTGGCCCTGGCGCCGACGTCGATCATCATCACTACTGCGGTGGGGCTGATGATGGGCGTGCAGGTGATGACCGCGCGCCTGCTTGGCGAGGGACGACGGCATGAGGTCGGCGGCGTACTGAGGCGCGGGGTGGCCTATTCGCTCCAGCTGGGCCTCGCCTCGATGTTGGCCCTGATTCTGGTCGGACCCTGGGCGCTGAAACACATGGGCCTCGCCGACGGTTTGGCGGAGGGGGCGTCGCCGGTGCTGATCGTCTTCGCCCTGTCGATGCCCGGCTATCTGATCAGCGTGGCGGCGCAGTTCTTCCTTGAGGCGATGCACCGGCCGCGCGCGGGGATGTGGGCCATGTGGATCGCCAACGGCCTCAATCTGGCGCTGAACCTGCTGCTGGTGCCCGACATTCTCGGGATCGGCCTGGACGGCGCCGTGGCCTCGGCCTGGGCGACCTTCGTGGCGCGGACCTCGCTGGCGGTGTTTCTGATCGTCTATATCGTCCGCCTGCCTGAGGCGCGGGCGCTGGGGATCTTCAACCGGCCGAAGCGCGATCTGCCCGCCGAACGCGAGCAGCGCAAGGTCGGTTACGGCGCCGGGTCCAGCTATTTCATCGAGGTCGGGGCCTTCGCCGCCATGACCTTCATCGCCGGCCAGCTGGGCGCGATCGAGACCGCGGCCTGGGCCATCGTGCTCAACATCTCGGCCATGGTGTTCATGGTCCCGATGGGGCTGTCGGCCGCCACCGCCGTGCTGGTCGGCCGGGCCTATGGGGCGCGGGACGGTCGGGCCGTGATGCGCGCCGGTCTGGTGGGGATCGGGGTGGTCACGGTCGCGACGCTGATTGTGGCGCTGGTCGTCTGGCCCGGCGCGCCGCTGATCGCCAGCGCCTACAACCGAGACCCGGCCCTGATGGCGGTGGTGGTTCCGGCGCTGGTGCTGACCACGCTGTTCTTTGTCGCCGACGGCATCCAGGTGGTCTCGGCCTCGGCCAATCGCGCGGCGGGCGACGTCTGGTGGCCGACGATCATGCATTTCGCGGCCTACAGCCTGATCATGATGCCGCTGGGCTGGTGGTTTGCGCACGAGATCGGCGTCAACGGCATGGTCTGGGCGGTGATCATCGCCAGTCTGGTGTCGTCGGTGCTGCTGACCGGGCGGTTCGTGCGGGTGGCGCGGCGGCTCGGAAGTGACGAGTGGCGAGTGGCGAGTGGCGAGTAGAGGACGGCCAAGGGCTTTCGCTCTTGCCGTGACCTCCAACCATCGCCACTAACTCGCTCCTCCTCGCCACTCGCCACTCATCACTCGCCACTGATCATGTCCCGCATCCTCATCACCTCGGCGCTGCCGTACATCAACGGCATCAAGCATCTGGGGAATCTGGCCGGGTCGATGCTGCCGGCGGATGTCTATGCGCGGTTCAAACGGGCCCAGGGCCATGAGGTGCTATACATTTGCGCCACCGACGAGCACGGCACCCCGGCCGAGCTGGCCGCCGCCGCCGCCGGTCAGGATGTGCGGGCCTATTGCGACGAGCAGCACGAGGTCCAGAAGGCCGCGGGTGAGGCCTTCGGCCTCAGCTACGACTGGTTCGGTCGCTCCTCGAATGCGCCCAACCATCGGCTGACGCAGCATTTCGCGGATGTTCTGGAGGCCAACGGCCTGATCGAGGAGCGGGTCGACCGGATGATCTATTCCGTCGATGACGCCCGCTTCCTGCCGGACCGCTATGTCGAGGGCACCTGCCCGCACTGCGCCCACGTCGGCGCGCGCGGGGACCAGTGCGACAACTGCGGCCGCCTGCTGGACCCGACCGACCTGATCGATCCGTATTCGGCGGTGTCGGGCTCGCGCAATCTCGAGGTCCGCGACACGCGGCACCTCTATCTGCTGCAGACGAAACTGGCGGACCGCATCCGGGCGTGGATCGGGTCCAAGCATGACTGGCAGACGCTGGCCCGTTCGATCGCGCTGAAGCATCTCGACGAAGGGCTGATCGACCGGGGCATCACCCGTGACCTGAAATGGGGCGTGCCGGTGGTGGGGCCCGACGGCGGACCGCGGCCGGGCATGGAGGGCAAGGTCTTCTACGTCTGGTTCGACGCCCCCATCGAATACATCGGCGCGACCGAGGAGTGGGCCGATGCGACCGGGACCACCTGGCGGAACTGGTGGCGGACGGACGAGGGCGCGGACGACGTCCGCTACGTCCAGTTCATGGGCAAGGACAATGTCGCCTTCCACACCGTCAGTTTCCCGGCGACCATTCTGGGCTCGGGCGAACCGTGGAAGACCGTCGATACGCTCAAGGCCTTCAACTGGCTGAACTGGTACGGCGGGAAATTCTCGACCAGCCAGAAGCGCGGCGTGTTCATGGATCAGGCGCTTGAGCTTCTGCCCGCCGACTACTGGCGCTGGCATCTGACGGCCTATGGACCCGAGCATTCCGATGCGGCCTTCACCTGGGAACAGTTCCAGTCGACGACGAACAAGGACCTGGCCGATGTGTTGGGCAATTTCGTCAACCGCATAGTCAAATTCGCCGAGAGTAAGTTCGAAGGCGTTGTGCCGGACGCGGGCGAGCCGGGTCCGCTGGAAGCGAAGCTGGAGGCCGATCTGCGTGCCGGCATCGCCGAGGCCACGGCCTGGTTCGAGGCCATGGAGTTCCGCAAGGCCGCCGTGGCCCTGCGCGCCGTCTGGGTGCTGGGCAATGAATATCTGCAGGAGGCGGCGCCCTGGACCGCCTTCAAGACCGACGTGGACCGCGCCGCCGTCGGCGTGCGCACCGGCCTGAATCTCGTCGCCCTGTTCGCGCGTCTGGCGGCGCCTGTGATGCCGGATTCGGCGGTGAAGATCGGCGCGGCGGTCGGTGCGACCGACCTCAGCTGGCCGGCGGCGGATGCGCCGCTGCTGGACCTGCTGCCGCGCGGCCAGAGTGTGGCGGCGGCCGGGGTGCTTTTCACCAAGATCGAGGACGGTCAGGTGGCGGAGTGGTCGGAACGCTTTGGCGGGGCTGACGCGGCGTGACTGAGGCCCGGGTCGCCGCGCTTGCGAGGCTGCTGCGGGAGGATCAGGCCGAGGTTCGCGCAGTTCTGGCGGGGCAGCCCGCCTACACGGTCCTGCGGGCCCGGGACCGGGTGCGGCGCGAGACGGTGATGGCGTTGCTCGCGGACGGCTGGCCCGACGAGGCGGATGCCCTCTATGCCGCCGCCTGGATCCTGAACCATGGCGACCTGTCAGAGGAGGCGGCCTTGGGCAGCCGGCTTGCGTCGCGGGCCGCCGAGCTGGGCTGCCCCGGCGCGCGCTGGCTGTCGGCGGCGGCGCTCGACCGGTCGTTGATGTACGCGGGGCTGCCGCAGAAATACGGGACCAACATCGTGCCCGATGGGGTCGGTTACCGCCTGTGGGACCTTGACCCGGAGACGACCGACACCGAGCGCCTGGCGAACGACGTGCCGCCGTTGGCCGAGATGCAGGCCCGCGCGGCGGCGATCACCGATCCCCAGCCCGAAACGGCTGGAGCGCCGGACTGGCTCAAGCAGGCGATGCGACGCTGGCGGACGCCGGTGCCGGAGTAACAGCGACCGGCGCCGGCCCGGCTTGGGCCAGGCAGGTCAGCCGCTTGTCACCGGTTTCCGCCTTGCAGAACTCCTCGATTTCATGGTCGCTGAGGTCGAGGAAGGCCGGGGCGTAGCGGTTGTGCTGCGCCACCGCGAGCGCCCGGACGGTCGTCGAACGGTAGCCGTCCCAGACCATGTGCACCGCCACATACAGGACGATGACCAGACCGACGTAGCCGATCCAGCGGTGCTTGTTCAGCAGCTTGGCGATGAAGGTCGCGGCCACGCCCATCAGGGCGATCGACAGGACCAGGCCGAAGGCCATGATCTCGGGATGCTCGTGCGCCGCGCCAGCGACGGCAAGGACGTTGTCCAGCGACATGGTGACGTCGGCGACCATGATCTGGATCAGGGCCGCGGCGAAGGTCTTGCGTTTGATGCCGAGCGCTTCAGGTGGCGGGCCGCCGCCGTGGTGGGCGGACAGGGCGGTTTCCAGCTCGGCCTCGGCCTCGGCCTGATCGTGGGTGCGCTGCTCCTGCAGTTCGCGCCACATCTTCCAGCAGACCCACAGCAGCAGAACCCCACCGGCCAGCAGCAGGCCGATGATGGCCAGCAGCTGCACGGTGATCAGGGCGAAGCCGATGCGCAGCACGACGGCGGCGGCCAGGCCGATGAGGATGGCCTTCTTGCGCTGTTCAGGCGCGAGGGCGGCGGCGGCGAGGCCGACTGCGACGGCGTTGTCGCCGGCCAGCACCAGGTCGATCATCAGCACCTTGCCGAGGGCGGAGGCCTGGCTGGCGAGTTCGGGAGACGAGAGGAATTCCATGGCGGCTCTCTAGCGGGGGAGAGGGGACGCGCCAAGCCTGCTGCCCCCTGATCGTGCGATCAGGCGGGGCGGATCAGCGGGTCTGTTTTCGCACGGCCTCGTAAAGCGCCACCGCGGCGGCGTTGGAGACGTTCAGGCTCTCAAACCCGCCGGGCATGGGAACCTTCGCCAGCACGTCGCAGTGTTCAGCCACCAGCCGGCGAATGCCGTCGCCTTCCGAGCCCATGACCAGCACGGTCGGCCGGTCGTCCAGCGCCTGTTCCAGCGTCAGTTCGGCTGCGCCGTCGAGGCCCACCGCCCGCCAGCCCATGTCGGCGAGCGTCTCCAGCGCCCGGCTCAGATTGGTCACCCGCGCGCAGGGCAGGCGTTCCGTCGCACCGGCCGAGGCCTTGGCCAGGGCGCCGGCGAGGGCAGGGGAGTGCCGGTCCTGGACCACGATCCCCTTCGCCCCGAAGGCCAGGGCGGAACGGAAGATGGCGCCGACGTTCTGGGGGTCGGTCAACTGATCCAGCATGACGATGACGCCGCCGTCTCCGGCGATGTCCTCCAACCCCACGCCTTCCAGCGGCTGGACCTTGAAGGCCAGTCCCTGGTGCACCGCGCCGGGCGGCAGCATCCGGTCCAGCGCCTGGGCCTCGATGATCTCGATCTTGTGGCCGTGGGTCGCCTTGTCGCGCTCCAGCTCGGCGGCGCGGTCGGCGGTGGCCAACAGCCGGCCCATGCCCTTGCGGGCCGGATTGGCCAGCGCCGCGAGCACCGGATGGCGGCCCCAGACGAAATTGTCGGCGTCGGCCTTGGCCCGCGAGGGGCGCGGCGCGGAATCGGAGAAGGTCTTCGGCTTCGGATTGGGGTTCCAGCCGCCACGGTCGGGGCCGCTCGCGGCCGGGCCCTTGGCGCCCGCTCCGGGCCCGCCGGGACGGGCCGCGGACTTGTCGCCAAAAGCCGGTTTTTTGCCCGATTTCCGGTCGTTGCGTTCTGGATTTCTCGACACTATAAGACGCCCTCCGATTTGGAGCCCTGAGGGCTTTCGGGTCAGGCGCCCCTCCTAAACCAGGCGACGCGGGACACCGAGAGCTTTTGTTGTCTCAACGACCGAAAGGTCTGCGAGACATCGGTCCGACGGTTCGAAAACGCGCTGGGGGAATGTCCCGAGTGGCAAAGGGGGGGGACTGTAAATCCCCTGCGTAAGCTTCGCAGGTTCGAGTCCTGCTTCCCCCACCACGCGCTTTCGAAACGAGGACCCGGACCCCATATCGGGTCGGCTGTAGAGGGCTCCGGTGCCTGACGCGGTCTCCGTGCGGGTATAGTACAATGGTAGTACAGCAGCCTTCCAAGCTGAATATGTCGGTTCGATTCCGTCTACCCGCTCCAGAATTCTCTAGCTGACCAACGCCCGCTCCCCATCACTGGGCCAGGGCCACAGGAGTTTTGGCCATGGCCAAGGAAAAGTTCGAACGTAACAAGCCGCATTGCAACATCGGCACGATTGGTCACGTTGACCACGGCAAGACGACGCTGACGGCGGCGATCACGATGGCGCTGGCCAAGGCGAGCGGCGGCAAGGCGATGAACTACGCCGACATCGATGCGGCT
>NZ_JAUXQZ010000016.1 GCF_030682035.1 Brevundimonas sp. | reverse complement strand
CAATAGCGGCTCGATACGAGCCCACTGCGCCTCGTCCAGTTCGTATCGCTTCACACCCATCTCAGACCTCCGCCAAAGCGGAGACCTATGAATCACGCATCCGGCGATCCGGGAATCCCTGAATGTCGATTGGACCTAGCCGACCGCGTTCGCGAACGGCCTCTGGAGACCGGCGGCTCCCGACCAGAAGTAGACCTTACCTGATCCGGGATAATCAAGGAGACCGCTACAAGCTACAGCGGAGCCTTCTCCTGCGGATGCTTACCTGATTTCTGCGGAAGCAGGAAGATGAGGGCCAGGATGGCCACGGTCAAAACTGCCGAGGCCACTGGGCGGCTGAAAGCCAGCCCTCCGTGGTCGACCGGCTTGTCCAGAAAATCGCCCACAACCGCGCCCAGCGGACGGGTCAGGATGAAGGCGGCCCAGAACAACAGGACGCGATTGACGCGTGTCCAAAGGGCCAGTCCGGCGACAACGGCCAGCAGACCACCGAACACCACCGCTGCTCCCAGATAGCCCAGCCCGCCCGTATCTGCGGTCCAGTCTCCCAAAGCAGTTCCGAGGGTTTGAGACAGGGTGATGGTGAGCCAATAGAACAGCTCTACCCGAGGTTCGGAAATGTGGTCGGACGACACTGAACCGAGCGTCAGCTTCCATGCGGCCAGGGAGGCCACCACCCCCGCGAAGAGAAGAGCTGAACCGCCTGTATAGCCGATGCCCAGTGATCGGGTCGCATAGTCAGCCAAGGTCGTTCCCGCCGTCGTCGACGCGATGATCGTTGCCCAGTAGAGGAGTGGGTGGAACCGCTTCGCCCTGACCTGCAGGATCACCAACAGGGCCAAAATCGCAACGAAGATGGCGGTCCCGGTCAGGTAGCCGAGCTTCATCGTCATGCTGACGGTGTCGCCCCCCGTCTCCCCCAATGTCGTTGCGAGGATTTTGACCACCCAGAACCCCAAGGTCACTGCGGGGACCTTGGAGAGAACTTCCAGCGATCTGGCGTTGAGGCCTTGGGCTTCCGTCATATTTCACCTGTCCTGGCTCGAAGGCGCTTAAAATCCACCCCCAACACGGCGAGATTGCGCCGTCAGGGGAGAGTAAACATCACGGGTACCCAGCCGGCATCCTGAGCGTGTTCCAGCGCCTCGAACAGCGGGATCACAAGCAGGAAGGCGAGGCCGTCGCGCAGCGTTGTCAGGAAAAACGTGGGACGCACGACCAGCGTCTCCTGATCCTGCCATTTTCGGAAATCCGGCCCGAAGCGTGGAGTCCGCTGCAGATAGGCTGCGTATTGTGCACCGAACATGGTCGCCAGCCAGTCTTCCTCCCGCCGGATGGTTGCGTAGAAAACGACGAAGGCGATAACCGTGAAAAGCAGCGCCATGGTGATCGAGCCGGTTTGCGCCCCCATGCCGAAAGCCCCGATGAAGCTGAAAACGTAGAGCGGGTTACGGCTGATGGAATACGGGCCGCGTTCAACGATCTCTGCCTTTTTTCGGCCGCCGATATACAACGAGCACCAGGCGCGCCCCACGATGCAGATGCCGATCAGCGCCAGCCCAAAGGCTTCGAGCCCTTCGTGCACCATGCTCTCACCGCCGAGGGTGTGGCTTACCGCCGCCAGTGCACAGGCCGCCAGGATGCAGGCTGCGAGGATGGCCTTTCGTATGAGTTGCACACGTCGCAGGTGATTATCGTCCGGCAATGCGACCATTCCACCGATACTCCGTGAGGCTGGGGACGCCAGTCCTTGGCTTAACCGTAGCGCGTACGCCCCGTCGGCGCGCTCGTCCAGCCAACAGATGTCAGAGGTCCGCTCACCGCCCCTGTCCGCGACCCTGAGGCCGCGCCCTCATCGAGACGGGTCCGTCAGCGTGCGCTTCGCGCCGGCGCTCAATCCGGCTATAGGCGCCGCCATGACATCTCTTCTCTACGGACGCCCGCCGGCGGTGTTCGACCCGCCCGGCGCGGCGATCCAGCTTTCGCCCCTGATCCCCGGCTCGACTCCGCTTGAGGATGTGGCTGAAGGTTCGGCTGACGACATCATGGTCTACGCTCCGCCGGGCGTGCTGGAGCGGCGGTATGCCCTGGCCCTGGCGCTGAGGGCGCTGAAGCCGGGCGGCCGGCTGGACGTGATGGCGGCCAAGGACAAGGGCGGATCGCGGCTGAAGAAGGAGCTGGAAGGCTTCGGCGTTGAAGTCGGGGAGAGCGCCAAGGCGCACCACCGGCGCTGCGTCGTCATCCGGCCGCAAGCCCTGACCGGCATGGACGAGGCCATCGCCGCGGGCGCGCCCCGGCTGGTCGAGGGGCTGGACGCCTGGTCGCAGCCCGGCGTCTTCGCCTGGGACCGGATCGACGCCGGCTCCCTGCTGCTGGCCCAGGCCATGCCGTCGCTGAAGGGGGCGGGGGCCGATCTCGGTTGCGGCTACGGCGCTCTTGCGACCGTGGTTTTGGCGTCGCCTGTGGTGACCTCGTTGCGGCTGATCGATCTGGACAGGCGGGCGATCGCGGCCGCGCGAAAGAACGTCACGGACCCGCGCGCAGCCTTCGAATGGGCCGATGCGCGGACGGTCGAGGCGACGGGCGATCTCGACTTCGTCGTCACCAATCCGCCCTTCCACGACGGCGGGGCCGAGGACAAGCGGCTGGGGCAGGCCTTCATCCGTCAGGCGGCGGGGATGCTGGGCAAGGGCGGGGTGCTGTGGCTCGTCGCCAACCGCCACCTGCCCTATGAGGCTGAGCTGAACGCCGCCTTCAAACGGGTGCGGATGGCCGCCGACGCCGGCGGCTACAAGGTGTTCGAGGCGGTGAAGTGAAGTCGCCCTCGGGCTCAAGTAGCGCGAAGCGCGGTAGCCCGCCAACAAGCCGCGTGGACAAGCTGCTCGGCTCGATGGGCTATGGCTCGCGCACCGAGATGGCGCGGCTGGGTAAGGCCGGCGGGATCGTGCTGGACGGGGCCGACCTGACCGATGTGTCCAGGCGGATCGCGGTGACGCCGGACCTGCCTGTGCGGATGGAGATCGACGGCCAGCCGCTGGATCCGCCGCCGGGTCTGGTGATGATGTTGCACAAGCCGCTGGGCATGACCTGTTCGCGCAAGGAGGACGGGGCCCTGGTCTATGACGTCCTGCCGCCGCGCTGGCGGCGGCGCGATCCGGCCATCTCGACCATTGGCCGGCTGGACAAGGCGACGACGGGGCTGCTGCTGCTGACCGACGACGGCGACCTGCTGCACCGGGTGATTTCGCCCAAACGCCATGTGGCCAAGGTCTATCGCGCGACGCTGGCGCGACCGCTGGACGGGACGGAGGGCGACGTCTTCGCCGCCGGCGGCCTGGTGCTTGAGGGCGAGGACAAGCCGTTGTCGCCCGCCGTGCTGGAAGGGCTGTCGCCGACCGAGGCCCGGCTGACGGTGACCGAGGGCCGCTATCACATGGTGCGGCGGATGTTCGCGGCGGTGGGCAACCACGTCGAGGAACTGCACCGTGAGCGGGTCGGCGGGCTGGCCTTGCCGGACGATCTGGCGCCGGGAGAATGGCGGTTGCTGGATCAGACAGCGATCGACGCCATATTCGCTGCATGAGCGCCCACGCCAAAATCTGCGGCCTGACCACGCCGGACACGCTGAACGCCGCCCTCGCGGGCCGCGCGGCCTTCGTCGGGGCGGTGGTGTTCCCCAAAAGCCCGCGCCACATCGAACCGCTGCGTGCAGCGACCCTGTTCGACCGCGCCCGGGGCAAGGCGAAGATCGTGGCGGTGACGGTCGATGCAGACGACGCCCTGCTGACTGAAATCGCCCTGATTCTCAAGCCGGACCTGATCCAGCTGCATGGTTCGGAAACGCCGGCGCGGGCCGAGCAGGTACGGATGCTGACCGGGGCGGGGATCATCAAGGCGCTGCCGATCCGCACGCATGAGGATCTCGCCGAGGCGGAGGCCTGGCAGCCGTTCGCCGACCATCTGATGTTCGACGCCAAGCCGCCCGAGGGGTCTCTCCTCCCCGGCGGGGTCGGCGCGCGGTTTGACTGGGCGCTGCTGGCCGACAGGGCTTACCGACATCCGTGGTTCGTGGCCGGCGGCCTGACCGCAGACAATGTGGGCGAGGCGATCCGGATTGCGGGCGCGCCGCTCGTGGATGTGTCCTCTGGCGTCGAAACCGCGCCGGGTGTTAAGGACGCCGCGCTGATCACGTCGTTTCTCGACGCCGTCCGATCGGCCTGAATTCCGCCGCTCCCCCGCGTCAAGGCTTTGATCGTGAACGCCATCATTCCCAACCAGTACGCCATGCCCGACGCCGAGGGCCGTTTCGGCCCCTATGGCGGGCGGTTCGTGGCCGAAACGCTGATGCCGCTGATCCATCAGCTGAACGACGCGTACGAGGCGGCCAAGGCGGACCCGACGTTCCAGGCCGAGCTGGACGGCTTTCTGACCGACTATGTTGGCCGGCCCAGCCCGCTGTATCTGGCCGAACGGCTGACCGCCCACTACGGCGCGGCCGACGTCTGGTTCAAGCGCGACGAGCTGAACCATACGGGCGCGCACAAGATCAACAACTGCATGGGCCAGATCCTGCTGGCCATGCGGATGGGCAAGACGCGCATCATCGCCGAGACCGGGGCCGGCCAGCACGGCGTGGCGACGGCGACGGTCTGCGCCCGCTTCGGCCTGCAATGCGTCGTCTACATGGGCGCCACCGACGTCGAGCGGCAGTCGCCCAATGTGTTCCGCATGAAGCTGCTGGGGGCCGAGGTCGTGCCGGTGACCGCGGGCCGGGCGACGCTCAAGGACGCCATGAATGAGGCGATGCGCGACTGGGTCACCAATGTCGAGGACACCTATTATCTGATCGGCACGGCGGCGGGGCCGCACCCCTATCCGGCCATGGTGCGCGACTTCCAGTCCGTGATCGGGCGCGAGACGCGGGCCTCGATGCTGGCGCGGCGCGGCAAGCTGCCCGATGCGGTGGTCGCGGCCATCGGCGGCGGCTCCAACGCCATCGGCCTGTTCCACCCCTTTATCGAGGACGCCGGCGTGCGCCTGATCGGGGTGGAGGCGGCCGGCCGGGGGCTCGACGGCCCGGACCACGCGGCCTCCCTACAGGGCGGCCGCCCCGGCGTGCTGCACGGCAATCGCACCTATCTGCTGCAGGACGATGACGGTCAGATTCTCGAGGGCCATTCGATCTCCGCCGGGCTCGACTATCCCGGCATCGGCCCCGAACACGCCTGGCTGAAGGACATCGGCCGCGCCGAATACCGCGCCGCGACCGACGCCGAGGCCCTTGAGGCCTTCCAGCTGTGCTCGAAGCTTGAGGGGATCATCCCCGCGCTGGAGCCCAGCCACGCGCTCGCCCGGGTCGGCGAGATCGCGAAGGAAGTGGGCAAGGGGGGCGATGTGGTGCTGAATATGTGCGGGCGGGGCGACAAGGACATCTTCGCGGTGGCGAAGCATCTGGGCGTGGAGTTGTAGACGATGAAGATCGCAATGATGGCCGCGGCGGCGGCCCTTCTGGCCATGCCGGCGATGGCGCAGCAGGCCGCTCCGGCGCCCCTGCAGGTCGAAATACCGGAGATGCCGACGGCGGTCAGCGATCCGACCTGCGGCGGCCGGGTCGGCCTGGCGCAACAGGCCATGTGCGTGGTGACCACTCAGGCAGCTATCGCCGGCCTGGTGGACGTCTACAGTGCGGCCTTCGCCCGCCAGCAATGGCTTCCCGCCGGCGGTGAAGAGAACCGGGTCGTCTATGTGAGGCGCCGGGAGGGCGGCGGTTGCGACGGGTTCGAGATGATGGCCTTCGCCGACCCGGCGCGCGTTCCCGGTCCGGCCGAGCCGGCCTGGCTGGCCTTCGCCGCCATCCCCGGCGACATCTGCGCGGCACAGCCTGCAGGGGCTCCGACGCCCGCACCGGCGCAATGACCACCGCTCGAATCGACGCCCGTTTCGCGGCGCTGAAGGCCGAGGGCCGGGCCGGGTTTGTGGCCTATGTCATGGCCGGGGACCCGACACGGGAGGAGGCGCTGGAGATCCTGCGCGGCCTGCCCGCCGCCGGGGCCGACCTGATCGAGCTGGGCTTTCCCTTTTCCGATCCCATGGCCGAGGGACCGCCGATCCAGCGCGCCGCCCTGCGCGGTCTGAAGGCGGGGCTGACGCTGAAGGGGACCCTGGCGCTGGCCGCGGATTTCCGCGCCGGCGACGCCGACACGCCCGTGATCCTGATGGGCTATCTCAATCCGATCGAGAGCTATGGCTATGACGCCTTCGCCCGCGACGCGGCGGACGCGGGCGTGGACGGGCTGATCGTGGTCGACTGTCCGCCGGAAGAGGCGGGACCGCTGTCGGATGCGCTGGACGCAGCGCAGGTGTCGCTGATCCGGCTCGCGACCCCGACCTCGGACGACGCCCGGCTGAAGATCATCGCCGAGCGGACCTCGGGATTTGTCTACTATGTCTCGGTCGCCGGCGTGACCGGGGTCAAGGAGGCGCAGGCCCTGTCGGTGGCTCCGGCGGTGGCGCGGGTGCGCAAGGCCTCGGGCCTGCCGGTCGCGGTCGGGTTCGGGGTCAAGACGCCGGAACGGGCGGCCGAGATCGCGCGCGTCGCGGACGCCGTCGTGGCCGGCTCGGTGTTGGTGGACGAGGTGGCGGCGGCGCTGGCGGCGAACGAGCTCGCCGTTCCGCGCGTTCTGGCCAGGGTGAAGGCCCTCGCGGACGCCGTCCGGGGTGCGCGGGTCGCGGAAACGGTCTAAAGCGCGCTCATGGCTGACAAGACTCCTCCCAAATCCCAGGACAAGCCCCAGGAAAAACGCGGCGGCTGGCTGTCGCGCTTCGCGCCCGGCGTCCGCAAGATCGTCAGCCGGCGCGACACGCCCGACAATCTGTGGGTCAAGGACCCCGATTCCGGCGAGATGCTGTACCGCCCGGATCTGGAGGCCAGCCTGTGGGTCACGCCCTCGGGCCGGCATATGCGGATCGACGCCCCGACCCGGCTGCGCGCCACTTTCGACGACGGCGACTATGAGTCCATCGACACGCCCGGCGTGCCCGAGGACCCGCTGAAATTCTCGGACGGCAAGCCCTACAAGGAGCGGCTGGCCGCGGCGCGCAAGGCGGCGGGCCGCAAGGACACCATGGCCATCGGCTTCGGCGAACTGGACGGCACGCCGGCGGTGGTCATCGTTCAGGACTTCACCTTCATGGGTGGGTCGCTGGGCATGGCGGCGGGCGAGGCGTTCATTGCGGCGGCCCGGGCGGCCATCGAACGCGGCGTCCCCCTGGTCTGTTTCACCGCCGCCGGCGGGGCGCGGATGCAGGAGGGCGCCCTCAGCCTGATGCAGATGGCCCGAACCACCCTGGCCATCCAGGAGCTCAAGGCGGCGGTGCTGCCCTTTGTCGTTGTGCTGACGGACCCGACCACCGGCGGGGTCACCGCCAGCTACGCCATGCTCGGCGACGTGCATCTGGCCGAACCGGGGGCCCTGATCGGCTTCGCGGGGCCACGCGTGATCGAGGCGACCATCCGCGAGAAACTACCCCCCGGCTTCCAGCGTGCCGAATACCTGCAGGAAAAGGGCATGGTCGATCGTGTCGTCGCCCGCGCCGAACTGCCGGTCGTGCTGGGCAAGGTCCTGTCGATGCTGATGGGCGGGAAGCGTCGGGCGGCCTGATCGCCTTGGACCTGATCTCGGAGAGACTGAGACAACGGCATCCCCAGCGTATCGATCTGTCGCTGGAGCGGATGCGCGTCCTGTGCGCCGGTCTGGGCGATCCGCAAAACCGGCTCCCGCCCGTGGTTCATGTCGCGGGCACCAACGGCAAGGGCTCGACCGTCGCCTTCATCCGCGCCATCGCCGAGGCGGCGGGCCTGACGGTCCACGCCTATACGTCGCCGCATCTGGTGCGGTTCAACGAGCGGATCCGGCTGGCCGGCAAACTGATCGGGGACGCGCCGCTGAACGCCATCCTCGACCGGATCGAGGCTGTGGGCAGCGAGGCGACGGTGTTCGAGAGCGCCACCGCCGCCGCCTTCGTGGCCATGAGCGAGACGCCCGCCGATCTGGCCATCATCGAGGTCGGGCTCGGCGGGGTGCTGGACGCCACCAACGTCATCGAGCGGCCGCTGCTCAGCGTCATCGCCCCGGTCGATCTCGATCACGCCGAATTCCTCGGCGACAGCCTGTACGGCGTGGCGGTAGAGAAGGCGGGAATTCTGAAAGCCGGCGCGCGGGGCCTGATCGCGCGGCAGCCCGAGGCGGCCATGGCGGCCATCGAGGCGGCGGCCCGCGCCGTCCACGCGCCGCTGACGGTCATGGGAGTCGATTTCGACGC
Organism: Brevundimonas sp.; assembly: GCF_030682035.1. Lineage (GTDB taxonomy): Bacteria > Pseudomonadota > Alphaproteobacteria > Caulobacterales > Caulobacteraceae > Brevundimonas. The sequence continues at coordinate 148,234 of NZ_JAUXQZ010000016.1, read as the reverse complement.
CTGGGCCGAGCGCGGCGGCCTGTCTTTCCAGGACCAGGAGCGGTTCCTCGACCTGCCGGCTCCGGCCCTGACCGGCCCGCACCAGGTCGACAACGCCGGCCTGGCGGTCGCCGTCGCTCTCGAGCTGGATCTGCCGGAGACAGCCATCGCCGAAGGACTGCGCTCGGTGCGCTGGCCGGCGCGGATGCAGCGGCTGACGGCCGGACCCTATGGCGAAACCGCCGGAGCGGCGGACGCTGAACTCTGGCTGGACGGCGGGCACAATCCGCATGCGGGGGCGGCGCTGGCGGCGACGCTGGCGGAACGTCAGGCGAAGGCGCCGCGCCCGCTGGCCCTGATCGTCGGCATGCTGGCCAACAAGGACGCCGGCGGCTTCTTCGCGTCGCTAAGTCAGTCAGGCGCAGCGGTCTTCACCGTCCCCTTCGACGGGGCGGCGGCCGAGCCGGAAGCTCTGGCGGCGGTGGCGCGGGGTCACGGCCTCGGCGCCACGCCCTGCACCTCGGTTCAGGAGGCGCTGACGCGCGCCCTGCGGCTCGGCGCCGGCCGGGTCACCATTTGCGGGTCGCTGTATCTGGCGGGCGAGGTGCTCGGCGCAAGCCGAGGGACCTGGCCGGACTGATGCCGATCAGGCCGGGCGGCGACCTCAGGCCGCGGCCGGACCGATGCCGGCCTCGGCCAGCCATTCGACGATCTTGCCCTTGGGCATGGCGCCGACCTTCATCGAGGCCATCTGTCCGTCCTTGAACAGCATCAGGGTGGGAATGCCCTTCACGCCCAGTTTCGAGGGGATCATCGGGCTGTCGTCAATATTGACCTTGGCGATGACGACCTGCCCGGCCAGTTCATCGGCGATCTGTTCAAGTGCGGGCCCGATCTGCTTGCAGGGGCCGCACCATTCAGCCCAGAAATCGACCAGAACGGGGACGGACGCCTTGAGCACGTCGGCGTCGAAACTGTCGTCGGTGACCTTGACGGTGGCCATGGGGAACTCTCCAGATCGGCCGGCCATCATGAGGTGATTCCGGCGCTTCGACAGCCGATGTGGGGCGCGGGGCCGATCAAATCAACGCACGATCTGCTCAGACCGACAGGGCGGCGTCCATCATCGCCTGCGGAACCGCCATCAACCGGGGGCCGTCGGTCCAGACCAAAGCCGCCTCGACGGCGCGGTCGGGATAGAGGTCTCGCAGGATCGCGGCATAGATCGCCAGCTGCAGCACATAGGCCGGGTCAGCGTCCTCGATGCGGGCGGGGGCGGGGCGGTTGGTCTTGTAGTCGATAACCAGCACCCGGTCAGGCGTGACGACCAGCCGGTCCATCCGCCCTGAGACCGGCGTGGTCCCGATCGACCCGGTCAGGGCCACTTCGGGCCGCGAGCCGACCCCGAACACCGGCGCGAAACGCGTGTCGTCCAGCACAGCGAAGGCGGCGGCGATCATTTCGGCCTGCTGGTTCTCGTCGAGGTCCCGTTCACGGAACAACGTCCGGACCGCCGCGTCAGGGCGTTCGGAGGCGGGAATATCGGGCAACCGTTCCAGCAACCGGTGGATCAGGTCTCCGCGCCGGAACCGTCCCAGCGGGGCGCCCGGCCCGGCGGTGGTCGCCAGCGGCGAGGGGGCCGGTATGCGCAGGATCTCGTCCATGCGCGAGGGGGCGGCGAAGCGGGCGGAGGCGTCAGGTGTGGGCGGGGTCCGGGCCCAGGCCGGGACCGGGGCGGGCGACGGAGCCGTCGCAGCGGCGGCCCCGAGTGTCGCGGGATCGACGCCGAACCGCAGCACGCCGTCGCCGATGTCGCGCACATTCAGCGGATCGTCCTCGGCCAGCCGCTCGAAGGTCCCGGCGATGACGCTCCACCAGCTCTGCGCCTCGAACCCCTCCTCGGGTCGTCTGACGGCGCGGCCCATGACCACCAGCCGGTCGCGGGCCCGGGTCAGGGCGACATAGAGCAGGCGCAGGGATTCAGCGTCGGTCCGCGCCGCGCGCGCCTCCCGGGCCGCCTTTGAGGCCGGGCAGTCGTCCCTGGCCGAGCCGGGGCACATCAGCCAGCCCTCGGCCTCCTCGTCGTCGGTTCCGGCGACGGGCATCAAGGTCGGCCCCTGCGGCTTGGCCCGCGAGGTGGTGTCCGGCAGAACGACGATCGGGGCCTCCAGCCCCTTGGCCCCGTGCACGGTCATGACCCTGACCTCGTTGCGCGCCCCCTCCATCTCGCGTTTGACCTCGACGTCGGCGGCCTCCAGCCGGGCGACGCAGGTCTCCAGATCGACCCCGCCCCGGCCTTCGGCGGCAAGCACCTGGGCCAGGGTCTCATCGATCGCCTCCTCGGCCTCGCGGCCCAGCCGGGCGAGGATGCGGGCGCGGCCCGAGACGCCGGTCTCGTCAATCCGGTTCAGCAGGCCTGAGAAGAAGGCGAACGGATCGCGATCACGGGCGTCCAGCGCCGCCTGGGCGAAGTTACGGGCGTGGCGCCATTGGGGCTGTTCGTCGGCGCGGCGGCAAAGCTCGCGCCACAGCGACCGGCCCTCACGGACTTCTGCGTCGGCCAGCGGATACAGGCTGTGGCCGTCGCCGAAATCGCTCACATCGCAGAACGGGCTGCGCAGCATCTCGGCCAGGCTGAGGTCGTCATGCGGATAGAGGGCGAAACGGGCGACGGCGATCAGGTCGTCGAAGACGATGTGGCTGCTCAACTTCAGCCGGTCCGCCCCGGCGACGGGCACGGCCTCGGCCTTGAGGGCGCGGATGATCTCCTCGAACAGGGCGTCGCGACGGCGCACCAGGATCAGGAAGTCGCCCCAGCGGGCCGGTCGCATCGTCGGCCCGCCCTCCGGCCGACGGGGATCGTGCACCGCTGTGCCGGCCTCGACCTGCCGGCGGATGTCGCGCGCCAGCGCCTGGGCCAGTTGCTTGCGGCCGCTGCGCGAGTCTTCCTTGTCGACCGGCGCATTCCAGGCCTCGCGGTCGGGCGCAGCGGGGTCATGAAACAGGGGCCACAGATCGACGGCGCCGTGCTGATCGACGCGCGTCGGCTGGTGCGCGGGGATGTCGCCGCGCGCCCCGACCAGGGCGCGGGTGCGCTCGGGGCCCTCAAAGGCCGCATCGACGAAGGCCAGAACCTCCTCGGTGGAGCGGAAAGAGGTGTCGAGCGGAACCTCCTCGAACCGGCCGCCGGCGCCGTGGGCGAGGGCCGCATAAGTCTGGGCCTCCTGCCGCAGCCGCTCCGGCCGCGCCCCCTGGAAGGAATAGATCGACTGTTTCTCGTCGCCGACGGCGAAGACGGTGCGCGGGATGCGGGGGAGGTCCTCGATCCGGCGCGGCGCCCCGGCGCCCGAGAAGAACTCCTCGGTCAGGGCCTTGAAGATGGTCCACTGGTCCGGCGCCGTGTCCTGGGCCTCGTCGACGAGGACATGCTCGATGCCCCCGTCCAGCTTGAACAACACCCAGGCCGAGGTGGAGCGGGTGGTCAGCAGGTCGACGGTGCGGACCACCAGATCGGAGAAGTCCAGCGCGCCCTGCGTCTCCTTGGCCGCCTCGTAGAGGGCGGCGTGGGCGTGGGCCAGGGTCAAGGCCTTGACCGTGTCGTCGGCGACCCTGGCGGCGCGCATCCGGTCCAGCACGGCGCAGTATTTCAGCGAGACGGTCTCGAGGTAGGCGGCGGCGCCGGGCGGTGCATTGCGGGTTCCGAATTTTGTCCGAGCCTCGCCTTTGGAATCGATGAAGACGGGCTTCATCGCCGCCATCGTCGCGCGCGGCGGGACCGCCGCCCGCATCTGGGTCGCGATCTTCTGATCATTGGCCGAGCCGGCGGCGAAGCCGTCGGCGGCGGCGGTCCAGTCGGCGGGATCGAGCCAGTTCAGGAAGTCCGTTTCGAGACTGTCGGGGGTCTCGTCTTCCGCGACGCCGGCCAGGGCGTGGGGTCCCGGCGTGAGCCGGGCTGTCCAGCGTTCGACGTAGCGAACCAGCTTGCCACGCTCCGACTCGATCATGGCCAGCAGGGCGTGGAAGGATTTCCAGTCCAGCTCCACCGCGAAATGGGCGTAGGCGGCGCCCAGCCGTCCGTCAGGATCGGCGAGGGCGGCGAGGGCGAGATCCTCGCGCGCCTGTTTCGACAGGGCGACCGCCGCCTCATTCTCCAGCACCTCGAAGGCGGGAGACACGCCGGCTTCGAGCGGGAAGCGCCGCAGCAGCTTTTCGCAGAAGGCGTGGATGGTCTGGATCTTCAGCCCGCCCGGCGTCTCCAGCGCGCGTGCGAACAGGCGGCGCGCGTCCGACAGGTCGGCGGCCGTCAGTCCGCCCGAATCACGACCGTCCAGCTTGGCCAAGTCGGTGCGCAGTTTGTCGTCATCCATCACCGCCCATTCGCCGAGCTTTTTAAACAGCCGGGCCTGCATCTCGGCGGCGGCGGCCTTGGTGTAGGTGACGCACAGGATCTCGCCCGGCCGCACCTTGCCCAGCAGCAGGCGCGCCACACGGTTCACGAGGGTGGTGGTCTTGCCCGAGCCGGCGTTGGCGGTGACGAACACCGACAGCCGCGGATCAGCGGCGGTGATCTGGTGGGCGCGGGCCTGGTCGAGGGGCGCCAAGATCGACGGGACTTGTGTCATTCGGGGGCTTCATCCTCGCCGCCGACGACGTGCCATTCCCAGACCCGGGCGAGGTGGTCGTAGTTGCCCCCGAAATTACCCATGAACTGCGGGGCCGCCCAGGAGACATAGGGTCTGGCCTCGTCGTCGAAGGCGGCGACGCCGTCGATCAGGCGCGCCAGCTCCCGGTCGGCCAGTTCAGCGGCGGTCAGGGGCTGGTTGCGAGTGATCTTGCCGACATCGATCGCCTCGCCCCCCACTTCCACCTTTTCCCGCGCCTTGCGCCCGGTGACCTTGACGTAGAGCAGTTCCGACGCCGGCGTCGGCGGCGCGCCCGCGAAGCCGCCGTCGGCCAGGATGGCGGCGGTCAGCGTCAGCTGGGGCGCGAAGCCCTGCGCCACCTGTTTGGCGCTGGGCGTCGACCCGGTCTTGAAGTCGATGACGGCGGCGCCCTGTGCATCCAGTTCGATGCGGTCGGCGCGGGCGGTCACAGTGAATGGCGCGAACGGCGCGTCGAAGGTCATTCGCCCGGATTGTTCGATCAGCAGGGTCGCGCCGCGCGCCCGCCGCTCGCCTTCCCAATTCGCCAGCCATCGGGCGCAGTTTCTCGCCAGCGGCGCCTCGCGGGCCATGGCGTGATCCTCGAAACCGGCGGCGTCCAGCGCCTCGCGCAGGAAGCCTTCGATCTGGTCGGCGCAATCCTCTGGCAGAGCCTCGGGCCAGGTCAGAACCACCCGTTCAATCGCCTTGTGCACGGCGTCGCCGCGCGCCATGGCCTCGGCCGAGGCGCCGGGTCGTTCCAGCTTGCGCAGTCCCAGGATGCGCTGGGCATAGACCGCATAGGGGTCGCGCACCCAGCGTTCGACGCCGGTGACCGGCATTTCCCGCGGGCGCCGTCGGACCGGCGGCGTCGGGGCGGGGCGACGCTGATAGCGCGGTGGTCCCGCTACCGGGACATCCAGCATTCGGGCGGTCTCCAGCAGCGGCGACGGACGGTACAGCGTCACGGGCGTCTCCGGCGCGTCGGCGCCGCGCGTCAGCATCTCCAGCCGCCAGAGCCAGCGCGACTTGACCACCGGCTGGCCGCCCCGGCGTTCCGAATGGACCAGAATCACTTCGTCGGAACAGGCTGCCTGAACGAAATCCTGCGCCGTCTGACCGAGTCTGCGTTCGGGCGGCGGCAGGCCCAGGGTCGCACGCATCGGCCGCGACAGGAAGGGATCGGTCGGCGCCGCATTGGGCCAAACGCCCTCCTCCAGCCCCGCCAGGATCATGCGGTCGGCGCGCACCAGCCGGGCCTCAATCGCGCCGAGGATGCGCAGCCGGGGCTGGTTGGCGCCGCCGGTGCGCACCGTCTGCTCATTCAGCAGGTCGTGGACCAGTTGGGCGAGGTTCGCGGGCGAGACCGCCCCCATGGAGCCCCCGCCCTCGATCAGGGCGGACAGCAGGGCGGCGGCGGCCTCGCCGTCAGGCCCGGCCCACCCGTCCTGACCCGCGAAGGCCTCGATCAGCCGGGTCAGGACCCGGGCGGCCTCGTCTAGGGCGACGTCAGGGGTGAAAGGCGCGCGAACCTCGGCGGACAGGGTTTCCAGCCGGTCCAGCAGGACGCCGGCGGTCGCCAGCCGAGCGAGGGCCGACCCTGACGGAGCCTTGCCGTCGTCTCGCGGTTGACCGGCCCGGGTCAGGACGGCGCGGGCGCGGGTCCAGTCCCGCAGGCGCGGGCCGCGCAAGACGTGCTGTTCCAGCGCCCTTACGGCGACCTCGTATCCGGTCTCGCCGAGGTCGAGACAGGCAAGCGGCTGTTTCAGCAGGCCCAGCAGGGTGTGCGGGTCCAGCGGCTCGGCGATGAAGCGGGCGCACAGGTCGACCAGCCGGCCGGCGGGCATGCGCAAGAGCGGCTGACCGGAGGAGACATCGGCGCTGATCCCCCAGCGCTCCAGCCGGGCGGCGACGCGTCGGCCCAGAGCCAGATCGGGCGTGACGAGGGCGCAGGTCTTGCCCGGCGCCTCAAGCGCCTCGCGCATCATCAGAGCCAAGGCGCCGGCGGCGTCTTCCTCGGCGCGGACCGTCACCACGGACAGGCCCTCAAGGCCCTCGGCGATCGGATCGGCGGACTGGCTCCGGAACGCCGTGGCGCGCAGGTCCCGGATCAGGGTGCGCCAGTCGTCGGTGGAGTCGGCCGGACGCAGGGCTTCGTTCAACAACCTCTGCCGAGCGCGTCCGCGCGCTTCGATCGCCGGATCCTGCGTCGGGCGGAACCACGGACGGACAGCGTCGCGCGGGACCGAGTGCCGGTCGAGCAGTCGCCACAGGGCGTTCTGCGGATGCTGTTCATTGTCCCCCAGCTGGTCCCAGACCGAGGGAGCGAGATCGAAATCAAGGCCGGGCAGGACGACGCAGCCGCGCGGGGCCCCGGCCACGGCGGCCAGCACATCGGCGGCGGCGGGGGCGCTGCCGGTCGAGCCGGCGGCGATAACCGCCTGGGTCGGTGGCCGTTCGGTCCAGGCGTCGGCCAGCAGGCGCAACAGCCGCGCCCTCCGCCAGGCCGGATCGACCAGTCCCATGGCCTTGAGCCGCTTGGGCCAGGCTTCGACCGCGAGACCGAGGAATTTCGCGGAGTCCTGCCAGTGTTCGGCCAGATCGCCCTCCACCAGGGTGGCGACGCGGGCGATGTCCTCGACCTCTTCCAGCTGGCAGGAATCGAGGAAGCCCCCCAGGGCGTCGGCCATCTCCAGCGCCCGCAACGGCGACAGGCCGGGGCTGAAATCCTCGACAATCATCCGCGCCATCTCGAACCGGCGGGTCAGGGGCGCGATGGCCGGCGGCAGGTCGAGTCCCAGTTCACCCGGCGCGAACGGCGGCTCATCCTCCTCCAGATCGCCCAGCGGTCGAACCTGGGGCAGCAGGATCGGCCGCCCGCCGGCCTGTTTGGTCAGGGCGGCGGTGAAGGCCCGCGCCGCGCGGCGGTTGGGCAGCAGGATGACGGCGTCGGACAGGGCCTCGGGCGGATGCTCGCCCAGCCAGTCCAGCACTCCGGTCGCGAGATCGTCGAGAAAGGGCCGCCGTGCTTCGATTGCGTACCAGCGTGGACCTGATGCTGTGAATGGATCGAACCGGGCGGTCATCCGCCCGCCAGTTTCGCCTCGGCCGCGTCGCGGGCCTGAGGATCGCCGACGTGCATCCAGTCACCGTCCAACACGCAACCGTACAGCCGTCCCGCCGCCGCCGACCGACGCCAGAATCCGCTCAGGGAGAAGGGGCCTTCGGGACCGTCGGCGACATAGCCGGGCCGGCAGATGTGGACGCCCATATAGGCGAACGGCGCTTCGGCTGCGTCGCCGCGGAAGGTCAGGCGCCCCCCTTGTCCGGGCATGTCATCGGCGAGGAAGAAATCGCCGCCGCCCTCGAAGCCGATCGCGCCTTCGCGTCTCGCGAGAAGAAGCGCCGCATCCATGATTGACGGATTCCACAGGCGCGCGAGTTGATTCAGGGCGCTGTCGCCGGGCGCGCCATTGTCGGTCCAGACGCTGTCGATATTGGCCACGAAGACGGGGCCGGCGCCCAGCAGCGGCGCCGCCTTCTTCAGGCCGCCGCCCGTTTCCAGCAGTTCGGCGCGCTCGTCGGAGATGACGATTTCCGGTCCTCGTCCACGCGTCGAGAGATGCGATTCCAGCCGCTCGGCGAACCAGTGGACATTGACGACGGCGCGCGTGACGCCCGACTCGCCCAATCGGTTCAGCACATGGTCGATCAGGGCCTGTCCGGCGACCTCGACCAGCGCCTTGGGCCGGTCGTCGGTCAGCGGCCGCATCCGGGTGCCGAGGCCGGCGGCGAGCACCATGGCGGTGGTCGGGGCCGTCACGACCGGGCCTCCATCGGCACATATTCGTCAAACCATTCCCAAAGGCGCTGATCCGCTTCGGGGAGATTGGCTGTCAGGTGGTTCCACATCCGGGGCATGAAGGCGGCATACCGGTCCTTTCCGTCGCGAACGATCAGACGGGCGAAGATGCCGAGAATTCGGGCCTCGTTGAGCGTCGCCAGAGCGGCGTAGTCGCGCATGAAGGTTTCCCGGTCCAAGCTGGGCCGGAGCGCGAAATAGTGGTTGAGCGCCAGTGCCTCCAGTGCGGGTGAAACATCACGACGCGCGTCCTGAAGCAGGGAGTGGAGGTCCCAGCTCGGATGGGCGAGGACCGCGTCCTGGAAGTCGATCATGCCGACGCGGGCGGGGCCGTCGCGATCAGGCAGCCAGATCAGATTCTCCGCGTGAAAGTCGCGGTGAGCCATGACGGTCGCTTGGCGTTCGGCATGCTCGACCAGCCCGGCCCAGGCGTCGTCCCATTTGGCCAGCGCCATTTCGGAAAAGCGCAGCTCAGGTTTCAGCCGCGGAATCCATTCGATGAACAGGTCGGCGCCGCCCTTCAAGGCGGTGCGGTCATAGACCTGCAGCGGCCAGTCGCCGGCTGGTCCGCTGAGAATTTCGGGCGCCGGCGCCTCCTGCAACCGCACCAGGGCCTCGATGGCGGCGAGGTACAGCGTCGTTTCGTCCTGACCGTCTTCGATCACGCGGGCGAACAGGGCGTCGCCGAAGTCTTCAAGCACCGCCAGACCCGCTGCGGCGTTCAGCGCCGGAATCCCGGGTGCGGAAAGTCCGACGCTACGCATGTGGTCGGCGACGGCGGCGAAGGCCTCGATTCGACCGGCGGAAAGACGGGCGGTCGCATTCCAGCCCTCGGTCCTGCGGCGCTCGGGCGACCAGGAGGGATCAGCCGGCGGGCTCTCGGCGGCGGCGACCTGATCCATAAGCATCAGCGACTGGCCGTCGGTCGTGGTCAGCCGCTCGTAGCGTCGTGTTGAGGCGTCTCCGGCCAAAGGCGTGCGGACGGCGTCGGCGAGGCCGGCCGTCTTCAGGAAGTCGAGGCGTTGAAGCTCACGGTCAGACATGCAGATCCTTCAGCTTGGTCTCCCACGCCCCTGCGCCGGAAACGGTCGCCAGCCGGCCTTCGCCCTGTTCGGTCAGCATCACGGTCAGCCGATCCGGCCCCAGCCAGTTCGACGGATCGTCACCCAGCCGCTCGGGCCATTCAATCACGGCGCAGCCCTCGTCCAGCGCCTCGTCCAGCCCGATCTCCGCCGCCTCTTCGGGGCGGGTCAGGCGGTAGAGGTCGAAATGGGCCACGGGCGGCGCGCTCTCATAGAACTGCACCAGGGTGAAGGTCGGCGAGGGCACATCCTCGTCGGGCCGGGTCGAAATTTTCAGGAGGGCCCGGATCAGGCCGCGCGCCAGGGTCGACTTGCCCATCCCCAACGGGCCGTACAGCAGCACCGCCTCGCCCGGCGCCAGCCGCGGCGCGATGGCGGCGCCCAGACGCGTCGTGGCTTCGGCTTGCGGCAGCGTCCACGTCCGGCTCATGCGAAGTCGGCGTCCGGCTGGCTGGGCAGAACCCGTTCGGTGAAGGCCTTCAGCCCGTAGGTCGCCTTGACCGAATCGATATCGAGCCGCGAGGGCGGGACCGGCTTGCCGACCTTGAGCTGGAAGGCCTTTCGCTTCTTGTTCAGCAGCTCGTGGAACAGGGTGATGTCGCGCAGCTCAGGCGACACCCGGTCGAACAGGTGGAACAGGGTCGACTTTGGCCCGGCGACATGGACCGGAACCACCGGCGCATTGTATTTGCGCGCCAGCGAGGCCGCCGTCGCGGCCCATTCCGGATCGGTGACCGAGCCGTCGCGCGCGACCCGCGCCAGTCGGCCGGCCGGGAACATGACCACGCAACGCTCGGCCTCGAACGCCTCCTTCGCCGCCAGCAGGGTGGCGCGGGTCTTTTCACGCGTGCGCTTCTCCACCACCCACTCGACCGGGATGACGGCCTCGCCGAGCCGGGGCGAAACGCGCAGGGCGTCGGCGTTGGCGAAGAAGACGGCGTCGGCCCGTCGCGCGCGGATGGCGTCGAACACGGCGATGCCGTCGGCGATCCCCGTCGGGTGGTTTGCTACGATGATGCAGCGGCCGCTGGCGGGGATCCGATCAGGATTCATCACCGCGACGCGCAGGTCCATCAGGTCGCTCATATAGTCGAGCGCGCCGGAACCCGAGAGCGACCTGACCGCGTCGGCCATGCGCACGGCGGCGCGATAGTTGAGCAGCTTGTAGAGGAACGGCCGTATCACCGGCCAGAACAGCGACCGGGTCAGACGCGGCGCGCGCTCGGCGATCAGCACGTCGCAGATGTGCTGATCGCCGCGGGTCGGCGTGAGGGCGACGGTCTCGGTCATTCAACGCCGGTTGTCGCCGCTTGCGCCGCGCACGGCAAGCGGCTTGGCGGCGCCGCCCGCCGTGTTAAGTCTGGGCATGCAACAAGGGGGACGGCCGATGAAGATGCGGATGGGGGTTCTGGTCGGCGCGACGGCGCTGGCGATGGCGACCGGCGGCGCGGCCTGGGCCCAGACGCCGCCCGCCGAGGCGGGACCCGTCGTCGCCCCGACCGCCGCGGGCGGTCTCAGCCCTGACCAGCTGGCCATGATGGAGCGGGTCGCCGACCCGCGCCTGTCGCCCGACGGTCGCCGGGTGCTCTACACTGTCCGCGCCACCGAATGGTCCGGCAACCGCGGCGTCAGCGCCGCCTGGGTGATCGAGCCGGACGGGACGTCCCGGCGGCTCGCGGCCTCGGACGGCGGCGTAGCCACCGCGCGCTGGGCCCCTGACGGCCAGTCGATCTATTTCCTCTCGCCGCGCGGCGGCTCCAGCCAGGTCTGGCGCATGGACCGCGACGGGATGGCGGCGGTGCAGGTGACGACCCTGCCGGTCGATGTCACCGCCTTCCGTCTGACACCCGACGGCCGCTCGCTGGTCGTGGCCCTGGCGGTATTCGTCGACTGCGCCGACCTCGCCTGCACCCGCGACCGGATCAGGGCGCAGGCCGCCTCGGTCTCGACGGTGCGCACCTATGACCGCCTGCCGCTGCGCCCCTGGGACAGCTGGAACGACGGCCGCCGCAGCCATCTGTTCGCCGTGCCGCTGAACGCCTCGGGACTGGCGGCGGGCGAGGCGCGCGACCTGATGGTCGGGGTGGACGGCGATACGCCTTCGCGACCCCAGGGCGACGACGGCGAGTTCGTCATCTCGCCCGACGGCCGACGTATCGTCTTCCAGACCCAGCTGCAGGGCCGCACCGAGGCCTTCACCAACGACCTCGACCTCTACAGCGCTTCGATCGAGGGCGGGCCGCCGGTCAATCTGACCGACGCCAATCCGGCCCCGGATACGAACCCCGCCTTCTCGCCCGACGGACGGCGTCTGGCCTGGCTGGCGGGGCGGCGTGAGAACGTCTTCGGTGATCAGGCGGTGATCATGGTCGGCAATGTCGACGGCTCGGACGCGCGGGTCCTGACCCCCGACTGGGACCGCGGCCCCGGCGCCCTGCGCTGGCGCTCGGATGGGCGGGTGCTGTACGCCGTCGCCGCCGAGAACGGCCAGCAGAAGCTGTTCGAGATCGACGCCCGCACCGGCGCCGTCCGCGCCGTCACGAACGAGGGCACGGTCGCGGCCTTCGACGAGATCGGGGGCCGGCTGGTCCTGTCGCACGAAGGCTTCGGCGGCCCGGCGCAGATCGTCGATGCCTCGAGCGGGGCGCCGCGCGCCCTGACCGACCACAACGCCGCCGCCCTGGCCGGAACCAGCCTGCCCGAAGGCGAGATGTTCACTTTCGCCGGCTGGAACGGCGAGGCGGTGCAGGGCTGGGTGTTCAAGCCGGCCGGCTATGTCGAGGGTCGGCGCTATCCGGCCGTATATCTGATCCACGGCGGCCCGAAATCGCCCTGGACCGACGGCTGGAGCTATCGCTGGAATCCGCAGATCTACACCGGCGCCGGCTATGCGGTGGTGATGATCAATTTCCACGGCTCGCCCGGCTATGGGCAGGCGTTCACCGACTCCATCAACAACCACTGGGGCGACCGCCCGCTGGAGGATCTGCAGAAGGGCTGGGAGGTCGCGCTGTCGTCCAACGCCTTCATCGACGGCGAGCGGGCCTGCGCGCTGGGCGCCTCCTACGGTGGCTATATGGTCAATCTGATCGCCGGCAAATGGAACGGGCCATGGCGCTGCCTGGTCAACCACGCCGGGGTGTTCGACGTCGGCCAGCTGATGAACGCCATGGACATCGCCACCTTCATCGCCGAGTTCGGCGGTCCCTCGTGGGAGCGCGCGGACCTGTACCGCGAGTTCAGCCCCAACACCTGGGTCGGCGAATGGACCAGGCCCATGCTGGTCCTGCACGGCTCACGCGACTTCCGGGTCCCGGTCGAACAGGGGCTGGGGACCTTCTCGGCCCTGCAGCGGCGCGGCATAGAGAGCCGCTTCGTCCATGTGCCGGATGAGAACCACTGGGTGCTCAAGCCGCGTAACTGGGTCGACTGGCAGCAGGAGATTCTGGACTGGACCGCCGCCCATACGGGTCCGGCCGCGCAACCCTGAACGCCTTCCGCCGACCTTCCCGTGGTGCTACGCCAGCGGCCTGATCCGCGTCTTCGTTGATAGGAATCCGTCCATGCGTCACCGTTCCCTGCTCACCGGGGCCTGCGCCGCCCTCGCCCTGCTCGCCGCCGTCCCCGCCCTGGCCGAGACGCCGCCGGTGGCGGCAGCCGAAGCTCCCGCAGTGGCCGCCCAGGATCTGAACACCTTCAGCTGGCAGGACATGATCGCCCTGAACCGGCTCGGCGATCCCCAGGTCTCCCCGGACGGACGCCGGGTCGTCTATTCGGTGACCGCCACCGACGTCGACGCCAACCGCCGCTCGAGCGCCCTGTTCATGATGGACCTGAACGCACCGGGCGAGCCGCAGCGGCTGGCCATCAACGAGGGCGGCGCGAACACCGCCCGCTGGGGCGCGGACGGCAAGCTGTATTTCCTCTCGGGCCGCTCCGGCACAAGCCAGGTCTGGCGCGCCGAGGCCGACGGCACAGGGCCGGTCCAGGTCACGAACCTGCCCGTCGACGTCAACGCCTACCGGCTGAGCCCGCAGGCGGACAAGGTCGCCGTGTCGCTGGCGGTCTTCCCTGACTGCGCCGACCTGGCCTGTTCGGTCGACCGGGCCAAGGCGGTCGCCGACGATCCTGCGACGGGCCAAGTCTATGACCGGATGTTCGTACGTCACTGGGACACCTGGAATGACGGGACCCAGAACCATCTGTTCGTGGTCAACACCGACGGTTCGGGCGAGGCGGTATGGGTCACCCGCGGCTTCGACGGCGATACCCCCTCCAAGCCCTTCGGCGACGAGAGCGAATACACCTTCGCACCCGACGGTCAGTCGATTGTCTTCTCGGCCCGGCTGGCCGGCCAGTCCGAGCCATGGAGCACCAATTTCGACCTCTGGCGCACCAACGGCCTGAGCGGCGATGGGACCTTCGAAAACCTGACCGACGACAATGACGCCTGGGACACCGGCCCGGTCTTCTCGCCCGACGGCCGCACGATGGCCTGGCGCGCCATGGCCCGACCGGGCTTCGAGGCCGATAAATACGCCATCTTCCTGCGCGACATGACGACCGGCCAGACCCGCCAGATCGCGGCCAACTGGGACCGGTCCGCCGACACCCTGCAATGGTCGCGCGACGGACGGACGCTCTACACCATCGCCGGCGACGTCGGTCAGACCCGGCTGTTCGTCATCGACGTGACCAGCGGCTCGGTCGTGCCGATCACCGGCCAAGGTCACGTCTCGGCCTTCCAGCAGACGCCCTCGGGCTTCGTCTTCGCCCAGGACACCCTGACCCGGCCCAGTGAGCTGTTCGTGAAGACCTTCCGCGGCCGCGAGATGCCGCGCCGGATCACCGATGTGAATCCGTCGCTGGACGCCGAGACCTTCGGCGAGCCGGAGCAGTTCAGCTTCCCCGGCTGGAACGGCGAGACGGTGCACGGATATGTCATCAAGCCCGCCGGCTATGTTGAGGGCCGGCAGTATCCGGTCGCCTTCCTGATCCACGGCGGACCCCAGGGGTCGTTCGGCAACAGCTGGTCCTACCGCTGGAACCCCTCGACCTATGCCGGCGCCGGCTATGCGGTGGTGATGATCGATTTCCATGGCTCGACCGGCTACGGTCAGGCCTTCACCGACTCGATCAGCCAGCACTGGGGCGACCGGCCGCTGGAAGACCTGCAGAAGGGCTGGGCCTTCGCCCAGGAACGCTATCCCTTCCTCGACGGCGACAATGCTTGCGCCCTCGGCGCCTCCTACGGCGGCTATATGATCAACTGGATCGCCGGCAACTGGCCCGGCGAGTTCAAATGCCTGGTCAATCACGACGGCGTCTTCGACACCTTCGGCATGGGCTACGCCACCGAGGAGTTGTGGTTCACCGAGTGGGAGTACGGCGGCACGCCCTGGGACAACCCGCGCGGCTACCAGGCCTTCAACCCGGCCAACCATGTGCAGAACTGGCGCGATCCGATGCTGGTCGTCCAGGGCGAGCTTGACTACCGCATCCCGACGGCCCAGGGCCTGTCGACCTTCACCGCCCTGCAGCGGCGCGGCATCGACAGCCGTCTGGTGGTCTTCCCCAATGAGAACCACTGGGTGCTCAAACCCGCCAACAGCCGCCAGTGGCACACCGAAGTGTTCGGCTGGCTGGACAAATATCTGAACCCGGCCGAGTAGCGCCGGCCGAAAGGCGAACGACAGGGGGCGCGTCCTGCACGGGCGCGCCCTTCCCGTTGTGGCCGATGGCGCCGACGGTCACTTTCGCGCGTTGTCAGGGGTTCGACGGAGTCCCGGCTTGCCCAACCCTCTGAAAGACAATCCGAACTGGCTGGTCGTGCGCGACCGGGCCCTGGTTCCGGCCGGAGCCTGGGCGCGGGGGCGGGGCGCCTGGGCGCGCGAGCGGCGGGACTGGGTCGTCGCCAACGATCCGGTCTATGGCGGCTTGCGCCGTCCGGGGCGGCCCGAGGCGATCGCCGCCGGGGGGACGTTCCTGCTTCTGGCGCTGTTCGTGCTCTTCCTCGCCCTGTTCCAGTGGAACTGGCTGCGCGGCCCGATCGGGAACTGGGCCTCGGCGAAATATGACCGCGAGATCGAGCTCAACGGCGACCTCGACGTGAATCTGTTCAGTTGGACGCCCTCGGCGCAGGTGCGGGGACTACGCATCGGCGGTCCGGACTGGGCGCTGGAGCGTGACACGTTGAAGATCGCGGACGCCCAGGTCTCCGTCCGGCTTGGCCCGTTGCTTGCGGGCCGGCTCGAGATGCCGATCGTGCAGATCACCCGGCCGGAGGTGGTGCTCATTTCACTGGCGGACGGTCGCAAGAGTTGGTTGCTGGATCCGGACAAACCCGAGACTGACGACGCCCTGAAGCTGCCGCCGATCAACCGGTTGATCATCCGCGACGGGCGGCTGTCGTTGTCCAACCAGAAGCGCGACATCAATCTGGAAGCCACCATCAGCGCGCGGGAAGGCTCGGACGGGGGCGCCGGTTTCCACCTCGAGGGCCAAGGCACGATGAATGGAACCCCCTTGCGGCTGGAAGTCCGCGGCGGGCCCTTCATCAACATTCGGCGCGACCGGCCCTACGCCTTCAAGGCCGAACTGTCGGGTGTCGGCTCGACCCTGATCGCTGACGGCTCGATCACCCGGCCCTTCGACCTCGGCCAGTTCACCGCGACGCTCAGCCTGCAGGGCCGCGATCTGGCTGACCTGTATCTTCTGACCGGGATCACCACCCCCAACACTCCCCCCTATCGGCTGAGGGGCACGCTGAAGCGGGATGACACCCTGTTCACCTTCAACGATTTCTCGGGTCGGGTCGGCACATCGGACCTGTCCGGCGATCTGAAGGTCGACAAGGTCGGCGACCGCCGTCGGGTCGAGGCGGATCTGCGCTCGCGTCTGCTCGATATCGATGACCTGGCCACCGTCCTCGGCGCCAGGCCCACCGTCACGGCGAGCGGGGACACGGTGGCGAGTTCGGGGGCCGGCGCGAAACTGCTGCCGACCGCCCCGCTGAATGTCGAACGGCTGCGGGTCATGGACGGCACGCTGCGCTACCGGGCGGCGAGGGTGAAGCGCAACGAGCTCGACATCCGTCAGGTCCATCTCGGCGCCGACCTGAAGGACGGCATCCTCAAGCTCGACCCGGTGTCCTTCGACTTCAACCGCGGCTCGCTGAACGGGACCGCGCGGATCAACGCCAACCGGGCCACGCCCTACACCACGGCGGACTTCCGGCTCAGGGGCTATCCGCTGGAATCCATCGTGCCCGCCCGCGACGGAGCCCCGACGGTGACCGGAGCCGCTCTCGGCCGCGCGAAGCTCGAAGGACCGGGCGCCTCGGTGCATGATTTCGCCGCCAATTCCAGCGGCACGATCAGCCTTGTGGTGCCGCAGGGGCGGATGCGTTCAGCCTTCGCTGAACTGCTCGGCATCAATGTCACCGCCGGCCTGGGCAAGCTGCTGTCGGGCGATACAGGCTCCTCGGAAATCCGCTGCGCCGTCGCCGACTTCACGGTGCGTCGTGGGACTGCAACGGTTCGAACCTTTGTGATCGACACGACCCCGGTGCTGGCCAAGGGGACCGGGACCATTGACCTCGGCGCCGAGACCATGAACCTGCGGATTGATGGCGAGACCAAACAGCCTCGCCTGATCCGTCTCTGGTCGCCGATCACTGTCGTCGGGTCCCTGACCGCCCCGAAAGTCGGCGTAGAGGCCGGCGCGATCGCGGGGCAGATCGGCATCGGCGCGGCGCTGGGCGCCCTGATCAATCCGCTGGCGGCCCTGCTGCCTTTCGTAGATCCGGGTCTGGCCAAAGACGCCAACTGCGGCGCCTTGATCTCGTCAGCACGATAGGTTGAGCCGAACGCGGGTTCCGTGCGTATCTTGGGTCTGTCGCCGTATTCGCACTCCAGGACCGCATGACCCGAAGAGGCCTTTTCGCCCCCGCGCTCGGACTGCTCGCCGCAGCCTGTTCGCCCCTGGGCCTGCTCAATACCTTCGGGCCGCGTGACGGCGGGGTGCGCCGTGCCGCCCGCGACATCCCCTATGGCGAGGATCCGCGCCAGACGTTCGACGTCTTCGTCCCCACTGCGCAGCGGGAGCAGCCATGGCCGGTGCTGGTCCTGTTCTACGGCGGGGGCTGGGATAGCGGCGACAAGACCCATTACGCCTGGGCGGCGCAGGCCTTGGCGGCGCGCGGCTTCGTCGTCGCCCTGCCGGACTACCGGCTGGTCCCCCAGGTGCATTTCCCGGCCTTCATCGAGGACGCGGCCCTGGCCACGGCCAAGGTCGGCGAGATCGCCGCTGAGTATGGCGGCGACCCGGCGCGGCTGGGGGTGATCGGCCAGTCGGCGGGAGCCCACCTGGCCCTGATGATTACGTTGGACCGGCGCTATATGGCCGCTGTCGGCGCGCCCGGCCTGATCAAGGCGGCCGTGGGTCTGGCCGGCCCCTATGACTTCCTGCCCTATGACGTCCCGGCCTCGATCAACGCCTTCGGGCGGGCGCCGGACCCGACCCTGACCCAGCCGGTGACCTTCGCCCGCGCCGACGCCCCACCCCTCTGGCTGGGGCACGGGACCGCCGACGTCATCGTCCATGCCGAGGACACCACCATCCTGTGCGCGCGGATGCGGGCGGTCGGCGGCCGCTGCGAATTCAAACTCTACCCCGGTCTGAACCACGCCGACCTGATCTCGACCTTCTCGCCCCTGTTCCGGAAGAAGGCGCCGGTGCTGGACGATGCGAGCGCCTTCCTCCACCGCGAACTGGGCTGATGGCAGAAGGGTGCTGGACAGGCGGCCTGTTGGCGCAACCCCCCATGCGGAGGCCGGATCCCGCTATGCTGACAGCCCGATCGTTGTTCGTGCCCGTGGCCCTCGCGGTCCTGGGGGCTGGCTGCGCGCCGCAGTCCGGCCCGGCTCCGGAGGCGCCCGCGACCCACGCTGTCGCAAGGCTGGCCGAAGCCTGCGTAAATATCGGGGTAAAGGGCTGCACCACCACGGAAGGCGGTTACTTCAATGTCGCCGGCCGCGTCCTCTATTGGCAGATTCAGTCGGGGGAGACGTCGAGCGACCTTTCAGGCGCGGCCTATGTCTTCATCATCAAGGACGGCGCCGGGGATTTGAGAAGCGTCGCCTCAGGCGCAGACGGCTATTTCTACGAGGCCCCGAGCCTGGTCCGGGTCGACCAGACAGCCCATCTGGCCATAGCCGGGCGCATGCGGGGCACAGGGAACTTCAATGCTGACGCTCTCTACCGATTGACGCCGGACGGCGCCTCCCCGCTGGTAAAGCTCGATAATGAGAGTTGGCGAGACACGCTGACGCGCCACCTACCGCCCGGACTGGGCGTCCGGAAAGGCGTCAGCTTCACCTATGGCGACGAAACCATCACCGCCCTGACCTCCTTGTGGCGCGACGCGGACGGCGAATGCTGCCCGACCGGCGGAGAAGCGCGCCTGTTCTTCGCAATCGAGGACGACCGTCTGGTTCTCCGGTCGGCGGAGCGGCTGGCGTCCTGAACCTGAAGCGTGGCCGTCTCGCCAAGGTCACGATCTTCCGCTAGACGAGGTCATGACAGAAACAATGACAACCCAGGCGGCATTGGACCGCCTCGAAGACCTCTACAGCCAATCCGTCTCCAACCTGCGCACCGCGGTGGGGACATTCCTGCGGACCGGCGAACGCGCCGATCCCGTAGCGCGGGCCAAGGGCCTGTTCTCCTATCCGGAACTCAGGGTCAGCTGGTTCGGCGAACGGCCCCTGAACCTCGCCACTCGCGCCTACGCCCGCCTGTCGCGGCCCGGCGTCTATTCGACCACCATCACCCGCCCCGACCTGTTCCGCCCCTATCTGACGGAACAGCTGGGCCTGCTGGAAGCCGACTACGGCGCCACCTTCGATGTCGGCCCGTCTGAGCAGGAGATTCCTTTCCCCTATGTGATGGACGGGTCGGACGTGGCGCTCGACCGCAGCCAGACCGCCGCGGTCGCCCGCCATTTCCCGACCACGGACCTGGCCCATATCGGCGACGAAATCTCCGACGGCATGTTCGACCTGACAAAGGCCTTTCCGCTGGCCCAGTTCGACGGCCTGCGCACCGATTTCTCGCTGGCCCGGCTGCGGCACTATACCGGCACGCCGGTGGAGGATGTGCAGTCCTATATTTTGTTCACGAATTACAATCGCTACGTCGACGAATTCGTGCGCTGGGCCTGCGCCCAGCTGCAGGATCCGAACAGCATCTATGACAAGCTGGTCTGCGCCGGCGGCATCGTCATCACCCGTGACACGCCCAGCCCGGAGACGGCGGTCATGGACGCGGCCTGGAAGAAGCACCAGATGCCGGCCTATCACCTGACGGCGCCGGGCTCCAACGGCATCACCCTCGTCAATATCGGTGTCGGGCCGTCCAACGCCAAGACCATCTGCGACCACCTCGCCGTCACCCGGCCTCACGTCTGGATGATGATCGGCCATTGCGGCGGTCTGCGGCCCAGCCAGACGATCGGCGACTATGTCCTGGCCCACGCCTATCTGCGCGACGACCATGTGCTCGATGCGGTCCTGCCGCCGGACATTCCTATCCCCAGCATCGCCGAGGTCCAGCGCGCCCTCTATGACGCCGCCAAGATCGTTTCCGGCGCGCCGGGCGAGGAGGTCAAACGGCGCCTGCGCACCGGCACGGTGGTGACCACGGACGACCGCAATTGGGAGCTGCGCTATTCCAAATCGGCGCTGAGGTTCAACCAGAGCCGGGCCGTGGCCATTGACATGGAATCCGCGACGATTGCGGCCCAGGGCTATCGCTTCCGCGTGCCCTACGGGACCCTGCTGTGCGTCTCTGACAAGCCGCTGCATGGCGAGATCAAATTGCCGGGGCAGGCCAACCGCTTCTATGAAGGATCGATCTCGGAACACCTGCAGATCGGCATCCACGCCATCGACCTGCTGCGCGCCGAGGGCTCGCGCCTGCACTCCCGCAAGCTGAGGGCCTTCGACGAGCCGCCGTTCAGATAAGGTTTCGCTTTCTCCCTCCCCCGAAGTGGGGAGGGAGAAAGCGCAGCGACCGGGTGGGAATTGTCCAGACGCACCCCACCCTGTCGCCGCTTCGCGCCGACATCCCTCCCCACTTCGGGGAGGGAGAACTACTTTTTCAGCCGCTTCGCATTGGCGACGGCGGTCTTGTGGATCGGGCGCATGGCGTCGGCCTGGCCCTTCAGCATGGCGCTGTTCAGGGTCAGCATCTGCGCCGTCGCGCGGCTCCACCAGCCGACGGCGTAACTGTACTGCGCCTGCATCGCGGCGGCGGGGGTCGCGGCGGTGGCGATCGATGTCGCGGCCCTGGACGCCAGACCCGCCTCGGTCATGACGCCGGAGCCGACCCGACCACCGATGTCGCCGAACGTCTTCGCCATGGCCGAGGCCGAAGCCGACAGCGCCTCCACCTTCTCCGAGCTCATCAGCGAGATTTCCTGCAGGTCAGCCTTGCGCGGATCGACCATGCCCGCGGCCATGATCTCCAGCCGGGCGTTGATGACGTCGCCCGCCGCCTGCATCATCTCGCCCCCCGACAGGGCCGTACTGGCCGCCCTCGCGCCGTCGCGGGTCAGGCGGCGGCCGGTCTTGATGGCTTTGTCGAACTGGGTCATGGCCGATGCCTTGGGCTCCAATCACGTCGCGGGCAAGACTTCGTTGGCGAAGTCGGCGACATCCTTCAACAGGGCGGGAACCGCCGCATTGATGATGGTCCGGCCATGCTCGGGGCTGGCCTGGGCCGGGTCCGAGCCGATCCGCCCGTCCGGGAAGCGCGCGCGATAGTCCAGAGCGTCGCGGATCGGGCCGTTCGGGGCGATCCGGGGGCTGTAGGGCGCCGTCTTGATGTGGTCCGGCCAGGCCGCCTGGGTCACCGCGATCTCGGACGGGGTGGCGTGCATGCCGTGGCCGGTCGGGAAGATGCGGCTGCACAGACTGTTGACCCCCGGCAGGTCCCACCAGTTCTTCAGCTTGAGCACGAACGGCGGAGACTCCTCGACGAAGCTCCACTCCGCATACATCTCGGCGAAGGTCGCCTCGATGGTGGCGACATTGCCGCCGTGGCCGTTGAGGAAATAGATCCGCTCGAACCCGTGCCGGCTCAGCGACGACACCCAGTCGATGATGGCGGCCATGAAGGTCGAGGGCCGCAGCGAGATGGTGCCGGCAAAGGCGAGATGATGCTGGGCCATGCCGATGTTGAAGGTCGGCGCCACGATCAGGCTCCCGTCCTGCTTCTCGGCGGCATGGGCGATGATCTCGGGGCACATCCAGTCGGTGCCCAGCAGGCCGGTCGGGCCGTGCTGTTCGTTGGAGCCGATCGGCACGACCACGGTCTTCGTGGTTTTCAGCCGGGCGTCGATCTCGGGCCAGGACGACAGATGGATCAGCATTGTGGGACTCCGCAGCGAATTGCGGGGGGTCTAGGCCGATTGGCGCGCGAGGCCAACCGTCACCGGGGCGCCGGGGTCTATCGGGCGAACGCCCGCAGGAAACGACGGGCGGCCTCGGCGGCGCGCTGGTCGAGGTCGAACGAGGGCTGGGCCACGCCCAGCACACCGCGCAGATGGCCGTGGCCCAGCACCATGCCCGAAAACATCTCGGCCGCCGCCATCGGGTCGGGAATCGATAACAGGCCCAGCCGGTCCTGTTCAGCCAGCCAGGCGGCGAGGCGGCGCAGGCCTTCCGCCGGCCCGGCCTGGTAGATGGCGTCGGCCAGGTCCGGCATCTCGGGCGACATCAGGGCCACGCCGCGCAACGCCGCCCCCGCTTCGACACGGCAGAGCTTGTCCAGCAGGCCGGCGGCGAGGGCGGTCAGCACGGTTTCGGGATCGCCGCCGGCGCGCAGCGGCGCGCTGATGGCGTCGGAGCGGCGGGACGCGAGGGCGCGGCCGATCTCCAGCTTGCTGGGAAAGCGGTTGTAGAGGGTCTGACGCGACACCCCGGCGCGGCGCGCGATGGCCTCCATCGAGGCCAGGGCGCCCTTTTCCCCGAACAGCGCGAGCGCCGCGTCGAGAATGGCCTCGGTCTTGGTCTCATCGACCTGTCCGGCCGCGCGCGACATCAGTGCGCCTCCACCGGCGAGGCGCCGGGCGGGGTCTTCACGGGGCGCGACAGCAGGGTGACGCAGGCGGCGAAGGCGCAGGCGATGGCCAGCATGGCGAAGGCGTCCCCGAAGGCCAGGGTTGTCGCCTGTTGGTGCAGCATCCCGTAGACCGCCTTCATCGCCGCGCCGGCCGGGTCGATCGAGCCCGCGAACCGCTCCTGCATCCCGGCCAGCATGGCCAGCAGGCGGGCGTCGGTTACCGGAATGTGCTGGGTCAGCTCGCTCATGTGCAGGGCGGTGTTCCGGGTCAGGGAGGTGTTGAGGATGGCCAGGCCGAAGGCGCCGCCGACGTTGCGGCTCAGATTGACCAGGCCCGAGGCGTTCTTGACCATCTCGGGCGGCAGGGTCGACATGGTCACCTGCTGGGCCGCGATCATGGCCAGCATGACGCCGCAGCCGCGCACCGCCTGCACGCTGGCGAACTCCCAGAAGCCCCAGTCCTCGGTCACCTGCCGCGCATCCCACATGCCCCAGGCGCACAGCATGAAGCCGCCGAACATCAGCAGCCGCAGGTCGACCTTGCGCACCAGCCGCCCGGCGAAGGGGGCGGTCAGGAACATGGCCAGGCCCGAGACTACCATGGTCGTCCCGACCTCGGAGGCCGAATAGTGACGCACCCGGCCGAGGAACAGCGGCAGCAGGAAGGTGCCGCCGAACAGGGCCGCCCCGACGGTGAAGGTCATCACAACCCCGACGAGGAAGTTGCGGTTGGTAAAGGCGCGCAGCTCGACGATCGGATTGCGATAGGTCAGCGAGCGCCAGATGAAGGTCGGACCGGTGATGCCGGCGACGACCGCCAGCAGCAGGATCATGTCGTCGGCGAACCAGTCGTTCTTGGATCCCTCCTCGAGCACGAATTGCAGGCTCATCAGGAAGGTCGCCATCAGGCCGAGACCCAACCAGTCGAACCCCCTCGCCAGCGACGGGTCGCCCTTGTCGAAATTGGCATAGCGGCCGACCAGGAACAGAACCAGCATACCGGGGATGACGTTGATGAAGAACAGCCAGCGCCAGCTGAGCCATTCCGTCAGATGTCCGCCCAGGGTCGGGCCGACGGTCGGGGCCAGGGTGACGATCAGGCCCATGACGATACTGGCCGTGACCCGCTTGTCCGGGGGGAAGGCGGTGAAGGCGACGGCGAAGACGGTCGGGATCATGGCCCCGCCGACGAAACCCTGCAGCGCCCGGAAGAAGATCATCGCCTCGATCGACGACGACATGCCGGTGGCCACGCTCATGACCAGGAAGCCGGCGCAGGAGACGAGGAAGACCTTCTGCGTCCCCCACAACCGCGACAGATAGCCTGACAAAGGGATCATCACGACCTCGGGAATCAGATAGGCGGTCTGGATCCAGCTGATCTCGTCGGCCGAGGCGCCGACCCCGGCCTGGATCTGGGGCAGGGACGAGGCCACGATCTGGATGTCGAGGATGGCCATGAACTGGCCGATCACCATCCCGGCGAAGCCGAGCAGCAGAAAGGTCCAGTTGACGGCGGGCGCCGGGGCGGGGGCGGAAACCACCGGCTTCACCGCCTCGCGGCGCCCCTTGGCGCGACGGCGGCGACCACCGGACCGATGGCGGCCTCGGCGAAATTCAGCCCGCCGCGGCTCTTCAGATCGACCTTGACCTCGACCGACAGGCCGGGTCGCAGGGCGGCGGCGCCCGCCGCATCGACGCGGATGCGCACGGGCACGCGCTGGGTGATGCGGGTGAAATTGCCGGTCGCATTCTCGACCGGGATCAGGGCGAATTCCGAGCCCGTGGCGGGGGCGAAGCTGTCGATATGGCCGACCAGCCGCTCGCCGGGGAAGGCGTCCGCGCTGATCTCCACTGTCTGGCCGAGACGCAGACGGTCCAGCTGGGTCTCCTTGAAGTTGGCGACCACATAGGCGTCGCCCAGCGGCACGATCGACAGAATCTGCCCGCCCGGCCGCACATATTGTCCCACGCGGACGCCGCGGGCCCCGACCACGCCGCCGACGGGTGCGCGGATGACCGTGCGGTCCAGCGCGATACGGGCCTGTTCGACCTGGGCGCGGGCGAGGTCGACGGCGGCCAGGCTCTGGCTGCGGCTCGAGCCCAGCACCCCGGCGGTGCGCTGCTCGGCGACCAGGGCGGCTTCCGCCTCGGCGACCGAGGCCTGGGCGGTGCGGGCCCCGGCCTGTTCGGTCTGGATCCGCTGCTGCGACACCCAGCCCTGTTCGGCCAGTTTGCCATAGCGGTCGACCTGCTGGGCGGCCAGTTCGGCCTGGGCATGGGCCTGGGCGACGCCGGCGGCGCGCGAGGCGATCATGGCCTGTTCCTGGGCGGCGCGGGCATCGACATTGCCGACGGCGGCGATCACGGCGGCGAGATTGGCCTCGGCCTGGGCCAGGGCGGCGCGGGCGTCGGCGTCGTCCAGCCGGATCAGGATCTGGCCCGGCGCCACCCGCTGGTTGTCGGCCACCAACACCTCGACGACATAGCCGTCGATCTGGGGGCTGACTCCCGTGGTGTCGGCGGCGACGAAGGCGTTGTCGGTGGCCTCCCAGCGCTGCTTGCCCTGCCACCAGACGAAGCCGCCGATGATCAGGGCCAAAGCCGTGACGGCGGCGACGATCAGGGGGAGGCGCTTCTTGTTGGCGGGAGACAGGGTCATGACGAACTCGGGCGGCATGTCGGGGAGGACGGCCGCATAAATGGACAGTTCTGTCCAGAAATCAACCGCCCTGAGGGTGAGCGCTCTACACATCCTGTTTCCGAACGTGCTTGACCGCAGCGGCGCCGGGGCATCGAATACGGCCAAGCTGACCGGAGATCCTCGATGAAGCGCCTCGCCGCCCGTTTCGCCCAACCCGCCAGTCTGCTGATCCTGAGCTGCGCCATCCTGTTCGACCTGCCGCTGGCGGTCGGGCTGGCCGGCATGGTGATCGGCGCGGGGGCCCTGTTCATTCCCGACCGCTGGACGGACTAGCGCCTCTCCCGCCGGGCGCGGGGGTCTGCTAACCGATCGCCATGAAGCCGCCCCGGGCCCGTCCCAAACCCCCGCCGAAACGCCCCGCCGTCATGACCGGGGCGATGGTCCCCGTGCTCGGCTGGCCGCCGGACGAGGACCGGGTCGAGGCGATCTTCGAGCGGCTGGCCCGGACCATGCCCGAGCCGAAGACCGAGCTGAACTTCTCCAGCCCCTATACGCTGGTGGTCGCCGTCGCCCTTTCGGCCCAGGCCACCGACGTTGCGGTCAACAAGGCCACGGACAAGCTGTTCGCCGTCGCCGACACCCCGGAGAAGATGCTGGCGTTGGGGGAGGCGGGGCTGGTCCCGTACATCGCCTCGATCGGCCTGTATCGCGGCAAGGCGAGGAACGTCATCGCCCTCAGCCGCATCGTGCTGGAACAGCACGGTGGCGAGGTGCCTTTGAACCGCGCCGACTTGCAGGCCCTGCCCGGCGTCGGCCGCAAGACCGCCAGCGTGGTGCTGAACGAACTGGGCATCGAGGCCGCCATCGCCGTCGACACCCACGTCTTCCGCGTCTCGCACCGGCTGGGTCTGGCCAATGCCGCCACCCCCGACAAGGTCGAGGCCCAGCTGTTCCGCGTCGTGCCCGGGCAATGGTTGCCCAAGGCCCACCACTGGCTGATCCTGCACGGCCGCTACACCTGCACCGCTCGGAAACCGAAATGCAGCGCCTGCGTGATCAGCGACCTGTGCCCGAGCCGGGCGGGGCTGGCAGCGTTGGGGGAGGCGACGTAGGTTTCCTTCTCCCATCGGGAGAAGGAGGGGCCCGCTCGGCGCAGCCGAGCGGGAGGATGAGGGGTTACGGAGCCTGACGTCCCTGGTGCCGGACGCCCTCACCCTTTCGCGCAAGGACGATCGCTGCGCTCTCGTGCGCTCAACCCCTCTCCCCTCGGGAGAGGGATCAGAGCCGCGCCCTGACCGCCGCCGCGAACCGTTTCCCGCCCTCCGGCGCCGAGGCCAGATAGAAGTCCGGCTCGATCAGTTCGGCCTCCATCAACAGCCAGTTCCCCGCGGCGTCGCGCGCCATGTCGATGCGGGCGTAGAGCAGGTCCTCGTCGATCGCCGCCAGCGTCTTCTCGGCGAGCGCCAGCGCCCCCGCCGGGGGCTCGGGCAGGGCGACATAGCCGCCGCCGTACTGGACCTGGACCCGGAACTCGCCCGGGACAGGCCGCTTCCCGACGACGTGGCTCAGCTTGCCGCCGAAAAACAGCAACGAGGTCTCGCCCTCGGTCTCTATGGTCGGCAGATAGGGCTGGATCATCGCCGGCCCCTCGGGCGCCCCGTCCATCCGCTCGCCCCGCGCCAGCCGCAGCGTCTTGTAAGCCCCGCCCGAGACGCGCGGCTTGACTACGATCTGCTCGACGCCGAACCGGTCAAAGGCGGCGTCCGCGTCGCCTTGCGTCGGGGCGTCGATCCAGAGGGTGTCGGGGATGGCCACGCCCTGATCAGCCAGCCGCCCGAGGTAGCTCTTGTCCGAATTCCAGCCCAGCACCGACGGCGGGTTCAGCATCCGCACGCCCGCGGCCCCCCAGGTCGCACAGGCCTGCATCCAGCGGTCATGGTCGCGGTGATAGCCCCAGGCGATCAGCGGCAGCACCAGCGGAAACCTTGTCAGGCCGTCGGCGCTTGCGATGTGGTCCGTCCACGGCGTCGGAACCGCCGTCAGCCCGCCGGTCGCCAAGGCCTCGCCCAGCCGTTCCAGCACACCGGGCCATTGGCCGGCATAGGAGGGGTCGGCGGCATCGGGTGTCAGGACGGCGATCTCGGTCATGGCGCGCTCATGCCAAGGTTCGCCCTCTTTTGCCATCGTCATCCTCCGGCGAGGCGCTCAAGGCTGATCGCATGCGATCAGCCGAGGGGTGGCGCGCAGCGCCGGATGTGGGTCGGCTCTGTCCTTCGGCGCAAGCCGCCGCTCCGGACAGCGACACGGCTTACGCCGACTGCCGCAACCCGACCCACGCCCTTTCGCGCAACCAATCGCTACGCTCCTGGGCGCTCAAGCCCTCTCCCGACGGGAGAGGGTTTCATCAACGCCTCGACTACCACTCCCTCGGTCAGAAGCTGGGGCAGGATGCGCGGCTCCGCTGAGCCGGGCGAATACAGCAGGTACAGCGGAACGCCCGACCGCCCGTGACGCTGCAACTCGGCGGTTATGGCGTCGTCGCGCCGGGTCCAGTCCCCGACCAGATAGACAGCGTGGGTCCGCTCCATGGCAGCCTTCACACCCGCCGAGGTCAGCGACGTCCGCTCATTGATCTTGCAGGTCACGCACCAGTCGGCGGTGAAATTGACCAGCACCGGCCGTCCCTCGGCCAGCGCCGCCTTGACAGCCGCCGGAGACCACGGCGCACTCACTGGCCCCGCGCCCTGCACGGACGCCGCCGGGCCGGCTGCGGGGACCGGAAGCCGCGCCGCCAGAATCAGGGCCGCGCCTGCCAGCAGCAGGGCGGCCACGCCAGCGGTCAGATGAAACACACCCCGCCGCCCGAAGCCGCGCTCGGCCTGGCCGCAGCCGACCAGCCAGACGCCGAGCGCCAGCAGCAGGCCCGCGATGAACAGCAGGCCCAGCGCCTCCGGACTGGTCTGGCGGCCGAACACCCAGGCCAGCCACAGGGCCGTCGCATACATGGGAAAGGCCAGCAGTCCCTTCAGACGCTCCATCCACGGTCCGGGCCGGGGCAATCTCGCCAGCAGACCGGGCGTCAGGCTGACTGCGACGAAGGGCAGGGCGAGCCCGAGCCCCAGCCCCAGGAACACCACCAGAGCCATCGGCCACGGCATGACCAGCGCCGCCCCCAAGGCGAAGGCCATGAAGGGCGCGGTGCAGGGCGCCGCCACGATCACCGCCAACGACCCGGTGAAGAAGGCTCCGAGACCGCCGGGCAGGCGCGCCAACGGTCCCGACCCGACGCCCTGCAGCCCGGCCCCGACATGGAAGACGCCCGACAGGTTCAGCGCTACGGCCAGCATCAGCAGGGCCAGACCGGCCATCACCGGCGGCGACTGGAGCTGGAAGCCCCAACCCACCGCCTCGCCCGCCGCGCGCAGCACCAACAGGACTCCGGCCAGCAGCACGAACGTGGTCATTACGCCCGCCAGAAAGGCCAGACCATCGCGCCGGGCGTGACGGACGTCATGGGCCGATGCGGCCAGCGACGCCGCCTTCATCGCCAGGATCGGGAAGACGCAGGGCATCAGGTTGAGGATCAGCCCGCCGAGGACGGCAAACAGCACGGCCTGGGCGAAGACGGCCAGACTCGTTCCAGCTCCGGCTCCGACGGCCGGTTCCGCGCTGGCGCCGTCCGCCGCGGCGGCCAGTTCGCCCGATCCGCTGGTCCCGGCCGGTGCGGCGCCCTGCTCAGCCTTGATTTCCCAGGCGCCGTGGGCGGTGACCAGCACGCCCTCGATGGGACCAGACAGGCCCGCCGCCCGCGTCTCGCCGCCGGGCAGAAGTCGCAGCGTCAGCCCCTGCGGTCCCCAGACGCCGGTCTGGGCGGCGGGGTGGTCGATGATTCCGCCTTCGAAGGGGAAGAAATAGCTCGCTCCCGGATCACGCCCGGCCAGCGGTCCGCCGGCGGCGCTGAGAACCAGCACGCCGTTATCGAGCGCCATCCGCGCCTCAAGTCCGGCGGGCCGTGGCGCGCTTTCCAGCACCGCCGTAATGGCGGCGCCGTGGCGGGGGTCCAGTGGGGCCGCGCCCTCTCGGACCGGCAGGTCCAGTCGCAGGGTCAGCTCGTCCGGCACGCACATCTCGGCGCTGCACACGAGGAACAACGCCTTGACCGCGAGTGTCAGGGTGGTCCCCGACCGCGCCGAGGCCGGGATTTCGACCGGCACCGGCAGATAGACGACGCCGGAATAACCGTAGTTCATCAGGCCTGCGATCCGCTGCCGCTCGGGAACCGGCCAGACGATGTCGCCGGCCCGGACGCCCTGCGGCAGGGTCCAGGTCAGTGTCGTGGCTCCGCCCGAATCGCCCGGATTGCGCCAATATGTGTGCCAGTCCGGCTGGATGGTTTGTTTGACGGCCACCACGGCCGTCGACCCCGGCGTGGCCCACGCTGACATCGGAACCAGCTCCGCCTCGATCCGCTCGGTGCGCTGTGGTCCTGCGGGGCTCGTCTGGCCCGCGGCCTGGGCGGGCCACAGGCACAGCGCCGACAGAACCGGGGCCAGCCAGATCAACACTCGAACGAAAAGGTTCACACGGCCTCCGGAGATGGTCGCGGCGACCCTAGCCGTCCGGACCACCCTCCGTCACCGCCCGCGTGGAGCGGCCCGGTGTCGCGCCCGCAGAGGTTCAGCGCGGGATGGCGTCGATCAACACCTCGGTGCGCCGCCGCATCGGCTCGCGCACACCGGTGGCGTCCGCGGCGCCGGCCTCGCCCGCCGCCTCCACCTCAAAGACCGGCGCGGGCCAGCCGGCTGCGGTCAGGGCCTCGGCCACCGCCACCGCCCGGCGTTCGGACAGGCTCTGGTTCGCCGTCGCCCCGCCGCGTGCGTCGGCCAGGCCCAGCACCTGGACCTTGCGGATGTTGCAGCCTTGCAACTGGGCCGCGGCCATGCCGATGGCCTGCCGCGCCGCCTCGGTCAGCCGCGCCTCGCTGTCCGCGAAATAGACCTCGAACCGCTTCGCTGTGCAGGCGGACGGCTCCGTGACCACCGCGGTTCGATCCATGAACCGCGTCACCCCGCACCCGGACAGCCCAACCGCGACGGCGAGCCCTGCAAACCCCATCAACCGCTTCATGTTCAACCCCTCATGAAAAGGGCGGCCCGCCTCGCGACGAACCGCCCTGAACGCTCAGTCAACCAGCGCCCTACTGGCGACGCTGGCCATTTTCCCAGTAGCACTCGGTCTGACGGCCGTCGTAGCAGTAGTAATACCGGTTCTGGCTGTCGCGGTAGCGCTGCTGGTTGGCCCGGTCCTCCTGGGATCCGCGGATTGCGCCAGCCGCGCCGCCGACGACGGCGCCGATGGCCGCGCCGCGTCCGGCGTTGCCGCTGCCGGTGTTGTTGCCGATGATGGCGCCGGCGACGGCTCCCAGTCCGGCGCCGATAGCGCCCTGGCGGACCGTTTGGTTGGGGTTGCCGTATTGGTCTGTCGCGCAGGCGCTGACCAGAAGACCGGCGCCGGCGATCGCGATGATTGCCTTGTTCATGGATATTTCCTTCATCCCTCGGGTTCGCCCCACGGGTGAGAACGCTGGATAAGCGTGGCGGTTCCCGCGCTATGATAGAGGTTAAGCCTGTATTAGGCTTCGATCGGCGTCGCGCGGAGGGTGCGGCCTCGATTTTCTGGGTTGAGACGGGGGTTTCGTATGCGTTTTTCTGAACCGGTTCGCATGGCGGACGAGGGCGAGCACAGTCCGGTATGGGCCCGCTCCAAACGGCGCTCGGGCAATCCGCTGGTGGGGATCATTGTCACCCTGCTGGCGCTGTTCGGCGTTTTGACGGCCGTACTGGGCATCAAGGAGCAGTCGCTTGCCGAAGGTGGAGCCATAATGGACGGCTGGATCACCAAGGGCGTCTCCACGGTAAAGGGTGAGGCCCCCAAGGTCGCGGACGAGGCGGCCGCCGCCGCCGGAGCCGCCGCTGAAAAGGCCGGTGACGCCGCGCAGGCCGGGGCAGCCGCCGCTTCCGACGAGATGAAGAGACAATAGTCACGCTTGGGCGCTCCCGATCGGAACATCGTTCCGGTCGGGACGTTCGGGCGGCATGACTGATACCGCAACACCGGCGAGTGATATCGCGCCGCCGGCCGAGACCCTGATCGCCGAACCCCATGTCTTGACCCCGCACGTCGCGCTGGGGCGGGTCATCATGCTCGTTAATCCGCTGTCCGGCGGCGTCGGCGCGAATGCGGCGGACGAGGCGGCCGCCATCCTGGCCGAATACGCCTGCGAAACCACTATCGTGGCGCTCGACGGCGGCCAGTTCGACGTCCAGGTCCAGGAGGCGCTCGACGCTTGCCCTGACGCGCTGTTCGTATTGGCCGGGGATGGAACCGCCGGCACCATCGCCTCGCGCGCCGGGCCCGATGGGCCGCTGATCGCGCCCTTGCCGGGCGGAACGATGAACATGCTGCCCAAGGCGCTCTACGGCACCGCTGACTGGAAGATCGCCCTCAAACTGGCGTTGGAGGAGGGTGCGCCGCAGCGTGTTGCGGGGGGCGAGGTCACCGACGGCGAGTTCCGTCAGGCCTTCTTCTGCGCCGCCATCCTGGGGTCTCCGGCTCTTTGGGCTCCGGCCCGAGAGGCAGTTCGCGAGGGCAAGTTCGGTCTGGCCTGGGCCTATGGCCGCCGAGCGCTCAAGCGCGCCTTCTCCGGACGGTTGCGTTTTTCCCTCGATGGCCGCGCTGATCGCCGGGCCGAGGCGCTCGTCCTGATCAGTCCGCTGATCTCCAAGGCCATGGACGAGCATACCGGGCTCGAGGCCGCGGCAATGAACCCTGCCGACGCGCTCGAGGCGTTTCGGCTGGCCGCTCACGCGGTCTTCACCGATTGGCGCCAGGATCCGGCTGTTACCACGAAGGCGATCCAGAAGGCGACGGTCCGCGCCCGGTCGCGCATTCCGGCCGTGATTGACGGCGAGCCGGCCCTGCTGCGCCACGAGGCCAAGGTCCGCTTCATCCGAACGGCCTTCCGGGCCTTGGCTCCCAATCCCCCGACCCCCGGGGAAAGCGTCTAGTGGGACGCATCCTGCAGTTTTCGGACATCCATTTCGGCTGTGAGCACACGCATGCCTGCGCCGCCGCCATCGACTACGCCCATGCCACGGCGCACAACCTGATCCTGATCACCGGCGACATCACCCAGCAGGGCCTGCCTGACGAATTTGAGGCGGCCGGCCGCTGGATCGCTAGTATGCCTGACCCGCGCTTCGTCATCGTCGGCAATCATGATGTCCCGTACTGGAGCCTGTTTGCACGGGTGTTCAGCCCGTGGAAGGCGTTCGAACACGCCACCGGCCACCCGGCCCACGACCACCAGTTCCTGAGCCCTGACCTGATGGTGCGCGGCGTCGTCACCGCGCGCGGTTGGCAGGCGCGGACCAATTGGTCCAAGGGCGTCATCGATCTTGAGCAAACGCGCAAGGCGGCTGAGGCGCTGCGTCAGGCGCCGGTCGGGGCACTGCGCGTTCTCGCCTGCCACCATCCTCTGGTCGAGATGATCGGCACTCCCATGACCGGAGAGGTGAAGCGCGGCGACGCGGCCGCCCTGATCTTCGCCGAGGCCGGGGTTGATCTGATCACCACCGGCCACGTCCATGTCCCGTTCGCCCTGCCGATCAGCTTGGGCGACCATTGCTCGTACGCGGTGGGCTGCGGGACGCTGTCCCACCGTGAACGGGGCGCACCGCCCAGTTTCAACCAGATCGACTGGGACGCTCACCACATCACCGTCACAGCCATGGCCTGGACCGGCGACCGTTTCGAGCCCGACCAGACCTGGAAACTGCCGCGCCGTCAGGACACCCGCCGGACCGCCACTGCGCCGGATCCGAACGAGGCCGGTCAAATGGAAAAGGCCGTGGTCTGATCGACTACGGCCTTCCCTGATTGGCGTGCTTTCGAACGCGTCGCTGTTCCGCCTCAGCGGCGCCGGCGGTTGCCGTGGGATTTTTCGGTAAATGCCGCCGCCACCATGGTGGCGAGCGCCGGGTTCCGCAGGAATATCCAGCCGCCCGCCAAGGCTGCGACGGTGCCGAGGATGGGTCGCTGCCGGAACAGCATATAGGCGCGCTGGCCCATGCCCGAGGACTCCTCTTCATCTTCCTCTTCTTTAGCCTCGCTGCGGGCGACGAAGATCAGGGCCACAGCGAGGGCGGCTACAGCGAAGAGCAGGAAGGTGATCGCCGCGGCGGCCAGCGGAACGACGACCAGTTGCAGAGCATAGAAGATCGTCGCCCCGAGCGCCAGTATGGCGACCAAGGCGGCGCCCGCCGCAACCGAGGCCGCGACGGCCTTCTTGACCAGATCTCTGGCCATGCCTCCGCCGAACATCAGCGCCGCCGGCCGGCGAGCAGAAGGCCCAGGACGACGCCAACACCGAGGGCGATGCCGGTGGATTGCATCGGACGCTCTTGCACTCGCTCCACCAGATAGCGTTGCGCTTCGTCGAAGCGTTCGCTGGCGTCGTCGTAATACTCCCGACCCCGGACGCGGGCGGTGTCATAGTAGCCCCGGGCCCGCTCGCGCAGGACGTCGGTTTCTTCGCGCAACCGGGTCTCGGCCTCCGCCGCCTTGGCGCGCAGGCGGGCTTCCGCCGCCGTCGCCTTTTCACGCAGCCGGGCCTTCTCTTCGGCGCCGAGCACCTTGAGATCGTCCTTCAGCGTATTGATGTCGTTCTTCACGGCTGTCCGTGCTGCCTTGGTCGTGGCCATTGTGCGCGCTCCGCTTTGCAAGCTTGACGGTTAGATAGAGAACCCTGAGCCGGAACGCCACTGTGTGGTGACGGTTCCCGCATCGCAGCATGACCTCGAGGTGGCGGAGCGCCGCATCCGGGCATAGACAGGGCGGATGACTGACTGGCTGTTCAATCCCGCGCCGACGCCTTCGCTGCCGATCCACGGTCGAAGCGAGCGGTTCCCTGTTCGCCGAATTCTCTGTGTCGGCCAGAACTATGCGGCCCATGCGCGGGAGATGGGCCAGAGTCGCGCGGAGCCCTTTTTCTTCACCAAACCGGCCGATGCGCTGGTTGCGGACGGCGCTGATCCCCGGTTTCCCTTGGCCACCGCCAACCTGCATTACGAGGTTGAACTGGTCTGTGCGGTCGGGGTGGAGGGGGCCATCGCCGGCTGGGCGGTAGGTTGCGACCTGACCCGCCGCGATCTCCAGGCTGCCGCAAAAGACAAGGGCCGGCCGTGGGACGCGGCCAAGGGGTTCGACCAATCCGCCCCCTGCGGCGCCCTGACTCTCGGCGCTTTGCCGGACCCGGCGGCGGCCATCGCGCTGTCGGTCAACGGCGAGACGCGCCAGTCCGGCCGGCTCCACGAAATGGTCTGGAACCCGGGCGAGATCCTCGCCAAGGCGCGAGAACTGTGGGACGTCCGCCCCGGCGATCTGATCTTCACCGGCACGCCCGAAGGCGTCGGCCCACTCCAGCCCGGTGATCGGATCGAGGCGACTATCGACGGGCTCCAAACCCTGAGCTTCACGGTGCTTCCGCGATGATCCTGCACGGCTACTGGCGCTCGGGCGCCGCCTGGCGCACACGCATCGCCCTCGCCCTCAAGGGGCTGGACTATGACCAGCAGGGTGTCGACCTGCGCACTGGCGCCCAGAGGTCCGCCGCCTTCGTCGCGCTGAACCCGCAAGGCATGGTGCCCGCACTGGAGGTGGACGGGGCTGTCCTGACCCAGAGCCCGGCAATCCTGGAATGGCTGGAGGAGGTCCATCCGGCCCCGCCGCTGCTGCCTGCCGATCCCGTCGCCCGCGCCCAGGTCCGCGCCATGGCGGCGCTGATTGGTTGCGACATCCATCCGCTGAACAATCTGCGGGTCGGCAAGGCCCTGCGCGAGACCTTCAGCGCCGATCAGGCCGCCGTCGACGCCTGGGCCGCGCGCTGGATCGTTCCCGGCTTCGAGGCGCTGGAGGCACTGGTGAAGCGCCACGGGTCAGGTTGGTGTTTCGGGGCGGCGCCGACGCTCGCCGATTGTTATCTGATCCCGCAGATCTATTCGGCTCGCCGGTTCAATGTTCCACTCGAGGCCTTCCCCCGCCTTCTGGCCATTGATGCGGCCGCGGCGACCCATCCCGCCTTTATGGCGGCCCATCCTGACGCCCAGCCCGACGCGGACTGAGGCTCAGCCCAGGAACCGGTCCACCGCCGCCATGAACCGCGTCGGCTGGTCGATCATCACCATATGCTCGGCCCCCTCGATCGGCACGAAGGCGGCGGGAGTGCGTAGCCGGGCATAGGCGCCGCGGAAAAGCCGATCGGTGCGGCTGCGCGGTGAAGCCTGGTCGGCGCTCCAGCCGTAGACCACGGTCACCGGCGCGGTGATGTCGGGCAGGCGGCGGCGCAGGTCCACCGTCATCACCTCGTACAGCGACTGGGCCAGAACGCGGCGGTCGCCGCCCTGCCAGCCCAGCGAGCCGAACACGGCGTCCGTCGCCCCGCCCAGCTCCAGTCCCATCTGTCGGCCCCGCGAACGCAGCGCCTCGTCACCGAGGAACTGAATTGCCTGATAGGCCAGCTGGGCGATCGGTTCGACGTCGCCGACCGTGGCCCGGGGGCTGATCAGGGCAGCGAAGAAGGGCGAGGAATCCACCACCATGACCCGACCGATGCGAACCCCGGCGTCCGCCGCGACACGCAGGCCGACCTGGCCGCCCATGGAATGGCCGATGATCGCCGGCCTCTCCAGCCTCTGTTCGGTGATGTAGCGGCGCACTTCGGCCGCGACCGCCGCCATGACCGCGCCGCTGGCGTTCGCCCCTGCGGCCAGATCGCCGAAGCCTCGCACCGAGACCAGATGCAGCCGCCGCTTTCCGGCCAGCCGGTCCGCCACGCCGCGCCACACCTCGGCGGTCGAAGCGAGTCCAGGGATCAGCAGCACATCGGCCCCGCGTCCGCGTGTCGTGACTGTGATCCGCCGCGAGCTGAAGGCGGTCTGGGCCCGGACGCCGGACCCCGCGCTCCACAGCACGGCTCCGCCGATCAGTCCCCGTATAATGTTTCGCCTTTGTTCCATGTCGTCTTCGGGTTAACGTCCGCGCCGGAACGCGAGGGAGAGCGCAGTGAGCCAGTCCGACGAGATCGTCTTCTACACCAACCCCATGTCGCGCGGCCGTATCGCGCGCTGGATGCTGGAGGAGATCGGCCAACCGTACCGCACGGTGGTTCTGGATTACGGCACGACGATGAAGGCCCCCGAATATCTGGCGATCAATCCGATGGGCAAGGTGCCCACCGTCACCCATCGCGGCGTGACGGTGACCGAATGTGCGGCGGTCTGCGCTTATCTGGCCGACGCCTTTCCCGAGGCCGGCCTGGCCCCGGCGCTCAACGACCCGGCGCGCGGACCCTACCTGCGCTGGATGTTTTTCGGGGCGGGACCGCTTGAGGCGGCGGTGACGGCCAGGTCTCTGGGCCTGCTGGCCCCGGCCGACAAGGCGGCAATGGCGGGTTACGGCAGTTTCGAACAGGTGGTCGATGCGCTTGAGGGCGTCGTTTCAGGCGCGGGGCCGTGGCTGCTGGGCGATCGGTTCAGCGCGCTGGACGTCTATCTGGGCAGTCAGATCGGCTGGGGGGTGCAGTTCAAGAGCCTGCCCGAGCGTGACGCCTTCAAGGCCTATGCGGGCCGGCTGTTTCAGCGCCCGGCGGCGATACGCGCGCGCGAGATTGACGACGCCCTGATGGCCACGGCGAATGCGGGAAGCTGAAGCCGCGCTTTAGCCCTGGGCGGGGCGCAGGCCCTCGACGGCGGCGCGCTGGACAACCGGGCGGCGTTCGCCACCGGCGGCCCGGATGCGGTCAATGCGGGCCTTCTCAGCCCTGAAAGCCGCCAGATCGGCGCCGGCGAGGATCGTGCCTTCGGTGGTGCGCACGCCGGCGGGATTGATCCGCTGGCCGCGCCGCCAGATTTCATAGTGCAGGTGCGGGCCGGTCGAGGCGCCGGTGGAGCCGACATAGGCCACGACCTGGCCCTGGCGCACGCGCTGTCCGGCGCGCATGCCCGAGGCATAGCGCGAGAGGTGGCCGTAGCCGGTCTCCAGACCGTTGGAATGACGAATGCGCAGCCAGTTGCCGTAACCGCCCCAGCGGCGCGCCTCGACGACGACACCGTCGGCGGGGGCAACGACCGGCGTACCGCTGCCGGCCGCAAAATCGATGCCCTGGTGCATCTTGCGATAGCCCGCGATCGGGTGCCGGCGGAACCCGAACGACGACGAAACGCGGAAGCCTCGCTCAAGCGGCGTGCGCATGAAGGCCGAACGCGTGTTCTTGCCGGTGGCGTCGAAATACTGGGCCTCTCGGGCGTCGTCAGGCTGGAAGCGATAGAAGGCCACGCCCTTCAGTTCAGCGTACAGCAGGCCGTCTGTGCCGATAGTGCGGCCGTTCTCGGTAATGGTGCGACCGAAGACATAGGTGAATTCGTCATTGGAGCGGATGTCGCGGTCCATGTCGAACCGGTGCGAGAACAGACGACCGGCGGCCCGCGCCACATCGGCGGGAGCCCCTTCGCGGCGGGCCGTGCGCGACAGCGAGCCTTCGACCTTGCCCGTCAGAACCACCGTCTCGTGGGTGACCTTCTCCTCCAGCGCCCGTAGGCGCAGGGCGCCGTCGAAGCTGCGCGACACGGTCAGCTGGGTCGCCGGACCCGTGCGCATGGTCAGGCCGATCAAACGGGCCTCGCCTCGGCCGCCGCGCGGCTGGGAAATGGCGGTTTCGAAACGCTGGCCCGCGCGCATGGCGTTCACATCCATGGCGTTCGACAGCGTGGCGGCGACGGCTGACGCTTCTTCCGGCGCAATGCCTGTGCGGCGCACAGCCTGTTCGAAGGTTTCACCGCGGCGGATCTGGACGGGGATGGCCTCGGGCGTGGTCAGACCGGCAGGCATGCCGGCGGCCGCAAACGCCTGGTCGGCGAGGACCGAAATCTCATTCTGGGTGAGGGGCGCAGCCTCTTCCGCTTTCGCGGGTTGGTATACGCGACCGGCAAGCAGCGCCACCGAGATTGCGGCCACCGCCGTCAGGGCGTGGGGCGCAATACGCATCGGCTGGCGACGTGGGTCGAACTGAGCCATCGGTCCCCGGGAAACAGCGACGCCGGACGGCGCCAAAGCCACTGGTAGCAAGGATCGCGCCGGAGCAGCCCCTGCACGAGACAGGCCGTATAGCCCGTCCGCCCCATCATGGGAAGGTAGTTCGTTACAGCGCGTTAAACGCAGCCTAGTCGTTGATAAAGCTTGCGTGAACCCTGAGACTATCGCGGGCGTTCGGCTGTGTATTCGCCGCGTTTGGGCAATGAAATGACTCACCCCTGCGGCAACGTGTCCCGAACGGAACCGCGCGGCATTCAAAGTGGCCGATGCGCCACTCTACTGTGTTGTGACGGACACGATTCTAGTGCTGAACGGGACGATTCCTTTGCTCACCGGCCTTTCCTCCCGCCCGCCCATCCCGATATGACCGGTCCATGACCGCCGCGATCGATCCCTCTCCGCCTCCCGTGCGGCCTGTGCGCACGCGCGGTCGCCGCGCCTTACTCATGGCGGGCGTGGTCTTCGGCGTGCTGCTGATCCTGACAGCCCTGCTCTACCTTAACCGGCGCACGGCGACGCGGCAGGTTCTGATCGGCTGGCTGGAGCAGCAGGGCGTCAAGGCCGACATGCAGATCGAGCGGCTTGAACTGGACGGTCTGGTGGCCAGCGTCCGCATTGGCGACGGCGCCCACCCTGACGTCACCGTCGAACGGGTCGAGGTCGACTACGCCATCGGCGCGCCCTGGTTGCAGGGGGGGCTTGGCCTCACGCCCACGCGCATCCGGCTGGTGCGCCCGGTGGTGCGCGCCAGCGTCCGCAACGGCAAGCTGAGCCTGGGTTCGCTGGACCCGTTGGTTGAGCGCTTCACCGGCCGTCCGCCGCGGCCCGACAGCCGCGGCCCGCTGGTTCTGGTCGAGGGCGCCAGGGTCCGGCTCGACACCGACTACGGCCCGACCAACATTTTCGGCGACGCCCGCGTTGACAACGGACAGCTGATGCGGCTGACCGCCCGGATGCCCGCGACCGCCTTCAAGAGCGGGGCCGCCGAGGCGCGCGGGCTACAGGCCACGGTCGATCTGACCACGACGGGCGACCGCGTCGCCCTGCGTTTCGCCGCCGCCGCCGAACGCGCCGGCCTGCCGGGCTTCAACGGCGAGGCGGCCCGGCTGACCCTGGTCGGCGACCTGCCCTATCCCGACCTCAAGACCCGGCGCGGCGACGGCCGGGCGCGGATCGAACTGCGCGTGGCGGCAGCCCGTCTCGCCGGGGGCGACGCCCTGGCGCATGACGCCGACCTGGATCTGACTTTCGACGGCCAGACGGCCGGTTGGATCGAGACCTTCCGCATCGACGGGACCAGCACTGTCGACCTTCGCGCCGCCCGGATCGAAAGCCCCGGCGCGTCGGCGACGACCCCGCGTCTGCGTCTCACCGCCGCCCGGACCGTTGTGACGCGCGACCCTCGCGGCCTCAGTTGGCGGCTGGACAGCGCCGCCGCCATGACAGCCGCTCGGGCCGCCGGAGCCGGGCTGGACGGCGCCGGCCTAACCCTGACCTCCAGCCGGATGGTCCTCGGCGGACACGGCGCGGCGGTGGAGGCGTCCGGCCCCATCAGCCTGGCGGCGGATCGGCTGGCCTGGAACGACCTGACTCTGACCGCCGTTCGGAGCGCGACGGATTTCGACCTCGTCTCCGACGGCGGCCTGCGCGTGACCGCCACGGGCGGGCTGAAATCCGCTCGGGGCGCATGGCCGCTGTTCGGCGCGCCGTCCGGCGAAGACGTGTCGGAACTGGCCGGGATGAAGCGCGCCCTGTCGGCATTCACGGTTGATGTCCCCGGCTTTGACCTGAGCACCGGTCCTTCGGGGACGCGCCTGACCCTGACCCGCCCGGCCACCCTGCGCCCCGCCAACGGTGGCGTGCTCACTCTGAACCCTGCTGCGACCCCGATCTTTACAGCGGCGCGCGGCCAGGCCGGCGGCGGCGCCTTGTCGCTGACAGCGACGCGGGGCCGGGGCCTGCCCGAGGCCGCCTTCGCCATCCCGGCCTGGCGGCTGACCCCGGCCGGTTTCCGCGCCACGCTGGA
The DNA here is from genome assembly GCF_030682035.1 of Brevundimonas sp. Taxonomy (GTDB): domain Bacteria; phylum Pseudomonadota; class Alphaproteobacteria; order Caulobacterales; family Caulobacteraceae; genus Brevundimonas. The sequence continues at coordinate 107,727 of NZ_JAUXQZ010000016.1, read as the reverse complement.
CGGCCGCGCCGCTCTGGATTTCGGCCTCGCCCGGGGGATCACGGTTCGGACCCGGGGCGAGCTGGCCTCGTCCGGCGGCCGCCTGACCTATGTCGCCGCCAACTGCATTCCCCTGGCTGTCGAAAGACTGGAGCTGGGCGAAAGCGATGTCGTCGGCATGGAGGGAGACATCTGTCCTGCCTCCCGCCCGCTGATCAGCGTCGCCGGTGGGCGCTGGCGCGCGGAGGGCGCCATGCGCAATCTCGACGCCTCAGCCCCCTTTCTGGCCCTGCATTTCCGCGACTCAGAGGGTGGCTTCACCGCCACCGGCGGCCCCGCGGGTATTGGTCTCGATGCCCGGGTCGCCCATGCGACGGTCGTGGACTCCACCGCGCCTCTGCGCTTCCACCCCCTGACCGCGACCGGCTCCGCCCGGCTGGCCGACGAGGACTGGACCGGCGCCTTCGATCTCGCGCGCGACGGCGCAGCGCTCGGCCGCCTGACCCTGAACCATGATGGTCAGGCGGGCGTGGGTGGTCTGACCATCGACGCCCCGTCCATCACCTTTGTGGAGGGCGGCCTTCAGCCCACCGACCTCAGCCCTCTGGCTCAGGTCGTCGGCTCCCCGGCGTCGGGCTCAGTGGCCTTCAATGGTCGCATCGACTGGTTGGCCGGGGCGGAAGGGACGAGTTCGGGCCGCCTGACTGTTCCGGGCCTCGACTTCACCAGCCCCGCCGGTCCGGTAAAGGGTCTGCGCGGGACGGTTGACTTCATCAACCTGGCGCCGCTGACCGCCGCGCCCGGCCAGCGGCTGACCGCCGACCTGCTGGAATCGGTCGTCCCCCTGACTGATATCGATCTGACCTTCGGCCTCGACAAGGCCGCGGTGACCATTGAGGGGGGCGATCTCGCGGTGGCCGGTGGCCGCGTCCGGATCGAGCCCTTTGCGGTGCCGCTGGACCCCAACCAGCCGATCAGCGGCGTCATCGTGCTCGAGAACGTTCAGCTGGGTCAGGTGATCGCCGGCTCCGGCTTCGGCGACAAGGTCAGCCTCGACGCAGTGGTCTCGGGCCGCCTGCCCTTCACCTCCGATCGGGCGAACGGCGTCCGCATATCCGGCGGCTCGCTGGCGGCGATCCAGCCGGGTCGCTTGTCCATCGCCCGCGAAGCCCTCAGCGGGCTCGAGGCCGGTGGCGGCGGCGAGGGCGTCGCTCCCAACACCGTCCAGGATTTGGCCTATCAGGCTATGGAGAACCTCTCGTTCGACATCCTCTCCGCCGAGGTCAACAGCCTCGACGAGGGGCGGATCGGCGTCCTGTTCCGCATTCGCGGTCGCCACGATCCACCGGTGCGCCAGGAGCTGCGCATCCCGCTCGCCGAATTCATCAGCCGGGAGTTCCTCAACCGGACCCTGCCCTTGCCGTCGGGCACAGGCATCGACCTGACCCTGGACACCACTCTCAACCTGAACCAGCTGATCGGCGACCTGCTGGAGTTCAACCGCGCCCGCGACGGACGGCCGTCGGCCGCGGCGGCGGCCCCGCCCGAGACGCCTCCCCCGACCACGCCGTGATCAGGCCATCTTCGCCGTTCAGAACCCGTTCACGCTCAATCGCGTTAGATCGCCGTGGATTGAAGACCGGAGACCACTGCTCATGACTCGGCCCCAGACCCGGACGCGCGCCCGCCTCGCCCTGCTCGGCCTCATCGCCGCGGTCGGCCTCGGCGCCTGTACGCCTACGGTTCGGCTGCAGGTCGATCCGATCCAGATCTACGCGAAACTCGACGCCGATGTTCGCGTGCGCCTCGACAAGGCGCTTCAGGACCTCCTCATCGAAAACCCCAACCTGTTCTGATGCGAAAGTTGACCCAGATGTCTTTCCGCAAGTTCTTCGTCGTCGCCGCGGCCATTGCGGCTCTCGGCGTCGCCGCGGGCGCGGCTTTCGCCCAGACCGCCGCCCAGAAGTCGATGATCGACGCCGCCAAGGCGCAAGGCACGGTCGGCGAACAGGCCGACGGCTATCTCGGCTTCCGCGTCCCGGCGTCCGACGCCGCCCTGTCCGGGGCGGTCCAGGCCACCAATGCGGCCCGCCGCGAAGCCTATGCTCGCAGCGCCCAGGCAGCGGGCGACGGCGCGACGACCGAGGCCGCTGCCGCTCGAATGTTCCAGACGCAGCTCCTGCCCCGCATCAGCACGGGTCAGTGGTACCGCAACGGCCAGGGCCAGTGGGTCCAACGCTGACCGCGCGCCGTCTGCTGCCGGGACTTTTTCTCGTCATCGGCGTCGCCGCAGCCGCAACTGTCGGCGTCAGTCTCGCCTGGACGGCCATCGGCGGCGGGCCGCTCGGCGTCCACGGCCTGATCGCCCTGTCGCTCGGCGTGTGCGGTACGGTAGCGCTGACCTGGACCCTGATGGCGCTGGCCTTCAAGTCCAGCCGCGAAGGCTGGGACGAGCAGGCCGAGCGGCGGGCTGACGACCCCGACAAGCCTTGAGCCGCCGCGCCGCGCGCGCGATAGAACGCGGATGACCGACGCCGCTCCGCCCTCCGAGATCACCTACGCCGGCTATCTGGCGCTCGACGACCTGCTCGCCGCCCAACACCCGCTGTCGGACGAGCATGACGAGATGCTGTTCGTCGTCATCCACCAGACCAAGGAGCTGTGGCTCAAGCAAATCCTGCACGAGGTGACCCTGGCCCAGGCCCTGGTCCGCAGCGGCGATCTGGTCCCGGCCTACAAATGCCTCGCCCGGGTCAGTCGCATTCAGGCGGTGATGACCATGAGCTGGGACATCCTCGCCACGATGACCCCGGCCGACTATTTGCGTTTCCGCGGCGTGCTGGGGTCGTCTTCCGGCTTTCAGAGCGACCAGTTCCGGCGGTTCGAATTCATGCTCGGGCTCAAGGACGAACGCTTCCTGCGTTTCCACGGGGAGCGCCCCGCCGCCCACGCCGCCCTGCGCGCCGCCCTCGCAGCACCCAGCCTGTACGACGACGCCCTCGCCCAGCTCGCCGCCGCCGGCTTGCCGGTCCCGCCCGAGGTGCTGAACCGCGACGTCAGCCGTCCGCACGAGCCGTCGGAAGGCGTCGAGAACGCCTGGCTGGAGGTCTATCGCGACACCGCCCGCTGGTGGCCCCTCTACCAGCTGGCCGAGAAACTCGTGGATCTCGACGACGCCTTGCTGACCTGGCGCCACAAGCACGTTGTCACCGTCGAACGCATCATCGGCCGCCGCCGCGGCACTGGCGGCACCGAGGGCGTCGCCTATCTGACCGAGACGCTCCAACGCCGCTGTTTTCCCGAGCTCTGGTCGTTGCGCACGAAATTGTAGAATGGTGAAGCTGAAACCTTTTCCGCCCCGGCAGCGCTTTTACGTCTCCCGGAAGCTGTGAAAGGCCTGCACATGACCACCCCTAACGATCACGACATCCACGTTCTGAACAGCCTGATCGAAACCACGATCGACAGCGCCGACGGCTATCGCGAAGCCGCCAAGGAAACCGACAAGCCCAAATACCGCACCCTGTTCGAGGCCCGCAGCTTCGAGCGCCAGAAGGTGGCCGCCGACCTTCAGGGCACGGTCCGCACCCTGGGCGGCGAGCCCGAGGACGACGGCTCCATCCTCGCCAAGGCCCATCGCGCCTTCCTCGACGTCAAACACGCCCTGCTGCGCGACGAACAGGCCGTGGTGAACTCGGTCGAGAACGGCGAGGACTTTATCAAGGCGAAGTTCGAGAAGGCGCTTGAGGATTCGGCCGTCTCCGCCACCACCCGCGAAACCATCCGTCGCGCCTGGACCACGGTGAAGGAAGGCCACGATCAGATGCGCGATCTCAAGCACAGCCTGGAAGGCCAGAAGGACGCGGACGGCCGGCTCTATCCGAACTGAGCCCCCTTGGAGAGACAGAAAAGGCCCCGGCGGTTACGCCGGGGCCTGTGTAATTCCAGCGAAAATAAAGCGGCTTACGCTTCGGTGTCGTCGGTCTTCCGGGCGGAGCCGGTTTCCGGCACCACGACGCCCTTGACCGGACGGACGGTCTGCTTTTCGGCGATCCGGGCCGACTTGCCGCGGCGATCACGCAGGTAATAGAGCTTGGCGCGCCGCACGACGCCGCGACGCTTCACCTCGATGGCGTCGATGTTCGGCGACATCAGCGGGAAGACGCGCTCGACGCCCTCGCCGAAGCTGATCTTGCGTACGGTGAAATTCTCGTTGATCCCGCCGCCGGCGCGGGCGATGCAGACGCCCTCGAAGGCTTGGATGCGTTCGCGCTCGCCTTCCTTGATCTTGACCATGACGCGCAGCGTATCGCCGGGCTGGAAGTCGGGGATCGCACGGACGGCGACCAGGCGGGCTTTTTCTTCGGCTTCGATCGTCTGAAGGATGTTCATTCTATTCTCCTCGGGCTTTTGCGCCCTTTAGCTGTGATTTGGCGGGCTCAGGTCCCGCATTTTTCTTGTCCGGATAAGCCGTCCAGAGGTCTGGCCGTCGTTCCCGGGTCGTCTCTCGCCGCTGCTCTTCGCGCCATGCGGCGACCTTTTTATGGTCTCCGGACAGCAGAACCTCGGGTATCTCCAGCCCCTCGAACGTCCGCGGTCGCGTGTACTGCGGATGCTCCAGAAGACCGTCCTCGAAGCTCTCCGAACTCAGGCTTTCCGCCTGGCCCAGCACCCCGGGCAGCAGTCTTACGCACGCCTCGATCACCACCATCGCCGCCGCCTCGCCGCCGGCGAGCACCGCGTCTCCGACGGAGACCTCCTCGAACCCGCGCGCGTCGAGCACGCGCTGGTCCACCCCCTCGAACCGGCCGCACAGCACCGTAATGCCGTCCGCCCGAGCCCATTCCTTGACGCGCGCCTGGGTCAGGGGCCGACCCCGGGCGCTCATGTACAAAAGCGGCCGCGCCGGTCCGGATACGCTGTCGAGCGCCCTCGCCACCACGTCCGCTTTCAGCACGGCTCCCGGGCCGCCACCCGCGGGGGTGTCGTCCAGGAAGCCGCGCGTATCTGTGGAAAAGGCCCGAATGTCAACCGTTTCAAGGCTCCACAGCCCGCGCTCACGCCACGCCGTGCCGATCAGCGACACGCCGAGCGGCCCCGGAAACGCTTCCGGAAACATGGTCAGGACAGTGGCGGTGAAAGGGGGCATGGGGGATAGGGTGTGGGGTGTGGGGTGTGGTATGGGGATCAGGTTTCAGGGGGCGGCGGTGACGGGAGGAACTCCCCATACCCCATCCCCCATACCCCACACCCTAGCAAGCCTGCCCCGCCGCCCAACCCGACGACCAGGCCCACTGGAAATTGTAGCCGCCGAGCCAGCCGGTGACGTCGACGGCCTCGCCGATGACGAAGAGGCCCGGCACGGTCTTCGCCGCCATGGTCTGCTGGTCCAGCTGGTCGACAGCCACGCCGCCCAGGGTGACCTCGGCGGTGCGGTAGCCTTCGGAGCCGACCGGCTTGACGGTCCAGGCGTTCACGGCGGCGTCGAGACGGCGCAGGGTCTTGTCGCCGACCTCGGCCAGCTTGCCCCTGACGGCCTCGCGGTCGCAGACGCTTTCGGCCAGGCGGCGGGGTAGGATGTGGCCCAGCGCCGTGTGCACCATCTGTTTGCCGTTCGCCTCCTTGGCGGCTTTCAGGCGGTCATAGACGGCCTCGCCGGGGGCCATGGCGACGGTGATGGCCTCGCCCTCGCGCCAGTAGGAGCTGATCTGGAGGATGGCGGGCCCCGACAGGCCGCGGTGGGTGAACAGCATGGCCTCATTGAACGTTGGCCTATCGCCCTTCGGGCTACTTGAGGCCGGGATGACGCTGACGCTGACGCTGGCGTCGACGGCGACCCCGGCGAGGGGCGTCAGCTGCTCCAGCAGCCCGGCTTCGAAGGTCAGGGGGACCAGCGCCGGGCGGGTCTCGGTGACCCGCAGGCCGAAGCCTCGCGCGGTCTCATAGGCCCAGCCGGTGGCTCCCATCTTGGGGATCGACTTGCCGCCGGTGGCCAGCACCAGCGAGGCCGCCCGCACCACGGAGCCGTCCGACAGGGCGGCCGCATAGATGTCGCCCACGCGATCGACCCGCTCGACCGAGACGCCCAGCGACAGGACCACGCCCGCCGCCCGCATGTCGTCGGTCAGCATGCGGATGATCTGTCTGGCGCTGTCGTCGCAGAACAGCTGGCCGAGGGTTTTCTCGTGCCAGGCGATGCCGGCCCGGTCGACCCGTTTGACGAAGTCGTGCTGCGTAAACCGCTTCAGCGCCGAGGTGGCGAAGCGCGGGTTCTCGCCGAGGAAGTTGGCGGGCCCGGTCCCCAGATTGGTGAAGTTGCAGCGCCCGCCGCCCGAGATGCGGATCTTCTCGCCCGGCGCCCGGGCGTGGTCGAGGATGCGGACGGAACGCCCGCGCCGCCCGGCCTCGATGGCGCACATCATCCCGGCCGCGCCGGCGCCGACGATCAGGACATCGACGGCCAATGGGGTGCTCTGGGGGGTCATGCGGCGGCCTTAGCACGGGCGGCGCTCAAGCAGCGAGGCCCCGCGGGCCGAGCGCTAGCGCCAACAAAAAAGGGTCGGGAGTACACTGTCGGCGGCGGAAAAAGTTCAGGCGGTTTCGGGCGCGTGTTCGGGCAGCGTCAATAGGCTGGCAATCCGCCTCGGCCTGGGGCGGTCGGGCGGGGTTGGAGGATGGCGATGTCAAAGACCCTTCCCGGCTTTCGCCGGGATGACGAAGGCGGGGCGGGCCTGCGCCCGCCTCGAGCCGCATTATACCCCGGTGTGGGGGCGTGGTGGGGAGACGCCGCGCGCGGCGGCGCGTCCGGCGCCGGACCGGGGGTCGAAAGGGCGCCTTCGGGGGTTGAGAGGGGCGGGATTATTGGGGGCGGGAATACACTGTTTCCAAGGGGCGCGGCTTGTCATCCCGGCCGAAGCGAAGCGGAGAGCCGGGACGGCGCCCTCAACCTCGTGACCGGCCCGGAAGCGGCGCCAGCCGCTATCCGGGGCAAGGGTCAGGAGGACGAGCTGGTCGCCACCCTGCTCCCGGCTCAGCCCTGCGGGCTGTCCGGGAGGATGGAGGGGGCGGAGTGTCGCGTCCCGGCTCTCCGCTTCGCTTCGGCCGGGATGACAAGGCAGCGCCGCACCCCGTTGTGGTTAGAAAGAACAAAAAGCGAACGTTCCGATTGACTCTGCCCGTCGCGCGCGGCTGGATCACCCCGGGTCGGCGGTTTCGAGATGAAGGATGCATTCCATGCCGGCCGAAGACCCCGACGCCATCGCCGCCCGCCTGCTTGAGGCTCTGGAGGGCCTCGACCTGACCAGCGCCGACGGCCGCGCCGGCATCAACACCCTGCTGTCCGAGATCGAACGCGCCTGCCCCGGCGCCATCCTGCAACAGGCCGCGGGGATCGAGTTGCGGGCGGTGGGGTTGGGGAAAGGGGACCGGATCAATCGCCTAATTCGCCATCACGCGGCCGCCGATCTCCTGCGGTGGATTGTCGTCGCACCGCTAACCCTGAGACGGTATTCGAGCATAGGCTGGCTAATGCCGTAGGTATGCCGAGCTTGACTGGCAAGGCCGTGTTTGAGCACGTGATTGGCACCTTCATTGGTGAGCAGCAGGCATCCGGAGAGGAAGTTCGCCTCCGCTTCGATGTCGCCGTCATGGTGCCTGTCGCCATCCTCGGTCAGTGGGGGTGCGCTTTCGTGTCCAAGAAATAGATGCGCGAGTTCGTGGCAGATGTTGCTTCGCTGTCGGTGAAGGTGGTGGGAATCGTTGTGCACAATCGCCGTTTGTGACCCGCAAGGAACGGTGACTGCCGATAACTTTGAGCCGTCAGGTCCCAGAAAGCGAGAGCAGTCGGCTCCCAGCTGGCTCAGCGGGATAATCTCGACCTCGAAGTAGATCGCGAGCGCCCATGGGTCGATCGGAGCGTGGGGCGCAAGACCCAGCTTCTCGCGCACGCGGATCGCTATCCGGTTCGCCTCTGCTTTGAATCCGCGCCGAAAGCCCAACCTAGGTTCCCTTTAAGCGATTGTAGGTGGTGATTACGATATCTTCCATCAACTTTGCGTTGTTTTTGGACAGTTTTGGATCGGCACGAAGCAGCGCGGTGATTCGTGCAAGCGACTCCGGCTCTGGCCTGTCGCCATCGGAAGTGCGGAGAATGAACATCTCCGCGTTTAGGTTCGACCAATCGAGCAGAGCGGCTAAGCCATTCACGTCAGGTTTGGCCCCACTCCCCATCCGAGACAGCGTCGAGGCCGCCACGCCTGAGGTTTCGGCGACTTCCTTCCATGTCATTTGCCTGCTGAGCCGCGCTGTGTTGAGGGCGGCGAAAAAAGCCTCCGTATTGAATCGGTCTGTCGTCACGCGATCTCCATTTTGCGATTTCGCATGCGATTGCGATATTGCAATTGCATCGGCTCGATCCTATGTAGCTCACAGATTGCGACATCGCAATTCGCGTGGCCTGCCAGGCCAGCGCCGGTCCCGTCCTTGGAGAAATACAATGAGCCCCCAAAAGCCTGATGACCCGTCGAAGGGCCCCAAAGACAAGCCGCCGAACAAGATCACCATCACGGTGATCTACAACGGCGCGCCCATGCCGTTGGAAGTGAGCGTCAACCAGGCGCTTCAGGCCGTGCTCCAGGACGCCCTCCAGCTGTTCGGTATCGGCGCGGGTCCGCTGCTGTTCAACGAGGCGGGACAGGAACTGGCGCTGAACCAGAGCGTCAAGGACGCGGGGCTTGTCGAAGGCTCGCGGGTCCTGCTGCGGCCGCGTGCGGTGGCGGGAGGCGTGCCGTGCGGGTGAGGGTTCCCGCATTGGTCCTCGATCAGACCTTTGCGCAACTCCGGCGCTGCGGCGCCGGAGTTCGCGAATGTCAGGCGCTTTGGGTGGGGCCATGGTCGGCGCCGAGCGAGGTGACCGAGGTCATCCACCCGCAGCACAGCGCCTCGCCTGTCGGATTTCAGGTCGACCCGGACTGGCTCCATAATTTCTGGGTGCGCTTGGCCGATGAAGGGCTGGGCATTCGGGTCCAGATTCACACCCACCCCGGCGCCGCCTATCATTCTGCGACGGATGACGCCTTCCCGATTATCCACCAACCGGGCTTTCTCAGCCTTGTGATTCCTCGCTTCGCCATGGGGCTCGCCACCTTCGACGAGGCCTTTCTCGCCCGGATCGACGATCAAGGCGTCTGGAACGAGGTCGCCATTTCCAACCACATCGAGGTGGTCCGATGACCGCGCCGTTGCATGAAGCTCTCGGCCGCACCCTGCTGCTGATGCGCGACAGTCTGTCGGAGCGGGTGACGGACGATGAACTGATCGACGCTTTAACCCAACCCTCTGTGGTTCTGGCTGCGGATGGTGACGCCTTGGCCACCCATTCGGGTCAGAGCGCTTTCATCACGGCGGCCTTGCTGATGGCGCGGTCGGGTCATCGGATTCATTTGATGGCGCCCGAAGCCGCCTTGGTTGGGCATCAGCCTCCGCTGGCGGGGACTTCGCTCAGGCGCGGCCTGACCGAGGCCGGTGCGGACCTGTTGCCCGGCCGCGATTACAGCTGGGGACCGCCGGAAGGGGCGGTGGATCTGGTCGTTCGCATCGGCTCGGCCGACCCTGGCATCGAGTCTCACCAGACGGTGTCCATGAACGCCTCGGATTGGAGCGCGACCTTGGGGCCGGGCGATAACGGAAAGCATTGGGAAGCCGGCGAATGGCCAATGGGCGGACTCGCGGTGGCGGCGCTTGCGGCCGGCGAGGCGTTCAAGGGCGCCATGCGCCGCATGCGGCGCCATGCCCGGGCGCCGATAGCGTTTGATGTCGCCCACGCGCCCGCGAAATCCGTAAGCGTGGCGCTCGCGCCGCCCCAGACTCCGCTGGTGACGACCCTGCCTGACAGCGATTTGATCAGCGGCGGCGCGATAGCCAACGCGGTCCTGTATGTTCTCCACCGGCTGCCCGGCGTGGCGGGACGGATGCGTGTGTTCGACCATGACCTGAGCGGCCTGAGCAATCTGAACCGCAACATGCTGTTGCTGCGGTCGCGGCTCGACCGTCTCAAAGTCGACGATCTCGCCACGTTTGGGCGCGGCCTGACGATCACCCCGATCGCCGAACGATTCGATGAGGCGCTCGCCGCCCGGGAGCCGCTGTCGGCCAATGTTCTGGTCGGCGTTGACGATATCCCCACCCGGTGGTTGGTCCAGCGGCTCAATCCCGAATGGTTGGGGGTCGGGGCCACGGCCGGGTTTATGGCCATGTCGTCGTTTCACGAAAACGACCTCCCGTGCGTCGGCTGTCTTCATCCGAGCGCAACAGACGGGGATGGACCAATCCCGACCGCCGCTTTCGTTTCTTTCTGGGGCGGACTGCTCCTTACGGCGCAGTTCCTTCGCCATTTGGCTGACGACCCGGCCGGAAAGCAGCAGACTGTAGCGTTCGCCCTTAGACCCGAGGGCAACTACGACCACATGGTGATGGCCAATCCCGCCTGCCCTGTCTGCTGCGCGGCTGCTCAGCGAACGGCCAACGCGGCCTGACCCCAAGGCATACCCAAGAGGTACCAAGCCTGATCGCGGTGAACACTCGAGGATGCAGCTTACCCTGACTCGCCCTTCAGCGCCTTCTCCTTGCGGCGCACCAACTGCTTGATGCTCGCACCGGGCGTGGGAAGTCGTTCTGGCATCTCCCCACCCAGCTCAGCGATCGTGGCGCGAACCTTTCGGCCCACGTCACGGTGGATATCGTTCGCTTGGGCCTTGGTGCGCGCGCCGTCGCGTTTCAGCTTCTCCTCCGCCTGAGTGGCACGGAACAAATTGGCCGCCAGTTCGGTCGAGCCCATGTGGTCCAGAATCTTCTGGCTCTTCTTCAGCCCCTTTCGCGCATGGATGTCGCGATTGGTTAGACCACCATACAGTCCGCGATAGCCGTGATCCTGGAACACCGCGTAGTCGAGGCCGGAGGTCACGCCCGCTTGGGCGGCGGCCGAGGCCAGCGCCGTATTGTGATGCGCCATTTCCCGCCTGAGCATCATGCGCCGCTCATCCTCGGACAAGGCACCGAAGGCGGGGTCGTCCTGAATTTCCTGACGCCGGGTCTGGACGGCGAAATAGGTCTGGCCTTCGGCGATGATCGGCTTGGACGGGTCTCCGTTCTGGACGATCAGATAGCAGGCGTAGCGCGACAGGCGGACGTCATTGATCTCTCGCCGGGCACCTTTGCCCAGATCGATCATTGTGGTGACGTCACCGAAATGATCGGCCGGATCAAGACCCGCCGCAGAGGCGGATATGCGCGCCTTCTCGACCACCGCGAGGAAGTTTCGGTAGTCCTGATAGCCCAGCACAGGCGCGAGCTGGCGAGCAAACCAATACTCCGCATCGCCATCTTCCTTGCGGATTGATTCGAACGATTGGCGGTGTGGGTCTGCGCTCTCGATTCCGGTCATTCTGAAGAAGAACAAAAAAGCAACCTTGGGTCAAGGATCGCCGCTCCGCGCTCACGCAGAGTGCGCCCGCAGGCCGAGCGTTAGCGCCCCGCTATATCAATGCGCCTCGTCCCAGTTCCCCGCCGCCCGAGCCTCCACCACCAGCGGCACCGTCAGCGCCACGGCCGGTTCCGCGGCGCCCTCCATGGTCCGTTTGATCACCACGATGGCGCGCTCGGCCTCGGCTTCGGGGGCCTCGAAGACCAGTTCGTCGTGGACCTGCAGCAGCATGCGGGTGGAGAGGCCGGCGTCCGTCAGGGCCCCCGACATCCGCATCATGGCGCGGCGGATGATGTCGGCGGCGGCGCCCTGGATGGGGGCGTTGATGGCGGCGCGTTCGCCGAACTGGCGCTCGGCCCCCGACTTTGAGTGGATGGCGGGGATGTGGATGCGGCGGCCGAAGACGGTCGAGACCATGCCGGTCTCGCGCACCTGCACCTTGGTGGCGTCCATGTATGTGCGGATGCCGGGGAAGCGCTCGAAATAGGTCTTGATGTAGGCGCCGGCCTCGCCCTGGTCGATGTTCAGCTGGGCGGCCAGGCCGAAGGCGCTGATGCCGTAGACGATACCGAAATTGATCGCCTTGGCGCGGCGGCGGGTCTCGGGGTCCATCTGGTCGACCGGGACGCCGAACATCTCGCTGGCCGTGGCGGTGTGGATGTCGATGCCGGCGGCGAAGGCGCGCTTGAGCTCGGGGATGTCGCCGATATGGGCCAGCAGGCGCAGCTCGATCTGGCTGTAGTCGGCGCTGATCAGGACATGGCCGGGGGCGGCGATGAAGGCCTGGCGGATCTGGCGGCCGGTCTCGGTGCGGATCGGGATGTTCTGCAGATTGGGGTCGGAGGAGGCGAGGCGGCCGGTGGTGGCGGCGGCCAGCTGATAACTGGTGTGGACGCGGTCGGTGGTCTTGTCGGCGGCCTCGATCAGGGCGTCGGTGTAGGTGCCCTTGAGCTTGGCCAGCTGGCGCCAGTCGAGCAGGACGCGCGGCAGGTCGTGGGTCAGGGCGAGGGTCTCGAGCGTGGCGGCGCCGGTTTCCCACTGGCCGGAGGCGGTTTTCTTGCCGCCGGTCAGGGCCATCTCGCCGAACAGGATGTCGCCGATCTGGCGCGGGGAGCCGATGTTGAACGGGCGGCCGGCCATTTCGTGCGCCTGCTGTTCCAGCTCGGCCATGCGCAGGCCGAACTCTGACGACAGGCGTTTGAGGCGGTCGGGATCGACGCGGACGCCGGCCCGCTCCATGTCGGCCAGGACCGCGGGCATGCCGCGTTCCAGCGTCTCATAGACGGTGACCAGATGCTGCTCGGCCAGCCGCGGCTTGAGGATATGCCAGAGGCGCAGGGTCACGTCGGCGTCCTCGGCGGCGTAGCAGGTGGCCGGTTTCAGCTCGACGTGTTTGAACGACTTCTGGGCCTTGCCGGTCCCGGCCACCTTCTTGAACGGGATGGGCTCGTGGCCGAGGTGCAGCCTCGCCAGCTCGTCCATGCCGTGGCCGTGCAGCCCACCCTCCAGCACATAGGAGATCAGCATGGTGTCGTCGATCGGGGCGACGCGGATGCCGCGTTGGGCCATGACGGCGAGGTCGTATTTGCCGTTCTGGGTGACCTTGAGGACGCCGGGGTTCTCCAGCAGGGGCTTGAGTCGGGTCAGGGCCTCGGCCTTGACGATCTGGGTCAGGGGCTCGCGCTGTTCGGCCTCGCCGCCGAAGTCGAGGCCGCCGGCGTTGGCGGCCGGCTCATGCTCATGGGTCAGGGGCACATAGCAGGCGTCGTTGGGGCCGATGGCCAGCGACACGCCGCACAGGCCGGCGTGGGTGGCGCTGAGGGCATCCGTCTCGGTGTCGAAGCCGACGACGCCGGCCTCGGTGGCGCGGGCGATCCAGACGTCGAGATCCGCTAGCGTCTGGATGCAGTGGTAGGCGTCGGTGTCGACGGTCTGGGCCTCGGCCGGGGCGGCGGGGACCTGGCCGTAGCGGGGGGTGGCGACGGGGGCGGTCGGGGCGCGGGGCCGGGCGACGAAGGCTGAGGCGCCCTCCTTCGCGGTGGCTCTGCCGTCGCCGACGCGGTTGCGCAGGCTGCGGAACTCCATCCGGTCGAGAAACTCGCCCAGCTTCTCCGGGTCGGGGTGACGGACCAGGAAGTCGTCGATCGGCTCGGGGGCCGGGGCGTCGCAGGTCAGGCGCACCAGCTCGCGGCTGAGCAGGATCTGGTCGCGGAAATTGATCAGGGTCTCGCGGCGCTTGGGCTGTTTGATCTCGCCGGCGCGTTCCAGAAGCGTGTCGAGGTCGCCGTATTCGTCCAGCAGCTGGGCGGCGGTCTTGGGGCCGATGCCGGGGGCGCCGGGGACGTTGTCGACGCTGTCGCCGATCAGGGCCTGAAGATCGACCATCTTGTCCGGCATGACGCCGAACTTCTCCATCACGGCGTCCTCGGCCAGGCGGCGGTCCTTCATCGGGTCCCACATGACCACGCCGCCGCCGATCAGCTGCATCAGGTCCTTGTCGGACGAGACGATGACGGCCTCGCCGCCGGCGTCGCGCGCCTTGCAGGCATAGGTGGCGATCAGGTCGTCGGCCTCATAGCCGGGCAGCTCCAGACAGGCGACGCCGAAGGCCGCGGTGGCCTCGCGGACCAGCGGAAACTGGGGGATCAGATCCTCGGGCGGGGCCGAGCGGTTGGCCTTGTACTGGTCGTACAGGGCGTTGCGGAACGTCTTCTCCGAATGGTCGAAGATGGCCACCAGATGGGTCGGGCCGTCCGCGCCCTTCATGTCCTGCAGCAGCTTCCACAGCATGTTGCAATAGCCCTGCACCGCCCCCACCGGCAGGCCGTCGGACTTGCGCGTCAGAGGCGGCAGGGCGTGATAGGCGCGGAAAATATAGGCCGAGGCGTCGATCATCCACAGCCGCAGGGCGGGGCCGTCCTGCGTGAGGGGGCGGTCGTTCTGTTCGGCTGCGGCGTCGGTCATGGCGCGAGCATAGGCGGGGCCGCCGCCGCCGTCACCGCCTCTACTGCGCCCGCAGACCGGTGATGGTGCGGGTCGGCGCGATGTCCTCCGCCGAGGTGATCAGGTGAACAAGGGCGGGGCGGCCCGCGTTGCGGGCGGCGGCGAGCGCGGCGGGGAAGTCTTCGGTGCGTTCGCAGCGGACGCCGAAGGCCCCGAAGGCCTCGGCGTATTTGACGAAGTCGGGGTTCCTCAGGTCGGTGGCGATGACCCGGTCGGCGCCCGGATAGTGGCCTTCCTGGTGCATGCGGATGGTGCCGTAGGTGCCGTTGTCGACGACCACGACCACGACATTGATCCCGTACTGGACCGCCGTGGCGATCTCCTGGCCGGTCATGAGGTAGTCGCCGTCGCCGGCGATGCAGATGACGTCGCGGTCGGGGTGAACCGACTTGGCGGCGATGGCGGCGGGATAGCCGTAACCCATGGCGCCCGAGGTCGGGGCCAGCTGGGTGTGCATGGCGCGGTGGCGGTGGAAACGGTGCAGCCATGCGGCGAAATTGCCCGCGCCGTTGGTGACGATGGCCGTCGGCGGCAGGACCTCGGCCAGATGGCGGATCACCTCGCTCATGTTCACCGCGCCGGTGACCGGCACGGGCGTGGTGAAGGCCTCATAGTCAGCATGGGCGGCGGCGGCTTCGCCCGGCCAGTCCCGGCCCGGGTCGATCATTGACAGGGCGTGGGCGGCGAGGGCGTTGTCAGCGGTCGCGCTCATCAGCGGAGCCCAGACCCGGCCCAGTTCCTCGGCGCCGGGGTGGATGTGGATCAGGGTCTCGGCTGTGCGGGCGCGGTCGAACAGGGTGTAGCCTTGGGTCGGGTTCTCGCCGAGGCGGGCGCCGATAGCGAGGATCAGGTCGGCGTTCTTCGCCCGGGCAGTCAGTTTCGGATTGCAGCCCAGGCCGAGATCGCCGGCGTAGTTGGAACGGTCGTTGGACAGCAGGTCCTTGCGGCGGAACGACAGGGCGACCGGCAGGCCGATCCGCTCGGCCCAGTCGCCGATGGCCGCCGTCGCCGCCTCGGTCCAGCCGGAACCGCCCAGCACCAGCAGGGGACGCTCGGCCCTCGCCAGCCGCGCCCGCACCTGTTCGACGAAGGCCGGGTCCAGCGCCGCCTTCGCGGGGGTCACGGGCCGGATCGGCGCCGGGCCCCCGTCGGAATGCAGGATGTCTTCGGGCAGGGCGATGACGACCGGGCCCATCCGTCCCTGAAGCGCGGTGGCGAAGGCGCGCTCGACCACTTCGACGGTACGCTCCGGGCTTTCGATCTCGGTCGCCCATTTGGCCAGGCCGCCGAAGACCTCGCGGTAGTCGACCTCCTGGAAGGCGCCGCGGCCGCGGTCGGTCAGGGCGATCTGGCCGACGAACAGGATCATCGGGGTAGAGTCCTGATGCGCTGTATGCACCCCGATGGAGGCGTGGGTGGCACCCGGTCCGCGCGTGACCATGCAGACGCCGGGCTTGCCGGTCAGCTTGCCATAGGCCTCGGCCATGTTGGCGGCGCCCGCTTCGTGGCGGCAGGCGATGACCTGAATCTTGTCCCGAACATCCGCGAGGGCGTCGAGGACGGCCAGATAGCTTTCGCCCGGTACGCAGAAGACGCGGTCGATGCCGTTCATGACGAGGGTTTCGACGATGCGGCGGGCGGCGGTGTTCGCGGGCTGGCTCATGGGGCGGGGGTTAGCAGATCAGACCCCGGCTTGGCCATGCAACCCCGCCGCTACGCTTCACGTTCATCGCCCGGGCTTCAGTGCTGCCAAGAGACGTTGCAACACCATCCCGGGCATAGGCCGCGACGTCCGCGCCGCCGGCCAGGCCGTGACCAGCGGCGCCGAGAGCGCCAAGAACCAGCTCTTCGTCCCGTGATCTGACCCGCCCTCCGTTCTCTTGCGTCCGCGAGGGTCGGTTCATCACAACGAGCACAACGAAGGTCACAACGGACACAACGGGATCTGAGGTGGTTCGGAGATCGGAGTCTTCGCCTCGTCAGCCATCGATTGCGGCTTCGCCGCCTTGAGGCTGACGCCCTAGGCGTACTTCTGTGCGTCGAAGACGCGTGAACTTGAGGGAGGGTGCGGCCTTGTCCGCCGTTCCCGTCCCGTGGTGTCCGTTGTGACCTTCGTTGTGCCCATTGTGATGAACCCGCTGGCGCTTGCGGCCCGCGGGGCCCCGTCAGTAGCTGACGCCCGTCAGATAGAGCCCCGTGGACGGCGCCACGGGTCCGCAGGCCGAGCGATCACGCGCGGCCAGCGCCGCCGCCACATCCCCGATCTCCCACCGGCCCAGTCCGACCTCAGCCAGGGTCCCCGTCATCGATCGCACCTGCCGGTGCAGGAAGCTGCGCGCCTCGAACACCAGATGCACCTCGTCGCCGACGCGCCGGACATCCGCCACGTCGAGAGTCTTTTCGGGCGATTTCGACTGGCAGTTCACATCGCGGAAGGTGGTGAAGTCGTGCAGGCCGACGAGGCTCTGCGCCGCGGCTTGCATGGCGTCGGCGTCCAGCGGCTTGCGCATGTGCCAGACCCGACCGGCGTCGAGCGCCGGCGGTCCGGGGCGGGTGAGGATGCGATACAGGTAGCGCCGTCCCGTCGCCGAGAAACGGGCA
Source organism: Brevundimonas sp. (assembly GCF_030682035.1). Taxonomy (GTDB): domain Bacteria; phylum Pseudomonadota; class Alphaproteobacteria; order Caulobacterales; family Caulobacteraceae; genus Brevundimonas. The sequence goes on along the minus strand of NZ_JAUXQZ010000016.1, from coordinate 90,665 downwards.
TGCCAGTCGCCGTCGACGCCGATGCAGTCCAGCACCGAGATCGCTTCGCCGATCAGATGGGCGTTGAGGGCGTTCATCACCGTCCGCGCCGGCCAGTCCTTTTCGAGATCCAGACTGATGACCTGACCGGTGGCGTGGACGCCGGTGTCGGTCCGTCCGGCCGCCGCAAGGCGCACGGTCTCGCCGCAGAAGGCGGTGATGGCCGTCTCGACCGCGCCCTGAACCGTCGACTGGTCGGTCTGGGCCTGGAAGCCGTTGTAGCCGGAGCCGTCATACTCGAGCGTCAGCCGGTAGCGTGGCATCAGCCCAGCACCGTTCCGGGGGGGAGCGGAAAGCCCCGCAGCATCTCGTCATCGGTCTGCGCCGCCTTACCGGCCCGCTGGACCCTCAACAGCCGCACCATGCCGTCGCCGCAGGCCACACGCAGACCGTCGTCCAGAACCTCGCCCGGGGCGCCGGAGCCGGGCCCGGACACCCGTGACATCAGGGCCTTGATCCGCACCGGCCCGTCATCCCCGGCCACCTCGAACCAGGCGCCGGGGAAGGGCGAAAGGCCGCGAATGTGGGCGTCCACCTCGGCGGCAGGGCGGGACCAGTCGATCCGGGCCTCGGCCGGGGTGATCTTCCTTGCATAGGTCGGCTCGCCCGACTGCGGCGTGCCCTCGACCGCGCCGCGCTCGATGGCGGCCAGGGCGCGTGGCCACAGGCTGGCCCCGGTGTGGGACATACGTTCGCCGAGGCTGGCGGCGGTATCATCCTCGCGGATGTCGAGGATTTCGGAGAGCAGGATCGGTCCCTCGTCCAGACCTTCGGACATGCGTATGATCTGGACGGCGGTCTGGCGGTCGCCGGCCATGATGGCGCGCTGGATCGGGGCGGCGCCGCGCCAGCGGGGAAGCAGCGAGCCATGCAGGTTGAAACAGCCGAGCCGGGGGGCGTCCAGCACCTCGGCCTTGAGGATCTGGCCGTAGGCGACGACGCAGGCGGCGTCGACCTCGAGGCCGCGGAACGTTTCAATGGCGTCCGGGGACTTCATCGAGGTCGGGGTGAAGACCGGCAGGCCCATGGTCCCGGCGAAGGCGTGCACCGGCGAGGGGGTCAGCTTCTGGCCGCGGCCGCGGGGTTTCGGCGGCTGGGAATAGACCGCCACGATCTCATGGCCCGAGGCGATCAGCTCGGCCAGCGACGGCACGGCGAAATCCGGTGTTCCCATGAAGGCGAGGCGCATCCCGGCGCTTTGCCCTATGCGCGGGACGGGGACAAGGCGAGGCTATGACAGGGAGGCGCTCCAGCCGGCTTGGAGCGGTCGTCGACCGAGCCGTTGCAGAAGCCGGACCGGGACCGGTAGGTTCGACTGACGGGACAGGAGCGAACCGCATGGTTGAGACGACCATCAGCGCCGGCGTGGTGCACGAGGTGCCCCCGGACCTGTGCGACATGCTTTTGTCCGACAGCGCGGCGCTCTCCAAATGGCAGGACATAACCCCGCTCGCGCGCAATGAATGGATCTGCTGGATCGAGTCCGTGAAAACGGCCGGAACCCGGCGCAAACATCTGGAACGGACGTGTTCCGATTTGAAGGCGGGGAAACGCCGACCGTGCTGCTGGCCGGGTTGTCCGCATCGCGAAAAACAGTCCTCGCGGCGTGTCGCCACGCCGACTGGCTGAGGGCTGTCCACCGACGCTGGGCGGAGGTCTGCAACTTGTTCTTCAACGGCTTAATGTCCGCTTGCCGGACTCAGGCGCCAGTCGGCTCACGACCCAAAGCGGACCATCCCTGTGGCCGAGCGGGGTATCGTTTGGAACTTGAACAGTCCGCCCAACTCTCCGCCTATTGAATAGGGGCCTCCCAGTCGTCCATGGCGGTGATACCTGCGGGCAGGCGGCAGTGTCGAACCCGGTCAACTGCCACAACTGTGCCGCCTCGGGAGTTGCAAACTCGGGCAGTCGTTACCCTATCAAGTCTGATTAGTGCCGGCGCGTTTCTCGCACTGGTCGCAGGTTCCTGGAGAGAAGCAGTCCCTGCCAATCGGTTCTGATAATAATTGGGGACATATTGTGCCGGGTTCGCACTCTCAGGATTGGCAGTCGGTTGGCTAGGAGCGTTTGGCCTAGTAGCGTCCTGCACGGTTGCTACCGTCGCGGACGAGGGGGAACCTAGAGATGCTGCGACTACCGCTGCGACGATTGCAATTATTCGGGACATATTGACCTCTTTGACAGCGTGGCGATCGTAGATCGCTGTTCTACCACACAAGGGGCAGTTGCCAAGATGGACAGAACGCTGGTCTCTCCGGGGCACGCGGCGTGAGTACGGCGAAGCATGTGTGTCCGCTTCCCACCCATAGCGGACATGAAGGGCGTCGTCTTTCTGGTGCGCCGCCGGCCGGCAGGCGGGCAAGCCGCGCCCGTGACCGTGGCCCGACCTCAGCTCTCGGCCAGATGACGGAGACGCCCTCCGCTCGCCCAGACTCCCGCCTACGCCCAGCCGCGGCTGGCGATGTACTGCTCCAGCGCCGCGATCCGTGTTGAATCGGACGGGTGGGTGGACGCGAACTCCGGATTCCGCGTCTGGCGCTGCTGACCCATCAATCGCCACAGGGCCACGGCCTCGGAAGGCCTGTAACCGGCCCGCTGCAGGTAGTCGACGCCGATCCGGTCGGCTTCCAGCTCGTGGTTGCGGGAGAATGGCAGCAGCAGGCCAAGCTGGGCCCCCAGGCCGCCAATGGCGCCGGCCGCGCGGCTGTAGTCGCCGGCGGCGCTCTGCACCCCGCTGAGCGCCACGCTGGTGAGGGCGTTGGTCGAATAGCGCTCGGCGGCGTGGCGGGCGACGACGTGGCCGATCTCATGGCCCAGCACCGTGGCCAGCTGATCGTCGTTGCGGACCAGCGCCAGCAGGCCGGTGGTCACGCCGATCTTGCCGGAGGGAAGAACGAAAGCGTTCGGGCTGTCGCTGACGAACAGGGCGTAGTCCCAGCTCCGGTCCGTGAGGCCGGCGGCCTGCACGATCCGCTCACCGACGCGCCGGATACGGGCGTTGGCGGCGGCGTCCCGGGACAGCGGCTGGGTCCGCAGGGCCTGGGCCCAGGCGGCATCGGCCTGCTGCGTCAGCGCGGAATCGTCGACGATCAGCAACTGATTGCGACCCAGGGTCTCGTTGTAGGCGCAGGCGGAGGCCGACAGGGCGGCGACGGCGGCGACGGCGACGGTGGCGAGGCGGTTCATGGCGGGCTCCGGATCAGCTTGACCGTCGCCAAACGCACGAGGACGAGGAAAGGCTCCGTCACGGCGCCCGCTCTGTCCCGGTCGTCCGACGAACCTCAGTCCCAGCGCGTGTGAACGCCGCCGCCTTCGTCCCACTCGCCGCCCGCATCAAGGGCGTCGTCGAAGTCCAGCATCCGGTCGAGCAGCACGCCGGCGATCACACCGACCGCCGCGACGCCGATCAGCACGGCGACGCTGCCGAGGCCGATCTTTTCATTGTGCGTCAGACGGCGGCGGCCCTGCGGGTCGATGATGCGGTCGCGGCCTCGTTTCAGGCGTGTTGCGATTCTGGCCATCAGGCGGCCAGCCTTGCGTTCTTCTTGACCCTGGCCACGGCGCGGTCGCGCTTCAGCCTGGACAGGTGGTCGATGAACAGGACGCCTTCGAGGTGGTCCATCTCGTGCTGGATGCAGACGGCATAGAGGCCCTCGGCCTCTTCCTCGACGGTCTCGCCGGCATAGTTCATGTAGCGCAGGCGGACGCGGGCGGGACGTTCGACGCTGTCGAAATATTCGGGCACCGACAGGCAGCCTTCTTCGTAGGTGAACAGCTCGTCCGAGGCCCAGACGATCTCCGGGTTGACGTAGTAGCGCGGGTTGCGGCGCGCGATCTGCGCCTCCTCACTTTCGTCGGCTTCGGCGTCCTGGACGTCACCCTCGAGGACAGCGTCGTTGAGGTCCATGACGATGACCCGCCGGACGTCGCCGATCTGAACGGCGGCCAGGCCGATGCCCGGCGCGGCGTACATCGTCTCCAGCATGTCATCCATCAGCCGGCGCAGGTCGGCGGTCACCGGCCCTTCGACCGGGGTGGAGATCTGCTTCAGCACCGCCAGGTCGGCGGCGTTGTCGATGGTGAGGATGCGACGGACGGCCATGCCCGCGAGGTAGGGCGGCGGACCCCAAAGGTCAAGATTCCCCGGCGTCGCACCGGGTTATGCGGCGGCCCCGGGCAGGGGTCGCGGCTTGCGGTTGTTGTCGATCGAGACATAGGTGAAGACGCCCTCGGTGACGCGGACCGAGGCCGCCTCGGCGTGATCACGCGGCCGTTTCCAGGCCTCGACATGGACCCGGATCGAGGTGCGGCCGGTCTTGAGCACGCGGGCGTAGATCGAGACCTCGTCGCCGACCGAGACGGGCTGAAGGAAGACCATGCCGTCCAGGGCGATGGTGACGCAGCGCCCCTGGGCGAGTTGGAAGGCCGGGGTCGCGCCGGCCAGATCCATGTGCGCCAGCAGCCAGCCGCCGAAGATGTCGCCCTCTGGATTGGTGTCGGCGGGCATGGCGATGACGCGCCCGGCGGGCTGGCCCAGGGGATGGCCTTGGGGCTGGCCTTGGGGCAGGGTCGGAAGGGCGTCGGTCACGCGCGGCTCCGGTTCAGGGAAGGAAAAATGGCGCACCCGACAGGATTCGAACCTGTGACCCCTGCCTTCGGAGGGCAGTACTCTATCCAGCTGAGCTACGGGTGCGTCTGGCGGCGAAACGCCGGACGAAGGGCCTTACAGCAGGAGCGGCCCGCCCTCAATCCCGAATGCGCCGACTGAACCGGATGGCGTTCTGGAAGATTTGTAAGGTTCGGACTGGCGCGTTGTGATCTAGCGTGCGTCCCGCTTCGATGATGGAGGTCCCGATGCGCGCCTTTCTGTTCGGTCTGCTGATGCTTGTGGGCGCTTGCGCCACGGCGCCGGACGATGTCACCACCGGCCATCCGGGCGTCGCGCCGGACAGCCTCGATTCCATCGCTGAATCCTACGTCCTTCTGATCCTCGACATCGGCGAGCTGGAGCCGGGGTATGTCGATGCCTACTACGGGCCGGCGGAGTGGCAGGCGGCGGCGAAGGCGGAGACCGAAACCGCGGCCCAGTTGATCCAGCGCGCCGCCTATCTGTCCAGCCGGCTGGCCGATCTGGACCGCAACGGCCCGTCTGGAACGACCCCCGCAGAGATCCAGCGGCGCAAATATCTGAGCGCCCACGTCTCGGCGGCCTCGGCGCGGCTGAGGATGCTGTCGGGCGAGACGACGAGTTTCGCGGACGAGGCCGAGGCCCTGTTCGGCATCCGGCCCGAGCTGCGGCCGCTGGAAAGCTTTGAGCCCGTCCTGGCCGAGATCGACGCCCTGCTGCCGGGCGAGGGTTCGCTGACCGAGCGGGTCACGGCCTTCAAGTCGCACTATGTCATTCCGAAGGATCGGCTGCAGGTCGTGATGGACGCCGCCATCGCCGAATGCCGCGCGCGGACGGTGCGCCACATCGGTCTGCCGGCCAATGAACGGTTCACCCTCAGCTTCGTCAGCGACAAGCCGTGGTCGGGGTACAACTATTATCTCGGCGACGCGGCCAGCCGGATCGAGATCAACGCAGACCTGCCGATCTATACGGAACGGGCCATCGATCTGGGCTGCCACGAGGCCTATCCGGGCCACCACGTCTATAACGCCCTGCTGGAACAGACCTTCGTGCGCGAGCGCGGCTGGGTCGAGATGAGCGTCTATCCGCTGTTCTCGCCCATGTCCTTCGTGGCCGAGGGCAGCGCCAACTATGGCATCGACCTGGCCTTTCCGGGCGACGAGGGCACGCGGTTCGAGCGCGAGGTGCTGTTCCCGCTGGCCGGTCTCGACCCGGCGACGGCGGACAAGAAGGCGAGGCTGGGCGCGCTGCAGCGTCGTCTGGCGCGGGCGGAATACACCATCGCCGACGACTGGCTGGCGGGGCGGATCGAGCGGGCCGAGGCGATCCGGCGGCTGATGCGGTACACCCTGGCCGACGAGGCCAGGGCGACCCAGCGGCTGCGCTTCATCGACACCTACCGCAGCTACATCATCAACTACGGCCTCGGCCGCGATGTCGTGCAGGCCTGGGTCGAACGGCAGGGACCGGACCGGTGGGAGGGGATGGAGCGGCTGCTGTCGAGCCAGATACTGCCCGCTGACCTGGACTGACGTGTCTCCTCCCTGTCGCGCAGCGATCGGGAGGTAGCGCGGCGCGCCTTCGCGCCGCGACGGAGGGGTTGCGGAGGCGAGTCTCGTCCGTGTGGCGGACAGAGCCCCTCCACCGCTTCGCGGTCCCCCTCCCCATTCGCAAGCGCGAACGGGGAGGAGACAGGCCTGCTCACTGCGCCAGCATTCCCCCGTCGATCTTGAACTCGGCGCCGGTGACGAATTTCGACTCGTCGGAGGCGAGATAGAGGACGCAGTAGGCCACGTCGTCGGGCTCGCCGATCCGCTTCAGGGGGATGCCTCGGCTGAGGCGTTCGTGGGCCTTGGCCTCGTCGCCGCCGGCCATGGCGATGAAGGGATCGAGGATCGGGGTCTTGATGAAGACCGGATGGACCGAGTTGCAGCGCACGTTCCAGTCCATCCTGGCGGCCTCGAGCGCGACCGTCTTGGAATACATCCACACGCCCGCCTTGGTGGCGTTGTAGGCGCCCATGCCCGGTGCGGCGGCGAGCCCCGCGATCGACGAGATGTTGACGATCGAAGCCGGCGCAGCAGCGCGCAGGTGCGGCATGGCGTGTTTGCAGCCCAGCATGATCGACAGCAGGTTGATCTCGAACTGACGCTGCCAGGAGACGATCGTATCCTGCTCGACGAAGGTGAGGACGTCGCCGACGCCGGCGTTGTTGATCAGGATGGACAGGCCGCCCATCGCCCTTACGGCGCGGTCGATGACCGAGACCCACTGGTCCTCTTTGGCGACGTCGTGCTGGAAGGCGAGGGTCGAGCCGGGGACCTCGGCGTTGATGGCGTCGGCGAGGGCATCGGCGCCTCCGCCGTTGATATCCGTGACCGCCACCTTCGCGCCCTCGCGCGCCAGCATCCAGGCCATGGCCTCGCCCAGCCCTCCGGCCGCGCCGGTGATCAGGGCCTGTTTGCCCGCGACCCGTCCCGCCATCACTTCGCTCCCATCGCGCCGGCCGCTTCGTCGATAAAGCGGGCCATCCGGATATCCCTGTCGGTGACGCCGCCGGCGTCGTGGGTGGTGAGCAGCACCTCGACCCGGTTGTAGACGTTCGACCACTCGGGATGATGGTCGACCTTGTCGGCCAGAAGGGCGACGCGGGTCATGAAGCCGAAGGCGGCGTTGAAGTCGGCGAAGGTCAGGTTGCGGATGATCGCGGCGCGGTCGCCCTCATGCGCGCGCCACAGCGGCAGGCCTTTCAGAGCTTCCGTAACGTCAATCCGGTCGGCCATGGCGTCCTCCTGCATCCTTCGCCGTATCGCGCCCGTCGAGCCTCCACAAGCGGTACGGAACGCGCGGTGAAGCTTGGGCGTTACCGGGCGTCACCTTCATGACGGGAGTCCGCCTTGGACAATATGTGGATCGCCGCCCTCGGCCCCGCCGATCGGCGGCGGATCGAACCCCATCTGCATGAGCGGCCCTTCGAACAAGGCCAGATGCTGTACGACGCCGGCGAGGCGGTCGAGGAGGTCTGGTTCCCGATGAGCGGGGTGGTGTCGCTGATGACCATCCTCGACAACGACCGGATGATCGAGACCGCCGCCATCGGCCGGGAAGGTCTGGTCGGCGTCACTTGCGGGCCGATGAACGGCCGCGCCGCCAGCCGGGCCATCGCCCAGGTCGAGGGCGTTTCGGCCTGCTGTCCCGCGGACGTCTTCGCCGACGCCCTGCACGACAGCGAGCCGATGCGGATGGCGCTGGCCAAATTCACCGAAAGCCTGTTCGCCCAGGTGCAGCAAACCGCGGCCTGCAACGCACAGCATCGGCTGGACGAGCGGCTGGCGCGCTGGTTGCTGACCATCCACGATCGCGCCGGGAGCGACCGCTTCGTCCTGACCCAGGCGGACATCGCCGGGATGCTGGGCGTGCGACGCGCGACGGTGTCCGAGGTGGGGACGCTGCTGGTCGACAAGGGGCTGATCCGCCGCGGTCGCGGCTGGGTCGAGGTCACTGACCGCAAGGCGTTGGAAGCCGCCGCCTGCGGTTGCTATGGCGCGATCCGGAGCCTGATGAAGGATCTCGGCGTGCCGCGGCCCCGGACAGGGACTCATTGAGAGCCCTGAACCGCGACCACGCGGCCCGGTGACGGCGGCCCAGCGACGCGCTAGACCGCGCCCATGACCGACGCCTCCGCCTCGACCGGCAAGACCTCATCCTTCGGCTTTCGCGATGTGGACGCGACCGAGAAGGTGCAACTGGTTCGCGGCGTGTTTGACAGCGTGGCCTCCAGCTATGACCTGATGAACGACCTGATGAGCGGGGGCGTGCATCGGCTCTGGAAGGATGCGGCGGCGGCGAAGCTGAACCCGCGGCCGGGCGAGACCATCCTCGACGTCGCCGGCGGCACCGGCGACATGGCGCGGCGCTATGCGAAGATGGCGCGGGCCGCGCAGGAACGGCGTGGCGGTGACGACGCCTCGATCATCGTGCTGGACTACAATGCCGGGATGATCATGGCCGGGGTGCACAAGGGCGGCGAGCCCGAGATGTCGTGGTCGGTCGGCGACGCCATGGCCCTGCCGATGCCCGACGCCTCGGTCGACGCCTATTCGATCAGCTTCGGCATCCGCAATGTCGCCGATATTCCTCAGGCGCTGAGGGAGGCGCGGCGGGTGCTGAAACCCGGCGGGCGGTTCCTCTGTCTGGAGTTTTCGCGGCCCACGGCCTCGGCGATCCGCAAGGCCTATGACGCCTGGTCCTTCCACGCCATTCCGCGCATCGGCGGCTGGGTGGCGGGCGATCGCGACAGCTATCAATATCTGGTCGAGAGCATCCGCCGCTTCCCGGACCAGACGACCTTCAAACGCATGATCGAGGATGCGGGCTTCAGCCGCGTGACCGTGACCAATCTGTCGGGCGGGGTCGCCGCCATCCATCACGGGTGGGCGATCTGACCAGTCCCGCCGACTACAAGACGGCGCCGCCGCCGCCGCTGGCCGAACCGGTGCGGCATCCGGTCGATGCGACCCTGCGGTTGCTCGGCTGGGGCTGGGTGCTGGTGCGCCACGACGCCCTCGCCCCGCGCGAGATCACGCCGCTGCTGCCGGTCTGGATCCGCTGGCTGGCGCATCTCCTGCACGTCTTCGGCGGCAAGGCGGCGCGCGACGGCCGACCGGGTCAGCGCCTGGGCAAGGCGTTCGAACACCTGGGGCCGGTGGCCATCAAATTGGGCCAGGTGCTGGCCACCCGCGCCGACATCTTCGGCATCGAGTTCGCGCGGGATCTGGGCCGGCTGAAGGACGCGCTGGAACCCTTCCCGGTCGAGCAGGCCCGGCGCGAGGTCGAGCGGTCGCTGGGTCGGCCGGTCGAGGCCCTGTTCACCGATTTCGGCCCTCCGGTCGCCGCTGCGTCGCTCGCCCAGGCCCATCCGGCCTGGCTGGCCGACGGGCGCAAGGTGGCGGTCAAGGTGCTGCGCCCCGGCGTCGAGCGCCGCGTCGCCCAAGGGCTGGATTCGATGCGGCTGGGGGCGCGGATCGCGGTCCGCTTCGTGCCGCTGGCGCGGCGGCTGGAGCCCTCGGCCTTCGTCGAGACCATCGCCCGGACGCTGCGGCTGGAGCTGGACATGCGGCTGGAGGCCGCCGCTGCCTCCGAGCTCAAGGACATTATGGACAAGGACGTCCTGGCGGGCGGCCATATGACCGCGCCGGCGGTGATCTGGGACGGCGTCGGCAAGCGCGTGCTGACGCTGGAGTGGGCGCCGGGCGTGGCCATGACCGATCCGGCCGCCGCCGACCAGCCGGGGTTGGACCGCAACGCCCTGGCCGACAATGTCGTGCGCGCCTTTCTGACGCAGGCGCTGGACCACGGGACCTTCCACGCCGACCTGCATGAGGGAAACCTGTTCTGCCATGCGCCGGCGGAGCTGACGGCGATCGACTTCGGCATCGTCGGGCGGCTGGGACCGGCCGAGCGGCGCTATCTGGCGGAAATCCTCTGGGGCTTCCTCAGCCGCGACTACGACCGCATCAGCCGGGTGCATTTCGAGGCCGGCTATGTGCCGCCGGAACACTCCGTCGAGGCCTTCGCCCAGGCCCTGCGCGCGGTCGGCGAGCCGGTCATCGGCAAGGCCGCGTCGCAGGTGTCGATGGGCCGGCTGCTGGGCCAGTTGTTCGAGATCACCGACCTGTTCGACATGCATCTGCGGCCCGAATTGATCCTGCTGCAGAAGACCATGGTCTCGGTCGAGGGGGTGGCCCGGCGGCTGAACCCCGATCACGACTTGTGGGCCGCGGCCAGTCCGGTGGTCGAACGCTGGATCCGCCGTGAACTGGGGCCGCAGGCCCAGGTCCGCGACGCCATTGAGGAGTTGCGTGCGACCTTGAAGGCGCTGGCCCGGCTGGCCCAGAACCCCCCGCAGCCGCAGACGGTGGTTATCCGCGAGGTCCACACGCCGGCATGGGTGGTCGTCTGTGTCACGCTTGCGATGTCCGCGGCCGCGGCCGCCCTTGTTCTGTCGCTTTGGCCCGGCATCGTCTGATCCAGTACTGGAGACGACCCACAATGAAGCCGCTTTTGATCGCCGCCGCCCTTCTGTTCGGTCCCGTCGCCGCCCAGGCCCAGGTCGCCGCCGGTTCCCTGCCCAACAGTTTCGATGCGCCTGCCCAGGCGCCTCGCGCCGCCGCGGTTCCGGTCGCAGGCGCGACGCCCGCCGTCCCCGCTGTCCAGGCTCCGGCCAATCCCAGGTCGGAAGAGGTGCTGCGGGAGATCATCGCCGGGGCCCAGGCCGGAACGATTGACTATTCGCTGATGACCGACGATCTGGCCGCCAAGGTTCGCGAGCAGGAAACCGCCATCCAGCCCTTGATCGCGGGATTCGGTCCGGTGCAGGCGGTGGACTTCGTCGGCGCCCAGAACGGCGCGGACCTGTTCGCCGTCACCTTCTCCAATGCGGCGACGCAGTGGGTGATCGGCTTCACAGAGGCGGACAAGGTCGCCGCCCTGCTGTTCCGCCCGGCGGAATAGGGTCTCAGTCCTCGCCGTCCGGCCGCCCGCGGCGGCTCTTGATCGTCGATCGTTTGGCCTTGCCCTCCAGCCGGCGCTCCTTCGAGGCCCGCGTCGGTTTGGTCGGCACGCGATAGACCGGGGCGACCGAGGCCTTGTCGACCAACCCCTGCAACCGTTCGATGGCGTCGGAGCGATTTCGTTCCTGGGTGCGATGGCGGACGGCGGTGATCAGGATGATCCCGTCCAGCGTCAGCCGGCTGCCCGCCAGCTTCATCAGCCGCGCCCGGACAGCCTCCGTCAGGGAGGGCGAGTTGCGGGCGTCGAACCGCATCTGCACCGCGGTCGAGACCTTGTTGACGTTCTGGCCGCCCGGCCCGCCGGCGCGGTAGAAATGGAACTCCAGCTCGCTCTCGGGAATGACGGTCACCGCCCCGACCCCGCCGGAATGACCCGCCTGGCCCGCACCACCGCCTGATCCAGCGCCTGCAGGAAGGCCGAGCGGTCCTTCGGCCCGAACGGCGGCGGCCCCGAGGTGGCGACGCCCATCGAGCGCAGGTGCTCGCCCACCATCCGTCCGGCCAGGGCCGACCCGATGGAATCCGGGGTGAAGGGCTGGCCGTTGGACTTCAGCGCCTGGGCTCCCGCCTTCAGGCAGCGGTCAGCCAGGGGAATATCGGCGGTAATGATGATGTCGCCCGGCCCCGCCCGCTCGGCGATCCAGTCGTCGGCGAGGTCGGGCCCGGCGTCGACGACGACCTGCTCAATCCATTGTTCGCGCGGGGTGTTGATCCAGCTGTTGGAGACCACGAACACATGCAGACCATAGCGCGCCGCCACGCGATAGACCTCGTCCTTCACCGGACAGGCGTCGGCGTCGATGAAGAGGCGGGGGGAAGCGGGCGCGGTCATGGGGGTGTGTGGTGTGGGGTTAGGGTGTGGGGGCTAGGAAGACACGCCGCTCATTACCCCGAGCCTGTTGTCCGTGAAACCTACCCGCCTTTCCCCACACCCCACACCCTATCGGCTGTAAGCCGGCGGCATCGCCCCTTCGCCGCCGGACGCATAGCGGTCGCGGAGCAGGAACTGGCGGCTGGTCGGGGCCTGTTCGGCGCCGCCGATGAAGATGGTCTCGGCGATGCTGAGCGGCTCCAGCGGATCGCCGGACCAGACCACCACATCGGCCGCCGCCCCGGCGCGCAGCTCGCCGAACTGGCCGGCCATGCCGAAGATGCGGGCCGGATTGACCGTGATCGCCTCGATGGCGGCGTCATAGGGCAGGCCGTGCGAAACGGCGTTGCCGGCGTTGTAGCGGGTTTCGCGGGCGCGGTGGATCGAGCCCTCATTGCCCTTGATGGCGATCAGCACCCCGGCGGCGTCCAGCGCGGCCGCATTCTCCATCCGCACGCCGCGCATTTCGAGGTTGCCCGGCAGGTTGGCGATGGGATTGAGCAGCACGGGCACATTGGCGGCGGCGATCTGGTCGGCGACGATCCAGCCTTCCTCGGCCCCGTCGAGGATAAGCTTGAGACCTTCCTCGCGGGCGAGGCGCAGGACCTGCTGGATGTCGGCGGCACGGTGGACGGTGACGATCAGCGGCATCGAGCCGTCAGCCACCGGGATCAGGGCCTCCAGATCGGCGCGTGATAGGCTCAGGTCGCGCAGGCCGGCGCGGTCATAGGCCGCCTTGTTGCGGGCATAGAGGCGGACCTCGGCCAAGGTTTCCTTGAACTGGGTGAACTGGGCCCCGCGGGCGCCGCCGGCGATGCCGGCTCCGGCCTCTCCGAAGGGGGCGACCATGGCCACCCGGGGCCGGACCAGGATGTCATTGCCCTGGGCCAGATGGATGACGGCCGCCTGGCCGGCGAACAGGCCCGGCGATTGCAGGCCGCCGGCGCCGACGCCGGCGAAGTCCGAGTCGTCCTGGTGATTGCCGCCGCCGCCGCCCGGATGGTTGGGAACCACAATGGCGCGGGTGATGCCGCCGAGACGCGCCACCGGCAGGGTGAAGGACCACGGGTCGAGGCCGTAGCTGACGTCGAACGAGGCGCTGACGGTATTGGCGCCATTGGTCAGGTCGTTCGCCCCTTCGACCGAGGAAATTTCCGAGCCGCCGAGACCGCTGTCGACCGCAACGAAGCCGGGCGAAACGACCTTGCCGCGCGCGTCGATGATGCGGGCGCCGGCAGGGGCGGCGCCGGTCCCGACCGAGACGACCCGGCCGTTCTGGATCACCACCACGCCGTTCTCGATCACCGAGGTTCCGGTCAGCACCCGGCCGCCGGTGATGGCGGTCAGGGACTGGGCGAAGGCGGGGCTCGACAACGCGACGGCGCAGGCGGCGCCGAGGATAAGGGTCCTGAGGCGCATCAGCGGGCTCCCTGCGGGATGGCGGCGGCCGACAGGCCGAAGCCCGGCTGGCCCAGTTCAAAGTCGGACAGCGGCTGATAGGCCGGGTTCATCCGGTCGAAGGTCAGGGCCCCGTCGATGAAGACCTGATCGGCACGGGCATAGACGCTGAACGGATTGGCGCTCCAGATCACGACGTCGGCGCGCTTGCCGGACTCGAGCGAGCCGGTCTGGTCGGCGATGCCGATCGAACGGGCCGCATTGAGGGTGATCCAGCTGATCGCCCGCTCCTCGGAGATATTCATGCCGATGCGGCGGCCGGCGGCCAGGGCGGCGGCGGCCTCCTGGTTCAGCCGCTGGGTCAGTTCGGCGTCGTCGGAGTGGATGACGGCGCAGGAGCCGGCGGGCGCATCGACGAGGGCGGCGTTGGCCTCGACGGCGTCAAGCGCCTCCATCTTGAAGCCCCACCAGCCGGTCCACATGTCGGCGCAGATGCCCTCGCGGGCCAGCAGCGGCGCGACCTTGTAGGCCTCGACGGCGTGGTGGAAGGCCGTGATCTCGTAGCCGAACTCATTGGCGATATCGATCATCACCGCCATTTCGTCGGCGCGGTAGCAGTGGTTCTGGACCAGCACCGTGCCGTCAAGCACGCCGGCCAGGGTCTCGAGCTGCAGGTTGCGGGTCGGGGGCGATCCCTCGCCGTCGTCGCGCCACTTGTCCCATTTGGCCTTGTATTCGCGCGCGGCGATGAAGGCGGCGCGATAGCCGGCGACATTGCCCATGCCGGTCGCGGGCGAAGTGTTGCGGCCCCCATAGACGCGGCTGGGGTTCTCGCCGCAGGCCATCTTCACGCCGTAGGGCGCGCCCGGGAATTTCATCCCCTGCATAGTCACCGAGGGGACGTTGCGGACCGTCACGGAGCGGCCGCCAAACAGATTGGCCGAGCCGGGCAGGATCTGGAGGGTGGTCACCCCGCCGGCGCGGGCGGCGTTGAAGCCGGGGTCCTGGGGCCAGATGGAATGCTCGGCCCAGACCTGGGCGGTGTTCGGATTGGTCGCCTCATTGCCGTCGCTCATCCCCGACACGCCGGGCGAGGGATAGACGCCGAGGTGGCTGTGCACGTCGATGATGCCCGGCGTCACGAACCGGCCGCGCGCGTCAACCACGCGATAGCCGCCGGGGACCGGGGTCGAGGCGTCGCCGACCGCGGCCACCTTGCCGTCGGTGACGATGACCACGCCGTTCTCGATCTTCTGGCCCGCGCCGGTGAAGACCGTGCCGCCGACGATGGCCATGTTCTCGCGCGGCAGGCCGCGATAGGTCGAGGGGAAGGGATCGGGGTTAGCGGCCTGGTCGAGACCGCGCGCCATCGGTTGGCGCGCCCCGTCGGTCGAGTCCGCCGGCTTGTCGTCGCCGCCGGTGGTGGCGCAGGCCGACAGGACCAGTGAACCCGCCAGCACGCAGGCGACGGTGGCGAGGCTGGAGCCCCGCAAGGCGTGAAGTCTCATCGAACGCTCCCCTGATGCGCCCGGTCGAAGCAGGGGCGCAGGTCGGAGCGGATTACAAAAGGGTCCGGCGCGATCCGTCAAAGCCGGAAACATTACAAACCGGTAAGGCGACTTTTCGCTTCGTCTTCGGACAGACCCTCGATCACCAGAATCTTGGTCCGTGACTGGCCGCCGCGCTGGATGGCCACAGCGGATTTCGGCACGCTGAGCGCCTTGGCGAGCAGCTCCACGAGCGCCTCATTGGCCTCGCCCTTGATGGGCCGGGCGCGGACGCGGACCTTGAGTACGAGGCGGCCTTCAGCGTCGACGTCCCAGCCGTCGATGCGGCCGGCGGAAGCGCCGGGGGTCAGGCGGATGGGGAGACGGACCATGGCGGTGGAAGATCAAACAGGCGGCAGGATTTCAATGCTGTACTCGCGAGGCCACTTTCGGTCTGTGGCGGACTTCAACCTTCTGGTGGGCCATCGAACGGTTGAGCGAAATTCTGAACCAAGGCCTCAGCGAAGACCCATGACGCTCCCATGCGTTCAATGAACGCGGTGCTCAATAGTGCGACCCAGCGAGCCTGCTGATCTGGTGGACTTTGCACATCGCATTCAGCGTTGATTGCCAGCTTGGCGAACTCCTCGGCTGTGACAACCCCGACCTCAGGCAGGAGGTCTTTCACATGCGTGGGATTGCCGTTCACCAACCCGCCGCAGAATCCGAGCCTGACGCACATGTCCCATAACAGGAGATCGAATGGCGTTGGGTGAACAACTTCTACTTCTCGCTTCTTGGCATCGCACCAGAACCGAATGCCTTTTTCACCGACGTCGGAAAACGTGCGGTCCACTGCTCCGTTCTCGAACGAATATCGTACGCCGATCCTGGCGAGAGTCGGCACCTCGTATCGCTCGCCGTCGGGCTCGAGCAAAAAACTCAAAGACTCCGCCGTCGTGTTCTCAAATACAGTGACTGGCATTGGGGCAAGCTAGCACGCTGGCACTGTAGATCGTGAATCGCTCGGCTTCCAACCAATGGTGGGCTTGGCCTTTGGCTCCCTCCCATGAAAGGGGCGCGGGCCCAAAGGCGTTGCGCACTTGTCATCCCGGACGCCGCAAAGCGGCGATCCGGGACGGATCGCCCCCAAAACCGGGGCCTCCGGAAATCGCGAAGCGGTTATCCGGCAGACGGGTGACCGTCGCGCAGCTGCTGACGCAGCTTCCGGGAGGATCAGGTCTGTGCGCGCCAGCGTCCCGGATCGCCGCTTTGCGGCGTCCGGGATGACAAGGCGCCGAACCCTACCCCAGCGCCTTCATCAACTCGGGCACCACCGTCTTGTAATCCCCGACAATGCCATAGTCCGCGACCTGGAAGATCGGGGCGTCGGCGTCCTTGTTGATGGCGACGATGATCTTGGAGTCCTTCATCCCGGCCAGATGCTGGATGGCGCCCGAGATGCCGATGGCGATGTAGAGGGCCGGGGCGACGACCTTGCCGGTCTGGCCGACCTGATAGTCGTTGGGCGCATAGCCGGCGTCCACGGCGGCGCGCGAAGCCCCCACAGCCGCCCCCAGCCGATCGGCCAGCGGGTCCATGACGGCGTGGAACTCCTCGGCCGACCCCAGCGCCCGGCCGCCCGAGACGACGATCTTCGCGGCACCCAGTTCCGGGCGATCCGACTTGACCATCTCCTCGCTGACGAAGGCCGCCTTGCCCCCTTCCGCGCCCGGCACGGTTTCGACCGATGCCGAGCCGCCTTCAGCCGCGGCGTCGAAACTGGTCGGGCGCACGGTGATGACCTTCTTGGCGTCGCCGGACTGGATCGTCTCCAGCGCATTGCCGGCGTAGATCGGCCGCACGAAGGTGTCGTTGGATACCACCTCGATGATGTCCGAGATCGGGGCGACATCCAGTTTCGCGGCGATGCGCGGCATGAAATTCTTGCCGTCGGTGGTGGCCGGCGAAAGGATGGCGTCGTAACCGCCGGCGAGGCCGGTCACGGTCGCCTCGACCGCTTCGGCCAGCTGATGACCCAGACCGGCGCTTTCGGCCAGCAGCACCTTGCGCACGCCGGCGATCCTGGCGGCGGCGTCTGCGGCGGCCTTCGAACCCTGACCGATGACCAGCACGTCCACGTCGCCCGACAGCTTCAGGGCGGCGGTGACGGTCTTGTGGGTGGTGTCGCGGACGGTCTCGCCGTCGCGGTCGGCTATAACCAGAACGGCCATTACAGGACCCCCGCGGTCTTCAGTTTCGCAACCAGTTCGGCGGCGTCGGCCACCTTGATGCCCGCCGAGCGCTGCGGCGGAGCCGTGACCTTGACCACCTTCAGACGCGGGGCCGTGTCGACGCCATAGTCGGCGACCGCCTTGACCGCGATCTCCTTCTTCTTGGCCTTCATGATGTTGGGCAGGGAGGCGTAACGCGGCGTGTTCAGCCGCAAATCGACCGAGACCACGGCCGGCAGGGTCGCCGACAGGGTCTGCAGGCCGCCGTCGACCTCACGCGTCACGGTCGCCTTGCCGCCGCCGATGACGATCTTGCCGGCGAAGGTGGCCTGAGGCCAGTCCAGCAGGGCGGCCAGCATCTGGCCGACCGCATTGTTGTCGCCGTCGATCGACTGCTTGCCCAGCAGGACCAGATCCGGCATCTCCTCGTCGACCACGGCCTTCAGCAGCTTGGCCACCGCCAGCGGCTCGAGGTCGGCGTCGGACTGGATCAGCAGACCCCGGTCGGCGCCCATGGCCAGGGCGGTGCGGATGGTCTCCTGGGCCTGGGTCACGCCGATGGAGACGACCACGATCTCGGTCACGGTCCCGGCGGCGTGATGCTCCTTGCCCTCCTTCATGCGGACGGCTTCCTCGACGGCGATCTCGTCGAAGGGATTCATGCTCATCTTGACGTTGGCGAGATCAACGCCGGTCTGGTCCGCCTTGACGCGAGCCTTGACGTTGTAGTCGATCACCCGTTTGACGGGGACGAGAACCTTCATTGTGCTATCCACGAAAGCGCCGGAATGTTGGGTGAGGGAATGGTACGCCTCACCCGGCCTGTCAACGTAACGCCGCGTCAACGGACCGGATCATCCGCCTCGCCCAGCCTCGGAACGCCCCCATGCATCGCCTCCTGACCATGAAACGGCTCAGCGTCCTGTTCCTGTCGATCTTCGCCGTGCTGATGGCCGGGATGTTCGCCTATGAGAACCTCGTCGTGGCGCCGGGCGACCGCTGCGAGGACGGTGGCAAATGGTGGGACGCCGAGACCCGCATCTGCGCCCAGCCCATCTCCATCGCCGAGATCACGGGCCGGCCGAATCCCGGCGAACGCGCCGCCGTCTCGGCCGAGAAGAACCGCGAACTGGTGGCGATAGAGGATTCGCTGGCCGCCCAGCAGCGGGCGCGTGACGCCGACGCCGACCGCCAGCGCGCGGCCCTGGCGGCGCAGTAGGGCTTAGCGCGTCGCGCCCGGCTTCCATTTTACGTCGTCGGCGCCGTTGGCGTTGGCCCGGCGGGCGGCGACGAACAGATGGTCGGACAGCCGGTTCAGGTAGCGGATCGCCGCCGGCGTCACCGCCTCGCCGGCTTCGATCAGCCGCACGGCCTCGCGCTCGGCCCGGCGCGCGACGGTGCGGGCCAGATGCAGGTGGGCCGACAGGGCTGAACCGCCGGGCAGGATGAAGCTGTCCAGCTCCTTGAGGCTCTCGTTCATCCAGTCGATTTCGGTCTCCAGCCGTTCGACCTGGCTGTCGATGATACGCAGGGCCTCCCATTTCGGCGCGGGATCGAGCGGTGTGGCCAGGTCGGCGCCGAGGTCGAACAGCTCGTTCTGAATCCGCCCCAGCATGGCGTCGATGCGGTCGTTCTGGCCGGAATGCAGTCGCGCGACCCCGAGAATGCTGTTCAGTTCGTCCACGGCCCCGTAGGCCTCGACCCGCCGGTCGCTCTTGGACACCGTCGCGCCGGACGCCAGCCGCGTCTGACCGCCGTCGCCGGTCTTGGTATAGATGCGGTTCAGGACCACCACCGGCTCAGCTCCCGTGCGTGGATTTCCACCACATGCCGACGCACAGCAGCACGATCGCCACGGCCTGTAGCCCCACCCTCAACCGCATCAGCTTGTTGGAACGCGAGCGGTCCTGGTCGCCGCCCTTGTGCAGGGAATAGATGCCGAACCCCAGGGTGACGGTCACCGCCAGGATCGCAATGAGGATGAGGATGTTGATGATGTCGCCCATGGCGGCAATCTAGGCGCGGTCGCGGGGCGAGGCCAGTGCGGCGGCGCCGCAGACAGGAAAGTCCGTCAACGGCCGACGGCGTAGGCCTGCGTCAGGACAGCGACGTCGAGTGAGGATATCCGGCCGCCCGACCCGCCAAGGAAACAGTTCCGTCGCTCCGCCTCGGCCCGCGCGGCGGGGGTGAAGGCCAGAGCCACCCCGCGCCGACGATGGGTCGGGTCCTCAAGGTAGTGCATGACCGAACAGGCGTCGTACTGTCGGGTGAACAGGACCCGCGGCGTCATCCCGACCCCGCCCGTCGGGGCGCGGGGGGCCGGAGCGGGTATAGCGAAACGGACGACATAGTTGCGCCGCCACAGGGTTTCGCGCTCGGCGAGGGCGACGGGTCCGGTTCCGGCGGGCGGGGGCAGGCGGCGGACCGTGAGCCAGGCGGAGCGGTCGCTGCGCTCATGCTCATGGTCAAGGCCCAGTACATGCCCGATCTCGTGCACCAGAACCCGATGACGGCAGTGTCCGCTCAGGATGAGAAAGCCCCGGGCGGTTGGCGGGGCTCCGTGTCCGGCCGATTGCTCGAGGGCGCCTCTTGGAGGCGGCCGGTCAATCGCTCCGCGCCCGACCGTCGCGCGGCAGCGGTTCGCGCCGTCGGCGGACTGGTGACGCAGCACGATCAGTCGGGGGCCTGAGGTCGCAGCCACAAAGCGGACCGGTGCGCCGGCCGTGGTCCAGGACTGCATAGCTAGCCGGACCGCCGCCTGGTCCGCGGCGGTGACGCCGGGACCAAAGCTGTAGCGAACCTGCCCGTCAGGCCACAAGCCGGTGCTCCGCTGTATCACGCCCGCGCTGGTCGGCGCCGCCAACGCCAGCATGGCTGCGAGCGCAGCGAGGCCCGTGAACCGACGCCCCCTGGTCCTGATCATTCTCTCTCCCGGCGCCATGCCGGGAAAGGCTATCAGGCCGTGGCCTAGTAGCGGTAGTGGTCCGGCTTGAACGGGCCCTCGGTCGGGACCGAGATATAATCGGCCTGCTCCTTCGAAAGCGTCGTCAGCTTCGCGCCCAGCTTGCCCAGGTGCAGCATGGCGACCTTCTCGTCGAGATGCTTGGGCAGGGTGTAAACCTGATTCTCGTAGGATTTGGCGTTGGTCCACAGCTCGATCTGGGCCAGCGTCTGGTTGGTGAAGCTGGCGCTCATCACGAACGAGGGGTGGCCCGTCGCATTGCCCAGGTTCACCAGCCGGCCTTCCGACAGCAGGATGATCTTCTTGCCGTCGGGGAACTCGATGTGGTGCACCTGCGGCTTGATCTCGTCCCACTTGAAATTCTTCAGGCCCGCGACCTGAATCTCACTGTCGAAGTGGCCGATATTGCAGACGATGGCGTTGTTCTTCATCGCCCGCATGTGGTCGACGGTCAGGACGTCCTTGTTGCCCGTCGCGGTGACGAAGATGTCGGCCTCGCCGGCCACGTCCTCGACCGTGACGACCTCATAGCCTTCCATCGCCGCCTGCAGGGCGCAGATCGGATCGACCTCGGTGACCTTCACCCGCGCGCCGCCCTGGCGCAGCGACGCGGCCGAGCCCTTGCCCACGTCGCCGTAGCCGCAGACCACGGCGACCTTGCCCGACAGCATGACGTCGGTGCCGCGACGGATCGCGTCGACCAGCGATTCCCGGCAGCCGTACAGGTTGTCGAACTTGGACTTGGTGACGCTGTCGTTGACGTTGATGGCGGGGAACGGCAGGTCGCCCTTCTTGGCCATTTCGTACAGGCGGTGCACGCCGGTGGTGGTTTCTTCCGACACGCCGCCGATGGCGTCGCGGATGGCCGAATAGAAGCCGGGCTTCTCGGCGATATAGCGCTTCATCACCTTGTAGAGGGCTTCCTCTTCCTCGTTCTGCGGGTTGTCCAGCAGGGTGCCGTCCTTCTCCGCCTTGGGGCCGAGCACGCACAGCAGGGTCGCGTCGCCGCCGTCGTCCAGGATCAGGTTCGGATAGCCGCCGTCAGCCCATTCGAAGATCTTGTGGGCATAGTCCCAGTATTCTTCCAGCGTCTCGCCCTTGGTGGCGAACACCGGGGTGCCGTTGGCGGCGATGGCGGCCGCGGCGTGGTCCTGGGTCGAGAAGATGTTGCACGATGCCCAGCGGACGTCGGCGCCGAGGGCCTCCAGCGTCTGGATCAGAACGGCGGTCTGGATCGTCATGTGCAGCGAGCCGGCAATGCGGGCGCCCTTGAGGATCTGTTGTGGGCCGAACTCTTCGCGCAAGGCCATCAGGCCGGGCATTTCGGTCTCGGCGATGGCGATTTCCTTGTTGCCGAACGGGGCAAGCGAGATGTCGCGGACGATGTAGTCGGTCATGGGCAGGGCGCTTTCCGGTCGATTGTTCGCGCGCCTAATAGACGGCGCAGCGCAAAGGAGCAAGAAACATATAAGGATATCCTTATGTCTCACGGAGGCGACGCGCCCTTGCCAAGGGTGTGGATCGAAGGCTTGATCCCTCTCTGGATGATCGGGGGGGGAATGGTAACGAGACGCATGTTGGTAGCTGGCGGCGCGAGCATCGCGGTCGGCCCTGTTCCGGCCTTCGCCCAGCAGGAAGCGATTGGTTCGGAAGGTCAGCGACGCGGTCGCGCGACGGTCCCGGTCTTCCTGAATGATCAGGGCCCGTTCCAGTTCGTGGTCGATACGGCCGCCAACGCCTCGGTCATCTCCAGCGATCTCTCGGAGCGTCTGCAGCTCGAATCCATCGGCGAGATCGGGATGCATACGCTGATCGGGCGGGAAGTCGTGCCCGCCGTCCGCGCCATGCGCCTGGAAAGCGGCGCGCTCGACGTCCGCTTCCTCCGCCTGGCGGTCGGGCTGCGATCGGCGATCGCGGGCCTGGACGGCCTGCTGGGCTGCGATCTTCTGGTGGACAGCAAGGTGATCCTGAATTTTCGCGGGACCCAGCGCGTCCGCATCGCGCGGTCCAACGCTCCGGCGAGGAATTTTCTCGACAGAATGTCCTCCGAGACTCCGCAGGTCGTCGCAGGGGAACGGCGGTTCGGCAATCTGCTGATGATACCAGCCTGGATCGGCGGCGATGCCGCGATCGCCGTCATCGACTCGGGCGCCGAGGGCACCATCCTGAATCGCGCCGCAGCCCGGACGGGTCGCGCCACCCCTTTGGTCCCCGCGGACGGACAGCGCCGAAGGCGGATCCAGAGCCCCACCGGCGAGGCGACGACCGGAGAGGCGATGTCCCTGCCGTCGCTGCGCTTCGCCGGCATATCCATCTCCGGCCTGCCGGTGGCGGTGGGCGATTTCCACAGCTTCGAGATCTGGGGACTCGCGGATCAGCCGGCGATCATCATCGGGCTCGACATCCTCCGGCTGTTCGATGTCGTCCACATCGATCTCAAGCGCAACGAGCTGAGCCTCCAGATCTGACCTTTTCGGGGCGTGGCGGAGAGCCTAAACAGCGCCTTATGACCGATCCCGCTCTCCCTCGCCACGACTGGACCCTCGACGAGGTCGAGGACCTCTTCGCCCGGCCCTTCATGGAACTGGTCTATGACGCCGCCACCGTGCACCGCACGTGGTTCGATCCGTCCGAGGTGCAGAAGAGCCAGCTGCTGTCGATCAAGACCGGCGGCTGCGCCGAGAACTGCGGCTACTGCTCGCAATCGGCCAGTTTCAACACCGGGCTGAAGGCCGAAAAGCTGATGGACGCCACGGTGGTCATCGCCGAGGCCATGGCGGCGAAGGCGGGCGGCGCCTCGCGCTTCTGCATGGGGGCGGCCTGGCGCGAGCTGAAGGACCGCGACACGCCGAAACTGGCGAACATGATCGCGGGGGTGAAGGCGCTGGGGCTGGAGACCTGCGCCACGCTGGGCATGCTGACCGCCGATCAGGCGAGGCAGCTGAAGGCGGCAGGGCTGGACTACTACAACCACAACCTCGACACCGGCCCTGAGTACTACGCCCAGGTCGTCACCACGCGGACCTATAAGGATCGGCTCGACACCCTTCAGCACGTGCGCGACGCCGGAATGGCCACCTGCTGCGGCGGCATCGTCGGCATGGGCGAGGCGCGGCGCGACCGGGCCAGCCTGCTGCATGCGCTGGCGACCCTGCCTGTCCATCCCGACAGCCTGCCCGTCAATGCGCTGGTGCCCGTCACGGGGACGCCGCTGGGCGAGCGGGTGAAGCGGGAGGGCCAGATCGACCCGATCGAATTCGTCCGCACCGTCGCGGTGGCGCGGATTGTCTGTCCGAAGGCCATGGTCCGCCTGTCGGCCGGGCGCGAGACCATGAGCGCCGAAATGCAGGCCCTGTGCTTCCTCGCAGGGGCCAATTCCATCTTTGTCGGCGGCAAGCTGCTGACCACGCCCAATCCGGAACAGGACGAGGACGCCGCTCTGTTCGCCCTGCTGGACCTCAGGCCGATGGAGCCGGCGGCGGTCGAGGCGGCGGCGTAACCCGGCCTTAAGCGCCGCGCGCTAGCCTCGGCGTATGGATCGTCGCGCCCTTCTCGGATTGAAGACCCAACCGCTCAAGACCAGCGAGGGCGGCGGCTCGGCGCAGGCCAGCTATCTGCGCCTGCCGACCATCACCGCCAATGTCAGGCGACCCGGCGGACGGCTGGGCGTGATGACGGTCGAGACCGGGATCGACACCCCCGACGCCGCCCTGCGCACCCGGGTCGCCCAGTCGGCCCCGCGCCTGCGCGCCGCCTATGCGGCGGTGGTCCAGCAGTCTGCCAGTGTGCTGCTGCCGGGAACCGCGCCCGACGTCGAACGGCTGGTCGCCCAGCTGCAGGCGGCGACCAATACAGTGATGGGCCGGGCCGGGGCGCGGCTGCTCATCGGGACGGTGATGGTCGTCTAAGGGTGGTCAGGCGGCCAATACAATTCGACCAAGACAACCTCGACAACGACCCGGGACATTATCGACAACAGCGACACGGACGACACCATCAGTCCTTGGTCGGACTGACCTGGCTCGCGTCCCCATAGGTCAGCGCCAGGAAAACGTCCTCCAGATCGGGATCCTCGGTGACGATGTCGGCGATGGTGACACCGGCGGCGCGGACGGCGGCCAGCACCTGTTCCACCGAGGACTGGCCCTTTTTATAGGTGACGGCGAAGGCGCCGTTGGGGCGGGCGACGGCCTCGAAGCCCTTGAGTTTGGGCAGGGCCTTCAGGGCGCCCTCGGGGGTCACCACCACATTTCGCGTGTCCAGCCGGCGCAGCAGCTGCGGCGTGGGCTCGCAGGCCACGACCTCGCCACGGTTCATGATGGCGATGGTGTCGCAGAGCTCCTGCGCCTCCTCGAGGTAGTGGGTGGTCAGCAGGATGGTCACGCCCTCGGCGTTGAGACGGCGGACGTATTCCCAAAGCTGGCGGCGCAGCTCGACGTCGACCCCGGCGGTCGGCTCGTCGAGGATCAGGATGGGCGGATTGTGCACCAGCGCCTTGGCCACCATCAGCCGGCGCTTCATGCCTCCGGACAGGGCGCGGACATAGGCGTGGGCCTTGTCAGAGAGGCCCAGTGCGGCGAGCAGCTCATCCGAGCGCCGCTCGTTCGCGGGCACGCCGTAGAAGCCGGCCTGGACCTCCAGCGCCTCACGCGGGGTGAAGAAGACGTCGGCGACGATCTCCTGCGGCACCACGCCCAGCGCCGCGCGGGCGTCGCGCGGCTGTTTGTCGATGTCGCGGCCCCAGACGGCGGCCGTGCCGCCGGTCTTGTTGACCACCCCGGCGAGGATGTTGATCAGGGTCGACTTGCCCGCGCCGTTGGGACCCAGCAGGCCGAACATGGAACCGCGGGGAATAACCAGATCGACGCCGCGCAGGGCGACCTTGGGCGGCGCCTTCTTCGAACCCGCATAGGTCTTTTCCAGCCCCCGGACCTCGATGGCGTTGATGGGCATGGCGGCGGCTTCAGGCATCGGCGGCTTTCGGGCGGTGACCGGTCTAGGTAGGCGCGCGGCCCGTCGTCGCCAAGGGCGGCCGACGCCGACGCCGCCCGGCCATGTCAATGACGCTTGACATAGCGGGGCATAATGTCTAGGACGCTTGTCATTATGAACAGTTCGCTTGACGGAGTGAAAGTGATGAACCGGACCAAGATGATCGGCTGGACAGCATTCGCCTTCTGTCTGTTGGGCTACGGGGCCTTCACCGCCGTGGTCGTCCTGAACCGGATGGGGGAGATCACCATGCGGGAGTCGATCCTGATCGGCGGCCCGGCCGCGGTGATCGGCGAGATCGGCCTGTGGGTCGCCGCCGGCTGCCTCGGCTGGTCGCTGTTCCGCAAGCGCAAGGCCCTGTTCGACCGGGTCTTCCGCCGCAAGCCCCGGACGGTTTGACGCCGGGGGTTCGTCCTTCTAGGGAGTCGGCCGTTGTCCGCCGCCACCAAGTCAGGGTCGCCCATGCCGCCGCGCTACGCCGATGCGATCATCCCCCCGCCGGAAGCCATCGTGGTCCCGACCAAACGCGTGGCCTGCGACGGCGGCGGAGCCTTGGGACATCCGCTGGTCTATATGGACATGGGCGGGGACGATTTCGTCGAATGCGCCTATTGCGACCGCCGCTTCGTGCTGAGCGCCCATCCGAAGCCCGAGAACGAATACCTCAGCCCGGCCGCGCGGCCGCCCGAGGCTCACTAGAGCGAAATCGGTCTTGGTGGACGCAGTCCGCCATGGCTCAGATTTCGCTCCAGTGTGATGCTGGACCATTTTCTGGGTTCAGGTCGATTCGACCTGAAGCAAACATGGTCTAGTCCTCGGCGGGCGGCGCAGGCATCAGGTCGCCGAACGGGGCGGCGTCTTCCAGAGCGCGAACGAAGGACGGTCGCGCCATCAGGCGGCTGTGCCAGGCCCGAAGCCTCGGCCGGTCGCCGAACGGAACCAGCCGGCGAGCATAGGTCAGGATCGGCGCCGCGCAGCAGTCGGCCAGGGTGAAGGTCTCGCCCGCACCCCAGGTCCGCCCGTCGGCCAGCCGTCCTTCCAGCCAGTCCCAGGCGCCGGCGAGAACGGCCGCGTCCTGGGCGTCGCCAAATGGGTCTTCATTCCCGGCCGGGCGGAATTTCCGCGGGATGATGCGGTTCATCGGGCCGCCGGCATAGGTGTCCACCATCCGATCGACCAACCGCGCCTCCAGCGCCGCCCCCGGGTCGGCGGGGATCAGCCGACCGCCGCCGGCCCGCCGGTCGAGATGCTCGATGACGATGCTGGACTCGTAGAGGGTCTCGCCGGTCGCCGTGTCCACCAGCGTCGGCATCTTGCCGAACGGCGACAGGGCGCGGAACTCGGCCATGACCGCCTCGTTCGCGCCCTCGACCAGTTTCAGCTTAAACGGAAGGCCGAGTTCATAAAGGGCGATGGACGCCTTCTGGCCGTAGGCGGCGTAGGGGTGGGACCACAGTATCAGCGACATGGTCAGTCCTTCGTCCGGTCGGCCCGACGGCCGATGCGCAGGTGGGTCGCGCGTTCGCCCGCCGTGCTCTCGATCACCTCGTAGCCGAGCGCCGGCAGGTCCAGCCCCGCCCACAGTGGTTCGCCCCGCCCCAGCAGCACGGGCGAGATCGCCACATGCATCTCATCGATCTGCCCGGCCCGCAGGTACTGCCGGATCGTTTCGGCTCCGCCGCCGACGCGGATGTCCTTGTCGCCGGCCAGCGTCCGGGCCTTTTCCAGCGCCGCCTCGATCCCCCCGGTCTCGAAGTGGAAGACCGTGCCGCCCTCCATCTCGATCGGATCGCGGGCGTGGTGTGTCAGAACGAGGACGGGAACGTGATAGGGCGGCTTCTCGCCCCACCAGCCCTTCCAGGCGTCGTCGGGCCAGTCGCCCCGGATCGGCCCGAACATGTTGCGGCCCAGGATCCACGCCCCCAGACCCTCCATGCCGCGCCGGCCGAAATCGTCGTCGACCCCCTCCTCTCCCCCGGTCTGGCCGAAATTCGCCCGACAGGTCCGGGTCGGAAAGAACCAGCGGTGCAGGCCCTCGCCGCCCAGGCCGAGGGGATGGTCAAGGCTCTGGTCAGGTCCCGCGCCGAATCCGTCGACCGAGACGGCGAAGCAATCGACGCGCACCTTGCCGGTCATGACGACATCTCCTCAAGCCGACCCCACGCGCGGGCCTTCGCCCAAGTCTCAACTTCCGGCGACAGGACGCAACCCCCCGTTAATCGACGAGGCGCACCCTCCGTTCAACGTCATTACGGAACGGTTCGATGTCGACCATCCAGACCTCCAGCTATCGCCGCCAGCGCGACCATTTCGAGCCCCAGGACATCGATCCGCAGGAGCAGCGGCGGCTGCGCGGTCTGCTGGAGCAGATCGACTATTCGACCTTCGTCGCCAACCGTGAGGTCATCGGCCAGATGCTGCCGAAGCTGGACGCGTCCATGTTCCAGAAGCTGGCCGTGCTGACGGCCACGGCGCGCGCCAAATGGGTTTCCGAAGGTCTGCGCCAGTCGGAATCGGGCGCACCGTCGACCCCCGATCAGATCGCGCGACTGGCTTCCGCCCGTTCCGCCTATGAAGAACTGGCCGAGGCCTATGAGGGCCTGCGCCGCATGGTCGAGCGCGGCTACGTCGCCATCCGCTAGCCGATAGGCTGGGGTCGCGTCGCAATAGGCGCATCGGGGTCAGTCGGGAGACTCTCGGCCGCGGTCGGGGGCGGGGCGGGGACCGGTGCGGGGACAATCTCGATCAGCGGCGCGGTGGTGGCCGCCGGCGGCGGGGCGACGACCTCGGGCGCCGGAGACGCGGGCCGGGCTGTCGAGGGCGGCGGCGTCCGCGCCGGGGCCGCTGCGGTTGAGGTCGGTCTGGCGGGCGGCGCGGCGACCACAGGGGCGGGAGCGGGCGCGGGCGCCTCGGCGGCGGCGTCAATGACGGGGACCGGAGTCGGCGGGCTCTCCGGCACGACAACTTCCGTGGCCGGGACGGCGGGCGCCGGCGCGGCTGCAACGGTCGGCGCGGGCGTCTCGACCGGCGGTCGGGTCCAGATCCAGCCGCCCAGGGCGAGGACGGTCACGGCGGCAAGCGCGATCCCGGCATAGAGCGGGGCTCGGCCGGGCGATTTGCTGACGGGCGGATTCGCGGCGGCTTTCGCCGCGACGGCGACCGGTTGAACCGGCGTGCGGTCGGGCGGCGCGGGAGAGCGAGCGGGCTCCGGGGTGCGAACCGGTTCCGGCTCTGCCAACGGCAGGGGACGGACCGTCAGGTCGGGCGTCGGGACCGCGGCGGCGGGAATGGACGGCGACGCCGGTTCTTCACGCGGTTGGGGCGCTCGCGCCATCGACGGGATGGCAGCCTGAGCCTGTGCCTGTGCGGAAGCCGGAGCGGCGCGCGGGATCATTGAGCCCGTCAGGATCCCCGGCGACATCTGCCTGCGGGGCGGGTCCGGCAGGGGGGGCAGACCGCCGCCCCTCGGCAGCGGTCCCGCGCGGAACACGGTCGCGGGCGACCGACCCCAGACCACGGGGCGACGGAAGGGCTCGGGCGTGCCGTTGAGCTTCTTGTCAGTGTCGGTGGGCATCGAAACTCCCGCGCGGATCAGGCGCGCTACATCAAACGCGGAGGGGAGCCAAGGTGTCCGCCGATCTGGCCCGTTTCGTGACCCGAAGCTGAAGAGCTCAGTTCTTCAGCCGGTAGCCGGTCCGGAACATCCAGCCGACAATGGCCAGACAGGTGAACAGAAAGCCCAGGGTGGCGGCCAGGCTGACCCCGATGCCGACGTCGCCTGAACCATAGAAGGTCCAGCGGAAGCCCGAGATCAGATAGACCACCGGATTGAACAGGGTGATCGTCCGCCACACCGGCGGCAGCATGTCGATCGAATAGAAGGACCCGCCCAGGAAGGTCAGGGGCGTGACCACCAGCATGGGGATCATCTGCAACTGTTCGAACCCGTTGGCCCAGATGCCGATGATGAAGCCGAACAGGCTGAAGGTCGTCGAGACCAGGATCAGGAAGGCCAGCATCTCGATCGGATGGAGAATCCGCAGCGGCACGAACAGGGCCGCCGTAGCCAGGATGACCAGCCCCAGCACCGCCGACTTGGTCGCCGCCGCCCCGACATAGGCGATGACGATCTCGAGCGGCGACACGGGCGCGGACAACAGCTCGTAGATGGTGCCGGTGAATTTCGGGAAATAGATACCGAATGACGCATTGAAGATCGACTGGGTGAACAGGCTCAGCATGATCAGGCCCGGCACGATGAAGGCGCCGTAGGGCACGCCGTCGATCTCTGTCATCCGGCTGCCGATGGCCGAGCCGAAGACCACGAAATACAGGGACGTGGTGATCACCGGGGTGACCAGCGATTGCCACACGGTGCGCAGGGCCCGCGCCATTTCAAACTTGTAGATGGCCCAGACGCCACGACCGTTGAAGCTCAGGGAACTCATGCCGCGGCTCCGGTCGTCTTGTCGCGATGAACCAGGCTGACGAAGATGTCCTCCAGCGAGCTTTCGCTCGAATGCAGGTCCTTGAAGTCGATGCCGAGCGCGGCCAGCCGCTTGAGCAGCTCGCCGATGCCGGTTTCCTCCTGCTGCGTGTCGAAGGTGTAGACCAGGGAGTTGCCGCCCTCGGCCAGTTCCAGCGGCAAGCCGGCTAGCGCTTCAGGCACGGCCTGTTGCGGTGCGCGCAGTTGCAGCGTGAGCTGCTTCTTGCCGAGCTTGCGCATCAGCACGTCCTTGTCTTCCACCACGATGAGCTGGCCCTTGCTGATCACGCCGATGCGGTCGGCCATTTCCTCGGCTTCCTCGATGTAGTGCGTGGTCAGGATGATGGTGACGCCGCTGTCCTGCAGCTTGCGCACCATCTGCCACATGCCCTGGCGCAGCTCCACATCGACACCGGCGGTCGGTTCGTCGAGGAACAGGATTTGCGGCTCGTGCGACAGCGCCTTGGCGATCAGCACCCGGCGTTTCATGCCGCCCGACAGCGTCATGATCTTGCTGTCCTTCTTGTCCCACAGCGACAGGTCGCGCAGCACTTTCTCGATGTGGGCGGGATTGGCCGGCTTGCCGAACAGGCCGCGGCTGAAGCTCACGGTGGACCAGACGGTTTCAAACGCGTCGGTCGAGAGTTCCTGCGGCACCAGCCCGATCTTGGCGCGTGCCGCGCGGTAGTCGTGCACGATGTCATGCCCGTCGGCCAGCACACGGCCCGAACTGGGCTTGACGATGCCGCAGACGATGTTGATCAGCGTGGTCTTGCCCGCGCCGTTGGGCCCGAGCAGCGCGAAGATCTCGCCGCGCCGGATGGTGAGGTCGACCGACTTGAGGGCTTCGAAGCCCGAGGCGTAGACCTTGCTGAGCTTTTCTATGGAAATGATGTCTGGCAATTCGGGGTTCCGGTTGAGGCTGGCGCGATGAAGCCGTGCCAGCCTGCGCCACTGTAACTGGATCGGGTGAAAGCTGCTGGCGCGGGGGCCGGCCTAGAGATAACTGGTGATGGCAGGTGCCTCAGACCACTTGTCGTGTTTGCCGTCCACATAGGTGATGGGCGCCGCGGCCAGCTCGTCCGGCGTGGCATTTTCCAGGCAACCGATGTTCACAGCATAAAAGGCCTGGCCGTCGGGCATGCTGCCCATGCCGAAGGGGCGCACGCCGCAGTGTCTGCAAAACAGATGCTGGTTTTTCCCGGTGTTGAAGCGGTAGGACGTGAGTTCCGGCTGGCCCGCGAGCATCCGGAAGTCCTGCGGCGCTACGGTGGCCAGCCAGAAGCGGTGGCGCGTGCAGATCGAGCAGTTGCAGCGGTAGGTGCTGGCGCCGAGGTCGATGTCGGCTTCAAAACGGACGGCGCTGCAGTGGCAGCTGCCTTGAAAGGTCTTTTTCATGCGTGTGTTCAAAGTCAGGGGTGGGGATAACGGAGTTCCGGTGGCCATGCCCATCTCGCCGCTCCAGAAATGCCGCAGGCTGCCGTCCTGCCGCGTGAACACGTTGAAGGCCGGCACATCGGCGTCGTCCGCACTCACGTAATCGCGCGTGTAGTCGCCGCTCATATCCGAGTACAGCAACAGGCGCCGCCAACCGCGCTCTTTCTTGAAGGCCAGCAGGCGCTCTATCGGCGAACGCGCCACCACCGCCAGGGCCACGCGCTGCATCACGTCTTCGGCCTCGCCGTCCCAGGCCGACAGCAGCGAGGTGCACATCGGACAGGGCTGCTTGCGCTGCGGCCCGAACATATAGCTGTAAACCGCCAGCGAGGCGTGCCTGCCGAAGAGCTGAGAAAACTTCACCGGCCCGTCCTCGCCGACCAGCTCGTAATCTTTCGGCAACACGCCGCCCGGCGGCAGTTCGCGGCGCTGCTGCGCCACGCGTTCGATATGGCGGCGCAGCTCGATTTCTTCGGCCAGCAGCGCGTCGCGTGCACGCCGGTAGCCCGCGCTTTCATTCGGGAAGCGCACGCCGTTGGCGGCGGCCAGCTCTTTGGCCGGTTTCAGTGCCTGTGTTGTGCTCATGGCAGCCTGGAGTTGCTTATTTCACGCGCCGGTAGGTCGCCGTCATGAAACGTTTCCAGCTGCCGTCCGGCTGCAGGGTCTGCGAATGCAGGCTGCGTTCGTCCTTGCTGATGATGGTGATCACGTCCTGGTACTTCGCCGTGCTGCCGTCGCCGGTAAAACTCGGGCCTTCGGTGTCCAGGGTCAGCACTTTTTTGGCGGCGTCGAGCTGGCCGTCGTAGAAAAACATGCCGGGCATCATGGATCCGGCCCAGCTGCCGACAAACTTCTTTTTGGCGATGTCATAACCGAGCGTCATCAACATATAGCCGGTGTCTTGACTGCCGGGCATCTCGCCCTCGCCTTCGCAGACCACAAAAAAGCCGCCCAGCGCGCGCACATGTTCCTTGCCCGTGGTCCGGCTCACGGGCTGGTCCGGGCCCATGTCACATTCACCGACCATGGTCCAGTCGCCCAGCATCTGCTGCAGCCATGCGTGTTCCTGTTGGGGTTTGGCGTCCATCATTTTTCTATCTCCTTGGGTTGTTGGTACGGGGGTTCCGGCGGTTCACAGGTAGCCGGTGATGGGGGGCGGGTTGGCCCAGTCGTCATGCGCGCCGTCTTCATACCGTATCGGTGCGGCCGCCAGCTCCTGGGGCGTGGCATCGTTTAGGCACGCCACGTTGACGCAGAAAAAGTCGCCGCCCATGACGGGTTCGCTGGCGCTGACGAAAGCGTAAACACCGCAGGTCCTGCAAAAGGTGTGGTCAATCGAGCCTTCACCGAAGCGGTAGTGCGTCAGGTTTTCCGCGCCTTCAAGCAGCCGGAAAGCTTCGGACGGGACGTGGTTCTTCCACATCCGGGTCTTGCCGCAGAACGAGCAGTTGCAGCGCAGTGTGGATGCGAACCACGGGCCAGGCCGGATTTGAGGTGAGCGCCGGCCTGGCGGCGCGAGGTCGATGTCGCACGAGAATTTCACCGCGCCGCAGTGGCAACTTCCGTGTCGGGTCCGAATCACCGCGCTGCTCCCGTCATCAAGTCGACGCGGTCATGACCATCCACGGCACGCCAAACCGGTCGCGCAGCATGCCGAAAGAGGAAGTCCAGAAGGTTTTGGTCAGGGGCATCTGCACGCTGCCTCCTTCGGACAGTGCGTCGAACAAGCGTTTTGTTTCCGTGTCGCTGCCGGCGCTCAACGCCAGCGTGACACCCTTGAATTCGGCGCTTCCTGGCCCCATGCCGTCATCGGCCATGAGCTCGGTCTCGCCAATCCTGAAAGCGGCATGCATGATCTTTTTCTCGTAGCCCGGTGGCGCCTTCATTGCCGGGTCGGGGCTGTCGCTCCAGCGCATCAATGTGGTCACTTCGGCGCCTGCGCTCTTTTTGTAGAACTCCAGCGCCTCTTCACAGCGGCCTTCAAACGACAGATAGGATTGGACTTGCATGACATTCTCCTGGGGGTGGTTTGGGTTGGAAAAGTGAAAGTGGCGCTGCAGGCCGGCATACAGCCGCAAGGTCTCCGTCACCATGGGCTCATGCGGCCTCTGCCAGTGCGGCCGGTTCGGCCCGTTCAGGGAAGGGCTCGCGCCAGGCCGGCAGCGCATTCATCTGCGCATGCCAGCGCCGGATCTCGGGAAAGTCCTGCAGCGGCAGCTGCGCCTGCTGCGCATAAGGCAGGCTGATGGCCACGGCAAAGTCGGCAACGCTCAGGGCATCGCCGACCAGGTAGCGGCGCCCGCGCAAATG
The DNA here is from genome assembly GCF_030682035.1 of Brevundimonas sp. GTDB lineage: Bacteria > Pseudomonadota > Alphaproteobacteria > Caulobacterales > Caulobacteraceae > Brevundimonas. The sequence goes on along the minus strand of NZ_JAUXQZ010000016.1, from coordinate 57,247 downwards.
CGCATCCAGCACCGCGGCAAAACGCAGGAAGCCCTGGGTGGCCTGTTGCACTTCTGCGGGGTCGGGCCCGCCGATGCCGAAGCGCGACTTGATGATGTGTTCGAAATACAGCGTGCCGGTCTGCGGCGCAAACTCGGTGGCGTCCCACATCAGCCAGCGCAGCACCTCGAACTGGCGCGCGTCGGTCGGCCACAGGTCCGAGCCGGCCTTGCGCGCCAGGTAACACAGGATGGCATTGGACTCCCACAGCGTGGTGTTGCCGTCCACCAGCACCGGCACCTTGGCGTTCGGGTTCATGGCCAGGAAGGCCGGGGTCTTGTGCTCACCCTTGCCCAGGTCCACATGGACAAATTCCACCGGCAGGTTCAGGTAGCGTGCCAGCGCGCAGACCTTGCGCGGGTTCAGCACGTCGAAGTAATACAGCTTCATGCCGACCCTCCGGCCTCTTCATAGGCCTGTTGCAGCCTGGGTCCGTCCAGCTTGATCATCTGCATCATCACTTTCATGACATGTTCGACCTTGCGCGGGTCCTTGTCGGCCAGCACCGTGCGCATCACGCTGGGCACGATTTGCCAGGACACGCCGAATTTGTCGGTCAGCCAGCCGCAGGCCTGCACGCTGCCGCCTGCGGACAGCCTGTCCCAGAGTTCGTCGACCTCGTCCTGTGTCGGGCAGTCGACCATCAGCGACATGCCGGGCGCAAAGCCGAAGTCCTGACCGGCATTGAGCACAAAAAAGGTCTGGCCGGCGATCTCGAAACTGCCGCTCATGAAGCTGCCCTTGGGGACCGGGGCGCCCTCGCCGTAACGCTGGGTCTCGCCGGCTTTGGCGTTGCGGAACACCGAGGTGTAGAACTTGAGCGCCTCTTCGGCCTGGTCCTTGAAGGTCAGGAAGGTGGTGATTTTCTGCATGTGTTTTCTCCTGGTGGGTGCCGCTCAGGTGCGCCGGATTTTTTCGTCCGTCCTTGTCCTGGCTCAAGAACGAGGTTATTGTGTACACCGTCCACAAAAGAATAACAAAGATAATGGACACTGTCCACATAAAAACGTAACAAGCCATGACCAGCCCGTCCGAGTCCCCGGCAGCGCCTGCCGTCCGCAGCACCTACCGCCATGGTGACCTGCGGCGCGCGCTGCTGGAAGCCGGGATCGAGCTGGCGCGCGCCGGTGGCCCCGACGCCGTGGTGCTGCGCGAAGCCACGCGCCGGGCCGGGGTCGCGCCGAATGCCGCGTATCGCCACTTTGCCGGCCGCGACGCCCTGCTGCAGGCGGTGCGCGCCGCCGCCCTGTCGGCCGTGGCCGCCGCCATGGAGGCCGAACTCGCCACCCTGCCTGCCGACCTGCCGCCGGCCGACTTTGCGCGCGCCAGCGTGCGCGCCGTCGGCACCGGCTACCTGCGTTTCGCACTGGCCGAACCGGGCCTGTTCCGCACCGCCTTTGCCCGCTCCGATGTGCTGATCCAGGCCACCCCCGAGGCGCCGACGGCCGGCCCCGGCGGGCTCAACCCCTTCGAACTGCTGGGCGCGGCGCTGGACAAACTGGTGGCCGCCGGCGTGATGCCGCCGGAGCGCCGGCCCGGTGCCGAGTACCTGGCCTGGTCGGCGGTGCACGGGCTGGCCATGCTGGTGGTGGACGGCCCGCTGGCGCCGGTGATCGGCCCGCAGCTGGCGCAGATCGGCCAGCGCCTGATCGACATGGTGGAAAAGGGGCTCTAGGCGTCTGGCCGTCGGCTCAAGCCAAATCGGCACTCACGCCACATACAGCAAGCGTGAGCAGCTATCAAAAACAGAGCAGACGGCCTGCTTGAGCACGGCGGCGGCGCGCTTCAAACGCCCCGGCCGGATTCAGCGCAGGTAGGGCGCCATCCTTTTCTCCAGCAGCGCCACCAGCTCAGGTTGCATGAAGCTGTAGTTGTCCGCAATGTCCAGGCACACCAGCTTTTTCCCCTTCAGCTGCGGGCCGAAGCGTTGCAACAGCTTGCTGCGGTGCGCGCGTTCCATGACGACGATCACGTCGGCGCAGCGGATCTGCTCGGCGTCCAGGAGTGTGTCCGCGTCCGGCGCCAGGCCGGCCGAATCAGTGCTGATGCCCGGCCGGCCGGCGAACAGCTGCTCCGCCGTCGGGCTGCGAAGGCGGTTTCTGCTGCATAAAAAAAGGAATTGCTGCATGCGGGCACAGCATAAACAAAACGGCCGGCGTTGATATAAAAGTGCTTCGGAAGGAAGTCGCAGCCCATGCGGCAACATTTTCGAACCGTCGGCGTAACATCTGTCAAATCAGTAGCCATGCAGCGCCTGTTCAGCGGTGCGCGGTTGCCAGCGCCTTGCCCATGCGCGCATTGCGCAGCACCACGCCCTGCCGCTCGACCTGCTGGCGCTGCTCGACGGTAAACCCCGACACGCTGAAGAAGGGTTCGGCCGTCAGGCTGACATCGGCGAACAGCGCCGTGATGCCGCGGCGCGCTGCTGACGCCTCGATGTGCGCCATCAGCGCTTTCGCCACGCCGCGACCGGCACAGGCCGGCGCCACAAAAAACTGGTCGATGTAACCCGAATCCTGCAGGTCGGCAAAACCCGCGACCGCGCCGTCCAGCTCCGCCACAAAAGGCTGGTTGGCCTGCAAACGTGCCGCCCATTGCGCAGCGTCGTGGTCCAGCGGCGCCCAGGCCTCGCGCTGTTCCGGCGTGTAGTTGCGCGCGGCGAGCTGGTGCACCGATGCATAAAAAACCGTGCGCAGCAGCGGCGCGTCATCGGGGCGGAAGTTGCGGATCAGCATGGGTGTCGGAAGCAAGGGAGCGCGGATTGTAGCGACGATGTTCTGGGCCGGTTGGCGGCCCGGGGCTACGCATCAAGGGAAGGGTGCCCTTCGGTGCAGAGTACATTTCCCGGGATCGCCCGGTTTGCAAGTAAAGGTCGAGGATGAACACCGGATTTGACAACTCACTCGCGTGGAGCGGCACACCTGCACCAGTTCTTGAAGATGGGCCAGCCGATAGCTGCTGTCCATGACAACGCTGCTCCGTGCCCTGCAAGGCAACATCACGACACTGGCCGTGGATGCCATCGTCAATGCCGCAAACTCCTCCTTGCTGGGTGGCGGGGGTGTTGACGGCGCCATTCATCGCGCAGCAGGGCCGGAGCTGGTGCATGAGTGCCGCCTCCTGGGAGGCTGCAAGACCGGGCAAGCCAAACTGACGAAGGGTTATCGACTGGCCGCCAGGCACATCATTCATACAGTGGGTCCGGTCTGGCGCGGCGGTGTCCATGGCGAGGCGGAGCTACTGGCTGCGTGTTATCGGAATTCCCTGCAACTTGCTGCCGGGAATGGCATCGCCACCCTGGCGTTCCCGAGCATCAGCACAGGCATTTACGGCTACCCCATCGAACTGGCCGCCCGGGTGGCTGTCAACACCGTTCGCTCAACATTGAAAACGGTCGGCGGTTTCACCGAGGTCATCTTCTGCTGCTTCTCTCCGGGCGACCTTCAGGTCTATGAGGAGGTTTTGAATGAAACGGCGGGCTGACATGCGGCCTGCGGTGTCGCCGCGTGTCGAGTTCCCGTCGGCGTGGAAGTTATGCTTGAAAAACAATGGGAGGAGTACTTGATGAGCGATCGGCGTTTATTCTGGCTTTTATACGCAGTGCTTCTGGTTGGAGCACTTAATCTGGCGGTCACGTTGTATTTTCACTCCGGGAAAAAGCCATCTGAAGCTTCGTTGGCTGGCGGTGCAAGCGATGTGAGCCACCAGGTCACGGACAAAGAGGCTACAGAACTCGCTCAAAGTGTCGTAGACCTGTATAACGACAACAAAATTCACGAGCTGTATCTGAAATTCGATGATCTGGCCAAACTCCAGTTCTCCGAGCAGAAACTCTCTGATGAATTGACCAAGCTTCGTGCGGTGGTCGGGCGTGTCGATCAATTCGCGTACGCCAACACCGAGCTTGCCGGCAAAGACGCTGGAAGAACTTACCTCACACTCCACTTCAAGGCCCGTGTTTCGGGTGCTGCGTTTACCTCGGGAACCGTCAAGCTCACGGTGTCAAGAAAAGACGGCCGCCTGGCTTTGTACGGATTTTTTCTCGGCGGACAGTCCAGCTGACCCTGTTTTTACAAGGGACATCTTCCTTCAGTGGACTTGAGTCCAGGCCGCTGGACCCCGGCGTTTCGCCCCACCGAGCCAGCCGCTCAACGCAGCGGCTTCACCACAAATCCAATCACCAGCCCCCTGGCCGTCACCGTGATCGCGCCGGGCTCCAGGCCCAGGCCGTCGGCCAACGCCAGGTCTTTCGGCTGCAGCTTGTGCAGCACCACCTCGAGCAGCGACTGCTCGGCCAGCGACGGGCCGTAGGCCTGCAGCAGTGCGGCCGGGCCCGGTGGCATGCCGGACAGGCTCAGGGTGTTGACCTTCAGTTTGTGCGCGCGTATCGACTGGTCACTCGCCTCGTAACGCAGCGCAAAGTCGACATCGAAATTGCCGGTGGTCGGGCGTGACAGCGCCGGGCCGCCGGCATCCACCACCATTTGTGTGCCCAGCCGGTTCTGCTCGGGCAGCAGGCGCAGGCGCGGCGGCTGCAGCGTCAGCTCCAGCAAGCCGCCCACCGGGTAGCGCATCGGGAATTTTTCAGCCACGGCCTGCTGCAATTGCGCCGTCGTGACGGTGTAACTCGGCTGCGCCTGCGCCGACACCGCGGCCAGCGCCATCGGGAATGTGGTGAGCCACTGTCTGCGTTTCATCGTGTTCCTTCAAAAGTGCACCCGGGTCAGACGATGACAGTGCACCTTCGTTCCCCGCGCGCCTGTGCTGTTTCTTCCCGTGAGCGTGCCAGCCCACATCTGGTAACCACCAGACACCTGTGGCACACAAGACAACACACGCGGCTTACCCGCGCATCGCCCAATGGCTGCATGCGGCCAGTCCGGCCGCGTCCATGCAGGAGACTCCCCCATGATCAAGACAGCACTTCTGGTTCTGGCCGCCGCGGGCCTGACGGGCTGCGCGGTATACCCCGCGGCGCCCTACGGCACGATGTACGAGCCTGCGCCTGTGTATGCGACGCCGGCGCCGGTGTTCATCGGCGGCTCGGTGTTTTACGGCCACCGCCCTGGCTACAGCCGCCCGCCGGTGCACTCGCACGGCCACCGTCAGCACCCGCGTCCTCACCTGCACAGGCCGGGCCGGCATCACCGCTGAAGCAGGCGGGCTTGTGTAAAGCTGGTGTATAGATCCGGAAACAGGGGTCTACCCGGTCAACAGGCCGGCGGGCAATGCCGTTGAACAGTCGGCCACGTGACATCAGCCTGATGTCACGAACCGCATTCAAAGGACTTCCATGAACAAATTACTCGCCGCCCTGATGACCACCCTGATCGCCGGCGCCGCTTTTGCGCAGGCTGCTGCCCCCGCAGTGCCTGCCGTCCCGGCAACGCCTGCTGTGGTCAAGGCCGAAGCCAAAGCCGAGAAGTCTGTCGCTGCCGCCGTGAAAAGCGAAGCCAAGGTCGACGCCAAGGCCGATGCCAAGGTGAGCAAGGCCGAAGCCGCCGCCGCTGAAAAGAAAACCAAGGCGCTGACCAAGTCCGCCAACACCAAGGCCAAGGCCGACGCCAAAGCCGCCAAGGCCGATCCTGAAGACAAGGCCAAAGCCATGGCCAAGGCCGACAAGACCGATGCCAAGGCTGACCTGAAAGCCGACAAGGCCGTGATCAAGGCCGACACCAAGGTCGACACCGTGCGCATCAAGGCCGCCGGCGACAAGGCCGCCGCCAGCGCAGAAACCACGGGCGCCAAGGCAGCCGCCGCCGCCGACGTGAAAGCCGCCGGCAGCAAGTAATTGCTCCAAGGGGGTTGCGGGCTTGTCCCGTGACGTCTTTTTTGAAAGACAGGTTTCGGCCTGTCTTTTTTTATGGCCGATGTAAAAGTGTCGCCTTGCCGGGGCTGGCAGCCGGATCTGTCATTGCGGGCTTGAGCCGCAATCCATGCAGCGCTGATCAGCGGCGCTGGCGCGATGCCCCAACGCAGACATCGCGCTGCGTCCCAGGCTCGCCTGTTTCGGCAGGGCTGACTTCCCACTCCCAACCCCCCGCCCTTCCCTCGCCCCGCTGGGCGAGAGAAGGGAGCTTCATTTGGCCGCGTGCGCTGCGCTCGCGTGCAATCTTGACGGTCTGTTGGGATTCCCGTCCTTGAAGCGCTGCGCGCTTCAAGGACTCCGGATTTGTCTCCCGTATTTGTTTTATCTCCACCCCTTCTGTATGCGCCGAGGAGCGGAGGCAAAAGCGGATCAGGGCTTGCGATTGTCTGAGCGAAGCGAGTTCGAGCGAGCCCCCGCTTTTGACGAGCACCGCAGGTTGCCCTCCGCAGCGTCAGCGAAGGAGGGACGCAGACAGCAGGGTCGCCTTTCTTTTCGTTAGGTTTCTTTGGCGAGACAAAGAAAAGTAACTCGCCCGCCGGGGCGAGACCCGGCTTGCATGAGTGTCTACCGGAGCGTGAGCTTGCACTGGCTTCGCCAGGCTCAGCCCGAACGGTGTGGAGGATCGCCCGTGGCTCCCGGATTAAGTCCGGGATGACAAGAGAGATGGGACCATGACCTCCAGCGTTATCGACACCCTGCAGCGCGCGGTCGAGGATACAGGCACACACCTGGAAGGAAACCCGCCATGCCCGCCTACGCTTTCGCCCTGCTGCGCAACGTGAAGATCAACGACCAGATCGCCGAGTACATCTCGCGCATCGACGACACGCTCGCGCCTTTCGGCGGCGCCTTCAAGATCCACGGCGGCCGCACCGAGGTGGTCGAGGGCGCCTTCGACCACACCCTGGTGGCGATAGCCTTCCCGGACATGGATCACGCGAGGCGCTGGTATGCCTCCGAGGCCTACCAGGCCATCCTGCCGCTGCGCACCGACAACTCGGAAGGCATCACCTTTCTGATCGAAGGAGTGGAAGAGGGTTATCAAGGCAGCCAGATGCTGGCCAAGCTCGATCCCTGTTGAACTTGGCACGGTGCGCCGGGCACAAGTCAAATCGACCGCCAACCTATGACTGGCAGGCGTCAACAGCTATCAAAAAAGGAGCAAAGCGCTGCGCGCCTCATGCACTCCGGATTGGTCCTGTATTGGTTTTCTACCCCACCCTTCTGTATGCGCCGAGGAGCGGAGGTCCAGACGGATCAGGGCGAGCGATTGTCTGAGCGAAGCGAGTTCGAGCTCGACCCCGGCTGAACCGAGCACCGCAGGTTGCCCTCCGCAGCGCCAGCGAAGGAGGGTCGCAGACAGCAGGGTCGCCTTTTCTTTGGTGACTTTCTTTTGGCGAAGCAAAAGAAAGTTACTTGCCGCCGGGCAACCCCCGGCCAGCTGGTGCAGGCACACCACACGGCACGATCACATCAACATGGATCCCGGCTCAAGTCCAGGATGACAACGCAGGCCGGACCACAGGTCATTGGCTCGGACAACCATGCCACCCGCACATCTGCGGTATGGTGGGCCCATGCGATGTTTCCTCTCCCTGCTGCTGCTTGCCACCGTCACGCTGGCGGGCGCGCAGGCGCCCGCGCTGAAGAACCCGCAGGAGGCGTTGGACCTGGCCGTCGCCTCGCGCAAAGTCCTCAATGAATACGCCATGGGGGCGATGGAGCCCGAGGCCATGAAGTACGCGCAGCGGCTGCGCCTGACGCAGGCCGCGCTCGACGCGCAGGCGCGGCGCTGGCCCGCGTCGGCCACGGGCACTGACGCGTGGACGCCGTGGCGCATCTGTCAGGGCGCCTTGCAGCAGGCCTCGGCGCTGGCCGCGCTGTCTGCGCGCAAGGCCGTCAGCGGCGTCAGCGAGGCCGACTTCCAGGCCGCCAGGGCCAGGCTGCAGCAACTGCGCGCCGGCTGCGACACGCAGATCCAGCGCAGCGGCAAGCCGGCCTGAGCCGCTGCCGCAGTTGCGGCGCCGCCACTGCTGCGGCAACAGCGACGACTTCCGGATGACAGCAGCGGCCCGCCATGCTGGCGCGAAGCCGCGGGATGGCGCATCATCGGCTGCAAGAAAGGCAAGCCATGGTTTTCAGTCATTCCCCTGACATCTGGACCCAGTGTCCCGAGCTGGTGCCCGGCGTGCTGTTCGCGCGCGGCATCAGCACCCGGGCCTCGGTCGGCGCGCAGGTCGCGCGTTTCAGCGCCACCGCGGCGGCGCGCCTGAACGGCGGCAGCGAAAGCGCGCTGCCCGAGATCCAGGCCTGGCGCCGGGTGTTTGCCAAGATGGGGCTGCAGCCGACCAAGTACCGCTGCGCCTCGGAAGCGCTGCTGCGCCGCTTGAGGAAAGAAAACGCCTTGCCGCGCCTGCACCCGCTGGTCGATCTGTGCAACGCCATCTCGGCCGCGTTCGCCATCCCCGTGGCGGTGTTCGACTTGTCCAAAGTGGTGGGCGACATGGAAGTGCGCCACGCCACCGGCAGCGAGTCCTACCAGACCTTCTCGGGCCAGCTCGAGCACCCCGAGCCGCAGGAGGTGATTTACGCCGACCAGGGCGGCAACGCGCATGCGCGGCGCTGGACCAACCGGCAAAGCAGCCTGTCGGGGGTCAGCGCCGGCACCCACACCGTGATGATCGTGGCCGAGGCCCTGCACGAGTCAGCCTATGAAGACATGCGCACGCTGCTGGCCGCCCTGATGGAAGAGATCGCCATCGCCTGGCCGGCTGCCGCATCAAAAGCGCGCCTGCTCACGCGGGCCTCGCCGCGCTTCGACTACACGCCGGAAAAATAAGCGAACCGCGCCGCGCCGCGCGCTCAGTTGCGGGCGCGCCCGACCACCGACCAGCCAGCCTTGAGGTTGGCCTTGTCGTTTTCATACTCCCACGCGGTGCCGCAGCGGTCGCACTGGTAACTGGTCACGGTGACCAGCGCGCCGCCGCGCCGCTCCTGCCGGTTGCCGCCCTGCACCAGTTCCGGGTGTCCGGGTGCCTTGCGCCAGTTGCGCTGGATGCCGGCGCACGAATCGCACAGCGTCATCTTCTTGAGTTCGTTCTGGCGGTTGATGTCGTCGGTCATGGCAGGTCTCGGGCTGGTGGGTCGGGGCGTTGGAAGTGTTGATTGTCGCCGGGCTGGGCCTGCCCCCGGTTTTGCGCAAGCAGCCCCAGGCTGGCCCGGTTTTTTCTTTGTGAGGAAGTTCACATCGCCCAAGCTGCACGGCGCGGGGGCGCCTGGTTTCTCCTCTGAACACCCTGCCGGGCGCCGCGATGGACGCCGTGCCCGGCCATTGAGCTTGCCTGCGCGTTTGGCTATTGTCTGCGTCCCAGTTACAAATTTTCACGGGAGTGGCCATGTTGATATTTACCAATCGCGAGCTCAAGGTCGAGGCCGGAAATGCCTCCGCGTTGACCAAGGTTTTCCAGCCCTTCCACGAAACGCTCAACAGCGTGGATGTGCTGGCTGCAGCCAACGGCTGGCGTGTCAGCCAGCATGGCGTCGGACTCAGCGACGAAGCCGTGCTGGCAAAGATCGAGGCCGTGATGGACGGAGACAAACCGGTACTGGTTTATCTCCACGGCAACAACACCACGCCCGCCAAGTGTTTTCTGCGGGCCCGGCAGCTGGAAGCGCAATACGACGTGTCCGTGATCGCCTACTCGTGGACCTCCGAAGGTTTCCTGCCCAATGGGGAAGACCAGGGGGGCATGGACCCGACGCGGATGGATACCGATGACGACGAAGACGCACTGACCAACGTCAAGACCCGCGACGACCTCAGGCAAGGGTGGATTGCCCGCAAGGCGCGACGGTACGGCCAGGCCAAAAAGAATGCGCAGGAGAGCAAGGATTCGCTGGCGCGTTTTCTGCGGCTGGTCGCCGCCGCCCGGCTGCGCAAGCAAAGCCGCAAAGTGTCTTTTGTGGCGCACAGCCTGGGCTGCCACTTTCTGCAGCACACGATCAATGAGCAGGATGCAGAAGCGTCCTTGTCCGCGATGCACAACGTCATCCTGAGCGCCGCTTGTACCGCAGCCGCCAAACACACCGCCTGGCTAAGCCAGATCCATCCGCTGCTGAAGGTGTACATCACATACACCAGGGCCGATGCGGTGTTGTTCGCGGCTTCCGTGGTGGACAGCGAACTCAAGCTCGGCACGGCTTGGGGCGACGAATATCTGACAGGACCGAAGTACCGTTACATCGACTTCGAAAACGCCAAAAAAATGAGCTTGCATGCGCATCGTTACTTCGTCGCGGAAGACGACAAGAAACTTTCGAAAGAGGCGAAAGAGCTTTTCAGACGCATATTCACCTCTCTGCCCGATTTTCAGCCGCCGGGGGAATCCGCCAGGGTCGTTTATCCGGTGGGCTGCCGTGTGGACGGATCCATCTGCTACATGGGCAATGCTGCCCCGGGCTCTGGAAACTACCTCTAGCGCCCGGGCGCCGAGTCGGCGCCTGCAGATCAAACCGGGCTTCAGCCCATGCGGCACAAGCGCAGGCAGCTATAAAAACAGGAGCAAATGAAGGTCGGTCGCGATTCCCGTCCTTGAGTTCCATGTTGGTATTTGTTTTCTGCTTTTTCCCCCACTACCCGTCGGGCTGGGCCGAGGAGCGCAGCCGAAAACGGATCAGGACGGGCGATTGTCTGAGCGTGCGAGTGCTAGCCCGGCCCCGTTTTCGGCGAGCACCGCAGGTTGCCCGTAGCGAAGCGCAGGGACCCAGACCATCGGGTCGCCTTTTTCTTTGTGAGTTGCTGCCGGGCAACCCCCGGCTTGTGGGCGTACCCCACAACACGAGTCAAGCCGCGGATCACGTCCGGGATGACAAGTCTCAGCCCGTGCCGAGCGCCCGCAGCCGCTGGTGCGCCGCATCGTCCATATCCACCGGCTGCTGCTGTTTGGCCTTCAGGTAGTGGTCGGTGAACACATCAAGGTAGGCCTCCAGCACCTCGGCGGCGTGGGCCTCGCCGACCAGCGCCAGGCACAGCGCCGCGACTTCCGAGGTGCAGAAATGTTCATCACGCTGCGAGCGGCGCAGCTTGTATTGGGAGAGTTGTTCGCTTTGCAGGCTCAGCACCGGCAATGGGTCGAGGTAGGGGCTTTTGCGGAACATCATGCGCGCCTCGGGCCAGGTCGCGTCCAGCAATACAAACAGCGGGCGTCGGGTTGCAACATCGGCAGCGGCAGCGACAGGCTCCACCTCCGTCACCACGCGCGCGCTGTCGACAAACTCGCCGGGAAACACCAAATAAGGCTGCCACTGCGGGTCGGCCAGCAAGGCGATCAGCTCCGGATCGACCTCGGTGCGCGCCCAGCCGAAGGCAAAGGTGTCGGCCACCACGTCGGCCACCAGCCAGCCGGTGTTGCTGGGCTTGAGCGGCTCGATGTCGGCCATCAGCAGGCAGACACCCGCCCGCACCGTCAGCAGCGGGCGCAGCGCACACAGGCAGTGGTTGGGCAGCAGGCGGCAACCGGCGCAGCGCTCGCCGCGCGGGCCGCCGCGTGCCAGAAAGGGTTTAGAACTGCGCGCCAGGCGCGCGCTGCGCAGGCGGCTGACCGCGTGGGGCGTGGAAGCGGCCGGCACGAGCGTTTAGCGGCGGCCCGCGCATTCGAGCTCGAACAGCGGCACATCCAGCCGGCGGCTCAGCCACACGCCGCCGCCCACTTCGGTCAGGCCCTGGCGCAGGCCCTGGCGGTACAGCTGCGCCGGGTGGCGATACAGGCGCGGGTCGGCCAGTTCATCGTCGATGACGTCGCGCTCGTAGTCTTCGCGCGTCGCGGCCTCGACATACAGCGCGCCCCGGGTCAGGCGGCCAATGTTGTGCAGGGCCAGCTTCAGGTCCGCCGCGTCCAGGTAGGTCAGCACGGCCTGGCAGATCACCAGGTCGAAGGGCTCGCTGGCTGTGTAGTTCACCACCGAGCCGCGCTCCCAGCCATACCGCTCGCACAGGTACGCGCTGTATTCCACCCCGTGGTAAGTCGCCTCAGGAAAGTGTGTGGCCACGATCTCGCGCCACACGCCAATGCCGCAGCCCATGTCCAGCACCCGCTTCACCGGCACGCGCAGGTACTTCAGGTAGCTGCACACGAAGTTGCCCAGGCGCGCGACATGCGCCGGGTCCACCACGCCGGTCTTCTCGTCGAAGTAATAACGCTGGTAGTAGGCTTCGTCGAACCAGGAGTCACTGGCAGAGGTCACGCGTGACTGCTTTTTTTTTCTGAGCGGTCAGGCGGCGGGCGGGCGGTGCAGCCCGCACAGCTTGTTGCCGTCCGGGTCGCGCAGGTAAGCCAGGTAGAGCCGGCCCACCGCACCGTCGCGAAGGCCTGGCGGGTCTTCACACGTCGTGCCGCCGTTGGCCACACCCGCTGCATGCCAAGCCTCGACCTGTTCGGGCGACTCCATCTTGAAGCCGATGGTGCTGCCGTTGCCATGGCAGGCCGCTTCGCCATTGATGGGCGTGGTGATGCCGAAGCTGCCGCCCGGGCTGCGATAGAAGTAGCGGTTCTTGTTGGCGACGCCGGGGCCCACGCCCAGGGTGCCGAGCACCGCGTCGTAAAACTTTTTTGAAACTTCGAGGTCGCTGACGCCGACCATGATATGACTGAACATTGGGTTTGTCTCCGTGGGGTGCCCGGCTGGGCTGATTTGCGATGGGGAGATGGTAAGGGATGGCGAGCGACTGAGGCGCGAGTCAGGAGCGTCTCTTGCCGTGCCTACTGCGCTCCCGTTGGGGACATCCTGGCGGCGGCGATCAGTCGTTGAATCTCCTCGGGAGACATATCCTTGAGTGCTTCGGTCGCTTCACGCCGTAGCGCAGCTGGCGTCTTCTTGGTGCGCTGCTGTTCGGCAAACTTGTTGGCCAGTGGTTTCAGCGCCTCAACAACTCCTTCGGCCAAGATGAAAAAGGTCACGAGATCCCCTGTGGTTGTCATGCCGAGTTCCTTCAGGCGGGATTCAAACAAGGGCTTGCGATCTACCGGAATGGCGATGCCTGTGCGGAAATAAACTGCAGGATCGTTCGACTTGACTGTCATAAGGTATTCAAAATGGAAGAAAGTTATGTGCTGCGAAATGTTAAGCAAAGAGCTAGGACATGCGCGACGTCGGCAACGTAAAAGCTTGCTGGCGACCTTGGTGATGAACGGAAGGTATGGGTTGGTCCGAAGCGGATCGTGGAACCCCGTTCCGCTTCTCCGTGAACTCTAAGCCGCCAGAGCAGAGCCTATTTCTTGCCAGTCATCGCCGAGTTCCACGAAACAAGATCCAGACTTTTGTGATTGCATAGCCAGCGTTCGACGCCCGCGACGACACTCTCGCCATCGTCGCGGAGTACCGTAAACCCCCTCAACGGACCGCCCATTTGTTCGAGAACGGTCACTAAGGTGTTCGCCTCGATGCACCGGACTTCGAAGTTGGCGTCGGCGGCCGATGCGGCCTCGCGTTCGATATGTTTCCAGCACTGGCTGTGGAAAAGCTGGTCGACCGGGAGTCGCTGTCCCGTGAGGATGTCATAAGCGGGCGACGTGCGCCAGCGGTGCTTTACGCCGTTGCGTGAGATGCCTACGTAGCGGATCTTGGCGTTGCCTCCTGCCACCAGGTACAGACATGCCCCCTTTGCGCGCCATGCCGTCTCGTTGATCACTTCGTAGCGAGCTTGCAACCACGGACCGCGACGGGCGTCGCTCTCGGGTACGTTGCGTTTCCAGCGAGAGCCGCCAAGGCCATGAATCCGGAGAACCGGGGTGGCCGCGTTAAAGATTGCCAGAGCGGCTTGGAAGGGGTCGTTGTTTGTATTCATATTAAGATTTTTTGTAGTTCGAGTTTGGGCTTTGGACGCGAATTCAGTGTCGTCGGATACGTTCTAGCCGGTGCGCGACGGTGATGACTTGACCTGTCGGACTCAGCACTGCATACGCGTCAAGGTGAGGCTCGAGCGCGGCCGCCAGCGGACCTGCGTATGCCTTCAGGCGTCTTCGGCCGGCTTTGTCGAGAAACAACTTTGCAGCGCCCCCGCCAGCTGGTTCTGTACTGCCGAATTGGATGAGCAGATCGACCAGCAATGGCGGAATACCTCGTTGCTGGCTGCGTATCGCCGCATGTTTGGTTATCTCCCTCACGTCTCGACCTTTCCGAGCAGGGTCAAGATGAGTGTCTCGACATCCATGCCATTTGCCTGCGCCTGAGCCTGAATAAGCCCGAAGGTACCGGCCGAGACAGAGAGTGAGAGTGAGGCTGTCGAACCGGGCGTCTTCGAACTCGGGACGAAGCCTTTGCGACCCGCAAGCCATCGCCGAGCTTCTTCGAGGGGAACTTGGCTGCGCTTTCCTGTTAATTGTGTATGGAGACGATCCGCGGCCTTTTCGCTCGTGGCGTTGCGTACGCTTTTCACGTCCATATCCGCGAGCAACGCGATCTCAGCGATAGACAAACAGTCGGACCATTGCGCGTCTTCATCTATCGAGTAAAACCGTTCGCCACCATCTAGCACGTGGCGTGTGCATGCCATTTCCACGGCCCGGATTGCTTTGTGAGGAACGGGTACTTCGTCCTCCTCAAGGAAAGGGGTCAAACCGTGCAGCCCCGTCAGGAAGAGCATCGCGTCCTGAGCGTCTGGATCAAGGCTTCCATCCCCATCGCCCAGCCCATCGAAGACGCGGCCTTCTACGCCGTACTCATACATGCGCATGACGGTGCTCCACAACGTGGATTGGCGTACATCAGTCGCCAAGGTAGCCGCCAGGCCTCGACCATAAATTCGATCGATCGAGTCAGCAAATCGCCGAAGAAATTCTTCAAGTTCAAGTTCAAGTGCAAGTCGAGTGATCATGGTGTCCTATATGATTTATGTGATGTCACATGGACTGATGATACGCCTTATTTTCACAAATGTGTTGCTTATGATGACATGTGGGCTGAATATTTATGGCGTCTGTGGCTTGGCGCGCGAAGTTGTTTAGGAAGAAAGTTCGGCGGCATCACCTGTTCAGTCGCCGCCCGAATTCGCCATCTTCACTTACCGTGATCATCAATTTTTGAGTAGCACGGGTCGCCGCCACATAAAACACCCGCGCGGCCTCCTGCTCGTCTTCGCCCTCGGCGGGCATATGCCCGACACCCGGCAGCGCGACCACCGGGAACTCCAGCCCCTTGCTGACCTTCATGGTCATGATCTGGATGGCGTTGGCGCCGGGGTTGTAGTCGCCAGACCGTTGGCGCAGATTGAAGGGCAGCTTGCGCTGGTGCAGAGCGTCGGCGCACAAGTACATGGTGTCGTAGTCCGGACACAGGATGGCCATATCGCCCCAAGCGTGGCCCTCCTGGTGCGCGTGGCGCAGGTGGTCGGCGATGGCGAAGGCTTCGTCGCGCAGGGTCGGCAGTTTGAGGATGACGGGCGCTTGCCCTTCGCGGCCGCAGCTGATGGGTTTGACCAGCGGTATGCCGTCGTCGTCCCTGTCGTCCGGCGTCAGCAGGTCAGCCGCGATCAGGTTGGCGGTCTGCAAAATCTGTTTGGTGTTGCGGTAGTTGATCTTCAGGATGGTGGTGCGGCCCTGGGCCTGCACGCCCACGCTCTTGAAGCTGAAGTTCTTGCTGCGCGCTCGTTCATAAATGCTTTGTGCGTCGTCATACAGCAGCAACAGGCTGTTGGTGGTCGGGTCCACCATCTGGGTGACGAGGCGAAGCCAGGCGGGCTGGAAGTCGTGGCCTTCGTCGATCAATATCGCCTGGTACTGGCCGCTGGGAATCTGGTTGCGGTCTACGGCACGGATGACACGGTCAACCAGTTCCTCCGCGAACTTGGGGCCTTGGGGCGGCATCACCTGCCCCGAGTATTTGAGCTGGTCATAACACCATTTGTGAAAGTGCCGCGCATGCACCTTGCCGCCCAGGCCTTTGGCGGTCATCACGCTGTGCAGCTTCACGCCCAAAGGCTCGTTAAAGCACAGGATCAGGATGGGTTTGCTGGTGGCTGTGCTGGCCTGCGCCAGGTACTCGGCGCGGTAGCCGAGGATCATGGTTTTGCCGGAACCGGCCACGCCGTGAATCACGCGGTGCCCGTCACCCAGGCTGCGGGCCAGCTGCTCCTGCTGGATATCCATCACACGCATGATGTCGGGCAGTTCGGCGCCTGTATCGCTGTCGTCAAACAGGGTGCCCTGAGGTTGAACACGAACTTCCGGAAAAAGTATCCAGCGCACGCGGTCCAGTTGCGGCAGCGACATCACGCCGCTCATCATGAAGGGGAACATGCCCCACAGACGACTCTGGAATTCTTCCGCGCCGACCGACTCCAGCATCTCGTCCTGGCAGATGACGCGGGACTTCTCCATCGCCCCGTGCAGTTCTGCGTCGTTGAACTGCTTGCGCGTGATGTTGGAAAACACCACGCCGTAGCTCCACGGGAAGGCCAGCTTGCCCTGGTGAGGACCTTCGTGCTGAATGAGCTGCTTGTCGCGTTGCAGCGCGTCGATCACCTGGTGCGCATACTGACGCGCCTGCTCCAGCGGATTGAGCACACTTTTGGGAATGCCGTCAGGCATGATCTCCCACGTTTGACGGTCAGCCTGCTTGATGGTGGACAGGCGCCAGTCCTTGACCTCCAGCACCAGCACACCCCGCCGGGGATGCATGACGACAAAGTCGGGATGCGCGTTCTTCGGTCCCACCGGCACGTCGTACCAGAGCAGGTAATCGTCATCGAGCTTCTGCTCCAGCCGTTCCGCGAGCCTGCGCTCTCCGCTGGTCATGCGCGAGACACAGCTGCCCATCGAGGGAATAAGTACCGCCATCCGAAGTCACCACCCGCTAACACTTTGTGACAACCATCATCGCCGCTAATGCGTCGAAGGGCTACAGGGCTGTCCCGGGGTTAGGTGGCGAACCAACGCTTGCGCGGTAAAACCCGAAGTAAATAAATCACAAGAACGATCAACGCATTTGTATTCGCTACCTCCTGTCGCTTGGTGGGCCTGGGAGTCGCTGTCTCAAGCCCTTCTCCCACACGCGCGCGAACACCCCGGTCCGATAATTGCCTCATGACCCAGATGCCCCCCATCGCCACCACTGTTCCCGACATCGTCCTTGCGGATGAACCGGGCACCACGGTGACCACGGTGGACGTCACGGTGGTGGAGGTCGGCGAAGTCACGGTGGTCGAGACGCAGCAGGTGTTCGACCCCGACAGCACCGCGCACTTCCAGACCAAAATGAGCCGGGCGCCGGTCTGGTTTGTTTCCATCGTGGCCAGCAACCACCGCGAGAAGCACCGCTTTCGCGAAGAGCTGGCGCAGATCAAGGGCGCGTGGCCGTTGCTGATGAAGCAGCGCAAGGGCGGCACCTGGACGCCGGAAGACAAAGTCCAGCTCAAGGCCATGGTGCGGTCGGCCTCGTCGGTCAGCCCCTATTTGTTCATCTGGGCGGTCCCGGGCTCCATGGTCTTGCTGCCCTTCCTGGCTTGGTTCCTGGACCGGCAGCGCAAGAGGCGCGCCGTCGAGCGGCGCCGGCTCAACAAGGAATAACTTGCGGCTGCTTCGGTTGATGCATTAAATTGGCGTCCAGCGCCCGTGCAGCAAGCGCAAGCAGCTATCAAAATCAGAGCGCCTGACAATTGTCCTGCCCATGATGAAAGCCCGTCCCGATGCCTGAGCCAACCAGCGACTTCCTCGTCATCGGCGGCGGCATCGCCGCAGCGTCGGTGGGCTACTGGCTGGCGCCGCATGGGCGGGTGACGCTGCTGGAGCGCGAGTCGCAGCCGGGTTACCACTCGACCGGGCGTTCGGCGGCGCTGTTCATGGAAAGTTATGGCACGGCCCAGGTGCGGGCGCTGACCATGGCGAGCCGCGCCTTCTTTGCCCACCCGCCCGCAGGTTTCAGTGAACACCCGCTGATCTCGCCGCGCGGCGCGATGATGGTGGCCACCCACGGCGAAGAGGCGCAACTGGCCGAACAGTGGGACATCTTCCGCAGCGTCACGCCGCGGGCGCCCCTGCTGAGCAGCGCTGAGGCCTGTGCGCTGGTGCCGGTGCTGCGCCCGGACAAGGTGCTTGGCGCGGTGCTGGAGCCGGATGCGGCCGACATGGACGTGGATGCGATCCACCAGGGTTTTCTGCGCGGCCTGCGGCGCGCCGGTGGCCGGGTGATCTGCAACGCCGAGGTCACGGCGCTGGCGCGCAGCGGTGAGGTCTGGCAAGTGCAGGCCGGCGGCGAAAGCTACGAAGCGCCGGTGGTCGTCAACGCGGCCGGTGCCTGGGCTGATGTGGTGGCGGCGCTGGCGGGTGTGCAGCCCATAGCCCTGGAGCCACGGCGCCGCTCGGCCTTCATCTTCGCGCCGCCCGAAGGCATGCCCAGTGCGGCCTGGCCGTTGACGGCCAGCATCAACGAGGGCTGGTACTTCAAGCCCGACGCCGGCATGTTGCTGGGTTCGCCGGCCAATGCCGACCCGGTGGCGCCGCAGGACATCCAGCCGGAGGAGCTGGACATCGCGATGGCGATTCACCGCATCGAGGAGATGACCACGCTGACCATACGCCGGCCCACGCGGACCTGGGCCGGGCTGCGCTCGTTCGTGGCGGACGGCGACCTGGTGGGTGGCTTCGATCCCGACGCGCCGGGTTTTTTCTGGCTGGCGGCGCAAGGCGGTTACGGCATCCAGACCTCGGCGGCCATGGGCGAGGCCTGCGCCGCACTGGCTCGCGGCCTGCCGCTGCCGCAGCGCATCGCCGGCTTCGGCCTCACCGACGCCATGTTGTCGCCGGCGCGGCTGCGCGCAGCCTCCGGGCCTTAAGCATCAAATCGGCCTGTAAAGCCCGCCCGGCAAGCGCAAGCAGCTATCAAAACAGGAGCGTTTAGCGGCCCGAGGAGCTGCCGGAAGGTGGCGCCGCCGGCACCTTCAGCACGCGCCTTATGGTTTCCAGCAGGTCGGCATTGGAGGTCGATGCCTTGAGCAGCACCGCGTCGGGACGGGTCTTGGCATCGGGCAGCACCTCACTGGCGGAGAACACCACCAGCGCGGGCCGCGGTTGCAGGCTGTCGATCAGTTCCACCAGGTCCCAGCCGGATTCCCTCCCCAGCGTCAGGTCCAGCAGCACCAGGTCAAAGGGCTGGGCGCGCAGCGCGGCGCGTGCCTGGTCCAGGTTGCCGGCAAACTCGAAGGTCGCGAAGTCGGCGGCGATGCTCGCGGCAATGTGCTGGATGTCGATGTCGTCTTCCACATGCAGGATGCGCGGCTTGCGCCCGTGCAGGTCGGCCACCGCGCGCTGCATGGCGGCCACCAGTTGCGCCTCGTCGATCGGCTTGCTCAGCCAGTCCGACACCGACGAGGGCGTGTGGTCGAGCTGGAGCTGGCCGTCGCCGGTGAGGGTGGAGATCACGATCACCGGCAGCGCCCGCGTGGCTTCGTTCTGGCGCAGGCTGTTGAGGAAGGTGCCGCCGCCCTGGCCGGGCAGGCGCAGGTCCAGCGTCACGGCGTCGTAGCGGCCGGCGGCCAGCAGCACCGAAGCCTGCTCGGCGCTGTGGGCCAGGTCGGTATCGAAGCCGGCCTTGTCCAGCATGATGGCGATCAGCCGGGCCACGTCGAGGTCGGCTTCGCAGACCAGGATGCGCGCACGCGGCGCCGCCGTCGCGGCGTCGGCCGGCCCGCGCCACAGCGGCAGCTCGAAGAAAAACGTCGTGCCTTCGCCGAGCCGGCTGTCGAACCCGATGCTCCCGCCCATGCGCTCGACCAGCGCGCGCGAGATGTTCAGGCCCAGGCCGGTACCGCTTTTCTGGCGGGTGTCGGACGAGTCGGCCTGCGAAAACTTCTGGAAGATGCGCGAGCGGAATTCCTCGGGGATGCCGGGGCCGTGGTCGCGCACCTCGACCCGCACCCCCAGCCCGGCGCGCAGCACATGCACCTCGACCACGCCGCCGGCGGGCGAGAACTTCAGCGCATTCGACAGCAGGTTGGTCACCACCTGCGTCAGCCGGTCGGCCTCGACCTTGACTTGCAGCCCGGGGTCGTCGCATTGCAGTGCCAGGCTGACATTGTTGGCCAGGCCGTAGCCCTGGTTGGCGGCAACGGCCTGGGTCAACAGCGGTAGCAGCGCCATCGGTTGCAGCTCCAGCTGCATCTTGCCGGACTCGATTTTTTCGATGTCGAGGATGTCGTTGATCAGCCGGATCAGGCGCTCGCAGTTGTTCTTGGCGATGTCGATCAGCTTCATGGCCGGGTCGGGCAGCTTGCCGGCCATGCCGCCGGAGACCAGGCCCAGCGAGCCGCGGATCGAGGTCAGCGGGGTGCGCAGCTCATGGCTCACGGTCGAGACAAACTCGCTTTTCAGGCGGTCGATGCGCTTGAGTTCGGTGATGTCGGTGGCCAGCGAATAAAAGCCGATGACCTTGCCCTCGTCCTCGCCATCGCCGTAACGCGGGAAGTACTTGACCACATAGTCGCGCACATCGCCGTTCGACGAGCGCTGCTTGCGTTCGTACACCACCGGGTAGCCGGCCAGCACCTCTTCCACCCGGGGGCGCAGCTTTTCGTAAAACGCCGGTTCCATCAGCTCGCGCATGCTTTTGCCCAGGATCTCCTCGCTCGACAGGCCAAAGGCCTCCTGGTAGGCGCGGTTGTGGAAACGGCAGCGCTGGTCGGCATCGACATAGGCGATCAGCGCGGGCACGGTGTCGGTGATGTCGCGCAATTGCTGCTCGCTGGCGCGCACGCGGTCGCTGGAGCGGCGCATCTCGGTGGTGTCGCGGCCGGTGCCGCGGTAGCCGGTGAAACGCCCCGAGGCATCGTAGATGGGCACGCCGCTGATGGACAGGTGGCGCACCCGGCCCTTGCCGTCCAGCCGCGAGACCTCGAAGTCGCGAAAAGGCTCGCGCCGCTGGAGCTGCGCCTCGTGCGCCGCCCAGACGCTTTCGTCCATGTTCACATACGGCAACTCATGCCGCTGTTTGCCGATGCTGCTGTTGCTGGTGAGCGCGCCCATGTCGGCGACCTGGCCGGCGATCTGGACAAAGCGGAAATTCTCGTCCTGCTCCCAGAACCAGTCGTTGGACAACTCGACCAGCGCGCGAAAACGCTCCTCGTTGGCGCGTGAGCGCTGCTCGGCGAGCTTGCGTTCGGTGATGTCCTGCAACTGCGAAATGAAGTGCAGCGGCTTGCCCTGTGCGTCGCGCACCAGTGAGCAACTCAGCACGGCCCAGACGATGCTGCCGGACTTGTGTTTGTAGCGCTTCTCGCGCTGGTAGGTCTCGATTTCGCCGGCCAGCGCGCGCTGGCGCTGCAGGATGTCTTCGCCGGCGTCCTCGGGATGGGTGACATCGGGTGCGTTGGGCCCCAGCAGTTCGGCCTCTGAATAACCGAACATCTCGCAAAACGCGCGGTTGACGCGCAGGCGCTTGAAGTCGGTGCCCAGCACGGCCATGCCGATGGCGGCGTTTTCGAAGGCGCTGGTGAACTGCTGGTCGCTGGCCAGGGCGCCGGCGGCGCGCTCATACGCCGCCAGCCGCTCAGCCTGCTGGCGCAACTGCTGCTGCAGCTCCTCGTTCAGCTGCGTCAGCGCCTGCACGCGGTCCTGCAGGCTCTGCGGTGTTGCTTTGTCTTGCGCCATCTGCTTCAGGGGTTGGTGCTTGCTTACCGCGCTTGCCTTGTGGAACGGGCCAAACGTGTGCTGCCGCGATGTAGTCAGTATGGGTTATTTTCTCCCGCGCGGCGGTCAGCGGCCCGCGGTATTTGCCGGGGTTATCCCTAGCCACACCCGCCGCGCTGAGGGCTACTGGTCGTCCACCGTGCCGACATCGACCTTCATCTCGCGGACTTCCAGCGGTTGTGCGCCGTAGTCGGATATGAAGGCCACGTCGGCGGCGTCGCGCCCGTAGGCCAGCACGATGCGGCCGCCGCGCGGCTCTTTCTGCGTGGCGTCGAAGGTGTACCAGCGGCCGCCGACAAAGGCCTCGAACCAGGCGTGCAAGTCCATCGGGTCGAGTTCGTGCAGGTAGCCGACCACCATGCGCGCCGGCATTTGCAGGCTGCGGCACAGGGCAATGCCGACATGCGCAAAGTCGCGGCAGACGCCGGCGCCGTGGCCCAAGGTGTCCATCGCGTCGGTGGTGGCTTCGCTCACGCCGTATTTGTAGTCCAGGTTGGTATTGATCCAGGCGCGGATTTTTTCGGCCTGGGCATAACCCGGCGGGGTGTCGCCGACGATCTCGCGTGCCTTTTCGAACATCTTGTCGGACGGGCAGTAGCGGCTTTGCAGCAGGTAATGCAAGACGTCGCCGGGCAGTTCGGCCACCGGCGTGTGTGGCGCGTCGGGCTGGACCGCGATCTGGTCTTCCACCTCCATCACCACCTCGACGGTGATCTTCATCTCGCCGGCCGGCAGCACCAGGCGCTGGCACAGGTTGCCGTAGCCGTCCACGTATTCGGTGGTCGGCACCCAGGGGTCCAGCTCATACCGGTCGCTGACGATCCACTGGGCCTGGCCGCTGCGCGGGCGCAGCATCGCGACGATGGGACAGTCACCCACCGTGTGGACGGTCAGGTGGCAGCTGGCCTTGAGCTTCATGGCGCGCCTAGCCGCGTTTGCCGGTGACCGCGCGGTAGACGAACAGCAGGATGATGGCGCCCAGCACCGCGGCGATGAAGCCGGCCGACTCGCCGACCTGGTAAAAGCCGAGGAAGCGGCCGAGGTAGGTGGCAATCACCGAACCGACGATGCCGATGATCACGGTGATGATGAAACCTGCCGGGTCACGGCCGGGCATCAGGAATTTGGCGACGATGCCGACGATGAAGCCGATGAGGATGGTCCAGAGAATGCCCATGGTGGTCTTTCGAGAGAGTTGGAGGTGTTGACGTGAAACGGGCCCGGCCCGAAGACAACAGAGCATCCACCGCACCCGGGCAGCGAGCTATCGGAGAAGCGAGGCGCGGCGTGTAGGACCATGCAGACACAGGCGCCCCCGCGCCGGCGGAAGCGCCCTCACCCCCGCTGGCTCAGAAGGCAAATCGGCCTCCGGCCCAGGACTGGCAAGCGCAGGCAGCTATTAAAACAATAGCTGCCTGGCGGGCTGGCTTATTCCGGCAACACGCCGATTTCCCTGGTGATGGCGGCCCAGCGGGTGTGTTCGCTGGCCAGGAAGGCCGCCACCTGCTCCACCGACAGGCCGGGTTCGGCGATCGGGCCGATGGTGGCGATACGGTCGGCCACCTCCTTGTCGGCCAGCAGGCTGCTGATGTCGCGGTTGGCGCGGCTGATGGCCGCCTGCGGCGTGCCCTTGGGCGCCACCACCGCAAACCAGCCGACCATGTCGAAGCCCGGCAGCAGTTCGGACAGCGCCGGCACCTGCTCCCAGCCCGCCACGCGTTTGAGCGAGCTGGTGGCGAGCACGCGCAGCCGGCCCTGTTTGGCGAGCGCCGCGGTGGAGGCCAGGTCGGCGACCATGGCATCGATGTGTTTGCCCATCAGGTCCTGCGAACCGACGCCGACCGAGGAGTAGGACACCAGGTTGGCCTGCGCGCCCGAACGCGCATTGAACAGGCGCGCGATCATGCCGCTGAAGGTGCGCGGGCCTTCGTTGCCGAGCGTCAGCTTGCCGGGCTCGGCTTTGGAGCGGGCAATCAGGTCCTCGATGGTCTTGAGCGGCGAGCTGGCCTCGACCAGGATGGCGAACGGGCTTTTGGCCACAAAGGCCACCGGCACGAAGTCCTTTTGCGGGTCATAGGGCAGGGTCTTGAACAGCAGCGGGTTGGTCACCAGCGCGGCGGTGGTGGCGAAGTAAAAGGTGGCGCCGTCGGCCGGCGCGCGGGCGGCGACCAGCGCGCCCGTGATGTTCTGGCCACCGGGTTTGTTGTCGATGACCACCGGCTGGGCCCAGCCTTTGGCCAGGCGGTCCGACAGCAGGCGCGCCACGTTGTCGGGGCCGGAGCCGGCCGGTTGCGACAGCACAAAGCGGACGGGTTTGTCCGGCCAGGCCTGGGCCTGGGCCAGCGGCAGCCAGCCGGCGATGGACAGGGAGCTGAGGGAAAGGGCGAAGTGACGGCGGTTCATGGTGTTGTCTCCTGGGTTGTTGTTCAATTCACGCGTTTTCAAATGTTTCATGCGGCAAGCAGGGCGCTGCGGGTGTGGCGGGACCGCTGGACCCGCAGGCCCTCCAGCCCTGCGGCGCTGTCGGCAATGCCGAACACATAGTGGTCGGGCCGGACCAGCGCGGCCTGGCACGCGTGGCGGGCCATCCAGCCGGCCAGCACCGCATCGGCCTCGCGCCAGGCGGGATCGGCCAGGTCGATCAGCGTCAGGGCGTCGTCGCCGGCGTGCTCACGGGCGCTGGCGCGCACACGGTCGCCGGCAGCGGCCGCCAGCACCAGGCGCCAGCCCGTGCCGGCGAGATGGTCCAGCCGCAGCCGGCCGCCGGGGCGCACGATCCAGGGCTGGGGAAACAGCGTGCCGCGCGCGGCGTGGGCATCGTCTGCGAGGCAGCAGGCGGTGTCGCCTGCGCTGCCGATGGGCGGCTGCACATCCTGCCGGGGTGTCGGCTTGACCTCGCCGCCGGCCTGCGCGAGCAGCGTCCGGTCGCGTTCGCGCGCCGCCACCGGGTCGCGTTCGCCGATGAGCTGGCCGATGTGTTTGATGCGGCGCGTCAGTTCGGTGACATGCGCCTTGCGCTCCGGGCCGTAGCTGTCCAGCAGGGCGTCCGGCGCCGCGCCGCTCAGCACGGCGTCCAGCTTCCAGCACAGGTTGGCCACATCGCGTATGCCCTGGCACATGCCCTGGCCCAGAAAGGGCGGCTGCTGGTGCGCGGCGTCGCCGGCCAGGAAGACGTGGCCGCGGCGCCAGTCGCGCGCCACCAGCGCGTGGAAGCGATAGCTGGCCTGGCGCCACAACGTGGCATCGTCGGGCGTGATCCAGCGCGCCAGCAGCGGCCAGGTGCCTTCGGGTGTGGCCAGGTGCTGCGGGTCTTCGCCTTCGTTGATGGAAATTTCCCAGCGCCGGTGATTGCCGGGGCCGATGATGTAGGAGCAGGGCCGCTGCGGCTCGCAGTACTGGGCGCTGGTAGCGGGCACTTTGGCCAGGCCGCGTTCATTGAGCAGCACATCGACGACCAGCCAGGGTTCGTCGAAGCCGAGGTCGTCCAGCGGCATCCCGGCCAGGCCACGCACGGTGCTGGAGGCGCCGTCGCAGGCGATGACGTAGCGCGCCTGCACCGTGGATAACCTGCCGTCCTCGCCCTGCAGGCTCAGCGTGGCCTGCTCGCCGCCTGGCTGCAGGCCGGTCACGGCCTGGCCCAGTGCCAGGGTGACCGACGGCAGGCCGGCCACATGCCGGCGCAGCACTTCCTCGAGGCGCGGCTGGGTGAACACCAGCGAAGGCGTGTAGCCCATGGGGTAAGGCGGCGGCACCGTGGACATGCGCTTGATCAGCGTGCCATCGACGCCATAAAACAGCGAGTCGGTGAAGGGCTCGGTGAAGGCGGCGAGTTCCTCTTCGAGACCCAGCTCCTGGAACACCCGCATGATTTCATGGTCTAGCGCAATCGCGCGCGGCTTGTCGTAGACCTCGCGCTGGCGGTCGCAGACAAAGGTGCGCAGGCCGCGCCGCCCCAGCAAGGCGGCGGCCACGGCGCCGGTCGGGCCGAAACCGACAATGGCCACGTCATACACCGGCGGCATCATCAGGCGGCCTCGTCCTCGACGGTGTTGGACAACACACCGACACGCTCGAGCTCGATCTCGACCACGTCGCCGTGTTTCATCCAGACCGGTGGCGTGCGCGCCTGGCCCACGCCCGCCGGTGTGCCCATGACGATCACGTCGCCGGGCTCCAGCGTCATGCACTCAGTGACCAGCTTGATGGTTTCGGCCACGCCCCAGATCATGTCGCGGGTGTTGGCGTCCTGCATGACCTGGCCGTTCAGGCGCGTCTGGATGCGCAGCTCGCTGGCGCCCGGCGGCAACTCGTCGGCCGTCACCAGCACCGGGCCGAAGCCGCCGGTGCGGTCGAAGTTCTTGCCTATGCTCCACTGCGGGGTTTTCTTCTGGTAGTCGCGCACCGACATGTCGTTGAAGCAGCTGTAGCCGAAGACCGCGTCCAGCGCCTTGTCCATGCTCGCGTGTTTGATACGTTTGCCGATGACCACGGCGACCTCGGCCTCATAGTCGAAACGCACCGACACGCGCGGGCGCAGGGCCTTGCCGCCGTGCGCCAGCAGCGAGGTCGCCGAACGCAGGAAAAACCAGGGGTACTCGGGTTTCTCGCGGCCGCCTTCCTTGGCGTGGTCGAAGTAGTTCAGGCCCAGGCAGATGATCTTGCCGGGCTCGGGCAGCAACGGCGCCAGCGTGAGGCTGCCCAGCGGCAGGCGCGGCGCGCCACTGGCGAGGGCGGCTTTCGCGGCGGCGGCGAGGTCCACACCGGCGGCCAGCGCTGCGCGCAGGTCGGCTGGCACCTGGGGCTGGGCCGCGTTCAGGTCGATCACATCCGCGCCGTCGACGAGACCGAGGCGGGCTTGTCCATTGTGGAGAAAGGTGGTGAATTTCATGGAAAGGTTCTCTGGGAAAAAATAAGCAGCTCAGGCCGCGGAGGGAACAAAAAACACGGCGCGCTGGGCTTGCTTGAGCCGCGCGCTGGGTGGTGCGGAAATGCCCCACTGGTCGACCCGGCCGGGCGGCCAGGTCCAGTCGTCGGGGCTGCCCACCGGGTAGTCGGCACCGATTTGCTGCACATCAGCGGTGTATTCGATGACCACGCCGAAGGGGTCGATAAAGTAGTTGAAGGCGTTGTTGCCGGGTCCGTGGCGGCCCGGGCCCCATTCGATGCCGTGGCCGGCATCTTTCATGCGGCCGCCGCCGCGCATCACGGCTTCCAGCGCCGGCATCAGGAAGGCGATGTGGTTGAGCGCGTTGTTGTCGGTGTCGCCGAGCGCGATGCTGTGGTGGTCGGTGTCGCAGTTGAGAAAAGCCATGATGCGCGTGCGGTCCACCAGCCGGAAGCCCAGCGCGCGCTCAAAAAAGGCCTGCGCCGCGGGAAGGTCGCTGGCATTGAGCACGGCGTGGGCCAGCCGGATCGGGCTGTCGGGCTGACTTGGGGTGTCGCTGTGCTGGCGGTCGCCAAACACCACCTGGATCAGCCGCCCGTGCGGGTCGCGCAAGGTCAGGCCGGTGCCGCCGGCCGGCTCGTCCAGCGGCGCGATGGGGGAGGCAATGCTGCCGCCGGCCTGCAGCGCGGCGTGTTCAATCGCGTCCAGCGCTTCGCGCGAACGCGCGCGCAGGGTGACATGGCGGATCTGCGCCTGCGCACCGCCCTGATGCAGGGCCAGCAGGTGGTGGTCGGGGCCGGTGCCGCGCAGGTAGAGGACCCCGGGTTCGCGTGCCACCACGCTGAGTTTCCAGACCTGGGTGTAGAAGGCTTCGGCCTTCTCGAGGTCGGGCAGCTCGAGGGCGACGCTGCGCAGCGCCTGTATCCAGGGGGAGCTCATGGCTGTGTCCTTGTGGGCAGGCCGAGAAAAACCTCGGCGTTGCGGTGAATCAGGCGTTCGGCGCTGGCGCTGTCGAAACCTGCGGCTGCTATGCGCGCCACTGGCGTGCGCTCGTGGAAGTTGAAGGGGTAGTCGGTGCCCAGCATCAGCTGCGTCTCGCCGAACATCTGCACCAGGTGGCGCAAGGTCGGTGCGTCGAACACCAGGGTGTCGAAGTACAGGCGACGCGCCTGCTCCGCCGGCGCGCTGTCCACCTGTTCCCTGAGCGCGGGAAACACCGACCAGCCCTGCTGCAGCCGCGGCAGCAGGCTGGCCAGCGTGCCGCCGCCGTGGCTGAAGGCGATGCGCAGTTTCGGATGCCGCAGCACCAGGTTGCCGGTGATGACCGAGGCCGCCGCCAGGCCCACATCGGTGGGGTAGGCCAGCACCTGTTGCAGCGGCGCCGGGCCGACCAGGCGGTCCATGCCGGTGGGCTTGAGGGCGTGCACGAAGACCGCCGCACCGAGGGCTTCACAGGCGGCGAAAAAGGGATGGAAACGCGGGTCGCCGATGGCCACGCCGTTGATGTTGCTGCCGATCTCGACGCCGGCAAAACCCAGGGTCTCCACGGCGTAGCGCAGCTCGGCGATCGCCATGTCGATGTCCTGCAGCGGCACCGCGCCCAGACCGATCAGCGCGCCGCCGGCGTCGGCCACCATGGCGGCGATCTGCTCGTTGAGGTAACGCAGCAGTTGCTGCGCGTCGGCGGCCGCGAACCAGTAGGACAACAACTCGGGCATCGGCGAGATCACCTGCCGTGCCAGCCCCATCGCCGGCAGGTCGGCCAGGCGGCGCGACGGGCTCCAGCATTTTTCCGACACCGTGCGGTAGTTCTTGCCGGCAATCATGATGTGGCGGTGGCACAGGCCACCGGCCTCGGGTGCGGCGGCGCTGGACGGCCACAAGGCCGGCACGGCGCGGCCCCGGTAATGCGGAAAGTTCTCGGGGACGACGTGTGCATGCACGTCGATGCCGCAGGCGCAAACAGCCATGCGGCTCACCCGTGCTGCAGGCCGGCCGCCTGCACACCCGCGATGCAGATGGCTTCGTCCTCGTCGCCGGTGCCGCCCGACGCACCGACAGCGCCCAGCAGCTTGCCACCGCTGTCCTTGATCAGCACGGCGCCGGTTTGCGCCAGGAAGCGGCCCTGGGCGGTGGCCGCGAGGCTCACGAAGAAGTTGGGATTGTCTTTGGCGCGCTCGCCCAGCACCCGGCTGGCGGCGCCCATGCCGATGGCGGCCCAGGCCTTGCCGGTGGCGATATCGACGCGAAACATGCTCGCCTCGTCCTCGCGCTGGGCCGACTTCAGGTGGCCGGAGGCGTCCAGCACCACCACGGCCATGGGCTTGTAGCCGGCCTGGCGGGATGCGTCCAGCGCGGCATTGGCGATGGTGTTGGCTTGCGCCAGTGTCAATGCGCTCATGTCTTGTCTTGTCTCCTGTCGAAATCTCTGTGCTGCGGGGCGCGACGCCGAGTGTAGGGACGCCAGCGGCATCCAGATAGCCAATGTCGTGGATACATACAATCCACGGCATGGATACAAAATGGATATAAGGGCGCTCGACCTGAACCTGCTGGTGGCGTTCGACGCCATGGTCGAACACCGCAGCGTGACCCGCGCCGGCGAGGCCATCGGCCTGAGCCAGCCGGCCATGAGCGCGGCCGTGGCGCGCCTGCGCGGCTGGTTTGATGACCCCTTGTTCGTCAAGACCGGCGCCGAGATGAAACCGACGCCGCGTGCCGAGGAACTGGCGATCCCGGTGCGCCGCGTCATCGATACCGTCAGGGGCGAGATCCTGCAGCGCTCGGGTTTTGACCCGGCCCGCACCGAGCGGACCTTCACCGTGATCACGCCGGACATCGGCGAGGTGAACTTTGTGCCGCGTCTGCTGGAACACCTGTCGCAGCAGGCGCCGGCTGCGCAGCTGCGTACCCTGGCCAGGTCACGGCCGGCGGCTGCGGAAGCGCTGGAAGCGGGTGCGGCCGACCTTGCGATCGGTTATTTCCCGGACCTGCAGAAGGCCGGATTTTTCCAGCAAAAGCTGTTTGACACGGCCCATGTGTGTATCGTCCGCCAGGACCATCCCACGGTCGGCAAGCGCCTGACGCTGAAGGACTACATGGCCTTGTCGCATGCGGTGGTGCGCCCGGACGGGCGCGAGCATGTGTTCGAGCAGTTCTTCGAGCAGCGCGGGCTCAAGCGGCGGGTGCTGCTGGAGCTGTCGCACTTCATGAGCCTGCTGCCGGTGATCGAAAACTCGGACCTGATCGCCACGGTGCCGCGCGACCTGGCCGATGTCTGCTGCCGTTACGGCACCATCCGCATCGTGGACGCGCCGATCAAGTCACCGGTGATCGCGGTGCACCAGTTCTGGCACCGGCGGCTGCACAAGGACCCGGCCAACCTCTGGCTGCGCGGCATGGTGCAGGCGCTGTTCGCGGCCGCTCATGACTGAACCCGGGGCGGCTGCGGCAGCGCCGTGAACGCCAGCGCGCCCAGCGCCAGCAGCAGCGCAATCGCCGCCAGCACGGCGGTGTAGGGCTCGGCGCCGTAGCTGACAGCGACCGACGCCACCAGCCCGGTGAACCACTGCATGGCCGCCACGCCGAGGAAAATCGCCATGGTGAAGACGGCCATGGCACGGCCGGTCATGGCCGCCGGGTAGGCCGAGCGCACGTCGGCGTACTGCAGCACCATGAAGCCCGACAAGACGCCGATCACCACCGGGCCGACCACGTCGATCACGGTGATGTGGGTCATGGCAAAGGCGGCAAACAGCGCGGCCAGCAGCAGCGTGAAGCCGGTGATCCAGCGGCGCCGGTGCAGCGGGCCGGGGTCGAGCCAGCCGAACAGTGGCGGGCCGAACAGCGAGGCCAGCGACATCACCAGCGCGACATTGCCGCTTTGCACCAGCGAGAAACCGTGGCGCTCCATCAGCAGCGGGCCCAGCCACAGGCCGCGCAGCGCGATGAAGGAGGCATATCCGACGCAGGCCAGCAGCATGATGCCCACGGTGTGCGGCAGGGTGAACAGCGCGCCGAAACCGGCCAGCGCCTGGCGCACCGACTCTTTCGGGTGGATGTTGTGGGCCGGCTGCACCGGCTCGTGTACCAGCGCCCAGATCAGCAGCCAGGACAGCGCCGCGATGCCGCCCAGCACCCAGAAGCCCATGCGCCAGGACGAGGCCTCGATCAGCCAGGCCAGCGGCGTGCCGGTCAGCAGCATGCCGATGCCGCCCAGGCCCAGGGTGATGCCGGAGATCGCGGCAAACCGGTCGGCCGGCATGTTGCGCGCGATGAAGACGGTGCAGACCAGGAAGGCCGGGGCGCAGCCAATGCCGATCAGCACCTGGCCGGCCACCAGCATGCCGTAGCTGCCGGCCATCGCCGACACGGCCGAGCCGGCAATCGCCACCGGAAAGGCGGTCAGCACGGTGCGCCGCACACCGTGCAGGTCGATGCCTATGCCCATGAACAGCTGCATGGCGCCGAAGGCAAAGTGAAAGGCCCCGGCAAACAGGCCGAGCGCCTGCGGGCTCAGGCCGAAGTCGGCCTGCAGCGGCGCGGCCATCAGCGCGGCCACGCTGCGCCAGGACTGGCTCAGCGCAAAGGCCGTGGTCAGCGCCAGCAGCATGATCCAGACGGAGCGCAGGGAAGTGGGGGCGGGAGGCGGACTGGCTGCTGGAGCCACGGCGGAATTCATGGCGGCAAGCGTACACGATGGCCCGGGCCAGTCACGCGCCCCGCGCCGATCGCCTGGCCGCCGGGGCCGCTGTCAGTGCCGCACGGAGCCGAAGGGCTGCACCGCCCAGGCGGCCGGCGGCGCGGCCTCCAGCGCCAGGCTGGCCGCATGGGCCTTGCAGTAGGCGACCAGTTCTTCCAGCTCGCCGGTTTTGTCGAAGACCTCGTCGGCGCCCAGTTCCAGGCATTTGCTGACGATGTTCTCGTGGCTGTAGCCGGTGAGGACCACCACTTTTTGCTCCGGGCGGCGTTGCTGGCAATGCCTGAGCACGCCGAAGCCCGAACCATCGGCCAGGAACAGGTCAACGATGGCCAGTTGCCAGTCCTGGTCGTGGGTGTGTGTGTGCAGCCACTGCCGGGCCGTGCTTTCGCTGTCGGCGTGGCCGACGAAGCGGCAGGGCGCGACTTCCTGCATCGCCTGGATCAGGGTATCGCGTATGTCCGCGCGGTCTTCGACCAGAAATGTGTTGATCACCATGGCTGCCCCGTTTTTTTCCAATCCGCCAAGGTAAACGGACACCGGGCCGCCTGGGGACGTCGATCGCCCACTGTGCCTGTCAGCCGCGGCCTACACATTGAGGTCGAACTGGCTGGCGACCCGCGTTGGCCGTGCGTCAGACGCTATAAAAACAGGAGCATAAAAGGAGTAAAAAAGGATTACAAAATGCAGCCGGACGCCGGGACGCTAGACTGGCGCACAACGATGAAGCGGAGACCCCATGTTTGTTGCTGGTTCAAGAATCCTGTTGCGGACGGCCCTGTTTTCCGCGGCGCTGGCCGCCGCCCTGGGCGCCCATGCGCAGGTACAGCCCGAAGTCAGGGAGATCAGCACCCGCCCGGGCGTGACCCTGCGTTTTGTGTACCTGAAGGCGGCGCAGCCGGTGGCCAGCGCGGTGCTGTTCCAGGGCGGACCCGGCAACATCGGCATTTTCCCGAACGGCTCGATGCGGAACGGCGGCTTCCTGGCCGCTGGCGGGCAGAACTTCGTGCAGCACGGCATCAGTGTGGTGATCCCGGACGTGCCTTCGGACCGCCGCCATCTCGACGGCTTCCGCGCGTCGGCCGCACATGCCGAGGACAATGCGGCGCTGATCGCCTTCCTGCGCCAGCAGTCGCCCGTGCCGGTCTGGGCCGTGGGCACCAGCAACGGGTCGCTGTCGGCCGCGGCGGCGGCAACGCGGCTGCAGGACAAGGGCCCGGACGGCCTGGTGCTGAGCTCCACCGTCACACAGGAGGGCCGCACCCGCGGCATGGCGCATGTGGTGTCCGAGGTCCCTCTGCAGGACGTCAAGGTGCCGGTGCTGCTGGTGCACCACAAGGACGACGCATGTTATGTCACGCCGTATGACGCCATGCCGGGCCTGACCGCCGCGCTGAGCGCCTCGCCCAAGGTGGCGCTGATCACCGCGCAGGGCGGCTCCAACAACGGCAACCCCTGTCATGGCGGCCATCATCAGTTTCAGGGCATCGAGGCGGCGGTGGCGAAAGACATTGCCGACTGGGTCAAGGCGGTGCCGGCGAAGTAGCCTTCCCGCGGCTCGCCGGATGCCGCAGGCGATGCACCAAACAGGGCCCCAGCCCTTGAGGCGCGAGCGTCAGCAGCTATCAAAAACGGAGCAAATAAAGTGCGGCTGCGGCCGGGCTCAAGGGCAGGGCTGCAGGGGCTTGCCGCCGAGCTGCGGCTTGACGGCATCGAGCTGCGTGCGCAGCGCCGCGTCCACGGCGGCCAGCTTGAGGATCTGACCGCGCACCTCGGCGCGCTCCTGCGTCACGCGGGCGGTGCGCACGCCCTTGGTGGCGATACGTGCGAGTTCCTTTTCGGCATCGGCCTGCGCGGGAAAGCTGGCCAGCGCCAGGCCCGGTGCCAGCGCCGGATTCGTGACCGGGCGGAAGGCGACGCCGAGCTGGCGCAACTCGCCGCGTTTTTTGGCCAGCGCTTCCTCGTTGCTGTATTTGCCCATGTAGACAATCCAGCGCGCCGGCTCGACGCTGCTTTCGAGTTGCCAGGTGCCGGGCGGCAGGGTGGCGTCCAGTGCGCTGCGCAGGGTGGCGGTCTGCTCCTCGTTGAAGATGCCGGCCTGCAGGCATTCGGGCGCCGCTGCTTCGCTGGCTTCCGGGGCGGACGCCACGCGGCTGGGACCGGATTCGATTTTTCTGGCTTCTTCCGGCGTCAGCAGGCGTATCGCCTCGGGACGGATCTGCGTGGCCAGGCGTTGCGGCTCGGTCTGCACCGCCGGCGCCAGGCCATAGGCGGCAAGCAGGCCCTGCGACCAGGCCCAGTAGCCGGCGTTGGCCAGCACCAGTAGCAGCACCCCCAGCCTCAGCATGGTCGGGCGCTGCCGGGGGAAGCCTGCCGGGCAAGCGGCCGGACACTGACTTCGGAGCTGGTGATTTCTTTCATGCCAGCCGCAGTATGCACCAGCAGCGCGCCGTTTTCGCCCACGCCATGGGCCATGCCTTCGGTGCCGTCGGACAGCTGCACGGCGCGTCCGGCCAGCGCGTCACGCGCCGCAAAACGCGCCTGGAAGGGCGCGAAGCCGAACAGCCCGAAGGCCTGCACCGCCTGCACCAGCGGGGCGGCGACCAGCGCCAGCGCCTGCGCCACATCCACGCCGGGCAGGATGTCCTGCAGCGCGGCCGGTGCCAGTGCGGCGGCTTGGCCGGCGGCGACGGGCGTGGGGTCCAGCGTCAGCGCGCGCACATTGATGCCCACGCCGATGACCACATAACGCAGCTCGCCCCAGCTCGCGGTTTCGACCAGGATGCCGGCCAGCTTGCGCTCGTCCCGGGCGTCGGCCAGCCACAGGTCGTTGGGCCATTTCAGGCGGATGCGCGGCTGGCCGGCGGCGGGCAGCGCCGGCTGCAGGCTCTCGGCGATGCTGATGCCGACGGCCAGCGACAGGCCGGACCAGTCGGCCGGCTGCAGCGCCATGCCCAGCGAAAAGGTCAGGCTGTCGCCAGCCCGGCTCTGCCAGGCGCGGCCCATGCGGCCGCGGCCGGCGCTTTGCTGTTCGGCCACCAGCAGCACCGGCTCGGCAGCGGCGGGACCGGCGGCACGGAAGCGCCGCATCAGCTCGGTGTTGGTCGAATCCACCGTGGGCAATACCTCGACGGTAAAGCCGGGCAGCACCGGCGCCACGGCTTCCCAGATGGCTTCGGCGGGCCAGCGGATGGGGGCGGCAGGGCTCACGGCAGCAGCGGGCTCAGGCCTTTTTGTTTTTTGCGGCTTTGGCCGACTTGCCGTCCTTGCCGGATTTCTTGAGGACTTTGCGGAGTTCCTTTTTGAATTCCTTTTTCGGCTTCACAGCCTTGTCGGCTTTCTTTTTGTCCTTGGCGGGTTTGTCCGCGGCTTTCGCCTTTTTCGACTTCCTGCCCTTTTTGCCCGGCTTGTCGTCCTTGGGCGCGAGCAGCGTGCCGCGGCAGTTTTTGGCGCCGCACCAGCAGGGGTACTCGGCCAGCAGCTTCTTGGTGTAGGGCGCGTCGATGATCAGGCCGTAGTCGTAAAACAGTTCCTCGCCGGCCGGGATGTTGCGCAGCGCCTTGATGAAGACGCGTCCGTCCTGCTCGTCGGCTTCGCAGTTCGGCTTGCAGCTGTGGTTGATCCAGCGCGAGGAATTGCCGCCGTGTTTGGCGTCGATCACATGTTCTTCGTCGATGTGGAAGTAGAAGGTGTGGTTCGGGTCCTTGGGGTCGTGCGGATGCCGGCGCAGCGCTTCCTTCCAGTTGATGATTTCGCCGACGTACTCGATCAGGACTTCGCCTTCGGCGAGGTCCTGCACCGCGAACACGCCCTTGCCGTGAACGCCCGAAACGCGGGTCTGGATGCGGCGGCCGGCGGGGATGGCAGGGCCGGTGGACGGGCTGGAAGGGGAAGGCAAGACCTGAGTTTTTGACACGACGGGATTTTTTGGTATGGTTAATTCATGCATGTGCGCGCACGTGCGGGTGCGCGCGTGCGTACGCGCGAAGCCCGTATTGTAGTGATGCGCACCCGTGACCCGAGACCGCCCGACGATGTTCAAGCGAAGAAAACTGATTCAAACCCTGGCTGCGCTGGCCGCCGCGGGCGTGGCCGCGCGCGCCTGGGCGCAGGGGTCCGGCAGCCCCCTGCCCAAAGTCGGCAGCAGCCTGCCGCTGCCGGCCGTGACGCTGCTGGACGGCCGCGCCTGGAACCCCGCCGCGGTGGGCGGCAAGACGCTTGTGGTGTACTGGTGGGCCAGCTGGTGCCCGTTTTGTGCGGTCCAGTCGCCCCATATCGAGGCCTTGTGGCGCGCCAACCGGGCCCAAGGCCTGGAGGTGCTGGCCCTGTCGATCGACAGCAAGCCCGAAGCCGCCGCCAACTATATGAAGAGCAAGGGTTACAGCTTTCCTGCGGGCATGCTGAGCCCTGAAGTTGCCAAAGTGCTGCCCAAGCCGGCGGGCCTGCCGGTGGTGGTGGTGCTGAAGGTCGCGCCGGATGGCCGCAGCGGCAAAGTCGTATTTACAGAAGCCGGGGAAATGTTCCCCGAAGATGTTGAAGGTTTGAAGAAGTACATATGAAAACCCTTGTGATTGCAGAAAAGCCCTCGGTGGCGCAGGACATCGTCCGCGCCATCACGCCGACGGCTGGCAAGTTTGAAAAGCACGACGAATATTTCGAGAGCGACGAGTGGCTGATCACCTCGGCCGTGGGCCACCTGGTCGAGATCCAGGCGCCGGAGGAGTTCGACGTCAAGCGCGGCAAGTGGAGCTTTGCCAACCTGCCGGTGATCCCGCCCTACTTCGACCTCAAGCCCATGGACAAGACCAAGACGCGGCTCAACGCCATCGTCAAGCTGACCAATCGCAAGGACGTGGGCGCACTCGTCAATGCCTGTGACGCGGGCCGCGAGGGCGAGCTGATCTTCCGCCTGATCCAGCAGTACGCCAAGAGCAAACACCCGGTCAAGCGCCTGTGGCTGCAGTCGATGACGCCGGCGGCGATCCGCGAGGGTTTCGAGAGCCTGCGCAGCGACCAGCAGATGCAGGGCCTGGCCGATGCGGCGCGCTCGCGCTCCGAAGCCGACTGGATGGTCGGCATCAACGGCACACGGGCCATGACGGCCTTCAACTCGCGCGACGGCGGGTTTTTCCTGACGACGGTGGGCCGGGTGCAGACGCCGACCTTGTCGGTGGTGGTCGAGCGCGAGGAAAAAATCCGCAAGTTCGTCAGCCGCGACTACTGGGAAATCCACGCCACCTTCCTGGCCGAGGCCGGTGAGTACCCGGGCAAGTGGTTCGACCCGAAATGGAAGAAGGCCGCGGCCAATGCCGACAACGCCGAGCCCGATGCCGAGCTGAAGGCCGACCGCGTCTGGTCCGAAAAGGAAGCGCGTGCGATTGCCGACGCCGTGCGCGGCAAGTCCGCCACGGTGACGGAAGAAAGCAAGCCGTCCACCACCGCGTCCGGCCTGCTGTTTGACCTGACCTCGCTGCAGCGCGAGGCCAACGGCAAGTTCGGCTTTTCCGCCAAGACCACGCTGTCGATCGCGCAAAGCCTGTACGAGCGCCACAAGGCGCTGACCTACCCGCGTACCGATTCGCGCGCCCTGCCCGAAGACTATGTGCCGGTGGTCAAGCAGACTTTCGAGATGCTGGCCGCGAGCCCCATGAAACACCTGGCGCCGCATGCGGCCACCGCGCTCAAGGGCAATTACATCAAGCCCAGCAAACGCATTTTCGACAACGCCAAGGTCAGCGATCACTTCGCGATCATCCCGACGCTGCAGGCGCCCAGCGGACTGAGCGACGCCGAGCAAAAGTTGTACGACCTGGTGGTGCGCCGCTTCATGGCGGTGTTTTTCCCGAGCGCCGAGTACCTGGTGACCACGCGGATTTCGCAGGCCGTCGGCCACAGCTTCAAGACCGAGGGCAAGGTGCTGGTCAAGCCGGGCTGGCTGGCGATTTACGGCAAGGAAGCCGAGGACGAAAACACCGACGAAAAAGACAGCAAGACCCTGGTGGCGGTCAAGCCGGGCGAGATGGTGCGCGCCGAAGTCTGCGAGGCCAAAGGCCTGAAGACGCGGCCGCCGGCGCGTTATTCGGAAGCGACCTTGCTGGGCGCCATGGAAGGCGCCGGCAAGACCATCGACGACGACGAACTGCGTGAAGCCATGCAGGAAAAAGGCCTGGGCACACCGGCCACGCGCGCGGCCACCATCGAGGGCCTGATCAACGAGAAGTACATGCTGCGCGAAGGCCGCGAGCTGATCCCCACGGCCAAGGCCTTCCAGCTCATGACCCTGCTGCGCGGCCTCGGCGTGGAAGAACTCTCGCGCGCCGACCTGACCGGCGAGTGGGAGCACAAACTCGCGCAGATGGAACACGGCCAGCTCAGCCGCGACACCTTCATGGCCGAGATCGCCGCCATGACCAAAAACCTGGTCGACAAGGCCAAGGGTTACGACAAGGACACGATTCCCGGCGACTACGCCACACTCTCCGCGCCCTGCCCGAACTGCGGTGGCGTGATCAAGGAGAACTACCGGCGTTACACCTGCACCGGGAAAAAAGGCGATGACGGCTGCGGCTTCTCATTCGGCAAGACACCGGCCGGCCGGACCTTCGAGGTGGCCGAGGTCGAGCAGTTTTTGCGCGACAAGAAGATCGGCCCGCTGGACGGCTTCCGTTCCAAGGCCGGCTGGCCTTTCACCGCCGAGATGGTCATCAAGTTCGACGAAGAAACGAAGAACTACAAGCTCGAGTTCGACTTCGGCGACGACAAGGCCGGCGAGACCGGCGAGATCATCGACTTCAGCGGCCAGCAGTCGCTGGGCGCCTGCCCCAAGTGCGGCGCCGGCGTCTTCGAACACGGCAAGAATTACGTCTGCGAAAAATCGGTGCCGACAAATGCCCAGCCGACGCCGAGCTGCGACTTCAAGACCGGCCAGGTGATCCTGCAGCAGCCGGTGGAGCGCGAGCAGATGGTCAAGTTGCTGACCGAAGGCAAGACCGATCTGCTCGACAAGTTTGTCTCCATGCGCACGCGCCGCCCTTTCAAGGCCATGCTGGCCTGGGACGCCGAAGCCGGCAAGGTCAACTTTGAATTTGCGCCCTCGAAATTCCCGCCGCGCAAAACCGCCGGCCCGCCGCGCAGCGGCACGGTGAAAACCCCGTTCGGCAAAACCGTGGCAGCCAAGGGCGCGGCCCCGGCCGCCAAGAAGGTGGCAGCGAAAAAGGTCGCCGCCAAAAAGGCACCGGCCGCCAAGGTGGCCAAGCCGAAAACCCCGCGTGTGGCCAAACCCGGCAGCGGCCTGAAACCCAGCGACGCCCTGGCCGCCGTCATCGGTTCCGAACCGGTGGCGCGCACCCAGGTCATCAAGAAGCTCTGGGACTACATCAAGGCCGAGGGCTTGCAGGACGCCGCCAACAAGCGCGCCATCAACGCCGATTCCAAGCTGCTCGCCGTGTTCGGCAAGCCGCAGGTGACGATGTTCGAGTTGGCTGGGATAGTGGGCAAGCATCTGACGGCGGAATAAGCGCTCAGGCCGCTTGGGCCGGGTATCTTGAAGTTCCGAATGATCCGTGGGCGGCGGTTTGCCAGCAAGCCGTGTCTCGCCCCGGCGGGCGAGGCACTTTTCTTTGCGTCGCCAAAGAAAAGTACCCAAAAGAAAGGCGACCCTGCTGTCTGCGTCCCCTCTCCGCTTGCGCTGCGAGGGGAAACCTGCGGTGCTCGGTCCAGCCGGGGTCTCGCTCGAACTCGCCTTCGGCTCAAACAATCGCGATCCCTGATCCGTCTGGCCCTCCGCTCCTCGGCGCATACAGAAGGGTGGGGATGGAATCGGGAGCAGATTCGGGTACGGGATCAGACTCCGGCGATGACGCGCTTTTGCGCGTCATCGCCTCCCCGGATTGGGGTTGTTATTTCAGCGCCCACCCGTCGGGCCGGGCCGAGGAGCACAGCCGAAAACGGATCAGGACGGGCGATTGTCTGAGCGAAGCGAGTTCGAGCCCGGCCCCGTTTTCGGCGAGCACCGCAGGTTGCCTGGAGCGAAGCGGAAGGACCCGGACCATCGGGTCGCCTTTCTTTTGGGTACTGTTGGTGTTCGCCTAACTTTGCTTCGCAAAGTGAGCGAACCCCGCGCGTGTAACGCGCCTTTGGCTAGCAAAGAAAACCCGCTTTGCGGGTTTCGCCAAAAGTGCCTCGCCCGCCGGGGCGAGACCCGGCTTGTTGGAAGACCTAAGAAAGCACAAGCTTGCACAGGCTTCAACAGGCTCAACCCGAACGACTGGAGGATCGCCAACATGGATCCCGGATCAAGCCCGGGCTGGCAAGCCCAAAACAGATCCGACCCGGCCCCAACCGGCCTCGAGGATCAACTCTCGAGGTTCAGACCTCGACCGGAAACCGCCGCGACGCAATCTCCAGCAAACCATCAAAAATCAGCCCTTCCACGAGTTCGAAGCGAACCGACATGCTCGGTCCCATCTTCCAGCCGGCGCCGCCGGTCATGATGCATTCGGGCGCCTCGCCGCAGTGGCGGGTGGTGTTCTCGACCATGCGCTGCACCGCACCGGCAATGGCAAACGTGCCGCCGCTGGTCAGGGCGTCGCTGGTGTTGGTCGGGAAGTCCTTCACGTCACCGGTCGGCACATGCAGGCCGGCGGTGCCGGACTCGAGGGCGCGCAGCATGATGCCGTGGCCCGGCAGGATGATGCCGCCCAGGAACTTGCCGCTAGCGTCGATGGCCTCGACAGTCACCGCCGTGCCCACCATCACCACCACGCAGGGCTTTTTGATCCCGCGCGCCAGCAGCCGCTGCCGCGCGCCTATCATCGCGACCCAGCGGTCCGCGCCCAGGCGCGCCGGGTGGTCATAACCATTGGTCACGCCGGCTTCCTGGGCACTCGGAATCACCCAGCGCGGGGCGACGTCCCAGATCTCCATCTGTTCGATCACGCGGCGCTTGACCGCGTCGCCGGCCACGATGCAGCCGAGGATGCGCGTGGGCGCGGGCAGCTCGTTCCACTCCTCGTCGGCGAGTTTGTCGATGTTCTCGAGAAACACCGCGCCATGGGCCAGCACCCGCGCTCCCGCAACCGGGGCCTCGTACTGGGCCCACTTCAGGCGGGTGTTGCCCACGTCAAGTGCTAAAAAAGTCATGTGACAGGATTATGAACACTTATCCATCCCTGTCGGCGGGAGGCGATCAGCGGGGCAGCGTGACCGGCCGGCTGAAGTCCACATTGCCGCCACGCACCGCCTCGTACGCGCGCGAGGCGCGCAGCACCAGCGCGTCACCAAACATGGGGCCGACAAACTGCAGGCCGATCGGCAAGCCATCGCTGGTCAGGCCGCAGGGCACGGTGCTGGCGGGCTGCTGGGTCAGGTTGAAAGGATAGGAAAACGGCGTCCAGCCCAGCATGGCGACCGGGTCCATCGGTGTGTGGCCGGCCGGCCGCGCCTCGAAGGCCGGCACCGCGACGCTGGGCGTGACCAGCAGGTCGAAACGCTGCATGAACTGGCGCATCTGCGAACCCAGCGCGCCGCGTTGCAGGTGCAGGCGCTGGATATCCAGCAGGCTGAACTTTTCGCCGAGCAGGGCTTCGGCGCGGAAGTCGGGGTCGGTCAGTGCCTGCTGCGCCGGCGACAGTGTATTCCAGACGGTCCAGGCACCCGCAAACCACAGGCCGGTGGTGATTTCCAGCGGATCGTCGAAGCCCGGGTCGATCTGCTCGACATGGGCGCCCAGTTCCGACAGCTGGGCCACCGCCTGCGCCACCGAACGCGCCACCTCAGGGTTCACGTTTTTGGCATAACCCAGGGTGGGCGACCAGGCGATGCGCAGGCCGCGTATGCCGTCCTCCAGACCCTGCAGGTAGTCGCTGTTGTCCGGGGGCAGCGAGGTCCAGTCGCGCGCGTCGGGCTTTTTGAGCACGTTCATCATCAGCGCCGCATCAGACACGCTGCGGCTGTGCGGGCCCAGGTGAGCGACCGAACCAAAGGGCGACAGCGGATAGGCCGGCACCCGGCCGAAACTCGGCTTGAGGCCGAAGTTGCCACAGAAGGCCGCCGGGATGCGCACCGAGCCGGCGCCGTCGGTGCCCACGGCCAGCGGCCCCATGCCGGAGGCGACGGCGGCGGCCGCCCCACCCGAGGAGCCACCCGGTGTTTTGGCGATGTCCCAAGGATTGCGCGTGATGCCGGTGCGCGGTGAGTTGGTTTCGCCCTTGCAGCCGAACTCCGGCGTGCTGGTTTTGCCGAGGATGACCGCGCCAGCTTCGCGCAAGCGGGCCGTGACCGGCGCGTCCACGTCCCAGGGCTGCTTGACCTCCACCGTGTGGCTGCCGCGCAGCGTGGGCATGCCGCGCGTCAGGATCAGGTCCTTGATGGAGACCGGCACGCCGTCGAGTTCACCGCAGTGCGGCCCTCCCCTGAGAAATTTCTGCCAGCGGGCTTCGCTGTCCCTGGCGGCCTGCAAGGCGGACTCCTCGGCCACCAGGCAGAAGGCCTTGAGTTGCGGATTCAGCGCATGGATGCGGTCCAGCACGGCGCGGGTGGCTTCCACCGGTGAGGCCTCACCGCGCTGGTAAAGCCGCAGCAGTTCGGTGGCGGTGCAATCGGCAAGGTCGGTGCGAGGGGCGGATCGTGGCATCGGCTACTCCAGCAATCAGGGCCGGCGGCGCATGGCGTCCGGCAGGTTTTTCCATGGCAGGTCGGCCGGGTCGGCCGCCATCGGTCCTGCGGCCTTGGCCACGAGGATGTCGGTTCTGGCATCGGCCACCAGCGGCGTGAAGTCCGCGCGGAAGTGGTTGGAGCTTTTGACCACGATGATTTTCATGGCTTCCGGCTCGATCCCGACCATGCGGAACAGTTCGCGGTCCAGCATCTGCATCTGCCCGCTGGCCACGGCCACCAGCACACCGTCGATCTCCAGGCAGGCGCAGGGCCCGAGCGTCGCGGCCATGCCGGTCATCATCGGGCCCTTGAGCGTCACCGCGCCATCACTCACAGCACGCACCTTGAACCGGCCCTGCACCGGCGGGTCGCTGTGCTGGCCGGTGAAGGTAGCCACCGCCTGGCCGAGGCTGAGGGAGACGCTGGCGCCCACACCGGCAGCCAACGCGGCCTGCGCGGCGGATGGATCAAACATCAGCCCCAGCGCCACCTGGCCCGGGAACTGCCGGCCCGCGCCCTGCGCGAGCAGCGCATGCAACAGGCCGGTGGTGTTGCTGCTGCCGCCGGCGCCGGGGTTGTCCTGGGTGTCGGCGATGACCAGCGGTGTGCTCATTCCTGCTGCGCGCGCCAGCACGTGCGCGACCGCGTCCTGCGCCGGCAGAAAATCCAGCGTCCATTGCGTGGGTTCGGCCACGCGCGCATACAAATGCGCCAGCGCTTGCTCTGCGCGCGCGCCGTGCGCCCAGACCATCGGACCGCATTCGTCGAAGTCCGAGGCCGGAAAGCCCATGCAAAAACTCAGGTGCACGCCAAACTGCGCATCGGCGGCCGCGAGTGCTTCGTAAAGCCCCTGCGCGGGCGCCATCCAGGTGCTTTGGGCGTTCAGCGGAATCAGGAAAGGCAGGCGCCGGAAGGCCAGCGCCTCCTTGCGCCCCAGTGCCACGCGGCGCGCCAGCAGTTCGGCCGCCAGCTCACCGGTGGACGCCATGTCGATGTGCGGGTAGGTGCGGTAGGCGACC
The DNA here is from genome assembly GCF_030682035.1 of Brevundimonas sp. GTDB lineage: Bacteria > Pseudomonadota > Alphaproteobacteria > Caulobacterales > Caulobacteraceae > Brevundimonas. The sequence continues at coordinate 14,406 of NZ_JAUXQZ010000016.1, read as the reverse complement.
AGCGCGTCGGCCTGCGCCAGCATGGCTTCGGTCACATTGGCGTGCAGGTCCAGGCTGGCCACGATCGGCAGGTCCGGACCCACCAGGGCGCGGATGCGGGTGATCAGTTCGCCCTCGGTATCGGCCAGGTGGTCCGCCACGCCGGCGCCGTGCAGGTCCAGGTAAACGGCGTCGAAGCCGCCTTGGGCCACATCGGCCAGCACCGCGCTGCTGATGCGTTCAAAAGCCTCCTGTGTCACATACGACGACGGCGAAGCGCCGCACCAGCTGCCCGGCAGCACCTGCCAGCCGCGCGCCTGGGCCGCGGCAATAAAACCGCCGGCCGGCAGGTTCACGCCGGCGAGCTGGTCCAGCATGGCCTGGCCCTGCATGAAGGCCGGAAACACATCGCCGCGGGTGAAGGCGGCCCAGTCGGCTTTCAGGGGCGCAAAGGTATTGGTTTCGTGCTGGTAACCGGCGACAAGGATTTTCAAAAAGCAGCTCCGGGTGCGGCGGCCAGCAGCCGGCGCGTGTAGTCATGTTGGGGGTGGGCATACAGCCGGGCGGTCGGCCCTTCTTCGACAATTTTTCCCTGGTGCATCACGATGACCCGGTCGCACAACTGGGCGGCCACACGCAGGTCATGGGTGATGAACAGCAGGCCCAGGCCCAGCTCGGCCTGGATCTCGCGCAGCAGCGCGAGGATCTGCGCCTGCACGCTGACGTCGAGCGCGCTGACCGCCTCGTCGGCCACCAGCACGCGCGGCCGGCAGGCCAGCGCCCGGGCGATCGCGATGCGCTGGCGCTGGCCGCCCGAGAACTGGCTGGGGTAACGCTGCAGGCCTTCGGCCGGCAACCGGACCTTGTCCATCAAATGAGCTGCAAGCGCCGTCGCTTCAGCGTGAGTAGCTCCGAAATTAATAGCGCCTTCGATGATGGAATCGCCGACTTTGCGGCGCGGATTCAGCGACCGGTTCGGGTCCTGAAACACCACCTGCACCTGGCTGCGCAGCGGCCGGAGCTTGCCTTCGCTGAAACCGGCGACATCGATCAGCGCGCCGTCGGCCTCCTGGCCGGGCGGGCGCCACAACACCTGGCCGGCGCTCGGGTCAATCAGGCGGATCAGGCAGCGTGCCAGCGTCGATTTGCCGGAACCGGACTCGCCGACCACGCCGACGGTTTCGCCGGCCGACACCGCCACCGACGCGGATTGCAAGGCGTGGGTCAGGCGCTGGCGGCCCAGCCAGTCGCGCGCGACATAGGTCTTGCTGACATCCTGGCAGCTCAGCAGCGGCTGGCCCTGCGGCGCCGGCCGCGCCGGCGGCGGCGTCATGCCGGGCACCGCGGCGAGCAGCATCTTGGTGTAGTCGGCCTGGGGGTTGCGCAGCACCTCGTCCCGCGTGCCGTACTCGACGGCCCGGCCCTGGTTCATCACCAGCACCTCGTCGGCGATGTCGGCCACCACCCCCATGTCGTGCGTGATGAACAAGACGGCGCAGCGGTGGCCGCCCGACAGGTCGGCCTGCAGCTCCTCGATCAGCTTGAGGATTTCCTTTTGTGTGGTGACATCCAGCGCCGTGGTCGGCTCGTCGCAGATCAGCAGGGCCGGCTGCAGAATCACCGCCATCGCAATCACGATGCGCTGGCGCTGGCCGCCCGAGAGCTGGTGCGGGAAGCTGCGCATCATGCGTTCGGGCTCGGGCAGCTTGACGCGCTGCAGGATGTTCAGCACCGCTTCGCTGCGCCGCTTCGCGCCCCAGTCGGTGTGCTGGCGGAGCAACTCGTCGATCTGCTCGCCGCAACTCATCACCGGGTTCAGCGCCGTCATCGGCTCCTGGAACACCATGCCCATGGCCTGGCCGCGCAGGGCGCGCAGGCGCTGCGTGCTGGCATCGAGCAGGGATTCACCCTGCAGCACGATGCGGCCCGGTCCGGGCTTGAGTTCGCGCGCCAGCAAACCCATCACCGCGGTGGCCATGACCGATTTTCCGGAACCGGATTCACCGACCACACACAGGGTCTGGCCGGCATGGATGCGCAGGCTGATGTCCTCCACCGCGAAGGCACGGTCACTGCCGGACGGCAGCGCCACATGCAGCTTGTCGATAACCAGAATGGGAGCAGCCGCTGTGTTCATGGGCTGCGCTTTGAAAACTTCGGATCGAGCACGTCGCGCAAGCCGTCGCCCAGCAGGTTGATGGCCAGCACCGTGGGCACCAGGAACAGCGCCGGGAACAACACATTGCCCGGGTACTGGGTGAACTGCACGCGGCCCTCGGCCATGATGTTGCCCCAGGTCGGGATGTCGGCCGGCAGCCCGAGGCCCAGAAAACTCAGGATGGCCTCGGTCAGCACCGCCGATGCGGCGACAAAAGTGCCCTGCACAATCAGCGGCGCCATGGCGTTGGGCAGGATGTGCCGCCACAGGATCACCGGGGTGGGGGTCGCCAGCGCGCGCGCGGCCTCCACGAAGGGTTCCTCGCGCAGCGTCAGCACCATGGAGCGCACCAGACGGGTGACGCGCGGGATTTCCGGGATCGCGATGGCCACCACCACCGTCCACAGTTGCGCGCCCAGCGCGGCCACCAGCGCAATCGCCAGCAGGATGGCCGGGATGGCCATCAGCCCGTCCATGAAACGCATCAGCACCGCGTCGACGATGCGGAAGTACCCCGCCAGCATGCCCAGCAAGGCGCCGGCGCCTATCGCCACCACGGCGGTGAAAGCCGCCACCAGCAGCGAGGTGCGCGTGCCATACAACACGCGGCTGTAGATGTCGCGCCCGAAGTTGTCGGCGCCCATCCAGAACGTGTGTTGGACCGCCGTGCCATCAAGCTGCGCAAACTCGCCGCGCGCACCGGCCGCGGTATTGATGTGGGCCGAGTCCATGGCCGCCGGGTCCACCGTGCCCAACACCGGGGCCAGTGCGGCCAGCAGCAGCAACACGCCGATCACGCCCGCACCGAAACGGAACGCGGTGTTGGCCCAAAGCCTGCGCCAGAGAAGTCGGCCGGCCCCCATCAGTAACGGATCCTCGGGTCGAGAAACAGGTAACTCACATCCACCAGCAGGTTGACGCCCACATACAGCAGGCTGAAAAACAGCACCAGACCCTGGATCACCGGAAAGTCACGGTTCAGCACCGCATCGACCGTCAGCGAACCGAGGCCGGGAATCGAATACACCGTCTCGGTCACCACCACGCCGCCGATCAGCAAAGCCACACCGATGCCGATCACCGTGACGATGGGGACCGCCGCGTTGGCCAGCGCATGGCGCATCAGCACCGCGGATTCGGCCAGGCCCTTGGCGCGCGCGGTGCGGATGTAGTCCTCGGTGAGCGCCTCGGACACGCTGGCGCGCGTCACGCGCGCGATCAGCGCCACGTAAATCATGGCCAGCGTGACCCAGGGCAGCACCAGCTGGCGCGCCCAGGCCCAGATGCCGTTGCCATCGCTGCCGAACAGGCGCCGGTAACCCTGCACCGGAAACCAGTCGAGCTGCACGGCAAACACGTAGATCAGCAGGTAGCCGGTGACAAACACCGGAATCGAAAACCCGGCCACCGAAAACCCAGACAACACACGGTCCAGCCAGCCCCCCATGCGCCAGGCGGCGATGGTGCCCAGCGGCACGGCCACCAGCACCGCCAGCACCAGGGTGCCGGCTGCGAGGCTCAAGGTCGGCTCCAGCCGCTGCACGATCAGTTCGGTGACAGGCCGGTTCAGGTAAAAGGAATAACCGAGGTCGCCCTGCACCACACCGCTGATCCAGATCCAGAACTGGACCAGCAGCGGCTTGCTCAGGCCCAGGGTCTCCCGGATTTTTTCGATGTCCTCGTTGGTCGAGTTGTTGCCGGCGATCACGGCCGCCGGGTCACCCGGCGTGAGCCGCAGGATCAGGAACACGACGATGGCCACCACCAGCAGCACCGGAATGGTCGCCAGCAGGCGTTGCAGCAGGAATCTCAGCATGCGGACTTGTCGCTGGACAGCACCTGGATTGTCATGCCGGAGCCCGGATCAAGGCCGGGGCAGGCCCTGATCCGGCATCCATGACGCGCAAGCCTGGACTGCGGGTCAAGCCCGCAATGACAATTCAACCAAACCACGGGCTTAGTTTTTCTTGATGTTCCAGTACACCTGCGCGCCGCCGGGCACCAGGCCGGAGATGTTGCTGCGCAGCGCCGCCGGGTTATTGTACTGGCCCAGGTGCACGTGCGAGGCGGTTTCAATCGCGCGCAACTGCAGTTGCTCGGCGAGTTTCTTCTTCTCGGCCTCGGTGCCGGCCTGCGCGAACTTGACCTTGAGGTCCTCGATGACCTTGTCGTCCTGCCAGCCGAACCAGCCCTTGTCGCCGGTGGCATTGAGCATGGCCATGGTCAGCGGGTTCTGGATGTCGCCAGCGGTCCAGGCCGTCATGAAGGCATTCCAGCCGCCCTTGTCCGGTGCATCCTTCTTGGCGCGGCGGGCCAGCAGCGTGGACCAGTCCGACTGCTGCATGTCGACCTTGAAGCCGGCGGCCTCGAGCTGCTGCTTGGCCACCAGCGGCAGCTTGGCGATCGAGGCCAGGTCGGTGGGCCGCATCAGCACCACCGGCTCGCCCTTGTAACCGGCCTCGGCCAGCATCTGCTTGGCCTTGGCCGGGTTGGCCATGCCGGTATAAATGCCGGCGTTGTCGCTGGCATACGGCGTGCCGCAGGGGAAGATGCTCTTGCAGAACTTGTACATGCCGGGCGCACCAACCTGGGTTTTCAGGAAGGCTTCCTGGCCCATGGCGACCATGGCGGCCTGGCGGATCTTCACGTTGTCAAACGGCGCGTGCAGGTGGTTAAAGCGGAAGATGTACTGCAGGCCGGCCGGCTGGGCGTCCACGATCTGGATGTCCTTGGCCGCCTTGAGCGAGGCGTACTGCTCGAAAGCCGGTTGCTCGACGATGTCCACCTCGCCGGCGATCAGTGCATTGAACTGGGTCTGCGGATCACGGATGATGATCCACTCGACGCGGTCCAGGTACACATTTTTGCCGCCGGTGGTGCCATTGGGCGCTTCACTGCGCGGCTTGTACTTGTCGTTCTTGACATACACCAGCTTCTCGCCGGGCTTGTATTCCGCCGTGACAAACTTGTACGGACCCGAGCCGATGTTCTCCTTGATCTGCTCGCTGCCCGGGGTGGCGGCGATGCGCGCCGGCATGATGAAAGGCACGTTCGACGACGGTTTGCCGAGCGCCTCCAGCATCACGCCAAACGGCTGGTTGAACTTGATGATGAAGGTTTTCGCATTCGGCGTTTCATAACTCGCCAGGCTCTTGGCCATGACGCCGCCGAAACTGTCGCGGCTGGCCCAGCGCTTGAGCGAGGCCACCACGTCCTCGCTGGTGACCGGTTTGCCATCATGGAATTCCAGCCCGTCACGCAGGGTGAAGGTCCAGACCTTGTTGTCCTTCGACGCCGAATAGGTGTCCACCATCTGCGGCTTGACCTTGCCTTCCAGGTCGGTGCCGAACAGGGTGTCGTAAATCATGTAGCCGTGGTTGCGCGTCACGAAGGCCGTGGTCCAGACCGGATCCAGGATGGTGATATTGGAGTGCGGCACCACTTTCAGGGTTTTGGCCTGGGCCTGTGCCGCGGCAGGCAGCATCAATGAGGACACCAGCGCGGCGGAAGTGGCCAGGGCTACAAGAGAGCGACGTTTCATGACGAATTTTCCTTAGAAACAAGGGTTGGAACAGCCGGGCCGGGATCTCCCGGGCTGTTTGCGTAATGTAACCATAGTGCATACGCAATATTCAAGCCACAGGGAAACACTGGATACCCAAGGCGCCGGGAAGCGCTGGACAGGTCCCTGCGGATGTGCGGCAGCCGGATCGGGATGGGATGCAAGGCGGATTTCGCAGCCAATAGCCACCTATTGGCAAGAAATTCAACGCAGCAGACCGCCCGAACCCGGATGATCGCGCGCCGCAGCGGGCTTGTTCAGCGCTTCCCTAGATCACACCGAGCCAGCAAGCCCGCTGGATCGCCGACATCTTGTTGTCCACCCGGAGCTTGGCCATGGCATTGGCCATGTGGTAATTGACGGTGCGTTCGGTGCAGCGCAGGCGCTCGCCGGTCTGGCGCGCCGTGAGCCCCTCGAAGGCCAGCGCCAGGCATTCGCTTTCTCGCGGACTCAGCGGGCTGCCGGCGGCAGCCATGGTGCGTTTGAACAGCGGCCAGATGTTCAGCGCTGACCAGACCAGCGCCGCGGCCTCGGCGCGGTCATGAAACTGGCGCGGACTGAACATGAAACATTCAAAGGCGCGGCCGGACGGCAGGGGGAACTCGACCCGGACCACACTCTGGAAACCGTGGGCCAGCCACAACAGTCGCCAGCGGTCGCCACCAGCGTCCGAGTTGGCAATGTGCTGCCAGGCCACCAGCGGCGCGTCGGATTCGCGCCACGGCGCACCAAAATCCTGGCTTTCGGCCAGCGCCGAGGCAGGTTCGCGCAGGCGCGGGGGGTGAACCGCTGCGACCACCCGGTCCTGGCGCTGCCCGAAGGGGTCGGGGCCGAGCACCACCACCGCCTCGACCGCATATTCACGCAAGGCGGAAATCCAGTCTGCCAGCATGCTGTCCAGCGTAATACTGTCAAAGTTGACAGGTGATGGCATATTCGGTTTTTCTCCAGAACTGTGACAATGTGTCGAGCGATGTTCCAAGACCTATTCATGACCTCCGGAGTACCTGCCAGGATCAAGCGGATGATTGGCGCGGCCTGGCGTTACTCGGGCCTGTCGGGTCGCCTGTCGGCGCGGATCAGGGCCGAACTGCAGGAGCAGATGGTGCTTATTTTGCACCCATCGCCCTGGCGTTTGCGCTGGCTCGGGCTGTTCACGCTGGTGGGCCATCCGCTGTTCGGCTGGATCTGGGGCCACTGGTTGCCCCAGCCCTACGAGCACCCCGGCCTGCGCGCGGTGATGGGCGCCCTGGGCTTGCTGCTGATCTCCGAGAGCATCGCCAACGACCCGTCCAGCAAACTCTCGGCCCGCGTCTTCACCCTGGTGACCTGGCTGCAGCTGCCCTTGTTTTTCAGCTGGATGTATCTCTGCAACAGCGGCAACACGGTCTGGCTCGCCAGCTTTTGCGCGATGCTGCTGATTTATTACCACCTGACCGACTGGCGGGTCGCCACGCTGGGCTCGGTCACCGGCGTGTTGCTGGCCGGGACACTGTTCCATCTGTTCGGGCCGACGGTGGCCCCCATGGACCCGCAGCAATGGACCATCAACGCGGTGGTCATCACTTTCTGCTGGTCCAGTGCCCTGCTGCTGGGCCTGTCGTCGGCCAACCTGCGGCGCGAGCACCTGCAGTACACGCTGACCACCATGGGAATCATGGCCCACGAATTGCGTACCCCGCTGGCCACCATCTCGCTGATCGGCGACGCCCTGCGCAACGAGAACCAGGCCGGCAGGGAAGCCGATGGCGCGCAGCGGCTGGACCAGCTGGTGGTGCGTCTGCACGGCCTGGTGCGCAACATGAACCAGCAAATCGACACGCAGATCGCCAATGCCAGCCTGCTGCGCCTGCCGATGCACCGGGAGACCGTGTCGGCTGCCGCGCTGCTGCGCAACGTGGTCAAGGACTACCCCTACCGCAACTCGCGCGAGCGCGAGAGTGTCACCCTGGTGCTGCGCAAGGATTTTTCCTTCGAGTCGTCCTACCGGCTGTTTGCCCAGGTGATCAACAACCTGCTGAAAAACGCCTTCCGTTCGCTGGCAGCCGTCAGCTCGGCGCCCAAACCCGGGGACCTGCGCATCGAAGTGGGCGTGCTCAACGGCGCCGGGCGCATCGTGGTCACCGACCAGGGTGTCGGCATCCCGCCCGAACTGCAGGCCCGCATCTTCGAGCCCTTTTTCTCCACCGACCACGGCACCGGTCACGGCCTGGGGCTGGCCTTTTGCCAGCAGGTGGTGCAGGGGGCCGGCGGAACCATACGCGTGAAGTCCGAACCCGGCCGCGGCGCCGTCTTCATCATCGAACTGGCGCCTGTCCACGAGGGCCTGTTCAGGCCCTGACCAACCCGTCCATTGCCCATGAGCTTTCCACTGTTTCACCGCCCCGGCGCCATCGTTTTTCTCGATGATGATCCCGACTATCTCGAAATGCTGGCCATGGTGTTGCCGCGGCAATGGCACATCAAGCTCTACCTGCGGCCCCAGACCTGCATCAACCAGTTGCAGCAGGAGCCGCCCCTGTGGGAGGCCGATGCCTGGGCCCAGCAGGAGATCATCGACAACTGGCGCGCGGGCAGCCCGCTGATTCCGCAAATCCTGCAGTACTGGGCCGCGCAGGACCAGCGTTACGACCTCAGCCAGGTCTGCGTTTTCGACTATGCGATGCCCGGCATGGACGGCCTGCAGGCCCTGTCCGAACTCACGGACTGGCCGGGCGGGCGGATTCTGCTCACCGGGCAGGCCGACGAACATGTGGCGGTCAGCGCCTTCAACCGGGGGCTGATCGACCAGTTCATCGCCAAACAGACGCCCGACATTTCGCAACACCTGGTCTCGGTGGTGCAGCGCATGCTGGACCGGCCGCAGCTGCGGCATTCGCAGACCTGGCGTGCCGCGCTGACCCAACCGCAACATGCGCTGCTGCAGGTGCCGTCGGTGGCCCGGCAACTGAGCGCCCTGGCCGACAGTCACTGGGTGGAGCATGTGGTGATCGGGCAACCCTTCGGCGTCCTCGGCATGGATGCCGACGGCGGGGTCAGCTGGCTGCAACTGGAGCCTGCCGCCGGCCTGACCGAGCTGGCCGAACTGGCCGAGACGCAAGGCGTCGATCCGGCGGCGGCGGCCGGTATCCGGGAGGGCCGCCACCTGGTGGACCTGGAGCTGCAGCAGGCGCTCGGCCACAGCACGCCACCCCGGCTGCTGCCGGCGTTTTCGGTGGGCCATGATGGTTCGGTGCTGGCGGCGCTCTTCCCCTTGGAGCTTGCGGCCAGCGAGCGGGGATGGACCGGCTACAAACATTGGCTTAAAAAGGTCGGACCGCGCAAGGTGCAGGACTAGGCTTGGGCGGCGTGCGCGGCGCGCGCGCGCCGGGCGATCGGCCAGTCCCAGGGTTTGACCAGCGGCGCGACCTCGCGCGCCACCGCCTCCACATGGTTCAGCTCTGCGTCGGTCAGCGCTGCATGCAAGGTCAGCCGCACCATGGCGCGGTTGCGGCTGGTGGCGGGCGCACAAAACACCGCGCCGAACACGCCCCGTTCTTCCAGATGGTCGCGCAGCACCATGGTGTCGGGTTCGGTTCCGGCCTCCAGCGAAATGATCTGCTCGGTCCCCTGGTGGATGGGATAACCCATGTCGGACAGGCTGGCGCGCAGGCGCCGGGTGTGGCTGCGCAGGCGCTCGCGCTGCGCATCGCGCTGGCCGATCACCGCCAGCGTGGCGCCCAGTCCAGCAATTTCGTGCGGCAACAGGCAGGAGCTGAAGATGTTGGGAAAGCTGGAGCTCAGGATGTAGTAACGCAACTCCGCCGGCGCAGTGAAGAAGCCGCCGCGCCCCGCAAAGGCCTTGGCCAGGCTGGCCGTGATGAAGTGCACCCGGTCGGTGACCCCGAGTTCCGCGCACAGGCCGCGCCCCCCGGGACCGTGCGTCCCCAGCGAATGGGACTCGTCCACCACCACCATGCAGCCGTGCCGCTCGGCGACATCCAGCAACTCGCGCAGCGGGCACAGCGCGCCGGTGGTGCTGTAGACCGAATCCACCACCACCACCCCCTGGCCGTGACGCGCCAGCATGCGCTCGAGGTTGGCCGGATCGTTGTGCCGGAAGGCGTGGGCGGGCGCCCGCGCGGCGTGGGCGCCTTCCCACAGCGAGGTGTGCGCGAGTGTGTCCAGGTACACCGGTGTCTGCGCGTCGGCAATCGACTGCAGCAGGCCGACATTGGCAGCGTAGCCGGACTGGCAGACAAATCCGTCTTCCTTGCCGACCCATCGGGCCAGCGAATTTTCAAGCACGCGGGTCGGGTGTTCGCCGTGCACAAACACCCCTGACTGGATCACGAACTCCCGGTCGTGCCGCAGGGCCGCGACCTGGGCACCGACGATGTCCGGATGGCCGGTCACGCTGAGGTAGTCGTTGCCGTCCAGGCGCACCGCATCCGGACCCGGGGTCCGGCCATGCAGGATGAAGCGCCCTCCGACCTGTTGCTCCCAACGCGGCAGGAACTCGCGGCGTATGCGTTCCCGCAGATGACTGGAGAGTGCGGGATTAACTGCGGTTTTTGTAACGGTTTGCGAAGAAATTCGCTCGGGAAATTCGAGTTGCATGGTGCACCTTGTGAAAAAGTAACACCATTGAAAATGAAATTGACAAATTCACAGGCACGACCCCTGTCAATATTGACAGGGGTGTTTTAGCAAAATATTTCACGCTTGCCCAAAGGCCCCAGAACCAATACCTTTCGTATTACCCCGGCAGTGCTTATGGTCGACTGCCGGTCAGGCTCAATGCCGCCAGCGCCATGATTTTTGCGCTGTCGACCAGTTCCTGGATGCCCACATATTCATCGGGCTGATGCGCCAGATCGAGAATGCCGGGGCCGTAGGCGATACAGGCATCGAGCTTGCCGGTGCGCACGATGTGCTTCTGGTCGTAGGTGCCCGGGCTGGAAATGTAGCTGGCCTCGCGGCCCAGCACGCGGGCGATCGCACGCGCGGTGGCCAGCACCACCGGCGCGTCCCTGGGTGTGGCCGTCGGCACAAAACTCATGATGTCGCGCACGCCGTAGTCGAAGCCCGGGCGGCTGCGCTTGAGCTCGTCGAGCATGGCCACGATTTCTGCCTTGACCGCATCGAGGTTTTCCTCGGCGATGAAGCGCCGGTCCAGCACCGCGCGGCAGGAATGCGCCACCACCGGCGAAGGCAGGTCGCCGGTCGGCCGGTTCAGCGCATCCATGGAGAACATCTGCTCGACCTGGCCGCCATGCAGGCTGTTGATGTTCAGCGTGCTGACCCGCGCGCCGGGCGGCTCCACCGGTTCGGCCGTGTGGCGCTGCGACAGGCGCGGCTGCAGCTGTGTTTCCAGCAGGTGAATGAAGGCGCTCATGTGGTTGATCGCGCTGTCGCCCAGAAAGGGCATGGAGCCATGGGCGATGCGGCCCCGGGTTTCGACTTCGCCCCACCAGACGCCGCGGTGGCCCAGGCAGATGCGGTCCACGCCCAGCGGCTCCGGGATGATCACATGGTGTACGCGCGGTTTCGTGAAATAGCCGCGCTCGGCGAGGTAGCCCACGCCGGCAAACCCGCCCGACTCCTCGTCCACCGTGCCCGAAATTTCCAGCGCGCCGGCAAACGGCAGGCCTTCCTCGAGAATCGCCTCGCAGGCGATCACGCTGGAGGCCAGCCCGCCTTTCATGTCGCAGGTGCCGCGGCCATACACCTTGCCGTCCCGGACCTCGCCGCCGAAGGGCGCGGTGGTCCAGCCGGAGCCGGCCTCGACGACATCGATGTGGCTGTTGAAATGCACACACTCGCCGCCGGGCTGACCGTCGTAACGCGCCACGACATTGATGCGCGGATGTGAATCGCGGTCGCCCGGCGCGCCATTGGCGCGTATGTATTCCACCGCAAAGCCGCGTTTTGCCAGCCGCTCGCCCAGCAGGCGGGCACAGGCTTCGTAGGCGTCACCGGGCGGATTGGTCGTCGGGATGCGCACCAGGTCTTGCGTGAGGGCCACCACCTCGTCGCGTTTGGATTCGATGCGTTTGAGCAGGCTGTCGTGGTTCATGACTTCAGTTTATGTGAACCGGGCTTCGCTGTCTCAGGGCACGTCGATGCGCGGCCGGGGATTGTATTTTTCAGGCAGGGGCCGCGGCCCCGCAGGCGCAGCGCCGCCCCGGGGAGCATCCTTTGACAAGCTCAGGACGAACGGAGAAAAAGGAAGCGAACTGGGGGGGCATCTCTTGTCAAGCAGGGGCCGGAAGCGAAGCATCCGGCGAGCGGCGGCCTGCAAGGTGCAGAGAGCGACACGCAGTGCGCGAACGTGGGGGCTCCAGTTTTCCCGCCGGGCCGCCCCAAGGGAAAATGCGCCCCCCTCGGGGGGCAGAGAGCGACACGCAGTGCGCGAACGTGGGGGCTCCAGTTTCCCGCCGGGCCGCCCCAAGGGAAATGCGCCCCCTCGGGGGGCAGAGAGCGACACGCAGTGCGCGAACGTGGGGGCTCCAGTTTCCCGCCGGGCCGCCCCAAGGGAAAATGCGCCCCCTCGGGGGGCAGAGAGCGACACGCAGTGCGCGAACGTGGGGGCTCTAATTCTGCCGCCACGGCAGCCCGCGAAAGCGCCAGCCGCCGCGCGCGCCGCGGTGCGCCTGGTCGTCCGGGTCACCCTCAAAACCCTCGAGGATGTTGTAGGCCTCCAGGCCCAGCTCGGCCGCGCGTTTTGCCGCGGCAATCGAGCGCACCCCGCTGCGGCACAACATCACAGCCTTGCCACCGGCCGGCACCGCAGCCTTCAGCGCTTCGTCGAACTGCGGATTCAGCGCCATGCCCGGCCATTGTTTCCAGGCCAGCGCGACCGCGCCCGGCACAAAGCCGACCCATTCCCGCTCGGCATCGGTGCGCACGTCGATCAGCACCGCCTCGCCGTCCTGCCACCACTGGTTCGCCAGCTCGGGCGACACATTGCCGGCATAACCCTCGGCAGGCTGGACGTCCAGCAATGCCGCGCCGTCGGCGTCCTGGCGGCCCACACCCAGGCCCGAGTTCTGGTTCGCAGGCAGCGCTTCGTCCATGCGGGCCGGCCGCGGCAACTTGAGCTGGGTCATGGTGGCCACGAACTCCGCCAGGCTTTTGCCGGCAATACGCGTGTTGCCGGCCTTCTCGGCAGCAATCGTGGAATGGGTGCGGCCCTGGTAGTCGTGGCCCGGCCAGACCACGGTGTCATCCGGCAGGCTGAACAGCCGCTGCGTGATGCTGCGATACAGCGCCTCGGCGCTGCCCGACTGGAAATCGGTGCGGCCGCAACCATTGATCAGCAGCGTGTCGCCGGTGAACACGTGCTGGCGCCACAGGTAGCTCACACTGCCCGCGGTGTGGCCGGGCGTATGGATGACGCGGACCTGCTCGCTGCCGAAGCGCAGCACATCACCGTCGCCAAGCTGGCTGGCGGCGGTCATGATGCCGCAGCCTTCCGGCGCGGCACTCCGGGCGCCGGTGTGTTCGACCAGTTGTCCCGCGCTGGTGATGTGGTCGGCATGCGCATGGGTTTCCACGGTCCACACCAGGGTCAGGGCATAGTCGCGAAGCAGCGCCAGGTCTCGTTCGAGCTGGCTGTCCACCGGATCGATGAACAGCGCCTCGCGCGTGGCAGCGTCAAACAACAGGTAGCTGTAGGTGCTGGATGCGGGATCAAAAAGTTGCAGCGGTTTCATGACAATTCCAGGTTGGCAGGTGAGACGGGGCGCATGCAAGTTTAGGCCGGTGGCAGCAGGCCCTGCCCGCGACATTGCGGCGCGCGCTGCGGCAAGCGTGGTCGCTTCCCATGCTATTGTTTTTATAGCTGGCTGCGCTTTCCCCCCATGGGCTGAAGGCCAAACATGCCGTAAACCTGCAGGCCACGCAGCGACCGCACCAGAGTTGCGCGGCGACAGGCGCTGCCGCTGTCAAACCTTGACGAAAAGCTGACAGCCCGGGCGAGCCCACGCCACCGATAAACAGTTTCACCCCAATTAGATGCAATCGCCAGCGCCCCGTTGGTAAAAACCCTCTTTCATGCCAAGCCTCAATGGAGAAAGATAGCTTGCTAACGTTTTTTCACACCAGGAGACAAATCATGACCGATATCAAGACCCCCCGCCGCCGCAGCCTGCTCAAGGGCGCTGCAGTCGCAGCCGGCGCAGGCGCCATGTCCGCCCCGATGCTGGCCACTGCCCAGACGGCCACCACTCTGCGCTTCCAGAGCACCTGGCCATCGAAAGACATCTTTCACGAGTACGCGTCCGATTTCGCGAAAAAAGTCAATGACATGGCGAGCGGCAAGCTGAAAATCGAAGTGCTGCCTGCAGGCGCTGTGGTTCCTGCGTTCCAGCTGCTCGAAGCCGTCAACAAGGGCACGCTGGACGGCGGCCACGGCGTGGTGGCTTACCACTACGGCAAGAATTCGGCGCTCGCGCTGTGGGGTTCCGGCCCGTCCTTCGGCATGGACCCCAACATGCTGCTGGCCTGGCACAACTATGGCGGCGGCAAGGCCCTGCTGGAAGAGATCTACAAGTCGATCAACATGGACGTGGTGTCCTACCTGTATGGCCCCATGCCGACCCAGCCGTTCGGCTGGTTCAAGAAACCCATTTCCAAGGTCGAAGACGTCAAGGGCACGAAGTTCCGTACCGTGGGCCTGGCCGTCGACATGTACACCGACATGGGCGCTGCAGTGAACCCGCTG
>NZ_JAUXQZ010000012.1 GCF_030682035.1 Brevundimonas sp. | reverse complement strand
TGAGAGTGAGCGCGCTGTCTGATGGTGATCGACGCCGTTCTGAGCACGGTCGCTGAGGGGCGAGGCGTCGGCGCCATCGCGTAGTGTGAACAAACCGCTTCCACGATGGGACGATCAACGCCTCGGGCCATGCCGGTGGCTCGACCAACTTGAACGGCGATCACCACTGTCGCCGCAGTCGCAGGAGGCTGATGCCGACGGCGCTCACCGCGTCGCGGTGGACCGCATCAGCACCCGGAGTCTGAGAGCCAAATCTGCAGGAGCCAAACGGGTAGGACGGAGAAGGCCTGCATCACCGCCAGGGAGAAGAGGAACTCCGCTGCGCCCGCGCGCGCTGTGCCCGACCGTCCGGCGACCGCCACCACCGCACCGTAGGCCTTCCTCCCCAATTCGAAGCCGACGGCACCGCAGGCTGCGAGGGTGGGAAACAGGAAGCTACCGCTGAAGGGCTCGGGCCCTAGCGTCGCAGCGCCCGCAGAGACGATGACCGCGGCGCTGGTGGCGACCCACCAGGGGAGGCGAGGCGCGGCGCGGCGGAGCACAATACCAATCGCGCTTGTAAGCACGGCTGTCCACAGCATCACGGTCGGGAAGACGCCGTCCCCAAAGCACGGGACCTGCTGCTGGTTGACGATGTCCACCCCGCGAGCGCCTAAGAACCCGAAGACGACGACACCCACGCCAACCTTCGCCAGCTGTGCCAGCGGCGCTCGAGTCTGGGCAGCGACGAGGACGATGCCAAGGAAGGCAACGAGCGGCGCCGCCTCGACGCTCGGAAAGCGCCACCGGTTTACCGAGGCGGCCAGGTGCATGAGGACTGTGCCCGCCAGGCCCGCGGCCACCAGCGCCCTGTGGCTCGTACCCTCAAACGCGAGGAGGAAGAGCAGGAGGCCCGCCCCGGCCGTCGCGACCGAGAGGGCGGTGAACGAGAGCGCGGTGAAGGCCTCCGACCCCATCCAGAAGAGGGCGAACGGAGAGAAGAGCAGAGCCATTCGCACGAAGCTGTGCAAGCCAGCCCGCCGGAACGGCCGCCAAGGCCGAGTCGATGCATCCGCTGCGAGGGCAAGGACCAACGCCAACGCGATTCTCCAGTCGGCCACCCGGCACCCCTTCGCGCCGCCAAGCGCCTGAGCATCATGGCAGTGGGCGCGGGAGCGGCGCAACGGACCGCGAGGATCAGCATCGAGGTCAAGCCGCGAGCAGGACTTGTGCGCTCAAGTCGAAGCGGCTGGTGGCTGGAACTGCTCCACCTTCCGCCGGAAAAAGGCGCGTGAGCCCTCGTCGAAGAACTCGGGCTTGGCGACCGCCAACTCGAGACACTTCCCGTAGTACTCACGGGCGACGGGGAGATTACCCCGCTTCTCATTGAGGAAGGCCGTGCGCTCCATCCAGTCGTGAGCGTAGGGGAAGCGCTCGCGCAACTGCGCGATGACGGCCTCTGCCTTCGCGAAGTCGCCGGCGTTGACCAGGTCGACAGCCTCATTGGAGAGCAGCGCGAGCTCCGCGTCCTCCTCGTCGGCCTCGAGACGACTTGCGGCGACCACCGCGGTCGCGGCCATGCGCTGTCGCGCCTTGTCGGCGTCTGCGTCGAGACAGCACTGCTTGTACTTCTTGCCGCTGCCGCAGGGACACGGCGCGTTTCTGGCGATGGCCACGACTTGCTCCTGAAATGGGGAATGGACCTGCTCGCGGACCCGAGAGTCTACGCACTGCAGCTCATGGCGGACACGGAAGCCGCGGCGGAGGTGCGGACCCAGGGGTGCCCGCGGTGCGGCGGCGCGCTGCACGCCGCCAACTACGCCAGGAAGCCGAGGGCCGGGCGGGCGCTCCTGCCGACGGGGTACGAGCAGCGCTTCAGCTTCTGCTGCGCCTCGGAGGACTGCCGGAAGCGCCGGATGCCACCCTCGTTTCGATTCCTCGGGCGGCGCGTCTACGTGGGCGCCGTCGTGGTGCTCGCCACCGCCATGATGCACGGGGTGACGCGGTGGCGGGCGGCCCGGCTCCGCGAGCTGACCGGAGCCAGTCTCCGAACGCTGACGCGCTGGCGTCGCTGGTGGGCTGCGACCTTCCCCGAGACGCCAACTTGGAAGCAGGCGCGAGGGCTGGTGCGCACGCCGGTGGACGAGACGACGTTGCCGCTCTCGCTGCTCAACGCCTTCACCGGCGATGGGCGCGAGCGCCTGATGGCCCTCCTGCGGCTGCTGTTGCCCCTCACCACGCCGGCGCTGGCCCGCCACGCTTGATGATGGGCACCTGCCGCCCGCAGAAGTCGCGCGGCGACGCTCCCGAGGTCCTTCGGTACTGACGCTCCCCGCGCTCCGGAGTCCTCAGGCGCGAAGAGGAGCCCAGGCAATGGCAGACAAGACGCGAACGTCGCACGAGCGGTGGGCGCACCTGCGCTTCTCGGTGGTGGGCACGCTGCTCGCCGCGCCGCCCGGGCCGGGAGAACTCAAGGAGGAACTCCAGAAGCTGGCCGGGAAAACGTGGCAGCACCCGGTGACGGGCGAGCCGACGCGCTTCGGCTTCGCCACCATCGAGCGCTGGTATTACCTCGCGCGGAACGCAGGAGCCGACCCAGTGGCGGTGCTGCGGAAACGCATCCGCAAGGACAGCGGCCAGCAGTCCGCGATGGGCGAGAAGCTGAAGGCCGCGCTGGTGGCGCAGTACCTGGCGCACAGGGCGTGGAGCTACCAGCTGCACGCCGACAACCTGGCCGCGCTCGCGGCCAGGGACGCCGCGGCGCTGGGCGCCGCGCCCTCGTACGCGACGGTCCGCCGCTACATGAAGGCGACCGGCCTCTTCAAACGCCGCCGACTCTCGAGCCGCGAGACGAAGGGCGCGCTGGCGGCGGAGCGCCGCCTCGAAGAGCGCGAGGTGCGCAGCTACGAGAACGCCTACGTCAACGGGCTGTGGCACCTCGACTTCCACCACGGGAGTCGCAAGGTGGTGACGCCCGCGGGCGAGTGGCTGACGCCCATCCTCCTGGGCATCCTCGACGATAAGTCGCGGCTCGCCTGTCACCTGCAGTGGTACTTCGCAGAGACCGCCGAGAACCTCGTGCACGGGCTCTCTCAGGCCATCCAGAAGCGAGGCCTGCCGCGCAGCCTGATGACGGACAACGGCAAGCCGATGGACGCGGCGGAAACCCGGGGCGGCCTCGCGCGCCTCGGCATCCATCACCAGACAACGCTGCCCTACAGCCCGTACCAGAATGGCAAGCAGGAGAACTTCTGGGGCCAGGTCGAGGGCCGCCTCGTCGCGATGCTCGAGGGCGTGCGCCGCGTGACGCTGGCCCTGATGAACGAGGCGACGCAGGCGTGGGTCGAGCTCGAATACAACCGTAAGACGCACTCGGAGTTGGGGACCGCGCCGATCCACCGCTACCTCGAAGGCCCCGACGTCGGACGGAAGAGCCCCGACAGCCGCGCCCTGCGGCTGGCCTTCTGCACCGAGGAACTTCGCACCCAGCGCCGAAGCGATGGGACCTTCACTCTCGAGGGCGTGCGCTTCGAGGTGCCCTCGCAGTACCGGCACTTCGAGAGAGTCACCGTGCGCTACGCGCGGTGGGACATGACGCACGTCTTCCTGGTCGACGACAAGACCTCGACGGTGCTGAGCGCGCTGTATCCGCTCGACCGGAACCGGAACGCCGACGGGCAGAGGAAGAGCCTCGACGTCGCGGCCACCGAGTCGACACCCGGCGTGCCCGCGCCCGAGGTGGGAGTGGCCCCGCTGCTCGAGCGACTGATGACTCAGTACGCCGCAGGGGGCCTGCCGCCGGCCTACCTGCCGAAGGATGACTCCACCCCGCAGTCCCCGAAGGACAACGAATGAACAAGAAGCTCCTCTCGCTGTACGGCCTCAAGTGGAACCCCTTCGCCCCCGACGTCCCGGTCGAGGCCCTGCACCTCGCGCCGAAGGTGGAGAGTTTCTGCTGGCGCGCAGAGAATCTCGCCCGCGAGGGCGGCTTCGCGCTCGTCAGTGGCGAGCCCGGCGCCGGCAAGTCGGTGGCCTTGCGGCTTCTCGTCGAGCGCCTGTCCGGGCAACGCGACGTGCGCGTGGGCATCCTCAGCCGGCCGCAGGCGGGCCTGGCCGACTTCTACCGGGAGATGGGCGACCTCTTCGGCGTGCAGCTCCAGCCTCACAACCGATGGAGCGGCTCGAAGGCCCTGCGCGAGAAGTGGCAGACGCACATCGAGGCGGCCCTCTTCCGGCCCGTGCTGGTCATCGACGAAGCCCAAGAGATGCACTCGACCGTCCTGAGCGAGCTGCGCCTCCTGTGCAGCACGCGGCTCGACTCGCACATGCTGCTCACCACCGTGCTGGCCGGCGACGCTCGACTCCTCGAGCGGCTACGCAGCGACGAGCTTCTCCCGCTCGGAAGTCGCGTCCGGGTGCGCCTGCCTCTCGAAAAGGCCACCTCTGACGAGCTACTGGAGACGCTGAAGCACTCGCTCGTGAAGGCCGGCAACGCGAGGCTGATGACGGCCGAGCTGATGGGGACGCTGTGCGAGCACTCCGCGGGCAACCACCGGACCCTCATGGTGATGGCCGGCGAGCTGCTGTCTGCCGGAGCCGAGCGCGAGGCCAAGCAGCTCGACGAGAAGCTGTACTTCGAGGTCTTCGCGGTGCCGGCTCCGCCCGAATCCGCCAAGCCTGCCCGGCGCGCGAGGTGAGCGGCCTCCCCGTCGAGCGCGCGCACCGCCTGGCGGAGTGCGCCGAGGAGCGCCGGTGGCTCATCGACGGGCTTTGGGCCGAGGAGGGCGTGGGCATCGTCGGGGGCGAGCCCAAGTGCTGTAAGTCCTTCCTCGCCCTCGACATGGCCGTCGCGGTCGCCTCGGGCACCTCGTGCCTGCGGCGCTTCGCAGTGGCCCGGCCGGGTCGCGTGCTGCTGTTTGCAGCCGAGGACGCCCTGCACGTCGTCCGCCGTCGCCTCGACGGCATCTCGCGTGCGGCGGGCGTGGCGCTGGCCGACGTCGATATCCACGTCATCACCGCGCCCACCGTCCGTCTCGACGTCGAGGCTGATCGCCGGAGCCTCACCGAGACGGTGGCGGCCCTTCGGCCTCGCCTGCTGATCCTCGACCCCTTTGTCCGCCTTCACCGCATCGACGAGAACGTCTCTGGAGAGGTCGCGCCGCTCCTGGCCTTTCTGCGAGAGCTGCAGCGTCGTTACAAACTCGCCGTCGTCGTCGTGCACCACGCCCGGAAGGGCGCTGGCCGCGCCCGCGCAGGCCAGGCATTGCGCGGCTCGTCGGAATTTCACGCGTGGGGCGACTCCAACCTCTACCTGCGTCGCGAGGCCGAGCAGCTGACGATGTCCATCGAGCACCGCGCGGCCGCATCCTCCTCGGGAATCGCGCTCCGCCTGAAGGCCGAGGATGAGGCGACCGCGCTGGAGATCATCGAGCGCACTGCGAAGAACGCCGAGACAGCGCCGCCGGAACTCCACGAGCGGATCGAAGAGGCTCTGTCAGCCGCCGATGAGCCGATGACCGTCGCGGCACTTCGCACCGCCTGCCGCGTCAGGAACGAGCGGCTCGTCGAGGTGCTCGCCGACCTCGTGAGCGCCGGGCGGGTCCATCGCGCCGCCGGCGGCTACGCCCTCTCTTCCCCTTGAGCTGTCTTTCCCCGCATTCCCAAACCCGCATTCCCGTCACTCCCTACGACGCGCGGGAACGGGAACGGGAACGACCATCAGGAAACGTGCTCAGCGCGCCCTCAAAGAACGTGCTCACGCTCA
>NZ_JAUXQZ010000041.1 GCF_030682035.1 Brevundimonas sp. | reverse complement strand
GCCCGTCGCCCTTCACGCCTGGCCTATGCTCGCCCCACGGGGGCTCGCGACTTGAGGCCGGGCTGTGGGGGCCTGACGCTCGCCGCGCGGCGGCTCGCTGCTTGAGGCCCGGAGGCGCTCGCGATCCGCTCTGCGTTGAGGTGCGACCCCCTCCCGCTCATCCCGTTCCCGCCGCGACAAGATCGCAAGGCCCTGCGCCCTTCCCTGCGACGGAACGGGGGGAGTCTAGGTCGGGGCCTACCTATGGCGGGCTGGGGACGCTGTATTTTTGGGAAATGAAGCGATGTCAGAGGGTTGGCGGCGCGGGATATGCTGACAATCGGCGGATTGTGAGCAGTCCAAGCCGCCCCCAACTGCTATCGTCATTCCGGCGAAGGCCGGAACCCAGCGGCGCCGAAGGCGAAATGGTTCAGCCGCCCGGGTCCGCAACAGGTTCGCGCTATCGCGCGCCTCCCCCGGTCCGAGCTGCGCTCGGCCGGAGGATGACGAGGGGTTCCGGGTCTCGCCAAGGCTCGCCCGGAATGACGATAGCGGAAAGGGGCGCTTCTCTCCGCCCGGAATGAGGATCGCAAGAGAGCAGATTGGTGCGGTATTTTCATACCACTATAAAATATGTGAGTTATTTCAAATGTATAGATGCGGTCAGTGCATCCACACCGCCTTGACCCCACGCGCCCCGTCCTCTATCAGCGCGCCTTCTGCTCGTCCCGGTCGTTGGGAGGGCCAACCGTTCGTCTCCCAGGACCCTTGAAATGCTGAAGAGCACTACGGCTTCGCTGAAGCCGGCCGAGGTCACGAAGAAGTGGATCCATATCGACGCCGAAGGCGTCGTGGTGGGCCGTCTCGCGACCTTCATCGCCAACCGTCTGCGTGGCAAGCACCGCGGCGACTACACCCCGCACGTCGATTGCGGCGACTATGTCGTCGTCACCAATGTCGACAAGGTGATTTTCACCGGCAAGAAGCTGACCGACAAGATCTACTATCGCCACACCGGCCACCCGGGCGGCGTCAAGTCGACCAGCCCCGAGAAGGTCCTGAACGGCCGTTTCCCCGAGCGCGTCCTTGAGAAGGCCGTCGAGCGCATGCTGCCCAAGGAGAGCCCGCTGGCCCGCCTGCAGATGACGCACCTGCGCCTGTTCGCCGGCGCCGCGCACACCCATGAAGCCCAACAGCCGGAAACGATCGACTTCAAGTCGGCCAACTCCAAAAACACCCGGAGCGCCTGAGCATGACCGACGTGACTGCTGAAACGCCCGTCGTCGAGAACGACGCCGCCAATGCCGCGCCTGCCGCCACCGGCTTCGACGCTCTGCGTGGCCTCGGCACCGTGTCCTCGGCTGACGACGCCCCGGTCTATGTCCAGAAGCTGGACGCCCAGGGCCGCGCCTATTCGACCGGCAAGCGCAAGAACGCGATCGCCCGCGTGTGGATCAAGCCCGGCTCGGGCAAGATCACCATCAACGGCAAGGATCAGCTGCAGTATTTCGCCCGCGAAATCCTGCGCATGATGATCGCCCAGCCGCTGGAAGTAACCGACCGCCTGACCCAGTTCGACGTCGACTGCACCGTGCAGGGCTCGGGCCTGTCGGGCCAGGCCGGCGCCATCCGCCACGGCCTGTCGCACGCCCTGACCCACTATGAGCCGGCGCTGCGCCCGGTCCTGAAGCCGCACGGCTTCCTGACCCGCGACAGCCGCGTCGTCGAGCGCAAGAAGTACGGCCGCGCCAAGGCCCGCAAGTCCTTCCAGTTCTCGAAGCGCTAGTCGCAACCGCGAGTTGGGATACAAAAGGCGCTCCGGGAAACCGGAGCGCCTTTTCTTTGGTTCGAGGAGCTCTCGATGTCGCCATTTCCTCCCAGCAGCCAAGTGCAATTCCTGCTCGAGGGGGACGCTTGGATTATTCAGATCACCTTCCACGCAACGACCATGGCGCTCCAGTTCGCCAACGACTGCAAGATCGAGGTCGGTGGCACACTCACCTACGTGTCGAGTGACGGCATGAAAGTGATCCACGACAAGGAGTGGTTTCGTGAATCGCCGGTTCTTTTCCACGTTCTGCTTGATAAGCGACTAGTTGCCGTCGATGCGGAGAATCTTGAAATGACGCTGACCTTCGAGAACGGCTCACAGCTGATCGTACACTCCGAAATCGGACCCTATGAGGCCGGGGCCGTTCTTGGTCCTAACCAAGCCGGCTTCTATTTTTAAAGAAGCGAATGACCCACACCATCTTCATCGACGGCGAGGCCGGGACCACGGGGCTGGAGATCCGCGAGCGGCTGGAGGCGCGGGGCGATCTGGAGTTGATCCTGCTGGGCGACCGGCGCCGCGATGTCGGGGCGCGGCGCGAGGCGCTGAACGGGGCGGACGCGGTGATCCTGTGCCTGCCAGACGAGGCGGCGAAGGAAGCCGTGGCGATGATCGACAATCCAGCGGTGCGGGTCATCGACGCCTCGACGGCTTATCGGGTCGATCCGGCCTGGACCTATGGCTTCGCGGAGATGGCGGCAGGGCAGCGGGAGAGGATCGCGGGCGCGACGCGGGTGTCGAACCCGGGCTGCTATCCGACGGGGTTCATCGGCTTGGTGCGGCCGCTGGTTTCGGCGGGGATCATTCCGGCGGGCTGGCCGGTGACGGTCAACGCCGTGTCGGGATATTCGGGCGGCGGCAAGGCGATGATCGCCGAGTTCGAGGGCGCCCCCGGATCAAGTCCGAGGGTGACGAAGGCCGGGGCGTTCCGCGCCTATGGGCTGACGCTCAAGCACAAGCATGTGCCGGAGATGACGCTGCACACGGGGCTGGAGCGGCCGGTGCTGTTCGCCCCGGCGGTGGGGGCGTACCGGCAGGGGATGCTGGTCGAGGTTCCGCTGCAGCTGGCGGCCCTGCCGTCGTCGCCGTCGGTCGAGGTGGTGCACGGGGCGCTGGCGGAGGCCTATGCCGGGTCGCGGTTCGTGGAGGTGGCGGAGCTGGAGGTGACCGAGGCCATGACCGGGATCGACCCCGAGGCGCTGAACGGGACCAACCGGATGCGGCTGCATGTGTTCGGGGATCGGGGCGGGGATCAGGTCCGGCTGGTCGCCCTGCTGGACAACCTCGGCAAGGGGGCGTCGGGGGCGGCCGTGCAGAACCTGAACCTGATGCTGGGGCTCGACGAGGGGACGGGGCTGGGGTGAGTTGAGCAAGTGAGAAGTGCTAGTGAGCAAGGGGTGAGCCGCTGTCGCCAGCATAGAGCGGCGTCCCGCTCACCTCTCGCTCACTAGCACTCCTCACTTGAAACCTCGCGGCCGATGCCGACGTATCTGCTGTCATGACCCAGCTCTCCCGCCGCGCCCTGTTGACCACCGCCGGGGCCCTCGCTGTCTCGGCCTGCACCTCACGCGAGGCCGATGCCTCGGTGGCCCAATACGCCAGTTCGCCGTTCCGTCGGCTGACCGACGCCCAGTGGCGCGCGCGGCTGGGGGCCGCCGCCTATCAGACCCTGCGGCACGAGGCGACCGAGCGGCCGGGGACCAGTCCGCTGAACGACGAACACCGGCGCGGGACCTTCGTCTGCCGGGGCTGCGATCTGCCGCTGTTCCGATCGTCGTGGAAGTACGATTCCGGCACCGGTTGGCCCAGCTTCTATGACGTCATCGCCGCCAACATCGGGACCAAGACCGACTTCGCCATCGGCTTCCCGCGCACCGAATACCACTGCGCCCGCTGCCTGGGGCACCAGGGCCACATCTTCGATGACGGCCCGCGCCCGACGGGCAAACGCTATTGCAACAACGGCGTGGCCCTGACCTTCCGCGCGGCCTAGGCTCGCCGCGCCTTGAGGGCGGACTCGACCGTTACGCCGAACCAGACCGCGGCGATGATGATCAGCAGGCCGTAGTCGGGGCCGGGCCAGAACACCGGGATGGCGGCGCAGACGATCACCACCATCGGGAACAGGCCGGCCCAGACGGTCATGCCGCCGCTGTCGGGATGGATCAGCGGCGGGCGAGACTGGCTCTTCATCAGCCGCATCAGGACAGGGTTCAGCAGCACGAAGCCGCCGGAGCAGATGACGGCGAGCAACAGGTTGCGCAGCGGCTCGCCCGCGCCATAGACACTGGCGGTCAGGGTGACGAGAACCAGGGCGAAACCGGTGGTGACGGCCAGCAGAAGGTTCGGTTCGAGACGCGTCAACTCTTCACCTTCACATAGGAGCCCGGCGCCGGTTCTATCGGCGAAAGGGGGCCGTTTTTCGGATCGCGGGCGGGGACCCATTCACCCGATTTCGCATGCAGCCATTCGGCCCAGTGGTTCCACCAGCTGCCGGGGTGTTCGACGGCCCTGGCCTGCCATTCCCCGAGCGTCGCGGGCAGGGCGGGGTTGGTCCAGTGCTGGTATTTCTTCGCCGAGGGCGGATTGACCACCCCGGCGATATGGCCCGAACCGGCGAGGGTCAGGGTCACGTCGGCGTTCGAGAAGGCGCGGGCCGAGCGATAGACCGAATTCATCGGCGCGATGTGGTCCTCGCGGCTGGCCTGGAAATACAGGGGGATGGTGACCTGCGACAGGTCGACCTTGACCCCGCCGATGGTGAACTCGCCCCGCGCCAGCCGGTTCTGGCCGTACATGGAGCGGAGGTAGTCCATGTGCAGCGTCTTGGGCATGCGGGTCTGGTCGGCGTTCCAGAACAGCAGGTCGAAAGCGGGCGGCGACTTGCCCATCAGATAGTTGCTGACGAAGAACGACCAGATCAGATCGTTGGCGCGCAGGGCGTTGAAGGTCTCGGCCATGGCCGCGCCGGGCAGGACGCCGCCGGCGGCGTCCATCTGCTGCTCGACCTCGCCCAGCCAGTGCTCGTCGGTGAACAGCAGCAGGTCGCCGGCCTCGGCGAAGTCATGCTGGGCGGCGAAGAAGGTGTTGGCGGTGACGCGGGTGTCGCCCTTGGCCGCCATGTGGGCCAGGGCGGCGCCCATGAGGGTGCCGCCGATGCAGTAGCCGACGGTGTTGATGTGTTTGGCCTGCGACTGCTCCAGAGCCTTCTCGACGCAGCGGTAGATGCCCTTTTCCAGATAGTCGTCGAAGCCGAAGGCGGCCTTGTCGACGTCCGGATTGACCCAGGAACAGACGAAGACGGTGAAACCCTGGCTGGACAGCCAGCGGATCATCGAGTTCTCGGGCTGGAGGTCCAGGATGTAGAATTTGTTGATCCAGGGCGGGAAGATCAGCAGGGGGACGGCGCGCTGCCGGTCCGTCGCGGCGTCGAACTGGATCAGTTCGAACAGCTCGTCGCGCCAGACGACCTGGCCCGGGGCGGTGGCGACGTTCTCCCCGACGACGAATTTGCCGTAGTCGGCCTGGCTGATCTTCAGCTTGCCGGCGCCGCGCTCCATGTCGGCGGCGAAATTCTGCATCCCCTTGACCAGGGATTCGCCGTTGGACTCGGCCAGGGCCTTGAGCGCGGCCGGGTTGGAGGCAAGGAAGTTGGAGGGGGAGAAGGCGTCGGTCAGCAGTCTGGTGAAGAATTCGGCGCGGCGTTTGGTCAGGGGATCGACGTCCTCGACGCTGGCCACCAGCCCGTTCATCCAGTCGGCGGTGACCAGATAGGACTGGCGCATGACGTCGAAGGCGGGATTTTCGGACCAGGCGGGATCCTTGAACCGCTTGTCCTTTGAAGGGGCAGCGGGGGTCTCATCGCCGGCGGCGCGGCGGGTCGTGGAGGCCCACAGGTCCATGTAGCGGTTGAACAGGTCGGCCTGGGCGCTGAACAGCTTGTCGGGCCGCGAGGCCAGGCTGGTCATGACGGCGTTCATGGCGGGGCCGACATGGAACGGGTCCGGCGACAGGGCGGCGGGTCGGTCGGCTTGGGACAGGGCCGCCTCGGCGATGGCCGACTGGGCCGTCATGGCCGCCTTGGCCAGGTTCATCGACAGGATTTCCAGCATCTGCCGCTGGTCGGCGCCGGGGAAGGCGGCGGCGTCGGCGGCAGGCGCTTCGGCCTCAGGCGGATTCGGCGGCGGCGTCGGCTCCGGGGCGGCCTCGACCCCTGCGGCGCGGGGCCGGGGCGGCTTGGCCGAGGTGGGACGTCCGGATTTGCGCGGCGCGCGCGGGGCGGCGTCGGCGGGCGGAGGGGGCGGACGCTTGGCCATGGAGAGCTCCGGATGTCGTCAGGATCGGTCGCAGGCACCGCGCGCGCCCTTCCGCCTGTCGCGATCATCGCATAAGACAGCCCCTGAAATGAAAGCGTCGATCCGGAAAATTGCAGCAGGCCTTGCGGCGGTCGTCGCCAGCGGCGGTCTGACGGCCTGCGTGGGCTCGTTCGACCCGGCGACCGACGCCAGCTCGCCGATTGCGCCGCGGGTCCAGGCCCTGGTCGACGCCAACCGCGAATACCCGCGCTGGGCCGAATTCCCCCGGTCGATCGAGCCGCTGCCTGAGCCGGTCACGATCGCGGCGCAGGTCGGTACGCTGAAGGTCACCGGCGGGGCGCTGGCGGGTGAGGTCTCGCGCATCGACTGGCAGACCACCGGCGACCCGGCCGAGTTCGCGGCGGCGGTGCAGGCCCGGCTCGATTCGGTTCCGGTCCCCCCGGTGACGCAGGAGACCCTGGCCGAGATCGAAGACTTCGTGCGGCGCACGCGCGAGCGGGGCCGCGCCCCGCCCCCGGTGGACCGCCGCTGACCCCATCCAACGCTCGCCCGGACAGCAGAATCCGGGGACCATCGTCTCAGGAGACCCCTTATGGCCAAGCTGGCCCCTTATGCCTCGACCCTGGCTGCTGACGCCGCGCGGGTGACCGAACTGGCCGCCATCGCCAGCTACGCCGGCATCGGTCGTGGCGACGAGAAGGCGGCGGACCAGCTGGCGGTCGATGCCATGCGCACGGCTCTGAACGCGCTCGATATCGACGGCAAGATCGTCATCGGCGAGGGTGAGCGGGACGAGGCGCCGATGCTCTACATCGGCGAGAAGGTCGGCACCGGCAAAGGCCCGGCCATCGACATCGCCCTGGACCCGCTGGAGGGCACGACCCTGACGGCCAAGGCCATGGCCAATGCGCTGTGCGTGCTGTCGATGTCGCCCGGCGGCGGCATGCTGCACGCGCCCGACACATATATGGACAAGATCGCCATCGGCCCCGGCTTCGCGCCCGGTACGGTCGATCTGGACATGAAGCCCGAGGACAATGTCCGCTCGCTGGCCTCGGCCAAGGGGGTGAAGCCGTCCGACATCACCGTCTGCGTCATGGACCGGCCGCGGCACGCAGAGCTGATCGCCGCCCTGCGCGAGGTCGGGGCCAAGGTGGTGCTGATCACCGACGGCGACGTGGCGGGCGTGATCCACACCGCCGAGCCGGAAACGGGCATCGACCTGTACCTCGGCTCGGGCGGGGCGCCGGAGGGCGTGCTGGCGGCCTCGGCGCTCAAATGCGTCGGCGGCCATTTCCAGGGCCGGCTGATCTTCCGTAACGACGACGAGCGGGCGCGGGCGTCGCGGACCGGCGTCACAGATTTCGACCGGAAGTACGATCTGCATGAACTGGTGTCCAAGGACGCCATCTTCGCCGCCACCGGCGTGACCAAGGGCGCCATGCTGGACGGGGTCAAGGTCGCCGACGGCTTCGTCTCCACCCATACGCTGGTGATGGATTCCTCGACCCGGACCGTCCAGCGCATCCGCACCATCCGGCCGCTCTGATGGCGGACGGGAGCGGCGCGCCAGCGTTTCTGGGCGTCTCCCGCTCCCTGTCCGGCCGCGAATGGCGGCAGCGGCCCGCCGAGGCCGGGTTGATCCGGGCTCATATGCAGGCACTGAATCTGGAAGAGCCGCTGGCGCGGGCGCTGGCGGCGCGCGGCGTACGGGCCGATCAGGGCGCGGACTTCCTGACGCCGACGCTGAAGGCGCTGTTTCCAGACCCGTCCAGCTTTATGGACATGGACGCGGCGGCCGAGGCGATCCTCGACGCGCTGCAGGCGAAGGCCTCGATCCACGTCTTCGCCGACTATGACGTGGACGGCGCCTCGAGCGCGGCCCTGCTGGTGCGCTGGTTCCGGGCCTTGGGCGCCGAACTGCCGATCTATGTCCCCGACCGGGTGACGGAAGGGTATGGCCCCAGCGCCAGGGCTTTCGACACGCTGAAGGCCTCGGGCGCCGATCTGGTCATCACAGTGGACTGCGGCGCGGCGGCCAATGAGGCCGTGGCCCATGCGGCGGCGATCGGGCTGAAGGTCGTGGTCATCGACCACCACATGATGCGCGAGCATCCGCCCGTCTGCGCCGCCGTGGTCAATCCCAACCGGCCCGGCTGCAATTCGGGGCAGGGGAATCTGGCCGCCGCGGGGGTGGTGTTCGTGCTGCTGGCGGCGCTGAACCGCGAGGCGCGGCGGCGCGGGATGTTTGCGGATGTGAAGGAGCCGGACATCCGCCAGTGGCTCGATCTGGCGGCCATGGGGGCGATCTGCGACGTCACCGGCCTGACCGGGTTCAACCGGGCCCTCACCAGTCTGGGCCTTCGGGTCATGTCGGACTGGGGCAATCCCGGTCTGAGGGCCCTGCTGGCGGCGGCGGGGGCCGAGCCGGGGCCGGCCAAGTCTAACCATGCCGGCTTCATCCTGGGGCCGCGCATCAACGCGGGCGGGCGGATCGGCAAGTCGGACCTCGGCGCCCGTTTGCTGTCGACCGACGATCCCGGGGAGGCCGCCGCGCTGGCGCAGGAACTGGACGCCCTGAACATCGCCCGGCGTGAGGTGGAGAAACAGGTCACCGACCAGGCCACCCGTCTGGTTGAGGCGACCGGCGCTCATGCCGACGGCTCGGCCGTGGTGGTGATCGCGGGCGATGAATGGCATCCCGGCGTGGTCGGCATCGTGGCGGGTCGCTTGCGCGAACGCTGGCGCAAGCCGGTGGTGGTGATCGGCGTCGATGCGGTCAACGGCCTCGGCAAGGGTTCGGGCCGGTCGCAGCCGGGCATGAATCTGGGCAAGGCGGTGCAGGCGGCGTGGGAAACGGGCGTGCTGATCGCCGGGGGCGGCCACGCCATGGCGGCGGGCCTGACTGTCCGTGCCGACGACATCGACCGGCTGCGCGACTTCCTCAACGAACGGATGGCGGGCGAGCAGGCCGCCGCCGACGCCCTGGACCATGTCGAGATCGACGCCCTGATCGATCCGGGCGCGGCGACGCGGGCCCTGTTCGAACAGTTCGAGCAGCTGGCGCCGTTCGGCCCGGCCAATCCCGAGCCCCTGTTCGCCCTCGAGCATGTGCAGGCGCGGGACGCCGTGGCCATGAACGGGGGCCATGTGCGGTGCCGGCTGGTCGGGGCTGACGGCGCCTCGGTCAAGGCCATCGCCTGGCGCTGCGCCGACCTGCCCGGCGGGCAGTCGTTGTTGTCCGGACAGGGCGGGCTGAGCGTGGCCGGGCGGCTGAAAGCCGATGACTGGAACGGCCGCAAGGGTGTCCAATTCGAGATCGAGGACGTGGCCGATCCGCGGATGGCGTGATCGTTCCCCGGTAGACCCCCTCCCTCTCGTCGACTGCGCCTCCGAGCCACCTCCCCCTTCGCAAGAAGAATGGGGAGGAGAAGGGTTGCACGGTCAAGAATCGGCGGCTATATCGCCCGCTCTCCGCGCAGCGGTCCCTTCGTCTATCGGTTAGGACGTCAGGTTTTCAACCTGAAAAGAGGGGTTCGACTCCCCTAGGGACTGCCAGCGCGGAGCCTCTCCCTGACATCGCCGATTGTGTGTGAGGCCGAGCCTTTCGGGGTCAGACGCGTTGCACTGCTGTGTCCGTGTCCCGGACGACGCTGATGATCCGGTTGACCGAAATGCCCGAAATCACGTTCCCAGCCGATGAACTCCCCGACGCGGCGACCATTCTGATGGTCGAGGACAACGCCGAGGTCCGGGCGATGGGCGAGACCCTGTTGGTCGATGCGGGCTTTGCGGTTCACACGGCGGGCGACGCCGCCGAGGCCCTGGCGATGGTAGAGTCCGGTCTGCCGTTCGACCTGTTGTTCAGCGACATCGTCATGCCGGGCAAGCTGGATGGCGAGGGCTTGTCCGCCGAGGTCACACGACTCAGACCCGGGACGCCCGTTCTGCTGACAACCGGTTGGACTGACCGGGCCCGGGAGCATGCCGGCCACCGTCCTGAATGGGATTTGATCGCAAAACCCTACCGCCAAACCGACCTTGTGTGGAAGATTCGCATGCTGCTGGAGCGAGGCGCAGTCGGCCTCTGAGTCAAATCATTTCGCTTTTGCCGCGAAATCGTTGTTTTTCGCTTTTCCGGGGTTCACAGAACCGTGTTAAATAAGCGACGTCCGCTCCGATCGCGGGCAGGGGGAAGGTTGTGTCTGACTACGAGGGCGTTGAGACAGTCGCGACGGTACGCATCGCGGGCCGGGTGAAATGGTTCGATCCCGGCAAGGGATATGGCTTCATCGTGCCGGACGACCCGACTTTGACCGACATGAAGGACGTGCTGCTGCATGTTTCCAGCCTGCGCGACGCCGGACGGGACATGGCGGCCGAGGGCGCGCCGATCAGCTGCGACTGCGCCCGCCGGCCCAAGGGTTGGCAGGTCACCGAGGTTCACGATCTGGGCGAGGGCGACCCCGAGCTGGGCGCGGCGCCTCGGCATGTGGGCTATGACGGACTCCCGCAAACAGCCCGGTTCAGGCCGGAGACCGAAGGTCTGGTCTCGGGCGCATCGATGGAGACCGCCGTAGTCAAATGGTTCAATCGCACCAAGGGCTACGGATTCGTGGTGCGCGATGGCGAACCGGGGGATATCTTCGTCCATGTCGAGACGTTGCGCCGCTGCGGGCTGGATGACCTGCTGCCCGGCGAGACGGTCTCGGTGCGATTCGCCGAGGGCCCCAAGGGGCTGGTGGTCGCGGAAATCAGACCGGGCGGATGAACCATCCGCCGCAGTGAGGGTGGACCGGCAATGACGAACCGTCGTGGACTTCTGGGCGCCTTGTCCGGCCTGGTGCTGCTGTCGGCCTGCGCCGGAGCGGGCGCGCCGCGCGACGCCAAGGGCGACCCGCTTGAGCCGTTGACCATCACCACCTCCAGCGGCGAGCACCGCTTCATGGTCGAGATCGCCGACGACGACGCGGAACGTCAGCGCGGCCTGATGGAGCGCGAGCCCCTGGCCGACGATCGGGGCATGCTGTTCGAATTTCCCGATGTGGCCGAGCGCGGCTTCTGGATGCACAACACGCCGAGCTCGCTGGACATCATCTATATCGACCCGCGCGGCCGGATCGTCTCGATCGCAAGGAATGCGACGCCCCTGTCGGACGCGGTCATCCCCTCCAACGGGCCCGCCAGCGGCGTGCTGGAGCTGCGCGCCGGCCGCGCCGACGAGATCGGAGCCCGTGCCGGCGACAGGGTCAGCCACCCGTTCTTCGCCGAATAGCCAAACCACGCGTTGCAGCGCGGCGTCGAGTGTGCCAAATCCCGCCGCCGGAGTGTAGCGCAGCCTGGTAGCGCATCTGGTTTGGGACCAGAGGGTCGGAGGTTCGAATCCTCTCACTCCGACCAATTCGCCTAAACGACCGTTCCGAACAGGCGACCGATGCCGGCGGTGGCGGCGAGGGCGACGACGCCCCAGAAGGCCACCCTGAGCACCGAGCGCGGCACATTGGCACCGCCCGCCGAGGCGCCGAGCGCGCCGAGCCCCATCAGGCCGGCCAGGGCGACGGCGCTGACCGAGATCACCAGACTTCCCAGCGGTGCCAGCAGGGCCACGAGCAGGGGCGGCGCGGCCCCCACGGCGAAGGTCGCGGCTGACGTGAGGGCGGCCTGGATCGGCCTGGCCGTAGTGAATTCCGAAATGCCCAGTTCATCGCGTGCGTGGGCGCCGAGGGCGTCCCTTGCCATCAACTGTTCCGCAACCTGCCGTGACAGGGCCGGCTCGACGCCACGGGCGGCGTAGATGGCCGCCAGCTCAGTGACCTCGGCTTCGGGATCGGCGGCGAGTTCGGCGGTCTCACGGGCGAGGTCTGCCTTCTCCGTGTCCGACTGGGAACTGACCGAGACGTATTCGCCGGCCGCCATAGACATCGCGCCAGCAACCAGTCCGGCGACGCCGGCGATCAGTATGCCACTGCGCGTGGCTTCAGCGGCGGCCACGCCGACGATCAGGCTGGC
>NZ_JAUXQZ010000039.1 GCF_030682035.1 Brevundimonas sp. | reverse complement strand
GGGAGCCCGCGCCGTTCCGGGGTGGAGGAACGGGCGGCGGAGCCGCCCGGACGAACGGTTCGCAAGGCTCCGACCCGCCCGCCGGAGGCTATGTCGGCAAGGCGTCCACAGCGCCGCTGGTCCTGAGGGAGTTCACCACTGCCTTTCAGGCCGACAGCTTCCGGTCAGACATCTCGTGCGGAGCGACGTCGCGAAGCCGAAACATAATCTCCCCACGGTCTCCGGGTTTCGCGCCCGGCGCTCCGCCGGCCCTTCCCATGCTTTCCGCCACCGCCCCGGAAACGGCGCGGCGTCCAAGCCTGCGCGAAAGCGCCAGGCCGCGTCGGGTCGACAGGGCGGAGCCCTGTGACCGCGGCCCAACAAAGACAGCCGCGTCGGA
This sequence comes from Brevundimonas sp., assembly GCF_030682035.1. Classification (GTDB taxonomy): domain Bacteria; phylum Pseudomonadota; class Alphaproteobacteria; order Caulobacterales; family Caulobacteraceae; genus Brevundimonas. The sequence goes on along the minus strand of NZ_JAUXQZ010000039.1, from coordinate 32,607 downwards.
TCGAGAAGGCGGAGCCTTCTGAGCGCGGCCTAACAAGCAGGTCGCGTCGGGTCGGGAGGTCCCGGAGGGCCGACGACCGCGGCCGACAAGATGTTGACTAACACCGTGCTCCGGCCGACAAGGCCTGACCCTTATTCCAGCGGTCCCGGCGCTCTCCAGCGGCGGGGCCGTCTCGCTTTTGGAGGCCTGCCCCGTGTCCACTGAACATCTGATGGGTGTCTATAACCGCGCGCCGCTGGAGGTGGATCGCGGCCAGGGCGCGCGTCTGTGGAGTACGGACGGGACCGAATACCTCGACTGCGTCATGGGCATTTCGACCAACGCCCTCGGCCACGCCAATCCGATCCTCGTGGCGGCGGTGACCGAACAGGCCGGCAAGCTGTGGCACGTCTCCAACATCTTCAAGATTCCGGGGCAGGAAGCCCTGGCCGACGCGCTCTGCGAGAAGTCGTTCGCCGATGTGGTCTTCTTCACCAACTCGGGCACGGAAGCCGTCGAATGCGCGCTGAAGACGGCCCGCAGATATCACTCGACCAACGGCCAGGCCGAGCGGATCGACATCTACGGCTTCGACGGCTCGTTCCACGGCCGGACCTACGGCGCCATCAACGCCGCGGCCAACCCCAGCTACACCAACGGCTTCGGCCCGCCGATGGAGGGCTTCCATCAGCTGATCTGGGGCGACAGGGAGGCTCTCGAGGCCGCGTTCCGCAATCCGACCACCTGCGCCATCATTCTGGAACCGGTGCAGGGCGAGGGTGGCTGCCGCGCTACCCCCGACGAGGATTTGCGCTGGATGCGTCAGATGGCCGACGAGAACGGTGTGCTGATCATCTTCGACGAGGTCCAGTGCGGCATGGGCCGGACCGGCAGGCTGTGGGCCCATGAATGGGCCGGCATGACCCCCGACATCATGGCCATCGCCAAGGCCCTGGGCGGCGGCTTCCCGGTCGGGGCCTGCCTGGCCACCACCAACGCGGCCAAGGGCATGGTCGTGGGCGTGCACGGCTCGACCTTCGGCGGCAATCCGCTGGCCATGGCGGTCGGCGGCGCGGCCTTCGGTGAAATCTCCAAGCCCGAGACCCTGGCCCACGTCAACGAGATCGCCGGCTATCTGAAGCAGCAACTGCACGGCCTGGCCCAGCGCTTCCCCGATGTGATCGTGGACGTGCGCGGCAAGGGTCTGCTGCTGGGCGTCAAACTGGTCCCCAACAACCGCGAATTCATGGGCTGGGCGCGAGATGAGCAGCAGCTTCTGGTCGCCGGCGGCGGCGACAACTGTGTGCGCATCCTGCCGCCGCTGAACCTGACGCTGGAAGAGGCCCGCGAGGCGGTCGCCCGCTTCGAACGCACCTGCGAGAGTGCGCGCGGCAAGCTTGCCGCGGCCTGATCGGAGCCCCGAAAATGGTCCGTCACTTCCTCGACATCCACCGCCTCGAAGCCGGGGACCTCCGCGCCATCCTCGACGACGCCCATGCCCGCAAGGCCGCTCGCAAGGGCTGGCCCAAGGGGCGCGCCGACGCCGATGCGCCGGCGAAGGACCGCGTCCTGGCGATGATCTTCGAGAAGAATTCGACCCGCACCCGCTTCAGCTTCGACGCCGCCATCCGCCAGCTGGGCGGGGCCTCGATCATCGCCAACGCCGGCGACATGCAACTGGGTCGCGGCGAGCCCGTCGAGGACACGGCCCGGGTTCTGTCGCGCATGGTCGATGCGGTGATGATCCGCGCCAACAGTCACGAGGACGTCGAGCGCTTCGCCCGGGTCGCCACCGTGCCGGTCATCAACGGCCTGACCGACCGCTCCCACCCGTGCCAGATCCTGGCCGACATCATGACCATCGAGGAGGCCCGGGGTCCCATCGCCGGCAAGACCATCGCCTGGGTCGGGGACGGCAACAACGTCTGCCACAGCTTCATGCACGCCGCGCCGAAGCTGGGCTTCCACCTGAAGGTGGCCTGCCCGGCGGACTATCATCCGGACCTGCATGACCTCGCCAGGGGCGGCAACCACGTCACCCTGACGGCCGATCCGCGCGAGGCGGTGACCGGGGCTGACGTGGTCGTCACCGACACCTGGGTGTCGATGGGCGACGGCGACTATGAGGCGCGGCTGGAGGCCTTCGAGGGCTATGGCGTCGACGAGGCCCTGATGGACGCCGCCGCCGGCGACGCCGTCTTCCTGCACTGCCTGCCCGCCCACCGCGGCGAGGAGGTTACCGACGCCGTGATCGACGGTCCGAAGTCGCTGGTCTGGGACGAGGCCGAGAACCGCATCCACGCGCAGAAGGCGGTGCTGGCCTGGTGTTTCGCGGGGACGTGAAGGGGCCAGGTTCCGGGTTCCAGGGTCGGGTCTGGGACCGCTCTGCCCCCTAACCTCCGGAACCTGGCCCCCGGAGCCTGTCAGTACGGCCGTTGCGGCACGCCCATCAGGGTTCCGAGGTGGATCGCGAGGATCAGGATCGCGGCGCCGGACAGCAGCATGATGAACCGCCACGGGATCATGCGCACGCCGCGCCGAAGGTCCCACGGCCGCGACCCCCGCCAGCCGGCGAAGACGGCCAGGCCGAGGGCGGCGGCGAGCAGGACGAGAGTGAGGGTCAGGCTCATCCGCGCGAGGTGGCTCGTTCCGCCTCCTGACGCAAGAGGCCGAATCCTTGCCGCAGGATTAATCTTCACGCGTCGTTAACTACGTTGACCCGAGATGCTCATTGAGAGACGGCGCTTTCCACAGGAAGTTGGGGATACCGCTACATCTTGGGGTTAACCACGCGTTTACACGCATCATCTTGGCGTCTAGCGTTCGGCAAGTAGGTCGGGAGGCGAATCAGTGAGCGCAGCCGCGCCGTGGAGCGTGAAGGGCATCGAGCCCAAAGCGCGCGAGATCGCCAAGGACCTCGCCCGTCGCTCCGGCATGACCCTGGGCGAGTGGCTGAATACCATCATCATGGAAGACGGCGACGATGACGAAGGTGGCTTCACGCCGCTGTCGCGCCGTCCCCATGCCGCCGACAGCATCGACCGCCGGGGCCGCAGCCGTCGCATCGACGACGCCTATGGCGGAGGCGAGGACCAGCTCCACCGCCTCGGGGCGTCGATCGACGCCATCGCCGCCCGGCTGGAAGCCGCCGAGCGCCGCTCGACCGTCGCCATCCAGGGGGTGGATCAGGCCGTCACCGGCCTGGTGCGCAAGCTGGAAGGGCAGGACCAGAACGGCAAGGCCTACGGCCGCCGCATTGATGACATCGCCGAGGAGTTGCGCGAGGGGCACAAGCGACTGCGTCGCTTCGAGCAGGAGGTCGGACCGCAGACCGCCGAGACCTTCGGCAAGGTCGAGAGCACCATGGGTGCGCTGGCCGGCCGCCTCTACGACATCGAAGAGCGTCAGCGTTCGAGCGTGAACGAGCTGCGCCACCGGATGGACACGGTCGAGAAGGTCGCCGGTCCCGGCGTCGGGTCCGACCTGCTGGCCCAGGTCGGACAGCGATTGGACCAGGCCCAGGGACGCACCGCCGAGGCCCTGCGCAATCTGCAGACCTCGTTCGCGGGCCTGGACCAGCGCCTGCGCGCCGCCGAGTCGCGGACCGAGCCCGAAGGCTCCCGCGAGGCCGTCCGCTTCGAAAAACTGGCCGAGACCCTGAGCCGTCAGGTCGAGGGCAATCGCGCCGAGATGATGCGGCGGCTCGACACGGCTGAGTCCGAAGGCCGGTTGGACCGCATCGAACGCGCGGTGCTGGCCATCGGCGATCAGGTCAAGACATCCGAGGAACGCTCCGCCAAGGCCGTCGAGACCATGGGCCGCGAGGTCCTGCGCATCGCCCAGAATCTGAACGGCCGGGTCCAGTCGATCGAGGCCGAAACCCCGGTCCACCTTGAGCGGCTGAGCCGCAAGGTCGAGACCGACATGGGCCGGTTCGCCCAGAGCGTCGAACAGCGGCTGATCGCGACCGATGACCGCCACGCCCTGGCTCTGGAGCAGCTGGGCGGAGAGATCACTCGTATTTCCGACCGGCTGAGCGAACGCATCGCCCAGTCCGAGCGGCGTTCGCAGCAGGCGCTGGAGGACATCGGCCGTCGCCTGGCCGACAGCTCTGCCCGCATCGAGCAAGGCTATGACCGGGCGTCCGGCGAGCTGGCCGAGCGTATGCGGATGTCGGAAGAGCGCACGGCGGCCCTGATCTCCGAGGCGCGAGGCAATATCGAGCGCCGCGCTGAACCCTCGCCCGCGGCACCCTCGCCCGCCGTGCCGGATTCAGACTGGCGGGCCGCCGCCTTCCCGGACGCCGCCTTCCCGGGCGCGCCGTTCTCTGACGCCGTCTTTGACGATCCGATCTATGCCGAGCAGCAGGCCTGGTCTGCTGATCTGGCCCCGCCCGAGCCGACGTCCGAGGCATTCAGTCCCGACGTTCCGGCGGACGATGTCCTGAGCGCTGATGCCATCTTCGATGCCGTCCTGCGCGGCCCGCGCGTGGGTGAAGCACCGGTGGCGGCTCCGATGGTCGCTCCGGCCCCGTTCGGCAGCCGTCCCGGCGGGACAACGCTGGCCGAGGAGGTTGCTCCTCCCCCGCAGATTCCCGCCTTCACGCCGCCCCCGTTCAATGCCACCCCACAGGCTCAGCCGGTTCCGGCGCCGGTCCCACCGATGGCATTCGGCCAAGGCTTTGGCGGCGCCGATGTCTCGGACGCACTGGAGGCGACCGCCCCCGGCGGCGCCTTCGACGGCGGGCATGACGAGTTCGAGGGCGAGACGGATTTCGTCGACCCCCGCGCCCTGCGTGCGGCAGCGGCCCAGGGCCGCGCCTCCTCGACACGCCAGACCATCGACGCCGCCCGCGCCGCCATGGCCGCCCCGGCCCCCGAAACGCCTGCTCGTTTGGGCTTCGGCCTGAAGCGCGGCGGCAAGTCCCGGCTGCAGGAGCGGTTGGACAAACAGGCTTCGAAGGATGGCGGCACGGTCCGCAAGGCGCTGGGCGCCTCGGCCATAGCGGTCCTGCTAACCGCCGGCGGCGCCTATGCGACGGGCCAGCTGACCGGCTCGGGTCTGAATATTCCCGGCCTGCCGGGTGCTGAACGGGCAGCCCCGATCGCAGCCCTCGCCGTCGTGCCGACCAATGCCTCGCCGGCGGATCTGGCGCGGGGCGGAGATCTGTATCAACAGGCGATGGCCGAGCTCGATGCGGGCGAGGCTGGCGGAGTCGAGTTGCTGAAACAGGCCGCCGCTACCGGATACACGCCGGCCCAACTGCATCTGGCCGGCCTCTACCAGGACGGCGACAAGGGTCTGACGGTCAATCTGTCGGAAGCCCGGACCTGGGCGCGCCGCGCAGCCGATGGAGGCGACGCCCGCGGGATGCACGCCTATGGGATGTATCTGTTCGACGGCGTCGGCGGGGATCAGAACCGCGGCGAGGCGCTGGACTGGCTGAAGCGGGCGGCGGAACTCGGCTTGGTCGATAGCCAGTTCAACGTCGCCAAACTCTATGAGTCGGGCGACCAAGGCATCGAGCCCGACCTAACCGAGGCCTACAAATGGTATCTGATCGCGGCGCGCGCCGGCGATGGCGACGCCCAGTCAGCGGTCGAGCGTCTCAGAGCCACGGCGCCGGCCGCCGCCCGCGACCAGGCCCGCACCGAAGCCGAGCAGTTTGCGGTCGAACCGCTCGCCTGAGGCGGGAGAAGACCAAGCCTTTCTGGCGCATCGGGTGGCGGGGACCGCCGGGTGGGTCTAGGACAATCAGACTTCCGTCGTCGCCTTCCCGGCGCCTAGCCTCAGTTCCAGCCGAAGGCGCGTCCTTTGGATATCTATCTACCGATCGCCGAGGTTTCGGTGAACTGGCCGCTCCTGGTTCTGCTGGGCGCGACGGTCGGATTCGTGTCCGGACTGTTCGGCATCGGCGGCGGCTTTCTGATGGCCCCGATCCTGATCTTTCTCGGCATTCCGCCGTCGGTGGCCGTGGCCAGCCAGGCCAGCCATGTCGTCGCCTCCTCGACCTCGGGCGTGATCAGCTACACCAGCCAGAAGGCGGTTGATTATCGCATCGGCGGCGTCATGGCCCTGGGCGGCGTGGTCGGCGCGCTGCTGGGCGTTGAGCTGTTCCGCTATCTGCGCCTGCTCGGTCAGGCCGACATGGCGGTGGCGGTTTCCTATCTGCTGTTTCTCGGCGCCATCGGAACCCTGATGCTCTACGAGAGTCTCGGCCAGATCCTGCGCCGGGTGCGTGGCGAGGTCTTGCCGCACAAGGAGCGTCGTCGGCCGCTGTGGCTCTACGGCCTGCCACTGAAGATGCGTTTCCCGCGTTCAGGCCTCTACATCAGCGCCATTCCGCCGTTCGCCCTCGGCGCCTTCGCCGGGGTGCTGTCGGCCATCATGGGCGTCGGCGGCGGCTTCATCCTTGTGCCGGCCATGCTCTATGTGCTGCGAATGAAGGCTGGCGTGGTCGTGGGCACCAGCCTGTTCCAGATCATCATCGTCACGGCAATGACCACCATCCTCCAGGCCGGCCGCAACCAGACCGTCGACATCGTCCTGTCCACCCTGCTTCTGGTTGGCGGCGTCGTCGGCGCACAGTACGGCGCGCGTTTGTCCGGCCGGTTCCGGCCGGACGTCCTGCGGGCGGTGCTGGGGCTGATTGTCCTGCTCGTCGGGATCCAGATGGGACTGGAGCTGTTCGTACGCCCGTCAGACCTGTTCGCCTTCGCGCCGGGGGTGCCCGAGTGATGCAGGCTCTTCCTCCGCCTCCTCCGGCCATCGTCGCGCCGGCGCCGGAACGATCGGTCGGGACCATCGGCCAGGTCCGCGTCGCCGCCGCCATGACCGACGCCCGCGTCATGATCGACTCCAGCTTTCGGGGGGCCTCGATCGTCCTGTACGGCGCCGTCTTCAATCCGACCGATCGACCGGCCGATGTGGTGGTCGTGGTGCGGGGTCCGGACAGCCCGGTCCGCCTGGTCAAGAAGACCCGCAACATGGGCTTCTGGCTCAACAGCCGCCCGGTTCTGTTCGAGGGCGCGCCGGGTTTCTACATGACGGCTTCAACGCGGCCGCTGTCCGACATCGCCGACTTCGGCCAGTTGCGCCGTCTTGGCGTGGGGGTTGATCACCTGAGGATCAACGCGCCGCAGGAGAGCCGCACGGTCACCCGCTATGGCGTACGCGATGTGGTCGTCAGCCGGCTGGGCGAAGACTATCTGGACTACCGCCGCGCCGTGATCCGGCTGCGCGAGGCGGCGGCGCTGTACAACACCGATCCGAATGGGGTGGAGTTCGTAGACACGGGCCTGTTCCGTGCCGAGATCGAGCTGCCCGCCGTCGCCCCGACCGGTCAGTATTTCGCCGAGGTCTGGCTGTTCCAGGACGGCGAGGCGGTGTCGGTGAGCAATCTGACCCTGACGGTCGAAAAGGTCGGCATCGAGCGCGACATCTATGAGTTCGCCCACCGGCGGCCGTGGAGCTACGGCCTGCTGACTGTCCTGCTGGCGGCCTTGATGGGCTGGGGGGCGTCGAGGGTGTTCAGGCGGCAGTAGCGGGCGCGTCGAGTCGGGCCAGGCGGGGCCGGATAAACCACACTCCGATGACCCAATAGACGAGAAGCAGGAAGGTCCCGAGCGTTGCGCCTGACGCAGCCTGACCCCGGTTTTCCGAACGCGCCAGTGCCGCTGCAGCCAACCAGATACAGACAACGAGGGACCACGCCGGATGTAAACGGATCAGTCGTTCTCTGACGCCTGCCATCAGCTCGCCGCGAACTCGCTCAGCGCATCGATCACCGCGCGGTTCTGGTCCTCGGTCCCGACGGTGATGCGCAGGCAGTCGGGCAGGCCGTAGCCGCCGACCGGGCGGACGATGATGCCCTTTGAGTTCAGATAGTCGTTGGCCGCCGCGGCGTTGCGCGTCTCATCCGGGAAGCGGACGAGGACGAAATTGCCCGCCGAGGGGAAGACGTCGAAGCCGAAGCCCTTGATGGCCTGGGTCAGGCGCGGCCGCCATGCGTGGACCAGGTCGCGTGAGGCCTTCTGGTGCGCCTCGTCGCCAAGGGCGGCGACGGCCGCCTCGATGCCGGGCACCGAGACGTTGAACGGGAGGCGGATGCGATCGACCGCTTCGGCCACCTTCAGCGGCGCATAGCCGAAGCCGATGCGCAGGCCGCCGAGGCCGTGGATCTTGGAGAAGGTGCGGGTGACGACGATGTTGTCGGCGTCGCGGGCGAGGGGGAAGCTGGTCTCCCAGTCGGGCTCGGCGACGAATTCGGCATAGGCCTCGTCAATGACCAGCAGGACCTGCGGCGGGAGAGCCTCATGCAGACGGCGGATCTCCTCGGCGGTGTTGTAGCTGCCGGTGGGGTTCGACGGGCTGGAGACGTAGACGATGCGGGTCCGGTCATCGACCTCGGCGAGGATCGCGTCGGGCGTCAGGCGGAAGTCGGGCTCGGGCGCCAGTTTGACCGAGGCCTCATTGGCCAGGGCGCTGATGCGATAGGCGAGAAAGCCGTATTTGCCGCTGACGATATTATCGCCGGCGGTGAGATAGGTCTGGTTGAGCAGGGCGAAGACCTCGTCCGAGCCGTTGCCGAAGATCAGCCGTTCGGGCTCCAGCCCGTGGTGTTCGGCCACCGCGTCGCGCAGCTTCATGGCCCGGCCGTCGGGGTACATGTGGATGTTGGCTGCCGCGGCCTGAAACGCCTCGCGCGCCTTCTCGCCGGCGCCCAAAGCGTTCTCGTTGGAGGACAGCTTCATCGGCTCGGCCACGCCCTCGATGCGCGACTTGCCGCCGACATAGGGGGCGATGTCGAGAATGCCGGGCTTCGGAGCGGGGGCGTCGGTCATGGGCGCTTTCAGAACTGGGGGGCGGCGCCGATGACGCCGGAAAGGCTGCCGGGCGCGGATGCGAGCCGCCCGTCCTCGGCCTGCACATAGCCCGCGAGCATGAACAGCTTCAAGCCGCCCGCCGCGATCAGCGGGCTGGCGGCGAGGCCGGCGGCGCCGAGGGTCGCGACGATACGGGCGTCGGGGGCCTTGCTGTCGGTGGCCCAGAAGGTGCGGTCGTCGCCGGTCGGGCCGGGCTGGGCCTGCTGGACCATCAGGGCGCGGGGCAGGCCGTGGGTGTCGTCGGGGAGGGCGGCGATCACGCGCAATTCCGGCTCGGCCAGCAACCGGCCCCACCAAGCCTTGCCCGATGTCAGGTCCATCAGGGCGCGCCCGCCCTCGCGAACGGCGGCCAGCGCCTGCTCAGGCTCGGCGGCAGTGCGGGTGGTCAGGCCGAAGCGGTCGGCGGCGAGGACCTGACTGGCCAAACCCCAGACGACCAGCGGCGCGCCCGTGGCGGCGTCGACCCGGCCCAGCACGGCGCGGACGGCGGCGGTCCCGGTTTTCGACAGGCTGGTCAAGAGCGCGCGCAGGGCGATGGAGTCGGCGTCCGGGGTCGGGCGCGGGCCGGTGACGATCCGCCGGCGCACGGCCTCGGCCACGGCCCGGTCCAGAGCCAGTCGTTCGGCATCGACTTCAGGCTCGCTCAGGAGCGCCGACGGCATCAGAACAGCCGCGGCGCCGGGGCCAGGGCGAAGGGCCCCAACCACGTGCGGCCGTCGCGGAACTGGACGACCAGATCGACGCCGCGCTCGCCCGAGGCCGCCGTGGCCGCTGCAGCGCCGGCCGCGCCGAGGCGATTAACCGCGCCGGAGCGCGACCCCGCCAGGCCGGAGATGGCGGCCATCGGCTTCTCTGCGGTCAGGGCCAGAGACCCTTGCAGCCGTCCGTCGCGTCCGGCCGACAGGGCGTCGCTCGAGATGACGGCGGTGCTGTCTCCGGCTTTCAGACGGCCCCGGACAGCGGTGAACCGGCCGCCCGCGGCGGTCCAGGCGGAGAAGACCCCGGCGGAATCCATGCCCCGCAGGCGGCTGGCGCCGACAATGGTGGCCTCGATATCGGCGCTGAGCCGGCCCTGACGCGTCGCCCCCTCGACCGGACCGCCGGGGCGGCCGCGCGCCTCGACCAGGCGGAACAGCACATCCATCTCGTCGGTCGAGGCCTGGCCGTCGGTCAGGTGCGGGCGGGTCTCCAGCTGGATCCGCTCAGCCGAGGCGATGGGGAAGGGTTCGGCGTCGCCGTGGGCGGTGAAGGTCGGGCGGATCATCTCGGCCCTGAGATCAGGGAACCGGTCGCCCAGATGGCTGATGCTCAGGCGCAGGCCGTCGCCGCCGACCCCGACCTTGCCCTTGCCGGCGCGGGTCAGGGTCAGGCCGTCGGGGGCGATCACCACCCAGCGGTCCGGATTGTAGGCATTGGCCTCGGCCACCAGTTCCGGCGCGGCGACGCCATGGCCGGACGGGGCCAGGATCGCGGCGTGCGAGATCGACACCCGCGCCCGGAAGGGCCAGCCGGTGGTGGTCGCCCGGGCATGGGTGATGGTCCAGCCGTCCTGGCGCAGGGCCTCGACCCGGGCCTCGAGCCGGGTCTCGATCTGGTCGGTCAGATAGAGCCACCAGCCGGTCCAGCCGGCCAGCAACAGGCCGACGATCACAAAAGGCGCGGCGAGGCCGCGGCGGGGGTGGCGGATCGGGGTCGGGTGCGTATCGGTCATCCAGGTCCGTCTAGTCTGCCTTGAGGAAAGCGCCAACCTGCTCCACGGCTTCAGCCAGTCCCATGCGCTGCACCTCGGTCCCCGGCGGCAGACTGGCGAACAGGCGGGTCGGTGCGGCGGCGTCCAGCATGACGAAGACGCCCTTGTCGTCGGCGCGGCGGATCAAACGGCCGAAGGCCTGCGCCATCTTCGCGCGGGCCAGGGCGTCGTCAAAATTGCGCCCCCCTGCGCCCTCGCCGCCGAAGCGCAGGCGGCGCGCCTTGTGGAGCAGGTCGGGGCGCGGCCACGGCACCCGGTCGAAGGCGAGGATACGCAATGAGCGACCCGGCACATCGACGCCGTCCCGGACAGCATCGGTACCTAACAAACAGCTGTCCTGTTCGGCGCGGAACACATCCACCAGCGCCCCTACCTCCAGCGGGTCGACGTGCTGGGCGTAGAGGGGGATGCCTGCCTTGGCGAGGTCCGGCCCGAGCCGCTCATAGACCGCCTTCAGCCGTCGTATGGCCGTGAAGAGGCCGAGCCCACCGCCGCCGGCGGCGAGGAACAACTCTCGCATGGCGGCCGCCGTCTGGCGCGGGTCGTCCTTGATCAGGTCGTTGACGACGATGACGCGGCTGTTGGCCGCATAGTCGAACGGGCTCTCGACCTTCAGCGTCCGCGCGGGCTCAATCAGACGGGCCGAGCCGGTGCGGAGCCGGGCCATGTCGAACGGATCATCCGAGTTCGGATCGGACAGGGTGGCGCTGGTCACCAACACCCCGTGCGCCGGCATGATCACGGCCGCCTCCAGCGGCACGGTCGGGTCGATCCAGTGGCGGCGCAGGGCCACGTCCATGATGCGGCCGAACGCCGCTTCGGCGGATAGCCAGTCGAGGAAATCGGGATCGGGCTCGTCGGACGGCACCTCCAGCGCCGCCAGCATGGAGCGCCAGCCGGGCAGGGTCATGCGGGCCCGCCGGTCAAGACCGCGCAGCGCGCCCTCGATGCGCGCCCGGGACGCGCCGTCCAGTTCGGACGCCTCGTCGTCGAGGATGTCCTCCAGATGGCGGGACAGGGCCAGCAGCGGCGCCTCGACTGCGGCCAGGGCTTGGGCGGCCTCGCGCGCAGCCTCGAGAACCGGCTCGGTAACCGGGCGCAGCGAACATTCCATGCCGAACTCGACGCCGCTGCCCGAAGCGTTCTCGCTGGTCCGTGCACGGAGCTGTTCCAGCGCGGCGAGCAGGAAGCGTTCAATCGGCCCGACCGGATTGACCTCGCCCGAGGCCGGGGCGATGCGGCCCGACACGCCTTCACCCGGCAGCTGGGCGGCGGCGCGGACGGCGTCCTGTAGCGCCTTGGTCGCGGCTTCGTTGTCAGCGCACAGGTCGCCCAGCCGCTGTTCCAGGCCGCGCCCGCGACGGCTGCGCCCCTCAGGCCCGCGCAGCCAGCGGCGCAGCTCGGCGGCCTCCTGACCGGACAGGCAGGCCGAGAAGGCGCTGTCGGCAGCGTCGAACAGATGGTGGCCCTCGTCGAAGACGATTCGCTTCAGGGCGGCCGTCTCGCCGTCCTGTTTCAGCCCGCGCGCCGACCGGGCGCCGTCGAAGGCGGCCTGGGTCATGACCAGGGCGTGGTTGGCCACGACCAGATCGGCCCGGCGGCTGGCGCGAATGGTCTTCTCGACGAAACAGGTCCGGTAGTGGGGGCAGGCGGCGTGGACGCATTCGCCGCGCCGGTCGACCAGATTGGCGGCGCTGGCTTGATGGCTGGGGCCCGTCGCGAACAGGCCGGGCAGCCAGCCGGGATAGTCGCCCCCGGTCATGTCGCCGTCGCGCGAATGCATGGCCCATCGGCTGGCCAAAGCCATGCCGATCAGGTCGCCGTTCCCCAGCTGGGCCGCCTGCACCATCTCCTGCAGGTTCAGCAGGCAGAGGTAGTTTTCGCGTCCCTTGCGGACGACGGTTTTCTTTTTCCGCTCGACCGGGTCGGGCCACAGGGCGGCGCTCTCGCGGTCGATCTGGCGCTGCAGGGCGCGGGTGTAGGTCGAGACCCAGGCGGCGCCCTGATTGCGCTCGGCCCACAGGCTGGCGGGGGCGAGGTAGCCGAGGGTCTTGCCCGTGCCCGTGCCGGCCTCGGCCAGCAGCACGCGCGGACGACCCTCTTCATTGCGCGGCGAGAAGGCGAAGGCGACCTCGGCGGCGTAGTCGGACTGGGTCGGGCGGGTCTCGTCGAGGCCCGAGGCCTGCAGCAGTTTCTCCAGCCGGATGCGGGCGGATTCGGAATCGACGGGGGCGGAGCCGGCCTCGCCGCGCGGGGCCTCGTCCTCCCATTCCGGCAGGCGGGACCAGACGTCGAGCCCGCTGCCGCGATGATTGCGGTCGCGGACCGGCTGGTGCTGCAGGGCGCCCGACGCGCGCCACGCCCACGACCAGCCGGCGCGGCCCAAGGTCTCGGCGAGGGTGAAGGCGTCCTCGCGCAGGGGGTAGGCTGGGTCGGCCAGTTCCTTCAGCAGGCCAGAGGCGGCGTCCATCAGGGCCTGTGCCTGGGCCTCGGCGCCCTTGGGTTCGCTCATGCCCATGGCGAGGGCCAGACCGCTGGGCGAGGGGGCGCAGAAGCGGGAAGGGCGGACGAAGGCGAACAGCTCCAGCACGTCCAGCAGATCCGCCGAGCGCGGCGGCGGGGCGAGGCCGAGGCGGCGCGCGGTCAGGCTGGCGTGGGCGACCATGACCGGGCCGGCGGTGAAGGCCCCCTCGGCCGCGCCCCGCCCGATCTTGCGTGGACCGTCGGCGTCGCAGATCGCGCCCGCACCCGGCGGAATGGCCAGCGCCGGCGGCAGGACCAGCCACGGCTCGGCGCCGGTCAGGAGGGCGGAAGATGTGAGGGAGTCGACGGACACGACCAATAGATAGCCGTTCAGGACGTGAAACGGAACGGGAACATGCTATAGGCGCGATGTGACGCCGCCCCCCGCCCTCGCAACGCTTTCGCCGCTCTTCGCCGACTGGTTCGCCTCGCGCGGCTGGTCGCCTCGCAGGCACCAGCTGGAGATGATCGCGGCGGCTGAGGCCGGGTCGCACGCCCTGCTGGTCGCGCCGACCGGCGGCGGCAAGACGCTGGCCGGTTTCCTGCCGTCTTTGGTCGAACTGGCGGAGCGCGGGCCGAGGCCGGAGTTCGGACCCGGCTCGGGGGTGCACACCCTCTACCTGTCGCCGCTCAAGGCGCTGACCACCGACGTCGAGCGCAACCTGATGACGCCGATCCGCGAGATCGGGCTGAACATCCATGTCGAGAGCCGGACCGGGGATACGAAACAGTCGAAGAAGGCGCGGCAGCGCGAGAACCCGCCCGACATCCTGCTGACCACGCCCGAGCAGCTGGCCCTGTTCTGCGCCTGGGATGGCGCGCGGGCCTATTTCGCCGACCTGAAATGCGTCGTGCTGGACGAGGTGCACGCGATCTGGAGCGGCAAGCGGGGGGATCTGCTATCGCTGGGTCTGGGGCGGCTGCAGCAGTTCACGCCGGGGATGCGGCGCGTGGCGCTGTCGGCGACGGTGGACGATCCGGAGATGATCGCGGACTGGCTGAGGCCGGGCATTCCTCCTCCATCGGGGGAGGGGGACCGCGAAGCGTTAGAGGGGGCCGGCCCCCCTCACCATGCTTCGCATGGTCCCCTCCCCCCGGCGGGGGGAGAACAGGTCACCATCGTCCGCGGCGACCCCGGCGCCCCGCCGGTGGTCGATGTACTGGTCAGCGAGGGCAAGGTGCCTTGGGCGGGGCACACCGGGCAGCACGCGATCCCGGAAGTCTATGACGCCCTCCGCCGCTCAGGCATGACGCTGATCTTCGTCAATACCCGCTGGCAGGCAGAGTTCGTGTTCCAGTCCCTGTGGGCCATCAATGACGACGACCTGCCGATCGCCCTGCACCATGGCTCGCTGGCGGCGGAGCAGCGGCGCAAGGTCGAGGCGGCGATGGCGCGGGGCGAGCTGCGGGCCGTGGTCTGCACTTCGACGCTGGACCTCGGCATCGACTGGGGCGACGTCGATCTGGTGATCCAGCTGGCGGCGCCCAAGGGCGCCTCGCGGCTGGTGCAGCGGATCGGCCGGGCCAACCACCGGCTGGACGAGCCGTCCCGCGCCCTGATGGTGCCCGCCAGCCGGTTCGAGATGCTGGAGTGCCAGGCGGCGCGCGAGGCCGTGGCCGAGAACGCGTTCGACTGGGAGCCGGTGCATACGGGGACGCTCGATACGCTGGCCCAGCACGTCATGGGATGTGCCTGTTCCGAGCCCTTCACACTGGATGATCTGTATACGGAGGTCACCGGCTGCGGCCCCTATCGCGGCCTGACCTACGAGCAGTTCGAGGAGGTGGTCGATCTGGTCGCCACGGGCGGCTATGCGCTTCGCACCTATGAGCGGTTCGCGCGGATCGTCCGGACGCAGGACGGCAAATGGAAGGTCCGCAACGCCCAGACGGCCCAGCGGCACCGGATGAATGTCGGGACCATTGTGGCGGCGGCGACCCTCAATGTGCGCATCGCCTCCCGCCGCGGAGGCGCATCGAAACAGCTGACCGGCGGGCGCAAGGTCGGTGAGGCCGAGGAGACCTATTTCGAACAGATGTCCCCCGGCGACACCTTCGTCTTCGCCGGACAGGTCTGGGCCTTTCAGGGCATCAACGGCATGGACGCGCTCGTCACCCATGCGCAGGACAAGGACCCGAAGATCCCGTCGTGGGGCGGGTCGAAATTCCCCATGTCGACTTCACTGGCCAGTCGGGTGCGGGCCATGATCCAGGACCGCGACCACTGGCGCGTCCTGCCGCCCGACGTGCAGGAATGGCTGGAGCTGCAGGAGACCCGTTCGGTCATCCCGGACGCCGGGACCCTGCTGGTCGAGACCTTCCCGCGTGGCAGCCGCCATTTCCTGGTCGCCTACCCGTTCGAGGGCGGGCTGGCGCACGGGACCCTGTGCATGCTGCTGACGCGGCGGCTGGACCGGCTGGGCGTCGGTCCGCTGGGCTTCGTCGTTACTGACTATTCGCTGGCCATCTGGTCGATCAAGCCGATGGACGGGCTCGACCTTGACGCCCTGTTCGAGCCCGACATGCTGGGCGACGATCTGGAGAGCTGGCTGGAGGAGAGCTTTATGATGAAGCGCAGCTTCCGCAACTGCGCCCTGATCTCGGGCCTGATCGAGAAGCGCCAGCCCGGCAATGAGAGGACTGGCCGGCAAGTGACCTTTTCGACCGACCTGATCTACGACGTGCTGCGCCGGCATCAACCCGATCACCTGTTGCTGAAGACCGCCCGCGCCGACGCGGCCGCGGGCCTGCTGGACGTGGCGCGGCTGGGGCAGCTTCTCGGGCGGATACGGGGTCAGATCAAACATGTGCCGCTGGAGCGGCCGTCGCCCTTCTGCGTGCCGGTTCTGGTTCAGATCGGTCGCGAGCGGGTCGGCGGCGGACAGGCGGCGGAGATGATCCTGGACGCTTCGGCCTATGGCTTCGACGAGGAGACACTGGTCGCCGAAGTGATGGGCGAGGCGCCGCTGGCCGTGGCAGAGGCCGCGTCATGAGGGCGACTCACGTGTTCCTTCCCCCCTCGCGGGGGAAGGTGGCTCGCGGAGCGAGACGGATGGGGGGGCTGCGGGCCTCACGCTCACCGTCCGACAGCCTGCGTGCTGAACCAGCCCCCCCATCCGAGCGGCTCCGCCGCCCACCTTCCCCCGCGAGGGGGGAAGGACGATGAATGCCGCTCTCCGTCAGGCCCTGTCCCTCGCGCGCTGCCCCAGCGGCGGCCTGCGCGTCGTCATCGAAGGCGAGCCCTGCGTGCTGCGCTGTTCGGGCGCCCTGTGGGTGGTGAACCACCACACCCTGATCGCGGCCGACCTGCATCTGGAGAAGGGTTCGGCCTTCGCCGCGCGCGGCCAGATGCTCCCGCCCTACGACAGCCGCGCGACCCTGGACCGGCTCGAGGCCGAGATCGAGGCGCTGCGGCCGGCGGCGGTCGTGCTGCTGGGCGACAGCTTCCACGATACGAAATCGATCGGCCGGATGGCGGCGGACGACCGGGCGCGGCTGGACCGGCTGGCGGCGGGCCGCGACTGGGTCTGGCTGGAAGGCAACCACGACATCGCCGCCCTCGCCGGGGCGATGGACGACCTGGTCGGCGAGGTGGTGGAGACGATGGCGCTGGGCTCCCTGCGCCTGATCCACGAGCCGCAGCCGGGCGTGCAGCCGGGCGAGATCGCCGGCCACCTCCACCCGGCGGCGCGGGTTGCAGCGCACGGGCGAGGCGTGCGGCGGCCTTGTTTCGTGACGGACGGGCGGAGGGCTGTGCTGCCGGCTTTCGGGGCCTTCACGGGCGGGCTGGACGTGCGCGATCCGGCCATCGCGGGGCTGTTCGGGGAACCGCCGATGGCCGCGGCGCTGGGGCGGGATCGGGTGCACGCGCTGGCGTGGGAGAGTTTGGCGTAGCAGTATGCGAAAGCGCGCTGGACCGGAGACCCGCAATGCAAAGAAGCGTAGTGCTCACGATCCTGATGCTGGGAGGTTGCGCGGGCAGCAACCCGCCCATCGAGGCTGGCAATCCGCCCAGCGAGACCAGCGGCTTTTTTCAGCCTGCATTGTTCCAGCAGACAGTCGATTGTGATTTCAGCGGGCGGAAAGTCTCCAATCACATTCTCGATGAGTTCGAGGACTCCTGGTATTCGAAGCATCTTCGGGCTGCAGGGGAACGACCTCTTTCGTTCGCGCCGGGAAGCCGGGAAACCCTACGCTTCACATGGCTGCGCAGCTTTCACTCACCGGTGATCGTGCGGGTGGAATGGGCGCCGACCGGCGCGGCCACGCTTACAGCCACGATGTTGTCCGGGGCGGGAGGTTACGAACCGGGTGAAGTCTCCAACACGGTCAGCCGAACTCTGACGCAGGTCGAGACCGAACGTCTGCTCGTTCTCCGTCAGGCCATCCTCCGGGAGCCTCCGGTCGATTGTGCGATAATGCTCGATGGAGCGCGCTGGATCGTGGAAGCGGCGGGGGCCGACGGCTATCATTACGTCAATGCGCAAAGTCCGCAAACGGGCACCGTGCACGACCTCGGCATGGCGCTGCTCGGCTTCACCGGCTGGGCTGTGGAACCGATCTACTGACGCACGGCCGGTGAAAGCAATACCGTGCTCGCCCCTTCGACCCGCTCTTCCAGTTGGCTCATGAACGCCTCCCGCTTCAGTCCCGCCGGTATCGCCGGCAGGAACTCATAGACCACCGTCCCCGGATATCGCCGGAACCCATGCGCCGGCCAGTGCACCCCCGAGTTCGTCGCCATCGGGGTGCAGGGGCAGTCGAGGTCTCGGTACAGGGCGGCGATGCCGGGCTTGTAGTCGGCAGGGGCGCCGACGGGGGCGCGGGTGCCCTCGGGGAAGATCAGCATCTGGCGGCCCTCGGCGAAACGCAGGCGCGCCTGTTTGACCATGTCCCTCAGCGCCTTTGAATGCGCCGACCGGTCGACGACGATCATCTTCGTTTTGACCGCGAACCAGCCGAAGAAGGGCAGGGGGGCCAGCTCCTTCTTCATGATGAAACAGTTGTCGGGCAGGACGGCGAAGGGGGCGATGACGTCCAGCATCGACTGATGTTTGCCGGCGATCAGACAGGCCCCCACGGGCATATGCTCCAAGCCCCGGAACTCGACCCTGACCCCGGCGATCCAGCGCAGGCCGAACAGGGTGAATTTCGACCAGTTGCGGATCACCCACATGGCCGGGCGGTAGGGCATCAGCAGGGCCGGCGACAGGCCGACCGAGAACAACACCAGCGACAGATAGAGCCAGGCCACGAAGGCCAGCGACCGCAGCCAGGTCACCTCAGGCGGCCTTTTCAGTCGCGGCGTCGGCGGGAGCTTCGGTGGCGGCGGGCCGTCCGCCGCCGACCGTGGCGCGAGCCAGGGCGGCGAGGTATTTCATATATTCCAGCGTCATCCGCCGCGCGGTGACCGCGGCCTTCCACCAGCGGGAATTGTCCAGCGACGGCGTCTCGACGGCATAGGGGGTCAGCTCGACGCCGGGCGCCGCGGCGCGGATCTCGGTCAGGGCGCGCGGCATGTGGTAGTCCGACGTCACCACGATCAGGCTGTCATAGCCCTTGGCCTCGGCCCAGTCGGCGATCTCCTGGGCGTTGCCAGTGGTGTCCTCCGCCTCAAAGCCCAGATCGACGCAGCAGTTGAACAGGCGGTTGGAGCCGGGGGTCAGGGCGCGCAGCTCCTGACGGCGGACCTCCCGATTGACGCCGGAAATCAGGACGCGCTGGCCCTTGTCCTGCTCAAGCAGGCGGATGGCGGCGTTGACCCGCTCGGCCGAAGGGCCGGTCAGGGCCACGATGGCGTCGGCGCGCGCCGGCTCGGGCGCGGGCGTGAAACCGCGCACGCGATCGGCGAAGGCGAACAGGCCGATCGTCCAGATCAGCACCAGAATGGCGATGAAGGTCAGAAACTTCATGCCGTTAACCTAGTGATCCCGCTTCAGCCGCGCCAGCGCGGCGATTCTTGCCGCAACAAGCGCCACCGTACCCGCGAGGAGCGGACATGGCGAGAGGATCAGCAGGTCGCTCCACGCCAGCGGCAGGGCGGGCGTCACGCCCTCGGCCCCGCCGAGGAACCGCAGGGCCGCGACCATCGCCATGGCGACCAGAGCCCCGACGGCTCCAGCCCCGGCGGCCAGCAGGCCGTAGCGGGCCTGATACAGGCCGGCGATGGCCTCGTCGGAGGCGCCGTTCAGGCTGAGCGTGCTGATCACGCCTGACTGCGCCGCCATCCCCGCCCGGGTGGCGTAGACGACGGCGGCCCCCGCCGCCCCGGCGGTCAGCAGGAAGGCGGCGGCGGCCAGAAGGGTGATCAGAGCCGCGGCCCGCTCGACCTCGCCCCGCCACAGGCTGTGGTCGTCGACCGTGGCGTCCAGCCCGGCCTCGGCCAGGGCCCGGCCCAGGGTCACGGCGCTGGCCGGGGCGGTCCGGTCCAGCCGCACAGTGACCAGATGCGGGATGGGCAGGTCGGGCAGAACGGCGTCGCCGACCCAGGGCCGCAGCAGGGCCTCGGCGGTCTCGCGGTCCATGGCCTCGGCCTCCGCCACGCCCTCCACCCCGGCCAGGGTCTGGGCGGCGCGGGCGGCGGCCTCGGCCCCGGTCTCGCCGACGCGTGGCCGCACCTGCACGGTGGCTTCGGCCCGCAACTGGCGCGCCCAGCCGTGGGCGGCCCGGTCGGCTGAGACGGCGCCGACCGCCGACAGGCAGGCCAGGAAGCAGAGAACGGCGATCAGGCCGGCCAGCCAGGCCTCGCCGCCGGCATCACGCGGCAGCAGGGACGGGCGGGTGTTGAACAGGCGGCCGATCATGCCGCGCCTCCGGTCAGCCGTCCGTCTTCGAGCCGCAGGACTGTGGCGCCCGACCGTACGGCCAACGCCTCGTCGTGGCTGGCGATCAGCACGGTGGTCCCGAGCCGGTTCAGCGATTGGAACAGTTTCAGCAGCCGCTCGCCCATGGCGGCGTCCACGCTGCCGGTCGGTTCATCGGCGAGGATCAGTTCGGGCTTGGTGACCACGGCCCGGGCGATCGCTAGCCGCTGCTTCTCGCCGCCCGAGAACGAAGGCGGCCGGTCGTCCATCCGGTCGCCGAGACCGACCCAGTCCAGCATCTCCCTGACGTCGCCCGCATAGTCTGCCTGTCTGCGGCCCGTCAGCCGCAGGGGCAGGGCGACATTGTCGAAGGCGGACAGGTGATCGAGCAGGCGGAAATCCTGGAACACCACCCCTATCCGGCGGCGGAAGGCGGGCAGGGCGCGGCGCGGCGCCGTGGTGGCGTCCTCGCCGAACAGATGCAGGGTTCCGGTCAGCGGATGCTCGGCCAGTGTTAGCAATTTCAGCAGGGTCGACTTCCCAGCTCCGGACGCCCCGGTAAGGAAGTGGAAAGAGCCGGCTGGCAAGGTGAGATTAACGTCCCGCAGCGCGCGGTGCGCCGCCGCATAGCCGAAACCCACGCCAGACAGGCGCACGGTGTCGGTCGCGACGTCGGATTCATAAGCGCGGCGGGGCTGGACGGGCATGAATTTCGGGTCAGGACGCGGCGGGACCGCGACGGGAGGGGGCGAAGAGCCTCGCAGTCAGCACACATGATACTGACCTGCCAGTCCTGCGCCACCAGCTATTTCACCCCTGATGAGGCGATCGGGGCGGGCCGGACTGTCCGCTGCAAGTCGTGCCAGCACACCTGGCGGGCGACGCTGGAAGAGCCGCTTGAGCTGTCGCAGTCCTCGACGCCCACCGAGGCCGTCAGTTTCGGCCACCGCGATGAGCCTGAACCCGAATCACTGGCCGAGACGCCCGCGCCCGAACTGCCCAAGGCCTTCCGCGCCCGCGCCGAACAGCAGCGCCGCCTGCGTCGCGCCGCGACCCATGGCGTGGTCTGGGCCGGCATCGCCTCGGGCTTCGCCGCCCTGCTGGCCTCCGCCTGGCTGTTCCGGGTCGAGGTGGTGGAACTGGCTCCGCGCGCCGCCGCCGCCTACGCCGCTATCGGCCTGACGGTGAACCCGACCGGGCTGGATTTCGAGGCGGTCAGCGCCAAACCGCTGCCCAATGATCCCGGCAAGGTGCTGGTCTCGGGCGCGCTGAGGAATGTTCGCGATAATGAGCGGATCGCCCCGCCCGTGCGGGTCGCCCTGCTGGACGCCCACGGCGCCGAGATCGGCCACGCCGTCATTCGCATTGACGCCGCCCCGGTTCTGCCGGGCAAGGTCCAGGGCTTCGCCGCCGTGATTCCCGATCCGGGCGCCCGCGGTCAGGGCGTCGGCGTCGCCTTCGTGCTGGAGGCCGCCCGTCCCCCCGCCGCTGCGCTGCCCGCCCCGACGGCCCATGCCGACACGCGCCGTCGGCCGGCTTCCGCTGATCATGCGCCGCCCGCCCCGCCTGGGCCCACGATGGATGCGGGCGACTTGCGCCCCGCGCTATCGCCTGGCTCCGCGGCTCCGCTGGACATGCAGCCGATCGACGCCGTTCCGGTGGTGGACACACATGCGGTAGAGACGGTATCCGCCTCGCATGGCTGACACCTCTTCCCGGGACTCTGGCAAGCCCACCGTCCTGCTCCCCGAATCCGAGGTCCAGCGCATCGTCGCTGACCTCGCCGCGCAGATCGCCCCGGTCATCGACGACGAGACGGTCGCGGCGGTGCTGTTGACCGGCGGCCTGTGGTTCGCCGCCGACCTGACCCGCGCCCTCTCCCGCCTCGGCCGCAACGTCCGCTTCGACGCCCTGTGGCTGGCCTCGTACGGCGACGAGAAGGAAAGCCGGGGCCGGATCGACATCTATGCGAATTTTCAGCGGTCGATCGAAGGTCGCCGGGTGCTGATCGTGGACGACGTTTTCGACACCGGCCTGTCGCTGGCCGAGGCGGTCCGGATCGCCCGGGAGAAAGGCGCGTCGGAAGTCCTCACCGTGGTCTTCGCCAAAAAGCCCTGGCCCCTGCCCCGCGCGCCGGAGCCCGACTTCGTCGGCTGGGAGGCCCCGAACCGGTTTCTCGTCGGCTATGGGCTGGACCACGCGGGCGCGCTGCGGGGCCTGCCGGACATTTGCGCGATGGACTAGGAACATGGATGAAGCGGTTCGACGCTGGCGTCAGACGGGTCGCCTCCATTTCTGGCGGGAAACCCTGAAAACACAGGGAGAGGGTTGGCATCTGGCCGCCGAGGCTGATGGCATCCGTGATCTGAGAGCCATCATGGCGTTATGCCGGACGGCACAACATCCGGCGCGTTTCGCGCTGGGCCTGAGCGCATCCAAGCCGAACGACGGACCTACCGAACTTGTCCTGTCCCACAATCGTGCCTGGGCTCCCGACTATTGGGTGCTGTCGGTGCGACAGCAGGGCGCGGTGCTCGAGTTCGGGGCCGACAGGCTGGTTGAACTTGAGGCGGCTCTCGGCGATATGGAGGGCGGCCACGGGGACTACACAATCGGTGGTGACGACGAGTCCCAGCGCATCTGGATCTGGTGGCCGCCGCGCTAAAGCCAGTTTGCCGTCGGCTCCCGCCCCAACATTTCTTCGTAAGTCGGTCGCCTGCGCACCACGGCCCAGCGGCCGCCGTCGACCAGCACTTCCGGCACCAGAGGCCGCGAATTGTACTCGCTGGCCAGAACTGCGCCATAGGCCCCCGCCCCCATAAAGGCGACCAGATCGCCGGCCTGCATCGGCGGCAGCAGACGGTCGCGGGCGAAGACGTCGGTGGATTCGCAGATCGGGCCGACGAGATCGTACAGGCGGGGCTCGCCCTCGCGTGGCCGAACCGGGACCAGATCGTGGAAGGCGTCGTAGAGGGCGGGGCGCATCAGGTCGTTCATGCCCGCGTCCAGCACCAGGAAGCGGCGGCCCCCCACCCCTGAAGAACCGCCGCGCTCATTGACCTGGATGACCCGGCTCAGCAGCACCCCGGCGTTGGCGGCCAGCAGACGGCCGGGCTCGAACGCCGCCTCGACCTCCAGCCCGTCCAGCACGCGGGCCGCCATGGCGACATAGGCCTCAATCGACGGCAGGTCCGACTGGCCGTGATAGGGCACGCCCAGGCCGCCGCCGAGGTCCAGCCGCGTGACCGTGAGCCCGGCGCCGCGCAGTTCCAGCGTCATCGTCCGCAAGGCGCGGAAGGCCGCCTCCAGCGGCTCCAGCGTGGTGATCTGGCTGCCGATGTGACAGGCCAGCCCGACCGGCGTGACATGCGGCGACAGGCTGGCGCGGGCGTACAGCGCGTGGGCCTCGTCGGCCGGAACGCCGAATTTGTCGGTCGCCCCGCCGGTGGTGATCCGGGCGTGGCCCCCGGCGCCGACCGCCGGATTGACCCGGATAGCTATTTCAGGGGTCGCTATCGCTCGCGACGCGGTCGCTCGCTGCTTGAGCGACGACGAGACTTCGATCAGCCGGTCCAGTTCCACGGCGCTCTCAACATTGATCTGGCGCACCCCGACGTCGATGGCGAAGGCCAGTTCGGCGTCGGTCTTGCCCACGCCCGAGAAGACGATGCGGTCGGCGGGAACCCCGGCCTTCAGCGCCCGCCGGATCTCGCCCTCGGAGACCGTATCGGCGCCGCAACCGAGCCGGGCCAGGGTCGCCAGCACCGACAGGTTGGAATTGGCCTTCACCGCAAAGGCGATCAGCGCCTTACCGAGGGCCGCCGGATGGGCCGCGACGGCGTCGGCCAGCAGGCCGTAGTGCCGCGTCAGGGTGGCGGTGGAATAGACATAGGCGGGGGTGCTGACCGCTCCGGCGAGCACCTCCAGCGGCACGCCCTCGGCCTGAAGCGCGCCGTTGATCCGGTCGAAATGGTGCAAGGGAAGCCTAGCCGGGGTTGGAGCCCGAACCGCTGTAGGGGTTCGAGCTGGGGCCGCCGTCGATCGGAACCTGGCTGGGCGGACGGTTGACGGTGGCGGGCTCGGGCAGGCTGCGAGCTCGCTCGTCGCGCATGCCGCGCTCGGTCTCCCTGGCCGGCGGAGCGTCGAGGTCGGCCATGCGACCGCATGCGGCGGCGGAGACGGCGATCAGGGCGGCGACGCCCGCAAGAACGATCTTCTTCATCCCAATCCTTTTACGCGAGACGCGTCTTCCACTCGGCGATGCGCGCGCGGACCTGTTCCGGCGCCGTGCCCCCGAAGCTCTGGCGGCTGGCGCAGGAAGCCTCAGGGGTGAGCACCTTGTAAACCGCTTCCGTCATGCCCGCCTCAAGCGATTGCAGTTCCGCCAGCGGCAGTTGCGATAAATCCACGCCCAGCGCCTCGGCCCGCTTCACCGCCGCGCCTGTGACATGGTGCGCCTTGCGGAACGGCAGGTTCAGCTCGCGCACCAGCCAGTCGGCCAGGTCGGTGGCGGTCGAAAAGCCCGAACCGGCGGCCTCGCGCATCCGCCGGGTGTTGGGTTGCAGGGCCGAAATCATGGCCGTCATGGCCCCCAGCGCCAGGGTCAGGGCGTCGAAGGCCTCGAACACCGGCGGCTTGTCCTCCTGCATGTCCTTGGAATAGGCCAGCGGCAGCCCCTTCATCACCGTCGACAGGGCGACCAGCGATCCCATGATCCGACCGGTCTTGGCCCGTACCAGTTCGGCGGCGTCGGGATTGCGCTTCTGCGGCATGATCGACGAGCCGGTGGTCAGATCGTCGGTCAGGGCTGCGAAGCCGAACTGCGGCGTCATCCAGATCACGATCTCCTCCGCCAGCCGCGACAGGTGGCCGGCGCAGATCGAGGCCGCGGCCAGGCTTTCGAGGGCGAAGTCGCGGTCCGACACGGCGTCCAGCGAATTGCCCATCGGCCGGTCGAAGCCCAGTTCGGCCGCGGTCATATGCCGGTCGATGGGGAAGGGCGAGCCGGCCAGTGCGGCGGCGCCCAGCGGGCTCTCGTTCATCCGGGTGCGGGCGTCAGCGAAGCGGGCGGCGTCGCGGCCGAACATCTCGACATAGGCCATCAGGTGGTGGCCGAAGGTCACCGGCTGGGCCGGCTGCAGATGGGTGAAGCCGGGCATCAGATCACTGGCGTGCTGTTCGGCGCGGAACAACAGGGCGGATTGCAGGCCCTTTAGCTGTTCGATCGCCCCGTCGCAGGCGTCGCGCACCCACAGGCGAAAATCGACGGCCACCTGGTCATTGCGGCTGCGCGCCGTGTGCAGCCGGCCAGACGGCTCGCCGATCAGCTCGGCCAGCCGCGCCTCGACGTTCATGTGGATGTCTTCGAACTGGTCGCGGAACTGGAAGGTCCCGTCGCGGATCTCGGCCTCGATGGCCTGAAGCCCGCCCAGAATGGCCTCGGCGTCGGCCTGGGTGATGATCTTCTGCGCCGCCAGCATGCGACAATGGGCCCGTGAGCCCGCCAGATCCTGGGTCCACAGCCGCCGGTCCACGCCGATGGAGACGTTGATCGCCTGCATGATGTCGGCGGGTCGCGCCGAGAAACGCCCACCCCACATGTCTTGACCTTCCGCGTTCGGAGAAGGCTTAACTGTATCAACGGGGGCGGAAGGCTTGGTCATGAAGGGCTCGAAGGCGGCGGGAATAGCGATCGCGGGCGCGCTGGCGGTCGGCATGATCGTGGGCGCCGGGCTGCTATACGCCAATCGTGACGCCTTCTTCAAAGCCGCAACGCCAGAACCGGCGGCCAAAAGCGCGCTGGCGCGCTTCGCCACCGGCTCCCTGACCCGGCTGGAGACGCCCGCGGTCATCCCTGTAGCCCCCGCCTATGTGTTCAAGACCCGCGACGGGGCCGACGCCACCTTCGCCCAATTCCGCGGCAAGGTGGTGGTGGTGAACCTGTGGGCCATGTGGTGCGCGCCGTGCCGCACCGAGATGCCGACGCTCGCCCGTCTGGATGAGGCCTATCCGGACAGCGATCTGATGGTCCTGCCGATCAATGTCGACGCCACCGAGGACGGTCTGGCCGATGCGCGCAGCTTCATTGACGTGCATGAACCCCTGCCGCTCTACAGCGACATGAAGTTCCAGCTGCCGTTCGAACTGCCGGGCGAGGGCAAGATGCCCCAGACCGTGATCCTCGACCGGCAGGGCCGCATCCGCGCGTCCTTCTCCGGCGAGGCCGACTGGGCCAGCCCCGAGGCGCGGGCGCTGATCGACGCGTTGCTGGCGGAGCCGGCGTAGCGCCGCACGTCAGGTATCGTCCGCGTCAAGCTCGAGGATGACAGCCGGAGCCGGTCGTCAGTTGCCTTTGGTGTCAGTCTTGGTCTCAGCTTTTTGCTTGTCCGCCTCGCGGGCCAGATTGTCGGTGGCCTCGTCGACTTCCTGGGCGACTTCGCTCGCCCCGGCGGCGATGGCCGAGCCGACCTGGGCGGCTTCTTCCTGTAGCGAGTCACCGGTCGCTTCGGCCACCTCGCCGGTATCGTCGGCGGGCTTGTCCGTTTCGGCCGGCGTGCAGGCGGCGGCGCCCAGCGCCATGGCGGCGACGGCGGCGAGCGTCATGGTCTGGATGCGCATGGATATCCCCTTCGGCGTTGAACCTTTGCGGTAACGCGGGGAGGCGGGAGGGGTTGCGGTGATGGTGGCTGGAGGCGGACTTGAACCGCCGACCTATGGGTTATGAATCCATTGCTCTAACCAGCTGAGCTACCCAGCCCCAATCGACGATCATGCCGCTCGAGTCCCGGCGGGAACTGGTCTGTCCGCCGGAAGAGCGGTGCCTATATAGGCCAGTGATGGCGGATTCAAGCCGCCTTCACGCCGCCGCGGGGCCGGGGCGATGCGTCGCAGACGGGTGACGCCGCCGCGGCGGAACGGCTAGGCTGGGACGACCGTTCGTCGCTCGTCCGATTCAAGGGGTTTCCCATGCGCCTGCTCGTCCTCGCCGTCTCCGTAGCCGCCGTGGCCCTGGCCGCCGCCTGTGGGGCCAACGGACAGGACGCCGCCCGGCCCGGCGATCCGCTCGAGAACCGCGCCGCCAACGGCGCGAACCAGCAGCCCGCCTTCGCCGGCCAGACCCGGGCGCCGGGCGTACGCACCGTGACGGCGATGGCGCACACGGTGGTGGCGTCGGGGCTGGAAGAGCCGTGGGGCCTGGCCCTGCTGCCCGACGGGCGCTGGCTGGTGACCGAACGGCCCGGCCGCCTGCGCATCATCACCCCACAGGGCGCGGTCGGCGAGCCGATCGCCGGTCTTCCCGCCGTCGATCCCCGGGGGCAGGGCGGCCTGCTGGACGTGGTGATCGGTCCCGGCTTCGGTCAGGACCGGATGATCTACTGGAGCTATGCCGAGCCGCGTGACGGCGGCAACGGCACGGCCGTGGCGCGCGGCCGGCTGTCGGACGACGGGGTCCGGGTCGAGAGCGTGCAGGTGATCTTCCACGCCATGCCGACCTATGACGGGGTGCTGCACTATGGCTCCTCGCTGGCGTTTGCGCGGGACGGCAAGCTGTTCATCACCCTGGGCGAGCGCTCCGACGCGCCGATGCGGCCCCAGGCCCAGGACCTGGGCTCGCACATGGGCAAGACCATCCGGATCAATGCCGACGGTTCGGTCCCCGCCGACAATCCCTTCGTCGGCCGCGCGGGCGCGCTGCCTGAGATATGGTCGTCGGGTCACCGCAACGTTCAGGGCGTGGCCATCGCCCCCGACGGTGCCGTCTGGACCATGGAGCACGGCACTCGCGGCGGTGATGAGCTGAACCGCCCCGAGGCTGGCAAGAACTACGGCTGGCCGGTCATCGCCTATGGGGTCGAATACAGCGGCGGTCCCATCAACGAGGGCGTCACGGCGCGCGATGGGATGGAACAGCCGGTCTACTACTGGGACCCCGTCATCGCGCCGGGCGGCATGGCCTTCTACGACGGGGCCATGTTCCCCGGCTGGCGCGGCAATCTGCTCGTCGCCGGCCTGAAAGAAAAACACATCGCCCGGCTGGTGCTGGAGGGGAACCGCGTGGTCGGCGAGGAGCGGTTGATGACCGACCTCGGCGAACGGGTCCGCGACGTGGCGGTGGCGGCCGATGGCGCGGTGTGGGCCATCACCGATGAGCCCGACGGCAAGCTGGTGCGGCTGGCGGCGGTGAACTGACGGCTATTCGGGCGGCGGGCCGAACCGGTTGGATCCGGGATGGCCCCGAAGCAGACCAATCTCAACGAAGCCCCAGAAGCTGAGGATGAGCGAAATCAGCGATGCGGCGAGCGCAGTCGGCGCCGCCCAGCCCTGTTCGACGAAGGCGGTCCCTTCGGACAACCAGATCGAAAACGCGCTCAGGCTCAACGGAGCCAGCGCGAAGACGATCAACCAGCCGACGCTACGACCCCGGTCGTGGAGGCGCCGAGCGGCTACGCCGACGCTCGCAATCAAGGCGATCGCCATGGGTGCGAAGGCAAGGGCTGACAGCCACCGGGGTCCGCCCGCCATCGCGACGGCGACGGGTGCGTAGCCGAGGCCGGCCCCAATGACGACGAGCGCCAGTTGCCACCGCCAGTAGCCGAGCCGTGTCAGCCGACCCCGAAAGGTCAGCACGTCCCCAATTGCTTGACTCATCGCCCGCTCCCTGTCGGCGTGCATCCAAGCACAACCGTCGGGAATTGTCAGTCCCGCAGCAGTTCGTTCACGCCCGTCTTCGCCCGCGTCTGCGCATCCACCCGCTTGACGATGACGGCGCAATACAGCCCCGGCCCGCCGTTCGGGTCGGGCAGGCTGCCCGGCACGACCACGCTGTACGCCGGCACCTCGCCGCGGAACACTTCGCCCGTCGCCCGGTCCACGATCTTCGTCGAGCCGGACAGATAGACGCCCATGGCCAGGACGGCGCCCTCGCGGACGATGACGCCCTCGGCCACCTCGGCGCGGGCGCCGATGAAACAGCCGTCCTCGATGATGGTCGGATTGGCCTGCAGGGGCTCCAGAACCCCGCCGATCCCGGCCCCACCAGACAGGTGGACGTTCTTGCCGATCTGGGCGCAGGACCCGACCGTGGCCCAGGCATCGACCATTGAGCCTTCATCAACATAGGCGCCGATGTTCACGAAACTGGGCATCAGCACGACGTTGCGGCCAATGAAGGCACCCCGCCGCACGATCGAGCCGGGCACGGAGCGGAAGCCCGCCTCCTGATAGTGGGCCGCCGTCCAGCCGCCGAACTTGTTGGGCACCTTGTCCCACCACGGACCGACGCCGGGGTCATGGCTGGTGGTGGGGCTGGCCGTGCCCCGGTCGCCGGCGCGCAGGATCTCATTGTCGTTGAGCCGGAAGGACAGCAGCACCGCCTTCTTCAGCCACTGATGCGTGGTCCAGACCCCGTCGGCGGCGCGCGAGGCGACCCGCGCCTGTCCCGAATCCAGCGACTCCAGCGCCTGTTCGACGGCCTTGCGGACCTCGCCGTGGGTGTGAGCCGTGACGTTGGCCCGGTCGTCCCAGGCGGCCTCGATGACGGCTTCCAGATGGGTCGGGTCAGTCATCGGGCGTCTCCGGACAGGCGAGCGGTGGCGAGGAAGGGGCCGAGCGCGGCGGCCCGGTGATCGGCGTTAGGCGTCTCGGCGTCACAGGCGTGCGGCCCTACCAGAACCGTCGTCATGCCGATGGCCTTGGCGGGCGGCAGGTTGCGCACCGTGTCCTCGAAGAAGGCCGCTGAGGCGGGATCGACACCAAACCGTTCGGTCATGCGGGCGAAGGTGCGGGGGTCCGGCTTGGGGATCAGGTCGGCGTCTTCCAGCGAGAACAGGCCGTCGAACAGGTCGGCCAGCGCCAGCTTCTCCACCACCCGCCGGGCGTGGGCCATGGAGCCGTTGGTGAAGACGATGCGCGGGCCGTCCAGTCGTTCCAGCGCCGCGCGCAGGCCGGGATCGGGCGTCAGCAGGTCCAGCGGCACGTCATGCACCTCGGCCAGGAAGTCGTGCGGATCGATCCGGTAGTGGGCCATCAGCCCGGCCAGCGAGGTGCCGTAGTCGCGCAGATAGCCCTTCTGCACCGTCATCGCCTGGTCAGCGGGCATGCCCGAGGTGCGCACGACGTAGTCGTTGATGCGCTGCTGGATCAGCCCCATGAACTGCGACTCGGGCGGATACAGGGTATCGTCGAGGTCGAAGATCCAGCTGCGGACATGGCGCAGATCGGCGCCGTATTCGGTCGCCTGAACCGGCTCGGCCCTCATCCCGCCTTCACCAGCGTGCCGGCCCCGTGTTCGGTGAACAACTCCACCAGCATGGCGTGAGGACGCCGGCCGTCGAGGATGACCACGGCCTCGACCCCGTCGCGGACGGCGGCGATCGCGGTCTGCAGCTTGGGGATCATGCCGCCGGTGGCGATCCCGTCCTCGATCAGTTTCGCGGCCTGGCCGACGGTCATCTGGCGGATGATCTCGCCGTCCGCGCCCTTGACCCCCGGCACGTCGGTCAGCAGCAGCATGCGCTTGGCGTCCAGCGCCCCGGCTATGGCTCCGGCCACGGTGTCGGCGTTGACGTTGAAGGTCTGGCCCTCCTCGGTCACTCCGATGGGGGCGATGACCGGCACCCAGTCGGCGTCGGACTCCAGCAGCCGTTTGATCAGTTTCGGATCGACCCGGGTCGGCTCGCCGACAAAGCCCAGATCAACCTCATGCTCGATCATGCTGTCGGGGTCGCGTTTGGTCCGTTTGGTCTTTTCGACGGTCAGCAGGCCGGCGTCCTTGCCCGACAGGCCGACGCCACGGACATCAGCCTCACGGCCGGCCATGGTGATCCAGTGGGCGATCTCCTTGTTGACCGCGCCGGACAGGACCATTTCGGCCACCTGCATGGTGTCGGCGTCGGTGACCCGCAGGCCATCGACGAAGGCCGATTTCACCCCGGCCTTGTCCAGCATGGCGCTGATCTGCGGTCCGCCGCCGTGGACCACGACCGGATTCACGCCCATCAGCTTCAGCAACACCACATCGGCGGCGAACTGGCGGGCGACCGCGCTCTCGCCCATGGCGTGGCCGCCGTATTTGATGACCACCGTCTTGCGGTCATAGATCTGGATATAAGGCAGGGCCTCGGCGAGCGTCTTCGCCGTGTCCCAGCCCCGATCCCCGGATTGGCGTTCGGTCTCGTCCATGATGAGCAGGCTCCTAAAGCGAGGCCCGGCCCCTGTCACCTGAAACCAGCCGTCATGAAACCGGCGCGCGCCCGGGCCGTTGACGCCGGTATGAAAGAGCATGAGATCGATGATCGCGACCTGACCCGGTCCCGTCCGACGGATCCGGCCTCGCTGCAGGGTTCTGACCCGGTGCTGTGCCCCGAATGTCAGGGCGCCGGAGCGACGGCTACCGGGGAGACCTGTCCCGTCTGCGAAGGAACCGGGAAGGCGACGGGGCGAACCGGAGGTGGTTGAGGCGCAGAACGGCGGCGCCCGATGCCGTTCGAGCGCGCGCGGGACCGGCTATAACGTCCCTGATTTCGCGCTTTGCGGCGTATTCCTCTCCCTACGAGGGCCAAACGGAGGAGAAATTCCCGTCACAGGCCGTCGAGGCAGCTGTGCTGTAGCCCATCAGCCACGCTCGCCAGTGTTTGCACTACGCCGTCTCGACCTGGGCCATCCGGGCTGTTATGACACCTTAGCGGCGGCTACTACGCCGTCATAAATTCACTTGGGCTGCGGAGGGCATCTACCCATGCGCGTTAAATCTTTCATTCTGGCAACCAGCGCTGTCGGGGCTCTCGCCCTGTCGGCCGGCGTCGCCAACGCCGAGCCGAACGGCTGGTACGGGGCGCTCGACGCCGGTTGGCATTCGGCTGACGTCGAGACGAGCCGTATCATCGAGGAATTCGACATCGAGGACGACTGGGCGGGCTTCGCGCGTCTGGGTTATCGCTTCGACCAGAGCTGGCGGGTGGAACTCGAGGGCGGATACCGCCCCGGCGATTTGGGCGCGGTCTGGTACCCGGGTGGTGCTGCGACGGCGATCTGCAATGTGACGCCGGCCGTGGGTCCCTGCGAAAATCCGGATGGCGAGATCACCTCGACCGCGCTTATGGTCAATGTGATCTATGACTTTGGCAACGAAGGTGCCCCCGTCCGTCCGTTCATCGGCCTCGGCGCCGGGGTGAACCGGGTCAGCACCCAGTTCATCGGCAGGCTGGACGCCAACCGCGCGATTGCCATCGCCGCCGACGACAGCTCCAGCGAGCTGGCGGCGCAGGGCGTGGCCGGCCTGGCCTTCCGCCTCGGCGACCGCGGCCATCTGGACCTGACCTACCGCTACCTGGTCTCGAACATGGCGTTCGAGGCCGTCACGTCGGCCCGCTCGGGCCACGCGGGACCCTATGGGAGCCGTTACCAGGATCATTCGCTGAGCCTGGGCCTGCGCTATGCGTTCGGTGCGGACGAGCCGGTCTACATCCCGCCGCCCCCGCCTCCGCCGCCGCCGCCGCCGCCCCCGCCGCCTCCTCCCCCGCCGCCGCCGCCGCCTCCGCAGGTGCCGGCCGCGCGTGAGTTCGTGGTGTATTTCGACTGGGATCGTTCGGACCTGACGGCCGAAGCCTCGTCGGTGGTCAGCCAGGCTGCAAGTTACGCCAGGTCGGGTCGTCCGACGCGTATCCTG
>NZ_JAUXQZ010000038.1 GCF_030682035.1 Brevundimonas sp. | reverse complement strand
TCGGCTCGGCATCGGTCGCACAGGAGGCGGTAGGCACCAGAGCCCGGCGCTGGCCATCGGCATTGGCGGACTTGTCCAGTGGGCGCAGCGGACAAAGGATTTGGCCGGTCCGCGCATCGACCAGATCGACCCGGCTCAAGTCCCAGCGGGCGTAACGCAGGTGGACCTGCACGAGGTGGCGGTAGGCGGCGGGAATCTCGAAGCGCGCACCGGCCAGGCTCACCGTGCCGTCGGAACGTCGTTGCCGGCGCGCCACCTCGATGCGAAATGCCGCCGCCAGATCGGCCGTCGCAGGACAGTCGCGCCGGACATTGGGGCCGGCCAGATAGCGCGCCAGCGGCGTGGTGCCGATCTCGGAATGGAGCGTGCGGTGATACTCCTGTTCGACCCAGGCTTGCGTCGCCTGATTGAGCAGATCCAGTGTGACGGTTGCTTCGCCTTCCAGCATGGCCATCAGGCGCCCCTCGACACGCCCCCAGAAGGATTCCTGCTTGGCGTTCTGGTACGGTGAATACGGCAGCGTCGTCTGATGCACGATCCCCAGAGCGGCCAGGCCGGACACGGTCTCATCGGCCAGCATGGCGGCACCGTTGTCGGTCATCAGGGCGCGCGGCAGGCCGCGCTTCATGAACGCCTGCGAGAGGCCATGAATCAGGCTCTCGGCGGTTTCGTCGAGATACCACTGCAAATGGCAAATCAGACGCGAGCGGTCGTCGATGACGCCCAGCAGCAGCGGTTTGACCCAGGTGCCTGCGCGCCCCAGCACCTTGCGCGAGGCATGATGGAAATCGAGATGCCACAGCGCACTGACGTGATCGACCTCGAAGCTACGGACCTCCAGGCGTTCGAGCCGGTCGCGGGCCAGGAGCGCGCCCTCGGTGGCGCGTTTCGGACGGGCCTGGCGGAACATGCCTTGGGCGATGAGGTAGCGCCGGAGGGTGGGATAGGACGGAACAGCGACATCGCTGCCTGCCAGGGCCACGCGCAGGTTGTCGACATGCAGTTGCATCGTCCAGCCCGGATGCTCGCGATACTGGACGCCGAGGACGTCGATGACGCGAGGGGCGAGGCTGGGGAAGCGGCCAACGTCATCGCGCAATCGGTTCCTCAGGGCGGCCACCGGATCGGCGGCCGACTTGGCGGCGTAGTACCAGCGTTCCAGGGTCGAGACGCCGAAGCGAATCTCCTTGTCGGCAAGCGGATGGCGCCAGGATTTGGCGGCCAGGGATCGGAGGGCTGTCTGCAACTCCCCCTCGGCTGGCGGGGCCGCGAGGAGCGGGCCAATGATCGAGAAGCGCAGGCGCGCCCATCGATCACGCGGGGATGGATCGACAACAGGTTTCAAGAGGGTCTCCCGGTGGGCGGCGCCGGCGGCACCGCGACTGGGAGTGAAGGCTATAAGCCCTCGCCATCGCTGGCTATCTGCATCCTCTGCGGGTGATCACCGCCCTTCTCGGAGGGCGATCAGGGCACGGACGGTGAGCGGGGTGAGGAAGAGCAGCAGGCGCAGCAGGGGCTCTGCCGTTTGCCCGACAAAGCGTTCGAGGAGTGCGCCGGGCAGTCGGCGGGTGGCGACCGGGGGCATGAAGCGGGCGCACTGCGCCTGCCACAGCGGGGTCAGGGCAAAGTCGGTCTGCCACCACTGACGCCAGCGTTCCAGGGTGCGGATCGGAATCCCCAATCCCTCGCCAAGCCGCGCTGCCGCTGGTGTCTGCCCGGCATGCCGGGCAGACACCAGCACCACCGCCAATCCAAGGTACACGCGCCGTCCGAGAAAGCGTACCGACATCGAGGTGCACCGTTTGCGGCACACGCTGCAGCAGAAACTGA
>NZ_JAUXQZ010000036.1 GCF_030682035.1 Brevundimonas sp. | reverse complement strand
GCCCTTCCCATCTCAACCGCTTCGCCTGAAGCGGCGATGAGTCATGCGCCAAACCTTCTCCCTCCCCTTCATGGGGAGTGGAGGATGGATTGGCGGAGCCAATCCGACGACGGGCGAGCCTCTGGCGAGCCCGGGTGGGGAGCGCCAGTCCCACGCTGACGACGCCCGGCTTCACCCTTCCCCACCCGGTCGCTTCGCGACCACCCTCCCCACGTCGGGGGAGGGAGAACGCGCCGACCTGTTCACCCGCGTTTCGCGAATGAACACCCGCCGCCATTCGCGAACGGCAGCCGCCCGAACCCGCAATCGGCGTGGCGGCGGGCCCGGCGGCGCATCACGGTCCGTCCATCGAAACGGCCCGCCCAAAACGATCTCCAGAATCGGGCCTCACACAAGAAAGACTTCCGCCATGATCCGCTTCGCCACCGCCGCCGCCGCCCTGCTGCTCACCGCCGCACCCGCCCTCGCCCAGACGGCCGACAACAAGGTCGTGCTGACCTTCGAAACCGGCGCCCGCACCGGCATGGTCATGGTCGCCCTTTATGACAGCGCCACCGCCTTCGACGGCCGCAACGGCGCCGCCGTCGCCCAGACCGCCATCAGCGCCTCGGGCCGCGTCGTCGCGACCTTCGATAACCTGCCCGCCGGCGACTATGCGGTGAAGGCGTTCCACGACGTCAACGGCGACGGCGAGATGAACACCAACCCCTTCGGCATGCCGACCGAGCCCTATGCCTTCTCCAACAACGCCGTCGGCAACATGGGCCCCGCCCGCTGGGACCGCGCGCATTTCGCCGTCTCCGGCGAGACCGCCCAGACGATCAGCATCCGGTAGGCGGCGGCCTAACGCTCGCCGCGCGGCGGCTCGCTGCTTGAGGCCACCGCGGCCTACCCATCAGGAGAGACTTCCATGCACGCTTCCCGCCGCAACTTCGTGATGGGCGCCGCCGCCTTGTCAGCTGCGGTCGTCACCCCCGAAACCGTCCGCGCCATGGCCGCCATGCAGGCGTCTGCCGACTGGGCCCTGGCCACCGCCGACCTCGAGGCCGACATCGCCCCGCGCGCCATGCGGCTGGTGCACGGCCGGGCGCCGGCCGGCCTGACCGGGACCCTGTTCCGCAATGGCCCGGCCAAATTCCGCCGCCCCGGCGGCTCGGCCACCCACTGGTTCGACGGCGACGGCCTGATGCGCGCCTTCCGCGTCAAGGACGGTCAGGTCACGCTCGACGCCCGTTTCGCCGACACCCCCAAACGCCGCTGGGAAAGCGAGATCGGCGCCGTCGTCACCCCCGGCTTCGGCACCGTCGGCGACGCCCGCGCCCGCATCGGCTCGAACGATGACGCCAACGCCGCCAACACCGCCGTCATGGTCGCCGGCGACGAGGTCTGGGCCCTTTGGGAAGGCGGCTCGCCGCTAGCCATGGACGCCTCGGACCTGTCGACCAAACGCTTCGTGACCCTGCGCGACGACCTCAAGGGCATGCCCTTCCAGGCCCACCCACGCTATGATCCCGACGG
Source organism: Brevundimonas sp. (assembly GCF_030682035.1). Taxonomy (GTDB): domain Bacteria; phylum Pseudomonadota; class Alphaproteobacteria; order Caulobacterales; family Caulobacteraceae; genus Brevundimonas. The sequence goes on along the minus strand of NZ_JAUXQZ010000036.1, from coordinate 80,880 downwards.
CACGATCTGGAACATCGGCCTGAACGGCGGCCAGGCCATCGTCTGGCGCCTCAACGCCGATCGCAGCCTGCATACCGCCGATGTCATCGACCTGCCGCGCGCCAGTTTCATGCACGATTTCACCGCCACGGCCCGCCACCTGATCCTGGTCCTCCAGCCCTGGGTCTTCGACAACCAGGGCATGCCCTACGCCTCGCGCTTCGCCTGGAAGCCCGAGCTGGGGACCCAGATCATGGTCGTCGACAAGGCCGACCTGTCGCGCCGCCGGATCTTCGAACTGCCGACCTTCAGCTATTTCCACCTCGGCGACGCCTGGGAGGACGCCTCGGGGACGATCTGGTTCGACGTCGCCGCCGGCAAGGACGTGGCCTTCGCCATCGACGGCGCCCGCATTCTGGTCGAACAGCGCGGCTCGGTGCCCGGCGAGCACGCCGTGCTCAACCTGATTACTCTGCACACGGACGGCCGCGCCGAAATGGCGAGCTCGGGCGTCACCGCGGAGTTCCCCAAGAACGACCCGCGCCGCGCCGGCCTGCCGCGCCGCCTGACCGTCCACGTCGCCGGCGAACGCCCCGACCGGCCCCTGCCGACGGGTCTGGCGTCCTGGGACTGGGACACAGGCCGCTCGGACTATTTCACCTTCGGCGACACGCAGATCGTCGAGGAGGCCGTCTTCGTGCCGCGCGGCCCGAACGAGACCGACGCCTGGCTGATCGCCCCCTCGATCAATCTGGCTGAGGGCGTCACCGAACTGCACGCCTTCGACGCCGCCCGCGTCTCCGCCGGCCCGGTCGCCACCTGGCGCGCCGACGTGGCGCTTCCCGCCGGCTTCCACGGAGTCTGGGCAGGGTGAGGGCGGCTTGGCCTCAAGTAGCGCGAAGCGCGGTAGGCCAACGGGAAAGGTCAGTACCAGCCTGCGTCGCGCAGGGCCTTGGCGTAGCGCCGGCTGACCGGAGCCTCGACGCCGCCTTCCAGCGTCAGGGTCGCCCGGCCGTCGCCGCGACTGACGTCCCGCACGGCGTCCTTCGCGACCCACCAGCTGCGGTGTGTCTGGGCCCCCTCCAGCCCCTCCAGCTCGGTCAGGGCGTCGGACAGCCGCATCAGGATCAGGTCCGATCCGCGGTCGGTGTGGATGCGCAGATAATGGTCCTCGGACTGCACCGCCCGGATGACCGCGCCCTTCAGCTTGAACGGCAGCCGGTCGATGAACCGCGCCGGCCTGGCCCCCGCCGGGGCCGCGTGGGTCTGCACCGGTGTCCGCCCGAGGAAGACGTTCAGCGCACTTATCGCCGCCGTCACCACCAGCACCGGCACCACGAAATCGGGCAGCTGCTCCAGGTTGATCGAGCGGTCGCTGTCGAAGAACCTGTTGGTGATGGCCCAGACCATGACCGACAACGGGCCGGATATGATCAGCGTCAGCGCCGCCACCGCCAGCCAGGGGCGGCGGTCGAGGTCGATGCGCCGCTCGACCATCCGCGAACACAGATGGCCCCACAGCGCGCCGGTCAGCATCATCGGCGTCCAGTACGTCAGCCGGAACGCCAGCGACGTCTCGCCGGTCCCGAACGCGCCGGTGAAGGCCAGCAGACCGCCCGCCGCCGCCGCCACGGCCAGGCCGCGCAGCAGTCTACGGTCGATCGGGATGCGCACGACGTCGGGGCCGGTCTCGCTCATGCCAGAACACTCATGCCGGAGCGCTCGGACCCGGAGCGCACACCGCCCGGAACCCCGCCGCTGCGAACCGCACCATATAGTCGCAGGCGCTCTCCAGATCCCCCGACCGGCACAGCCCCCCCGACAGCCGGTCCAGCCGCCCCGTCTCGCCCAGCGTCAGCGTCAGCGCCCCCGAAAGGTTATGGTACGCCCAGTAAAGATCGACTTCGCGGGCGTCCGGCAGGACCCGCTTGATCAGTTCGATCAGCCGTCGGATCGCCGGATCATAGTAGCGGGCCATGGTCTCGCCGCCGAAGGTCGGATTGGCATTGGTCTGGGCCACCAGCGCCGAATAATGCTTCCAGCCCGGCCCGCCCTTCATCGACCACTGGAACGGCGGCCGGAGAAACGCCTCGAACAGGCCTTCCAGCGTCATCCCCTCGCCCATTTCGGCGGCGTAGCGGTTGATCGCGTCGACCCGCTCGTTGTTCCAGACCTCGGCCCGCCGCAGGAAGACCGCGTCGAACAGCCCACGCTTGGCTCCAAAATAATAGTGGACCAGCGCCGTATCCACGCCCGCCTCACGCGCCACTTCGCGGATCGTGACGCCATAGAAACCGTGCTTGGAGAACAGATCCTCAGCTGCATCAAGGATCAGATCCCGCGTATCCGCGGCGCCGGCGGCCTTGGCCTTGGGCGGGCGGCCTCGTTTTGCGGTCGGCGCGTCGAGCTTGGTCATGACGCCGAAGCTAGGCCGCATCGCCCTGCCTGTGCAACGGCGCCACAGGTCAGGCCGCCGGTGACGTCAGGGAAGCTGCACCGTTTGACAGGCGGCGGAAAACAATTACGTTCTGAAAATCATTGAACGCTGAATAAATTGCGTCATCGGGCTGGAAATCACAGGACTGGGGCTACTATGAACCGCTACGTAAAGACCGCATTGCTTGCCGGAGCCGCCTGGAGCGCGCTCTCCTCCTTCGCCATGGCCCAGAACGCCGCGCCGCAGGACGGAGCCTCTTCGCTCGATGACGTCGTCGTCACCGCCCGCCGTCGCGACGAACTTCTGAAGGATGTGCCGATCTCGGTCTCGGCCATCAGCGAAGAGCGCCTGGAACAGACCGGCGCCTCGGACATCACCGCCCTGCAGCAGCAGACCCCGAACGCCACCGTCCAGGTCGCCCGCGGTTCGAACTCGACCCTGATCTCCTTCATCCGCGGCATTGGCCAGCAGGATCCGCTGTGGGGCTTCGAGCCCGGCGTTGGCCTGTACGTCGACGACGTCTATGTCGCCCGCCCGCAGGGCGCCGTGCTGGACATCTATGATGTGCAGCGCATCGAGGTGCTGCGCGGCCCGCAAGGTTCGCTGTACGGCCGGAACACGGTCGGCGGCGCGATCAAATATGTCACCAACACCCTGTCGAGCGATCCCGAGCTGACCCTGCGTGGCGCATACGGCAGCTACAACCAGATCGACCTGATGGCCGTCGGCAGCATTCCGCTGGCAGACAATTTCCGCGTCGGCGGCGCAATCGCCTCATATCAGCGCGATGGCTACGGCACCAACCTCAACACCGGCGCCGAACACTACAACAAGGATGTTCTCGCCGGCCGCCTGAGCGCCGAGTGGGAGCCCCGCGAAGACATGTCGATCCGGCTGGCCTATGACCGGGTGCAGGACGACTCCAATCCCCGCCATGGCCACCGCGAAGTGGCCGGCGTTGGAGTTGGAGCCGGCATTCAGCCAAGCGTCTACGACACGTTTGCCGGCATCGGAGACGAAAACTCGGTGACGAGCCAGGGCGCCTCGGCGACGATTCGGCTCGAGCTCAATGACAACTGGACCTTCAAGTCGATCACCGCATGGCGCGAGGGCGACACCGACACGGTGATCGACTTCGACAACACCCCCGCCCCGACGCTCGACATCCCGGCCTACTACGCCGATGATCAGCTGACCCAGGAGTTCCAGTTCCTGTTCGACTACGACCGGATCCAGGGCGTGGCCGGCTTCTTCTATCTGGATGGCCATGCCGAAGGCGCCTTCGACACCGTTCTCGGCGGCGCGGGCATCGTGATTGGCACCACGGGCCAGGTGGACACCGAGAGCTGGGCCGGTTTCGCCGATGCCAACCTCGACCTGACCGACCGCCTGCATCTCGGCATCGGCATGCGCTATACGCTGGACGACAAGCGGGGAACGGTGTTCCGGGCCAACTACCTCGGCGCGACCCGCAGCCCGATCCTCGGAGGAACGCCCCGGGCGCCGCTGCTCGTGCGGACCAACTACACCGCCTCGAAGGACTTCACCCAGTTCACGCCGCGCATCGCCCTGTCCTACGACTTGACGGACGACATGACGACCTACGCCTCCTACTCGCAGGGCTTCAAGTCCGGCGGCTTCGACATGCGCGGCGACGCCTTTCTCACTCCAAACACAGTCAACGGCTATGACCCGGAAACGGTCGACTCCTATGAGATCGGCCTTAAGGGCGCGCTCGATCGTCTGACGTTCGCCGCTTCGGTCTTCTACAATGAGTATCAGGACCAGCAGGTCACGACCCAGGTGCCCGCCGGCGCCGGCATCGCGAGCTTTGTCGACAACGTCGGATCGTCGACCTTCTACGGCGCCGAGTTCGAGGGCCAGCTGCGCATCCTCGACAACCTCACGGCCAACTTTGCGGTCGGTTATCTGAATTCGGAGTTCGACGAGTTCCTTCGCTACAATCTTACCACGAGGACGTTTGAGGACATCTCCAGCCAGGTCGTTCTGCAGAACGCTCCTGAATGGACAGGCTACCTCGGCCTGACCTGGCTCGGCGACGTCGGCGGCGGCCAGCTGGCGGTGACGCCGTCGGTCAGCTACCGCGGTGACTTCAGCCTGTTCGAATTCCCGAACCCGCTCCTGGACCAGAAAGCCTATTCACTGGTCGATCTGTCGATCGTCTGGACCGACCCTAGCGACCGCTTCACCGTCGGGCTCTACGGCAAGAACCTGACCGACGAAGAGTACCGGGTGGGTGGCTACAACTTCCCCGGCGCGCTCTTCAACAACTCGATCATCGGCTACTACGGCCCGCCGCAGACCGTGACCGCCTCGCTGCAGGTCAAGTTCTGATCCCGCGGAAAGGCGCCTGAAGCCTGATCGCATCTGATCCAGGGCGGTGGTTCACCTGAGCCGCCGCCCTTTTTCTTTGGCGCAGCTTCAAAGCAAGGCTACCGTTCCGTCAAACAAGAAGACTAGGTCGAGGGAAAACGCCATGAGCATGACGGAGCAGGGCATCGGACCCGCCGCCGACCGGGGCTATCGCGCCTATGTGCTGGCGCTGCTGATGGTGGTTTACACCTTCAACTTCATCGATCGGCAGATCCTCGCCATCCTGCTGCCCTACATCAAGGCCGAGCTGAATTTCACCGACAGCCAGCTGGGTCTGCTGGGCGGGCCGGCCTTCGCCGTCGTCTATTCGACTCTCGCCATTCCCATCGCGTGGCTGGCGGACCGCGTCAGCCGGGTTTCGATCGTGGGCGTGTCGCTGGCGGTGTGGAGCGGGTTCACCGCCCTTTGCGGTTTCTCGACCGGCTTCTGGACCCTGTTCGGCGCACGCATGGGCGTCGGCGTCGGCGAGGCCGGCGGCGTGGCCCCGTCCTATTCCCTGGTGGCGGACTATTTCCCGAAATCGCAGCGGGCTCGGGCCTTGGCCTTCTATTCCTTCGGCGTGCCCATCGGCACGGCCCTGGGCTATCTGTTCGGCGGCTTGCTGGCGGAACACATCAACTGGCGCATCGCCTTCATGGTCGTGGGCGGGGTCGGCGTCCTGCTGTTCCCGCTGCTCAAATTCACCGTCAAGGACCCGGTCCGGGGCGGCTTTGATCGCACCGCGTCGGACGGCGCGCCAGAGGCCGCCCACGTCCCGACCAAGGCCGCCGGTTTCGGCGAGGTTTGGGGCGTGCTGCTGAAGAAGCCCAGCTTCTGGTTCCTCGCCTTCGGCGCGGCCTGTTCCTCGGTCTACGGCTACGGCGCGGCGTTCTGGTTGCCCAGCTTCTTCCAGCGTTCGATGGGCATGGAGGGGGTGGACCGGGCGCTGTACATCGCCGGCATCGCCTTCATCGGCGGCACCGCCGGCATCTGGTTCGGCGGCTGGCTGGCCGACAAACTGGGCAAGGGGGTCAACAAGGCGGCCTATCCGCTGATCCCGGCCATCGGCTTCGTCATCGCCGTGCCGATGTTCTGGCTGGCCATGAATGTGCCGGACCGGACCTTTGACATCCTGGGGATGGAGGTCGCCGGAAAATGGGTGGCCTTCGCCCTGTTCCTGGTCCCGCAGGCGCTCAGCCTGGCCTGGCTGGGTCCGGTCGTCACCGCGATCCAGCACCTGGTCCCGGCGCATATGCGTTCAACCGCCTCGGCCAGCTTCCTGTTGATCAACAATCTGGTCGGCATCGGCCTGGGCATCTATCTGCTCGGCGCCGTGTCCGACTATCTGACGCCGCGCTTCGGCGACGAGGCCCTGCGCTATTCGCTGTACGTCGGGCAGTGGTTCTACGCCCTGGCCGCCCTCCTGCTGATCATCGCGGCGCGGAGCCTGAAGCGGGACTGGGTGGACTAGGAAAGTGGCGAGTGGCGAGTGATGAGTGGCGAGCCATAGGGTGAGGCGGAAACCGGGCGACATTTCCTCGCCACTCGCCACTCGCCACTCGCCACTCGCCACTCGCCTGTCTATAAGCGCCGCAACTCCTCCCACAGTCCGGCGGCGCCTCCTCCATGAACATCCACGAATACCAGGCCAAACAGGTCCTGAAAGGCTTCGGCGCACCGGTCGCCGACGGAGTCGCGATCACCTCGGCGGATCAGGCCGAAGCCGCGGCGAAGCAACTGCCCGGACCCCTGTATGTGGTGAAGTCGCAGATCCACGCCGGCGGCCGCGGCAAGGGCAAGTTCAAGGAACTCGGGCCCGACGCCAAGGGCGGCGTCCGCCTGGCCTTCTCGATCGAGGACGTGGTCAAGAACGCCAAAGAGATGCTGGGCAATACGCTTGTCACCGCCCAGACCGGCCCGGCCGGGAAACAGGTCAACCGCCTCTATATCGAGGACGGCGCCGACATCGAACGCGAACTCTATTGCTCGCTGCTGGTCGATCGCTCCACCGGCCGCGTCTCCTTCGTGGTCTCGACCGAGGGCGGCATGGACATCGAGGCGGTCGCCCACGACACGCCCGAGAAAATCCTGACCATCGACATCGATCCGGAAGCCGGCGTGACGCCCGGCAACGTGACCGAACTCAACACCGCCTTTGGCCTGACGGACGCGGCGGCCGAAGACGGCAAGACCCTGTTCCCCATCCTCTACAAGGCCTTCGTCGACACCGACATGTCGATGCTGGAGGTCAATCCGCTCATCGTGATGAAGGACGGCCGGCTGCGGGTGCTGGACGCCAAGGTCAGCTTCGACGGCAACGCCCTGTTCCGCCACGACGACATGAAGGCGCTGCGCGACGAGACCGAGGAAGACGCCAAGGAGATCGAGGCGTCCGAGTGGGACCTCGCCTATGTGGCGCTGGACGGCAATATCGGCTGCATGGTCAACGGCGCCGGCCTGGCCATGGCGACGATGGACATCATCAAACTGTACGGAAAAGAGCCCGCCAACTTCTGCGACGTCGGCGGCGGCGCGTCGAAGGAAAAGGTCGCGGCGGCCTTCAAGATCATCACCGCCGACCCCGCCGTGCAAGGCATTCTGGTGAACATCTTCGGCGGCATCATGCGCTGCGACGTCATCGCCGAGGGCGTGGTCGCGGCGGTGAAGGAAGTGGGCCTGAAGGTGCCGCTGGTCGTCCGCCTCGAAGGCACCAATGTCGTCGAGGGCAAGCGCATCCTTAATGACTCGGGTCTGGCCATCACGGCGGCCGACGACCTCGACGACGCGGCCCAGAAGATCGTCGCGGCGGTCGGGTGATGCGGGTCGGCCTGCTCCTCGCGCTCGCGCTTGTGGCGGCTTCGGTCGCCGCACCCGCGACGGCCCAGACATTTGAAAACTTCAAGCGATTCTGCCTCGAAACGGGCGGAGAGCCTGAGCAGGTGCTTGCCGCCGCGGAGGCGGCGGGCTGGGACGTGTACCCCGGCGCGCTTGTCCCCACGAACTTGGATTTGAGGCTGCTGGGCGATCCCGCGACAGGAGCGCCGCCTGTTGAAAGCTTGCTGACCGGCTTCGTTCCGGAGCAAGGCATCCTGGCGCCGGTTTGCACGGTTGCCGGCGGGGCTACGCTGGAGGACCTGCGGGACAGGATGAGCGCCTGGACCGGCTTCGAGCCCGGCCGGACGGCTCGGGGCAACTCGACCTGGATCTATAGCGCAGGGGCTGAAGGGCTCGCGCCACACCTTGATCTGGTCGATGTCAGCGGCACCGAGTTGATCGCCGCGGCCCGATCACGCGGCAGGCTGTACGCCGTCCAGGTGAGGCAGGGCGCGGGCCCGCCGATGATCGTCCATTTCAGCGTAAATCCCGACGCCACGATTTCTCCGACGCACTGAAAGCGCCCCATGTCCATCCTCGTCGACAAGAACACCAAGGTCATCGTCCAGGGCCTGACCGGCAAGACCGGGACCTTCCATACCGAACAGGCGCTGCGCTACTACGGCACGCGGATGGTCGGCGGCGTGCATCCGGCCAAGGGCGGCACGAACTGGACCGGGTCGGAGGGCGAGACCCTGCCGATCTTCGCCTCGGTCGCCGAAGCCAAAGAGGCCACCGGCGCGACCGCCTCGGTGATCTATGTCCCGCCCGCGGGCGCCGCCGACGCCATCATCGAGGCCATCGAGGCCGAGGTCCCCTTCATCACCTGCATCACCGAGGGCATTCCGGTGCTGGACATGGTGCGGGTCAAGGCGCGGCTGGACCGGTCGAACTCGCGCCTGCTGGGCCCCAACTGCCCCGGCATCCTGACCCCGGAAGAGTGCAAGATCGGCATCATGCCGGGCTCTATCTTCAAGAAGGGCAATGTCGGCATCGTCTCGCGCTCGGGCACCCTGACCTATGAGGCGGTGTTCCAGACGACGAACGAGGGCCTGGGCCAGACCACGGCGGTCGGCATCGGCGGCGACCCGGTCAAGGGCACCGAGTTCATCGATGTGCTGGAGCTGTTCCTCGCCGATCCCGAGACGAAGTCCATCGTCATGATCGGCGAGATCGGCGGCGGGGCCGAGGAAGACGCGGCCCAGTTCCTGATCGACGAGGCGAAGAAGGGGCGCTCCAAGCCGATGGTCGGCTTCATCGCCGGTCTCACCGCGCCCAAGGGCCGCACCATGGGCCATGCCGGCGCCGTGGTCTCGGGCGGCAAGGGCGATGCCGAGTCCAAGATCGCCGCCATGCAGGCCGCCGGCATCCGCGTCTCGCCCTCGCCGGCGCGTCTGGGGGCGACCCTGGTCGAAGTCCTCAAGGGCTGATTGTTCAAAACCCCTCTCCCGTGGGGAGAGGGGCAGGGGTGAGGGGGTTCGGTGTTCGACGCGATCGGCGCCGCAACCCCTCACCCTCCCGCCGCTGCGCGGCGGGTCCCTCCCTCTCCCTGTGGGAGAGGGTTTTTTGAGGTTTCGCCCCCATTCGGTCATGACCCATAAGGAAACAGCGCCTATATCAACGGCGTCGGTTGCGCACAGGCGTGCGCGCACCGCCCAAGGGACGCGACGAGAACAATGGCGGACGATGCCGGTCGGCTGAATCAGGTCTTTGCCGAGACCAGCTTCCTGTATGGCTCCAACGCCTCGTACATCGAGGACCTGCACGAGAGATGGGCGGCTGATCCGGCCTCCGTTTCCGACGAGTGGCGTGCCTTCTTCGACCAGTTGCGCGACAACGCCGAGAGCGTGAAGGCCGCGGGCGCCGCCGGGGCGTGGGGTCGGACGGTCGCGACCGAGGCGACCGAGGCGACCGGGGTGTTTGACGGCCGCTGGCCCGCCCCCAAGCCTGATCCGAAGAAGCCGGGCGCTCTGGCGCCGGCCCAGGCCCCCGCGTCCGCACCGGAGGCCGCCGTCTCGGCCGAGGCCGTCCGCGCTGCCGCCCACGATTCGATCCGCGCCCTGATGCTGATCCGCAGCTACCGCGTGCGCGGTCACCTGCAGGCCAATCTCGATCCGCTGGGCATCGAGCAGCCGACCAGCAATCCGGAACTGACCCCGGAATTCTACGGCTTCAGCGAGGCCGACCTCGACCGCCCGATCTTCCTCGATGGCGTTCTCGGCTTCCAGGTCGGCTCCATCCGTCAGGTCCTGGCCCTGCTCAAGCGCACCTATTGCGGCACGCTGGGCATCCAGTTCATGCATATCGCCGAGCCCGACGAGAAAAACTGGCTGCAGGCGCGCTTCGAAGGGTCGGACAAGTTCGCGCAGAACGGCTTCACCCGCGAGGGCAAGCTGGCCATTCTGAACAAGCTGATCGAGGCCGAGGGCTTCGAACGCTTCCTCCACAAGCGGTTCCCGGGCACCAAGCGGTTCGGCCTCGACGGCGGCGAAGCCATGGTTCCGGCGCTGGAGCAGATCATCAAGCGCGGCGGCGCGCTGGGCGTCGATGAGGTGGTCTTCGGCATGGCTCACCGCGGCCGGCTGAACACGCTCGCCGCCGTGATGGGCAAGCCCTATCGCGCCATCTTCCACGAGTTCCAGGGCGGCTCGACCGTGCCTTCGGACATTGAGGGTTCGGGCGACGTCAAATATCACATGGGCGCCTCGTCGGACCGGTCGTTCGACGGCAACAACGTCCACCTGTCCCTGACCGCCAACCCGTCGCACCTCGAGATCGTCAACCCGGTCGTGCTGGGCAAGGCGCGGGCGAAACAGGCCTTCGACATCCGCGAAGCCAATGCGGCCGGGGCTGGCCACCCGGCCGAGCAGAATGCGCTGGACCGCTCCAAGGTCATGCCCCTGCTGATCCACGGCGACGCCGCCTTCGCCGGCCAGGGCGTGGTGGCCGAATGCTTCGCCTTGATGGGGCTGAAGGGCTACCGCACCGGCGGGACGATGCATTTCGTCGTCAACAACCAGATCGGCTTCACGACGAGCCCGCGCAACAGCCGGTCCTCGCCCTACCCCTCGGACGTGGCCCTGATGGTCCAGGCCCCGATCTTCCACGTCAACGGCGACGATCCGGAAGCCGTCGTCTTCGCCGCCAAGGTGGCCACCGAGTTCCGCCAGAAATTCCACAAGGACGTGGTGGTGGACATGTTCTGCTACCGTCGCTTCGGCCACAACGAGGGCGACGATCCGACCTTCACCCAGCCGCTGATGTATTCCAAGATCCGCGCCCTGCCGTCGACGCGCGAGATCTATTCCAGGCGTCTGGTCGCCGAGGGGGTCATCGATCAAGCCGCCGTCGATGCCGAGGTCGCCCGGTTCGAAGCCTACCTCGACGCCGAGTTCGACGCCGGCAAGGCGTTCGAAGCCAGCAAAGCCGACTGGATGGACGGCCAGTGGCAGGGCATCGGCCTGCCCGAGGGCGACGAGCGCCGCGGCGAAACCTCGGTCCCGGCGGCGAAGCTGGCGGACCTGGGCCACAAGCTGACGACCATCCCCAACGCCGTGGACGTCCACAAGACGCTGAAACGCGTCATCGACGGCCGCCGCGAAATGATCACCTCGGGCCAGAACATCGACTGGTCCACGGCCGAGAGCCTGGCCTTTGGCTCGCTGCTGGACGAGGGCTTTCCGGTCCGGCTGTCGGGTCAGGATTCCGTCCGCGGCACCTTCTCGCAGCGCCACTCGGGCATCGTCGACCAGACCACCGAGGAACGCTACGTCCCTCTGAACAACATCCGCGACGGCCAGGCCGAGTTCGAGGTCATCGACTCGGCCCTGTCGGAAGAGGCGGTGCTGGGCTTCGAATACGGCTACGCCCTGACCGACCCCAACACCCTGGTGATGTGGGAAGCCCAGTTCGGCGACTTCGTGAACGGCGCCCAGGTCGTGATCGACCAGTTCATCACCTCGGGCGAGCGCAAATGGCTGCGTATGTGCGGCCTGACCATGCTGCTGCCGCATGGCTACGAGGGTCAGGGACCGGAGCACTCTTCCGCCCGCCTCGAGCGCTTCCTGCAACAGTGCGCCGAGGACAACATCCAGGTCGCCAACTGCTCGACGCCGGCCAACTATTTCCACATCCTGCGCCGCCAGATGCACCGGCCGTTCCGCAAGCCGCTGATCATCATGACGCCCAAGAGCCTGCTGCGGCACAAGAAGGCGGTCTCGACGATCGCCGACATGGCCGAGGGCAGCTCATTCCACCGCGTGCTGCACGACGACGCCCAGACCCGGCCCGAAGTCGCCGGCGTGAAGATCAAGGCGGACAAGGATATTCGCCGCGTCGTCCTGTGCTCGGGCAAGGTCTATTACGACCTGCTGGAGCGTCGCGAGCGCGATGGGGTCGACGACGTCTATCTGATGCGTCTGGAACAGTTCTACCCGTGGCCGATGAAGTCGCTGATGACCGAACTGGCCCGCTTCCCCGACGCCGAACTGATCTGGTGCCAGGAAGAGCCCAAGAACATGGGCGGCTGGACCTTCGTCGATCCGTGGCTGGAGTTGACGCTGGAGAAGCTGTCGGTGAAATCCAAACGCGCCCGCTACGTCGGCCGCCCGGCCTCCGCCTCGACCGCCGCGGGCCTGATGAGCAGGCACCTGAAAGAACTCGACGCCTTCCTGACCGACGCCTTCGCCTGACACCCCGCACCCGACCCTGCCAAACCTGACCGAACGAGACCTGGACCCGACCATGGCCGACATCCTGACCCCCGCCCTCGGCGAATCCGTCACCGAAGCCACCATCGGCAAGTGGACGAAGAAGGCCGGCGACGCCGTGAAGAAGGACGAGGTCCTGGTCGAGCTGGAAACCGACAAGGTCTCACTCGAGGTCGTGTCGCCCGCCAACGGCGTCCTGTCCGAGATCAAGGCCCCCGACGGCGCGACCGTCGTCCCCGGCGCCGTGCTGGGGGTGGTCAGCGAAGGCGTCGCCGCCGCCCCCGCCCCCGGCGTGCTGACCATCCCCGCCGAAGCGGGTTCGACCGTCACCCCCGGCCAGCAGATCGGCAGCATCGCGGCCTCGAGCGACGCCCCCGCCGCCGCTCCGGCCCCTGAACCCGCCGCCACCGCTCCGGCCCCCTCGGAAGCCCCGCACCTGTCGCCCGCCGTCCAGCGCGTGGTGACCGAGAACGACCTCGATCCCCAGGCCATCGCCGCCACCGGCCCCAAGGGCAATATCACCAAGGCCGACGCCCTGAACGCCATTTCCGCGGCCCCATCCGCTCCCGCCGTCTCTGCCCCGGCCCCGCTCGCCGCGCCCGCTGCCCCGCGCGCCGACCAGCCGCGTGAGGAGCGGGTCAAGATGACCCGGCTGCGCCAGACCATCGCCCGCCGGCTCAAGGAATCGCAGAACACCGCCGCCCAGCTGACCACCTTCAACGAGGTGGACATGACCAATGTCATGGCCCTGCGCACCCAGTACAAGGACGCCTTCGAAAAGGCCCACGGCGTCAAGCTGGGCTTCATGTCCTTCTTCACCCGGGCGGTGGTCGCGGCCCTGAAGGAGATTCCGGCGGTCAACGCCGAGATCGACGGGACGGACATCATCTACAAGAACCACTATGACATCGGCGTCGCCGTCGGCACCGAGAAAGGCCTTGTCGTGCCGGTCCTGCGCGACGCCGACACGCTGTCGCTGGCAGGCATCGAAAAAGGCATCGCGGCGCTCGGCAAGGCGGCCCGCGACGGCGACCTGACCCTCGATCAACTCCAAGGCGGCACCTTCACCATCACCAACGGCGGCACCTATGGCTCGCTGATGTCTACGCCGATCCTGAACGCGCCGCAGTCGGGCATCCTGGGCATGCACAACATCGTCCAGCGCCCCATGGCGGTGAACGGCGAGGTGGTGATCCGGCCGATGATGTACCTGGCTCTCAGCTACGACCACCGCATTGTCGACGGCAAGGAGGCGGTGACCTTCCTCGTCCGCGTCAAGGACCTGCTGGAAGACCCGGCGCGGGCGCTGCTGGATCTGTAGGGTCGTGACCACTCCGCCCTTGCGGCCAGGAAGAGGAGCTGGGATCCCCCCGGTCACGCGTTGGCTGGTGCTCCTCTGGCTAGCCTTCACCGTCCTTGGATTGCTTCTGCTTGGGGGCGGCCTTGCGTGGGTCGGGTGGTTCGCGGGCGGATCGTCTCCTTTGCCGGCCAACCTGCCGCGCTGGTCGTTCTCGCTGATGACCATTCCGGTCGCCATCGCCCTGATTGGCTACAGTCTCGCGATCTGGCGGCTCTGGCGTCGACGACCGGCGGTGAACATGTGGCTCATTGGCATGGCGGGCCACATGTCCTATTTCGTTGCGGATATCGTGATCTCGGGGGTCGGCCCGGCCGGGGCGTTCTCGTGGGACGGTTTGAGCTCTCTGGTGCGGGTGCTGGCCCCCGGTGTCATGCTCTTGATGATCGAGCGGGACCGTATCGAGAATCCCGTTCAACCCTGATCATGTCAGGCGTTGCGCCATGCTAGGCTGCGGTCATGAGTCTGCGCGAGATCGCCCGTTTCACCGACGTCTATGAGGCCGAATTGGCCGCCGCCTTTCTCGCGTCGCATGGCCTCGCCGTGACGGTCACCGAGCGGTTCCAGACCACCGTCGATCCCTTGATGCAGCGGGCGCTGGGCATCCGGCTGATGGCGCCGGCGTCGATGATCTTGGAGGCCCGCGCCTTGCTGGCCCGCGTTCAAGCGGGCGAGTTCGCCACAGACGAAGGCGATGATCTGCCCGGAATAGAGACCGGGACCCGCGCAGTCGGCACCGTCATGGCCTTCGCGGCCTTCGCCACCGGCGGGTTTTGGGGCAACAGCCTGCCGCGCCGGTTCCGGCCGGTCGCGTGGCAGGGCGTGCTGCTCGCGATAGCCTTGTTCGTGGTCGCGGCCGTCGGTGTCTGGCTGGTCGGGGAACTCCTACTGAATCCGCCGTGACTCCGTCACCCGGTGCTCAGCGGCCCCAGTACCTCATCCGTATCCGCCCCCAGCGCCGGCGGCGCGCGGTCATAGGCCACGGGCGTCACCGACATCCGGATCGGCGAGGCTACTGTGCGCACCGGTCCGGACAGGTCGGCGCGATCCTGCGTCACCTCCAGCCCCCGGTGTTTCGCCTGGGGCTCGTCGAAGACCTGATCTATGGTGTTGACCGGCCCGCAGGGCACGCCCGCGGCCTCCAGCGCCGCCATCAGGCCGTGCATGGTCTGGCCCGCCGTCAGAGCCGACAGCTCGGCCGTCATGGCCGCGCGGTGCTCGATGCGCAGGGCGTTGGTCAGGAAGCGCGGGTCGGCGCCGAGGTCGGGCGCGCCCAAAGCTCCCGCCAGCGATCGGAACTGACCGTCGTTGCCGACCGCGATCACCACCATTCCGTCCGTGCACGGAAAGGGTTGGTACGGCGCGAGGTTGGGATGCGCATTACCCATCCGCGTGGGCGCCTTGCCCGAGACAAAGAAATTGGTCGCCTGATTGGCCAACATGGCCGCCTGCACGTCGAACAGGGCGATGTCGATATGCTGGCCCTGTCCGGTCGCCCGCGCGTGCATCAGCCCCGCCAGAATGGCGTTGGAGGCGTAGAGGCCGGTGAACAGGTCGACCACCGCGACCCCGACCTTCATCGGCTCGGCCCCGTCGGCGCCGTCGGGCTGGCCGGTGATCGACATCAACCCGCCCATGGCCTGGATCATATAGTCATAGCCGGCGCGGTGGGCGTCAGGCCCGTCCTGCCCGAAGCCGGTGATCGAGCAATAGACCAGCTTGGGATTGATCGCCGACAGGGCCGCGTGGTCGAGGCCGTATTTCTTCAGCCCGCCGGTCTTGAAATTCTCGACCACCACGTCGCAGGTTTTGCTTAGTTCACGGACGATCTCCGCCCCCTCGGGCGTGGCGAGGTCCAGTTCGACCGACTTCTTGCCCCGGTTGGCGCACAGGAAATAGGCGGCGTCGCCCTTGGACCCGTCCGCATTCGTCGTGAACGGCGGCCCCCACGCCCGGGTGTCGTCGCCGAGGCCGGGCCGCTCGATCTTGATCACCTCGGCCCCGAGATCAGCCAGCATCTGCGTCGCCCACGGCCCGGCGAGCACGCGGCTGAGGTCGAGAACGCGAACGCCTGCGAGGGGGCCCTTGGGAGTGGCGAGTGGCGAGTGGCGAGTGGCGAGCGAAGCGGCGCCGTCCTCGACGGGCGTCATGAAGGCGCGCCGGACGCACGGAAATCCGCCGGCCGCCTACTCGCCACTCGCCACCCGCCACTCGCCACTTCTAAAGCCCCGGATCCCACACCCCGGCATCCCGCATGCGGCATTCGCGGGCCTCCCGCGCCCGGCCGCCGACCTCCTCGGCCATGCAGCAGACCTCTTTCGACACCGTGCTCTTGTGCAGGCCCGGCACCAGACTGTGCAGGAAGGCGCAGCCGGCCAGCTTCAGCAGCCGGAACCCGAACCGCGACGAGGCGGCCATATGGTGGAAATAGCTCTCGTCGACCTCGCGCGGGTGCTCAACGAACAGGCGATTGAAGGTGCGGATCATCACGGCAGCATAGACTGCGCCGGGCCGTCCCTCTACCCGACCCGAGCATTTTGGCCTAAACCGCCCGCCAGAACAGGGGGAGGCCCGGATCGCGAGACGATTCCGCCGCGCCCCGCCACGATCAGGAAAGACCACCCATGGCCGACGGCTCCGCTTCTCCCGCCAAGACCTTCCGCTGGGACGACCCGCTGGATCTGTCGGGCCGGCTGACCGACGACGAGCGGATGATCCAGGACGCGGCCCGCTCCTACGCTCGCGAAAAGCTGCTGCCCCGGGTGGTCGAGGCCTTTCGCGACGAGACTTTTGACCGCGCCATCATGACCGAACTGGGCCAGATGGGCTTCCTCGGCGCCATGCTGCCCGAACAGTACGGCGGCTCATCGGTCAGCCACGTCGCCTATGGCCTCATCGCGCGCGAGATCGAGGCGGTCGACAGCGGCTATCGCTCGGCCATGAGCGTGCAGTCGTCGCTGGCCATGTATCCGATCTACGCCTTCGGGTCCGAAGAGCAGAAGATGCGCTTCCTGCCCCGCATGGCGGCCGGCGAACTGGTCGGTTGCTTCGGCCTGACCGAGGCCGACGGGGGCTCCGACCCGGCCTCCATGAAGACGAAGGCGGTCGCGGTTGAGGGCGGCTACAGGCTGAACGGCTCCAAATACTGGATTACCAACTCGCCCATCTCGGACCTCGCCATCGTCTGGGCCAAGCTGGCCAATTCTCCCGGGGAAGAGGGGGTGATCCGCGGTTTCATCGTCGAGCGCGGCATGGACGGCTTCACCACCGACAAGATCGGCGACAAGCTGAGCCTGCGCGCCTCCATCACCGGCGACATCGGCCTGAACGACGTCTTCGTGCCGGAAGAGAATCTGCTGCCGGGCGCGAAGGGCCTGCGCGGGCCGTTCTCCTGCCTCAACAAGGCCCGCTACGGCATCGCTTGGGGGGCCATGGGCGCAGCCGAGGCCTGTTTCCACATGACCCGCGACTATGTCGGCGAGCGGATGCTGTTCGGCCGACCGCTGTCGTCGCGCCAACTGGTGCAGAAGAAGCTGGCCGACATGCAGACCGAGATCTTCCTCGGCTTCGAGGGCGCGCTGGCTCTCGGCCGGCTGCTGGATCAGGGCGCGTGGGTTCCCGAGGCCATCTCGATGATGAAACGCAACAACTGCGGCAAGGCGCTGGCCATCGCCCGCGAAGCCCGCGACATGCACGGCGGCGCCGGCATCACGGGCGAGATGCACGTCATGCGCCACGCCATGAACCTCGAGACGGTCAACACCTATGAGGGCGCCCACGACGTCCACGCCTTGATCCTGGGCCGGGCGATCACGGGGCAGAGCGCGTTCTAGAGGCTGTTAACAGCCTCTAGACGCACCGCGCCGAACCGGACCAGCATCGCCCGACGACGATCCGCCAGCCGCCGATTCAGCTGCCCTTGCCGGGCTTTTCGGAGAAATATTTCTCGAACTTGCCGGTCTCGCGCTCGAACGTCTCGGCGTCCGCCGGCGGCGTGCCCTTGACCGTGATGTTCGGCCAGACCTTGGCGTAGTCGGCGTTGACCATCAGCCATTTGCCGTCGGGCTCGTCCTCGGTGTCGGGCTTGATGGCGTCGACCGGGCATTCCGGCTCGCAGACGCCGCAGTCGATGCATTCGTCCGGCGCGATGACGAGGAAGTTCTCGCCCTCATAGAAGCAGTCGACCGGGCAGACCTCGACGCAGTCCATGAACTTACATTTCACGCAGGCGTCGGTGACGATGTAGGTCATGGGGCGGTCTGGGGCGCTATCGGATGGCGGAGGAACGGGCAGCGCACATGACCCCGCCGGGGGTTGCTGTCAACCGAGGGGTTGCCGCAGGTGGTAAAGCCCGCGTGCCTCGTCCGCCGGACCGCGCCGCTCGCCCAGCGCCTCTACCGTCAGATCAATCAACCGGCCGCCGAGGGCGAACACCAGCGTGTCGCCGAGGTGGACGGTGCGTGCGGGCTTGTCGAGTCGGGTCTGCACACCGTTGTGGGTCAGCCGCACCACGCCGCGCTCGACCATGGCGGCGGCCAGCGAACGAGTCTTCGCGAACCGCGCTCGCCACAGCCAGACGTCGATGCGGCAGGCGGCCTCGCTCATCCGGCGCCGGTTCCGGGCGCGCGGGCGCGACGGGAGCGTTTGCGTTTCGGGCGCGCCGGAGCGGGCGCCGCGGTCAGGGCCGAAAGCGCGGCGAACGGCGAATCCTTCACCGCCTTCGGCCGGCCGTCCCGGTCCGGCTTCTGCTCGCGCGAGGCCTTCAGCGCCGCGGTCAGAGCTTTCGCCTCATCAAGCGAGACACCCAGCGCCGTCAGGTCGGCCTCGGTCAGCACGCCCTTGCCGGCCGCCTGCCGCTCGGCCAGCGATTCCAGCAGCTCCAATCCGGCCGCGACCTTCCCGACCGCGCGCAGGCCGAAGGCCGACAGTAGGCGGGGCGAGGGCGGCGGCTCGGGCAGGGCGGTCTGGGCCGTCGCGCCCGGCCGGAACGGCTCTCCGGCGACGAAGGCCTGGGCCAGGGCTCGCGCTCGCGCCTTCAACACGCCGGGCAGCCAGACCGAATGGGCCCCCATGCGCACGGCGAAGGTCCTCAGCGTGCGTCGCTCGACCTGGCTCAGGGCGGCCAGATCGCGCTCGACGGCGCGCCGGTCGATGACCCCGCCGGCCTCGATCAGGCGGAAGGCTATGCCGCGCGGCAGGCCCTTCAGCGTCCCGCTCTCGACCGCCGCCTTCAGCCGCGCCAGCGGCTTCAGCGCGCGTCCGGCCTCACCGGCCAGCCAGGCCTCCAGCCGCCGCTGCGCCCGCTCGCGCGCCGCCGCCGGCCCGAGCTCGCCCAGCAGCCGGACCCGTGGCGCGAACCAGTCCCCGCCCGTCACCTGGCCCGCAGCCACGCCGCGCCACAGCACCGCGCCGTCCGGGGTCACGGCGAAGGCCGCGTCCTCGTCCGCCGCCAGCCGGCCCAGTCGCCGTGCGATCTCGGGCGTCACCGCCTGCCGTGCCGCGTGGCGCAGCGCCCGGTCCTCCAGCGCGCTTGATCCCTTGTCGATCTGGAAGTCCACGCCAGTCAGCCGCCCAACCGCATGGCCTTCGACGATGACCGCGCCGTCGGCCTCGACCTCGGCGACCGCATCTTCGGTCACGTTCAGCGCCCGCATCAGGGCGGTGGTGCGCCGGTCCACGAATCGCGCCGTCAGCCGTTCGTGCAGCACGTCCGACAGCCGCTCCTCCAGCGCCTTGGTCTTGTCGCGCCAGCCCTGCGCCTGATCCAGCCAGTCGGGCCGGTTGGCGATATAGGACAGTGTCCGAACGCCGCTCAGCCGCGCTGACAGTTGGTCGATCTGCCCGTCATCGCGGTCCAGCTCGGCGAAACGCGGCGCGATCCAGTCGGCGGTCAGCCGGCCGCGCTTGCCGGTCAGGGCCTGGAAAATCTCTTTCGACAGCCGCCCGTGCTCGTCCAGCGTGGTCTTCTGGAAGTCGGGCAGCTGGCACGCCTCCCACAGCCGCATGATGGCCCCCCGCGACCGTCCGACCCGCGCCACCTCCTCGTCCTTGATCAGGCGGCGCAACAGGGTCTCGTCCAGCGCCGGTTGCGTCAGGTTCAACCCGCGCACGCCCGGCGTCACCGTCAGCGAGCGCAGCAGGTCGGGCAGCGCATCAAAATCCAGCCGGGCGTTGCGCCACTCGGCCCCCTCGACCGGATCGAACCGGTGCTCGACCACCTGTTCGACCAGATCCCGATCCAGTTCCGCCGCCTCGCCGGTGACGCCGAAGGTGCCGTCCCGCACATGCCGTCCCGCGCGCCCGGCGATCTGGCCGATCTCGTGCGCGTGCAGCCAGCGCGTCCGCCGCCCGTCGAACTTCCTCAGGCCGGCGAAGGCGACATGATCCACCTCCATGTTCAGCCCCATTCCGATGGCGTCGGTGGCGACCAGAAAGTCCACCTCGCCCGACTGGAACAGCTCGACCTGGGCGTTGCGCGTGCGCGGGCTGAGCGAGCCCATGACCACCGCCGCGCCGCCGCGCTGGCGCCGGATCAGTTCGGCGATCGCATAGACCTGCTCCGTGCTGAAGGCGACGATGGCGCTGCGGGCGGGCAGGCGGGTCAGCTTTTTCGAGCCGGCGTAGGACAGCGTCGACAGCCGTTCGCGCGACACGATCTCCACATCGGCGACCAGAGACCGGATCAGCGGCGCCATGGTCCCGGCCCCCAGGAACATGGTCTCGAACCGGCCGCGCGCATGCAGCAGCCGCTGGGTGAAGACATGGCCCCGCTCCGGATCGGCGACCAACTGGATCTCGTCCACGGCCAGGAATTCGACTTGGCGCTCCAGGGGCATGGCCTCGACGGTGCAGACGAAATAGACGGCGCGCGGCGGGACGATCTTCTCCTCGCCGGTGACCAGGGCTACGGCCGCCGCCCCGCGCCGCTTGACGATCCGGTCATAGATCTCGCGGGCCAGCAGCCGCAGCGGCAGGCCGATCATGCCCGAGGCGTGGCCCAGCATCCGCTCGACCGCCAGATGGGTCTTTCCGGTATTGGTGGGGCCCAGAACCGCGACGACGCGCGAGGGGGCCTGTCCTGTGGAACGGTCGCTCATGATGCTGGAAAGGTGGCGGTTCCCGCGGGGTTCCTCAAGCACCGCCGCGACGATTGCTCCCGAGCGTAAACACAGCGGCGTGATCTGGCGGAACAGGCGCGAAACGAATCAGGACCGAATCGCAGACATCGCCCGATTCGGGGTTTGTTCACCCCAACATATTGTATCTTAAGACGGATTAACCACAATCGAGAACGGTGGTGTTCCAGCCCCGGTGCGGCCGGATCAGAAAATCGCAAAGGGCGAAGCTCGCAGACGCTTCCCCGCCGCCCCGTCACCCGCTAGGTCAGCCTGCGTGACCCCGTAGCTCAGCCGGATAGAGCAAGGCTTTCCTAAAGCAGAGGTCGGGGGTTCGAGTCCCTCCGGGGTCGCCATTCACCGTTTGCGCTTGATAATCATCACCGCCGCCATCGCCAGGATGACGGCGGGCACGAGGATCAGAAGCCCCGAAAGAATGCGTTCGATGTCCATGGCTGCGCCCCTCCCCGGGACGGCCGCAAGGGGCGCTGGCCCGGCCTGGAAGTCAAATGGCGGGCTCTACCGCCATTTCGAGCCTTCGCCGTGTTTGCCGTTGCTCTCGAACACCGGCGGCGCGGCCTTGTGGATGAACTGTTCCGACACCAGCCAGCCCTTGAGCGGCCGCAGAACGGCCAGACAGCCGATGACCAGCAAGGGCATGGTCACGACCAGATGCACCCAGATCGGCGGGTGGGCGGCGAACTCGAACCACATGAACAGGGCCATGCCCACGATTCCGACCGCACTCATGCCGAAGAAGGCCGGGCCGTCCGCCGGTTCGGCGAAACCATAGTCCAGCCCGCAGGCCGGGCAGACCTCGCGGATGGTCAGAAACCCCTTGAGCAATGGCCCCTGGCCACAGCGCGGACAGAGGCAGCGCAGGCCGGTCGAAAGGGTGTTCAGCGGCGGATATGCGGGCTCGGACGGGGGTTCGGTCACGTTCGGATCCTGACAGGAGGGCCGCACCGCATGTCGGCCCGCCAGCGCCCTGCCGCAACGCGCTTTGGTGTCGCGGACGCCGGGATCGGCGGTCACCAACCGTTAACTGCGTTGAAAGGCCGGTCGAGCGACGGTGCGCGCATATGTCCGGGGTCTCCGCCAGCAAGCGCATTCTCAAGACCTCCGTGGCCGCCGCCGCGGCGGGCGCGGTGCTGTTCGCGCCCTTGGCCCCGCTGGCCCAGACCGTCGCCGTCCCGCTGGACCCGGTCGCGATCCGCATCGGCTCAAACACCGAGTACACCCGCATCGAATTCGCCGGCGCCATCGGCGCCCGCGCCCAAGTGCGCCGCGACGGCCGCGATGTCATCGTCCGCATCGGCTCCACCGCCGCGCCCGACGTCTCGCGCCTCAAGGTCAATCCGCCGCGCGGCGTGGACAAGGTCGAGACCCGTGCTGTCCGGGGCGCCACCGAACTGGTCCTGACCCTGGCCGAGGGCGCGGACGCCCGCACCGGCTCGGCCGACGGGGCCATCTGGCTCAACCTCTACGCCACGCCCCCGGTCGCTGGGCCCGTCGAGACGCCCGCTGCCCCGGCTCAGACCGTGCCGGTCACGGCCGTCGCCACGCCCGCCAAAATCCGCCTGTCCTTCGCCTGGTCCACGCCGGTCGGGGCCGCAGTCTTCCGCCGCGGCGAGGCCGTCTGGGTGGTCTTCGACACGACCGCCCGCCTCGACATGCCTGGGGCCGGACAGCTGGGCCCTGTCTCCGACGCCCGCTGGACCGCCGGTCCCGATCACGTCGCGGTCCGCATCGCCGCCCCCGAAGGCCTCGCCGTCTCGGCGGCTGCGCAGGGCTCCACCTGGACCGTGACTATCGGCGGCCAGCCCGTCGCCGTCCAGGGCGTCGCCATCGACCGTCAGGACGACGGGAAACCGGTCCTTGTCGCTCGCATGGCCGGCGCGACCCGGGCCGTCTGGCTGACCGATCCGCTGGCGGGCGACCGCTTCGCCGCCGTCACCGCCCTGGCTCCCGGCAAGGGCTTCGCCGATCGCCGCCGCACCGTCGACCTGGCCCTGCTGCCCACGGCCCATGGATTGGCTGTGGAGACCTTGGCCAGCGACCTCGCCATCCAGGCCGAGGGCGATCTGGTCACCCTCAGCCGGCCGGGCGGCCTGATCCTGTCGCCCCCGTCCGCCGCCCTCGACGCCGCCTCGGCCGAGGACGGCGCGCCCCGGCGGGCGAAATACCCGGCGCTGATCCTGACCGAGTGGGCCGAGGCCGGCCACGACGGCTTCTCCGCCCGCTATCGCCAGCTTCAGGATGGGGCGGCCCGGGAGTCGATGGCCGCCGGAGACGATCCCCGCGCCCCGGCCGAGGCCCGCTTCGCCCTGGCTCGTTTCCTCGTCGGTTCCGGCCTCGGCTATGAGGCCGTCGGCGTTCTGAACAGCATCGTCGTGCAGGCCCCCAACATGGCTGGCGAGCCGGAGTTGCGCGGCCTGCGCGGCGCCGCGCGCGCCTCCATCGGCCGTATGGAGGAGGCCCAGGGCGATTTCGCTTCCGCCGCCGTCGCCTCAGACCCCGCCTCGGCGGTCTGGCGCGGCTATATCGCCTCAACCCAGGGCGACTGGGCCTCGGCCCGACAGGCCTTCGCCGCCGGGGCTTCGGCGGTGGATGAGTTCCCCGCCCATTGGCGCGCGCGCTTCGGCGCCGCGCACGCCTTGGCGGCGCTGGAGACCGGCGACCTCGACGCCGCCCGCGCCCTGCTGGCCTACAGCTTCAGCCAGAACGCCCCCGCCGCTGACCAGCTGACCGCCCGTCTGGTGCAGGCCAAGCTGTTCGAACTGGACGGCCAGTCCGACCGTGCGCTGGCCGTGTATACCGCCATCGGCCGCGCGCCGCTGGACGCCGTCTCGGTCCCCGCCAAACTGGGCGTGGTCCGTCTATCCCTGGCCAAGGGGACGATGAAGGCCGATGCGGCGGCCAAGGACCTCGAGGGCCTGCGCTGGCGCTGGCGTGGCGACGCCACCGAACTGGCCGTCATCCGCCAACTGGGCCAGCTCTATCTGTCGCAGGGACTGTATCGCGAGGCCCTGACCGCCCTGAAGGGGGCCGGGCCCAATCTGAACCGTCTCGAGGGCGCCGCCGACATCCAGGCCGATCTGGGCGCCGCCTTCCGCATGCTGTTCCTTGAGGGTGGGGCCGACGGCCTTCAGCCCGTGCAGGCGCTGGGCCTGTTCTACGACTTTCGCGAACTGACCCCCATCGGCGCGGACGGCGACGAGATGGTGCGCCGCCTGTCGCGCCGTCTGGTCGATGTCGACCTGCTGGACCAGGCCGCTGAACTACTGAAATACCAGGTCGAGAACCGGCTTGAGGGCGTGGCCAAGGCCCAGGTCGCGACCGATCTCGCCGCCATCTATCTGATGGACCGCCAGCCGGAGCCGGCGCTGCAGGCCATCTGGAGCTCCCGCACCACCATCCTTCCCTCCGCCCTGAACATTGAGCGCCGCGCGCTGGAGGGCCGGGCGCTGATGGATCTGGGCCGTTTCGACCATGCGCTGGAGGTGCTGGGCACGGACACCTCGCCCGAGGCCCGCGAAGTCCGCGCCGAAGTGTTCTGGAAACAGCGAAACTGGGCGCTGGCGGCTCCCCTCTATGAGGCCCTGCTGGGCGAGCGCTTCCGCAATCCTGCGGCCCTGACCGTTTCCGAGGAGGCCCGGCTGATCCGCGCTGGCGTCGGCTATTCGCTGGGCACTGACAATGCGGCCCTGACCCGGCTGTCGCGCAACTATCGGCCGTTCGTGGCGGGGGCGCGGGCGAAGTCCGCCCTGTCGATCGCACTGGACGACGGCGTGGGCGGCGGCGCGTCTCCGGGCGACTTTGCCGGTCTTGCCGCCTCGGCCGACACCTTCGCCGGTTGGGTCGCGGCCATGAAGGCCGAGCTCCGAACGAAAACGGGCGGGAACCGACCCGCGGCGCCCGCCCGTCCTGCGTAAGGCATCCCCCCGAAAGAGGGGAAAGGGACTTACTTGTTCACCGCATCCTTGAGCGGCTTCGAAACGCGGAAGCGCACGGCCTTCGAGGCGGCGATCTTGATGGTCGCGCCGGTGGCCGGGTTGCGGCCTTCACGGGCGGCGCGGGCGGCGGTGTCGAACACGCCGAGGTTCGAGATGCGCACGTCGCCGCCACCGGTCAGCGACTTGTGGATGTTCTTTACGAGGGCGTCGAGCATGCGACCGGCGTCGGCCTGGCTGACACCGGCGTCCTTGGCGACGGAGGCGATGAGTTCTGCTTGGGTGGTCATATGGGTCGTTTCCCGATGTGAGCTCGCCCCGATTCAGGGGCGATGACGGACGGATTGACGCCGCTTTTTCTTCCCTTGGCAAGCGACTTCGCCGCTGTAACCCCCACGGGGTGGGGATTTATCCGCTACCGGACGCTCTCTGGAAGCTCTCGACCAGGCTTCCGGCGACCAGTCTCCAGCCGTCCACGAGCACGAAAAAGATCAGTTTGAAGGGCAGGGAAATCACCACTGGGGGCAGCATCATCATACCCATGGACATGAGTACGCTGGCGACCACCAGATCTATCACAAGGAACGGAACGAAAAGGAGAAATCCGATTTCGAACGCGCGCTTCAACTCACTGATCATGAAGGCCGGAGTGACCACTCTGAGGGGCAGGTCGGCGGTCGCCGTCGGGGCCTCCAGCTGGGACAGCCGGACGAACAGCGCCAGGTCGTCCTGGTCGACCTGGCCGAGCATGAAAGTCTTCACAGGTTCCGACGCCGCATCGAAGGCCTGGGGCAGCTCCATTTGCTGATCCAGCAGGGGTCGGATGCCCGAATCATAGGCGTCCTGCCAGGTCGGGGCCATGACGATGGCGCTCAGGAACAGGGCGAGGGACACCAGTACAGCGTTGGGCGGCGACTGCTGCATCCCCAGCGCCGTGCGCAGCAGCGACAGCACCACAATGATCCGGACGAAGCTGGTCGTCATGATCACGATCGACGGGGCCAGAGACAGCACGGTCATCAATCCGACCAACTGCACCACCCGTTCGGTCAGGCCTGAGCCGGTGCCGAGGTCGACATTGATGGCCGCTCCAGGCCCGCCCGCCGCCGCCAGGTCCTGGGCCAGGGCGGCCAAAGGCCATAGCAGGCAGAAGCCGGTGGTGATCAGCGACAGGATCGCCGCGCGCTTAAGCTCGGCGCGAGAGGGGAGGACGAAGACGCCCTTGAGGCTCACTTCGCTTCCTCCGGCCCGCGCGGTTCGATCAGTTCGCGGCCTTCGCCGAGAATCAGCAGCCGCTCTTCGTCGTCGATCCTGACCAGCACCAGTCGCCGCGCGGGGTCCAGCACCAGGGTCTCGACCACGGTCATCCGCCGTTCGCCGCGCTCGGCGCTGATCCGGGCCAGCAACTGCGGCAGGTATCGGCGCGAGGCCCAGGCGGCCAGGCCGATGATCCCGAGGGTGAAGGCAAGGGCGAAGATCGCCCGGGCGAGGTCGAGGAAATTCATGCGGCAGACTTCGCCCGACATGGTTAACGCCACATTGAGATAACCCCCCGTTAACCATGCAGGCGGCAGTTTCTGCCCATCTCGAAGGGGCGATCCGCGCCCGGGAGCGCCTGACGTGGGCTTCACCGACCTGCCGCTGCTCAGCCAGATCAAGGGCCGCCTGTCCTGGTTGGACGAGCGCCAGCGCGTCATCGCCCAGAATGTCGCCAATGCGGACACGCCGGGCTACGCCAGCCGCGACCTGAACCAGCCGACCGATTTCGCCCGTGCGCTCGCGGAGGGGGGAGGCGGGGTCCGTATGGTTCGCACCAGCGCCATGCATATCGCCCCGGCCGGCGCGACGGCCCGATTCGAGACCCGATCCGCGCCCGATTCGGAGACCACGCTCGACGGCAATTCGGTCGTGGTCGAGGAACAGATGCTCAAGATGGCCGAGAGCCGCATGGCCTATGACGCGGCCATCGGCTTCTACCAGAAATCCATGCAGATGCTGCGCATGGCGGCCCGCGCCCCCGGCCGTTGATCGAGGATTAGCCGATGCCCGACCCGATCCCGCCCCGCAACTCGGCCATGGCTGTGGCCGCCAGCGCCCTGCAGGCCCAGCAGTCGCGCATGCGGATCATCGCAGAGAACATCGCCAACGCCCAGTCGACCTCGCCGGTCGCCGGCGGCCAGCCTTACCGCCGCCAGATCGCTGTCTTTCAGGCGCGCGAGATCAACGGCGCGACCGGTGTGGCGCTCGCGGAGGTGCGTGTCGACCAGGGCGACTTCCGCTCCGAATACGATCCCAGCCATCCGGCCGCCAACGCCGAAGGCTATGTGTTGCGGCCCAATGTCGACACCCTGGTCGAGGCCATGGATATGCGCGAGGCCCAACGCGCCTACGAGGCCAACCTCAATGTCATCGAGACCGCGCGGGCGATGGACGCCCGCACCCTCGATCTGCTGAAGAAATAGGATTTAGGCCATGAACCCCTTGGCGGCGGCGCGAGCCTATTCGGCGATCCAGGGCACGGAAATGCCCGCCGCACCGACTGCGGGCGTCGGCCAGTCCGGCTTCGCCGACATGCTGACCAGCGTCATGGGCGACATGACCCAGTCCTCGCGCGCCGCCGAAACCCAGATGGCCTCGGCCGTTCAGGGGCAGGGCAGTCTGATCGACGTAGTCACCGCCGTCTCCTCGGCGGAGGCCTCGCTGGAGACCGTCATGGCCGTCCGCGATCAGGTGATCCAGGCCTATCAGGAGATCATGCGGATGCCGATCTGACGGCCGGCATCCTCCCCTGATCGGGAGATCCGGGGCTTCAGCCCTCCAGCGACGCCACCGGCTGGGTCACGATCGTCCGGCGCGGGCGCGACCGCCCCTTGAGCCAGACGCGGATGCGGTTCTGTATCGGCGTGTCGATCAGCACATGGAACAGGAAGGCGAAGGCGAAGGCCGCCAGTAAGCCCATCCCCCACAGCGCCCACTGGGCGGCGATGGGCAGTGCGAATTTGGCGATCAGGACATTGACCACGCCGAACCAGGCGATGCGGATCACCTCATTGGTGATGAACATCGAGAACGAGACCTGCGCCGCCTTCTCCACCCATTTCGAGGGCCGCGGCGTGGGCACCGCGCCGGCCGCCAGGATGATGGTCGAGATACAGGCCAGCGAGATCAGGGCGTGTTTGTCGAAATACTGCACGAAGGCCAGCATCAGGGCGGCGCCGATCCCGGCCCAGCCGGCCAGCTTCGGCGCGATCCAGACCTTCTGCGCGAACCACGCCAGGGCCATGCCCAGGAGGAACAGCGGCAGGGCGCGGATGAAGCCGAAGCCCATCGGCATCTGATAGACGGGATAACCCAGCAGGCTCCAGGTCAGCTGGTTGGCGACCAGATACAGGCCGACGCCCAGCGCCAGCACGCTCCACGGTCCCAACCGCACCAACGCCTTCAGGATCCACGGAAAGGCCAGATAGCAGCCGATCAGGGCCGAGATCGACCAGCTCGGGGCGTTCCAGCCGTATCCGCCGTGAATCCCGTAGGCCTGCACCAGCCCCAGTTGCGCCGGCAGCTGGTCCCAGGCGAACCACTCCGGGGCCCGCGGTCCGACACCGATCGCCGTCCCCCCGACGACAAGGGCGACCAGGCTCAAACCCATGATGATGTGCGCGGGCCAGACCCGCAGGAACCGTTTGGCGAAGAAGTCGCCGGCCGACATCCGGCCCTCAGCCAGCGAGCCGCCATAGACCCGCATCAGCACATAGCCGCTGTCGATGAGGAAGAAGTTGGTGAGCAGGAAGCCGCCCCGCTCGAATACCGGATGCAGCCCCTCGGCCAGGGCGATTGGACCCGCGCCCTGGAAGTGATGCAGGATGATCAGCGCGGCCACAATGAAACGCAGGGCGTCCAGCCACCCGCCGCGCACGATGGGCGCTGTTTCATTTCGGGTCGAAATCGCGGTCCAGGCCATGGAAAACACCTCTTCTGAGGCGAATTCCGCAAGGACCGGGCCGTGTCAGCGCGGCGTCTTCAGACCCGGTCGCAGACGTAGACGGTGCAGGTGGAGACCCCGCCGGTCAGGGGGTTGTCGAAGGCGACGACCTCGGCGCTGACATTGGCGAAGACGGCCTCGAGCACCGCGATGAAATCTGCGTCCGGCCCCTCGTCCGACCACAGGGCGAAGACGCCGCCCCCGGCGATCCCGGCGCGCAGGCTCCGCAACCCCTCTTCCGCATAGAAGCGCGCGTGATCGGGGTGGAGCAGGTTGCGGGGCGAATGGTCGATGTCGAGCAGGACGACGTCGTAGCGGTCCGCCGGGGCCCGGGACGTATCGAACCAGCCGAAGAAGTCGCCCAGCTTGAGATGGCAGCGCGGTTCCTGCCCAAGGCTTTCGCCGAGCGGCACCAGTCCGGCCTCGTGCCATTCGATCACCGGGGCGAGGGCGTCGACCACATCCACGGATGTGACCCGATCGTCGGCCAGCGCCGCGCGGGCTGTGTAGCCCAGCCCGAGACCGCCCACGAGAACCCGCAGCGAGGCGCCCTTCGCCGCCGCCAGACCTCGGACGGCCAGTTCGGTCTCGCCGACCGTGAACAGGCTGGACATCAGATGCTCGTCGCCGAGGATGACCTCGATCACATCGGCGTCGATCGCCGCCACCCAGCGCCGCCGAAGGATCAGCGGCCCCATGGCGGTGGCGCGATAGTCCAGTTCCTCGATCAGCCGGCCCATGTCGCCCTCCTGCCCGAGCCAAGCACGGACAGGCGCGTCATCCCCGCACCAGCCGCAGGAACTCTTCCCGCGTCCGCGCGTCGTCGCGCACCACGCCGATCAGGTGGCTGGTGATCAGGCTGGTCCCGGGCGCATTGACCCCGCGCAGGGTCATGCAACTGTGCTCGGCCTCGATCACCACGCCGACGCCCTGCGGTTTCAGCACCTCCTGGACCGCCCGGGCGATCTCGGCGGTCATCTTCTCCTGGATCTGCAGCCGCCGGGCGTAGCCCCGAACCACCCGGGCGAGCTTTGATATGCCCACGACCCGATCAGTCGGCAGATAGGCGACATGGGCCCGGCCGATCACCGGCAGCATGTGGTGTTCGCACACACTGACGAAACGGATGTCCTTGAGCACGACCAGTTCGTCATAGCCCCCGACCTCCTCGAAGGTTCGCTCCAGATACTCACGAGGATCGACGTCATAGCCGGCGAACATCTCGCGATAACTGCGCGCGACCCGGTCGGGCGTGTCCAGCAACCCTTCGCGGTCGGGGTCGTCGCCGGTCCAGCGGATCAGGGTCCGCACCGCGGCCCGCACCTCGTCCTCCCCGGGCAGGTCGCTGACCGGCCGTTGTCCGCCCCGTCGCGGCAAAGGCGTTCCTGCCGCCCGCGCCAGCGCCTCGCGTTCCCGCCAGCTCCCGTCGCAGTCTTCGCCATGGATGTGACGGGGGTCGGTCATGGCGGATCCTGCAGGTTTCGGGCGGCTGGGTTCTAGCTGGGGCGCCCGCCGCATCCGGGCAAGGGCTTCGCGCGTCCTAACTCCCCGTTAACCACGCTCCCGGCATTTTCTGCCCGGTATTCGGTGGAGCGTGATTTCAATGAACGGGGCGGAAGTGATGGATGTGGGGCGCGACGCCCTGTGGCTGACGATCCAGCTGTGTGCGCCTGTTCTGCTGGTCGGCCTGGTCGTCGGCGTGGTCATCGGCCTGTTTCAGGCCCTGACCCAGATCCAGGAACAGACCCTGATCTACGCCCCCAAGATCCTCGCCATCTTCGTCAGCCTGCTGCTGTTCCTGCCGCTGATGGGAGCGCTGCTGGGCGGCTTCATGCGGACGATCGCGGCCCGCATCGCCGGCATGTGATCCCGATGGAATGTGTCTAGGTGGAGCCCTACGCGACATCGGACCAGATCTGGCAGGGCGCGCTGATCTTCTCGCGGATTGGCGCCGTCCTCCTGATGCTGCCGGGCGTCGGCGAAAGCTATGTGCCGCCGCGCATCCGCCTGGCCTTCGCCCTGGTCGTCAGCCTGGCCCTGTGGCCGGTGATCGCCGGCGCCCTGCCGGGCCTGCCCGCGACGGTCGGCGGCATGGCGGGGTGGATCATCCGCGAGGTCATCGTCGGCCTGATGATCGGCGCCCTGCTGCGATCCTTCCTCACCGCCCTCGCCACGGCGGGCGAGATCGTCGCCCTGCAGACCACCCTGGCCTTCGCCCAGACCACCAATCCACTCCAGGCCCAGCCCGGCTCGACCATCTCCGCATTTCTGATGCTGCTCGGCACCACTCTGATCTTCGCCACCAACACCCACCATCTGTTCATTGCCGGTCTCGTCGGCTCCTATGAGCTGATCAGTCCCGCGGCGCCCCTGGTCACCGGCGACTTCGCCGAGCTGGCCATCCGCACCCTCGGCGACGCCTTCATGCTCGGCGTCCAGCTGTCCGCGCCCCTGCTGGTCTTCGCCCTGATCTTCAACCTCGCCTCGGGCCTCGTTGGCCGGGTCATGCCGCAGTTCCAGGTCTTCTTCGCCGCCGCCCCGCTCAGCATCCTGCTGGGCCTGTCGGTCTTCGCCCTCAGCCTGGGCGTGGTCGGCACGGTCTTCATCGACCGTTACCGCGCCCTGGCCCGGATCTTCGCGGGAGACGCCGGTGGCTGAAGGCGCTGATCCCGAGTCGAAGACAGAAGAGGCGACACCGCGAAAACTTGCGGACGCACGCAAGAAGGGCGACGTCGCCAAGTCTCCGGACGTGGCCGCGGCGCTGTCCCTGGCGGGGGCCGCCACGGTGGTGCTGATGTCCGGCGGCTGGTTCGCCACCTCGATGGCCGAGCAGTTGTTGCCGTTCATCGCCGCCCCACACACGATGCTCGGCGGCCTCGACGCCGGAGCCGGGGTCGAGATCGGCGCCATCGCCCTGTGGGCCGTCGCGCCCTTCCTCGGCGTGGTCATGCTGGCCACCATCATCGGCGGCGTCGGCGGCAATGTCGCCCAGTCCGGCCTGATCTTCACCGCCGACAAGCTGAAACCCGACTGGTCAAAGGTGAATCCGCTCAAGGGCTTCCAACGGATTTTCGGACCCGACGGGCTGGTCCAGTTCATCAAGACCTTTCTCAAGCTTCTGGCCGTCGGCTTCATCTGCTGGCTGGTGCTGAAGCCGCACCTGCGCGAGCTCGAGAACATGGCCGCCATGCCGCCGGCGCTGATCCTGCCGATGGCGCGCGACCTGGCCCTCGCTCTGATGACCTCGACCATCGTCTTCCTCGGCTTTACCGCCGGGGCCGATTTCCTCTGGCAGAAATATCGCTTCGCCGAGCGGATGAAGATGTCCAAGGAAGAGCTGAAGGAAGACTACAAACAGTCCGAGGGTGATCCGCACGTCAAGGCCAAGCTCCGGCAGATCCGGGCCCAGCGCAGCCGACAGCGCATGATGCAGAACGTGCCCAAGGCCACCGTCATCGTCACCAACCCGACCCACTATTCCGTCGCCCTGCGCTACGAGACCGGCGATGCGGCCCCGGTCTGCGTGGCCAAGGGCGTCGACGCCCTGGCCCTGCGCATCCGGGAGGTTGGGCGCGAACACAATGTCCCGATCGTCGAGAACGTGCCCCTGGCCCGCGCCCTCTACGCCGCCGTCGATATCGACGAGACCATCCCCCGCGAACATTTCGAGGCGGCCGCCAAGGTCATCGGCTTCGTCATGCAGAAGCGCAAAAAGCACTGATCGTCCAAGGGTCTTAACCCCGCATTTACCACGCGCCCGGCATTTTCTGCCTGGCGGGCGTCTGTAATGACCCGTGAGTATTCGGGGCGGGACGCGTGGGCGGCTTCACGGCGGCGTTGCAGAGATTCGGGATCGGTCGGCTGACCGTGGTGCTGGGCGTCGCCGCCGGCGTCGCGGCCGTGCTGGTCGCGGTCATGCTACGCATCGGCCAGGCCCCTGACGCCCTGCTGTATTCCAACCTCGACCTGCAGGAGGCCTCCGAGGTCACCACGGCGCTGGACAGCGCCGGCATCAAATATTCCTCCAGGGGCGACGGCTCGACCATCTTCGTCAGCCGCGACGAGGTGGGCGAGGCGCGCATGCTGGTCGCCGGCAAGGGTCTCGTGACCTCCGGCTCTGTCGGATACGAGATCTTCGACAACCAGTCTGTGCTGGGCCAGACCGAGTTCCAGCAGAACCTCAATGAGAAGCGCGCCCTCGAGGGCGAGTTGGCCCGCACCATCCTGACCATGCGCGGCATCAACTCCGCCCGCGTCATGATCGCCCTGCCGCGCCGCGAACTGTTCCAGTCCGACGCCGCCGAACCCACCGCCTCGGTCGTCGTCGGGGTCACCGGGGGTCAGCTGTCGGGGGCCCAGGTCCAGGCCATCCGCAACGTCATCGCCTCGTCGGTCCCTAATCTGAAGCCTGAGAAGGTCACCCTGACCGACACATCCAACCGCACCCTTGCGGCCGGCTCGGACTCCGAAGGCTTCAGCGCCGCCTCGGCCCAGGATGCGCGGGATTCCACCGAGGCCCAGCTGCAGGCCCGGATCATGGACATCGTCGAAGGCGTCGTCGGCGTCGGCGGCGCGCGCGTTCAGGTGACCGCCGACATCGACCACAGCCGCTCCACCACCCAGGAGCAGCGGTATGATCCGGACGGGCAGGTGGTGCGCTCAACCTCGACCAACGGTACGGAATCCAGCGATACGGCGCCCACGTCCGACGGCGGGGTCACGGCGACGAATAACATTCCCGGTGGCGAGGTCCCGGCGACGGGAACCGCGGGGTCGCGCGACACCGCCAACACCGAAACCACCAACTACGAAATCTCCAACACCACCACGACGACGGTCAAGGAGGCCGGCGAGATCAAGCGGCTGGCCGTATCGGTCGCCGTGGACGGCAAATGGACGCCCGCGGCGGGCGGCGGCGCCCCGACCTACGCCGCTCGCACACCGGCCGAGATCGAGCAGATCAAGGCCCTTGTCGCCGCCGCCGTCGGCATCGATGCGACCCGGGGCGACAAGATCGAGGTGCTGAACGTCCGCTTCAACCGCGACCTGGCCGTAGTCGGAGGCGAGGAGGCGGCCTCGTCGCTCTTCAACTTCACCAAAAACGACATCATGCGCGGCGTGGAGTTGCTGGTGCTACTGATCACCGGCCTGCTGTTGATCTTCTTCGTCCTGCGTCCGCTGCTGAAATCGGCCGGCGGCGGGGGCGGTGGTCCGTTGCAACTGGCCGGAGCGGGCGCTGGCGGTGGCGGAGTGACTTCGCTGCAGACCACCATCATGGGCGGCGCCGGCGGCGTGATGCCCCAGCTGGCCGGTCCGTCGGAGATGGATCAACGGCTCGACATCGCCCGTATCGAAGGTCAGGTGAAGGCTTCCTCGGTCAAGAAGGTGGCGGACTTCGTCGAGAAGCACCCCGATGAATCCGCCACCATCCTGCGCAGCTGGGTGCACGAGGGCTGATGTCGCGCGCTGTCAACAAGAAGCCGGCTATCGAGGACGCCAGGAAGCTGACGGGGCCTGAGAAGGCGGCGGTCGTTCTGTTGTCGCTGGGCGAGGACCACACACGTCTGTGGCAGAGCCTGGATGAGGAAGAGATCAAGGAAATCTCCCAGGCGATGGCCTCGCTGGGCACCGTCGCCGCCAACGTCGTCGAGGAATTGCTGGTCGAATTCGTCTCCGGCATGAGCGGCTCCGGCGCGGTCATGGGCAGCTTTGAACAGACCCAGCGTCTGCTTGCCTCCTTCATGCCCAGCGACCGCGTCGAAGGCCTGATGGAGGAGATACGCGGCCCGGCCGGCCGCACCATGTGGGACAAGCTCGGCAATGTGAACGAGGCCGTTC
Organism: Brevundimonas sp.; assembly: GCF_030682035.1. Taxonomy (GTDB): domain Bacteria; phylum Pseudomonadota; class Alphaproteobacteria; order Caulobacterales; family Caulobacteraceae; genus Brevundimonas. The sequence goes on along the minus strand of NZ_JAUXQZ010000036.1, from coordinate 46,263 downwards.
TCGCCAACTATCTGAAGAACGAATACCCCCAGACCGTCGCCGTGGTCCTGTCCAAGGTGAAGCCGGATCACGCCGCCCGCGTCCTGACCGCCCTGCCCGAAGACTTCGCCCTCGAATGCGTCCAGCGCATGTTGCGGATGGAGCCGGTGCAGCGCGAAATCCTCGACAAGATCGAACAAACCCTGCGCACCGAATTCATGTCGAACCTGGCCCGCACCTCCAAGCGCGACAGCCACGAGATGATGGCCGACATCTTCAACAGCTTCGACCGCCAGACCGAGGCCCGCTTCATCGGCGCGCTGGAAGAGCGCAACCGCGAGGCGGCCGAGCGTATCCGCGCCCTGATGTTCGTGTTCGAGGACCTGGCCAAGCTGGACCCGGGCGGCATCCAGACCCTGCTGCGCGCGGTCGAGAAGGATTCCCTTGGTCTGGCGCTGAAGGGCTCGTCGGAATCCCTGCGCGAACTGTTCTTCTCCAACATGTCCGAACGCGCCGCCAAGATCATGCGCGAGGACATGGACTCCATGGGTCCGGTCCGCCTCAAGGACGTCGATCAGGCCCAGATGGCCATGGTCCAGGTCGCCAAGGATCTCGCCGCCAAGGGCGAGATCATGTTGGTCGGCCAGGGCGGCGATGACGAGTTGATCTACTGACATGACCCATCTGCCCCTCAGCACCCCCTTCTCCTTCGACACGGAATTCGACGCCGCGGGCGTGGTCGTGAACGCCGCCGCCGCCTTCCGCCCGATCAAGCGCGCCTATGGTCCGGCCGAGGTCGACGCCCTGGTCGCGCAGGCCCGGCTGGAAGCACGCAACGAGGCGCTGTCCGAGGTCGAGAGCATCCAGACCATGGCCCTGTCCGCCATCGGCCAGGCCCTGACCTCCGCCGCTCCCGCCCTGGCCCAGGTCGCACAGCTGCATCGTCAGCAGGCCGCCGAACTGGCCCTGACCGCCGCCCGCGTGGTGTCCGCCTCCGCGCTCGACCGCTACCCCGAAGCGCCCTTGCAGGCCGCGCTGGAAGCCTTGGGGCAGGAGATTGACGCCTCGCCGCGTCTGGTCATCCGCACCGGCGACCTCGATGAGGCGACCCATGCGCGGGTCCAGCAGCTGTGCGCGGACGCCGGCTTCTCGGGCATCGTCGCCTTCCGCACCGAGCCGGGCATGGCGCCCGCCGCCTTCCAGCTGGAATGGGCCGACGGGCGCGCCGCCTTCGATCCCGCCGAGGCCTTCGCCCGCATGAGCGAAGCCCTGAACTCCGCCCTGGCCGCCGAGGCCGGGCATGCCGAAAACCTCACCCCCGAAACTTCGATGGAAGGGAGGCCCTAATGGCGTCCGACACCATGGCCCTGGAGGAGTTTCCGGACTCCCACGCTATCACCGTCAATGACGACGCGACCGACAAGACGGCCCACGACCTGACTCCGGTCTTCGACGTGCCGGTGAACATTTCGGCCGTGCTGGGCAAGGCCCACATGTCCGTGGCCCAGCTTCTCAAGCTGAACCGCGGCAGTGTGCTGGAGCTGGACCGCAAGGTCGGCGAGGCCATCGACATCTTCGTCAACAACCGGCTGGTCGCCCGCGGCGAGGTCGTCGTCGTCGAGGACCGGCTGGGCGTGACCATGACGGAAATCATCAAGACCGAGGACTCCGGCTCCTGATCGGGGCCGGTTTCGTGCGTAGAGATTAGAGGAGAAGACCCATGCGGCTTCTGGTGGTTGGCAGGCTCAGCGGACAGCTGGCGACGGCGGTGAAGATGGCCATGGCGCACGGCGCCAAGGTCAGTCACGTCGAGCGCGGCGATCAGGCGACGGAACAACTTCGTCGAGGGCAGGGCGCCGACCTGCTGATGGTCGACTATCGCATCGACATCGCCGGCCTGATCGCGGCCAATGAGGCCGAACGGATCCATGTGCCGGTGGTGGCTTGCGGCGTCGACGCCGACGCCAGCGATGCGGCCGCCGCCATCCGCGCCGGGGCCAAGGAGTTCATTCCCTTGCCGCCCGAGGCCGATCTGATCGCCGCGGTCCTGTCCGCCGTGGCCGACGACGACCGCCCGCTGATCTCAGCCGATCCGTCGATGAAGGCGGTCATCATGCTGGCCGACCAGGTGGCCCGTTCGGAAGCCTCGATCCTGATCACCGGCGAAAGCGGCGTCGGCAAGGAAGTGATGGCCCGTTACCTCCACAACGGTTCGAAACGCGCCGACCGGCCCTTCATCAGCGTCAACTGCGCCGCCATTCCCGACAATCTGCTGGAATCTGAACTGTTCGGCCACGAGAAGGGCTCGTTCACCGGCGCCATGGCCCGCCGCATCGGCAAGTTCGAGGAAGCCGACGGCGGCACCCTGCTGCTGGACGAAATCTCCGAGATGGACGTCCGCCTTCAGGCCAAGCTGCTGCGCGCCATCCAGGAGCGCGTCATCGACCGCGTCGGCGGGACCAAGCCCGTACCGGTCAACATCCGCATCATCGCCACGTCCAACCGCGATCTCGCCAAGTCGGTGGCCGAAGGCACGTTCCGCGAGGACCTGCTCTACCGCCTGAATGTGGTGAACCTGCGCCTGCCGGCCCTGCGCGAGCGGCCGGGCGACATCTCGGTGCTGGCCGATCATTTCGTCAAGAAGTACGCCGCCGCCAACGGCGTGCCGGTGCGCCCGATCTCGGCCGAGGCCCGCCGCGCCCTGGTCTCGCACCGCTGGAACGGCAACGTCCGCGAGCTGGAAAACGCCATGCACCGCGCGGTGCTGCTGGCGGTCGGGCCCGAGATCGACGTCGAGGCCATCCGCCTGCCGGACGGCCAGCCGCTCAGCGCCGGCGTCCACGGCGCTGCCGGCCATGACAGCCCGGCCGCCCGGGCCGCCCAGACCGCCGACGCCATCACCCGCGCTCACGTCGGTCAGACGGTGGCGCAGATGGAGAAGACCCTGATCCTCGATACCCTGTCGCACTGTCTCGGCAATCGCACCCATGCGGCCAACATCCTCGGCATCTCGATCCGTACCCTGCGCAACAAGCTGAACGAATACGCCGACGAGGGGACGCAGATCATCGCCCCGCTGAGCGGAGTGGCCGCGGTCGGCTACGCGGCCGCCTGATCATGACCCGGCGCGCGGACCGCAGAACCGTCCTGACCGGCCTCGGCGCTCTCGGCGTGGCGGGGTGCGATCGCGCGCCGTCGTCACCGACGTCACAGATGGATATCCGTCCCACGCGCGGCGCATGGGACCTGGACCTGACCGCGCTGGAAGCCGCTAACGGCGGCCGTATCGGCCTCGCGGCGCAGGACTGGAACATGGTGTCGTGGCGTCCCCGAGAACGCTTCAACTACTGCTCGACCTTCAAGATGTTCCTCGCGACCGCCACGCTCGAACGCATTCAGCGCAGCGAGGAGCAACTGCACCGAGCGATCCCGATCACCGCCGCCGACATGGTCTCTCACGCACCGATCACCGAGCCCGCCGTCGGCTCGACCCTGACGATTGAGGCCCTGTGCAAGGGCATGGTGGAGGTCAGCGACAACCCCGCCGCCAACATTCTGATCCGGGAACTCGGCGGCCTTGACGCCCTGCGCGCCTGGTACCGTTCGATCGGCGACCTGAGCACGACTGTCGACCGGCTTGAGCCGATGATGAACCGCAGAGACGGCGACAAGGACACGATCACACCGTCACAGGCTGTCTCAAACCTGATCGCCGTGTTCGGCTCCGGCTCCGGCTCCGGCACCATCCGCCCACGACTGCAGACCGAGATGATGGCGCGCCTGCGCCGCTGGATGATCGACAGCCCGACCGGCGCGGACCGGATCAAGGGCGGCGTTCCTGCCGGCTGGATCGTGGCCCATAAGACCGGCACCGGCGGCACGGGGCAGACCAATGACGTCGGCGTCATCCAGCCGCCATCGGGCGACCCGATTCACATCGCCATCTACTATGACGCGCCCGCATCGCTTTCGGCGGCTCGTCGCGACGCTGTCATCGCCGATGCGACTCGAATGGCCTTGGAAAGGCTGGGTCGTGGGTGAGTCTTCAACTGGCCTTGAGGAAGGCTTCCGCGCTTTCGCGCAGGATTGCTGCCCGCGTGACGCCGCGCGCCTGGGCCGCCTCGTCGAGGCGGTCGAGCAATGCAGTCGGCAGGTCGATGATCGTCGGGGACGGTCGATCGCCGACATGAACGGTGATCAGCATGACCCCGGCCTCGGCCACGTCGGGGTCATGCGGCAGAGCCTCGGGCGCGGTAGGCAGCGGCAGGACTTCGCCCCCGGCCAGCATCCCCTCAAGGTGAAGCGTCAAGGCCTCGCGCGCGGAGCCGTCCAAATCCCCGAGAGTGTCGGCGACCGTGACACAGCCGGGCAGATCGGGAAAATAGAGTCCGTAGTCGCCCGACCCCCCGCGCTCGGCGATCCCCGCATAAGTATATGTGCGCATGGGCTCCATCCTAGCCTATTTTCGTCCGAAGGTCATGCCGCTCTGGCGCTCGATGCTTCTGAGCGTCCCGATGGGCATGTCGCGGCGCGGGTGGGGAACGGTCACGGTACCGAGGCGGTTCGAATGCTTCAACTGCGCGTGGCTTCCGCTCTGGCGAATAACGCGCCAGCCGTCCGCTTGCAAAGCCTTCAGGATTTCCCGACTGGAGACCATGTCGTTGTTCTAGCAAAACGCGTTACATTAAACAATGTAAGATTGCATGACTGACATCCCCGCCTTGACCATGATGCGCGACGGCATGGCCCGCCCCAGCGGGCGCGACATGGTGGGCTGGGTCGCGCGGGGCGAGGTGGCCATGGCCATTGGCGTCATCGGCGTCATCCTGCTGCTGATCCTGCCGATCCCGGCCTTCCTGATGGACGTGCTGCTGGCGCTGTCGCTCGTCTCCAGCGTGCTGATCCTGATGACCGCGGTGATGATGAAGCGGCCGCTGGACTTCGCCATCTTCCCGACCGTGTTGCTGGTCACCACCCTGTTCCGGCTGGGTCTGAACCTCGCCTCGACGCGGCTGGTGCTCAGCCATGGTCACGAGGGCACGGGCGGCGCCGGTCAGGTCATCGAGGCCTTCGGCGCCCTGATGATGGGCGGCAGCTTCATCATCGGCATCATCATCTTCGCCATCATCCTGGTGGTGAATTTCGTCGTCATCACCAAGGGCTCGACCCGCATCGCCGAGGTCTCGGCCCGCTTCACCCTGGACTCCATGCCGGGCAAGCAGATGGCCATCGACGCCGATCTGTCGTCCGGCCTGATCGACGAGGAAACCGCCAAACGCCGCCGCAAGGAGCTGGAACAGGAATCGACCTTCTTCGGGGCCATGGACGGCGCCTCGAAATTCGTGCGCGGCGACGCCGTGGCCGGCCTGATCATCGTCTTCATCAACGCCATCGGCGGCATCCTGATCGGCACCCTCCAGCACGGCATGAGCATCGGCGATGCGGCCAATTCCTACGTCGCCCTGACCATCGGCGACGGTCTGGTGACCCAGGTGCCGGCCATCATCATCTCCATCGCCGCCGGCTTCCTGGTCTCCAAGGCGGGCGTCGAGGGTACGGCCGACAAGGCCCTGGTCGCCCAGCTGGCCACCAATCCCGTCAGCCTCGGCGTCGTCTCCGCCGCCGCCGGCCTGATCGGCCTGATCCCCGGCATGCCGTTGATTCCGTTCGCGGCCCTGGCCATCGGCGCGGGTTTCATGGCCTGGAGGCTCGGTCGTCTGCGGCTCAAGCCCAAGCCCACCGAGGCAGAGATGGCCGCCACCGCCGCCGGCCCCAAGGAGGATGTCGAGGAACCCATCGGCACGGCCCTGACCATCGACGAGGTCAAGATCGAGCTCGGTTACTCCCTGTTGTCCCTGATCAACGATCTTGAGGGCCGCCGCCTGACCGATCAGGTCCGCGCCCTGCGCCGCTCGCTGGCCCAGGAGTACGGCTTCGTCATGCCGTCGGTGCGCATCCTCGACAACATGCGCCTGGGGACCCAGGGCTACGCCATCCGCATCAAGGAGATGGAGGCCGGCCAGGGCGAGGTTCGGCTCGGCTGCCTGATGGCCATGGACCCGGCCGGGCGGCAGGTCGAACTGCCCGGCGAGCACACCAAGGAGCCCGCCTTCGGCCTGCCCGCCACCTGGATCGACGAAAGCCTGCGCGAGGAGGCGACTTTCCGCGGCTACACCATCGTCGACCCATCGACGGTGCTGACCACTCACCTCACCGAAATCCTCAAGGAGAACATGGCCGATCTGCTCTCCTACGCCGAAGTGCAGAAGCTGCTCAAGGAACTGGGGACCGAAGAAAAGAAGCTGGTCGACGAACTGATCCCCTCGGTCGTCACCGTCACCACGCTGCAGCGCGTCCTCCAGACCCTGTTGCGGGAGAAGGTCTCGATCCGCGATCTGGCCGCCATTCTCGAGGGCCTTGCCGAGGCCGCGCCACACACCAGTTCGGTAACCACCCTGGTCGAACATGTGCGCGGTCGTCTGGCCCGGCAGCTTTGCTGGCAGCACAAGGGTGACGACGGGGCCCTGCCCATCGTCACCCTGTCGCCGGAATGGGAAGCCGCCTTCGCCGACGCTCTGGTGGGTCAGGGCGAGGAGCGCCAGCTGGCCATGGCCCCGTCACGGCTGCAGGATTTCATCCGCGCCGTCCGCGACGTCTTCGAGCGCGCGGCCATGGCGGGTGAGACGGCGGTGCTTCTCACCGGCCCGCAGATCCGCCCCTACGTCCGCTCAATCATCGAACGCTTCCGCGGCCAGACCGTGGTGATGAGCCAGAACGAGGTCCACCCGAGGGCCCGCCTGCGGACAATAGGGACGGTGTAAAGTCTCCTCCCCGTTCGCCGCTTGCGAATGGGGAGGGGGACCGCGAAGCGGTGGAGGGGGGCCGCGCCGCCGTAGCCTACCCCTCCGTCACGGCGCGAAGCCGCGCCGCGCCACCTCCCCATCGCTACGCGACAGGGAGGAGACTATTGAACCTCGGTCCAGCCCCCTGCCGAAGCCGCGCGCGCCGCGTCGTTGGCGGGCCGGGCGACCAGTCCGGACTGGGTGATCCAGACCTCGTATTTGGCCCCGTCGGCCATCGGCATATAGGCGCCGCCGCCATACAGGGTGTCGACCGCATCGAGGTATTTCCGATATTTCCGCGCCGCGTCCCAGGCGCTGACCTTCCAGGGCAGGCCTTCGGTCCTCGGGTCGCCGCCGGTCAGCGGATGCACGCTGCGCGTCGCATTGATTTCCTGCTCGATCGAGTGATAGCGGCCCGACAGCCGGTCCAGCCGGTACTGGGCGTCCAGCCCCAGCACATTGGCCCAAGGTTTCCACTTCAGCACCTGCGCCTCGATACGCCATTCGTCGCCGTGAAGCGGATACAGGTTGCTGACCCCAGGCGCGTTCTCGCCCATGCCGGGCCGCATCACCGTTGCCTCGAAATACTGCGGTCCAAGCTGCCGGGTCTGAATCGTCGCCACCGGCCGCTCATAGGTCAGCCGGCCATAGGTCTGCACGTCGAGGGCCAGCAGGGCGGCGATCGCCGCCGCCGCCATGAAGCCCGCGCCGCCTGCCCCGACCAGCAGGCCGCTGAACACCCGACCCCGGAACAGGGCCATCAGGCCGCGGAACAGCAAAATGACGCCAATCAGGCCAACGACCGCCGGAGCGATCCACCACCACCATACCATGTCAAACTCCCCCGATCCTGACCTGGAGTAATCTTTACCCTAAAACCACCGAACCGCGAGGGTTTCTCCCGATACGCGACTGGACAGGGCCAAACGCCCCGCTAATGCTCCCCGACGATGATTTCGGCGCTCCGCCCTACGCTTTCAGCCCTCAGTCGGTTCGTCCGTACGCCGACGCTCGGACGACGCGTGGCCGGCCTTCTGGCGTTGGCCATCGCGCTGATGTTGGTGCTCAACCTCGCGGTCTTCGTGCTGATCCAGCGCACCGTCGCGTTCAACGACACCGTCGAGGAGGCCGAGCAGGTCCGTCTGGTTTCCCGCGAGGTTCTGACCCGGCTCGTTGACGCGGAAACCGGTCAGCGCGGCTTCCTGCTGACCGCCCGGCCTGGGTATCTGTCCATCCACGATGAGGCGATTCAGAAGCTACCGGACCTGATGCAGGAACTGGGCGGGTTGACGGTTGGCGATCCAGACCTCGGACCGCGGGTCGAGCGCGTCCGCGAGCTTTCGGACCAAAGACTGGCCGTGATGGAGCGGACCATCGTCATGGCCCGCATGGGCCGCCTGGACGACGCAGTGGCGGTGCTCCGGAGGGGCGAAGGCCAGGTCCTGATGGACGCCATGCGGACCGAGATCGCCACTATCGACGAGATACAGGCGACGCGATTGCAGTTCCGAACCCGGCAGTCGGAATGGGCGGGCAATATCACCGTCGTCGCCAACGCCCTCGGCGGCGCCCTGATTCTGGTCCTCGCCGGCGCTAGCGCCTGGTTGATCCGGCGCTACGTCATCGAGGTTCAGGCCGGCCGCGACGCCCTCGACCGCCTGAACGCCGGTCTCGAGCATCAGGTTCTCGACCGCACCTTCGAACTGACCATCGCCCGCGACCGCGCCGAGGCCATGCTGCGCGAGGTCAACCACCGCGTCGGCAATTCCCTGCAACTGGTTTCCAGCTTCATGTCGCTTCAGCTGCGCCATCTGGTTGACGAAGGCGCCCGCGCCGCGCTGAAAGAGTCCCAGGCCCGGATCGAGGCTGTCGCCCACGTGCACCGCCGGCTCTACACCTCGGGCGACATGACCTCGGTGGCCATGGACGAATATCTCGAGGGTCTGATTGGCGAACTGTCGCAATCGCTCTGCCCGAACGAGGGCGGCTGTTCCATCCATCTCGAGGCCACGCCCATGCGGGTCTCGACCGATCAGGCCGTATCGCTCGGCGTGGTGGTCACCGAACTGGTCACCAATGCGGTGAAATACGCCTATGAGCCGGGCAAGCCGGGCCAGATTCGCGTCAGCCTCGTTCAGGATCCGAACGGGCGCGCCATACTGACGGTCGAGGACGACGGCCCCGGCATGGGCGACGGCGCGGTCAAGGGCACTGGTCTGGGCGGCAAGATCATTTCCGCCATGGCGTCCGGCCTGCGGTCGGCGGTCGAGTTCGACAGGGCCCACAGGGGCGTGCGCGCCCGTCTGGCGTTCGATCTCTGAGCATGACGCGCCTGCAGTTCGGAACCGCCGCGCCCGGCCTCGACCATCGCCCGCGCCCCACCGCCTTCGGTCTGGTGTTTGAGAGCGGCAAACTCGCCTGCGTCCGCGTGGACCGCGGCGAAGGCAGCTATCTTGACCTACCGGGCGGCGCCGTCGACGGCGGCGAGACCGAGGAACAGGCCGTGGCGCGCGAGTTTCTCGAGGAAACCGGCATGACGGTGCGGCCGCTGACCCGCATCGCCGAAGCGTCGCAGTATTTCCGCAAGTCGGACGGCGAGCCGATCAACAACATCGGCGGCTTCTGGATCGCCCAACAACTGTCGCTCGACCCCGCCGCCAAGGTCGAGGCCGATCACGAGCTGGTCTGGCTCTATCCGCTTGAAGCCCTCGCCCAACTCCGCCACGACGCCCACGCCTGGGCGGTGACGGTCTGGCTGCGACGCTGCTTCTAGCGCCACAGTACGGAACGCGAACCGCTATGGTTCGCTCTTCTGGAGCAGGCATCGTCAGTTCGGCGATGCGTCAGTCAGGAGATTTCCCATGCCCGATCATGATCGAGTCGAAGGCGCCGCCAAGAACCTGGGCGGCAACATCAAGGAAGCCGCCGGCAAGCTGACCGGCGATGAAAAGCTCAAGGCTGAAGGACGCGCCGACCAGGTCGAGGGCAAGGTCCAGAACGCCGTCGGCGGCATGAAGGACACCCTGCGCGAAGACAAGCGCAACTAGGCACCCTTCCGAAGCGCTGCGACGCCGCGTCCGCACCCCGGGCGCGGCGTTGTTATGTCCGGACGCCTCTGTTCAGCTAATCTTGGCCGCCCAGCCGGACTCTCAGACCGTCATCATCCGCGCGAACGCCGCTGACGGGACGGCATTCCTCGGTCCAGGCCACGCCGCCCTGCGGCTGGACGCGGGGGCGGGTTTCGCAGCTCCGCTCCTCCAGCGCCGCCGTCGGCCGGTCGGCGCGGGCCGGCGCGCCGCACTGCAGGGCGTAGCGGTCGCCGGCGGCCTCCTGCTGGCATTCGTCCGGCGCGCCCGCGGGAGTCAGGCCGGCGGGCAGGGCGTCGCCCAGGTGGGCGGCAAGCATCATCCGGACCCGCGCCTGACAGGCCTCCAGGGATTCCTCGGCCTTGCGGATCAGCGGACTGCATTCGGCCCGCTCATAGCCATAGGGATCGGCGCGGGCGGAGTCGGGGATCGCGGGGATATCGACGGCCACAACGACTTCCGCAGGTGCGACGGGCGCGGGCGTCTCCCACACCACCTGGCCTGTGGCGGCGGGCAGGGGGGCGGCCTGTTGCAGCATGACGGCGAAGACGACGGCGAGCATGGCGAAACCCTCCAGGGACGACCCCAAAACCCTAACCTATTTGGTCAGCGCCCGCATCGCCTTCTCCAGCCCTTCCAGTGTCAGCGGATACATCCGCTCATCGACCAGCTCGCGCACCATCCCGACCGAGGCCGAATAGCTCCAGTATCGCTCGGGCGACGGGTTCAGCCAGGCGACCTTGTCCCACTGCTGCGTCGCCCGCTTCATCCAGACAGCGCCCGTCTCCTCGTTCCAGTGCTCGACCGAGCCGCCGGGCATGGTCACTTCATACGGGCTCATTGTCGCGTCGCCGACGAAGATGGCGCGCCAGTCGGCCGGGTATTTGTTCAGCACCTCCCAGGTCGGGATCTTCCGCTCATGCCGACGCCGGTTGTCCTTCCACACGCCCTCGTAGAGGCAGTTGTGGAAGTAGAAGAATTCCAGATGTTTGAATTCGGTTTTCGCCGCCGAGAACAGCTCCTCGCACATCCTCACATGGGCATCCATCGAGCCGCCGATGTCGAGAAACAGCAGCACCTTGATGGTGTTGCGTCGCTCGGCCCGCATGTGGATGTCCAGCCAGCCCTGACGCGCGGTGCCGTCGATGGTGGCGTCCATGTCCAGCTCGTCCTCGGCCCCCTGCCGCGCGAACCGGCGCAGGCGGCGCAGCGCGACCTTGATGTTGCGCGTGCCCAGTTCGACCTGATCGTCCAGATTGCGGTATTCGCGCTTTTCCCAGACCTTGACCGCCCGGCCCTGCTTGCCCGGACCGCCGACGCGCACGCCTTCGGGATTGTAGCCGCCGTGCCCGAACGGGCTGGTCCCGCCCGTGCCGAGCCATTTGGCGCCGCCCTCGTGGCGGCCCTGCTGTTCCTCCAGCCGCTGTTTCAGCGTCTCCATCAGCTTGTCGAACCCGCCCAAGGCTTCGATCTGCGCCTTTTCCTCGTCGGTCAGGTATTTTTCGTTCAGCAGCTTCAGCCAGTCCTCGGGCACATCCAGCGCCGGTTCGTCACCCGCGCCGACGGTTTCGATCCCGGCGAAGACCTTGCCGAACACCTGATCGAACCGGTCGAAGTGTTTCTCGTCCTTGACCAGCACCGCCCGCGACAGATGGTAGAAGTCATCGACCTTTCGCCCGGCGATATCCCGGTCCATGGCCTCCATCAGATGGAGCCATTCCTTCATCGACACGGGCACGCGCGCGTCACGGAGAGCAGTGAAGAAGGGGATAAGCATCAGTCCAACGCCTCAGGAGGAGGAGGTTGGGGCAGATCGGCTCTCAGTCTGGGAGCGTCCTCTGTCGCGATGGTCCAGAGGAGATTCCAATCGACCCTTCGATACTCATGGGCGATCAGGTTTCGAAGGCGCCTTGCGAACTCCCAAGCGAGGTCAGGATAAGCCGCTTTTAGTTCTGGGCTCACTTTGCTTGCTGCTTCCCCGACCACCACGAAGAACATCGCTAAAGCATGGGGCTTCGCCTCGTCGGCCAGGAATGTTTCGCGATCCTCATCCGCGACAAGCGACGCGATCTGATCCAGCCTGACCTGCATCTCTTGGATCAGTGCGGCGTCCCGGTCAGACCACAAGGGCGTCTCGTTCCACTGTGTGCCTGATATAGGGATTCTCAACAGACCTTGCGGTCACCATCTCCACACGGGCCCCCAATTGCTCGCCGATCTCATCCTCAATGCCGAAAAACCGGAAGCCGAGGGGCTTGGTGATGTCCACCAGCAGATCCACATCGCTGTCCGGCCCCGCCTCGTCGCGGGCATAGCTGCCGAACAGGCGCACATTCACAATGCCTTGCTCCTCCAGCCAAGGCTTCAGCTCGCGCAACTTGATCAGCAGTTCGTCGCGGGTCATCGGGCTCTTATAGTCTATCCGCGCCGGTAGATGAACTCGTCGTCCAGCCAGCGTCCGACGGGATACTGGTACTCGCCCGCCTTTTCGAACCCGTACGCCTCATAGAGCCGCTGCGCCTTCAGGTTCCCGTTCCAGACGCCGATCCACAGCGGCCCGTCGCTGTGCGCCTCCATCCAGTCCAGCGCGATCGCCAGCAGTTTGGTGCCCAGACCCAGCCCCTGCGCCGCCTTCGACACATACAGCCGCCGCAACTCCGCATGGCTCGGCCTCGCTTCCGGATGGGGCAGGGTGTTCGGTCCCGTGTTGGCGAAGGCCAGCAGTTCGCCGTCCCGCTCGGCCACCCACCAGGCCGCGCCCGGTTCGTTCAGCTTCGCCCGGATCGCTCCGGGGCTAAAACTCGCGTCGAGGAAGCCCGCCAGATCGTCGGCGGGATAGGGGATGGCGAACCCCTCTACGAAGGTGTCGAGAAAGGTCTGCCGTCCCAGCACGCCAAGGGCGGCGGCGTCGGCGTCAACGGCGGGGCGGATCAGGGCGTCTGTCATGGCCCCGCTTTCACCCCATGAGCCGCCCGACTCAACCCCCAAAATTCCGCTCATCCCGGCGAAAGCCGGGACCCAGTCCTGTCCAGCGAGACGCCGGCGCCTCAGGACAACCGGGCGCCGACCACCGGACCCACTGCATCACCCAAAGCTCTGCGTCCCGGCTTTCGCCGGGATGAGCGGGTATTTTTTGCAGGCCCATCCCCCTATCCTCCCGCCGATGAGCGTCGCCCTCTTCACCCATCCCGATATGCTGGCCCATCGCCCCGGCGTCGGCCATCCCGAAAGCCCCGAGCGGCTCCAGGCCGTGCTCGATGCCCTCGACGCGGCCAGCCTCGGTCTCGACCGTCGCGCCGCCACCGAGGCCGCCGTCGCCGACCTCGAACGGCTGCACCCCGCCGCCCATGTCGCCGACATCCTGGCCGCCGCGCCCGACAGCGGCTTCCGCCAGCTCGACGCCGACACCGTCCTGTCCCCCGGCAGCGTCCGCGCCGCCCGCCTCGCCGCCGGAGCGGTCATAGACGCCGTTCGGGCCGTCGCCCGCGGCGAGACCGCCCGCGCCTTCGCCGCCGTCCGTCCGCCCGGCCATCACGCCGAGCCGGACCAGAGCATGGGCTTCTGCCTGTTCTCCAATGTCGCCGTCGCCGCCAGGGTGGCCCAGGCCGGGGGTCTGGCGCGCGTCGCCGTCATCGATTTCGACGTCCACCACGGCAACGGCACTCAAGCCGCCTTCGAGACCGACGACAGCCTCTTCCTTGGCTCCATCCACCAGATGCCCCTCTATCCGGGGACGGGCGCGGCCTCCGAAACCGGCGTCGGCAATATCGTCAACGTCCCGGTGCCGCCCCACACCGCCCGCGAGGCCTGGCGCGCGACCTTCTCCGGCGGCCTCATGCCTGCGCTTCAGGCCTTCTCCCCCGACCTGATCCTGATCTCCGCCGGCTTCGACGCCCATCGTCGCGATCCGCTGGCGCATCAAAGCCTTGAGGCCGAGGATTTCGCCTGGGCGACCCGCGCCGTGCTCGAGGTCGCGCGATCGTGCTGCGGGGGCAAGGTTGTGTCCTCGCTCGAGGGCGGTTACGACCTAGAGGGGCTGGGCCGTTCCGCGGTCGCCCATGTTCAGGCCTTGGGGGAGGAATAAGGGACGGTTCGCCAACGGCCTATCCTCCGCACATCATGCCCGCCCCCGCCAGAGACTCAGTGATGGCCGACCCGCCGGCTCCTTCGATGACAGCGACCGCGCCGTCGTCGCCGCCCCGCGCCGCCCTTGTCTCGGTGCGCCCCGGCGCCATTGTTCTGGCCCGCCACGGCGAGCCGGCCCTGTCGCGCAAATGCTATCTGACCTCTGACCAGTACCGTGACTGGTGGGCCAAATACGAGGTCGGCGGCCTGCGCGCCGGCCAGACCCCGCCGCCCGAACTGCTGGCCACCGCCGAGGGGGCGGGCGCGATCTACGCCTCCACCCGCCCCCGCGCCCAGGAAACCGCCGCCGCCATCTGCGCGGGCCGCGAAGTCATGTCCGACGCACTCTTCATCGAAGCGCCCCTGCCGCCGCCCCGCTTCCCGGCCTGGTTCAAACTGCCTCCCAAATACTGGGGCGTCGTGGCCCGCATCTGGTGGCACGCCTTCAACCACCACGAGGGCCAGGAGACACGCGCCGAAGCGGAAGCCCGTTCCGAGGCCGCCGCCCGGGCCCTGATCGCGCGCGCCGAGAGCGGTCAGGACGTGCTGGTCCTCGCCCATGGCTATTTCAATCACATGGTCGGCCGCCGCCTGCGCGCCGACGGCTGGGACCTGGTCCACAATCAGGGCTTCAAATACTGGTCCCAGCGCCGCTACGAAAAGCGCTGACCTTCGGGAGAGGACGATGATCCGCCGGTCCTTGCTCGCCTTCGCCCTCTGCCTCGCCGCCGCCCTGTCGGCTCCGGCGATCGCGCAGGATGTTCCCTCGCCGCCGGCCCCCGCTGCCGTCCGGGTCCTCCTCGAAACCACCGCCGGGTCGATCCTCGTCGAGACCGATCCCCGCGCCCCGGTCACCGCCGCCAACTTCCTGCGCTATGTGGATGAGGGCCGTTACAACGGGACTGACTTCTACCGCGGCATGGAACTGGGCGCCGGGACCGGCGTCGTCCAGGGCGGGACCGCCAACGCGCCTGACCGCATCCTTCCGCCCATCGCCCATGAGCCGACCAGCCAGACGGGCCTGCGCCACATCGACGGCGCCCTGTCCATGGCGCGCTTCGATCCGGGCACGGCCGACGGTGACTTCTTCATCATCGTCGGCAATCTGTCGGGCTTTGACGCCGGTCGGGCCGCCCCGGGCGATCCGGGCTTCGCCGTCTTTGGTCGGGTGATCGAGGGCATGGACGTGGTCCGCGCCATCCTCGCCGCCCCCAAATCCCCCACCGAGGGCGAAGGCTTCATGCGCGGCCAGATGCTGGACCCCCGCGTCCGCATCGTCTCCGCCCGCCGCGCCCCCGTCCCCTGAGCCGGCGCGCTTGCTCCGACCAGAGCGGGTTCATCACAAAGGACACGACGAGATCACAAAGGACACAACGGGTCCTGAGAGGACGACAGAACCGCGCCGGGGCTTTGATCAAATGCGGCGTACGCCGCGATCGAGGAACGCGGAAGAAGGCGCGGACCTCAACCCATCCCCGGTCCCGCCGTGTCCTTTGTGATCTCGTCGTGTTCGTTGTGATGAACCTTCCACCCCCCGCAAATGGCCGACCGGGCGCCGGTCTCTGCTTGAGGCCCGCCCCCGCCCCCTCTAGGGTCGCGCACGATGACCAACACAGCCTCCATCCCCGCCGAGCTCAGCTTCGAGGACGCCCTGCAGCGTCTCGAGGCCATCGTCTCCAAACTCGAGTCCGGCCAGGCCCCGCTGGAGGAATCCATCGCCCTCTATGAGGAGGGCGCGCGGCTCAAGGCCCATTGCGAGAACCGGCTCAAGGCCGCCCAACTTCGCGTCGAGAAGATCGTGGTCGGCCCCGACGGCCAGGCGAAGGGCGTCGAACCGGCCGAGTTCAGCTGATGCCGGCCCCCGCCGGACAGATCACCTTCGACGACTTCATGAAGGTCGATGTCCGCGTGGGTCAGGTTCTCGCCGTCGATCCCTTCCCCGAAGCGCGCAAGCCCGCCTGGAAGCTGACCATCGACTTCGGGCCCGACCTCGGGGTCAAGAAGTCCTCGGCCCAGATCACCACCCACTACAGCCGCGACCAGTTGCTGGGCCGCAAGGTCGCCGCCGTCGTCAACTTCCCGCCGCGCCAGATCGGCCCCTTCATGTCCGAGGTCCTGACCCTCGGCTTTCCCGATGCGGCGGGGGAGGTCGTCCTGATCGGCGTCGATCGCGACGTCCCTGTTGGCGGGAGGCTGTTTTGACCCCCGCCTTCGCAGCCAACTCCCCTGAGCAGGGCGTCATCGACCGGGTGGCCGAGATCGCCGATCTGGTCACTGTCGCCCTCGACGAGCTCCTGCCCCGCGCCGACGGTCCCGAATCGCGCCTGACCGAGGCCATGCGCTACGCCGCCCTCGGTCCCGGCAAGCGGCTGCGGCCCTTCTTTGCGCTGGAGGCCGCCAATCTGTTCGACATCGAGGAGCGGCCGGTGCTCCGCGCCGCCTGCGCCCTTGAATGCGTCCACGCCTACAGCCTGGTCCACGACGATCTGCCCTGTATGGACGACGACGACGTGCGCCGCGGGCGGCCCACGGTGCACAGGGCCTATGACGAGGCCACCGCCGTCCTCGCCGGCGACGCGCTCCAGACCGCCGCCTTCGACATCCTGCTGCACCCCGACACCCACGACGACGCCGAAATCCGCTGCGCGCTTGCCGCCCGCCTGTCGCTTGCCAGTGGCGCGCGCGGCATGGCCGGCGGCCAGATGATCGATCTGCTGGGCGTGCGCGACGACCTCGGCGGCGTGGCCCGCATGCAGCGGCTCAAGACCGGCGCCCTGTTCACCTACGCCTTCGAGATTCCCCTGATCATCGCCGGCGCCCGCGAGGTTCACCGTCAGGCCCTGATCAGCTTCGCCCACGACATCGGCCTAGCGTATCAGATCGTCGACGATCTGCTGGATGTCGAGGGCGACGAGGACATCCTGGGCAAGGCGGCCAACAAGGACGCGGCGCGCGGCAAGACCAATTTCGTCACCCTGCTGGGGGTCGATGCGGCGCGGCATCGCGTCGCGCACCTGGCCGACCAGGCCCGCGCACACCTCGACGTCTTCGGTCACGACGCTGAAATCCTCAAGGCCAGTGTGGACTTCGTGCTAAAGCGCCAGTCCTGACGCGGTCCGGGCCTGCACCGAACCTGCATCGATTTTTCAGATCACCTCGACCCGCACCGCAGCGAAATGCGCTACAGCGGGTTGGAAGACCAAAGGCTTAGGTACGTACGCCCGCATGCCCGACACCCCGTTGCTCAACCAGGTTCGCCTCCCCGCCGACACGCGTGGGTTCGATATCCCCCAGCTGCGCCAGTTGGCGGATGAACTACGCGCCGAGACCATCGACGCGGTCTCCACGACCGGCGGCCACCTCGGCGCAGGCCTCGGCGTGGTCGAGCTGACCGTCGCCCTGCACCATGTGTTCGAGACGCCGAAGGACATCCTGATCTGGGACGTCGGCCACCAGTGCTATCCGCACAAGATCCTGACCGGGCGCCGCGACCGCATCCGCACCCTGCGCCAGCCCGGCGGCCTGTCGGGCTTCACCAAGCGCAGCGAGAGCGAATACGACCCCTTCGGCGCCGCCCACGCCTCGACCTCGATCAGCGCCGCCCTCGGCTTCTGCGCCGCCCGCGACCAGAAGGGCGAGACCAACAAGGTCGTGGCGGTCATCGGCGACGGCTCCATGTCCGCCGGCATGGCCTATGAGGCCATGAACAACGCCGCCGAGACCACGAAACAGCTGGTCGTCATCCTGAATGACAACGACATGTCGATCGCCCCTCCGGTCGGCGGCATGAGCGCCTATCTGGCCAAACAGGTCTCGGGCGGCGCCTATCGCAATTTCCGCCGTTTCGGGAAGTCGGTCGCCGAACACCTGCCGCGTCCGTTCCGCAATGTCGCCCGCAAGGCCGAGGAATACGCCCGCGGCATGATCGTCGGCGGCACCTTCTTCGAGGAACTGGGCTTCTACTATGTCGGGCCGGTCGACGGCCACGACATGGACAACCTGGTCCCCATCCTCCGGAACGCCGCCGCCATCACCGACCGCCCGGTGATCGTCCATGTCGTCACGCAAAAGGGCAAGGGCTACGCCCCGGCCGAGAGCAGCGCTGACAAGCTTCACGCCGTGGCCAGGTTCGACGTGGTCTCCGGTCAGCAGTCCAAATCCGTCTCCAACGCTCCCAGCTACACCAAGGTGTTCGGGACCGAGATGATCAAGCGCGCGGCGCTCGACCCATCCATCGTCGCCATCACCGCCGCCATGCCGTCGGGCACCGGGCTGGACCTGTTCGGCCAGGCCTTCCCCGAGCGCACCTATGATGTCGGCATCGCCGAACAGCATGCCGTCACCTTCGCCGCCGGCCTCGCCGCCGACGGGATGAAGCCGGTCTGCGCCATCTATTCGACCTTCCTCCAGCGCGGTTACGACCAGGTCGTCCACGACGTCGCCATCCAGAAGCTGCCGGTCCGCTTCGCCATGGACCGCGCCGGGCTGGTCGGAGCGGACGGCGCCACCCACGCCGGGTCCTTCGACATCGGCTTCATGGGGGCCCTGCCGGGCATGATCCTCATGGCCGCCGCCGACGAGGCCGACCTCGCCGCCATGATCGCCACCTCGCTCGAGATCGACGACCGCCCCTCGGCCTTCCGCTATCCGCGCGGCGACGGCGTCGGCGTCGAGATTCCCGAACTCGCCGCGCCGCTCGAGATCGGCAAGGGCCGCATCGTGCGCGAGGGCACGACCGTCGCCATCCTCAGCCTCGGCACCCGCCTGCAGGAATCGCTCAAGGCCGCCGACGCGCTCGCCGCCCGCGGCGTCTCGGCCACCGTCGCCGACGCCCGCTTCGCCAAGCCGCTGGACGCCGACCTGATCCTGCGTCTGGCCCGCGACCACGAATGCTTGATCACGGTGGAGGAGGGCGCCATGGGCGGCTTCGGCGCCTTCGTGCTTCAGCTCCTCGCCGAAAAGGGCGCGCTCGACGCCGGCCTGAAGATCCGCACCCTGTGCCTGCCCGACGTCTTCCAGGACCAGGCTGATCCGGCCGCCATGTACGCCACCGCCGGTCTCAACGCCGAGCACATAGCCGCCGCCGCCTTGCAGGCGCTGGGCGTCGCGGCGAGCCGGGCGGTCCGGGCTTAGCCCCTCGCGTCTCCCTCCCCCGAAGTGGGGAGGGATGTCGGCGCCCCCGGGTCCGACCAAAGGTCGGCCCGAGGACAGGCTCCGCGACGACAGGGTGGGGAATTGCGAAGCCGGTCGCCGCCGATGCGGGACTGGCGTTCCCCACCCGGGCTCCGCTGCGCCTCGCCGTCCCTCCCCACTTCGGGGGAGGGAGAACGCAACCAGCGTGCCTCAGAGCCGTTCCTTTGCGGGGCTTTGAGGGTTGAGTATTATGAAGTCCGTTACCGTATGCGCCGCCGTCGCCCTGGGTCTGGGCGCTGTTTCACCCGTGTGGGCGCAGGAGGCCGAGGCCCCCGCGCCGGGCCCGATCGAGGTCATCCGCGCGACCGACGCCACCCTGACCTGCGCCGCTGTCTCCGAAGAAGCCGCCCAGCTCAGCGAGGCGATGGGGGGTGAACCGGCCGGTGGTCTGTTCGGCCGCCTCGGCGGCGTTGTCCGCGCCGGAGCCGCGATGATTATTCCCGGCGCGGGGCTGGCGATCGCGGGCGCCGACGCCCTGACCGCGTCCGATCGCGAACGCAAGGAGGCCGAGGCCACGGCGGTCCGGCATCGCTGGTACTATCTGAACGGCCTTTATGCGGGCCAGCGCTGCCAGGCCGCCTCCGACGCCGCGGGACCCACCCCGGCCACGCCCGCGGACGCGGCGCCGGTCGTGCCGGGGTCGTGAGGGGCACCGCTCCGCCGTCCCTACCCCTCCGTCACGGCGCGAAGCCGCGCCGCGCCACCTCCCCATCGCTTCGCGACAGGGAGGAGACGGAAACGCCATGACGCTGTGCTGGCAATCCACGGACTCATAGTCGGGCTGGCAAGAAAATACCCCACCGGATCAACCTCCTGACGGCGTCAGAAACTTTATCGTTAGTCGGGTTGGAGGCGGACTTATCCTTCTGCCCATCCCGTCGCGGGGGAGGGCGTCTGGCGCCAGGGCCATCAGCGTGCGGCGGGGTGTGATCGAGCGGGAAACGTCGTCCCGGAATCGTCGTCCGGACCCTTGCGCGGTGAAAACTGTGACTTGCGGACTATCGGTGGCGTGGGGGCGGCGGACTGCCCGGGAGCTGAGAAACCTTGGGGTCCGGAGGGCCTGGAAGCCTTCCGCCCGTCGGGGCTTACGACGGAAAGGGCTGAATGCGGCACAAAGGTCGGGGTGGGAAAATGCCACAAGCCCCGCGAGTCGCCATCAGAAGCCCGCCCCCGTCGGCTTGCGTGAACCGGTCGCGCGGAGCGAAGGCGGCGACGCCGAAAACACACTCACGGTCCCCGTAACGCGAAAGCAGGGGGCCACATCAGGGTTCCGGGCCGGCCGCCCGCGCTCCGCCACCTCCCCGTCCCTTTCCGGCCCCGGGCCGGAGAGCGCTTCAGCCTGCGCGTTCTCCCTCCCCCGAAGTGGGGAGGGATGTCGACGCGAAGCGGCGACAGGGTGGGGAACGCCAGTCCCGCACCGCCGGCGCCCGGCTTCGTCCTTCCCCACCCGGTCGCTTCGCGACCACCCTCCCCATGAAGGGGAGGGAGAACCGCGGCCCAACAAGGATTGCGATGACGCATGTCCGGAATCAGCGCTCCCGCCAGCGACCGTTCGCCACGCCCCCCAATTCGGGAAACAATCATGCGGAAAAACAACGTCCTGACGCACGTCCGCACCGCCTTGACCTGCGGGGGTCGCGCCTATAGGTTCCGCGCCGAATTCAGACCCTCCTCGACGCCCGTCTTTCGACGTCAGCGGAGAGGCGCTGAGGCCCCTATGTCCCTTCCTCCGGAATCGCGCGAAGAGGCGATCAAACGCCTCACCGAAAGCGCATCCGATCTGGAGGCGCGCACCGCCCGGCAGATCTCTCACGAGGCGGCCGGTCAGGCGGCGGCGGGACAGGCCTGGAAGATCCTCGCCGATTTGTTCGGCGGCGTCTTCGTCGGTCTGGCGATCGGCTTCGGGATCGACCGGTTCGCCGGCACGACGCCGTGGGGTGTGATTGGCGGCGTCCTTCTGGGCTTCGCCGTTTCGGTGTGGATGGCGTGGCGCACGGCGCAACGTCTGATGGCCGAAGCCAAACAGCATGGGGAGCCTCAGTCGGTTCCCTTCGACGACGACGAAGACCAGGGAGTCTGATCGCCCGATGGCCGATCCGCTACACCAGTTCCAGGTTACCCCCCTGCCGGGTCTCGACTTCGGCGAAGTGACTCTGCCCGTCGTCGGCACGGTGCATCTGGCCTTCACCAATTCGCACCTGGCGATGACCATCGCCTTCCTGCTGGTTGTCGGCTTCTTCCAACTGGTCACCGCGGGCGCCAAGGTGGTTCCGGGCCGCGGTCAGGCCGCCGGCGAGACCCTGTTCGGCATGATCGACGGCATCGCCGACTCGATCATCGGCCATGACGGCAAGAAATATTTCCCGTTCGTCTTCACCGTCTTCACCTTCGTTCTGGCCATGAACCTGCTGGGCCTGTTCCTCAGCTTCACCGCCACCTCCCAGCTGGCCGTCACCGCCACCTTCGGCGTCATCACCTTCGCCCTGGTCGTGGTGATCGGCATCATGAAGAACGGCTTCAAGTTTCTCGGCCTGTTCTGGCCCACCGGCGCGCCGCTGTTGATGCGCCCCGTCGTGGGCCTGATCGAGTTCTTCTCCTTCCTGCTGCGCCCCCTGACCCTGACCCTTCGTCTGTTCGGCAATATGATGGGCGGCCACGTCGCCCTGAAGGTGTTCGCCGGCTTCGTCGTGACCTTGGGCGGCATGGCCGCCGCGGGCGGCTGGGGCTTGCTGGGCATTCCGGGCGCCGCGCTTTCCCTCAGCCTGGTCACCGCCCTGACCGCGCTGGAGTTTCTGGTGGCCTTCCTCCAAGCCTTCGTCTTCGCCGTGCTGACCTGCGTCTACCTGAATGACGTGGTCAACCTGGGCGACCATCATTAACCCACCCGTTTTTTTCCAACCAACCAACACTCACAGGACTTGAACACCATGGTTGATCCGCAAATCGCCGCCGCCAACGCAGCCGCCATCGTCTCGGCCGGTAACGCCATCGGCGCTGGCCTGGCCATGACCGGCATGATCGGCGCCGGCATCGGCGTCGGCAACATCTTCGGCAACTTCCTGGCGGGCGCCCTGCGCAACCCGTCGGCCGCTGGTTCGCAGATCGGCAACCTGTTCGTCGGCGCGGCCCTGGCCGAGGCCCTGGGCATCCTGTCGTTCGTCATCGGCATCCTGCTCTGGACGTCGGCGAGCTGATTTCGTCCCTGCGAACGATGGGGCGGTGCGGTTCCGGCCGGATCGCCCCTCGTTCGCTGACTGACGTATCGACCGCACCAACTTCAGGCGACAGATGACCGTATCCGCTCAACCCGCAGTGACTCACGACACGCCCCCTTCGGTCGCCGTCGCGGACACGCACGCCTCGACCGAAGCCGCTCACGGCGAAGGCGGAGGCGGCCTGCCGCAGTTCGAGTTCCAGCACTGGTTCGGTCAGATCGTATATCTGATCATCCTGTTCGCCCTACTCTACTGGCTGATGGCCAAGGTCTTCGTGCCGCGTCTGCGCGGTGTCATCGACCAGCGCGCCGCCACCATCTCCGACGCCGTCTCGGCCGCCCGTCAGGTCCAGGCTGAGGCCGCCGGCCAGGCCGAAGCCGCCAAGGCCGAGGTCGAGGCCGCCCGCGCCTCATCCCGCTCGACGGCCGCCGCCGCCAAGGCCCGCGTCACCGAGGCCGCCAACGCCCGCGCCGCCGAGGAAGAAGCCGTCGTCAACGCCCGTATCGCCGAGGCCGAGACCGCCATCGGCAAGACCCGCGACGCCGCCATGACCAATGTCGCCTCGATCGCGTCGGATACCGCCGCCGCCATCGTCGAACGCCTCACCGGCAAGGCGCCCACCCCCGCCGAAGCCTCCGCCGCCGTGAAGGGCGCCGCCTGATGGAATTCTTCAACCCGCATCTCTACAGCCTGTCGAACCCCGAACTCTGGGTCGCCGCCGGCCTGTTCCTGTTCATCGGCCTGTGCGTGGTCGTCGGCGTGCCCAAACTGGTCGCCGGCCAGCTCGACGCCAAGGCCGCCAAAATCCAGTCCGAGCTCGACGAGGCCGCCCGTCTGCGCGCCGAGGCCGAGGCCCTCCTGGCCCAGATCCGCGCCGAAAAGGCCGAGGCCGAGGCCCAGGCCGCCGAGATGCTCGCCGCCGCCGAGGCCGACGCCCGCCTGATGGAAGTCGAGGCCAAGGCCAAACTCGAAGAGACCCTGGCCCGCCGTCAGGCCCTCGCCGAACGTCGCATCGCCCAAGCCGAGGCCCAAGCTGTCGCGGAGGTCAAGACAGCCGCCGCCGACCTCGCCGCCCGCGCCGCCGAACAGATCCTCGCCGCCCGTCTGGCCGGCCAGAAAGCCGACCCCCTGCTCGACGCCGCCATCGCCCAGATCGGCACACGGCTCAATTAAGCTGGGGCGCTAACGCTCGCGAACGCGGTCGCTCGCTGCTTGCGCGCGGGGCATGCGCGAAGCGCCAGGCCGCCCCCCGGGGTCCGACCTTCGGTCGGCCCGAGGACAGGCTCCGGGTCACAAGGCGGAGCCTTGTGACCGCGGCCCAACAACAAAGTCAGTGCGCCGGCGCGCCGGCGACGGGCGCATGCGCCCGCTTGTCCCGCTCGACCAGCCGCCCGTAGACGCTGCCCAGCACGATGCCGTAGACGGCGTGCGTGGCGATCATCCAGGCGAGGGTTCCGAAGCCCGCCTGCATGAAGAAGATGCCCACCGGCCGTCCTCCGAGAAGGCCGACCGCCGGAGCGACCGTCAGGCCCATGACGATGAAGGCCCCGACGGCGAACAGGATGCCCTTGGACTCCGGCGTATCCGTCGGCAGCTTCGGGCACAGAATCCCGAACAGCGGCCCCAGCACAAACGTCCCGACGAGGAAGTGAGCGACCCAGCCCGCCGCTATCATGTCAGGCATCTGCAACATGACCGAAAGCAGTCGGGGAAAACTGGCCGCCCAAGGCCCGAAATACAGATTGGCGGCTTCGAGCGCCGATACCGCGATGGTCGCGGCCAGACCGGCGATTACTCCCTTTTGTACGCGTGACATCATGACCGCAGCGCCTCCCAACGCTTGATATGGCTCAGACTACGCAGGGAGGAGCATACGCCTGCTGGGACCGGCGGCGTTCACTTTGCTGTGCTTCGCGGTTGCGAAGGGCGGTCGGCTTATTCGGCCGCGATGTTCGAGCCTTCCGGGGCGGTCCAGCGCAGCACCGGCGAACGGGCCGCCCGCGTCTCGTCCAGACGCTTCATCGGCGCGTGGAAGGGCGCGCCCTTGAACCGGTCGACCTCGCCGGCCTTCGCCGCTTCGGCCAAGGCCCGCATCGCATGGATGAAGCGGTCCAGTTCCTGCTTCGACTCCGTCTCGGTCGGCTCGATCAGCATGGCCCCGTGGACGACCAGGGGGAAATACATGGTCATCGGGTGGAAGCCCTCGTCGATCATCGCCTTGGCGAAGTCGAGCGTGGTGACGTCCGTGCCCTTCAGCCATTCGTCGTCGAACAGCGCCTCGTGCATGCACGGCCCGTCGGGGAAGGCGGGGCTCATCAGGTCCTGCAGGCGGGCCTTGATGTAGTTGGCGTTCAGCACCGCGTCCTCGGCGACTTGACGAAGGCCGTCCGAACCGTGGCTCATCATGTAGCTGAGGGCCCGGGTGTACATGCCCATCTGGCCCTGGAAAGCGCACAGCCGCCCGAAGGCCTGTGCGGCCTCATCCTCCTCGCGCTCGATCAGGCGGTAACCGCCGGCGTCATGCACCACCCACGGGGCCGGCGCGAAGGGGGCGAGCGCCGCCGACAGCACCACCGGACCCGCGCCCGGCCCGCCGCCGCCGTGGGGCGTCGAGAAGGTCTTGTGCAGGTTGATGTGCATCGCATCGACGCCCAGATCCCCCGGTCGCACCCGCCCGACGATGGCGTTGAAGTTGGCCCCGTCGCAGTAGAAATAGGCCCCCGCCTCATGCGTCAGGCGGCTGATCTCAAGGATGTCGCGCTCGAACAGGCCGCAGGTGTTGGGATTGGTCACCATGATGGCGGCGACGTCCGGTCCCAGTTTGGCGGCCAGATCGGCCACGTCGACGCGGCCGTCCTCGGTCTGGGCCACTTCGACGACGGTGTAGCCGACGAAGGCGGCCGTGGCCGGGTTGGTGCCGTGGGCCGAGGTCGGCACCAGCACCTTGCGGCGCTTCTCATGCTCGCCCGAAGCCTCATGGGCGGCGCGGATAGCCATGAGGCCGCACAGCTCGCCGTGGGCGCCGGCCTTGGGCGAAAGGGCCACGGCCGGCATGCCGGTCAGGGTCTTCAGCCAGTGCGCCAGCGTATCCATCAACTCCAGCGCGCCCTGCACGGTGCTGGTCGGCTGCAAGGGGTGGATGTCCGAGAAGCCGGGCAGTCGGGCGATCTTCTCGTTGAGGCGCGGGTTGTGCTTCATCGTGCACGAACCCAGCGGATAGATGGCCAGGTCGATGGCGTGGTTCTTCTGCGACAGGCGCACATAGTGGCGCATCGTCTCGGGCTCGGAGAGACCCGGCAGGCCGATCGGATCTTTCCGAACCAGATCGCCCAGATCAGAGCCGTCGGTCTTGGGCTCCGGCAGATCGACGCCGGTCTTGCCCCAGCCGTCGCTCTCGAAGATCAGGTGCTCGTTCTGCAGCAGGCCGCGCCCGCCGGTCAGGGTGGCGGGCCTGGACTCGACGCGGTTCGGCGTGGTCGGACGGCCGACGGTGTTCATGGTGCTCATGTTCCCGGATCCTTACGCGCAGACCTTGGCGAGCGCGCTCGCCATGATTTTGATGTCCGCGTCCATGGTCATCTCGGTGGCGGCGACCAGCAGGACATCGTCCATGCCGGCGTCGGGGGCCAAGCGGCTGTAGGGCACGCCGGTCAGGATGCGGTGCTGGGCCAGTTGCTCGACTACCTCGGCGGCGGACTTGGGCAGCTTCACGGCGAACTCGTTGAAGAATCGCGGGGTCAACACTTCCACGCCCGGAATGGCCGCCAACGCATCTCGCGTCGCCAGCGCCTTCTCGTGATTGAGCAGGGCCATCTTCCGCAGCCCCGTCTCGCCCAACAGGCTCATGTGGATGGTGAAGGCCAGGGTGCAGAGGCCCGAGTTGGTGCAGATGTTCGACGTCGCCTTGTCGCGGCGGATGTGCTGCTCGCGGGTCGACAGGGTCAGGACGAAGCCGCGCTGGCCGTCCGCATCCACGGTCTCGCCGGTCAGGCGGCCCGGCATCTGGCGGACCAGCTTTTCGCGGCAGGCGAACAGGCCGACGTAGGGGCCGCCGAAATTCAGGGCGTTGCCGATCGACTGGCCCTCGGCGGCGACGATGTCGGCCCCCATCTCGCCCGGCGACTTCAGCAGCCCCATCGACACGGCCTCGGTCACCACCACGATCAGCAAGGCCCCGGCGGCGTGGGCCGCCTCGGCGATCTTCGTCACGTCGGTGGCGGTGCCGAACACGTTCGGGGTCTGGACCACGACGCAGGCCGTGTCCGGGCCAATCCGGGCGATGACGTCGGCTTCGGCGTCGACGGCGGCGGGCAGGGCCTCGGTCTCCACACCGACGGCGTGAACCACGGTCTCGGTGGCCCGGACATAGTGCGGGTGCACCCCGCCCGAGATCACCGCCTTGTTGCGGCGGGTCACGCGGGTGGCCATCAGCACGCCCTCGGCCATGGCGGTCGAGCCGTCATAAAGGCTGGCGTTGGCCACCGGCATGCCGGTCAGGTTCGCGACCTGGGTCTGGAATTCGTACAGATACTGCAGCGTGCCCTGGGCGATCTCGGGCTGATAGGGGGTGTAGCTGGTCAGGAACTCCGAGCGCTGGATCACATGATCCACCGTCGCCGGGACGTGGTGCTTGTAAGCCCCTGCGCCGCAGAAGAACGGCACGGAGCCCGCCGAGGCGTTCTTCGCCGCCATGGCGCCGAGCGCCCGCTCGACCTCCAGCTCGCCGGCCACGCGCGGCAGGTCGACGAAGCCGTCGCGACGAGCGGCCTCGGGCACGTCCACGAACAGGTCGTCGATGGATTTCGCCCCGATGGCGGCGAGCATCGCCGTGCGGTCGTCGGGCGTCAGGGGGAGGTAGCGCATGATTCAGTTCACCTTGTCATCCCGGACAGCGCACAGCGCTGATCCGGGACGGGGTTCAGGCAGTCGATCCGTCCCGGTCGGCCCGAAGGGCTGAACCGGGACGAGGGTTGATGCGTCCGCGCTCGTCCCGGATGAGCTTCGCTCTCCGGGACTGGTGGGTTGTGGCGCGCACGCCGTCCCGGCTCTTCGCTTCGCTTCGGCCGGGATGACAAGGGCACGCTGTGAAACCTAGAGCGTGGTCAGGTACTGGTCGTACGCCGCCCGGTCCATCAGCCCATCGGTCGAGGCGTCCGTGACCTTGATCCTGGCGAACCAGCCTTCGCCTTCTGGGTCGGCGTTGACCGTCTCGGGAGCGGAGGCCAGGGCGGCGTTGCCCTCGATCACCTCGCCGGACACGGGCGCGTAGACATCCGAGGCCGCCTTGACGCTCTCGACGACGGCGAAGCTGTCGCCCCTGGAGACGGTCTTGCCGGCTTCAGGCGTCTCTACGAACACCACGTCGCCCAGCGCTTCCGCGGCGTGCTTCGAGATGCCGACCGTGGCGACGTCGCCGTCGAAGCGAACCCACTCGTGATCCTTGGAGAAATGCATCGATCCGATCCTCAGGTTTTCGGTTTGCGATAGTAGCGTTGGGCGACGAAGGGCGTGGCGACGACCTCGGCGGCGGCGGGCTTGCCGCGCACGATGACCTTCAACTCGGTGCCCAGTTCGGCGAATTTCGGCGGCACATAGCCCATGGCGATGTTGCGGCCCAGCGTCGGCGACGGGCCGCCCGAGGTGACCGTTCCGACGACGTTTCCGTCCATGTCGGCGATCTCGGCGCCCTCACGGGCCGGGGCGCCTTCCTTGACGCTGAGGCCCACGCGAACCCGCGACGGGCCGTTGGCCAATTCGTTCAGGATGCGGGCGGCGCCATTGAAATCAGCGCGTTCCTTGCGGGACTTCGACAGGGCGAAGGTGAGCGCGCCCTCGACCGGGCTGGTCGTGGCGTCGATGTCGTGACCGTGCAGAGGCAGGCCCGCTTCGAGACGCAGGCTGTCGCGGGCGCCCAGACCGATCGGCTTGACGCGGGCGTCCTTCAAGATGGTGTTCCAGATGCGTTCGGCGTCGGCGTTCGGCACCGAAATCTCGTAACCGTCCTCGCCGGTGTAGCCTGAGCGGGAGACGAAGCAGTCGACCCCGAACAGCACCAGCCGGGCGCAGTCCATGAAGCCGAACTCGGCCAGCACCGGCTCATGTGCCACCATGACCTCGGCGGCCTCGGGCCCCTGGATGGCGATCAACGCGCGGTCGGACAGAACGGTCAGTTTCGCATCACCGGCCAGGTTGGCTTGCAGGAAGGCGAAGTCGGCGTCCTTGTTGCCGGCGTTGACCACGACATACAGGCCGTCGTGGTCGGGGCGGCCCGCCATCAGGTCGTCCAGGATGCCGCCCTCGGCGTTCAGCAGCAGGCTGTATTTCTGCCGGCCCGCTTTCAGGATCGCATAGTCGCCGGGCACGAACCGCTCGAACTGGGCCACGGCGTCCTCGCCGCTGATCCGGCATTGGCCCATGTGCGAGACGTCGAACAGGCCGGCGTGTTCGCGGGTCCAGCGGTGTTCGGCCAGCACGCCTTCGTACTGCACCGGCATGTCATAGCCGCCGAAGCCCACCATCCGGGCGCCCAGCGCGCGGTGCGCGGCGTTGAGGGGCGTGGTCTTGAGGGTTTCGTCGGTCATGTTCAGGCTCCACGGTCGCGTCTTGGGGCGGAAAGCTCCGCCGTCCTCGCGCCCCCGCTGTCCTGAAGCCTGAGAGATTCCGCCCCATCCCGGCTCGGCGCTGCGCACCGTCCGGGATGACAAGGCTTGCTCCGTCGGCGCGCCCATGAATCCCGGGAATGGGGAGCGACTTTCCAGCGTCCGTATGTCCTCGCGGTCCGTTTGCCTGAGCGTTTCCGGGGCGGTTGCGCCTTCGGCTCCGGGTACCTCGAAAGGCCCCGATCTCTCCCGCGAGAGCGAGCGGACCTAGGCCCCGACTCAAGGCCGGAGTCAAGCAGAGCCGAACGGAACTCCCCCATGCGAGGCCCGTCGTCAGCCCCATTTCCCTGACCCGACGGCCCCATTTCCATCCTCGACAAGATTTTCGGCACGGACGACGCCTCGCGCGACCAGCCGGCCAGGGGCGACCGGCCGGCTGGCATCCTTCGGCGGCAAAGCCGGTCGAGACCCTGAGCGCCCGGGAGGCGCGGCTTCAACCGACGCCGACCGATGCAGTCAAGGCGCTGGTCGGCCAAGGCGGAGTCCCGCGATCTGACAGACGGGACATGACAGGTGTGTTCACGGCAGGTTCAGGCCCGGAGACCAAATTGGGGAGTTCTGGTCACAAGGAGTATCGACCATGAAGTACCGTCTCTTGTTTGCCGCCGCTGCCGCCGCCCTGACCATCCCGGCGACGACGGCAGCCGCCCAAAGCTGGTCGGACATTCTCGGCGCCGTTGTTCAGGCGCAGGCGAATTCAGGCTACAACAACCAGTACGGCGACTACCGCGACCCGTATCGCCGCGTTTCGCAGGGTCAGGCCATCCGTATCGCCCGGAGTCAGGGCGTCCAGGTCCGATCCGCGGTTCAGCGCGGCAACGGTTATGATCTGGTTGGGCGTGACAGCAACGGCGCCCGTGTCACCCTGAGGGTCGATGCCCGCACGGGCCAGATCGTCCGCTTCGACCGACAGTCGGATTACCGCCGCGATGATCGCTGGGACCGCGACGATCGCCGCCATGACCACGACCGGCGCGATCATCATCGTGATCGCGATGGGGATGACGACGACGACGACGACGATTGATCTGGACCTCGGTCCGAAGCACGCGACCGCCGCCGGGCCTGAGGCCCGGCGGCGGCTTTCCCTCATCGCCCCGCGTAGGCGTCCAGTTCGGCGATACGCGCGGACTTGTCCTCGTCGGCCAGGAATGACCCCTCGAAACTGTTGCGCGCGATCCTTGTGACCTCCTCGCGCGTCAGTCCCACGGCCTGCGCCAACTGGCGGTAGTTCTCGTTCACGTAGCCGCCGAAATAGGCCGGATCGTCCGAGTTCAGGGTGACGTGCAGACCCCGACGCAACATCTCCGGCACGGGATGATCCTTGAGATCGTTCACCACGCAAAGCTTCAGATTCGACAGCGGGCAGACCGTCAACGTCATCTGTTCAGAGACGAGGCGTTGGATCAGGCTCTCATCCTCCATCGAGCGGTTGCCGTGGTCCATCCGGTCGATGTGCAGCAGGTCCAACGCCTCATGAATATAGGCGGGGGGACCTTCCTCGCCGGCATGGGCGCACAGCTTCAGACCCAATTCGCGGGCAGCGGCGAAGACCCGTTCGAACTTGGACGGCGGATGGCCTACCTCTGACGAATCCAGTCCGACGCCGACGAAATGGTGCAGATATGGCGTGGCGGCCTCAAGGGTGGCGAACGCCTCCTGTTCGGTCAGGTGGCGCAGGAAGCTGAGGATCAGGCTTGAGGACACGCCCAGTTCGGCCCTCGCCCGGTCCATGCCGGCGATAAGTCCCTCGACCACGACGCCGAGCGGCACGCCCCGGTCGGTGTGAGTCTGCGGGTCAAAGAATATCTCGGCGTGGCGAACATTGTCGGCCGCTGCGCGCTGGAAATAGGCGAACGCCAGATCCTCGAAGTCGCGCCGCGTCAGCAGCACATTCGCCCCGGCGTAGTAGATGTCGAGGAAGTCTTGCAGGTTCGAAAAATCGTACGCCGCGCGTACCGCCTCGACGCTGTCGAACGGAATGGCCACGCCGTTGCGCCGCGCCAGTTCGAACATCAGCTCGGGCTCGAGCGAGCCCTCGATATGCAGGTGCAGCTCCGCCTTGGGCAGGCCGGCGATATAGGCGTCGAGCGACATGGGTGGGCTCCCTGCTGAGGCGCCCAGTCTAACCTACATCCGCTCCGGCGTGTCGATACCGAGCAGGGTCAGCGCCGTTTCCAACTGGTCCAGCGCCGCCTTCGACACAGTCAGTCGCGAGCCCTTGGTGGCGTCGTCGGGCGCGATCAGCACCGGGCAGGCGGCGTAGAATTTTGAGAAGCTCTGCGCCAGCCGGTAGGCGTGTTCGGCGATGACGTGCGGCATCCGCTTGTCATAAGCCTCGGCCACAGCCTGGGAGAAGGCGTCCAGCGTCAGGGCCAGGTCGCGTTCGGCGGGCTCGGCGATGACGATGGGGCCGGGCGTTGCCCCCTGATCGGCGCCCTTGCGCAGCAGGGATTTGATCCGCACCGCCTGGTACAGCAGATAGGGCCCGGTCTTGCCCTCGAAGCTCATGAAACGGTCGAGGTCGAAGACGTAGCTGGTGGTCCGGCTGTTCGAGAGGTCGGCGAATTTCAGCGCCGCCACCGCCACCTTGTGGGCGATGGCCTCGAACTCGGCCTCGGGCAGGTCGTCGCCCAGCTTCGCCTCATGTAGCCGCTCGCGCGCCTTGTCGACGGCCATGGTGATCAGGTCGTGCAGCTTCAGCACCCCGCCTGCGCGGGTCTTGAAAGGCTTGCCGTCCGGCCCGTTCATGGTGCCGAAGCCGAGGTGGTCCAGCGAGCCCTCGGCCGCATACCCGGCGAGGTATGCGGCCCGGAACACCTGTTCGAAATGCTCAGCCTGGCGCTCGTCGACCACGTAGAGGATCAGGTCGGGGTCGATGGCCTTGCGGCGGTCCAGGATGGTGGCGAGGTCGGTCGTGCCGTACATGGCCGACCCTTCCGAGCTGATCACCAGTAGCGGCGGCGGGCTGGGCGCCTCCATGACCGATCCGTCGGCCAGTTTGCGTTTCCGCGTCTCGCCGGGTCTGGCGACGTGGACCACCCGGGCGCCGTCGTCCTCGACCAGCAGGCCGGTCGCCTCCAGATGGGCGATCATCTCGGCCATCACCGGATCGGCGTCGCTCTCGCCGTTCCACAGGTCGAAGGTCACGCCGAGGGCGCCGAACTCACGCTCCAACGCTGTGCGGCTGACGGCGACGAAATGGGCCCACAGCGCGCGGTATCCGGGACGTCCGCTCTGGAGTTCCGCCGTCGCCTTGCGGGCGCGGTCGCGGAAGGCGGGGTCTTCCTTGGCCATGGCCGCGGCGGCCGGATACAAGCGTTCGAGATCCTCAAGCGAGACCGGGCTTTCGGCCGGGAAGGGACCGTCGCCTTCGATCAGGAAGCCGTCGGCCTTGCCCTCATCGCCGACGGCGACGATCAGCAGGCCCATCTGGAAGCCCCAGTCGCCGAAATGGGCGTCGCCCCAGACGGTGTCGCCCCGGAAGCGGAAGATGCGCTTCAGGCTCTCGCCGATGATCGAGCTACGGAGGTGGCCGACATGCATCGGCTTGGCCACGTTCGGGCCGGCGAAGTCGATGACGACCTTGCGCGGCGATTCGACCAGCGACGCGCCGGCGTGCCCGGCGTCAGTGGCGACCTCTGCGGCGCGGGCCGTCAGTGCGGCGTCGGCCAGCTTCAGATTAATGAACCCTGGCCCGGCCACCTCGACCGAGGAGAGGCGAGCGTCATCCTTCAGCCGTTCGGCGACGCGGGTCGCGAGTTCGCGCGGATTGGCCTTGAGCGCCTTGGCGGCGGCGAGGGCGCCGTTGGACTGGAAATCGGCCAGGTCCGGACGGTCCGAAGTCGTGACCCGGCCCAGGGCGGCGTCCACGCCTTCGGCGGCGAAGGCGGCTCCGACCGCTTCGCCCAGAACAGTCCTGAGATCGGTCATTTACTGCGCCGGCGGCTGGGCGGCGCCGGTCCCGGCGTTGACGCGGAAGCGGTTGCCGTTGCGATTGAACTCGGCCATCGCGGGCGTGACTTCGAAACCGACCAGGACTTCAAAATGGTCGCCGCTGGTGGTCGATTCGGCGCGCGGGATGACGATGGTCTGGTCCTGGGTGACAGTCGCCGTGGTCGCCCCGTCGAAACTGACCGGCAGGTCGAAATATTCCTTGGCCAGAACTGCGCGGTTCCGCTCGGTCACGGCGATCCAGTAGCGATAGGTGCGGCCGTCGCCCTGTGCCTGCGGGCCACGGCCGAGGTTGAACTGCACCCGGGTCTGGACCGTGATCGGTTGATCCGACTGATACGCGCAGTCGGAGACCAGACCCTCGATCTCGCCGGTGAAGCCGACGTTGGCCATGGTCACCCGGTCTCCGGTCAGTTCGACATAGCGGGCCGCGTCGTACAGCACCTTCACATAGGGGCAGGGGCCGGCGGCGGCGCTGCGACGCAACGGGGCTATGCGCGGCGTGCGCGGCGCGCTGTCCTGGTCGCCGGCTTCCTGGCCCTGGCCGGGTCGCTGACCCTGGCCGGGACCCTGACCGGGGCGGCCCTGCTGGCCCTGCGGGTACTGGGCGTTGGCGCCCGTGGGAAGGAGTACGACCGACACGGCTGCGGCGGCGAGGGCCGAGGCCAGGGAAACCTTGAGGACGCGACGCATCGAATATTCTTCCGGAAACGAGGAGGTGCGGCGACAGCCCGACGCGGGGCGCACGCTGGTTGCTGATAGCGGCTAAACCGAGGCGCGGCAAACCCGCGCGAGCCTAAAGCGTGGTGGCGAGGATGGCCTCGAACGACTAGGTTCCGCCCATGACCCTTCACGCGCCTGTCCGGCCGCCCGAGAAGCCTTCCCTGACCGTCCGTCTGGCCACGCCGCGAGGCTTCTGCGCCGGGGTCGACCGGGCGATCCAGATCGTCGAGCGGGCTATCGAGAAATACGGCGCTCCCGTCTATGTGCGGCACGAGATCGTCCACAACCGCCATGTCGTCGAGCGCCTGAAGTCCATGGGCGCAGTTTTCGTCAAGGAACTGGACGACTGCCCCGACGACCGGCCAGTGGTTTTTTCGGCCCATGGCGTGCCCAAGTCCGTCCCGGCGACGGCCCGGGCGCGCGAGATGCTGTACCTCGACGCAACCTGCCCGCTGGTTTCCAAGGTTCATGTCGAGGCGGAGCGCCATCACGCCGCCGGCCGACACATCATCCTGATCGGCCATGCGGGCCACCCGGAAGTCGTCGGCACCATGGGTCAACTGCCGTCGGACGCCATCAGTCTGATCGAGACAGTCGCGGAGGCCGAGGCCTTCCAGCGGCCGGGCGACGCGCCCCTGGCCTACGCCACCCAGACCACATTGTCGGTTGATGACACGGCGGAAATCCTCGCCACGCTGAAGCGCCGCTTCCCCGAACTGCCCGACCCGCACAAGGAAGACATCTGCTACGCCACCACCAATCGTCAGGAGGCGGTCAAGCGGCTGGGTCAGGGCTGCGACCTTGTGTTGGTGGTCGGATCGAAGAACTCGTCGAACTCTGTCCGGCTGGTCGAGGTGGCGATGCGGGCCGGGGCTAGCGACGCCCGGCTGGTGGACGACGCCGATCAGGTCGACTGGTCGTGGATGGAGGGCGTCTCGACGCTCGGGATCACCGCCGGAGCCTCTGCGCCGGAGCGGCTGATCGAGGAACTGGTCGATGCTGTGCGGGCCCGCTTCGACGCCGAGGTGATTGAGGATGCGGGGGAACGCGAGACCGTGACCTTCAAACTGCCCCGGGTTCTGACGGTCTGAGCGGGCCTCAATGCCCGACGCGGTCCGCGCTAGCTCTGCGCGTTTTTACACAGCCTCGACCCGTTGCGAACTCATGCTATCGACGGTTGGCGTCCATCCATTCAGCCGCATTCCATGTTGCTCCACGCGTTCCGAGGTTGTGGGCGGTGAAACTGGCGTCATCGGTCCGGACGAGAGCGACCATGCGTTCTCCGGCAACCAAATGGTCCCGAGCCTGATGTTCGATCACGTCCAGAACGGCGTTGGCGAACAAGGCGTCCTGCGCGGCAATGAGGTGGTAGCTCTCGAAAGCGAAGGCCACGGCAAGTGAAGGAGGAAACTCCATGTGGCGCAAGCCGTCGTTCAACGCATCGAGATTGCCGGTCCATGGCGAATAGCCGAACTGCTTCTCCCAACCCAGAGCGTCGCCGAAGTCGGCGGTGAACTGGTCGATGGTCGCGCATTTGATCGCGACGACGTTGTAGTCGAGAGACAAGAGGTCGGCCTTCGCGCTTTCGAACAGATGCTTCCTCCAAAACAGCGTCGTCGCTCCGTGTCTCAGAAAAGGCCAGTCGGCGCGGTCCTCGACATTGCTCTCCGTCATCCCGATTCCTTCGCTACCTGCGCCTCTAATTGACCACCATCCGCGTCCGCCCACCACCCGTTGCCGACAATCGGCAGGACGGCCGAGCATGAGTAAGACGCTCAGGCTTCGCACCACATCGCCCCACCCCACCTTGCGCAAGCGGAGCCTTTGCCGTTCGCTGGCGTTGAAGCTGCTCACCACGGGACACCTCCATGCGCCGCATTCGCACAGCCTGCACCGCCGTTTCGGCCCTCGCCCTGTTCGCGGCGGCGGCCTGTTCTCCGGAGGCCGAGGCGCCGCCGGAGCCCGTCACGCCCTCGCCGGCGCCCGCCGGAACGCCCGCCCCGCCGGTCAGCTATGCCTGCGAAAGCGGTCAGTCGGTCACCGTCGCCTATCCGGATACGGCGACCGCCCTGCTGACCTACAAGGGACAGAGCTACGCCCTGCGCACGGTCCAGTCGGCCTCCGGCGCCCGCTACGCCGGATCGGGTCTGGAATGGTGGAGCGCCACCCGCGACGGCTCGGAGAGCGCCACCCTCAGCCGGCTCGGCCCCAATGGGGATGTCGGCGTGGCGGTGCTGGAACGCTGCAGCCGTCCGTCGTCGGGACCTGTCGCGCCAGGACCGGTTCCCGGACCACAGCCCGCGCCGGGCGGCGTCCTGCCCGCCTCGGCCCCGTGCCGGGGGCCGCAGCTGAAACTGTCCGCGGACGGGGGCGACGCGGGGGCGGGCAACCGGGTCTCGATCCTCGGCGTCCAGAACCTCGGCACCCAGGCCTGCAGCCTGACCGGCTATCCGACGGTGGTGCTTCAGGATCGTCAGGGCCGCAATCTGACGGCTATTCGCGCCGACCAGACGCCGGGCAGCTATTTCCGGCAGGGTCAGGCTCCGACGCCGGTCGAGCTGGCGCCGCAGGGCAAGGCGTTCTTCGACATCGCCTGGAATGTCGTGCCGAACGAAGGAAACGGCGAGACGGTCTGCCCGTCCGCGGCGCGTATTCGCATGACCGCCCCCGGCGACACCTCCCCGGTCTCGCTGGCCCAGGCCTTCACCCTCTGCGGCGGGCGCATCCGGGTCAGTCCGTTCCGCCCGGTGGCCAAGCCGGCCCCCGTACCGGCCCCGTCGACCTCGACTTAGCGCGAGGGGGTTCAAACCGGGGCGGAAACGGCGTAGCGGAGCGCGCATGACAGCCAGTTTTCATGACCGCGTCCGCGCGGAACTCGCCGACATCGACGCCCAGGGCCTGACCAAGCCCGAACGGATCATCGCCTCCCGCCAGGGACCGGTGATCAGGGTCGGCGGCCGGGACGTCCTCAATTTCTGCGCCAACAACTATCTCGGCCTCGCCGGCGACGAGCGGGTGACCCGGGCGGGGATCGAGGCGCAGCAAGAATGGGGCGCGGGCACAGCCTCGGTCCGCTTCATCTGCGGCACGCTGGAAATCCACAAGGAGCTGGAGCGGGCCGTCGCCGACTATCTCGGCTTTGAGGACACCATCCTGTTCGCCGCCGCCTTCGACGCCAACGGCGGCATCTTCGAGCCGCTGTTCGGCGCCGAGGACGCCATCGTCTCCGACAGTCTGAACCACGCCTCGATCATCGACGGCGTTCGGCTGTGCAAGGCCAAACGCTACCGTTTCGCCAATTCCGACATGGATGACCTTGAGGCCCAGCTGAAACAGGCCCGGGCCGACGGCGCGCGCGAGATCGTCATCGCTACCGACGGCGCCTTCTCGATGGACGGCTATATTGCCCGACTGAAGGACATCCGGGCGCTGGCGGACAAGTACGACGCCCTCATCATGGTCGACGACTGCCACGCCACCGGCTTCCTCGGCCCGCAGGGGCGCGGCTCCTACGCCCACCACGGGGTCGAGATCGACTTCCTGACCGGCACCTTCGGCAAGGCGCTGGGCGGGGCAATGGGCGGCTTCATCTGCGCGACGTCCGAAGTGGTGGCCCTGCTGAAACAGCGGGCGCGGCCCTATCTGTTCTCCAACGCCCTGGCCCCCGCCGTCTGCGGGTCCAGCCTCGAGGCCATCCGCATCGCCGGCGGCGACGAGGGGGACGCCTTGCGCAAACAGCTGTTCGCCAACGCCGTCCGCTACCGCGCCGCCATGACCGAGGCCGGCTTCACCTTGCTGCCGGGCGAGCATCCGATCATCCCGGTCATGCTGGGCGACGCGAAACTGGCCCAGGACTTCGCCGCCCGTGCGCTGGAGCTCGGCGTCTACGTCATCGGCTTCAGCTTCCCCGTCGTGCCGCGCGGCCAGGCCCGCATCCGCACCCAGATGTCTGCGGCGCACACCTTCGAACAGATTGATCAAACGGTCGCGGCGTTCATGACGGCCGGACGCGAATTGGGAGTTATTTGATGACCGACACCATGAAAGCCCTGGCCAAGACCAAGCCCGGCGTGGGCCTGGAGCTGATCGACGCCCCGATCCCGGTCGCGGGTCCCGAGGACGTGCTGATCCGGGTGCATCGCACCGCCGTCTGCGGCACCGACATCCACATCTGGAACTGGGATGAGTGGAGTCAGAAGAACGTCCCGGTGCCGATGATCACCGGCCATGAATTCGCCGGCGAGATCGTCGCTATCGGCAAGGACGTGGATCGCCGTCTGAAAATCGGCCAGCGCGTCTCGGCAGAGGGCCACGTTATCGACCTGAACTCCGAAGCAGCCCGCGCGGGCCATTTCCATCTCGATCCCGCGACCAAGGGCATCGGCGTGAACCGCCAGGGCGCCTTCGCCGAATTCGTGGTCGCGCCGGCCTTCAACGTCATCGAACTGCCCGACGACGTGCCCTATGAGATCGGCTCGATCCTCGACCCGTTCGGCAACGCCGTGCACACCGCGCAGCAGTTCGACCTGCTGGGCGAGGATGTTCTGGTCACCGGCGCGGGGCCCATCGGCATGATGGCCGCCGCCGTCGCCCGCCACGCCGGCGCCCGCACCGTGGTGCTGACCGACATCAACGACTTCCGCCTCGAGCTGGCCCAGAAGGTCGCGCCCGGCGTGCGGACGGTGAACACCACGCGCGAGGATCTGAAGGACGTCATGCACGAGCAGGGCCTCAAGGTCGGCTTTGACGTGGCGCTGGAGATGTCGGGCTCGCCGATCGCCTTCAAACAATGCGTCGATACCCTGATCATGGGCGGAGGCATGGCCCTGCTGGGGATTCCGTCGAAGCCAATGGAGACGGACTGGGGCGCGATCATCCTCAAGGCCCTGACGATCAAAGGCGTTTATGGGCGCGAGATGTTCACGACCTGGCGCAAGATGCTGGGCCTGCTGAAAGCCGGCCTCGACCTGCAGCCGCTGATCACCCACCAGATGAGCTATGACCGCTATCAGGAGGGCTTCGAGGCCATGCGTTCGGGTCAGTCGGGCAAGGTCGTGCTCAACTGGGACAAGGCGGCCTGAGGGACGGCCGCAATGGTCGCCCGTCCCATCGTGATGTTTCTGGAAGGCGAGGGGACGGACGCCTGTGGCCGCACCGTGTTCGAAGTCCTCGCCATGAACGACGTCGCCCTGGAGCGGACGCATGACTTTATCCAGTGGCTGTTCCCCTTGCCGGAGCCATCGGCCGCTGTGCCCGGCTCGCCGGTGCTGGCGCCGGGCGACATTCAGGCTATTCGCCTATCCGAACTGGCGCCGATCGCCCTCGCCGGCGCGACCGATCGCATGGCCGCCTTCTACCAGACGACCCACGACTGGCTGATGCCGAACGATCACAATCACCACCGTATAACCCGGATCATCCGCTCGCTGCGCCTGTTGCAGGGCGACGAAGCGGCCGACGCTTTCCGGGACGCGATTCTGGAGCGGGTCGAGGCGACGCGAGCGCCCGTCAGCGCCCGCAGCCGCGGCTACTGGGCGACGGCCTGAGGGATCAGGCCGCGGCGTCTTTCGCCGCCGTCGCCTTGAAGACGATCAACGCGAACAGGGCCATGCCCAGGACAACGAGGCTGGTGCTGATGCCCATGGCGGGGCCCAGCAGCGACATCAACGGCGCATAGGCCAGCAGCAGGACCGCGATCGACGGCATGAAGATCAGGAAGCCGATCACGGCCACCCAGAAATGCAAAGTCGGCAGCCAGCCGCGCCCGGCCGCGGGCTCGGCCCGGTAAAACAGACCGTAGAGAAACATCCATACGCCGCCGAGCAGATTGACGTGCACGTGCAGGCCGCCCAGTTCGTGGTGACCGGACATCCCCATCCACCAGCCCAGAGAAACGCCGCAGAGGATAATGACCGCGCCGAGGCGCAGGAAAATGTTCGACAGGTTCATGACGGTGTTCCCCCGTGGCGCCCCTCCGGCGCCCAATTCGTAACGAGGTTATATCAGGATCGACCCGGGTCAAGCAGTCGGATTTGAACCTTCGCGGGCCAGGCGCCGGCGCCCCGATATCAGGCGATCGAGGGTTTCGCTGCGGCGCGGACCGCCGGTTCCCCTTGACCCGCGGACCGCACCGCGAGAGGGCAGGGCGATGAACTATCGTCACAGCTTTCACGCCGGAAATTTCGCCGACATCGTCAAACACGCCCTGCTGCTCTGGCTGCTGGAGCGGCGGCAGGCGCAGGGGCCGGTCAGCGTGATCGACACCCATGCCGGGGCAGGCCTGTATGACCTCACCGGCGACGCCGTGCGGTCGAGGGAGGCCGAGGCCGGCATCGCCCGGTTGATGGCCGCCGCCGACCGGCCGCCGCTGATCGAGGCGCTGGCGGTCGAGGCGGCCCGGCTCAATCCGGGTGGGGGCGTAACCGTCTATCCGGGGTCGCCGTTGCTGATCGCCGGACGGCTGGGCGACGACGACCGCTATGTCGGTTTTGAACTGCATCCGCCGGTGCTGGACCTGCTGACCGAGGCGCTGGAGGCGTTTCCGCAGGCCATGGCCCAGGGGGGCGACGGCTATGACCAGGCACAGGCCTGGGCGGCGGAGGCGACCGGCGCGTTCGTACTCATTGATCCGCCCTTTGAACAGCCGGACGACTACAACCGCGCCGCCGATACGGCCGCCGCCATCGCCCGGGCCGATCCGCGCGCCACCGTCGCCATCTGGACCCCGCTGAAGGACATGGAGACCTTCGACGGCTTCCTGCGCCGGCTGGATCAGGCGGGGATCAAGC
Organism: Brevundimonas sp.; assembly: GCF_030682035.1. Taxonomy (GTDB): domain Bacteria; phylum Pseudomonadota; class Alphaproteobacteria; order Caulobacterales; family Caulobacteraceae; genus Brevundimonas. The sequence continues at coordinate 5,699 of NZ_JAUXQZ010000036.1, read as the reverse complement.
GGATGCTGGTCGCCGAGGCGCGGCTGAGGCCGTTGACCGATCCGATGAAGATGAACGGCTGCGCGGTGGTGGTGTTGAACCCGCCGCCGGGCGCCGAGGCGGCGGCGAACGAGGTCTGCGGCTGGGTCGCCGCGACGCTCGGCGGCGACGGAGCCCGGTCCGAGGTGTGGATGACGGGGTGAAGCCGACGGCATCCGCCGGCGTCGGGGACCGTCCGCCTCCACCGCTGCGCGGTCCCCCTCCCCCTTCGCGGGAGGAATGCTATTCGATGACCTCGCCCGCCTCATAGAGGTGCGGCGCGAAGGTGGCGATGGCCATGATCGGCTCCATCGCGGCATTGATGGCCGGACTGCGGGCCATGGTCTTCCAGTCCTCGCGGGAGCGCCAGACGGCGTGCACCGCCGCCACCTTGCCGTTGAGGCCGCGATGCAGGGTGGCCGAAATGAAGCCCTCGGCCTCGCGCTGGGTCCGGACCATGACGGCGAGCAGCTCCATCAGCGTGTCCAGCTGTTCGGGATTGCAGGTGTAGACGTTGATCAGGACGACCGGATCGGAGGCGGCTTGTGTCATGGCGCGCCCATAGCCGATTGCCCTTCCGCCGTCTTGCGCGAACGCCCATATCGGTCGGGACGAGGAGACCTGAATGACCCGAATCGCGATTCTGGAGACCGGCGCCCCGCCGCCGGCGCTGGCCGCCGCCCACGGCGACTATCCGGCCATGCTCCGTGAACTGCTGGGTCATGAGTTCGGGTTCGAGACCTCCGACGTCCAGGCGGGCGAGTGGCCGGACGCGGGGGCGTTCGACGCCGCGATCATCACCGGCTCGGCGGCGGGGGTCTATGAGACCGACGCCTGGATCGCCGGGTTGCTGGACTGGATCCGGGAGGCGAAGGGCCGGACGAAACTGGTCGGCGTCTGTTTCGGCCATCAGGCCATGGCCCAGGCGCTGGGTGGCCGGGTCGAGAAATCGGACCACGGCTGGGGCGTCGGCCTGCACCGCTATCAGGTGGTCTCGCCCGAGCCGTGGATGAACCCGGCCGCCGCGGCCGTCGCCCTTCCCGCCTCGCATCAGGATCAGGTGGTCGAGAAGCCGGCCGACGCCCGCGTTCTGCTGCGCAGCGATTTCACGCCCTTCGCGGGGCTGGCGTGGGGCGACGACGCGATCAGTTTTCAGGCCCATCCTGAGTTCACGCCGGCCTTCGCCACCGCGCTGACGGCGGGCCGGCACGACCGGATCGATCCGGCGCTGGTCGAGCGGGCCGTGGATAGTCTCAAGGCGCCGGATGATCGGGCGATGATGGGCCGGTGGATCAGGGCGTTCATTGAGGCCCAAACATAATCCGCTCATCCCGGCTTTCGCGGGATGAAAATTGTTCACGGCCACTTCACCACGGGCGGCATTGAGCTGAGAATCGACTCGACGTTGCCGCCGGTCTTGAGGCCGAACATGGTGCCGCGGTCGTAGAGCAGGTTGAACTCGACATAGCGGCCACGCCGGACCAGCTGTTCCTCGCGCTCTTCGGCGGTCCACGGCTCGCCCATCCGTCCGCGCACGATGCCCGCATAGGCGTCGAGAAACTGCGTGCCGACGTCGCGGGTGAAGGCGAAGTCACGGGCCCGGTCGCCGCTGTCGTGATGGTCGTAGAATATTCCGCCGGTGCCGCGCGGCTCGTTGCGGTGGGGCAGCCAGAAATACTCGTCGCACCAGGCCTTGAACTTCGCGTGCCAGTCGGGGTCGTGGGCGTCGCAGGCGGCCTTCATCGCGGCCTGGAAGGCGACGGTGTCCGGCGCGTCCGGGCGGCGGTCGATGTCCAGCACGGGGGTCAGGTCGGCCCCGCCGCCGAACCAGCTTTTCGTGGTGGCGATGAAGCGGGTGTTCATATGCACCGCCGGTACGCGCGGGCTGACGGGGTGCGCGATCAGGCTGATGCCGGTGGCGAAGAAGCGCGGGTCCTCGGCGGCGCCGGGGACGGTCCTGGCATAGTCGGCAGGGAAGGTCCCGTGCACGGTCGAGACATGGACGCCGACCTTTTCGAACAGCCGACCGTTCATCATCCCCATGACGCCGCCGCCGCCCTCAGCGCGGTCCCAAGCGGTGCGCACGAACCGGCCGTGCTCACCGGGGAACAGGTCGGCAGGGGCTTCGTCCTCAAGCGTCTCGAAGGCTGTGTGGATGCGGTCGCGCAGGCTCTCGAACCAGGCGCGGGCTTCGGCCTTCCGGGCTTCCAGGGTGAGGTCGTCGGGGGTGGTCATGGCGCGTCCTGTAATGGGTCTGCTCTCCGGGGAGAAGACATGGGTCTTCGCCGCCGGGACTCCGTCGGTTGAGATGGGAAGGGCCGGCGGAGCGCCGGGCGCGAAGCCCGGAGATCGTTGGGAGATTGTGTTTCGGCTTCGCAACGTCGCTCCGCACGAGATGTCTGACCGGGAGCTGTCGGCCTGAAAGGCAGTGGTGAACTCCCTCAGGGCCAGCGACGCTGTGGACGCCTTGCCGACATGGCCTCCGGCGGGCGGGTCGGAGTCTTGCGAACCGTTCGTCCGGGCGGCTCCGCCGCCCGTTCCTCCACCCCGGAACGGCGCGGGTTCCCTGCCCGTCGCCCTTCACGCTCGGCCTATGCTCGCCCCACGGGGGCTCGCGACTTGAGGCCGGGCTGTGGGGGCCTACGCTCGCCGCGCGGCGGCTCGCTGCTTGAGGCCCGGAGGCGCTCGCGATCCGCTGCGACGAAGGTTCGACCCCCTCCCGCTCATCCCGTTCCCGCCGCGACAAGATCGCAAGGCCCTGCGCCCCTCCCTGCGACGGAACGAGGGGGAGTCTAGGACGGGGGCTACCTATGGCGGGCTGGGGACGCTGTATTTTCTGGAAGGTGGGCGGAATCAGCAAGTTGGCGGCGCGGAATATGCTGACAATCGGCGGATTGTGAGCAGAGCGTCCCTTCTCCCCTTGAGGGAGAAGGTGGGCGGCGAAGCCGCTCGGATGAGGGGGCTGTTCCGGCAGGCAGGCAGGTGGGCGCAGCGGCTTAACGGACAGATGGGTGTCTCACCCCTCATCCGGCCCTCCGGGCCACCTTCTCCCGCAAGGGGAGAAGGAAGTCTGGGCCTCTACGCCCGGAATGACGATAGCGGGAGGGAGTGGCGCTCCTCACACGGCCTTGCCTTCGCTGGTTCCTCTGCCACTGTCCGCCGTCGTTCTTTCCGGGAGCCCGCCATGATCCGCACCATCCTTCTGACCACTGTCGCCGCCGCCCTGATGGCCGGTCCCGTTCTGGCCCAGGCGCCGGACACGGCGGGTGAGGCGAGGGCCCGGCGGATTCTCGAGCGGACGCCGCTGATCGACGGGCACAATGACCTGCCGTGGGCGCTGCGCCAGAACCACGGCAATGATCCCCATGCCGTCGATCTGACCGCCAACCTCGACGCATCGACCGAACTGCACACCGACATTCCGCGCCTGCGGGCCGGCGGCATGGGCGGCCAGTTCTGGTCGGTCTATGTGCCCGCCACCCTGACCCCGCCCGATGCGGCGGTGGCGACCTTCGAACAGATCGACACGGTCAAGCGGCTGGTCGCCGCCCATCCGGACGTGTTCGAGCTGGCGACCACCGCCGACGACATCCAGCGCATCCACCGCCGCGGCCGGATCGCCAGCCTGATCGGCATGGAGGGCGGCTATTCGATCGACGACTCGCTCGGCCTGCTGCGCGAGTTCTTCGACGCCGGCGCGCGCTACATCACCCTGACCCACAGCAAGACGACCACATGGGCCGACAGCGCCACCGACGCCCCGAAATGGGGCGGGCTGTCGCCGTTCGGCGAGGATGTGGTCCGCGAGATGAACCGGCTGGGGATGATGGTCGATCTGAGCCACGTCTCGGAGGAGACCATGCTGGACGCCATGCGGGTCTCGGACGCGCCGGTGATCTTTTCCCACTCCTCGGCGCGGGCCGTGACCGCGCATCCACGCAATGTGCCCGACAGCGTGCTGCGTCAGCTGCCGCAGGACGGGGGGGTGGTGATGGTCACCTTCGTGCCGGGCTTCGTCTCCGAGACGGTGCGGACCTGGAACAGCGCCAGGTCGGCCGAGGACGCGCGGCTGAAGTCGCTCAACCCTGGCGCTCCGGCGGCGGTGACGGCAGGGCTGGCGACCTGGACGACGGCGCATCCGGAACCGGTCGCCACGATCGCGGACGTGGTGGCCCACATCCAGCACGTCCGTGACGTGGCCGGCATCGACCATGTCGGCCTCGGCGGCGACTATGACGGCGTCGATTCCCTGCCGGTCGGGCTGGAGGGGGTGGACGCCTATCCCCGCCTTCTGGCCGCGTTGATGGCCAACGGCTGGACCGAGGCAGATATCCGTAAACTGGCGGGCGAGAACGTGCTGCGGGTCATGCGGGCGGTGGAGGCGACGGCGGCGAGCAAGCGGGGCGAGAGGCCGGGGCTGGCCCAGCTGCCGGCGACGGGGGCTCCGGAGTAGAATCTGGTCCCTTCTCCCGCAAGGGCAGAAGGGAAGATTGACTCAGCGCTTCGTAGACCGCGATGCCAGCGCTTACCGCTAGATTGAGCGACCGCGCTTCGGGCCGGATCGGAATCACCACCCGGGCGTCGGCCGCCGCGTGCACGAAGTCCGGGGCGCCGGACGGCTCGCTGCCGAACAGCAAGGTATCGTCGGGCCGGAAGACGAATTCATTGAGCGGCGTCGCCCCCTTGGTCGTGAACAGGACCAGCCGTCCGGGGCCGCGGTCGCGCTGGAAGGCGTGCCAGTCGGCGTGCCGCGTCATATGGCCCAGCGGACCGTAGTCCAGGGCGGCGCGCTTCATCGCCCGGTCGTCGAAACGGAAGCCGGCGGGCTCGATGATGTGCAGTTCCACGCCGAAACAGGCGCTCAAACGGATGCAGGCGCCGACGTTCTGGGGAATGGCCGGTTGAAAAAGGGCGAGACGCATTCTAAGGCCCTCATACGCGCGGCCCGGAGGCTTGTCGCGGCTCGAATTGCGACTGTTTCTCAACAAGCAGTGCGACTTGCGGCGATGCGCCGCAAAGCCGGGCCGGGCGAGATTTCCGGGAAGTCGCTAAAGCATCCATGCCGTGATCGACCGGGCCCCGACGGGTCCGGAACGCGGCGTACGAGGAGTAAGACGTGGCCGAATCGGTCGTGACTGAGAACGGTGAGGGCGGCGACGCCACCCGTCGGGACTTCATCCATATCGCGGCCGGCGCTGCCGCCGTTGGGGCGGCGGGCATGATGGCCTGGCCGCTGATCAATTCGATGAACCCGGCCGCCGACACCCTGGCGCTGGCGTCGATCGAATTCGACATGACCAAGGTCCAGGAAGGCCAGCAGGTCGTCATCAAATGGCAGGGCAAGCCGGTGTTCGTGCGCTATCGCACCCCGGCCGAGCTGCAGCGGGTCATCGCCGACAACAATGCGCGCGACCTGAAGGAACCCCAGACCGACGCCGACCGCACCAAGCCCGGTCACGAGCCGTATCTGGTCGTGCTGGGCAGCTGTACCCACCTGGGCTGTATTCCAACCTTCGGCACGGGCGATTTCGGCGGCTGGTTCTGCCCCTGCCACGGTTCGCACTACGACGCCTCGGGCCGCATCCGTAAGGGCCCCGCGCCCAAGAACCTCGTCGTGCCGGAGTACGCTTTCCTCTCCGACACCCGCATCAAGATCGGCTGAGGGCGAGACCGATGAGCGA
>NZ_JAUXQZ010000034.1 GCF_030682035.1 Brevundimonas sp. | reverse complement strand
GCCCTTGCCGTCCAGCGAGATCACGCCGCCGTTGACGCCCTGGGCGACCAGAGCATCAGCCACGGTCCGCGCGCGGCGGTTCGACAGGCCGATGTTGTAGTCCGCCGAGCCGGAGGTGTCGGCGTGACCGACGACCAGGATGCGCGTCGGACGACCCGACCTGGCGTAACTTGCAGCCTGGCTGACCACCGACGAGGCTTCGGCCGTCAGGTCCGAACGATCCCAGTCGAAATACACCACGAACTCACGCGCGGCCGGCACCTGCGGAGGCGGCGGCGGCGGGGGAGGCGGCGGCGGCGGCGGGGGCGGCGGAGGCGGCGGAGGCGGGGGCGGCGGGATGTAGACCGGCTCGTCCGCACCGAACGCATAGCGCAGGCCCAGCGTCAGGGTGTGGCTGTCGTCATAGCGGCCCTGGTAAGGACCGAGGGCCGTAGGAGCGGTCGAGGTGAAGGTCGCGAACTCGAAGTTCGACATCAGATAGCGATAGGTCAGGTCCAGGTGGGCCCGGTCGCTGATCGCGAAGGCGAGGCCGCCGATGAACTGCGCCGCCAGCTCGGTGGAGCTGTCGTCAGCGGCGAAGCCGACCGTGCGGTTGCCGCCCAGCGTGCCCAGAACCTCGGTGTTGACCCGGTTCACGCCGGCGCCCAGACCGATGAACGGACGCAGGGCTTGACCTTCCATGCCGAAATCATAGAGCACATTGACCATCAAGGTCGCGGCGCTCAGCTCGCCGTCTGGCGTATTGCACGGGCCAGCAGCCGGTCCGACGGCGCAGATGCCGGTCGGAATGCCCGGGTTCGGGTTGTTGATCGACGCGATGTCGTTCGAGCGGTAGCCGCCTTCAAGCTCGACGCGCCAGTTCTGGTCGAACCGGTAGCCGAGACGGGCGAACCCCGCCCAGTCGTCCTCAACTTCGAAATTGAAACGCCGGGCGCCTGTGGCCTGAGCCCTTGTCTCGATTTCGCCAATCTTGTGGTAGCCCGCATCAATCGCGCCGTACCAGCCATTCGGCTCGGCGTTGGCGACGCCGGCTGTAAACAGCCCGGCCATCGCAACGCCAGCGAGAAGTTTCACCTTCATCATATCCCTCATACTCAGTGGTTGCCCGAAGTCCCCGTCTGTACGGGGTGCTCGCAAGGCCGAACGGCAATGTACGGTCCCGGTTCCTCGTTCTGGTTAGGAATGTGGCGACTGTGGCGCCGTTTCAACACATTGAGCAGGGTTTCCCGAAGCCGGACGGCTGCTAGGAAGCTACTGGCGACAGGAGGAACAGTCGGATGATGATGCGATTTGATGGGCGTGTGGCGATCGTGACGGGGGCCGGCGGCGGCTTGGGGCGTGAACACGCCCTCGCCTTGGCCAAACGCGGCGCAAAGGTGGTCGTCAATGATCTGGGAGGCGCTCGCGATGGTTCGGGCGGATCAGCGACCGCGGCCGAGTCCGTTGTGGCCGAGATCGTGGCCGCGGGCGGCGAGGCCATCGCCAATGCCGCCTCGGTCACCGATTTCGCCGCAGTCGAAGCCATGGTCGGAGCGGCTATAGCGAAATGGGGCCAGGTCGACATTCTGGTGAACAATGCCGGCGTCCTGCGCGACAAGACCTTCGCCAAGATGGACCTGGACGATTTCCGCTTCGTCATGGACGTCCATCTGATGGGCGCCGTCCACTGCACTAAGGCCGTTTGGGACATCATGCGCGAGCGGAACTACGGCCGCATCGTTATGACCACCTCGTCCTCGGGACTGTATGGCAATTTCGGCCAGTCCAACTACGGCGCGGCCAAGATGGCGCTGGTCGGCCTGATGCAGACCCTGTCGATCGAGGGGGCCAAGAACGACATCCGCGTCAACTGCCTCGCCCCGACGGCCCACACCCGGATGACCGAAGACCTCGGCGCCCGCCTGCCGCTCGAGCTGCTCGGCCCTGACACGGTCTCACCCGGCCTGCTCCATCTGGTCAGCGAGGACGCGCCCAACCGCTGCATCCTGACCGCCGGCGCCGGCGGGTTCGAGCGCGCCTATGTGACCATCACCCAAGGCATCCGCGCGGTCGGCGACGACGCCCCGGAGCAGGTCGCCGCCCGCTTCGCCGAGATTTCGGACCGCACCGGCGAGATCGTGCCCGAGATGGGCGCCGCCCAAGGCATGATCGAACTGACAAAAGCCCAGCAAGCGCTCGGCTGACCTCTTGCCTTGACCCAACGGCATGGGCCTAGGGTCGCCGTCAACCCGCCCTCAAGCAGCGAGCCTCCGCGAGGCGAGCGATAGGGCAAACAAGCAAGGAAGCATCGCAGATGCGTGAAGCCGTCATCGTCTCCACCGCCCGCACTCCGATCGGCCGGGCCTATCGCGGCGCCTTCAACGACACCCAGGCCCAGCAGCTGGGCGGTCACGCCATCCGCCACGCCGTGGCCCGCTCGGGCGTCGACCCGGCCGAGATCGAGGACGTGGTCATGGGCGCGGCCCTGCAGCAGGGCTCGACCGGCACCAATGTAGCCCGGCAGTCGGCCCTGGCCGCCGGCCTTCCTGTCACCACCGCGGGCATGAGCCTGGACCGGCAGTGCGCCTCGGGCCTGATGGCTATCGCCACGGCGGCCAAACAGGTGACGCATGACGGCCAGGTCGTGGCCGTCGGCGGCGGGCTGGAATCGGTCTCGCTGGTGCAGAACCAGAACATGAATCTGTTCCGCCTGCGCGACCCCGACCTGCTCAAACTCCAGCCGCACATCTATATGTCGATGCTGGAGACCGCCGAGGTCGTGGCGGCCCGCTACGGGATCAGCCGCGATGCGCAGGACGAATACGCCATGCGCTCCCAGCAGCGCACCGCCGCCGCCCAGGCCGAGGGCCGTCTGGACGCCGAGATCGTCCCCATGACCACCACCATGCAGGTGATGGACAAGGCCACCGGCGTCGCGTCGTCGAAAGAGGTCACCCTGTCAAAGGACGAGGGCAACCGCGCCGACACAACGCTGGAAGGCCTGCAATCGCTGAAGCCGGTGTTCGGCGGCGGCGAGTTGATCGCCGAGGGCCGGTTCATCACCGCCGGCAACGCCTCCCAGTTGTCGGACGGAGCCTCGGCCTGCGTGATCATGGAGGCGAAGGAAGCCGAACGCCGCGGCCTGACCCCGCTCGGGGCGTACCGCGGCATGGCTGTGGCCGGCTGCGATCCCGACGAAATGGGCATCGGCCCGGTCTTCGCTGTGCCCCGCCTGCTCGAGCGCCACGGCCTGACCGTTGATGACATCGGCATCTGGGAACTGAACGAGGCCTTCGCCGTGCAGGTGCTCTACTGCCGCGACCGGCTGGGAATTCCGGATGATCGGCTCAACGTCTCGGGCGGCGCTATCTCCATCGGCCACCCCTACGGCATGTCGGGCGCCCGGATGACCGGCCATGTCCTCATCGAAGGCAAGCGGCGGGGGGCCAAATACGGCGTCGTCACCATGTGCATCGGCGGCGGCATGGGCGCCGCAGGGCTGTTCGAGATCTACTGATCAGGCCGCATGGGCGGAGGCGGGGGCGGCGTCGCCGTTCCCGTCCGCCGGCCGCTCGATGGCGCGCAGGGTGGCCACGAAGTCGTTGCGCCAGACGCTGACGTCGGTGTCGCGCACCACCTGCATCAGACACGCCCATTTCCGCTTCCGCTCCTCCAGCGGCATGGTCAGGGCGCGCTGGATGGCGTCGGACAGCTCCTCGCGGCTGAACGGATTGACCAGCAGGGCCTCGCCCATCTGCTCAGCCGCTCCGGCGAACCGGGACAGCACCAGAACGCCGGGATCGTCCGGGTTCTGGGCCGCGACATATTCCTTGGCCACCAGGTTCATACCGTCGCGCAGCGGCGTGACGAGCCCGACCCGCGCGGCGCGATAGATGCCGGCCAGCTGGTCGCGGCGATAGGTGCGGTTCAGATAGCGGATCGGCTGCCAGTCCATCTCGGCATAGGCCCCGTTGATGCGGCCTGCGAGCGCATCCAGCCGGCCGCGGATGTCCTGGTAGGAATCGACCTCGTCGCGGGAAATGGGCGTGACCTGCAACAGCAGGACCTCGGAGCGCCTGTCGGGGTTGGTCTCGAGGAATTGCTCATAGCCCAGCAGCCGCTCCTCCAGCCCCTTGGAATAGTCGAGCCGGTCGACGCCGACGATCAGCGACCGGAACGCCGCCGAGGCCGCCATCCGGTCATAGGTCCGCCGCCCTAGCGGAGAGTCTCGCGCCGCGATGAAACCCTCGACGTCGATTCCGATGGGAAAGACGCCGGTCTGAACGGCCTTGCCGAACGCCTCCAGCGCGTCGTTGGGCAGGAGTTTGCCGTTCACGCTCGGCTCCGACGCCACATAGTCGCGGAACAGGTCCAGCCATTCGCGGGTCTGGAATCCTATCAGGTCGTAGTCGAACATCGCCTCCACCAGCCGGCGGTGATGGGGCAGGGTCACGAGCAACTGCCGCACCGGCCAGGGCGTGTGCAGGAAGAAGCCGATGCGGTTCCTGGCTCCCAGCCGTCGCAAATCCCGGGCGAGCGGGATCATGTGATAGTCGTGAATCCAGATGACGTCTTCCGGCTGGATCAGGGGCGCGAGCACCTCGGCGAACCGGGCGTTCGTTCGCTCGTATCCCTCGCCGTAGGACCGCTCATAGGCGGTCAGGTCGACGCGGTGATGGAACAGCGGCCACAGGGTCTTGTTGGCGTAGCCGTTGTAATACTCATCGACATCCTGATGCTCAAGATCGACCAGGGCGACTGTGACGCCGTCGCGATCCTCAAACTGGGCCTCGCCGGTGAAATGTTCGACCGTCTCGCCGGACCAGCCGAACCACAGACCGTCGTATTTCCGCAGCGCCGCCGACAGCGCCATGGCCAGGCCGCCGGTAGAGCCCGCGGCGGGATCCCTGGGCGCGGACACCCGGTTGGAGACGACGATCAGGCGGCTCATCGTGCGTCCGTCCACGATCGGCTGAGCAGGACGGCGCAGTTGATGATGCCGACCAGCGAATAGGTCTGCGGATAGTTGCCCCACAGCTCCTTGTCGCCCAGCGACAGATCCTCGGACAGCAGGCCGGCGTGGGTCCGGCGGCTCAGCATCTCCTCGAAAATCTCGCGCGCCTCGGCGTCTCGGCCGTTCTGGTGCAGGGCCTCGATGAACCAGAAGGTGCAGAAATTAAATGCCGTCTCCGGCTCGCCGAAATCGTCCGGCTCGACATAACGGAACAGATAGGGGCCCTTCTTCAGATCCCGTTCGATAGCGTCGAAGGTCGCGACCTGACGCGGGTCGCGGGCGTCCAGGAAGCCGAGATCGGTCATTTGCAGCAGGGAGGCGTCCAGCTCGCGGTTGCCGAAGCTGGCGGCGAACCGGCCCTCGTCGGGCAGGAAGGCCTCGTGCTCGATCCGTTCGCGGATGATCGTCGCCCTGTCGTTCCAGAACGCGGCGCGTTCGCCCAGCCCCATGTGATCCGCCGCCTTGGCCAGCCGGTCGCAGGCGGCCCAGCACATCACTGACGAATAGGTGTGGACCCGGGCGATGGTGCGGAACTCCCACAGGCCGGCGTCGACCTGGTCGTGCATGGCGAAGGCGCGGTCGCCGACCTTTTCCAGGGCGTGGAAATCGTCGATCGTGCCGGGGCGCAGCAGCCGCTGATCGTAGAAGGCCTGCACCAGCGGCAGGACGATCTGTCCGTAGACGTCGTGTTGCAGATGCTCGCGCGCCTGATTGCCGATGCGGACCGGCTTCATGCCGCGATAGCCCTCCACAGTTTCGGTGATGCGCTCGTCGATGTCCTCTTCCAGACCGACACCGTAGACGGGCTGGACGTGGCCACCGGCGGAGGCGTCGACCAGATTGCGCAGGTAGCCGAGGTAGTTTTCCAGCAGATCGACGGCGCCCAGCCGGTTCAGCGCCCGCACGACATAGTAGGCGTCGCGGATCCAGCAGTAGCGATAGTCCCAGTTGCGGCCGCTCTCGGGGAACTCCGGGACCGAGGTGGTCATGGCGGCGACGATCGCGCCCGTCTCCTCATAGGCGCAGAGCTTCAGCGTGATCGCGGCGCGGATCACCGCTTCCTGGTAGTCCAGCGGCAGATAGAGGGTGCGGACCCAGTCCTGCCAATAGGCGACGGTGCGGTCCAGCACCGCCGAAACGCCGGGGCCGACGTCCTGATCGTAGCCCTCGTCCGGGCCGAAGAAGAAGGCCTTGGCTCCCTCCAGGCGGAACACCCGCTCGTTCAGGATGTGGGACACCGGACAGTCGGTCGTCAGCCGGAAGGTTACGTCCGTGCACAGATAACGGATGTGGTTCGAGCCGTGGGTACAGGCGGCCCGGCGCGCCCCCCAGGCTGCGGATGGGCGCAGGCGCACGCGGATGCGCGGCGCTCCGCTGAGGGGGCGGACGATCCGGCCGAACGCCAGCGGCCGGTAAGTGCGGCTGTGTTTCGGATGGCGCGGCGCGAAGTCGATAATCTCGACCGACGCGCCGTCCTCCGCCGTCAGGACGGTGCGGAGAACAGGCGTGTTGCGAACATAGGCCTGTTCGACCGACGCCTGCCCGTCCAGTTCGATGTCCCAGAAGCCATGCTCCGGATCGGAGCCGTCCATCAGGGCCGAAAACACCGGATCGCCGTCCACGCGCGGCGCACAGGCCCAGACGTAGCGGCCCTCGCGGTCGATCAGGGCGCTGATCGAACAGTTGCCGATGGGGGCGAGGTCGAGGTTCGGGGTCACGGACACTCCTCCAGGGCCTCTAGCCAAGCGAGGACGGCATCGACATCGGGCAGGCCGCAGGTCGCAGCGGTCCGGCGCGGTGCTCCGATCAGCACGCCAAAGCCGCCGAGGTCGGCGGCGGCGCGAAACCCGTCCTCATCGGTCAGGTCATCCCCCAGCATGACGGGAATGGCGCCGGCGAATGGCGGCTCCAGCATGAAGGCCTTGAGCGCGGTGCCCTTGTCCGTTCCGGGCGTCTTGAGCTCAACCACCAGATGGCCCGACTGCAGCGCCAAACCGGTCTCCGCGGCGAGGCTGCGGGCCAGGGCCTCGGCGGCGACGGCCTCGGTCGGCGCTCCGCGATAATGCAGGCCCGCCGACACCGCCTTGTCCTCGACGATCATTCCGGGGCGCTCTTGGGCGAAACGCTCGAAGGCGGCGACGGCTTCACGCACCGCCGGGGCCGCGGCGGCGTGATCCAGCGATCCATCCGCCCGTCTGCGCTCCAGACCGTGCACCCCCGAGGCAGAGGCGGAGGCGCTTTCCGCGATCCGGTCGATCTCCGCGATGGTGCGCCCGCTGAGGATCGCGACCCGCCCGTCCAGCCGGGCCGTCAGCTGGCGCAGCACCGCTGTCCGTCTCGCGTCTGGCACGACCGCGTCCGGCGTGGCCGCCAGCGGCGCGAGCACGCCGTCCATGTCGAGAAACAGGGCCGGACGCTGGAGCTGGACCGGCGGCGGCGGCAGATACGAGAGCGCATCGACCAGCGCAGGCGCGCCGTCGGTGTTCAGGTTTGAGGTCCGCATGGCTGAATCAACGCGGCCATGCGGCAAAGGTTGACCTGCGGGGCCAATTTTCTTGCATCGCAGCAATCACCCCCCGTCGCCCGACGGATTGTGAAACCGCGCCGGATGGGCCAATTCCGCAGCATGACCGACGCCGCCGCCCCTGCCCTGTCCGCCGATCCCGTCGCCATGACCGCCCGGGCGCGAGAGGTGATCCAGCTGAACATCGCCGCCCTGCAGGCGCTGGAATCCGGCCTCGACGACAGCATCGCCCGCGCCTGCGACGTGATCCTGTCGCGCCCCGGCTATCTGGTCGTCACCGGCATGGGCAAGTCGGGCCATATCGGCGGCAAGATCGCCGCCACCCTCGCTTCGACCGGGACCAACGCCTTTTTCGTCCATCCGGCCGAGATGAGTCACGGCGATCTCGGAATGCTGCGCAAGGACGCCACCCTGCTGGCGATCTCAAACTCGGGCGAGAGCCGCGAGCTCCGCGATCCGCTGATCTATTGCCAGCGCGAGGGCATTCCGGTGATCGGCCTGACCCAGAGACCGAACAGCTTCCTCGGCCGCTCCTCCGCGGTCTGCCTGACCATGCCCCAAGTGGCCGAGGCCTGCCCCAACGGTCTGGCGCCCACGACCTCGACCCTGATGACCTTGGCCCTCGGCGACGCTCTGGCCATGGTGCTGATGGACCGCCGTGGCTTCACCGCCGAGGCTTTCGGACTGCACCATCCGGGCGGCAAGTTGGGCATGAGCCTGCAAAGTGTGCGCGACTGGATGGGCGACCGCCCTCCCGCACCTGCGACCGTTTCCCTGACCGCCACCTTTAAAGAAGTGGTCTCGGCCATAACGGAGGGCCGCAAGGGCGCCGCGGCGGTGCTGAACGGCGACGGAACCCTGGCCGGGATCGTCACCGACGGCGACGTGCGCCGGGCCTTTTCGCGCGACCTCAACGGCCTGACCGCCGCTGACGTCATGAGCGCCCGACCCAAGGTCATCGACCCCGACGCCCGGATGAGCGACGCCGTCGACCTGATGACCCAGAACAAGATCGCCACCCTGCTGGTGGTCGAGGCCGAACGGCCGGTGGCCATCGTCCACATCGCCGAACTGATGCAGGCCGGCTACGTGGGTTAGTAGGCCCGTCGGCCGTCGATATTGCCCGGTGGCGAGTAGCGGCAGGCCAGAACGGACCGGTCGCCCTGCGAAGCGATGGCGCAGCCGACATGGGTGGTGCCGCGCCAGACCATCTGGGTGTAGTGACCCACGGCGGTCCAGTTTCCGGTCCGGCTGACGTTCGGGAAGTCGCCGCGCACATAGTCCCGCTTTTCGGCGGACCAGTCGGCGACCATTTCCTCGGGGGTCCAGACGCGACCGCCCCAGCCGGTCCACAGGTTCTCGCCGTGGCCATGGCCGCTGAGATCGTGCTCGAACCGGCCCGTGGCCAGCAGCTGCCGCGCCCAGGCTCCGGCTTCCGCCGCCAGGGCGTCGTCCCAGATCAGGGCCGGGGTCCCGACCCGCTCGCGTTCCACATTGTGCGCGACCAGCAGTCTGGCCTCCACGGCATTTGAGGGGCGCGAGTCCCGCGCCTGAGGGATCGGGACGATGGGCTGGGCCCCGCGAGGCGCGGGCTCGGCCATGGGTGCGCCGACCTGGAACGACCCGGCCGGCGGCGGATAGTCGGTGGCGCAGGCCGAGCCGGCGACGGCCAGGCCGCACAGGGCGGCGAGCAACAGGGAACGGCGCATGCGGTCTCCGGAGTCAGACACGGCCAACATAGCGCATCGCGGGCCGCGCCGTTCCCCCGATGCAGCCGTCAGCGCGCGTCAGCGCCCAGCGGCGTGTCCAGCAGCGCCTTTTCCGTGTCGTCGCCCTCAAGCGTCAGCGTCTCTGCGGGCTTTCCGGCCTGGAACTCCTCCATCGCCGTCACCTTGCGGGCGCGCATGGCGTCCGCCAGGGCGTCCATGTCGAGACCGGCGGCGCGGGCCTGGCTGAACATGCCCTCGGCTCGCATCTCCTCTTCCTCGACGTGGTGCTCGATCATCTCCGACAGCACCTTGACCTTGGCGTCGTAGAACTCCTCGTCGGGGCTGGCGGATTCGATCTCGTTGATCAACAGCTTGGCCGAGTCATGCTCGACATAGGCCTCGTTCAGCAGGTCTTCATCTATCTGGCCGCGGCAGGCCGGATAGAAGACCTCCTCCTCCAGCACCGTGTGGACCTTGAGCTCAAGACAGGCCTGGTGGGCCAGCGCCTGCTTCTTCGACGTCGAGGTCGCCTTCTCGAACGCCGCGAAGATGTCCTCCACCTTGCGGTGGTCGGCCTTCAGCATGGCGATGGCATCCATCTCTTCGTAAGTCCGGGCCATGGTTGTTTTCCCTTTGGAAGTGAGTGTGTCTGGCGGCTTAAAGGCGCCGATCAACGCGCCTGTTCCCAAGGCCAAGCTAGGTGAGAGTCGTTCTCGGAATTCGCGGCTCTCCGGCGTCCGATAATCGACACAGAGATGCCGGCGACGACGAAATACTTGACGTTGACGTAAACGTAGGGTTTGTGGCGAACAAGTTTCCAACCGCACTCTCGCCCTCAAGCCGCACGGCACTTCATTCCCGCGAAAGCGGGAACGCGCGCCGGGCATAGGGCCTCAGACAAGTGAGACCGACTCCCATGGCCGAAGCCTATATCTATGATGCGGTCCGCACGCCGCGCGGCAAGGGCAAGAAGGACGGGTCCCTGCACGAGATCACCGGCCTGAGCCTGGCGACCCAGGTGCTGGAGGCCCTGCGCGACCGCAACGAACTGGACACTTCCCGGGTCGACGACGTCATCCTCGGCTGCGTCACCCCGGTGGGCGAGCTGGGGGCCGACATCGCCCGCACCGCCGTCCTCTCGGCAGGCTGGGCCCAGACCGTGGCCGGCGTCCAGATCAACCGCTTTTGCGCGTCCGGCCTGGAAGCCGTGAACATGGCCGCGGCCAAGGTGAAGTCCGGCGAGGCCGATTTCGCCGTCGGCGGCGGCATCGAGGCCATGAGCCGGGTCCCGATGGGTTCGGACGGCGGCGCCTGGCCGGTCGATCCGTCTTCGGCCTTCCCGACCTATTTCGTGCCCCAGGGCGTCTCGGCCGACATGATCGCCACCAAATACGGCTTCAGCCGCGATGACGTCGACGCCTACTCCATGGAAAGCCACAAGCGCGCCGCCGCCGCCTGGGCCGACGGCCGGTTCTCGAAATCAGTCATCCCGGTGAAGAACCAGCTCGGCCTGGTTCAGCTGGATCGCGACGAGACCATCCGCCCCAACACCGACATGCAGTCGCTGGGCGCCCTGAACGCCTCCTTCGCCATGATGGGCGAGATGGCGTTCGACAGCGTCATCAACCAGCGCTACCCCGAGGTCGAGCGGGTCAATCACGTCCACACACCCGGAAACTCCTCGGGCATCGTCGATGGCTCGGCCGGGGTGCTGATCGGTACGCTTGAGGCCGGCAAGGCCCTCGGCCTCAAGCCCCGCGCCCGCATCGTCGGCGCCGCCTCGATCGGCTCGGAGCCCTCGATCATGCTGACCGGCCCGGAGTTCGTGACGAAGAAGCTGCTCGGCAAGCTGGGCATGACCACCGCCGACATCGACGTCTGGGAGCTGAACGAGGCCTTCGCCGCGGTGGTCCTGCGTTACATGCAGGCGCTCGACATTCCGCACGACAAGATGAACGTCAACGGCGGCGGCATCTCCATGGGCCATCCGCTGGGCGCCACCGGAGCCATGATCACCGGCATCGCCCTCGACGAGCTGGAGCGGTCCAACCGCTCGACCGCCCTGATCACCCTGTGCATCGGCGGCGGCATGGGCACCGCCACCGTCATCGAGCGGGTTTGAGGATTTTGACCATGGAAAACTTCAAGATCGACGTCGACGCCGACGGCATCGCCCTGATCACCTTCGACGTCCCCGGGCGGTCGATGAACACCCTGACCTCGGGCGTGATGGCCGAGATCCCGCAGGTGGTCGAGCGCATCAAGACCGACGACGCCATCAAGGGCGCGGTCCTGACCTCGGGCAAGGCGAGCGGCTTCTGCGCCGGCGCAGATCTGGGCGACATGGCCGGCGGCATGCTGGCCGGTGGTTCGCTGCAGGATGCCTATGATGCGGGCTGGAAGCTGAACGGCGCCCTGCGCGCGCTGGAGACCTGCGGCAAGCCGGTGGCCGCGGCCATCAATGGCCTGGCCCTCGGCGGTGGCCTCGAACTGACGCTGGCCTGCCACTATCGCGTGGTCGCCGACGACAACAAGATCCAGCTCGGCCTGCCCGAGATCAAGGTCGGGCTGTTCCCCGGCGGCGGCGGCACCCAACGCCTGACGCGCCTGATCGGCGTGCAGGCGGCGATGACGGCGATGAGCGCCGGCTCGTCCTGGCGTCCGAACGACGCCAAGGGCGCGGGTGTTGTCCACGAGGTCGTGGCCAAGGGCTCCGAGATCGACGCCGCGAAAGCGTGGATCAAGGGCGGCGGCAAGGCCGTCCAGCCGTGGGACGACAAGGCCTTCAAACAGCCCGGTGGCGGCCCCTACCACCCGGCCGGCATCCAGAATTTCCTCGTCGGCAACGCCATGCTGCGCAAACAGTCCTACGGCAACTATCCCGCCGTGCTGAACCTGATGAAGGCTGTCTATGAAGGCATTCAAGTTCCGATGGATGCGGCCCTGCGCATCGAGACCCGCTACTTCATCAAGACCCTGATGACGCCGCAGGCCCAGGCCATGATCCGCTCGCTGTTCCTCAGCAAGCAGGAGTTGGATAAGGGCGCCGTCCGCCCCGCCAACCAGCCGAAGTCCGATCCGAAGAAGGTCACCGTCATCGGCGCGGGCATGATGGGCGCGGGCATCGCTTATGTGCAGGCCCTGGCCGGGATCGAGACCATCCTGATCGACCGCACCCAAGAGGATGCCGACAAGGGCAAGGCCCATGTCGCCGACCTGCTGAAGAAGCGGCTGTCACGCGGCCAGATCGATCAGGCCAAATACGACGCCCTGCTGGGATCGGTCACCGCCACCACCGACTACGACCTGATCAAGGGCTCGGACCTCGTCATCGAGGCGGTGTTCGAGAACCGCGGAATCAAGGCCGACGTCACCAAGCGGGCCGAGGCCCAGCTGGCGCCCGGGGCCGTGTTCGGCTCCAACACCTCGACCCTGCCGATCACCGGTCTGGCCGAGGCCAGCGTGCGGCCTGAGGACTTCATCGGCATCCACTTCTTCTCGCCCGTCGACAAGATGATGCTGGTCGAGATCATCCTCGGCGAGAAGACCGGCGAGGCGGCCATCGCGAAGGCGCTCGACTACGTCATGAAGATCAAGAAGACCCCGATCGTCGTCAACGACGGTCGCGGCTTCTACACCTCGCGCTGCTTCGGCACCTATGTCGCCGAGGGCATGGCCATGCTGGAAGAGGGCTATGCCCCCGCCCTCATCGACAAAATCGGTCGCATGACCGGTATGCCGCGCGGGCCGCTGGAAATGCACGACGACGTGGCCTTGGACCTGTCGGTCAAGATCGCCAAACAGACTGCGCTCGACCTCGGCGACAAATACCAGCCCCTGCCCGGCTCCCACATCGTCCAGAAAATGGTCGAAGAGCTCGGCCGCTATGGCCGCAAGAACGGCATGGGCTTCTATGATTACGACCAGAAGCCCAAGAAGCTCTGGGCGGGCCTGGCCGAACTGGCCCCGGTGAAGATCAACGATTCCACGCCGGAACTGGTCGAGGATCAGAAGCAGCGTCTGCTTTATCGGCAGGCGGTCGAGGTCGCGCGTTGTTGGGAAGAGGGCGTCATCGACGATCCGCGCGAGGCCGATGTCGGCGCCATCCTGGCCTGGGGCTTCGCGCCATGGACCGGCGGCCCGATCACCCTGATCGACCAGACGGGGCTGAAGGCCTTCGTGGCCCAGGCCGACGACTACGCCGCCCGCTACGGCGACCGCTTCAAGGTTCCCCAACTGCTGCGTGACATGGCCGCGAAGGGCGAGACCTTCTACGGAAACTTCGCCGGGAAACAGAAGGCGGCGGCTTGAATTTTCCTTCTCCCCTTGCGGGAGAAGGTGGCCCGCGAAGCGGGTCGGCTAAGGGGTCTCGCGGGCCGATCCGTGCGGGTCTGTGCGACCCCTCACCGACCGCGCCAGAACAGCGGCTTCGCCGCCGTGCGCGATCTCCCTCTCCCGCAGGGGGAGGAGGGTCGCACCTACAGGTTCACCACCTCGAACCCATCCTCGACCGCCAGCCGTTCTGCCAGCACCGCACGGTGGCAACCCGAATGGTCGGCCTCGAAGCAAAGCAGCGCCGTCTTCCTCTCCGCCGCCAGCCCGCGCAGCAGCTGGAACGCCGCCTCCGAGGTCGGCTCGGCCATATGACCGGCGAAGATATCCCGCATCTCGGCGATCCGGCCCTTGCGCGCCGCGTCACGCCCGGCCTTTGGCGTCCCCAGTGGCCGCAGGTGGACATAGTCGATGCCCGCCTCATTGAGGCTGGTCCCCAGTATGGTCTTGGAAAAGCCCGCCCGCCGCGACGCCGCCACAGCCCGCACATCGGCCACGACCTCCACTCCGGCGGCCTTTAGCCGGTCGATTACCGCCGCCTGCGGCTCGCCCTCATAGCCGATGGTGAACAGCTTCATCCCGGTCCCATGCCCGGCACGGCGCCTGCGTCGATGGCCTCGTCGAGGCAGGCCTCTCGCTCGGCGCCGAATGCCTCGGGGTCAGCGGCCTTGCGGTCCGGCATGGCGGCGATCAGCGCGGTCCGCTGTTCGTCGCTCAGGGCCTCTGGCGCGCCATCTTCCGGCAGACGCGCGCTCCACCAGCTTCGGATGAACCAGCTGGGACCGGCCACCATGCCTGTCGCCTCGGCTTGTTCGACAATGAAGGCCTCGATATGGGCGGAACACAGCTCGGCCCGGACAAGCGGGGGCGCCGGGGCGTCGTGTCCGACAAGGGCGATGAGAAGGGCGAGGATCATGGGCGAACTCCTGAGACGCCGAACTTGACGCAGGTGGATGGATAGGGCGAGTCCGAACTCCGCCAGACTCAGGAACCGTCAGATGCCTCGCACCCTCGCCCTCGCCCTGCTGCTCGCCGGCGCCGCCTTCAGCGCCGAGGCCCAGGACCTCTTTATCTACGGCGGGCCGATCTACACGGGTGTGGACAGCGCCCCGACTGCCGAAGTGGTGGTCGTCGAGGGCGGGCGGATCACCTACGTCGGCCCATCCCACGCAGCCCCGGACTTCGAGTACATCCCTCATATCGACCTCAAGGGCGCCGCCCTCTTCCCCGGCTTCACCGACGGCCACGCCCACCTCGACGGCATCGGCTGGCGCGAGCTGACCCTCAATCTCGAGGGCTCGGCCTCGGTCGCCGACGCGATGGCCCGGCTGACGGCCTGGGCCGAGGCCCATCCGGACGGCCCCATCGTCGGGCGCGGCTGGATCGAGACCCGCTGGCCCGAAGCGCGCTTCCTGACCGCCGCCGACCTCGACACCGCCGCCCCGGGACGGGTGGTCCTGCTGAGCCGCGCCGACGGCCATGCGGTGGTCGCCTCCTCTGCGGCTCTCGCAGCCGCCAATGTGGACGCCTCGACCGTCGCTCCGTCCGGCGGCGAAATACTCAAAGGTCCCGACGGCCGGCCGACAGGCCTGTTGGTCGACGCCGCCGAACAGCTGGTCGCGGGCCTGATGCCCCAGGCCGATCCCGAGGCACTGCGTAACGCCTACCGTGCCGGCTTCCGTGTCGAGGCCGCCTATGGCTGGACTGGCGTGCATTTCATGAGCGCGCCGTGGCGGGACGTCCCCTTGCTCGAGGCCATGGCAGAGGCGGGCGAGGCGCCGCTGCGGATCTACAATAGCGTCACCCCCGATGGTGCGGCGGCGCTGATCGCCAGTGGACCGCGCAGCGTGGCGGACGGCAGGATCATTACCCGGGCGATCAAA
This sequence comes from Brevundimonas sp., assembly GCF_030682035.1. Taxonomy (GTDB): domain Bacteria; phylum Pseudomonadota; class Alphaproteobacteria; order Caulobacterales; family Caulobacteraceae; genus Brevundimonas. The sequence goes on along the minus strand of NZ_JAUXQZ010000034.1, from coordinate 11,409 downwards.
TACTATGCCGACGGCGCCCTCGGCTCGCGTGGCGCGGCGCTGTTCCAACCCTATGCCGACCGGCCGGAGACCACCGGCCTGATGCAGATCGCGGAGCAGGAAATAGTGCCCCTGTACCAGGCCGCGTTACGGGGCGGCATCCAGATCGCCACCCACGCCATCGGCGACCTCGGCAACGCTTCGGTGATCGAATGGTACCAGCAGGCGCTGGCCGGCATTCCACCCTCGGACCGGCCCAACGGGGAGGACGTGCGCTGGCGCATCGAGCACGCACAGGTCCTCCGGCCCGCCGACTATCACTGGTTCAGGGACCTGCCGATCATCGCCTCGATGCAACCCAGCCACGCCATCGGCGACCTGCATTTCGCCCCGGCCCGGTTGGGCGACGCCCGTCTGGACGGCGCCTATGCGTGGCGCAGCCTGTCGGACATGGGCGTGATCGTGGTCGGCGGCTCGGACGCCCCGGTCGAGCGCGGCGCGCCATTGATCGAATTCTACGCCGCCGTCGCCCGCGCCGATCTGGAGGGTTTCCAGGGTCCCGACTGGCGACCGGGCGAAGCCGTCGACCGGGCCACGGCCCTGAAGATGTTCACCCTCTGGCCGGCGTACGCCAGCTTCCGCGAAGCCGAACTGGGCACGATCGAGGTCGGCAAGCGCGCGGACTTCACCGCCTTCTCCGTCGATCTGATGACCGCGCCCGCCGCAGACATTCCCAAGGGGCACGCAACCCTGACGGTCGTGGACGGGGTGGTGGTCTATCGCGCCGACTGAAGCGGCAGGACGTCCGTCCCGCCTTGATGCGCCGCGCCGATCCGCCTATGGCTGCGTCGGCTCCGCGGGCGTGATGTAGTGGTAGCCTGAAAGCTTCCCAAGCTTTTCGTGCGGGTTCGATTCCCGCCGCCCGCTCCAGATTTCCGGCTATTCCCGGGTCACCCTGAGGCCGCGGTCCTCGAGGATTTCCTGGACGCTGTCGTCGCCGGCCAGGTGGGCGGCGCCCACGGCGATGAAGACCGTCCCCGAGCCTTCCAGCATGGTCTGGATCTGGTTGGCCCAATCGGTGTTCCGGCCAACCAGCAGGGCCTCGTAGAGGACCGGCGATTCCGACTTCATCTCATCGACGGCGATCTCCTCCAGAAGAGCGACGTCACCCGTGGCCCAGGCCCCGACCATCCGATCCAGTTCGACCGTAGCGTCCTCCCAGGCCTCCAGCATCGACCGCAGGAAGGACAGCTGGTCGGCCTCGGACATGCCGGCCAGAATGCTGATCTGCTTGTCGATGGTCTCCAGACCCTGGATGGACTTGCCGGCGGCTTCCGCCCGCGCCTTCAGGATCAGTTCGACGCCTGACTGGGGATCGTATCCGGCCCTGACCGAGGGCGCGACCGACAGGACGAGGGCGGCGAACCAGGGGCGGAAGACGTCGATCTGGCCGGCGGGCATGCCTGCGGAGGCGGCGAGGGCGTTCAGGGCCGTCATCTCCTCGGCGGTCAGCAGGCTGGACAGCGGCCGATCCGGCGAGATGCCGTGTTGCTGGATCAGGGGCACCAGGGCCGCCTGATCGTCGGGATTGGAGATTTCGAACCAGATCTGGTCGGCGCTGTCGAAGGCCGCGTCGACGCGGGCCGAGCCCCAGGCTGTGGTCGGGCGCAGGACGTGGACGGTGCCGAACAGATAGAGGGTCGAGTCGGCGTCGCGGATCACCCACAGCGCGGGGCCTGTCCCCTCCGCCTGGAGCACGGCGCGGGTGGCGGGGGGAGCGGGCGCGGGCGGGGCCTCGACGGCCTGGGCGAGAGCCTCGACGGGCTGGAAAGCCACGGCGCCCGCCAGGATGACGCCAAGTACGACCCCGAGGGCGGTGTGGGTCAGGCGGACGGCGCGCGTCTTCAAACGAGCGGCAAGGGTCATGGGGGCAATCCTTGGAAGATTCGAGAGCGATTTGGTGTCGGGGTCCGATGCGGAAGATCAGTCCTCGGTAAAGACGGATTCGATGGGCTGGCCGAAGACCCGGGCAATGCGAAAGGCCAGCGGCAGGGATGGATCGTAGCGACCGGTCTCCAGCGCATTGACGGTCTGGCGCGAGACGCCCAGCGCATGGGCGAGGTCGGCCTGACTCCAGTCGCGTTCGGCGCGCAACACCTTGAGGCGATTGTTCATGGGGTCAGTCCCGCATCCGGGTGATCCACCACCAAGCCCAGACCACGGTGTAACCGATGAGCATGAGCAGCATCATGCCGAAGGCGCCGGTGGCGGCGTAGGCGGCGGGGTCGGTGCGGCCGTCGAGCCAGGACGGGATATGGATGGCGCCGGCCTGCGGCAGGGAGGCCAGGCAGACGAGGACGCCGCCCACCGCCATGCCGCCCGAGCCGCCCCAGTACCAGGCGGCCTTGTGCGCCTCGCGCGCGGCCTCGTCGATGGAGCGCATCCAGGCGGCGCCCCCGACCATCGAGCCGATCATGATCAGGACGGCGAAGACGCCCATGATCCAGACCATCGCGCGAGCCTCGTCGAGGCTGCCCTCGGCGGAGAAATAGCCGACCACGGCGACCGCGACGAACACCAGGGCGGTCAGCACGGCCAGGCCCACGGCGGACCACAGGAAGACAGATTTCAGGCCCTTGGCCATGGCGGAACCTCCTCGCAGGAATGACAAGGTCGTTTTACATACACCCCACCAGGCCTGTCAAGCACCCTTGTCAGATAGACAAGATCGCCTTGCCTCAACCGCCCTCGGCGATGCGCAACGCGGGGGTTTCAGTCAGCTCGGGACGGCTGAGGCTGCGCGGCGCGGTCTCGACCGGGATGAGTTCGGGCAGGTCCTTGGCTTCATGATCGACCTGGAGATCCTCGAAGCGGCGGGCCGAGACCATGACCTGGCTCTCCAGCGAGCCGACGAACTGATTGTATTTACCCACGGCTGTCTCGAGCGCCCGCCCGACGGCCGCGGCGTGGCCGCCCATGACCGACAGCCGCTTGTAGAGTTCCTTGCCCAGTTTCGCGACGTCCTCGGCGTTCTTCGCCTGCTCCTCGGCGCGCCAGCCGTAGGCCACGGCCTTGCACAGGGCGAACAGGGTGGTCGGGGTGACGATGACGACGCGCGAGGCCATGGCTGTGGTCATCAGGTCCGGCTCGTGGTCGAGGGCGGCGGCGAGGAAGGCGTCGCCGGGCACGAACATGGCGACGAAGTCGGGGCTGGGTTTGAACTGGTCCTGGTAGGCCTTGGACGACAGCTGGCGGACGTGGGTTTTCATACTGGTCGCGGTGCGCAGGGAGGCGGCCTTCGCCTGGGCCTCCTCGTCGCCGTCGGCCGCGTCGCCGAAAGCCAGGGAGACCTTGGCGTCGATCACGAACATGCCGCCGCCGGGCAGACGAACGACGAAGTCGGGGCGCTGCTGGCGGCCGGCGTCGTCGGCGCTGGAGGACTGCTCCTCGAAATCGAACCGGCCGGCCATGCCGGCGGCCTCCAGCACATTGCGGCAGGTCTGCTCGCCCCAGCGGCCGCGCCGACCCGTGTTGCCTTTGAGCGCTTCGGTCAGGCGTCGCGCTTCCTCGCGGGTGGCGGTCGAGGCGGTCATCAGCAGGGCCAGCTGCTCCTTGAGCCCGCCCGTTTCCTCATTGCGGGTCTTCTCCAGCGCCGCGACATGCTCCTGAAAGAGTTTGAGCGTGTCGGCCACCGGCTTGAGCTGGGCCTCCATCCGCTGTTGCGACATCAGTTCGCGATTGCGGAAGGTCTCGTCGGTGCGCTTGAGCAGCTCCTCGGCGACGGTGCCGGCCGACTGGGCCGCCTGGGCGCGCAGGAGTTCGGTCGAGGTCGCGGCCTGGTCCTCGAACAGGCGCATCCGGGCCTCGGTCTCGGCATAGCGTTCGCGCAGTTCCCACGACCGGGTGTCGGCGGCGGAGGCGCGGCGGCGCTCCATCAGGGCCCAGGCGAGGGCGATGACGGCGACCGCCGAGGCGGCGAAAAAGGCGACGAGCGAGGCGTTCATGCTCCGTTCCTTATCGGGAGTCGCCGGACGCAGCGACCTGAAAAACACAGTGCGAAGCGTCCGAAGCGTCCACTCCGTCCACGGCGTCCGGATCGTGCGGGACGAAGGTGTGTCATCTCCCGACGCTGCACCATGCCCGCGTCAGAATCGGGCGCAGGGTCCCGGTGGGGCGGCTCCGGTGGGGCGGCTCAGGCGGGCCGGCGCTGGCGCATGGCCTGGATGATGGTGCCGTCGTCCAGCCAATCGAGTTCTCCGCCCACCGGCACGCCGCGGGCGAGAGAGGTGATCTCGACGCCCGTCCCCGCCAGCCGCTCAGCGATGTAGTGGGCGGTGGTCTGGCCGTCGACGGTGGCGGGCAGTGCCAGCACGACCTCCTTCGCCTCGCCGCCGCGCACGCGTCCGACCAGTTCGGCGACCCTGAGCGCGTCAGGGCCGACGCCGTCGAGCGCCGAGAGCAGGCCGCCCAGCACATGGTATTTGCCGCGGAAGGCGCCCGACCGCTCCATGGCCCACAGGGCCCCGGCCTCTTCGACCACGCAGATCAGGGCATTGTCGCGCGCGCCGTTCGAGCAGATCGAACAGGGGTCGCGGGTGTCGGGCGCGCCGCAGACGCTGCAGGAGGTGACCTTGGCCGCCGTCTCGGCCAGCGACGCGGCCAGCGGGACCAGCAGCTGTTCACGCTTCTTCAACAGGGCCAGGGCCGCGCGTCGGGCCGAGCGGGGGCCGAGGCCGGGCAGCTTGGCGAGAAGGCTGATCAGCCGTTCGATTTCGGGTCCCGCGGAGGCAGCCATGACCCGCGCATACCATGGGGGCTGAGCGGTTGCCTATCTCTCCGCCGGGCCCAACAGGGCCTTCCGCGCCCCTGCCCTGCGCAGTTCTGGTTCATCACAACGAGCACAACGGAAGGGCACAACGAACACAACGGGGGCCTGAACGGGACAAAGCCGAGTTCGACGCTCAGAAAGACTACGGATCGACGCTGAGCGTCGATCGGATCAAGGCGGCGAAGCCGCGATCAAGGACCGGTCGGCCGAGGCGCGGCGCCGAACGAATCCCTGCTCCCGTCGTGTCCGTCGTGCCCTTCCGTTGTGCTCGTTGTGATGAACCCTCCGGCCGCACGACCCGCGGAGTGCTCAGAACAGTTTCGGCATGCCGGGGATGTTCATCCCCGCCATCGGCCCTGCGGCCTCGCGCATCAGGGCGCCGTTGGCCTCGTCCAGCTTGCGTTTGGCGTCGGCGTGGGCGGCGACGATCAGGTCGGCGAGGATCTCGCCCTCGCCGGAGACCAGCAGGCTGTCGTCGATGGTCACGCCGGTGATCTCGCCGGCGCCCTTGAGGGCCACGGTGACGAGGCCGCCGCCGGAGGTGCCCGAGGCGGTGGTTTCGGCCATTTTGGCCTGGGCGTCCTGCAGCTTCTGCTGCATCGCCTGGGCCTGTTGCATGAGGGCGTGGAGGTCTGTCATCCCCTCAAGATAGGCGGTTCCGCCGCCCGGCGCCAAGGGCTCTGGCCGTCACCGCCGACCGCATCTGTAACAATATGTGTTCTTATATTCTCTCGTCGTCGATGCCCGCCCCTCCTAATTAGCATCTATTGCTGTTGCAAATGCCGACCTGGAGAGAAACCCATGCCCTACGATGCTCTTGTGACCCGCGACACGCCGCTATCGGATGACGCGCTGAACCAGCTGTTCACCGGCGCCCGCACGCGCAACGCCTGGACCGATCGCCCGGTGTCGGAGGACCTGCTGCGCCGCCTGTACGACCTGACCAAATTCGGGCCGACGGCGTTCAACGCCACCCCGGCGCGCTTCCTGTTCGTGACGTCGCCGGAGGCGAAGGCCCGGCTGGCGCCGCATATGGCCGAGCCCAATCGGGCCAAGACGCTACAGGCGCCGGTCAATGTCATCATCGGCCAGGACATCGACTTCCACGAGCATTTGCCGGTGCTGTTCCCTCACCTTCCCGGCGTGAAGGACTGGTTCGCCGATGAGGCCGGGCGGCGCGAGAGCGCGTTCCGCAACGCCTCGCTGCAGGGCGGCTATTTCCTGCTGGCGGCGCGGGCGTTGGGGCTGGACGTCGGGCCGATGTCGGGGTTCGACGCGGCGGGCGTGAAGGCGGAGTTCTTCGGCGGCACAGCCGTGGAGCCGAACTTCATCGTCAACCTCGGCTACGGGTCCGACGAGAACCTGTTCCCGCGGTCGCCGCGGCTGGGGTTCGAGGAAGCGGCGCGGATTCTGTAGCGGCTTGTCATCCCGGACACCGCGAAGAGGTGATCGGGGACGGCGTAAACCCCTGCCAGTCTTCCCGGAAATCGCGCCGCGATTGTCCGGGAACAGGGTAGCCGTCGAGCAAGGTCCTTCCTGTCTCCCGGATAGCGGCTGACGCCGCTTCCGGCAGTTTTGCGTTTGCGTGGTCAGGCGTCCCGGATCGCCGCTTTGCGGCGTCCGGGATGACAAGGTCCTGGCGAAACCGGTCGATCCGGGCGCTAATCCGTATCCAGATCCGTCTGGATCCATTCCGGCGAGTGGTGATGTCGATCGTCTGAAGGCGACCCGGCCCGAGGTTTTCGAACCGGTGCGGAACGCCCGCGGGCCAGAACACGACTTCGCCCTGGGCGGCGTCCAGCGTCATGTCGCCGACAAAGAAGCGGGCGCGGTCCTCGATGATGATGAAGGTCTCATCATAGGGATGGACGTTGGGACACGGACCCGCGCCGATCGTGTCCGTGCCATAGGTCAGCACGGTGTTTTGCCCGCCCAGCGTCAGACCGTCGACGGAGCCCCGCCACGGGCCGCCGGTCGCGGCATCAAAGAGCCTGGCTTTGGTCGCGGGGCGTCCATCGGGCCTGACGGTCGCCGGGTCAAAGTCTCTGCGGGCCATCCTGTAACTCCTCTTCAGGCGGCGCTGCGGCCAGCGGCCGTTCAGGTTCCCGTCCTCTCTCACCACTTGCCCATCGCCCGGCGATCGGCGTTACTGGGCCGGCCGAGGCGCCGCGACTCGAGGGCAAGCCGGCGGGGGAAAAAGCCGCTCATGTCGCTCGCCGAGTATATTTCCGTCTTCCTCGCCATCATCGTCGGCCTTGCGGTCACCGACCTTGCAATCAGCGTCCACAAGCTTTTGCGGGCACGCAAACGAGTGGATTGGGACTGGGTCAGCCTCGCGCTCGCTTTCGTGATGCTGATGGAGGTCGTGCTGTTCTGGTGGGGCTCGTTCCAATGGTACCGCACCGCCACGAATTTGAGTATCGGCGGGTTTCTGCCCGACCTCGCCCTGTTCCTGACGTTGTTCCTCGCCGTCGCCGCCGTGTTGCCCGACGAGGTGCCCGCCGACGGGCTTTCGCTCCGTCGCCACTACTTCGACACCGCGTCCCACTTCTGGACGCTTATGGTGCTGACGATGATCATCCTGGTGTTCGTGCTGGGGTCGCGCCATGCGCCCGGTGCCTCCCCTGTCGAGCTCTTGCTCAGCCAATGGCCGAATCTCGCCCTCGGCGCCGTCATGACGTTGCTGATCTTCGTGAAACGGCCATGGTTGCACATGGGGTTCGTCGCGCTGCTCGTCCCCTACACCCTATGGATCACCTTTCCTTTCCTCCTGCGGTGAGCCCAGGGGAGTCCCTCACTCTTCGTCCCCCGCCTCATCCGGGATGACCGGCAGCTCCACCACAGGCGCCAGCGTCTTGATCTCGCCGATGACCGCGCCGGGGAAGGCCTGCATCACCGCCATGACGAAGGGGTCGGCCTCGACCTCGGCCCGCTCCTCGGTGCGTTTTCGGCGGTCGGTCTCGATCATGGTCTCGCCGCCGCCCTGGCCGTTGGCGGCGATCAGCCAGGTGCGGCCGGTCCAGTCCTTGAGCCGCGAGGCCAACTTTCTGGCGAGGTCGATCGGCGCGCCGTCGAGGCTTTCATAGGTGATGGCGCCGGGCTTGAAGGCCACAGGACGGACGTAGCGCTGGACGTCCATCTGCAGGCCGACCTCGCGCTTCTCGCCGATCAGGGCGACCACGGCTTCGAAGGTCTGGGGGTCGGGCAGGCTGGGCGCAACGACCGGACGCGCCGCCAGCTGGGCCGAGAGGGCGCCGCCTCCACCACCGCCGGAGGGGCCGCGCGGGGCGCCGCCGGCGGGCATGGGCTCGCCGTCGCGCAGGGCCTTGAGCGCCTCTTCCGGTCCCGGCAGGTCGGCGGCGTAGGCGAGGCGGACGATGGCCATCTCGACCGCGTCGGCGGGGTTGGGGGCGCGACGGACCTCGTCGAGGGCGCGCAGCAGCATCTGCCAGACGCGGGCCAGGGTTCCGGCCGAGATGACAGCACCGAGCGCCGTCAGCTTCTGCGCCTGATCATTCGGCAGGCGCGTGGCCTGCGGCCCCAGCATCTTGGCCACCGAGGCGGCGTGGCAGTGCTCCAGCAGGTCGTTGGTGATCTGCACCGGATCGGCGCCGTAGCCGTAGAGGGTGCGGAACAGCTCCAGCGCCTCGGGCGTGCGCCCGGCCATGATCGATTCGAACAGGGCGATGGTCTGGCTGCGGTCGGCGAGGCCCAGCATGTCGCGCACCACCTCGGTCCTGACCGTCTCGCCGCGGTCGCCCTGCACCAGCGCCTGATCCAGCAGCGACAGGCCGTCGCGCACCGAGCCTTCGGCGGCGCGGGCGATCAGGGCCAGGGCGTCCTGCTCGATCTTCATCCCCTCGCGGTCGGCGATGCGGGCGAGGTGTTCGACGAGGATTTCCGGCTCGACGCGGCGCAGGTCGAAACGCTGGCAGCGGCTGAGGATGGTCACCGGGACCTTGCGGATCTCGGTGGTGGCGAAGATGAATTTGGCGTGGGGCGGCGGCTCTTCCAGTGTCTTCAGCAGGGCGTTGAAGGCCTGGTTCGACAGCATGTGAACTTCGTCGAGGACATAGACCTTGTAGCGCGCCTCGACCGGGGCGTAGCGGACGCTCTCGATGATGTCGCGGATGCCGTCGATGCCGGTGTGGGACGCGGCGTCCATCTCGACCACGTCCATATGCTGGCCAGCCATGATGGAGGCGTCGTGGCGGCCCTGATCGGTCAGGGCCAGCGACGGACGGTCGATGCTGTCGGTTTCGTTGTTGAGCGCGCGGGCCAGCAGGCGGGCGGTGGTTGTCTTGCCGACCCCACGCACGCCGGTGAGCATGAAGGCGTGGGCGATGCGGCCGGTGGCGAAGGCGTTGGTCAGGGTGCGGACCATGGCCTCCTGGCCGATCAGGTCCTCGAAGGTGTGCGGCCGGTATTTGCGGGCGAGGACGGTGTAGGCCGAGCCGTCGTCGGCATGAGCGGGCGGGCCGGCGTCGGGCTCGCCTTCGCCCTTGGTCGACTTGACGGGTTTGACGTTGGTCTTCACCGGTTTGACCGACGAATTGGTCACCTCGGCCTCGATCTCGCGCAGACCGGCGGGTTCGGGCGCGCCGAACATGTCGTCGGTGTCGGGATCGCGCTCGACGGCGTCGCCGTCGGGGGCGTCTTCTTCCCACGGAGGGCCCTCGAGACTCGGGTCGGCGTCGCTCATGTCACCGTCTTACAGCGAGAGGGCGGCGTCGCGCACCCCCTCGCCGCAAGCCGTCCCCGCTTTCGCGGGGGCTGACCGAGTGGATCAGTCGGTCAGGTCGCGAATCTGGCCGCCGTCAGCCCGGATGCGCGCGATCACCTGTTTGTGCAGCCAGATGTTCATCGAGGCGGTGTCGGAGGTGTCGCCGGTATAGCCGAGCTCATTGGCCAGTTCCTTGCGCTCGGCCAAGGTCGAATCCATCCCCGTCAGCTTCATCAGATCAACGATCGACGTGCGCCAGTTCAGCTTCTGGTCCCGCTGCTCGTTCATGAAGTCGAGGATGCCATCGACATCAACCGCAGCCGCGGCGGCAGGGGCGAAGGTCGTCGTGGTTGTGGTCGGCGCCGCCGTAGGGGCCGGGCCCGCGGTGGGGGTCGCGGTTTCGCGCCGCTTGAAAATCCTGCCGAGGATGTTGCCGAGAATGCTCATGTCCGCTCCTGAAGGGGTGAGCCTGCACAGCGGATGGCGACGGCGGCGGTTCCGCGATCCCGCGCTCAAGCAGCATGCGACCGCGTCACGCCCCTCAGGTCGAGTCCAAGGATGACGAAAGCGCATCCCGCGCTCAAGCAGTGAGCCGCCGCGTGGCGAGCGATAGCGCAACTAAAAAAGGAAGTGGAGACCGCGACCCGAAGGGGAATTCGTTGTGGCTGCTGCCTTCCGGCCCTGACCAGATTGGCGAAGCCTTCGCCCGCGATCTCCGAGGCCGATATGACGATTTCGGCTCGCGGATGCAAGTGTGGGCTTGCTAGACAGCCTCATGCCCCTTCCCGCGCTCAACACATTCGCCGGCAATCCGCTCGATCGGGCGGGGGACCGGCGGGACGATGCGGATTGGCTGGCCGAACAGGCCGCGAGCCCGGACGCGGTGGCCATGGTGCTGTGGGAGGGCCGGCCGCTGGTCGAGGAGGCCGGGGAGCCGCGGCTGGCCTGGCTGGCGCTGAGCCATGCGCGGGCGGTGGCGCCGGATCGCGAACTGTTCCTCGGCCTGTGGAAGGGGGCGCCGTGTTTCGCGGTCGAGGTCGAGGGCTCGGCCGATCCGGCGGCCGGGCCGCTGGCGGGGCTGGGGGCCTTTCACGAGATGCGCGAGGCGGCGGCGATCCTGCCCGGCCCGGACGCGGCGATGGCGGGGACGGCGAAGTCGCTGTTCGACTGGCGCCGGCGGCACGGCTTCTGCGCCGCCTGCGGGGTGGAGAGCCAGAACGCTTCCGGCGGCTGGAAACGGGTCTGCCCGGCCTGCGGGACCGAGCATTTCCCGCGCGTGGACCCGGTCACCATCATGCTGGCCGTCTACAAGGGCGGACCGGAGCCGAAATGCCTGCTGGGGCGCCAGGCGGCCTGGCCCGAGGGCCGGATGTCGGCGCTGGCGGGGTTTCTGGAGCCCGGCGAAACCATAGAGGCGGCCTGCGCCCGCGAGATCGAGGAGGAGGCGGGGTTGACGGTGACAGCGGTGCGCTATCACTCCAGCCAGCCATGGCCCTTCCCGTCACAGCTGATGATCGGCCTGATCTGCGAGGTCGATTCGGACGACGCCCGGCCCGACCAGACCGAGCTGGAGGCAGTGGCCTGGTTGACCCGGGACGAGGCCCGGGCCTGCCTTGAGGGGACGCATCCGACGATCAAGGCCCCGCTGCGGATCGCCATTGCCCGGACGCTGTTGCAGGCATGGGTGGATGGGTTCGAGGTGGAGGGATCAGGCGACAGGTAGCAGGCAACAGGAGTGGGCTAGGTCCAATCGACATTCAGGGATTCCCGGATCGCCGGATGCGTGATTCATAGGTCTCCGCTTTGGCGGAGGTCTGAGATGGGTGTGAAGCGATACGAACTGGACGAGGCGCAGTGGGCTCGTATCGAGCCGCTATTG
>NZ_JAUXQZ010000031.1 GCF_030682035.1 Brevundimonas sp. | reverse complement strand
GCGGGCATCATTTCATCAAAAAGATGTCTGAAAAAATAATCTTCTCCATGTCGGGGGTCAGCAAAACCTTCCCTCCGCAAAAACAGGTGCTCAAAAACATCTGGCTGTCGTTCTATTACGGCGCAAAAATTGGCGTACTCGGCCTCAACGGCTCCGGTAAATCTACTTTGCTGAAAATCATTGCCGGAATAGACCAAAACTACGAGGGCAAAATCGAATTTGAAAAACAGTTCAAAATCGGTTTCCTGGAACAAGAGCCAACACTTGACGATACCAAAACCGTTCGTCAAATTGTCGAAGAAGGCGTGCAGCCCATCGTTGATTTGCTCAAAGAAAACGAAGACATCGGTGAAAAACTCGGGGTCGTAACCGACGACGACGAAATGATGAAACTCATTGATCGTCAGGGCGAAGTGCTCGAACAAATCGAACACCTGGGCGGCTGGGAACTCGACTACAAGCTGGGCGTTTTTATGGATGCCTTGCGCTGCCCCGAAGATGATCGTCCGATCAAAATCTGCTCTGGTGGCGAACGTCGCCGGGTAGCCTTGGCCCGATTGCTGTTAAGTCAACCCGACATCCTGCTGCTTGACGAGCCGACCAACCACCTGGATGCAGAGTCCGTACAGTGGCTGGAGCAATACCTTCAAAGTTTTCCCGGCACGGTCATCGCCGTAACCCACGACCGTTACTTCCTCGACAATGTAGCAGGTTGGATTCTTGAACTCGACCGTGGCGAAGGCATTCCTTGGCAGGGCAACTATTCCACCTGGCTCGAACAAAAAACCAAGCGCCTCGCTCAAGAGGAACGCGCCGACGACAAACGCCGCAAGCAACTCGAACACGAACTCGAATGGGTGCGTTTAGGGGCTAAAGGCCGACAAGCCAAGGGCAAAGCCCGTTTGAGCGCCTACGAAAAAATGGCCAGTGAAGAAGGCAAAGAAAAAGAAGCAAAACTGGAACTCTGGATTCCCAATGGCCCTCGTTTGGGCGACAATGTGATTGAAGTTCAAGGGATTAGCAAATCATTCCCCTCCACTTCAGGTAAAGGTGACCGGGTGCTCTTTGAAAATCTTTCCTTTAAAATTCCAGCCAATGGCATTGTAGGCATCATCGGACCCAATGGCGTGGGTAAATCCACCCTCTTTAAAATCCTGACCGGGCGAGAAAAGCCAGACACTGGAACCGTACTGATCGGCGACACCGTACAAATGAGTTATGTGGATCAAAGCCACGAAAACCTGTTGCCAGAAAAGACTATTTACGAAATCGTAAGTGAGGGCAACGATATTATCACGGTTGGGAACGCCACGGTCAATGCCCGCGCCTACCTTTCGCGCTTCAACTTTGCGGGCGCCGACCAGCAGAAAAAATTGGGCGTTTGTTCTGGAGGAGAGCGCAACCGCGTTCATCTGGCCATGACGCTCAAGGAAGGCGGCAACGTGCTGCTGCTCGACGAACCGACCAACGACCTGGACATCGAGACGCTGCAGAACCTTGAGGAGGCCCTTGAAGGCTTCGCCGGCTGCGCCGTGGTCATTTCCCACGACCGCTGGTTCCTCGACCGTCTGGCCACCCACATCCTCGCCTTCGAGGGCGACAGCCACGTCGAATGGTTCGAAGGCAACTTTGAAGCGTATGAGGAAGACAAGAAGCGCCGGCTGGGGGTGGAGAGTTTGATCCCGCACCGGATCAAGTTCCAGAAATTCGGGCGGTAAGCGCTTTCCGTCCGCACCCCGGAGCCGCACCCCCGGAACCGTTGATATCCGATACGCCCTGGGCCCGAATCGGGGTCGGCCGGCCGCCAACTTTGTGGCCGCTGGTCGGACCTCGGGCGCCAGTTCCGGCTGCCTGTCGCCGAAGCGGACGGAGCAGGGATGAAAGACCGACCTTCGTTCGTTGGGACTGCAGACCGGCGCCTCGCTGCGGGTTTGCCGGGTCCCAGATCACGAGGAGGGTCAGATGGCTGCGTTTTCCACCAGAATGCGGAATGAAGTGTTGGACGGAGATTGGGCCTCGCCGGCGGAATGGCGAGGAACCCAGACCATCCAGACCTTTGCCGGGCTGTCGCTGACAACGATCGGACATGTCTCGGCGGCCCCTCTGGTGCTGGCGGCCAATGATGCGAGCGATACGCGGGCCGGCTGGAGCCTGGGCTGCGGCTGCGGCTGCGGCAAACGTTACAGCGACTTCTTTCAGGACGGCGTGGGCGACGGCCCCCGTCCGGTTGTCCTGCCGGCAGCCCTGCTGACCATCGACGCCATTCCTGATGACGCCTCGACCACCGCCAGCCTTGCGGTGGACGGCGCTCACATCGTTTCGACCATCGATACGGCGGGCGATCAGGATTTCTATTCAATCCAGCTGGTCGCCGGCCAGACCTATGACATCAGCATGTTCCTGGTGACAGGCGGGCCCAGCGGCGTGCCCTTGGCCGACGCCTATATCGAGCTCTACGATTCCCTGGGGAATCTGGTGGTGACGGCGGATGGCGGCGGTCCCAACACACCGTCCGGCCTTGACGCCATCCTGACCTACACGGCGCAAAGCACCGGTACGTTCTACGTCAGCGCCCGCGCCTATGACAACGAAGGCGCCAACGGTACGACGGGAGACTTTGTCGGCGACTATGAGGTCTTCGCGACCACCGTCGATACGAACGACCCGACCGCCTATGTCCCCTTCTATTCCCCCGACAGCCCGTTGCATTCGCTGGACTGGGGCAGCCAGTTCACCCGGACCTCGCGCAATCCGGACGGCGACAACGGCACGCGCAGCGACAACGGGGTGCCCAATGGCGGCACGCCCATAGAAAACAACGCCTACGGCATCGTCGGCAAGAACGTCATCACCTACTATTTCGCCCAGAAAGGCGACGTCTTCGTCAGTGAAAATCCCACCAGCCCGGGCGTGACCGAGAATATCGTCGCCCAAGGCATGCAGGACTGGGAGAAGGCCGCCTTCGAAACCGCCTTCGACATCTACGAGAAGGTCGCGGACATTCAATACGTCCAGGTCTTCAATCGGAACGAGGCGGACATCAAGATCATCACCTACGAAGGCACGCCGGGCGTCGGCGCCAGCCTGCTTGGCCGTATGAGCCCCCCCGGTGAACAGAATGCGGGCCAGATGGAGATCAACTCCGGCGACGTTCGCTGGACCGAGGAAGGCGTATCCCAGGGCGGGTTCTATTTCCCGACCTTGCTGCATGAACTTGGCCACGGCCACGGCATGGCCCACCCCCACGATAACGGCGGCCGTTCCAGCGTCATGCGCGGCGCGGGCGGCGGCACCGGCGGCATCGGCGGCGGTTTCGGGGACTATGGCCTGAGCCAGCAGGTCTATACCGTCATGTCCTACAACGACGGATGGGAAGAGGGCCTCGCCGAGGGCGGTGCGCCTGAGGGCCATGGCCGCCCCCGGTCCGGCGGCCTCACGGGAACTGAAGTCGATCATTTCGGGTGGGTGGGGACGCTCAGCGCGCTCGACATCGCCGTGCTTCAGGACAAATACGGCGTCAACGAGGAGTGGGCGACGGGCGACGATGTCTACACCATCGGCGACGTCAACCAGGCTGGCGCCTTCTACTCGACGATCTGGGACGGCGGCGGAACCGACGAGATTCGCTACAGCGGCGCACGCGACGCCAACATCGATCTGCGCGCGGCCACCCTCAACTATGAGGAGGGCGGCGGCGGCCGGATGTCCTACGCCCTGGGAGCCTGGACGGGCTTCACCATCGCCAACGGCGTGACCATTGAACGAGCGACGGGGGGCTCCGGCAACGATACCCTCATCGGCAACAATGTGGCCAATCTGCTGAACGGCGGCTTCGGCGACGACCTGCTCGCCGGAGGTCGGGGCGCGGACACGCTCAATGGCGGGTTCGGGCGCGATACGGCGGACTATTCGGAGGCCGCTGCGGGCGTCACGGTCAAGCTCAAGTCAGGGAAGGCATCCAATGACGGCGACGGCGCGTCCGACATCCTGGTCAGCATCGAGGATCTGATCGGTTCGGCGTTCAACGATCTCCTCGTCGGCGAGGACGGAGCCAACAGCATCATCGGTGGTGCAGGTCGCGACACGCTGAACGGTCTGGGCGGCGACGATACGCTGACCGGCGGAGTGGGCGACGACTCCATGAACGGCGGCGCGGGCGTGGATGTGGTCGTGCTCGCCGGGATGCGATCGGACTATGTCGTCTCCGCAGGCGCCACGACCGGAGCCTATCGGGTCGAGGACACTGTCGCCGGTCGAGACGGCGTCGACTCCCTCGCCCAGGTCGAGTGGCTTCGCTTTGGCGACGGATCGACAGCCCGCTTGTCCGACATGGTCGTGATCCCCTCGACCCAGTCGAGCACGGCTCCGACGACCGCCCTGGTGCAGTCGGCGCTTGCCGATGATGACTTCGTCATGGGCAAGGAGGACCTTGAGGGTCCGCTGGTCCTGCCGGGCGTCGGCTTCAGCGAGACGGCGTTCGACGTCGGGGAGATGCCCGGCTTCGAGCCGCCGGCGGACAGCCGGATGGCCGGTCTGTTCGACCTCGGCGACCTGCCCTGGCGGCTCATGGCCGACGACGGCTTGTACACGCCGCAGGGGCACGAGCTCTGGCAGTAGAGACCGACCGGGACGCCGCCCTTGCGCGGCGTCCCCACCTCCGCGGTCCATGGATACCTGATGCGTACTTGGCCCTCGGCCCGGGGCCTGATCTAATCACTCCATGCTCAACCGCCCCGCCATCCTGATCATGCAGCGCCACCTCGCGCCGCTGACGGCCTTTCTCGAGACCGACTACACCGTCTGGCGCTTCTGGGAAGGGCCGCCGGCGGAGGCGCAGGGGCAGATCCGGGCGCTGGTGGTGGCGGGGGAGTTTCCGCTGGACAAGGCGCTGATCGAGAGCCTGCCCGCGCTACAGCTGATCGCCTGTTTCACCTCGGGCTATGACGGAATAGATGTTCCGTGGTGTCGGGGTCGTGGGCTGCCGGTCAGCCATGCGCCGGGGGTCAATCACGAGGATGTCGCCGACCATGCGCTGGGCCTGATCATTGCCGCCCGGCGTCAGATCGCGGCCGGGGACCGGGCCCTGCGGGCGGGTGGCTGGACGGTGGACGCCAAGATGATCACCCCGTCGCTGAAGGATCAGCGGCTGGGCGTCGTCGGCCTGGGCTCGATCGGCGCGGCTGTGGCGCGACGCGGCGAGGCGATGCGGATGGCCGTGCGCTGGTGGGGGCCGCGCGAGAAGGAGAGTTCGTGGCCGCGCGCGGCGACGCTGCTGGAGCTGGCGCGGGACAGCGACATACTGGTGGTCGCCTGCAAGGCCGATGAGAGCAACCGCGGTCTGATCTCGCGGGAGGTGATCGAGGCGCTGGGACCGCAGGGGCTGCTGGTCAATGTCGCGCGCGGGCAGTTGGTTGACGAGACGGCCCTGATCGCGGCGCTCCGGGACGGGCGTCTGGGCCAGGCGGCGCTGGATGTCTTCGAGGAGGAGCCGGTGGACGCGGCGCGCTGGGCCGGCGTGCCCAATACCGTGTTGACGCCCCACACCGGCGGGGCGACGACGGAGGCGGTGCAGGGCATGCTGATGCTGCTGATCCAGAACCTGCAGGCGGCCTTTGCGGGCGAGCCGCTGAAGACTCCTGTAAGCTAGACATCATCCCCCGTCGGGCGGCATGTCCGGGAAGCTGGGCATGGTCGAGGCCGGAGGCGGCATCGTCAAGGGCGCCGGCGGGGCCGGCCGCCGGGGCAGTTCGTCGTCGGCCAGCCAGCCGTCGCCGTCCCGGTCCATGCGGGTGAACATCCGCTGCGCCCCGGCGGACAGTTCCTCGGCGTTGATGCGGGAATCCCGGTTGGCGTCGGACTGGACGATCATGGCCCGCAAGCGCGACCCGCCCATGGCGGCAACGGTCGGATTGGCCAGGACGGCCAGCTCATTGCCGGTGATGGCCCCGTCCTGATTGACGTCCAGACGGGTCATCAGACCCTCTGACCAGGGGTCCACGGCGTCGGCGCTGCGCGGCAGGGCCGTCATGCCCCCGCCTCCCATACCCGGGCCGCCTCGGCGGCTCATGCGTTCGAACATCTGTTGCGTCCCGCCGGCCAGCTCTTCGAGGGTGACACGGGCGTCGGCGTCTGCGTCTGCCCGAAGGATCATCGCCCGGAAGCGGCCCCCGCCGCCTGACGGATTGTCGAGAACCGCCAGCTCGCCATCCACGAGGGCGCCATCCTGGTTGGCGTCGAGCCGGGCGAACAGCCCTTCGGTCCAGGGCCGGACCTCTTCGGCAGTGCGCGGCATCCCCTGCATGCCCGCGCCCATGCCGTCCTGCACCGGGGTCCGGGCGGAGGCCGATCCGGCAAGGGCCGAAACGAGGATGAGGGGGGTAATCAGGGCAGTCAGGCGACGGAACATGGGCAGCCTCACGACAACAGATAGCCGTTGTACGCAGACTGGCCCTCGATCCGGCGTCTGACCAGCGATTTTCCTTGCCAAATCATATAAGGATATCCTTATATAAAGACATGTCGTTGACCGCTGACCAGACCGTCGAAGCCCTGCGCGCCGTGGGCGAACCGACCCGCCTGCGGGTGCTGTCGCTGCTGGCCGGCGAGGAGCTGTCCGTGATGGAGCTGTCACGCATTCTCGACCAGAGCCAGCCGCGAGTGTCCCGCCATCTGAAGCTGATGGCCGACGCCGGCCTGATCGAGCGGTTTCCGGACGGCGCGCGGGTCTTCTATCGCCTGTCCTCGGACCTGCCGGCGCGGCGGCTGATCGATACGGTGCTGGACCTGCTGGACGTGTCGGCGGGCGAGGCGGACGACCGGCGACTGGAAACGGTCCGGCGCGACCGCGAACTGGCCGCGGGGGCCTATTTCGAACGGGTCGCGCCCCAGTGGGACCGCATCCGCTCTCTGTATGTCAGCGAAAGCGCGGTCGAGGCGGCCATCACTCGGGCCGCCGGGAACGGTCCCTTCGAGCGGGTCGTCGATCTGGGCACGGGCTCAGGCCGGATGCTGACCCTCCTGGGCCGGCAGGCGAAGATGTCGGTCGGGCTGGACCTCAGCCAGAACATGCTCAACATCGCCCGGGCCAATGTGACGAAGGCGGGGCTGGACAAGGTCGAGCTGCGTCACGGCGACATCTTCGCGACCCGCCTGCCGGAACAGAGCGCCGATCTGGTGATGGTGCATCAGGTGCTGCACTACCTCGCCGATCCGGCGGCCGCCGTGGCCGAGGCGGCGCGGCTGGTCATGCCGGGCGGACGGCTGCTGATCGTCGATTTCGCCCCACACCAGTTGGAACACCTGCGCGAGGAGCATCAGCACCGCCGGCTGGGCTTCGCCGATGACGAGATGCGGCGCTGGCTGTCCGGAGCCGGGCTGACGCCCAGCGCGCCGATCGCCCTGCCCCCTGACACAGATGGTTTGACGGTCTCGATCTGGACCGCAGAACGCCCGGCCGTCGCCGCGGAGAAGGTCGCATGAGCATCGCCCCCCGCAGCCTGGCCGAGGCCCGGGCCCTGTTGCTGTCGCCTCTGGGACCTGTGGCGCGCGCCGGGCAGGACCTGTCGCGTCCGCGCGTCTCGTTTGAGTTCTTCCCGCCCAAGTCCGACGAGGCCGAGGCCAATCTGTGGAAGGCGATCACGCGGCTGGCTCCGTTGGAGCCCGATTTCGTCTCGGTCACCTACGGCGCCGGCGGATCGACCCGCGAGCGCACCCACCGGACAGTCGAGCGCATCCTCGCCGAAACGACCCTGACCCCTGCCGCCCACCTGACCTGCGTCGAGGCCAGCCGCGACGAGGTCGATGCGGTGATCGAAGGCTATCGCGACGCCGGCGTGCGCCACATCGTGGCCCTGCGTGGCGATCCGCCCGGCGGAAACGGCATCGGCGGCGCCTATGTTCCGCGTACGGACGGTTACGCCAATGCGACCGAACTCGCCGCTGCTATCAAGGCCAAAGGCGGCTTCGACATCATCGTCGGCTGCTACCCCGAGGGCCATCCCGAAAGCCCATCGACGGACCATGACATCAATGTGCTGAAGGCCAAGATCGACGCCGGAGCCACGCGCGCGATCAGCCAGTTCTTCTTCGACATCGACGCCTTCCTGCGCTTCCGCGACCGTGTGCAGGCGGCCGGCGTGACCGTGCCGATCATCCCCGGCGTCATGCCGGTGAGCAATTTCAACGGACTGAAGCGGATGTCGGCGGCGTGCGGCGCGGCCGTCCCCGACTGGCTGGCCGCCCATTTCGAGGGCCTCGACGACGACCCCGAGACCCGCAAGCTGATCGCCGCCTCGGTCGCCGCCGAAACCTGCGCCCGGCTACAGGAGGAAGGCTTCGCCGACTTCCACTTCTACACATTGAACCGCGCCGACCTGGTCTATGCGATCTGCCGGGTGCTGGGCGTGCGTGAGGCAACGCAATGACCCTTCTTTCGAGTTCCTTCCCCCCTTGCGGGGCAAGGTGGGCCGCGGAGCGGCTCGGATGGGGGGGCGGCCGGCTACGGACTCCCTGTGAGACGACAAGCGAACTGAGAGGGGCCGGTGTTTCACCCCCCATCCGTCAGGCTTCGCCTGCCACCTTCCCCCGCAAGGGGGGAAGGAAGTCGTGAACATGACCCGCCCCGACCGCATCGCCGCCCTCCACGCCGCCGCCAAACAGCGCATCCTGGTCCTCGACGGCGCCTGGGGGGTGATGATCCAGCGCAGCGACCTGTCGGAAGAGGATTTCCGCGGGGACCGCTTTGCCGGCCACAACGGCCAGATGAAGGGCAACAACGACATCCTGTGCCTGACCCGGCCCGACATCATCGCCGGCCTGCACGACCAGTATTTCGCCGCCGGCGCCGACATCTCCGAGACCAACACCTTCTCGGCCACCGTCATCGCCCAGGACGACTACAAGCTCGACGAACAGTCCGTCTGGGACATCAACCTGGAGGGCGCGAAACTGGCCCGCGCCACCGCCGACCGCTGGACCGCCAAGGAGCCGCACAAGCCGCGCTTCGCCGCCGGTTCGATCGGCCCGCTGAACAAGATGTTGTCCATGTCGTCGGACGTGAACGACCCCGGCGCGCGGCTGGTGACCTTCGACCAGGTCTATGACGCCTATCGCCATCAGGTGAAGGCGCTGAACGAAGGCGGGGTCGACCTCTATCTGATCGAGACCATCACCGACACGCTGAACTGCAAGGCCGCGATCAAGGCCATCAAGGACCTCGAGGACGAGGGCATGGAGGCCCTGCCCATCTGGATTTCGGGCACCATCACCGACCGTTCGGGCCGGACCCTGTCGGGACAGACGGCCGAAGCCTTCTGGAACAGCGTGCGCCACGCCAAACCGTTCGCCATCGGCTTCAACTGCGCCCTGGGCGCCGATCTGATGCGGCCGTTCATCGCCGAGCTGAGCCGCGTCGCCGACACCCTGGTCGCCGCCTATCCCAACGCCGGCCTGCCCAACGCCATGGGCCAGTACGACGAGGAGCCGCACCAGACCGCCCACTTCATCGCGGAATGGGCGGCGTCGGGTCTGGTCAACATCGTCGGGGGCTGCTGCGGCACCACGCCGGAGCATATCCGGCACACGGCGGAGGCGGTATCGAAACTGCCGACGCGGGAGATCCCGGAACGGCCGGTGGCGATGCGGCTGAGCGGGCTGGAACCGTTTGAGCTGGTGGCGTGATGCGTCCGACCTTCATCAATGTCGGCCCGAAATCTCCCTTCCCCCTCGACGGGGGAAGGGTCGGGGTTGGGGGTGGACGCGACGGTCCGTCCGGCGGAGCGCGTGAGGCGTCGTCCAAGAGGGTTCGGCGCCTCCAACGCCAATCCGCTCCCACCGTGCAACCACCCCCACCCAACCCTCCCCCGTCGAGGGGGAGGGCTTTCGATTTGGCCTCCCGCGCATGAGACCGACCTTCATCAACGTCGGCGAGCGGACCAACGTCACCGGCTCGGCCAGATTCAAGAAGCTGATCATCGACGGCGACTATTCCGCCGCCCTTTCGGTGGCGCGTCAGCAGGTCGAGGCCGGGGCCTCGGTGATCGACATCAACATGGACGAAGGCCTGCTGGATTCGAGGCAGGCCATGGTCACCTTCCTCAACCTGATAGCGGCCGAGCCCGACATCGCCCGCGTGCCGGTGATGATCGACAGCTCCAAATGGGAGGTGATCGAGGCCGGCCTGAAATGCGTCCAGGGCAAGCCGATCGTGAACTCGATCTCGATGAAGGCAGGCGAGGCCGAGTTCCGCGAACAGGCCGTGAAATGCCTGCGCTACGGCGCCGCCGTGGTGGTCATGGCCTTTGACGAGGTCGGCCAGGCCGACACCGCCGCGCGCAAGATCGAGATCTGCACCCGCGCCTACCGCATCCTCGTCGACGAGGTCGGCTTCCCGCCCGAGGACATTATCTTCGATCCCAACATCTTCGCCGTGGCGACGGGGATCGAGGAGCACGACAACTACGCCGTCGACTTCATCGAGGCGACCAAGGTGATCAAGGCGACCCTGCCCTGGGCCCGCGTCTCCGGCGGGGTGTCGAACGTGTCGTTCAGCTTCCGCGGCAATGAGCCGGTGCGGCGGGCGATCCACAGCGTCTTCCTGTACCACGCCATCCAGGCGGGCATGGACATGGGCATCGTCAACGCCGGCGACCTGCCGGTCTATACCGACATCGAGCCGACGCTGCGCGAGGCCGTCGAGGACGTGATCCTGAACCGCCGCCAGCGGACCAATGTCTCCAACACCGAGCGGCTCGTCGACATCGCGCCCAACTACAAGGCCGACAAGGGCGTGGCGCGGGTCGTCGATCTGAAATGGCGCGACCAGCCGGTGGGCAAGCGGATCGGACACGCTCTGGTCAACGGCATCACCGACTATATCGACGCCGACACGGAAGAGGCGCGCCTGTCGTTCGACCGGCCGCTGCACGTCATCGAGGGTCCGCTGATGGACGGGATGAACGTGGTCGGCGACCTGTTCGGCTCGGGCAAGATGTTCCTGCCGCAGGTGGTCAAGTCGGCGCGGGTGATGAAACAGGCGGTCGCCCACCTCGAGCCCTTCATGGAGGCCGAGAAGGCCGGCAAGCCGCGCGAACAGGCCGGCAGAATCCTGATGGCCACGGTCAAGGGCGACGTCCACGACATCGGCAAGAACATCGTCGGCGTCGTGCTACAGTGCAACAACTACGAGGTCATCGATCTGGGCGTCATGGTCCCGGCCGACCGCATTCTCGACGCCGCCGTCGAGCACAAGGTCGATATCGTCGGCCTGTCGGGCCTGATCACGCCCAGCCTGGACGAGATGGTGTTCGTGGCGCGGGAGATGGAGCGGCGCGGCTTCGACATCCCCCTGCTGATCGGCGGGGCGACCACCAGCCGGACCCATACGGCAGTCAAGATCGAACCGGGCTATCACGCCGGCTCGACCACCTATGTCGTCGACGCCAGCCGCGCCGTCGGCGTCGTGTCCGGCCTGCTGTCGAAGACTGAGCGGGCGAAGAACGAGGCCGCCACCCGCGACGAATACGTCCGCATCCGCGAGCAGTATGCGCGCGGTCAGGAGGTCAAGGCGCGGGCGTCCCTGCCCGCCGCGCGCCAGAACCGCTTCCAGCCCGATCCCGCGACGCCCCTGCCCTGCGCCCCGTCGTTCCTGGGCGTGCGCGCCTTCGACAGCTGGGACCTCGGCAATCTGGCCGACCACGTCGACTGGACGCCCTTCTTCGCCAGCTGGGAGCTGATCGGCCGCTATCCACTGATCCTCGAGGACGAGATCGTCGGCGCGGCCGCGCGCGACCTGTTCAAGGACGCGCAGGCGATGCTGAAGCGGATCGTGGATGAGAAATGGTTCACCGCGCGCGGCGTGGTCGGGTTCTGGCCCGCCAATGCGGTGGGCGACGACATCGCCGTCTATGCCGACGAGACGCGCACCGCCGAGATCGCCCGCTTCCACACCCTGCGCCAGCAGATCAAGAAGGCGAACGGCAGGCCCAATCTGGCGCTGTCGGACTTCGTCGCCGAGACGGGGCCGGACTATATCGGCGCCTTCGCCGTCACCGCCGGCCATGGCGAGCTGGAGATCGCCAAACGGTTCAAGGACGCCGGCGACGACTATTCGTCCATCATGGCGACGGCCCTGGCCGACCGGCTGGCCGAAGCCTTCGCAGAGGCCCTGCACAAGCGGGTACGCACTGAGCTCTGGGGTCATGCAGCGGACGAGACGACGACGGTCGAAGATCTGATCGCCGAGCGATATCAGGGCATTCGCCCGGCGCCCGGCTATCCGGCGCAACCGGATCACACGGAGAAGGCCACGCTGTTCCGGCTGCTGAAGGCGGAAACGAACGCGGGCATGGCCCTGACCGAAAGCTTCGCGATGACGCCGCCGGCTTCGGTGTCGGGCCTGTATTTCGGGCATGCCGAAAGCCACTATTTCGGCGTCGGCAAGATCGATCCGGATCAGGTCGGGGACTACGCCCGGCGCAAGGGCTGGGACGTAGCCACCGCCGAACGCTGGCTGTCGCCGATCCTCAACTACGACCCCGACGCGCCTGCGCGGAGCGACGCGGCCTGACGCAGCGGGCCTTCTCTCAGTCGACTACTCCAGACCCACGTCGGCCGGCGTGGCCGGCGGGGTGTTGATGTTGTCTCGGATGCGGCGGGCGGCGTGCTCACAGCGGCCCGGCAGGCCGAAGAACAGGCCGAAGGCCTGGCTGCGCACAGTCTCCTCCTGACCGACCAGCGGGGTCCATTTGGCGGCGGCCTGGGCGGCGGCGGCGGCGGCGGCGGCGCGGCTGGCGGTGGTTTGACGCGGCTCGGCGGCGTTCAGGGCGGCGCGGAAATCAGCCGCCTCAAGCCTGCCCAGACGAATGATGTCCAGATCCAGCGGATCGCCGTTGGTCAGGGTTTCGCCGAGCGCAACATGGCCGTTCACCAGCGCTTCGCACCAGGCGACCAGCGGATAGTCGCTCTCCGGTGCGCCGCGCGGCATCGGATTGGCGTAGGCCACGGCCTCCCGGAAGCGTTCGGCCTCGACCGCATCGACGCCTGGTGCAGTGGACATCACTCCGGCGTCCTGCGGCGGCGGCGTCTGCATGACGAGGACGAGGGCGGAGACGAGGCTGATCAGCATGGAGAATCCGGGAGTTTCAAACAACGGTCAGGCTGCAAGGCTTGACCACGGCACATGGTTTTTCTGCGGCGGGGCTCCGGCGACGGCGCGTTGACGAAAGGGCCTGCCAGCCACCGCCGCCGGAGAGCCGCCACCAAAATAAATGCCGGCGCTTTCGCGCCGGCATTCACTTTCGTCAGATTGATCGTTCGGATCAGAAGGAGAAACGAACGCCCACATAGGCACGCCGCGGGGCGACCCAGTTGGTGGCCTCCTGGTAGGCGTACAGACCACTACCCGAGACCAGCTTCTGTTCGTCCGTAGCAGCCTGGTTGTTCAGGACGTTGAAGATGTCGAGGAAGAACTCGGCGTTACCGAACGGCAGCGCGTGCTCGTACTTAAAGCGCATGTCGAAGGTGTAGTAGGACGGACCGGTTTCCGTACCAGGGGGTTGCGACAGATAGGAGTCGGTGACGCCATAGTACTGATAGGGAGCGCTCATCGGAGCGAAGTAACGGCCATAGATCAGCTGCGACGGGGTGTAGAGAGCCCCGCTGTTCCAGTTGAACACACCGGCGACTTGCAGACCGAAGTCGAAGTCATAAGCACCGTAGGCCTTGAACTGGTGCTTGATGTTGCCCGGCTGCTGTCCGTACACGTTGGGAGCACGCGGGTCGAGCGCAACCCAGTCACCCTGGAAGTCGGCGTTGCTGTCCGAGTTCGAGTTACCCTCAGCCGCGTTGTGGGTATACGAAGCCTGACCGAACCAGTTGTCCGTCTTGTACTTGGTCAGCGTCAGTTCGAAGCCCGTGTAGTTCCGCTCGCCGCCCGGCAGGGTGCCGATGACGTAGTTGGAGTTCGGGGTCGACGTGTAGCCGAAGTACGAAAGCGGGATGTAGAAGGGCGAACCCGGGAAGGCGTAACCATGCGCACCGTCAGCCGCGGTGGCGTTCGGGTCCGAATAGAGCGCCAGGTCGAAGTCTTCCAGGATGTCACGCGTGGCACGGTGCGTGACCGTAGCCGAGAAGCCGATGCTCGAACCGAAGGTGGTCGAGTAGCCGAGCATGTACTCGTCCGTATAGGGCGTCTTGGTGGTCGGCGCGAACAGGGCGTCGGGGGTCGTGGCGCCGCCGCGAACGCGGAAGGTGAGCCATTCGCCGTTTACGATGATCTGTTCGTTGTTAACCGGACCGGTCAGGGCGCCGGCGAAGTCGGACATGTTGTTCCGAACCGGGTCATAGTAGCGACCGACGAAACCGAAGATCTTGCTGCGGCCATCGCCGACCAGATCATAGACCACGCTCAGGCGAGGCGCCACATCCCAGTCGAAGGTTGCGACCTGGGAGCCGTCGGAGGCGAAATGCTCCCAACGCTCAGCCCGCAGACCTGCGTTGATGGTCAGCTGGTCCAGGGTCCAGGTGTCCTGGAGATAGACCGCCTGGCCTTCGCTGGACACCGTATAGGGGTTGGTGACAGCCTGGACGGTCCGCGCAGCGTTCACCTGACCGTGGGGGTTACCCGCGGTGCTGGAGAAGGTGATCGCGTTGACTTCGCTGGCCGAGATCATGCCGTCGGCGTTCGTGTCGACGAAGGCCCTGGCGGTCGGGCTGGCCAGGATGGCAGCCTGAATGCGGGGCTGGTCGCCCTGGGAGAACGGACGGGTTGTCCAGCCACCGGCCGAGCTCGTGAAGTCGGCGAAGGTGGTGCCGGCGCGGGCCTGATCGATCGAGGTATAGGTCGCGCCGCCCGGGATCGTCGAGTTCTCGGTGTAGGAGTTGTCCGTTCTGTTGTAGCCGGCCTTGAACGTGTGGGTACCGAAGCCGGTGTCGAGGAAATACTCGAAGTTCAAACCATACTCTTCACGATCGCGGCTGCTTTCGTAGTTGGTGCCAGCACCGCCGCGCAAACGCTGGGCGAGCGTGGAGCCCGCGCCGCGGTAGGAGATGGTGTTGCGGACCGACTGGTCGGCGGCCAGAACGGACAGTTCGCCGGTGTGCTGGAACCAATAGGCGTTTATCAGCAGGTCACCCATGGTGCGGGTGTAGTCGACCCTGTAGTTGTCGCCGCCTTGAACGCGGGCCGTGTCACGGTTGTTCAGAACGCTCGGGCTCGACGAACCACTGATGTCGGTCGGGTCGCTGAACCAGCTGACCGACAGACGGTCGTCGTTGGTGACCTGCCAGGTCGCCTTGGCGAACGCATACTCGGCGTCGTTGGTGACCGAACGCAGGAGCGCGCCCGTGGTACCGTCCAGAACATCGTCTTCACGATGCTTGACCTGGTACGAACCGAAGATCCACAGGCGGTCCCGCAGGATCGGGCCACCCAGGGTGACGGCGGAGTCGTAGGTGCTGAAACCAGCCGACGTCAGGTGCTCGTCGTTAGCAACCAGGTTGTCGTTCTGGAAATAGTAGTTCAGCGAGCCGTGCCATTCGTTGCTGCCCGACTTGGTGATGACGCGCGAGATCAGGCCGGAACCACCAGCGTACTCAGCCGGCACGCCGCCGACGATGACCTGTTGTTCCTGGATGATTTCCGAGTTGAAGTTCGAACCGAAGGTGCCCGTGAGCGGGTCGGTAACGTCAACACCGTCAAGGTAGTAGACGTTGTCGGTCGAGCTGCCGATCGCGCCGCCGACGTCCGAGTAGTTGACGCCCGAACGCGACGAGGGGTTGCCGCTGCTGGGCTTGGTGCCCGGGACCAGCTGCAGATAGCTCTGATAGTTACGGCCGGTGGGGAGAGATTCCACGGTGTCGAGCGTCAGGGTGGTGCCGACGGTCGCCGAAGTGACGTCCACGGCCGCCAGCGAGGTGCCGGTGACGATGATGTCGTCCAGGCTGGCGGTGTCGCCCGCGCTGGCCAGGGAGTAGCCGACGCTGCGGTCCTGGCCGCTGACGACGGCGACGTCGTTGGCGCTGAAGTCGGAATAGCCGGCGGCCGACACCATGACGGTGTAGTTGGTCGACGGGTCCAGGCTGGCGATGCGGGCGCGGCCGTCAGCGTCGGTGACGCCGGTCCGGGTCACCAGGCTGTCCGGCGAGCTCACGGTCACCGTGGCGCCGGAAACCGGCTGGCCGCCGCTGGTGATGGTGACGCGCAGCGAGCCCGTCTGCGATTGGGCCATGGCGGTGGTCGGCGCCGCGACGAGCGCGATCACCGGAACGGCGGTCAAGGCCATCAGAGCCGTGCTGCCGATCATCGTCGACTGCAAAAGCCGTTGGCGAATAGTTTGGATCTTCAAGGTTCATCCCTCCTGAGAGCAGCGACGGCCAGCTGGCCTGTCTCCGCAAAGGTCATTCTACGCCCCCACTGCGCGCAGATAGGCTGGGAACATAGACAAAGCCCCACGGACGTCTATCCATATTACATGCCTGTAATCGGTTCGCGGTCTCGCTGTCGCAATCGAGCCACACACCGCGTATCGGCCTGTTTTAGCGAAGTCTTTTTCCCGGAGATTGTGTCTATGCCGATGTTGACGTCTCAGGTGTTCTTGTCCGGACAGCTGACGGTCGAGGACATGACCTCGTTCGCCGGGCTGGGCTTCTCCCGCGTGGTGAATCACCGGCCTGACGATGAGGAACCGGGTCAGCCCCACGCCTCCACGCTCGCTCAGGCGGCGCTGGCGGCGGGGATGATCATGGTGCATGCGCCGGTGCGGGGGCTGCCCCAGCCGGAAGCGGTGGAGGCGACCCGACAGGTGCTCGACGCGCTCGGAAGCCATGGCAAGGCCGTGATGTTCTGTCGATCGGGCATGCGCTCGGCCACCGCCTGGGCGATGGCCGAGCGATTGAGGGGGGTGGACGCCGCAGACCTTCGCGAGGCCGCCGCCGGTGCGGGCTACGACCTCAGCCGGGTTCCGCTGTAGAGACCTGGCGCAGGATGGCGACCCGGGTCGCATACGGCGCCGGTTCCGGCGTGCAGGACGCCACGGCGAGTTGCATCGCCATGAGACACAGAAAGGCCGCCGCGATGGGCTGGAGCCGATTTGAGACAGCCAGGGCGATGGAAACGGCCACTTGGGGCACTCCGCAGAACGTTGACGAAGTCCTAACGCAAGGGGCGGGCCGCGCCTGATGATCCCGTTCGTCCAGATGCCGGCGTTCGAATACGGGCGGACCGATGCGGTCTCACCGCTGATCCGGCGCGTGATCGCAAACAATCCGGGGCCGTTCACCTTCACCGGGACCGGAACCTATGTCGTGGGGCGCGGCGAGGTCGGAGCCGGCGTGGCCGTCATCGACCCCGGCCCGTTGGACGAGGCCCATCTGGCGGCCCTGCTGGCGGCTGTCGAAGGCCAGACGGTCAGCCATGTGCTGGTCACCCATACCCACCGCGACCACGCCCCCCTCGCCCGTCCGTTCGCAGAGGCCGTCGGCGCGCCGGTTCTGGCCGCCCTCCCCCCTGCGCGGACGGTCCACGCCTCTGCGTCGCTGGATGCAGACGACGACGAGGCCTTTGCGCCCGACGTCGTCTTGACGGGCGGGGAGCGGCTGCGGGGCGACGGCTGGACGATCGAGGCCCTGTCCACGCCGGGCCATGCCTCCAACCACATGGCCTTCGCCCTCGTGGAGGAGAACGCCCTGTTCAGCGGGGATCATGTCATGGGCTGGTCCACGACCGTCGTCGCCCCGCCCGACGGCGACATGGCCGCCTATATGGCCAGTCTGGACGCGGTGATTGGGCGCGGCTTCTCAACGATCTGGCCGACTCATGGCGCGCCGATCACCAAGCCCGGACCGTTTCTGGAGGCCTACAAGGCGCACCGGCTGGCCCGCGAGGCGCAGGTTCTGGCGCGGCTGGCGGCGGGAAACCGAAGGATCGCCGACATGGTTCCGGTCCTCTACGCCGCCGTGGATTCGCGGCTTTGGCCCGCCGCCAGCCTGTCGGTCTGGGCCCATCTGATCGCGCTGGAGCGGGCGGGGATCGTGCGAGCGACGCCGGGACCGGCGATCGATGCGGACTGGACCCTGGTCTGAGCCTCAGCCCGCGGCGCGCAGGGTCTCGCTGATGGCGGTCGCCATGCGGCAGGCCTCGCCGCCGTGGGGCCGGTGGTCGCGGGCGGCGACACGAATATCGGTGCGGCCCGGGCGGATGCGGATCACGGCGTCATGGTCGAAGCCGAACCAGAAACCTTCCTGACTGCCGTCGGCCCGGGCCACGCCCGCGCCGCGCAGGGTGAAGCCGGCCTGCTCAATGGCGTAGATGGCGGCAGTGGGCGCGATCTGGCGCATGACCGGCAGGGCGCCGGGGCAGGCCTCAGCGCCCACGGCGGGGCCGGGCCCCTGCCCGCCCCGCTCGTCGCCGAGGTCGCCGAAGCCCGGAACCTCGGCCAGGTCGGTGCTGACATTCTCGACCGGGCCGGCCGAAAGGCGGGCCTTTTGCCAGATGAAGCCGCCGAGCGTCGCGCCCGCGACCAGCAGGGCGGCGATCGCCAGCAGACCCGATTTGCGAAACCTGCCGAACGACAGGACCAGGGCGCCGAGGGCCGCCGCCGCGCCGGCGAAGGCCAGCCACCACCCCACCTGCATGGTCAGCAGGTCATAGCCGATCTCGACCGGCCAGGCCCCGACACGCGTCCCCAGCGCCGCGACCATCACCAGCACCGGGGCGGCGATGGACAGGGCCGCCAGCGTCTGGACACACCCGGCGCCGGGCGTACGACGGGCCATCGCCTCAGGCCCCCGCCGTCGGCAGGCGATAGTCCTTGAGCCGTTCACGAACCAGTTTCTTGTCGATCTTGCCGGTGGCCCCCAGCGGGATGTCATCCACGAAGACAACGTCGTCGGGCATCCACCATTTGGCGATCTTGCCCTGCAGGAAGTCGAGGTGCTCCTGTTTGTTCTGGGTCTCTCCGGGCTTCAGCTTGACTATCAGCACCGGCCGTTCGTCCCATTTCGGATGGGCCGCGCCGATGACGGCGGCCAGTTCGACCTTCGGATGGCCGACGGCGATGTTCTCGATCTCGATCGAGCTGATCCACTCCCCGCCGGACTTGATCACATCCTTGGCGCGGTCGGTGATCTGCATGAAGCCGTGCTCGTCGATCGTCGAGACGTCGCCCGTATCGAAGAAGCCCTCGTGGTCGAGGATATCGCCTCCCTCGCCCTTGAAATAGGAGCCCGAGATCGTCGGCCCCTTGATCATCAGCCGGCCGTACGTGTGCCCGTCGTGCGGCATCTCCTGACCGGCGTAGTTCTTGAGCTTGAGCTCGACGCCCAGGGGCGGCATGCCCTGCTTGACCCGCCATTTCATGCTCTCGTCATAAGGCAGGGCCTCAAGTTCGGGCGGCAGGATCGAAGTGGTCCCGATCGGCGAAGTCTCGGTCATGCCCCAACCCTGAATCACCTCGATATCGAACTCGTCATGGAAGGCGCGGATCAGGCTCTCGGGCACGGCCGAGCCGCCGATCATCACGCGCTTGACGGTGGGGATGGTCAGGTTGTTCTCGCGCAGATGGGTCAGCAGCATCTGCCAGACGGTCGGCACGGCGGCGGAGAAGGTCACGCCCTCGGACACGATCAGTTCATAGATGGCGGCGCCGTCCATGCGCGCGCCGGGCATGACCAGTTTGGCGCCCGACGCCGGTCCCGCGAAGGCGATGCCCCAGGCGTTGGCATGGAACATCGGCACCACCGGCAGGATCACCTCCTTCGGCGATGGCCCCAGCACGGTCGATTGCATGCCCAGCAGCGTATGGATGAAGTTCGAGCGGTGCGAATACAGCACCCCCTTCGGGTTGCCGGTCGTACCCGAGGTGTAGCAGAGGCCGCAGGCGGTCAGTTCGCTGAACCCGCCCCAGGCGACATCCTCCGAGGCGGAGCCCAGCAGCGCTTCGTAGCATTCCGCGCCCGGCAGCTTCGTCGCCGGCATGGTCAGTTCGTCGGTCAGGACCACCACCCGCTCAACGCTCGGGCAGTGCGGCAGGATTGCTTCCAGCAGCGGAATGAAGGTCAGGTCGACGAAGATGATGCGGTCTTCAGCGTGGTTGATGATGTAGATCAGTTGCTCCGGGAACAGTCGCGGGTTCAGGGTGTGGCATACGGCGCCCATGCCCATGATGCCGTACCAGACCTCCATGTGACGGCTGGTGTTCCAGGCCAGGGTGGCGATCCGGTCGCCGACCTTGATGTCCCAGCCTTTCAGCACGCTGGTGACCCGTTTGGCCCGGGCATGGATCTCGGCATAGGTCGTGCGCACGATCGGCCCCTCGACGGACCGGGTCACCACCTCACGATGGCCATGCCAGTTCTTCGAGTGGTCGAGGATCTTGTCGACTGTCAGCGGCCAGTCCTGCATCAATCCAAGCATCACGATCCCTCAAGCCTGCGCCTGCTTTTCGAGGCGCTTGAACTCCACGCTATCGGCGTGATCGGTGATAAGCAACGTGACGTCAGGTCACCCCGCCGTTAGACGGGCCTGGCGAATTGTTGTCACCGGTCCTGGAAGCGGTTCATGCCCATCCTCATCGCCATCACCGGCGGCTCCGGCTCAGGCAAGAGCACCCTCGCCGAAGCCCTGGTCTCGGCCCTGCCCGACGGGGCGGCGGTGCTGCTTCGCGAGGACTCCTATTATCACGACGCGGCCAGCCTGCCCGACTTCGATCCCGCCACGTTCGACTTCGACGATGTCACGGCCCGCGACCACGAGCTGATGATCCGCGATCTTGCCGAGCTGAAGGCCGGGCGAGACGTGGTGGCCCCCCTCTATTCCTTCATCCACCATGGACGGGAGCCGGGAGGCGAGCCGGTGCGGGCCGCGGACGTCGTCGTCGTCGAGGGCACCCATCTGCTGTGCACGTCGGACCTGGTCGCCCTGTTCGACATCCGGGTGTTCGTCGACACCCCCGCCGATATCCGTTTCATCCGCCGCCTGCTGCGCGACCAGACCGAGCGAGGACGGACGGCGGATTCCGTGATCTCCCAGTATCTGGCGACGGTGCGTCCGGGGCATGAACGGCTAACCGAACCGTCGCGGTTGAATGCGGACTTCATTGTCGCCGACGCGACCGCCGCGGTGCGGCTGGAAGATCCCCAGGCCGTGGTCCGGCTGGCCGCGCCGGTGTTGGCCCATCCGCTGCTGGCGCCGTTGATCGGCGGATGAGACCGAGACATCGTTCCACCGCCCCTTGACCCTCCATGGGCTCAAGCGTCACCTTGTGACCTTCAGGGAGTGACGAATTTCATGCGCGGCCCAGGCGTCGGTTCTCCCGTCCCGCTCGATCTCAAACGGCAGGCGATCGTCCGACACGCCCGCATGGCCTTCGTCAGCGAAGGGTACGCCGCGACCCGGATCGAGCCGATCGCACGCGAAGCCGGGGTTTCGACCGCGACCCTCTATGCCCTGTTCGCCGGAAAGGCCGAGCTTTTCTCGGCCGTCATCGACGACGCCGCCGATGACTTCGCGCGGCAGATTGCGCGGGCTGGAGTCATCGAGGGCGACGCCCGCGAGCAACTGACCAGTTTCGCGGAAGCCTATGCCGCCTTTATGAGCGACCCGTTTGTCCGCGCCATCTTCCGTCTGGTGATGGCTGAACGGCCGCGCTTTCAGGCCGTGGCGCTGCGGTTCTTTGAAAAGGGGCGGGAGGCGTTTGGCGCGACCCTGATCGGCATTCTGGTCGGTCTGTCGAAATCCGGAGCCTTGCGGCCGATAGACAGACCGTCCTGGGCGGCGGGGCAGCTGATGGGCATGGTCGAGCATCCGGTGTTCTTCGTGCCGCTGGTCACCGGTGACGAGATCAAGGTCCGCCGCTCGAACGCCGAGGTGGTCGAGGACGCGGTCGGGACGTTCCTGGCCCGTTACGGCGCCTGACGGTTCACGGCCAGAGGCGGGTCTTCGTCCAGCCCCCGCCGTCCCGGTCGAACCGCAGCCGGTCGTGCAGGCGGAACGGCCGGTCGCGCCAGAACTCCACGCTCTCCGGGACCACGCGCCAACCGGTCCAGCGCTCTGGCCGCGGCACCTCCCCCCCCTCCATTCGGGCGGTCTCGCGCACGACGGCGGCTTCCAGCGCAGCGCGGCTGTCCAGCGGCCGGGACTGGTCCGAGGCCCAGGCCCCGATCCGGCTCTCGCGGGCCCGGCTGGCGAAATAGACGTCAGCTTCCTCCGCCGTCACCGGTTCGACGGCGCCGCGCACCCGGACCTGACGCCGCAGCGACTTCCAGTGGAACAGCAGGGCCGCGCGGGGATGGACGGCCAGATCGAGGCCCTTGGCGCTTTCGCGGTTGGAATAGAAGGTGAAGCCGCGCGCATCGATGTCCTTGAGAAGCACGATCCGGGCGTCCGGCGCGCCGGACGCATCCACCGTCGATAGCGTCATGGCGTTGGGATCGTTCGGCTCGGTCCTTGTCGCGTCGCCCAGCCAGTCGACGAACAGGCCGATCGGCTCGGCGCGATCGAAGATGGTTTCGTCGCCATTGGCGGCCAGGGCGGCGGCATACTGCTCCGCATATTCCTCGCGGGTCGGGCTGGGGGGGATCAAATTCGCGGTCATGGAGTGCAGATAGACCCCCGCGGCCCGGCTGTGGAGAGGCTTCACAGTTAACCGGGCCTTGACCATGTGCAGGGCCTTACTGCGCCAATGCGCGCCCGATCGCACCCTGAAGTCGCCTCGACCCCCGAGGCCTACGCCCTGCTCGGCCTCACCGGCCCGGTGGACAACGAGGCGCTGACCGCGGCCTTCCGTATCGCCATCAAGGCGGCGCGGCCCGAAGCCACGGGCGGCAGCGAGGCGCGGTTCCGCAAGACAATCGCGGCCTGGCGACTGATCCAGCGGCAGTCGGCGCCCCTCGCGCTGGCCGCGCCTGCCACGCCGCCGCCCGCAACCCCGGTGCTGGCCATCAGTCCGCTCGACGCCCTGAAGGGCGGCGCGGTCGAGATCCGGCTGGGCGGACGCCTGCTGCGCGTCCGGGTTCCCGCGGGCCTGCGCACCAGCGAACATCTGCGGCTGAAGGCGGCTGGCGATGACGGGGCGGATCTGTATCTGCCGGTGCTGGTGCGCGGCGCTCACGGGCTGAACGCCGTCGGCGACGACCTCTACATGACCTGCCCCGTGTCCCCTCGCCTGCTAGAGGATGGCGGGCGGCTGGAGGTTGACACCCATGCCGGCGTGCGCTCGGCCTGGCTGGTCGCGGGTCATCAACCGCTACGGCTGCGGCTCAAGGGGCTGGGCCTGCCGGCGCGAGGAACGCGGCCCCAGGGGCATCTGTTCGTGACGCTGGAGCCGTCCGAAGACGCGCCCTCGGCGGCGGAGGACCTGCTGGTGCGGTTTACCCGCGCCTGGACCCCGGAGCGGCTGGCGGCGTGAGAGACTGCATCATTGCATCGCCGCATCAAAACGCGCACACTCTGATGCTGAAGGAGATGCGCGGTGAGAACCACCATAACGATTGACGATGAATTGCTCAGGGATGCGGCAGAGTTCTCCGGCCTGACCGAGAAGTCAGCCATCATCAACCGGGCCCTGAAGATGATGGTCGAATGGGAGGCCTCACGGAGGCTCGCCGCCATGGGCGGAACCATGCCCGACATCGAACTTCCGCGTCGACGTCGCCCAAGCGACTGGGAGCAGAACGATTAAGTTCGTTCTCGCCGATACGTCCGTCTGGATCGACCACTTTCGCGCGAGTTCGCCAGAGTTCGACGCCGAGTTGCGTCGCAAGAACGTACTCATGCACGAGTTCGTGAAGGGTGAGCTGAGCCTCGGAAATCTCGCAAGGCGACGACTGGCGCTGGCCATGCTGGATCGTCTGGACGGCATCTCTACCGCCCGCAACAGTGAGGTTTTGGAACTGGTCGAAGAGAACAAGCTCTTCGGACGCGGCATTGGGTGGGTGGATGTGCACTTGCTTGCCTCATTGCGACTTCGTGCTGATGTCCGCCTCTGGACGCGCGACAAGCGACTGTATCGGGCCGCCGAGGATCTGGGCTTCGGCGTCAGCGGGTTGCATTGATCATGTCCCACAATACCTTCGGCCATCTGTTTCGCGTGACCACCTGGGGCGAGAGCCACGGGCCGGCGATCGGTTGCGTCATCGACGGCTGCCCCCCCCTGATCCCCCTGACCGAGGCCGACCTGCAGCCGTGGCTGGACCGGCGCAAGCCCGGCGGCAGCCGTTTCGTCACCCAGAGGCAGGAGAGCGACACGGCGCGTATCCTGTCCGGCGTTTTCGACGACGGGAACGGGCCGGTCACCACCGGCGCGCCGATCGCCATCCAGATCGACAATGAGGACGCCCGCTCGAAGGACTATGGCGACATCGCCCGCGCCTTCCGGCCGGGCCATGCCGACTACACCTACCAGGCCAAATACGGCGTGCGCGACCATCGCGGCGGCGGCCGGTCCTCGGCGCGTGAGACCGCGATGCGGGTCGCGGCGGGGGCGGTGGCGCGCAAGGTGCTGGGCGAGACGGTGCGCATCCGCGCCGGCGTGGTCCAGCTGGGGCCGCACCGGATCGCGCCCGGGGCGGTGGATTTCGACGCGGTCCATGACAACGCCCTGTTCGCGGCCTCGGCGGCGGTCGTGCCGGCGTGGGAGACCTACCTCGACGGCGTGCGCAAGGCCGGGTCGTCGATCGGGGCCGTCGTGGCGCTGGAGGTCACCGGCCTGCCCGCCGGCTGGGGCGCGCCGGTCTATGGCAAGCTGGACGCCGAACTGGCGGCGGCGATGATGTCGATCAATGCGGTCAAGGGCGTCGAGATCGGCGCGGGCTTCGGCGCGGCCGAACTGACCGGCGAGGACAACGCCGACGCCATGCGGCTCGGCGAGGACGGCCGGCCGGTCTTCCTGTCGAACCACGCGGGCGGGGTGCTGGGCGGCATATCGACGGGCCAGCCGCTGACAGCGCGGGTGGCGTTCAAGCCGACCTCCTCCATCCTGACGCCGGGGCAGACCGTCACCCGCGACGGGGCCGAGACCGACGTCCGCACCAAGGGGCGCCACGATCCCTGCGTGGCCCTGCGCGGCGTGCCGGTGGTTGAAGCGATGGCGGCCTGTGTGCTGGCCGATGCGATGCTGAGGCACAGGGCGCAGGTGGGGTGAAACTCAGCGTCAGGGAACATCTTCGGCTTCTCTGTGAAATGGGCAACCCGGGTTGGGTTCTCCTGCCGATGCTTGGCGTCGGAGTGTTGGGCACGGCCGGACTGATCTGGCTTGGCACGTCTGTCAGCAACCGTGCGCCAATGGGTGATCCCGTGATCGTTCACGGGACTGTCGACCGCTTCACGATCCATCTGGGCAAATACTCCCGTACCGGCCATGCCCAAGTCACCGTCGAAGGCCGTACACGCTATTTTTTGCTCTCGGTCGCTGCGGATTGCAGGCGAGGCGACCGGTTTGACGTGTCGAAGCGTTCTCGCCCCTTCAAGTCCCCCTTGTTCTTCCCGGCGTCGGGCCAACCTTGCCACCGACCAAACACCCCTTTTCGACACTGACACTGTTACCTATATAGACGCCAGCGAGGTTCATAACCCTCGGAGTCCCGGGAGCATCCCCATGATCGACGTTCGACCCTTCAACACCCTCGGCGGCGGTGACCACGGCTGGCTGAACGCCAAACACCACTTTTCCTTCGCAGGCTATCACGACCCCTCGCGCATGAGCTGGGGCCGACTGCGGGTCTGGAACGACGACGAAATCGCCGCCCAGTCCGGCTTTCCGCCCCACCCGCACTCGGACATGGAGATCATCACCTATGTCCGCACCGGGGCCATCACCCATGAGGATTCCATCGGCAACCGGGGCCGCACCGGCGCGGGCGATGTGCAGGTGATGAGCGCCGGCACGGGCGTGCGCCACGCCGAGTTCAACCTCGAGAACGAGCTGACCACCCTGTTCCAGATCTGGATCGAGACTGACAAGCCGGGCGCCAAGCCGGACTGGGGCATGAAGCCCTTTCCGAAATCGGACCGGACCGGGAAATTCCAGGTGCTGGCCTCGGACGACCCGTCCGACGAGGCTCTGACCATCAACGCCGACGCCCGCGTGTTGGGCGCGACCCTGAAGGCCGGCGAGAGCCTGACCTACAGCCTCGCCGAGGGCCGCCGCGCCTATCTGGTGCCGGCGGTGGGTGCGGTCGAGGTCAACGGCGTGGCCCTGAACGCCCGCGACGGGGCGGCGATCAAGGACGAGGCGGAGATCACGATCACGGCGCGAGATGATGCGGAATTGGTGATGGTCGACAGCCTCTGAATCCCGGCGACTGTCGAGGGTGTCTCCGATGTCGGTGATGTCGAGGAATTGTCGACGATGTCGCTGGCCCGATGTCGAGGATGTCTTCGGTGAATTGTATTGGTCCGCCGGGGCTCCCTTCAGATAGAAAAACCCCGCCCGGATCGCTCCGGGCGGGGTTCTTTCTGTTTCAGACCGTCAGTGCGTCGCCACCACCGTGCCGACATCCTGGATCGGCGGAACCGCCGGCAGCGGATCGGCGGCCTCGTCCCATTCGACGGGGGTCAGCGAGCCGGTCAGGGCCCATTTCAGGGCCTCGTCAGCGGTCTTGATCGGGATGATCTCCAGCGCGCCCTTCACATTGTCGGGCACCTCGGCGAGGTCCTTCTCGTTCTCTTCGGGGATCAGCACCGTCTTGATGCCCGAGCGCAGGGCGGCCAGCAGCTTCTCCTTCAGGCCGCCGATGGCGGTGACCCGGCCGCGCAGGGTGATCTCGCCCGTCATGGCGATGTCCTTGCGGATCGGAATGCCCGTCAGGACCGAGACCATGGCGACCGTCATGGCCACGCCGGCCGAGGGACCGTCCTTGGGCGTGGCGCCGTCGGGGACGTGGACGTGGATGTCGGTCTTCTCGAACATCGGCGGCTTGACGCCGATGCTGAGCGACCGGGCCCGGACATAGGAGGCGGCGGCGGAGATGGACTCCTTCATCACCTCCTTCAGGTTGCCGGTCACGGTCATCCGGCCGCGGCCCGGCATCTTGATCGCCTCGATGGTCAGGATTTCGCCGCCGAACTCGGTCCAGGCCAGGCCGGTGACGATACCGACCTGATCCTCCTCGTCGGTCTCGCCGTAGCGGTATTTCCGCACGCCCGCATATTTGGCCAGTTTCTCGTCGTCGATGGTGATGGACAGCGTCTTCTCGCGGGCCATTTCGCGCACCGACTTGCGGGCCAGACCGCCCAGGGCGCGCTCCAGGGAGCGCACGCCGGCTTCGCGGGTGTAGTAGCGGATCAGGTCGCGGATCGCGCTTTCCGGCACGACGAACTCCGCCGGCTTGAGCCCGTTCTCTTCCGTCACCTTGGGCAGGACGTGCCGCAGGGCGATCTGGACCTTCTCGTCCTCGGTGTAGCCGCTGACACGGATGATCTCCATCCGGTCGAGCAGCGGCTGGGGCATGTTCAGCGTATTGGCCGTGGTCACGAACATGACGTTCGAGAGGTCGTAATCGACCTCCAGATAGTGGTCGCCGAAGGCGTTATTCTGGGCCGGATCCAGCACCTCGAGCAGGGCAGAGGTCGGATCGCCGCGCCAGTCGGCGCCCAGTTTGTCGATCTCGTCCAGCAGGATGAAGGCGTTGGTGGTCTTCACCTTCTTCATCGACTGGATGATCTTGCCCGGCATGGAGCCGATATAGGTCCGGCGGTGGCCGCGGATTTCAGCCTCGTCGCGCACGCCGCCCAGCGACATGCGGATGTACTCGCGGCCGGTGGCCTTGGCGATCGACCTGGCCAGCGAGGTCTTGCCGACGCCGGGAGGGCCGACGAGGCACAGGATCGGGCCCTTGAGCGCATTGGTGCGCGCCTGGACCGCCAGATATTCGATGATCCGTTCCTTGACCTTCTCCAGCCCGTAGTGGTCCTCCTCGAGGATCGCCTCGGCTTTTTCGAGATCAATAGCCTTGGTCTTGGCCTTGCCCCACGGGATCGACAGCAGCCAGTCGAGGTAGTTGCGCACCACCGTCGATTCCGCCGACATCGGGCTCATGTTGCGCAGCTTCTTGACCTCGGCCTCGGCCTTGACCCGGGCTTCCTTGGACAGGCGCGTCTTGCGGATGCGCTTCTCCAGCTCCATCACCTCGTCACGGGCGTCGTCGGTCTCGCCCAACTCACGCTGGATCGCCTTCATCTGCTCGTTCAGATAATATTCGCGCTGGGTCTTCTCCATCTGGCGCTTCACGCGCGAGCGGATCTTCTTCTCGACCTGCAGGACGGAGATTTCGCCCTCCATCAGGCCGTAGACCTTCTCCAGCCGGGCGGGGACCGCGATGGTTTCCAGCAGACCCTGCTTGTCGCCGATCTTGACCGACAGATGGGCCGCCACGCTGTCGGCCAGTTTGGATGGGTCGGTGATCTGGGGAATAGAGCTGAGGGCCTCGGGCGGCACCTTCTTGTTCAGCTTCACATAGTTTTCGAACTGTTCGATCACGGCGCGCAGCAGGGCTTCCGACTGGGCGGGCTCGCCCGGATCATCGGCGATCTCGACGGCCTCGGCCTCGAAATATTCGGTGCGGGCGGTGAATTTGGTCAGGCGCGCGCGGCTCTTGCCCTCGACCAGAACCTTGACCGTGCCGTCGGGCAGTTTCAGCAGCTGGAGCACGGTGGCCAGGACGCCGATCGGATAGATGGCGTCGGCCGACGGGTCGTCATCGACGCTGTTCTTCTGGGTGGCCAGCAGGATCTGCTTTTCGCCCTTCATGATCTCGTCGAGCGCCTTGACCGATTTCTCGCGGCCTACGAACAGCGGCACGACCATGTGCGGAAAGACGACGATGTCTCTCAGTGGCAGGACGGGCAGGGTTTTGGTCTCGGGCATGATGCAACTCTCACAGGGTCCTCGTTGATCTCGGACCCGCCGCGGCGGCGTGCGGAGCGCCTGCGCCCCGCCGTTTCGACTCGGCCCGCCATTGAGCGGCCTTCGGATGAGTATGTGGTTTACGGACGGCGCGGTTCAAGCGTGGCGGGCGCCGAACCACTCCTTCCATCCACAGGCGGCAAGGCTGCAACATCCAATGGGGTCGGGGGGCAACGGCGCATGGATCGTGCGAGAAACTGGCCGTTGCTGTTGTCCCTTGGCCCCGGCGCCCTGTTGCCGGCGCGCATCATTCCGGCTCCGGTGCGCATCACAAACCCAAGGAAAAGGGCGGGCCCGTCGCCGGACCCGCCCTTCTGGTCTTGTGACCCGGTCGGGATCAGGCCGCGCTGTCGGGGGCGGCCTTCTTGGACTTGGTTTCGGAATAGATCAGCAGCGGTTGCGCCTTGCCCTCGATGACCTCGGCGTTGACCACCACTTCCTCGACGCCTTCGAAGGTCGGCAGCTCGAACATCGTCTCCAGCAGGATGCCTTCGAGGATCGAACGCAGGCCACGAGCGCCGGTCTTGCGGGTGATGGCCTTCTTGGCGACCGCCACCAAGGCGTCGTCGGTGAACGTCAGATCGACGTCCTCCATCTCGAACAGGCGCTTGTACTGTTTGACCAGGGCGTTCTTGGGCTCGGTCAGGATGGTGACCAGGGCCGGCTCGTCCAGGTCTTCCAGCGTCGCCAGCACAGGCAGACGGCCGATGAATTCCGGGATCAGGCCGAAACGCATCAGATCATCCGGTTCGACGCCTTTGAGAATGTCGCCGGTGCGCCGCTCGTCGATTTCCTTGACCTTGGCGCCGAAGCCGATCGAGGCTCCGTCGCCGCGCGCCGCGATAACCTTCTCCAGACCGGAGAAGGCGCCGCCGACGATGAACAGGATATTGGCGGTGTCGACCTGCAGGAACTCCTGCTGCGGGTGTTTGCGGCCGCCCTGCGGGGGCACGGAGGCGACGGTGCCTTCCATGATCTTCAACAGGGCCTGCTGCACGCCCTCGCCCGAGACGTCCCGGGTGATCGAGGGATTGTCCGACTTGCGCGAAATCTTGTCGATCTCGTCGATGTAGACGATGCCGCGCTGGGCCCGCTCGACGTTGTAGTCGGACGCCTGCAGCAGCTTGAGGATGATGTTCTCGACGTCCTCGCCCACATAACCGGCTTCGGTCAGGGTGGTGGCGTCGGCCATGGTGAAGGGCACGTCGATGATGCGGGCCAGCGTCTGGGCCAGCAGCGTCTTGCCCGAGCCGGTCGGCCCGATCAGCATGATGTTGGACTTGGCCAACTCGACGTCGTTGTTCTTCGTCGCGTGGTTCAGGCGCTTGTAGTGGTTATGAACCGCGACCGAGAGCACCTTCTTGGCGTGCGACTGACCGATGACGTAGTCGTCGAGAACCTCGCGAATCTCCTTGGGCGACGGCACGCCATCCTTGGCCTTGGAGAACGAGATTTTGTGCTCTTCACGGATGATATCCATGCAGAGTTCGACGCATTCATCGCAGATGAACACCGTGGGTCCGGCGATGAGCTTGCGCACCTCGTGCTGGCTCTTCCCGCAGAACGAGCAGTAGAGGGTGCTTTTGGCGTCTGTGCCGGCGGCTTTGGTCATCGAGTCTTCTCACTCCCGCGGTTCACCCTGATATGGGGCTAACGCGCATCCTTCGCGTTTGATTCCCGGACAATGGGCGCAAAGGTCTTCAAAAATTGACAATCACCCATACCGAGGCCCGCCACAACCCCGCCCAAGCGTGGGCGGATACCGAAGCGGACGGTCGAATGTCGACGGAGATCGCGGCGAATGTCTGACATGGGAAGCCCTGCCCTGATTCACCAGCCGCACCGCAAGGATCGGGCCATCGTGGCGTTTGATTTCGACGGCACCCTGACGGTCAGCGACAGTTTCACGCAGTTTCTGCGCTGGCGGGCCGGTGCGGGCGGCTGGTTCATGGGGCTGGCCAGGATGGCGCCCGATCTGGCGGCCTATGCCGGTCACCGCGACCGCGGCCGCCTCAAGGCCGCCTCGGTGCGGGAGTTCCTGAAGAGCGTACCTCGGACCCAGCTGGAAGCCGACGCGGAAGCTTTCGCGGGCCAGGTCTGGCCCGGCTTCATCCGCCATGACGCCCTCGCCTGCTGGAAGGACTGGGGCGCGAAGGGGGCGTATCGCGTCATCGTCACGGCCAGTCCGGAGACCACCGTGGCTCCGTTCGCGCGGCGTCTGGAAGCGGACGCCCTGCTGGGCACGCCGTTGGCGTTCGACGCTGATGACCGGGTTACGGGCGCCTTCGCCGGCCCCAACTGTCGGGGCGAGGAAAAGGTGCGGCGGCTGCGGGCCGCTTTCGGGGAGGATATGCAGCTGGCGGCAGCCTACGGCGATACGACCGGGGACACCGAGATGCTGGCCATCGCCGACGAGGCCGGGTTTCGGCGGTTCAAGGGCTGACCGGCTAGCGGCCGTCCGCGTCCACATCGAACACCATGGCCTTGCCCCGCGATGTGGGGTTCCATCCCGCCTCGATCGCGGCGGCCACGGCGTTTCGCACGCTGTCCAGATCGACCCGCTGCTTCTCCATGTCCGGCCGTCCGTTCGGCCGCATCGGCATCGGGAACAGGACGACGGCCTCTCGGGGGAAGCCCTTCAGACGCAGGCTCAGCCCCATGCCGTCCCATTTGCCGCCCGGTAGCGGCCGGGGCTGGCGGCGGATTTCCCACTCGTAGGTGTCGCCGTCGACCTCGACGGTCCCGCTGGTTTCGCGCGTCTGTTCCATGGCGGCCTGATAGCATGAAAGACAAAGGGCGCGCCGGTCACGACGCGCCCTTCACCAACTTGCTGGTGGTGGACGGATCAGACCGTCTTGACCCCGTCGCCCTCGGCCTGCTCGCGGCGGTCGTAGACGTGGTCGACGATGCCCCAGGCCTTGGCTTCCTCGGAGCTCATGAAGTGGTCGCGGTCGAGGGTTTTCTCGACCTCTTCATAGGGCTGGCCGGTGTGATGGACGTAGATCTCGTTCAGTCGGCGCTTGGTGTAGCGGATGTCGGCGGCGTGCAGTTCAATGTCCGAGGCCTGGCCACGGAAGCCGCCCGAGGGCTGGTGCACCATGATGCGGGCGTTCGGCAGGGCCACGCGCTGACCGGCGGCGCCGGCGGCGAGGATCAGCGAACCGGCCGAGGCCGCCATGCCCATGCACACCGTCGAAACCGGCGAGCGGATGTATTGCATGGTGTCGTAGATCGCGAGCGCCGACGACACCTGACCGCCGGGGCTGTTGATATACATGCTGATTTCCTTCTTCGGGTTCTCCGATTCCAGGAACAGCAGCTGGGCGCAGATCAGCGAGGCCATGACGTCATCGAAGGGACCGGTCAGGAAGATGATCCGTTCCCGCAGCAGGCGCGAAAAGATGTCGAAGGACCGTTCGCCCCGACTGGACTGCTCGACCACCATGGGGACGAGGTTCATGTTCATCAGTTCGATGGGATCGCGCATGTGGGCCTTCTCGGGATGCTTGGGGCGCGACTCACCGGCCGCTCGCCTGTTGGACAGGATATCGCGTTGCGGAACCGTTGACGCAAGACGGGTCCTGAAAAGCAAATCCCCGCCCCGGAGACCAGGGCGGGGATGAAGGTCCCGATCGGGCTGAACGATCAGAGCTCGTCGTCTTCCTTGAGCAGGTCTTCCTTGGTGATCGGCGTGTCGGTCACCTTGGCGGTATCGAAGATCAGATCGCAGACCTTTTCCTCATAGATGGGGGCGCGCATCTGGGCGGCGGCGTTAGGGTTCTG
Organism: Brevundimonas sp.; assembly: GCF_030682035.1. GTDB lineage: Bacteria > Pseudomonadota > Alphaproteobacteria > Caulobacterales > Caulobacteraceae > Brevundimonas. The sequence goes on along the minus strand of NZ_JAUXQZ010000031.1, from coordinate 155,636 downwards.
GCGATAGAAGTCCAGCACCTGACGCTCCTGACCCGGATAGTTGCGGGCCTCGTTCATGATGGCGTTGTTCAGTTCCTGGTCGGTGACCTGGACGTTGTTGGCGCGGCCGATCTCGGCGAGCACCAGACCCAGACGCACGCGGCGCTCGGCGATCTTGTGGTACTCGTCCTTGAGCTTCTTGTCGGTCTTCTTGGCGTCTTCAGGCGGCAGACGGCCGGCGTCCTTGTCGGCCTGCACCTGTTGCCAGATGCCGTCGAACTCGGCCTCGACCATCTTGGGCGGCAGGGGGAAGTCGTGGGCCTTGTCCAGGGCGTCCAGCAGGGCGCGCTTCAGCTTGAAGCGGGCGGCGCCCGTGTACTGCTGGTTCAGATTGGTGCGCAGCAGCTCCTTCAGCTTGTCCAGCGACTCGATGCCGATCCGCTTGGCGAACTCCTCGTCAACCACGGCCGGGGCCTCGGCCTTGATGGCCTTGACCTTGACGTCGAAGGTCACGGCCTTGCCTGCGAGATGGGCGGCTTGGTAGTCCGCCGGGAAGGTCACGTTCAGGACCGTCTCGTCGCCGACCTTGGCGCCCTTGAGCTGCTCTTCGAAGCCGGGGATGAAGCGGTTGGAGCCGATCACCAGCTGCGTGTCTTCGGCGGCGCCGCCCTCGAAGGGTTCGCCGTCCAGCTTGCCGAGGAAGTCGATGGTGACCTCGTCGCCGTCGGCGGCCTTCACGGCCTTGCCCTTCTTGTCCGCATAGGACTTGGCCTGACCGGCCAATTCAGTGAGCGCCTCGTCCAGATCGGCGTCGGACGCCTCATAGGTCGGGCGCGCCAGCTTCAGCTTCTTGATATCGGTCGGGGTGAAGTCTGGCATGACCTCCAGGGCCATCTCGTAGGCCAGGTCTTCCGTGCCGGCGATGACCTTTTCCATGTCCGAGGTCAGCTTCATCTCGGCGGGCGCGGCCGGACGCACCTTGGCGTCGTCCAGGGCCTTCTGGCTCGAGCTGTTCAGCGCGTCGTTGACAATTTCGCCCATCAAGTCGCGGCCGAAGGTCTTTTTGACATGCGACATCGGCACCTTGCCGGGACGGAAGCCCTTCAGCTTCATCTGCGGCGCGACTTCCTTCAGCCTGGCGTCCAGCTTCTGGTTCAGCTCGGCGGCGGGAATGGTCACCGCGATCACGCGGCTCAGACCTTCGTTGGACTTTTCGACAACTTGCATGGCCGGGATTCTGACGCTCTGTGGCGGCGCCTTTGAGGCAGGCGCTGCGCTGTGTGGGTAAAGCAACAAGGGCCGCCCTTTGGAGGCGGCGCCTTTGAAGCCCGCCCTTATGTCGATGACGGTCCCAAAGGTCAACGTGAGACGCAGGACAAGGGACGGTTTCGGCGCAGGCCGCGGCAGGCTATCTGGATGGAATGACCTCCTCCCCCGCCCCGATCGGCGTCGCCGTCTTCCCGGTCACGCCTCTGCAGCAGAACTGCACCCTCGTCTGGTGCCGCAAGACCATGAAGGCCGCGATCATCGATCCGGGCGGGTCGGTGGACGGTCTGCTGGGCGCGGTGGCCAAACAGGGGCTGACGCTGGAGGCGATCTGGATCACCCATGGCCACCTCGACCACGCCGGCGGGGCGGCCGAGATGCAGGAGAAGACCGGCCTCGACATCATCGGGCCGCATCCGGACGACCAGTTCTGGATCGACGGCATCCCGGCCCAGGGCCAGCTGTATGGACTGCCCGAAGCGCGCAGCTTCACCCCGACCCGATGGCTGGCTGAGGGCGATGTGCTGACGCTCGGCGAGACGACGTGGGAAGTCTGGCACTGCCCCGGCCATACGCCCGGCCATGTGATCTTCTTCAACCGTGAGGCCCGGTTCGCCCAGGTCGGGGACGTCCTGTTTCAGGGCTCGATCGGCCGCACCGACTTCCCGCGCAGCGACCACGCCAGCCTGCTGCACGCCATCACCACCAAGCTGTGGCCGCTGGGCGACGACGTCACCTTCGTGCCGGGGCACGGGCCGACCTCGACCTTCGGGGCCGAGCGCCGCAGCAATCCATTTGTGTCCGACGCCGCCATGCGCGGGACGCCGATCGCCCGTCCCGCGACAGGGCCGTCCTGAGCCTCAACCTAGCGCGCAGCCAGCATGCCGATCACCACCCCGAGGGCGAGGGCATAGAGCGTCGCCTTGACCGGTTCGGCCTCGACTGACCCCCGAAGCCGGCTGACCCGATCCTGCCCCCAGTCGCGAACGAGGCCCGCGTCTTCCCGCACCGCGCGCCGCAGCGGACGGGCGCGACCTTCGCCTTCCAGCAGGAGGGCGTCAGCCTCTCGATCCAGGCGGGCCGAGGTCGAGTCTACATCCTCCTCGATGTCGTAGGCGAAGGTTTGTCCTGTGTAGGGCCCGGTCATTTCGTTGTCTTTCCGCTGGGAGATTTCGCCTGCTTCAATCCGCTCTGATCAGCCCGGTTCCGCCAAACACGGGATGGCGTCCAATCGTGATTGAACGGCGCCGGTCACCGCCGCGTTCTCCTTTCAAGAAGGAGCAAGACCATGACCTTTATCGAACCCGACAGCCCCGGCGGTCAGCCCGAGATCATGCCGCCTGAGACGCCGGGCCCGGACATCGATCCGTCCGGCGCGCCCGATGAAGTTCCGCAACAGGACCCGGGCGGCGGGGGTGATAACGACGCCCGGCCCTATGGCGGCAAGTGAGCGCCGATCGTCCAAACCCTGTGATTCGCTCGCAATTCCGTGACCGCCCATCCGGAACCGGAAGCGGTGCAGAGGGTTCATTCCCCGAACCGCCATCGACGTCACGAAAGGAACCTCCAATGGCTCAAGGTCAGCCCACCCGAGCCTCCGGTGTCTCCAAGCGGGGCTTCGCCTCGATGGATCCCGAACGTCAGCGCGAGATCGCCCGCAAGGGCGGCGCCAGCGTCCCCAGCGAAAAGCGCAGCTTCTCCCAGGATCGTAGCCTGGCCGCTCAAGCCGGCCGCAAGGGCGGCGAGGCCTCGCACGGCGCCCGCCCCCGCACGACGCCGCCCGTCGCCGACTAGGCGCGAGGCCCACCCATCCGAAGAAGGCGGCGACCACTCTGGTCGCCGCCTTTTTTCGTTCAATCTTCCAGCAGCGCCAAGGCCACCTTGGGGTCCGAACTGGTTTCGAACCCGGCCACGGTCCATCCGGCCGCCTCGGCCAGTTCGCGCACCGAGTCTTTGGTGTATTTCCGCGAACTCTCCGTATGGATGGTCTCGCCGCGCCTGAAGGCGATGCGGCGGCCGTCCAGCAGGACAGTCATGTCGCGGGTCGCCTCGAGATGCATTTCCATCCGCGACCCCGTGGCGTTCCAGGCGGCGCGATGGGCGAAGGAATCCACGTCGAACCCCGCTTCCAGTTCGCGATTGGCGCGAACCAGCAGATTGCGGTTGAAGGCGGCGGTGACGCCCGCGGAATCGGCATAGGCGGCGATCATCGTCTCCGGCGCCTTGACCAGATCGACCCCCAGGATGAACAGGGCGTCGGAACCCAGCAGGCCACGCGCCGCCGTCAGGAAGGCGATCGCCTCGTCCCGCTCCAGATTGCCTATGGTCGAGCCTGGGAAAAAGCCGACCCGCCGCCCCTGCCCGATCCCGGCCGGCAGCGCCCCCAGATGCAGGAAGTCGCCGACGAGGGGGGCGACCGTCAGCGCTGGATAGGCTTCTGCGATCCGGCGGGCGGCGGCATTCAAGGCGTCAGCGCTGATGTCGATCGGAACATAGGCGCCGAGGTCGGAGGCGGCGTCCAGGACGATCCGGGTCTTTTCGCTGGCCCCCGATCCGAACTCGACCAGGGCGGCGTCGGGCCCGAAGCACGCCGCCCATTCCGGGGCCACGCGCCGCAGAAGGGCCGCCTCCTGCCGCGTCGGATAGTATTCCGTCAGGCGGGTGATGGCTTCAAACAGCCGCGAGCCCTCGGCGTCATAGAACCATTTGGGCGAGGCGACCTTGGGAAAGCGCGACAGGCCGGCGATCAGATCGCGGCGGAAACGGGCCGTCTCGCCGTGATCCGTCGCGCGGACCAGCGGCGCAGGGGCGGCCTCGGCCAGCCGCAATCCCGTGAAGGCCCACCGCTGATGCGGATAGAAGAAGTTGCGGTAGCTGACTCGCGCATGTCCCTCGGGCGTGGCGAAGCTGGAGCCCCGCAGCACCATCTGGTTGGCCATGAATTTCCCGTTGTACTCCGACGCCGTACCCTCGGTCGGCCGGAAGCCCGGATAGGGAGCGTAGGCGCTGGCGGTCCATTGCCAGAGCTCGCCAAACGCATTGGAGAAGGCCTCGGGACGGCAGCGGACGCCATGCTCCCACTCCGCCTCGGTCGGCAACCGCTTGCCAGCCCAGCGGGCATAGGCGTCAGCTTCGTAGAAGCTGAGGTGGCGGACCGGCGACGTCGGCTCAACCGGAATGCGGCCCGTCAGACCCATGGTCGTCCATGCGTCGCCGTCACGGCGCCAGTAGAGGGGGGCGTCCCAGCCCTCGGCCTGAACCGTCGACCAGCCATCGGAGAGCCAAAGCTCGGGCCGGGCGTAGCCGTCGTCCGCGATGAAGGCGATCCAGTCGGCGTTGGACACCAGATCGTTGGCGAGAGCGTAGGGCTCCAGCCAGACGCGAAGCACCGGCCCTTCGTTGTCGAAGGCGAAGCCCGCGCCGTCGTGGCCGATCTCAACCAGACCGCCGTCGAACCGGCTGGTCCCGCCCAGCCCACGCTGCGCCGGACGCGCGCGCGGTTCGGCTTGATAGGCCGCGGGATCCAGCGGCGAGCAGGCCATCAGATTCAGCAGGTCCATCAGGAACAACTCCTGATGCTGCTGGTCGTGATTCAGACCGAGGGTGAACAGATATTGCAGCCGGGGATCGGTCGGTCCCTCGCCCAGCCAGACGGTCATGCGCCGGTCGATCTCGCGGCGATAGGCCAGCACCTCGTCCAGCGACGGCCGGGTCATCAGGCCCCGCACAGGGCGGTCCACCCGTGGTCCCAGCGCCTCGTAATAGCTGTTGAACAGGGTCTGGAAGCGCGGGTCGACCGGCTGGTAACCGGGCTCCTCCGCCAGAATCATGGCCTCGAAAAACCAGCTGGAGTGGGCCAGGTGCCATTTACCCGGGCTGCAATCGGGCATGGACTGCGCCGCGAGATCCTCCGGGCTCAGCCCTTCCGCCAGAATCGGCAGGGCGGCGCGGACGATCCGGAAGGCCATGAGGTCGTCGGCCGTGCGATTGGCGATACGCGATGGTGCGTTCATGTCAGTCCCCTCCGGTCCCCTGACCGATCGCCGCAAAGCGGGAATGGTCACGATTTGTTCTATCTAGGTGGGGCATGGCGACCGTTCAATGAACGACGCGCTCAAAGCGTTGCGATGGCCTGCAAAACTTCATCCACGGCCTCTTCGCGGGTCGCCCACGAACAGACGAACCGCACTGAACCGTCGTCGAAGCGATAGCAGGCCCAGCCGGCGTCGTTCAGCCGCTGGTGCGCCTCGGGCGGCATGCGCACGAACACCGCATTGGCCTCGACCGGATGGGCCAGGACGAAGGCCGAACGGGTGGCGATTCCCGCCGCCAGCCGTTCGGCCATCAGATTGGCGTGGGCGGCGCCGGCCTCCCAGTCGCCGCTCTCCAGCAGGCCCAGGATGGGGGCGGCCAGGAAGCGGGTCTTGGACGCAGTCTGCCCGGCCTGCTTCAGCCGGTTGTCGATCCGGCGGGCCAGCGACTTGTCGAACATGACGATGGCCTCGGCGCAGTTGGCCCCGGCCTTGGCCCCGCCGAAAACCAGCACATCGACTCCCAGCCGGGCGATCTGCGTCAGGTCGAAACCGGCCGCCGCCGCATTGGCCAGCCGCGCGCCGTCCATGTGCACGCCATGGCCCTTGAGCTTCGCCGGCTCGATCAGATGGCGCAGTTCCTCCTCGGTATAGACCGTGCCGTACTCGGTGGACTGGGTCAGGCTGAGGGCCGCGGGCGGCTGGCGGTGGCCGACCTCCGGCTCGTCCACAACGGCCTGTAGCGCCTTCGGCTCGATCTTGCCCGAGAGGCCCGGCAGGCCGATCAGGCCGACGCCCGAGCCGAAGAACCCCGGCGCGCCGGTCTCGTCGGTGCAGACATGGGCGGCGTGATGCGCCAGCACGGCCTCATGCGGCCAGGCCAGCATCGACAGGGCGATGGCGTTGGCGGCGGTGCCGGAAAAGACGAACCGTATCTCGGCATCGGCGTCCAGCCGGGCGCGGATCAGGTCGGCGGCGCGGGCGGTGACGTCGTCCGCGCCATAGGCCCGGGCATAGCCGTCATTGGCCGCGATCAGGGCCTCCAGCGCGGCGGGAGCCATGCCGGCGGTGTTGTCGGAGCCGAAGTCGTAACGCATGGAATCAGGCCTTTGGGCCCAGCCGGCGGCGGCGCGGGGCCGGCGCGGGAGTCTGGGGCTCAGGTTCGGGTTTTGACATTGCAGCCGGATAAAGCCCCGGCGCGGGCGGTTCATAGGCCACCGCGACCTGATGCGGGAAGGGGATTTCAACGCCGGCAGCGTCCAGCGCTTCCTTCACCCCTTGGGTCAGATCGGCCTTGACCTGCCACCAATCGTCGACCTCGACCCAGGCCTGCAGCGTCACCTCGACGGCGCTGTCCAGCAGGTTGGTGACCCCGGCCCAGGGTTCCGGATCCGGCAGCACCCCTTCATGCGCCTCCGCCACGCCCGCGATCACCGCCGTCGCCTGTTTCAGGTTGGCGCTGTAGCCGACGTTGAACAGGATCTCGATGCGCCGCGTCTTCTGGCCCGTGAGGTTGACGATGACGTCGCCCAGCACCTTGGAGTTAGGCACGACGATCTTGTGATTGTTGGCGTTCGACATCTGGGTCACGAACAGGTCAAGGCGCTGCACCGTGCCTTGGGCCCCGCCGACCTCGATGATGTCGCCGACCTTGTAGGGGCGCAACACCAGCAACAGCACACCCGCCGCGACGTTAGACAGCGTGCCCTGCAAGGCCAGACCGACCGCCAGCGAGGCGGCCCCCAGGACCGCAATGATCGAGGTGGTCTGGACGCCCAGCCGCTGGAGCACGGCGATGAAGCCGACGATATAGACAACGACCCGAACCACCTGAACGACGAAGCTGACCACCGTCCGGTCATGTTGGAAGCCCCGGACCCGCGACAGCATCCGTCGCGTGATCCCCGAGAGCCACCGCGACGCCAGCACGGTGGCGACCATGATGATCAGGGCGATCGACAGATTGACGGCGAAGTCGCCGGCCATATCCGTCAACTTGGCGATCATGGCCGTATCGACGGCGGCGGCTTTTTCACCCGCGGAGACGGCTTCGTTCAGGGTAGGAATGCGGGACGCCATGCGCCGGGTCTAACGCCTCTGCTCCGATTTGGAACCCCGGCGGTCCGCAAACGCTGCTCGACTGCGGCAGCGCGGGCGCGCGGGCGCGCAGGATTGATCCGGGGGGTTCCGATGAAGGCATCGTCACTAAAGGCCGGCGTCGACGTGCCCTGGGTCACCAGTTGGACCGGCGAGCCGCCCCTCGGGGTAGGCCCCTGCCCTTCCGTCGGCGGCGCGCTGGCTATCCTTCAGGCGGACAATCCCGGTCAAGGCAAGCCGCTGTATTCCCAGAACCATGCCGTGCGGCAGCGGCTGTCGGTCAGGGACATGCTGTGTCCGATGTGCGGCCAGCCGACCGGGGCGGAGGACCGCTGGACCCAGGTGGCGCATCCAGTGACCGCCGGCCGCCTGCGGGCGGACGGGCGAGGCCACAGGCTGCCGACAGACCTGACCGACGACAGCATATTGGTCGATGCCGGCGCCATCGCCCCCCTGCACCGCGCCTGTGTCGACCGGTCGCTGCGCTATTGCCCGCATCTCAAGGCCGATCCGCACATCGACGTCCGGCGCTTCCCCGACCGCTGGGTCGTCCTGCCGCTGGTGGCCCGCGCCGAGGCGGCTGCACAGCTGTTCCTGGCCCGGCCCACGCCGGCCCGGACGGCGGCGGTGATCGGCTTTCTGCAACTGTGCGGACTGACCGGTGAACGTGACCCGGGATGGCGACAGGCGAGCCGCTGACGGGGCCTCGGTTGAAAAGGCCGGCGATGGTGGCGAGGGCCACGTCGCTTCCGCTGCCGACGTACGGCCCGGATCAAGCGGCCGCGGCTGTCTCGCCGCTGTCGACCAGCGCCCGGATGGCCGTTCGCCCGCCGCCGACGCGGTTCATGACCTTGGCCAAGGCGGCGAAATCGATGGGCTTGTTCAGATAGGCGTCAGCCCCGGCGTCCAGCCCCGCTGCATGGTCCTCACGGCGAGCCGAAGCCGACAGGACGACGATCGGCGTGTCCTGATTCGGCCCCGAACCGGCTCGAATCGCCCGCGTGGCGGTCAGGCCGTCCATCACCGGCATGTTCACGTCCATGATGATCAGGTCGAATTGCTGCTCGCCGGCTGCCTCGATGGCGATCTGACCGTTCTCGGCCGTGGCCGAGGCATGGCCGGCGGAGCCCATCCAGGCCTCCAGGATCATCCGGTTGACCGGATGGTCCTCGACCACGAGGACGCTCAGCGCCCGGCCGTCCTCGATCTGGGCGTGGATCGGCTCGGCGGCGGCCTGGCGGGTCCATTCGACCACGTCTGTCTCGACCGAGAAGGTGAAGGTTGAGCCCTCGCCCAGGGTCGACACCACGCTGATGTCGCCCTCCATGATATTGGCCATGCGCCGCGAGATCGTCAGACCCAGGCCCGTGCCGCCGAAGCGGCGCGTCGAGGAGGCGTCGACCTGGGTGAAGGGCTGGAACAGCCGTTCCAGATCGTCCGGCGAGATGCCGGCCCCGGAATCGGTGACCGCAAAGTCGAAGCGCACGCGGCCGTTTTCCTGCCGCTCGCCGCGGACCAGATAGGAAACCTCGCCCTGGTCGGTGAATTTCACCGCGTTGGAGAGCAGGTTGTGAATGACCTGGCAGACGCGCAGCGGGTCGGCGCGCACCACGGCCGGAATGTCACCCTCGAAGCGGGCGGTGAAGGTCAGGCCCTTGGCCTCGGCCTGGGCCTGGAACGGGCCGGTCACCCGCTTGTGCAGGTCCTCGATCGACACATCGACCGTCTCGAAGGTCATCTTGCCGGCCTCGATCTTGGTCATGTCGAGGATGTCGTTGAGCAGGCTCAGCAGATTGTCGCCCGAGTTGCGAATAATCGACAGATACTCGCGCTGGGTCGGCTCCAGTCGGGTCGCCCCAAGCAGTTGGGCGGCGCCGAGGACGCCGTTCATCGGCGTGCGCAGCTCGTGCGAAATGACGCCGAGGAAGTTGGACTTGGCGTCGCTGGCGGCGTTGGCCTTGTCGCGCGCGGCCTCAAGCTCCCCAATCAGATGGGCCTGATGCTCCTGGAAGGCCCGGATCCGCTCCTCGCGCAGCATGGTCATCATGACCAGCACCACCAGGCCCGAGGCGGCCAGGGGGAAGACGGCGAGGAAGGGCCAGAACAACGGTCCGCCCCACATGCCGATCAGGATGACCGAAGCCGCCACCCCATAGGGCGATGAGATGACCAGGGCCTGCCGCCACGAACTGCGCAGCTGCGAGAACACCAGCACATAGCCGCAGACGAGCAGGGTCGCGGCGAGGGCGGGGCCGAAGAGGTGACCGGAATACCAGGCGATCAGGGGGGCCGTGGCCCAGGCGGCGGTGGTCGCGGTGGCGACGGCGGGGAATATGAGACCCCAGCCCGTGCCGACCCGGTTGCTGATCCGCTTCTCGACCGCGCCCCGGATGGCGCCGGCGGCGACGGTGCCGACGAACCACAGGGCCGCGGGGGTGAATCCGACCGTCGCCAGCAGGCCCAGGGCCCAGGTGCCGATGATCAGGTAGCGAAGATATTGGGTCTGGAGAATCGCGCGCAGAGCCTGCGCGGCCTCGCCGGCGCCGGGTTCGCCGTGGATCGACTTGCCGATGCCGTCAGATTCAACCATTGCGCCCAGCCCCTCAAAAAAGCCCAACCGAGACGCTAGGGCGAACCTTCTAAGACGAGATGAACGTGACGGTCCTGTCATGAACCGCGTTCGGCGAACCTCAGACGACCAGTGTTTCAGCCTCCGCCGGGGTCAAGGCCCGGATCGAAAGGGCATGGACCGGACCGGCCAGTTCGTCCCGCAAAAGGGCGTTGACCGCCCGCTGACGCTGCACCCTGCCCTGCCCCTCGAAAGCCGCCGAGACCACAGTGACGTTGAAATGGCTCTCGCCGCCGGGGCGCCCGTCCATGCCGCCTTCGTGGTGGTGACCGGCGTGTCGCCCACTGTCGTCCTCGATCTCCAACCGGTCCGGCAACAGGCCCGTTGTCAGTTTTTCCCGGATAATCGTCGCAATCGGGCCGTCCGGCATGGGTGTGTCCTTGTTGGTGACCAATTCGACCTTACACTTGCACCGATGTCATCCGAGTTTGAATACAAGCCCCGCTTCAAGGACATGCGGATCAAACCGCCGCGCCCCGAAGAGGCGGCGGCGGAGGCCGATGTCCTGCACCTCAAGCCCGGCGAAATCCGCTGCCAGTGGCCCGATTGCAGCAAGCCGGCGACGGCCCGCGCGCCCAAGTCGCGCGAGCGGCTCAATGATTTCTACGACTTCTGTCAGGGCCACGCCGGCGAGTACAACAAGGGCTGGAATTTCTACGCCGGCATGAGCGACGGCGAGGTCCGCGCGGCCAAGGAAAACGAGGCCATGACCGGCGGCCGCCCGACCTGGGAGATGAAGGCGGGCAAATTCAGCCGCGAGGCCGCCGCCTTCGCCTCGAAGATGGGCACGGCCAACACCAAGGGGGCCGGCAGCTGGCAGGACAGTTTCGGCCTGTTCGGTCGCCGTATGAAGGAGCAGGCCGGGCCCGCGGGCGAGGATGCGCACCGTCTCGGCAAGCTGGAACGCGCCGCCCTGTCGGTCCTCGACCTCGACGCCCGCACCAACAAGGCCGGCGTCAAGGCGCGCTATCACGAGATGCTGAAACGCTTCCACCCGGACCTGAACCAGGGTGATCGCGGCGCCGAGGCCAAGCTGCAAAGCGTCATCAAGGCCTACAAGACGCTGAAGAAGGCGGGGCTGGCCTGACAGGTTGCTTCCTGCGGGTTGAGCCCGACGCCCCACGCCTCTAAACGAGCGGCATGGCCCCTTCCCTGCTCGACGCCTCCCCCGATCCCCTGCTGACGCTGGAACCGCATCGCCGCGCCACCGTGCGCGAGATCTTCGGCGTCGATTCCGACATGACCGTGCCGGTCTTCACTGAGCGCGACAGCCATGTGCCCGAGATCGACGAGGCCTATCGCTTCGACCCCCAGACCACGATCGCCATCTGCGCCGGCTTCGCCTTCGACCGCCGCGTCATGGTCCAAGGCTATCACGGCACCGGCAAGTCGACCCATATCGAACAGGTCGCCGCCCGCCTGAACTGGCCGATGGTCCGCGTGAACCTGGACAGCCACGTCAGCCGCATCGACCTGGTCGGCAAGGACGCCATCGTCCTCAAGGACGGCAAACAGATCACCGAGTTCCGCGAGGGCATGCTGCCCTGGGCCATCCAGCGCCCGATCGCCCTGTGTTTTGACGAATACGACGCCGGCCGCCCCGATGTGATGTTCGTCATCCAGCGCGTGCTGGAGGCGCAGGGCCGTCTGACCCTGCTGGACCAAAACCGCGTCATCCGCCCGAACAAATTCTTCCGCCTGTTCTCGACCACCAACACCATCGGCCTCGGCGACACCTCGGGCCTGTACCACGGCACCCAGCAGATCAATCAGGGTCAGATGGACCGCTGGAACATCGTCACCACGCTCAACTACCTCGACCACGACGTCGAGGCCGAGATTGTCGCCGCCAAGGTCCCCGAATGGTCCGACGCCGACGGCCGCCGCCGCATCGCCGCCATGGTCCGCGTCGCCGACATGACGAGGAACGCCTTCATGAACGGCGACATCTCCACCGTCATGAGCCCGCGCACCGTCATCACCTGGGCCCAGAACGCGACCATCTTCGCCGGGGATGTGGGGTTGGCCTTCCGCCTGACCTTCCTGAACAAATGCGACGAGCTGGAGCGGCCGACGATCGCGGAGTTCTACCAGCGGGCGTTCGGGGAGGATCTGCCCGAGGCGGCGACGCGGGTGAAGGTGGGGTGATGACCACTGCTGACTATGCGACTCCCGCCGTCAGCGAGACCCCTCATCCGTCAGCCCTGCGGGCTGCCACCTTCTCCCGCAAGGGGAGAAGGGATGCGAATCGATGTCGATCCGGATTGTGCTACAATGGACTTGCCACTCGCGGGTTCGCCCGTTGGGCCTCAAGACCGGGTTCGCCCGGCCAGCCCCGCCAGGGCCATAACAAGCCGGGCGGGGGTTGCTTGTTTCAGGCGTCCGTTCGCTGCGCCGCCGCTTCCCGCTTGTCCGCCTGACGCTGGCGTTTCCAGAAGGCGCGTTTGGTCCAGCGGAGGTGTTTCCACCACTCCGTCGCCGCAACCAGTTGTCCCTTCTTCGCGGTGGCCGTGGGCTCAGTATAGCATGGCAGCCCCTGCCTGTTGAGCGTTGGCGCTTGTCATCCCGGCCGAAGCGAAGCGGAGAGCCGGGACGGACAAGCCACTCACCCGACCCTCCCGGAAGCCGCGAAGCGGTTATCCGGGAGACGGGCGGCCTTCGCGCCTGGCCTGACCTGTCTCCCGGATAGCGGCTGTCGCCGCTTCCGGGAGCGTCAGGTGTGGAGGTCCCACCGTCCCGGATCGCCGCTGACGCGGCGTCCGGGATGACAAGGCAATGACCTGTGCCGCTCACCCCGCCCCGTTCCGCCAAGCCCCCGCCGCCATCCCGCGCGCCGTCTCCCTTACCCCCTCCGGCCACCCTTCCACCGCCGCGTCGAACGCCGTCCAGTCCCCCGCGAACAGCATCCGCGTCGCCTCCTCATAGCTGGGCAAATCCCCGGCCAGCGCGGTCATGAAGCGGTACGCCGCCTCCTTCGAACGCCGCGCCCGGTCCGGCCCCTCCGCCTCGCGCAGCGCGCCCTCGACCAGTTTGCGCAGGGCCACCGACGCCCCGCCCGGCTGACCGGCCAGCCAGTCCCAGTGGCGCGGCAGCAGGGTCACCTCGCGCGCCGTGACCCCCAGCTTCGGGCGGCCCGGGCCGCGCTTTTCCGCCTCGGGCGCCGGGGTCAGCCGGGCCCTCGCTTCGTCCAGGGTTCCGCGCAGGTCCAGGTCCACCACCCGCCCCGTCGCCAGATCAATGACCAGCGACGCCGCGTCATCGCCGGCCGCCGTGCGCACCTCCCCCAGCACCTCCCCCAGCGGCCCGCGGGCGATCAGGCGGTCGGACGAGAAGACGACGACGGGCAGGTCGATGGACGCGGACATGGCGGGCTCCGGGCCGGCCGCGCCTGCGACCAGTATTGACGTAAGGGCGTCCTATCCTGCCGTTCCGGAGGGACCCGACGTTGGGAGACGCAGTGGATCAGGAGGACACAGTGACCGGGGCGAACGCTTCGGACGCTTCGGACGGTGTTTTCGAACCGCGCCCTCACCGGCACGGTTCTACCCGGGTTAAACCCCACCGGTCAATATCGTCCGGATATAATTGTTCGCCGCTCCAGCGTCAGGGCCCCGCTGCTTCCGAAAAACATCCGCCGCGGACCTCTTTCCGCCGGAACCGTCGGCGCCGACATGCACTTTCGCTGCAGGCCTCCCCGCCCGTTCAAACCAAGGATTTCCCCATGACCGACCAACGCATCGACGGCGCCGCCACCGAGCTCGAGGGCAAGGCCCAGGTTGGCCTCGGCCGACTGACCGGCGACGCCGGGCTGCAGCTCGACGGCCGAATCAACGAGGTCAAGGGCCGGGCGATGGACGCCTATGGCCGCGTCATCGACGGGCTGGACGGCCTGGTCGAAAAGGCCCCGGTTCAGTATCAGGACAAGGCTCGCCAAGGCCTCGACTTCGCCCGCCGCAAGCCGCTGCTGACCACCGGCATCGTCGCCGGTCTGGCCGTCCTGCTCAGCGGCCTCGGCCGCCGTCGCTAGGACGACCTAGAAATCCCAGAACACCGAGGCGACGACGGCGTTGTCCTCGGTGTCGCTGTCCACCCAGTCGACCCCGAGGGTGAAGACGCCCAACGGAGCCTTCGCGCCGATACGCCAGTCGGTCTTGCCGTCCGGGGCGAAGCCGCCGTCCTCATGGCCGATCATGGCGTGCACGCTGACGGGCCAGGCCTCGGGCGCGTATTCGGCGCGGGTCCAGACCCAGGTGTCGGCTTCGTCCCCCGTTCCGGTCTGGGACGGGGCCCAGACCACGCCGGTGGTGAAGGTCGCATCGCCGAAGGTGCGGCCTATCTGAAGCGGGAACTCGACGTAGTTCACCTCGTCGCCGTCGGGGTAGAGGTTGGACCAGACGCCGAGGTCGATATCGAAGCCCCCTGCCGATCCGGCCCAGCCGGCATACAGGGTGACCTCGATCTCCGCGCCGTCGCCGTCCGGACCGACGCCATATTCCTCGATACCCGAGGCCCAGACGCCGCCGTACAGGCCCGACGCGTGCAACAGGGTCGCGTCGCCCTGCAGGACCGGATCCCCGGCCGACAGGGTGTAGCCCCGGTCGCGATAGTCCGAGACGGCGCCGATGCGCCCCTCGACCGACCACGGCCCGGCCTCCTGCGCGAGCACCGGAACGTTGGACGCAAGCAGCGCCGCCAGACTCGCCGCGATGACTCGATAGATCATGAATCCCGCCCCATTCAACACCGGGGACCGTCACACAGCGGCGCGCAATCTTCCGTGTACGGACAAGGTTAACCGGCGATAACCGTGTTCCGTCACCTGACCTTATCGCCCGCCGTGCAACCGACTGAGGCATGTCGGGGCGTACAAGCACAGAGCGCAAGGACCTGAAGCGGATCATGGTGATCACGCTGGCCGCGCTGGCGCTCGTCTTCCTGGGCGCCGTGGGCCTGATGGCCTACGCCGCCGCCGGTATCGACCGCGTGCAGGCCGAAAAGGAACGCGAGCTGGCCCAGGTCCGCCTCGACCGGACGTTGGAAGGCCTGATCGAGAACATCAATTCCTCGGCCATCTGGAATGACTCGGTCACCGTCCTGACGGACAGGCCGGACCTGGAATGGCTCCAGATCAATTTCGGCGACTATTACGCCGACTTCATGGGTCACTCGGTGACCCTGGTCTATGATCGGCACGGCGACCTTATTCTGACCTCCCGAGACAGCGAGCCGGTGAACCCGGCCAGCGAACGGGCCTTCATAGACGCCGTCGCGCCGCTGGTGGCGGAGGTCCGTCGCCAGGCTGCGGCCAAGCACGACCGGCCCCGCATGAGCTTCGACGCCTCCGTCAATCACACCGCCCTCGTGCGCGCCGGCGCCGATATCTATCTGGTCGGATTTGGCACCGTGGTGCGCGAGGATCTGGCGGCGCCGCGGCTGGACAACGACCCCGTCATCGTCTCCGCCAAGCCGATTTCCGAACTCCTCACCGCTCTTGAAAAGGACCTGGCGATCAAGAGCCCCACACTCACCCGGGCCTGGCCCCCGCAGGACAATCGAGGCCACCTTGTGCTAAGGGGCCCGAACGATGTGGTCCTGGGCCAGGTTCTCTGGACGCCCGACCGGCCCGGCCTCTCTGTCCTCAAGGGCGCCGCGCCCGCGGTCGCCGGGCTGATCCTCTTGCTGGTCGCCGCCGCCGTGGCGCTGTTCCTGCGGGTCCGCGGCATCGTGCGACGGCTGGAAGAAAACGAACTGGATCTGACCGAAGCCCGCGACCGGGCCGAGGGCGCCAACATCGCCAAGACCCGCTTCCTCGGCGTGATGAGCCACGAGCTGCGCACGCCCCTGAACGGCGTACTGGGCATGGCCGAGATCCTCGCCATGGGCGAACTCGACGCCCGGCAGCGAAGCCAGCTGGGCGTGCTGAAACAGTCCGGCGAGAACCTGCTCAGCCTGATTGAACGCATCCTGACTGTCGCCAAGCTGGAGAAGGGCGAGATGGTCCCCGATCCGACCGGCATCGACGCCGTCACTCTGATCCAGGCCGTCGCGAATGCGCACCGGGCCGCGGCAGAGCGCGCCGGACTGACCCTGATCACGGAGACTGACAGCTCCATTCAGGGCCTATGGAGGCTGGACGGCGACTACCTTCGAGAGGTCCTCGGGCATCTGGTCGAAAACGCCCTCCAGCACACGCCCAAGGGGACCGTGCGGCTGACAGCGCGAGCGACCGGTTCGGAGCTGTTGTTCCGGGTCGCGGACACCGGGGTCGGCATCGCACCGTCCCGCCTGCCTGAGCTGTTCGCGAAATTCGTTCAGGCCGACGATTCGCACACCCGCGCCAACGAAGGGGCCGGGGTCGGTCTGACCCTCGCCCGCGGCCTGGTCGAGGCCATGGGCGGCCACATCCGCGCGATGAGCACGCCGGGATTGGGATCGACCTTCACCGTCCACCTTCCGGCCGAACGGACCGCCGCCGCGGAGCCGGCCGAGCAACAGGCCGCCTGAGGCTTCAGCCGTTCCTCTATGCCGGCCCGGTCAGTCCGCGGCCTGCGCCTCGATCGCCTTGGCCTGCGCCGCGCTCGGTCCGGCGATGTCGAAGGCGATCTTGCCGTCGGTCAGGGTGACCTTCACATGGCCGCCGCGCGTCAGGCGTCCGAACAGGATGTCGTCAGCCAGCGGCTTCTTGATGTGCTCCTGGATGACCCGGGCCAGCGGCCTCGCGCCATACAGTTCGTCGAAGCCGTTCTTGGCCAGCCAGTCGGCCGCCTCGTCGGTCAGTTCGATGGTGATGTTGCGGTCCGCCAGCTGGGCCTCCAGCTGGATGATGAATTTGGTCACCACCGACTTGATCGTTTCGGCGTCCAGCGCCTTGAACGCCACGATGGCGTCGAGACGGTTGCGGAACTCGGGCGCGAACAGCCGCTGGATGGCCTTGTCGTCCTCGCCCTCGACCTTGCCCCGGCCGAAGCCGATGGAGGCGCGGGCGTTGTCGGCGGCCCCGGCGTTGGTGGTCATGATCAGGATGGTGTTCCTGAAATCGACCTTCTTGCCGACCGCGTCGGTCAGCATGCCGTTGTCCATCACCTGCAGCAGGATGTTGTAGACGTCGGGGTGGGCCTTCTCGATCTCGTCCAGCAGGACCACGGCGTGCGGATGCTGGTCGACGGCGTCGGTCAGCAGACCGCCCTGATCGTGGCCGACATAGCCCGGAGGCGCGCCGATCAGCCGGCTGACGGTGTGCCGCTCCATGTACTCCGACATGTCGAAGCGCAGCATCTCGATGCCGAGGGTCGAGGCCAGCTGTTTGGCCACCTCGGTCTTGCCCACGCCCGTCGGGCCACTGAACAGGAAGGCGCCGATCGGCTTCTGCGGATCGCGCAAACCCGCGCGGGCCAGCTTCATGGCCGCCGAGACCTGCTCGATGGCCGATGACTGGCCGAACACGACGCGGTTCAGGTCGGCGTCCAGCTGGCGCAGGCCCTCGGTGTCGGACTTTGAGACTGACTTGGCGGGGATGCGGGCCATGCGGGCGATGACGACCTCGACCTCCTTCTGGCCGATGACCTTCTTCCGCTTGGCTTCGGACAGCAGCATCTGGCTAGCGCCGGCCTCGTCGATGACGTCGATGGCCTTGTCCGGCAGTTTGCGGTCGGTCATGTAGCGCGCCGACAGCTCGACCGCCGTTCGCAGAGCCGCGTCGGTGTAGCGGACCTTGTGATGGCCTTCGTAGGAGGTCTTCAGCCCCTTCAGGATCTTGATCGTGTCCTCGACCGTCGGCTCGTTGACGTCGATCTTCTGGAAGCGGCGGGCCAAGGCCCGGTCCTTCTCGAAATGCTGGCGGTACTCCTTGTAGGTGGTCGAACCCATGCAGCGCAGGCTGCCCGACGCCAGAGCCGGCTTCAGCAGATTGGACGCGTCCATGGCCCCGCCGCTCGTCGCGCCCGCGCCGATCACCGTATGGATCTCGTCGATGAACAGGATGGCGTTGTCGTGCGTCTCCAGCTCCTTGACGACCTGTTTCAGCCGCTCCTCGAAGTCGCCGCGATAGCGGGTGCCGGCCAGCAGAGCCCCCATATCGAGGCTGTAGATGGTGGCGCCTTCCAGCACCTCAGGGACCTCGTGGTTGACGATCTTGCGGGCCAGGCCTTCGGCGATGGCGGTCTTGCCGACCCCGGGGTCGCCCACCAGCAGCGGATTGTTCTTGGTCCGCCGGCACAGGATCTGGATCGCCCGTTCGACCTCGGCGTGACGGCCGATCAGGGGGTCGATCTTGCCCTTGCGCGACTTTTCGTTGAGGTCGACGCAATAGGCCTCCAGCGCCTCTCCGCCCGTCTTGGCGGCGGCCGCGTCATCAGCATCCTCGGGCGACGAGCCGGTCTTGGCCGGACGGGTCTCACCCGAACCGCCCGCCTTCTTGGCGATGCCATGGGCGATGTAGTTGACCGCATCGTAGCGAGTCATGTCCTGCTCCTGCAGGAAGTAGGCGGCGTGGCTCTCGCGCTCGCTGAAGATCGCGACAAGGACGTTCGCGCCCGAGACCTCCTCCCGGCCCGAGCTCTGGACATGGATCACCGCGCGCTGGATCACGCGCTGGAAGCCGGCCGTCGGCTTGGCGTCCTCGCCGTCGCTGGTCGCCAGGGCCGCCAGGTCAGTGTCGACATAGAGAGTCAGCGCCGTCTTCAGATTGACGAGGTCGACGTTGCAGGCCGTCATCACATTGGCGGCGTCCGGGTCATCAACCAAGGCCAACAGCAGGTGTTCGAGGGTAGCGTACTCGTGCCGGCGCTCATTGGCGTAGTGCACCGCGCGGTGCAGGGTCTCTTCGAGAGGACGAGAAAACGAGGGCATGGACAGATCCTCTCAGTCTTTTTCCATCGTGCATTGCAGAGGGTGCTGGTGGCGGCGGGCGGTCTCGATCACCTGCGCGACCTTTGTTTCGGCCACCTCGTAGGTGAAGACCCCACAGACCCCGACTCCATGCTGGTGCACATGCAGCATGATGCGAGTCGCGGCCTCGCGGTCCTTCTGAAAGAACCGCTCCAGCACATAGATGACGAACTCCATCGGCGTGTAGTCGTCGTTCAGGATGAGCACCCGATACAGCGAGGGCTTCTGAAGCTTCGGCTTGGTCTCGGTGACCGTGGCGGCCCCGAGGCCTCCACCTTCCTGTTCACCTGGCCTGCGGGACGGCGGCATTCGTATTCCGGATTGGGAGAGTCGATGGATCAGATAGGGAATGATGGCGTGAATTGAAGGCGCGGCAAGTCACAGGTTTGAGGGACCGCCGATTCTCCCTCCCCTTTATGGGGAGGGACGGCGAGGCGAAGCCGAGCCCGGGTGGGGAAAGGCGAAACATCCACCGGCCCGGCTTGCCGCTGCAATTCCCCACCCGGATCGCTGCGCGATCATCCCTCCCCACTTTGGGGGAGGGAGACACGAAAAAGGCCCCGGCGTTTCCACCGGGGCCTCTCGTATGCTCAGACAACGCTTACTGAAGCTGTGGTCGCCTTAACGGGCGGCCTGGAACTTTTCGACCGAGGCGGTGACGCGCTCGTTGATCGGCTGGAAGCTGTTCTTGACCGAGGCGGTCACGACGTCGGTCGCGCGGGTGACTTCGGCCAGATAGGCTTCGGTCGCCGACTTCGCCCAGGTCGTCTGCAGCTCGAGCAGCTCCTGGATCGAACGGGCCTGCGACATGGACTTGGCGGCGGCGACGCCGTCTTCCCAGGACTTCCTGGTGAAAGCGACCGACTGGGCCGACAGGGTCTCGGCGCCCTTCTGGGCGGCGGCGGCCGAGGCGACCAGGGCTTCCAGGTTCTGCTTGCCCTGGACGTTCAGCTCGGTCAGGCCAGCGGCCGACTTGTCAGCGACTTCGCGCAGCGCCTTGGCGCCGGCGGCTTGAGCTTGCTCGGCATTGGCCTGGAACGTGGCCTGGGCCTTCTCGGCCGAAGCCTTAACGGTAGCCGTAGCGGTCTCGACGTTCTTCTTCACGGTGTCCGTGGCGGTTTCGACGGTCTTCTTGACGGTGTCGGCGGTGGTGTCGGCCATGATGGTCTCCAGTGTCGTTGCGCGGCCGGGGACGGCCTGTGATGTCCTCCGCGAGGAGCCAGTCCATCGCGACAGACGCTCATATGGTGCAAGTGCGAATGGACGTCAACAAAAAATGGTGCGATGCACAAAAGTTCACAAAATCGTTGACGGGTTGTTTACTCTCACGAAACCGAAATGCCGCATGTTAGCCTTTCGTCAGCGTCGCGTGGTGGGGCCGCCGTCGCGCTAAATCTCTTGTGAGGCCTGTCTTTGCCGCTCACCACCCTGATCCGTCGCGGATTTCTGTCGATCGTTCTGGCCATCGCCGTGATGATGACGCCGACGCACGCGCCGCTGGCCCAGTCGTCGGACAGTTCGCGCTATGCCGCCATCGTAGTGGACGCCGAGTCGGGCGAGGTGCTGTTCGCTCGGCACGCCGACAGCCGCCGCTATCCAGCCTCCATCACCAAGGTGATGACGCTGTATCTGACGTTTGAGGCGCTGTCGGAGGGCAAGGTCAAGCTCGACGACGTCCTGACCGTCTCACCCCACGCTTCCAGCCAGCCACCCTCCAAACTGGGCCTCGCCGCAGGCCAAACCATAACCCTCGACAACGCCATGCGGGCCACGGCCGTGCGGAGCGCCAACGACATGGCAGTGGCCTTGGCGGAACATATCGGCGGGTCCGAGTCACGGTTCACCGCCCAGATGACGCTGAAGGCCCGCGAGCTGGGCATGAGCCAGACGCGCTACGTCAACGCCAACGGCCTGCCCGACGCCCGTCAGCTGACCTCGGCGCGCGACCTCGCCATCCTGGCCCGCGCCATCATGCGCGACTACCCGCAGTACTACCGCTATTTCGGCCTGCACGATTGGGCCTACAATGGCCGCGACTACCGCAACACCAACGGCCTGCTGCGCGGCGGCGCCGGCTATGACGGCATGAAAACCGGCTACACCAACGCCTCGGGCTATAATCTTGCAGCATCGGCGGTGCGCGACGGGCGCCGGATCATTACTGTCGTCCTGGGCGGACGTTCGACCGCCAGCCGCAACGCCCACGTCGCCGCTCTGATGGATACGGGCTTCGAGGTCGAACGCGCCCGCGCCCGCGGTGAGACGATCCAGGTGGCCCAGACCTTCTTCGAGGCGCGCGGCTTCGGCATCGGCCCGGATAGCAATGGCCCGATCGAATACGCCGTCGCCGATGACGAGGACGACGAGACCGGCGCTGGGTCCAGCGCACCGCCGTCCGGCTATGTGGCCTACGCCGCCCTCCCCGCCAGTGCACCGCCTGCCTCGGGACGTCCCGCCGCCGTTGAGCGACCCGCCGATGTGACCGCCATCCTGAACGGCGGGTCGACGGGTCCGGCTTCGGTTGCCAACCCGCCGCGGCCCCGCCCCCCCGCGCGGCCTCCGGCACGGGAACCGGCCCGCGAGCCCGCCGGCCGCTGGTCGGTCCAGGTCGGCGCCTTCCGCGATGAGACTGTCGCCCGCGACTGGCTGACCGAGATCAGCCGCCGCTTCCGCAATCAGTTCACTTCGGCCGAACGGACGGTCCAGAACGCCGAAGGCTGGTACCGGTCCCGCTTCACCGGCATGACCGAACAGGGTGCTCAAGGGGCCTGCACCGCCCTCGCGGAACGCCGGGTCACCTGTATGGTCGTTCGGCCCCAGGAGTAGGCGGGTCTCCTGGCGCCGGTGGCTGTCCGCAGCCTCGGCTGATTACAAATCCGACAGGTTACGGTCGCGTCGAGGACACAATGCTCGTCAAGGTTCGCCGCCGAAACGGGTGGGGAATCAAGACATATGGCCGGAATACGCGGACGCTGGCGACTGCTCGGCGCGTCGATCCTCCTACTGTCGGCGCCGATCGCCGGCACGGCGGCGGCCCAGACTCCGGCTCCGGCCTTGGCTGATCCCAACGTCACCCCCTACGCCCCGCCCTGGTTCGCCGAGTATCGCCCGGTCACGGCGCTGGACATGATCGGCCGCATTCCCGGATTTCAGTTCGACGGCGGCACGTCTGCTCGAGGCTTCGCCGGCACGGCCGGAAACGTCTTGATCGACGGCGAACGTCCGCCGACCCGCAGCGACGCCCTGTCCACCGTGTTGTCGCGAATCCCGGCCTCCCAGGTGCTTCGGATCGACATCGTGCGAGCCGGAGCCGGGGGTATAGACATGCAGGGCAAGGCGGTGGTCGCCAATGTCATCCGGCGGCCCGACGGGGGCGTGACAGGCGCCGTCTCCGCCAACGTTTCAGTGTCTGACCGGGGGCGTCTGTCGTCAGGCTTCTCCGTCCAGGCCCAACGCCAGCGAGACGGTCGCTCCTTGGACGGCGCCCTGCAATTGAACGCGGGCGAGAACGAAGGCGAAGGCAGCCGCGTCCGCATCGCCCCGGACGGCCAAGTGCTTCTGCGAGGCGTAAGCCGGAATGAGAACGAACATCAATCGGCCCAGGCCACGACCGTCTATGAAGGCCCCCTGGCCGGCGGGCGTATCCGGGCCAATGCCCTGATCGCCTTCAATACCGGCGTCTTCGAGGGGCTCGACACCCTGACTGTTCCCGTGGGTGAGGAACGCTCGTTGGGCGAAAACGACAACCTCAAGGGCGAGGCGGGCCTGCGCTGGAACCGCAACCTGCCTCGCGGCATGACCCTCGAACTGATCGGCTTCCAGCAGCTTGCGCGGTCCAATGGCGATTTCACCTACGACACGTCGTTCTTCACCTCCGACACCCTGTCGGAAACGACGTCGGGTGAAAGCATCGTCAGCGCCGCGCTCAAGTTCGCCCCCGTGGGCAGGTGGAGTTTCGAAACCGGTTCGGAGATCGCCCTGAACTGGGTCGAGAGCAGTTCCGCCTTCGGCTTCAACAACTCGCCGGTGCTGTTGCCGGGCGACGATACGCGGGTGGAGGAACTGCGCAACGAGACCTTCGCCACCGGGGTCTGGACGCCGCGGCCCAACCTGAGCGTAGAAACGACCCTTCGCTATGAAGTCTCGCGCATCACCGCCACCGGCAACGCGGGCGACGCCGAGACACAGCTCAGCTTCCTGAAGCCCCGGCTGAACGTGGCTTGGGCCCCCGCTCCCGGCCATCAGCTCAATTTCAAGCTCGAACGCAACGCCGACCAGCTGTCGTTCGGCGCCTTCACTGCCTCGGCCTCGTTCAACACCGGCATCTTCGGCCGCGGCAACCCGGACCTGCGTCCGGCCCAGGTATGGCTGGCCCAGGCACGGTACGAACGGATCTATGACCGGCAGGGGTCGTTCCTGGCCGAGCTGACCCATGAGCAGATCGATGACGTCCTCGGGCAGGTCATTGTCCTGGAGACGCCCCCCGGGGCGCCCGGTCCTATCGCCTTCAACATCACCCGTAACGTTGGCGACGCCGTCCGCGACACTCTGAAGCTGAGCAACCGGTTGCCACTGGACCGATACGGCATGACCGGCGGCATTCTGACCGCAAGCCTCCAGTGGCGCCGCTCACAGACCGAAGACCCCGTCACCTTCACCGACCGCCGCCTGTCCGACGAGCAGCCGTTCAGCTGGAACCTCGGCTTGAGCCAGAATCTGGTCGCCCGGCGCATCAGCTGGAACGTCAACGTCTCCAGCGGTATCGAACAGGAATCCTTTGCCCCGCGAACCCTGTCCAGCTTCCGCACCGGCCCTAGCTTCCACGCGGGATTGACCTATCGTCCCGACGCGACACTCAGCATTTCCGGCAGCCTGTTCGTCAGTGACGGGTTCGAGAGGGATTTCACGCTGTTCAGCGCTCCCCGGCCCACCGGCGCCGTCGCCTATGACGAACGAAGCACGTCTCCCGGCCAGATTCAGGCCTCGATCTTCGTGCGGCGCGCCTTCTGAGCTCCGACACCGGTTGCCTCCCCGGCCCTTTTCCCCTATACGCGCCGCCTTTCCAGGGCTTCGGTCCTGACGCGGAGTTCCAAAGGGTTCGGGAAGTCATCCCGGCCGCCGCTTCAGGATCCATCGTGGGAGAGGACTTACCCGGTCCCCTCGCGCCGACGCCCTACAAGGGAGACTACCGCATGGCTCTTTACGAGCACACGGTCATGTCGCGCCAGGATATCAGCGCGCAACAGGCCGAAGCGCTGAACGACACCATCAAGGGCTTGATCGAAGCCGGCGGCGGCACCGTCGCCAAGATCGAGTACTGGGGTCTGCGCAACCTGACCTACCGGGTCAAAAAGAACCGCAAGGCGCACTATTCGCTGCTCGCCGTCGACTGCCCGCCCGCCGCCATGGCCGAAGTGGAACGTCAGCTGTCGATCAACGAGGACGTCCTTCGCTGGCTGACCGTCCGCGTCGAGGAACTCGACCTGGAACTGTCGCCCCTGCTGGCCCGCCGCGAACGCGAGCGCGAACGTGAGCGTGAGCGCACGCCCCGCGACGACGCCGCCGCCGAAGCCACTTTTTAAGGAACCCGGAACATGACCGACACCACCGCCCCGTCGCCGGGCGCGCCGGCCGGCTCCGGCGCCGCCGGACGCCGCCCCTTCTATCGTCGCCGCAAGGTTTGCCCGTTCACGGGCGAAGGCGCGCCGAAGATCGACTACAAGGACGTCAAACTGCTGCAACGCTACATCAGCGAGCGCGGCAAGATCGTCCCGTCGCGTATCACCGCCGTTTCCCAGATCAAGCAACGCGAACTGGCCAAGGCCATCAAGCGCGCCCGCTATCTGGCCCTCCTGCCCTATGTGGTGAAGTAAGATGAAGGTCGTTCTGCTTGAGCGCGTCGATAATCTCGGCGCCATCGGCGATGTCGTGTCCGTCAAGGACGGCTTCGCCCGCAACTTCCTTCTGCCGCGCGACAAGGCCCGTCGGGCCACGTCGGCGAACCTGAAGGCCTTTGAACTCGACCGCGCCGCCATCGAGGCCCGCAACGAGAAGAACAAGACCGACGCCGGCACGATCGGCTCCAAGATCGACGGCCAGACCTATGTCATGATCCGGCAAGCCGGTGAGACGGGTCAGCTGTACGGTTCGGTCGCCGCTCGTGACATCGTCGAGGCCGTCGTGGCCGAAGGCGGCAAGATCGAGCGCAGCCAGATCGTGCTCAACACCCCGATCAAGACCCTGGGCGTTCACGAGATCACCGTGCGTCTGCACGCGGAAGTCTCGGCCACCGTCAAGATCAACATCGCCCGCTCGGCAGACGAAGCCGAACGTCAGGCGAAGGGCGAGGACGTGATCAAGGCCGCCTATGACGAGGATCGCGAAGCGGCTCTCGAACAGGCCAAGGACATGGTCGCCGGCGGCGCCGGCCAACAGGACGGCCTCGGTTCGGAAGCCTGAACCGACACCATCTGGTAACGAGTCAGTGATCGGGCGCGTCCAGTCGGGCGCGCCCTTTCTCTTGGCCGCTATACAGCCGCAAAGTCACGGCCAAGCTGAGCCGTCCGGGGAGATTGACCATGAAGAAGCTCGCACTCATCGTCGGCTTGGCCGGCTGTCTGGTTGCTGGATCGGCCTCGGCCCAGTCCACCATGACGCTCGACGACTTCGTCACCCGCGCCAATCGCATCCCGCTCAACCCGACCGCCATGCTGCGTCCCGACGCGCACCGGCTGAAGGGCGAGGCGGAGCGCGCCTTCCGGACCATCGGACAGGAAATTGACAGCGCCCGGACTGCCGGGCGCCCACCCCCCGCCTGCCCGCCGGAGCGGATCAATCTGGACGTCCGCCAGCTTCTGGCGTTTCTCAACGGGATTCCCGAGGCCCGTCGTGAGCGGATGAGCGTCACCGACGGCATACGGAACTGGATGCGTTCCCGGTACCCTTGCCCGGGCGGTTAACTGATCCGGCTACGGAATTCCGGAACGTCCACAGAGCCGGCTTGTTTTCCCCGACGACGGTTGCGTCCAAGCATGACGTAGGGGCCGTCTAGGGGCACTAGATGCCCCCGATGAACGCCCTGTCCCCCCTCGCCTTCCCGTCGCCGATGGATTCCGGGTCCATCCCTTCGATGCCCCACAATCTCGAGGCCGAACAGGCGCTTCTGGGATCGCTGATGTTCGACAACGCCGTGTTCGAGCGGCTGTCGGACCGGTTGCGCGGCTCCCATTTCTACGAGCCCTTCCACCAACGCCTGTATGAGGCCATCGAGGACCATATCCGCCAGGGCATGTTGGCCGAACCGACCATTCTGATGGAGCGGTTCAAGCTGGACCCGGCCTTTCAGGAGTTCGGCGGCCTGCGCTATCTCGCCGATCTGGTCGACCGCGCCCCGCCCGCCGCCAACGCCCCCGACTACGCCCGGGTGGTCTATGACCTGGCCCTGCGCCGCGACCTGATCCGCATCGGCGGCGAGATCGTCCGCGAGGCCCCCCAACCCGAAACCGCCGCCATCGACCAGATCGAACAGGCGGAGCAGCAACTCTACACCCTCGCCGAGACAGGCAAGCCGTCCTCCGGCTTCGTCAGCTTTTCCAGCGCTCTCAGCGGCGCGGTGCAGATGGCGGCCGAGGCCTATCAGCGCGACGGCAAACTGGCCGGACTGGCTACCCATCTGACCGATCTGGATTCCAAACTCGGCGGCCTGCACCCGTCCGACCTGCTTGTCCTCGCCGGCCGTCCGTCGATGGGCAAGACCGCGCTGGCGACCAATATCGCCTTCAACATCGCCCGCAACTACCGCTGGGAGCCGACGCCCGAGGGCCGCAAGACGGTCAGCGGCGGCGTGGTCGCCTTCTACAGTCTGGAAATGAGCGCCGAGCAGCTGGCCATGCGGATTCTGGCCGACGCCTCGGGCGTGTCCTCGGACAAGCTTCGCAAGGGCGAGATCGACGCCGCCGACTTCGGCCGCATCCGCGAGGCGGCCGTCGAGATCGGCGAGAGCCCCCTCTACATCGACGCCACCGGCGGCCTGTCGATCTCCAAACTGGCCGCCCGCGCGCGCCGGCTGAAGCGGCAGGAGCACGGCCTCGACCTGATCATCGTCGACTATCTGCAGCTGATCACCGTCGGCGAGGGCAACAACCAGAAGAACCGGGTGCAGGAGGTGTCGGAGATCACCGGCGCCCTCAAGGCCTTGGCCAAGGAGCTCAGCGTGCCGATCCTGGCGTTGTCGCAGCTGTCGCGTCAGGTCGAGCAACGCGAGGACAAGCGGCCCCAGCTGTCCGATCTGCGCGAATCCGGCTCGATCGAGCAGGACGCCGACTGCGTCATGTTCGTCTATCGCGAAAGCTACTATCTGGGCCGCGCCGAGCCGCGCGAAGGTTCGCCCGAACACCTGCAATGGCAGGAGGACATGGACCGGCTGGAGCACCAGGCCGAGGTCGTCATCGGCAAGCAACGCCACGGCCCGATCGGCATCATCAAGCTCAGCTTCGACGCCAATACGACCAAGTTCGGAAACCTGGCCCAGGGGCAGCGGTACGAGGGGTACGGAGATTAGCGTCCTTCTCCCCTTGCGGGAGAAGGTGGCCGAGCGGAGCGAGGTCGGATGAGGGGTCTCACCGGCCCTGCCTGTGGTCGGTCCAAGTTCGGGCGATGACTCCCGCCGCCACGGGAACCCCTCATCCGTCAGCCTTCGGCTGCCACCTTCTCCCGCAAGGGGAGAAGGAAGACCTCAGCGCATCTCGACCCTTCGCGCCCCGCCTGGAATCATCAGCTCCGACCCGTTCCAGTCCGCCGCCCGTCCGTCTATGCGCACCCGCGCCGGCGGCGTTTCGCCGGCGGGCCACTGGATGACGAAGCCGCCCGACGGCGTGACCTGTCCGTCCAGGGTCAGCAGCCAGCCGTCGCGCATCTGGCGCAGGTTGTAGGTCAGTGGCCCATAGGCCGTCCGCACGTTCGTGACCCCGACCCCCTCGCCTTCCAGCCAGGCCGTTGGCACGCCCGCCGCCAGCACCAGGGCATGGTCGCGGTCGCGGTCATAGACCAGCAGGTCCAGCGTCGATCGGATGTAGTCCGAGCTGATCCAGGCGTGGGGCATGTCGCCGATGAAGCGGGGCTCGCGCTCGTCGCGGCCGACCACCTCGGCCCAGCCGTTCCAGGCCCGGGGACGCATGTCGGCAAGATAGAAATCGAGCGCGCGCAGGGCGTCCCCACGGCGCCCCAGACGAACCAGGGCGCCGACGTTTCTCAGTTCGTAGGGGGTGTAGTCGCGCCACGCCTGCCGGTTCTCCTGCCGGGCGGTGAAATTCTCCCACCATTTGTCGAAGGTCCGCGTCAGCAACTCTTGCGGCAGGTCGTCGATCAGGCCGGCGGGCGACAGGGCGATGGTGGTCGAGGTGGCGTCGAAATCACCGCGGTCGGCGGCGCCGGCGATCCAGTCGATGCCATGCACGCGCGCCGTCCCCTCGATCGAGGCCATGATGTCGGTGCGGAACTCGGCCTCGGCGGCGCGGATGCGGGCGGCGGCGGCGGTATCGCCCAGCGTCTCGGCGATGAAGGCGGCGTCGCGATAGCCGAGCAGGCCCCAGAAATCGTCCCAGTAGCTATAGGCGATCCGGTCGGAATAGCCCTCGTGGCTGATCGTCGGCGGCAGCAGGCCGTAGAGGTGGCGCTGATCCGCCGCTTCGTACGCGGCCGTTCGGGTCGAGGCGCGCAGCGTGTCCATATAGGCGATCGCCGCCTGCACCTGCGGCCACACCTCGCGCAGCAGGGCGGCGTCGCCGGTATAGCGGTACGTTTCGGCGGCGAGGAAAACGAACTCGCCGTGGCTGTCGTTCTCGGGCACCGGATCGGCCCCGCGCGCATCGGCGCAGCACGGCACCTTGCCGTTGTCGAACACCAGCGGCGCGAACCAGCGCAGATAGTCGGCGGACAGATCGGCATGGCCGAGCCGGTTCAACCCCTCGGCCATCATGGCCCCGTCGCGGATCCAGCTGCGGTTATAGCTGCGGGTCCCCGGCTGCAGGATCGGCCCCTGCCGCGACATCAGCATATGGGCCAGCGAGGTGCGCATGACGTCCTCGATGCGCTGCGCCTGCGGCGGCAGGGTCAGGTCGAAACGGTCGAGCTTCTCGCGCCAGCCGGCGGCGACCCGGTTGCGAGCGGCCTGGAGCGTCCCCGCCACGTCGGCGACCGGCGCCAGATCGGGCGTCGGTCCGGCCAGACGGGTCACAAGGCCGAACGTCCGGGTCTCACCGGGTTGCAGAGTGACGTCATACAGCAGGGCGCCCGACATAAGAGCGCCGCTGTCGGAGTCCACATATCGCTCGGCCGGATCGCGCGGGCGATCCGCGGCGGTAAGCAGGCTCTGCGGGTCCGCGCCGGCGGCGAAGGTGCTTGCCACCACGCCGTCGGGCGCCGTGAGGCTGCTGACACGAATGGCGTCGTTCAGCACCAGGGTCGAGCCTGTCCAGTCGATCTGTTCGATCGGCCCGACCCCCCCTGGAATGGCCAGAAACTGCGATGGCCCGTTGACCTGGAACGGCCGCGCCATCAGCGCCAGCGTCAAGTTCCGGGGGCGGTTCGAGGTGTTGGTCAGTGCATACCGTCCGTACAGCTGTGCCTGCTCCGGCGTGCCCTCGGCGAAGGCCGTGACGGCCAGCGTCCAATCGTCGAAGGTCCAGGTCACGGTCGGGATCGGCAGGTCGCCGTCCTGCAGGCTCTGGCTGATGCTCACATCCGCCCAGGTCACCAGACGTCCGTTGTCCAGCACGAACGGCTCGATCGACGGCCCGCCGCGGCGCAGTTCGATGGCCCCGTCCTCGCCGATCAGCCCGCTCTCGCCGCCACCGTCGACGCCGACGAGGGTCCAGTAGGGCTGTTCGCCGACGAAACCCCGCGGATACAGGCCCCGACGGTTCTCCCCGGCCACCGCGCGCATGAAGGCCGTCGGGCTCTCGCCGAACGACAGGGGCTCGATCTCGAGGCTGTTCAGCGCATAGGCACCGATCGGTCGATCGCCGCCGACCGCCGGGACCGGCGAACGCAACTCAAGCCGCAGCCAGCGCGCCGAGGCCTCGGGCGTGCGCAGCCAGTCGACGCCGCCGTCCCCACCGGCCACCGCCGCCAGCTCGCGCCAGTCCCGCTGGTCCGAAGACGCCATCAGCCGGTAGCGCGAGGCCGCCGCCCGCTCCGCCCAGCGCAGGGTGACGCCGCCGAACTCGCGCTCATAGCCGAGGTCCAGCGTCAGGCTCTGCGCGTCCGCCCCGCTCGACCGCCAGGCCGTCGCCGGATCGTCGTCCACCGCGCGGGCGGCGACGTTCAGCCCTTCCTCGCTTGTCGCGCTCGCGACCGGCCGTGGCGGCACGGAGGGTTCGGGCGGCAGCTCCCGCAGCTCCAGCTGGTCGATCTCGATCCAGCCGGCCCCGCCCTCGCCGGCGGTGACCACGAACTCCATCCGTTCGGCCCCGCGGAAGGTGCGGTCCGGGTTCGGGCCCCAGGCCCAGATGATCTGGCGCGCCTTGATGGCATAGCGGGTCCATTCGGCGTTGGCCTTGAAGCCCCTGATCTGGCGCCAGTGGACGTTGTCGCCCGAGGCGTCGACGAATTTGATCTCCAGCGTATTGGGCACCATCTCGCCGCGCAGCCAGAAGCTGATCTCATAGTTTTCGGGGACGTCCAGATCGAGGGCCCGAGCCGCAAAGGCGTAGCCCGACCGACCGTTGAAATCATAGGTCAGCCGCATGGCCCGGCCGTCGTGGCCCTCGACAGTCGAAATGGTCGAGGACACGTCCGTCGAGGCGTCGGCGGCCCAAGAGGTGAGTGTCTCGAAAGGGTCGAGCACGCGGGAGGTCTGGGCGTGGGCGGGGGTCGCCAGAACGAAGGCGGCGACAGCGGCCAGCAGCGAACGGGCAGACAGCATCAGCTCGACTCCATCGTTCCTCCCCTTCAGGGGAGGGGGACCATGCGAAGCATGGTGGAGGGGCGCCAGCCCCGAACACCGGTGGAGGGGAAACACCCCTCCACCGCCTTTCAGGCGGTCCTCCTCCCCCGTTGGGGGAGGAGGACCTACCCCTTCACGCTCCCGGCCAGCATGCC
This sequence comes from Brevundimonas sp., assembly GCF_030682035.1. Lineage (GTDB taxonomy): Bacteria > Pseudomonadota > Alphaproteobacteria > Caulobacterales > Caulobacteraceae > Brevundimonas. The sequence continues at coordinate 124,649 of NZ_JAUXQZ010000031.1, read as the reverse complement.
GCGGATGTAGTAGCGTTGCAGGGCGAGGAAGAGGATCAGGACCGGGGCGACGGTGATGACGGCGCCGGCCATCATCATCTCGATGTCCTGCACATGCTCGCGCGACAGGGCCGCCAAGGCCACCGGCAGGGTGTAGTTGGACTGGTCCGTCAGGATGATCAGCGGCCACAGGAAGTCGTTCCAGCTGCCCAGGAAGACGAACAGGGCCAGCGTCACGATGATCGGTTGCAAGGTCGGCAGGACCACGCGGCGGAAGATCTGGCCTTCCGAGGCGCCGTCGATACGGGCGGCCTCCAGCATCTCGTCGGGGATGCTCAGCGCGTACTGGCGCACGAGAAACAGACCGAAGATCGAGGCCAACCACGGCACCAGCGCCCCGGCATAGGTGTTCACCAGCCCCAACTGCTTGAGCATCAGGAACAGCGGCAGGGTGCCGATCTGGGCTGGCACCACCAAGGCCGCAACCAGCAGCTGGAACACCTTGTCCCGGCCCTTGAAGGCCAGTTTGGCGAAGGCGTAGCCGGCCGGGACGGTGAAGGCCAGGGCCAGCCCGGTGGCCATCGAGGCCAGGGCGAAGCTGTTCCACAGATAGCGGCCCATCCCCTGGGTCAGGAACAGGTCGCGATAGTGTTCCAGCGTCCAGGTCCTGGGCAGCAACGGCGGCGGGAAGACCGCCGCCTCGCCGGTCGACATGAAGCTGACCGACACCATCCAGGCCAGCGGGAACAGGACCGCCAACGCGATGAAGGCCACCGCGAGGTTCAGCAGGATGGCATTGACGGTCCGGGCCCTCATTCGTAGGCCCCCATCTTTTTGGCGACCGCCAGCTGCACCAGGGTCACAGCCAGGATGCACAGGAACAGCACGAAGGCGACGGCGCTGGCGGAGCCGAGGTTCCACCATTTGAAGCCCTCTTCGTACATGAAGTAGAGCACGGTCACGGTGGACTGCGCCGGTCCGCCCTGGGTCATCACATAGGGCTCGGCGAACAGCTGGAAGAAGCCGGCGACCGAGATGATCGAGACCAGCAGCAGGGTCGGGGCGATGGCCGGCAGGGTGACGTGTTTGAACTGCTTCCACGGCCCGGCCCCGTCGATGCGCGCGGCCTCGTAGAGGTCGTCCGGCACGGTCTGCAGAACCGCGAGGAAGATGAGCATATTGTAGCCGAAGATCTTCCAGACCACGAACATCAGGATGGCCGGGATCGAGGTCGAGGGCTGGCCCAGCCAGTCGACGGCGGGCAGGCCGAGGCTTTGGATCGCCCAGTTGATGACGCCGTATTTGGTGTGCAGCAGATAGTTCCACAGCACCGCCGTGGCCACGAGGGTGGTGACATAGGGGGCGAAGAACATCACCCGCCACAGCGGCCGCCACTTCACCACCCGCGCATTGAGGATCACCGCCGCACCCAGCGAGGTGATGATCGACAGCGGCACGCCGATGACGGCGAACAGGCCGGTGTTCTTCATCGCCGTCCAGAACAGCGGATTGCCCAGCAGCCGCTCATAGTTCTGCAGACCAACGAAGCGGACGTTGCCGATATCGGCCAGGGCGTAGATGTCGAAATCGGTCAGGCTGAGCAGCAGGGCCGAAAAGACGGGGATGGCGAAGAAGACGCCGATGGCGATCAGGGAGGGGGCGACGAAGCCCCAGGCCGCCCGCTCGCGCGACCGACGGGTTCCGGCCTTGCGGACGGGCTTGGCGATGACGGCGGTGGCGCTCATACCGCCCTCCCCTGTTCGATCATCCAGCGGCGCTTCTCCAGCAGCCGGTCGGCGCGGCGGTCGATCTCGGCGGCGGCGGCGCGGGGGATATACTCGCCGCGCACCATCCGCTCGGCGACGATCTGCATCTCGGTGACGATCCGCTCCCATTCCGGCACCTTGGGCACGGCCTTCGCTCGCGCCAGCTGGCCCTTGAAGGCGGCGATATAGGGGTCGTTGGCGACCCCGGGGGCGGCCCAGGCGCTCTCGCGCGCCGGCAGATCACCGGTGATGACATTGAATCGCGCCTGCACCGCCGGGTCGGACAGGAAGCGCACCAGTTTCCACGCCGCCTCCTGATGCGGCGAACGGCGATAGACCACCAGCGACGACCCGCCCGGCGCCGAGGCCCCCGGCCCCGTCGGTCCCGGCACGCCCGAGGTCATCCAGCGCGTGGTCGGCTTCAGCCGGTCCTTGAACTCGCCGATGGTCCAGGGACCGGAGAAATAGAAGCTGAAATACCCCCGCTCGAACTCGGTCCAGACGTTGGAAATCTGCGTCGAGGAGGCGACCGGAGCCAGACCCTCGTCGAACAGGCTCTTGTAGAATTCCAGGGCGGCGATGAAGGAGGCGCTGGAGAAGTTCCCGCGTGTGTCGCGGTCGCGCAGCAACGCTTCGGTCCCCTGCAGGCCGAAGGTCAGCAGCTGTTCGAACTCATTGACCGGCAGCAGAACCGCGAAGGCCCCGGGACCGGCGACCCGCTTGACCGCATGCATGGCGGCCTTCCAGCCGTCCCAGGTCTGGGGCACGGCGTCGAAGCCGGCCCGTTCCAGCATGTCGGAGCGGTAGTAGATCAGCCGGGTGTCGACGTACCAGGGCGTGCCCACCACCTGCCCGCCGATGCGGTTGGTCTCCAGAACGGCCGGGAATTGGTCGGTCAGCAGGTCCGCCGCCGACGCCGGCACCGGGCTGATCGCCCCTATCGCCGCCATTTCCGACACCCAGGTGTTGCCGACCTGGCTGAGGTCCGGCAGCGACGATCCGGCATAGGCGGTCAAGAGTTTCGAATGGGCGGCGGTCCAGGGCAGCGCTTGCACATTGACCGTGATGCCGGGGTTCAGCCGTTCGAACTCGGGCAAAATCTGCGGGACATTGGTCGCCTCATTGCCCATGGCCCAGAAAGAGAGGCGCGTCCTTCCGTCGTCGCGTCGACCGCAGCCCGCCACACCGGACGCGGCGGCCCCGGCCAGCAGGCCGAGCGTCGCGCGTCGATCCGGCCGGAGAGCTGTCATACGGTGTCCAGCCAACCGCCGTCGAACCCGGCCCGCTTCAGCCCCCGCGTCAGGTTGGGCTCGCCCCGCATCCGCTTCCAGACAGCGTCGGAGCGATGGTTCTCGATCATGATGACGATCGGGCCTTGGTCGATGCCCAGGTAGTCGCCGTCGACCCAACCCACGCCCGGCACGATCCGTCCGTGCTGCAACCGGCCCTCATGTTCCGTCAGGGTCGGATTGAAAGAGTCGAGGAAGCCGTATTCGGTATAAACTCCTGCCCCGTACCGCGCCTTCAGCGCCTTCAGACAGGCGGTGACCGCGGCCGGGGCGAACGGCATCGAGGCCATGGCCGCCGTCGGCGCGATCGTGCCGTCGTCGCGGTCGCCCGGGCCACGCGCGGAATAGCTGAAGAACTCGCGCTCGCGCCCGCCGATCACCTGTTTGAAATCGCCGGGGCCGTCGCAGGCCGTCAGGCCCCAGACCTCGGCCGAATAGCCGGCCCAGCCCAGCGGGTTGTCGATGGCGTATTTCTGCTGGGCCTCGACCGCGCGGACGCTGTTCTGGAAATAGTCGAACGCGCCGATCTCGGCCGACTTGGCCCGCAGCCAGGCGTCGCGGATGCCGCGGTAGTCGACGTACATCTGGCTGTACTGGTGCCCGAACAGGGGCGCGAAGGCCAGGTGCGGCGGACCCCAGCGATCGGTCCAGCTGCGGTCATAGACGCTGCACCATTCGTCCCAGACGGAAGCCGGAACCGGATGGGTCGCGCTGCCGATGGCCAGCAGCAGGACCAGCATCCCTTCGTTATAGACATGCCAGTCATGCGGAATATGCCCGGTCTCCGGGTGCCAGCCCATCGAGATGCGGTTGGGCCGGACGACCGCCCAGTCCCATTCAATCCGGTCATAGACCGCCTGGGCCAGCCGCCGGATTTCGGCCTCGTCAGCATGGTCACCGTCGAACCAGCGCGCCGCGAACAGCATGCCTGCGACCAGCAGGGTTGTGTCTACTGTCGACAGTTCGGTGCGGCCGAACCGGTGGCCGGTCCCCATGTCCAGGAAATGATAGAAGAAGCCCTTGTAGCCGGTGACGCCGGTCGCCTGCGGCCCCTGAGGCGCATCATGGAAGAAGCGGATGGTGGTCAGGGTGCGCTCGCGCGCCTCGGCCCGGGTGATCCAGCCCCGCTCGACCCCGACCGGCCAGCAGGTCAGGGCGAAGCCGACGGCGGCCACCGACGAGAAGGACTCGGTCGGCCAGCGGTCCGGCGTCAGACCGTTGGACCGGTTGGTGACATGGGTGAACCAGCGGAAGGTGCGTTCCTGCAGTTCGTCAATTTCGGGGTCGATCCGCGCCGACATCGGCCGCATCGCTTCAAGGCCAGCCATCGGTCCGCAGGCCGAAACGCCCAGCGCCGTCGCGCCGGCGACCGTGGAACCCATAAGAAACCGACGACGATTCATGGGCTCCATCCTCATACTCCAACGCACGACGGTCAAAAAAGTCGACCGCCCCCCGTCAGGATCGGGGGACGGCCGTCAGGCTCGGGCAGGACCTACCAGCGGTAGCGCATGCCGATCTGGAAGCTGCGGGTCGGCAGGAACTGTCCGCGCGGTGCGCGGTATTCCGACGAGCACAGGCACTGTTCGAAGTTGGAGTAGTTCTCGAAGTTGAACACGTTGATCGCGTCCAGGATCAGTTCGACCGACTGGCCATTGAACACCTCGAACGACTTGGTCAGGCGCAGGTCGACCTGGCGGAAGGCGAAGGAGTTCGGGAAGAAGAGGAAGTCCTCCTTGTCCGGCCGGCCGCCGTTCCAGCAGATGTCCGGATTGGATGCTCTCGGGCAGACGTACTGGTGGAAGGGAAGGCCCGAGCCGAGGGTCAGGATGCCTGAAAGGCGGAAGTCGAACGGCAGGGCGACGATGCCCGACGCCACGATCCGGTGCCGTTCGTCCTGGTTGGTCGGGAAGGTCGGAGACAGGCCCGGGCGGTTGTAGTCGAAGTCGAAGCCGGTGAGGCCGTTGTCGCGACTGCCGTTACGCTCGGCTTCCGACAGGGTGTAGGTGAACTGCATCCCCCAGCCGCTGTCGGTGTCGAACGGCTTGTCGATCGTCAGATACATGGCCTTGAAGGTCTGTTCGGCGTCGTTGTTGCCGAAGAAGATCAGGTTGCGGAACTCCGGATGTCCGACCGAACCGGGCGTCGGACCCGAGAAGCGGTTGCCCGTCTCCGAACCGGCGTTGGCGATATACCAGGCGAACAGGTTTTCGGTCTTGCCGTAGGCGAAGGTCAGGGCGGTCTGGAAGTCGCCGAACTTCTGGCGGATGCCAAGGTTGAACTGGTCGGTCCGCGGCGGCTCCATGTCGTTGTTGATCAGGAAGATTTCGCCGGACCCCGGCGTTGCGGCCAGCAGGGGATCGAGGCCGGCCGGAGTCAGATAGGTCGAGTTCCAGGCGACGGTGTTGACGCCGCCGCGCATGCCGCCGGCCACGGAGAAGAAGATCTCCTTGTTGAACTGGAAGGGCTTGAAGCGCTCGTCGAAGGCGAAGTTGAAGCCGACCCGGTCGTAGTAGCGACCGGCGCCGCCGAAGATCACCGTCCGTTCGTCGTCGAAGACGTCGTACGAGAAGCCGATGCGCGGCTGGAAGGCGCCGGTGAAGGCGTCACGGCCGTCGGTGATGTAGTCAGCCGGGTTGAAGTAGGAGGGGAAGTCGTAACCCGGCAGGGCCTGGATTCTGTTCAGCGTGTCGCGGATGGCGGCGGGCGTCGAATAGTCGTTGTTGACGGCGTTGTCCTCATAGTCCCAGCGCAGGCCGAGGTTCACCTCCAGTTGGCTGGAAATCTGCCAGTCGTCCTGGATGTAGAGGCCGAAGACATTGTTATCAACATCGGCGGGCGCGACGGCGGTTCCCAGTTCGACACGGACCGGGATGTCCCGACTGCCGTTGATCTCGGGCCGCGCGTCGACGTCGAAGATGAACTGCGGGTTCCGGCCAAACTGCTTGTTCACATACATGTTTTGGGCGGAAAATTTTACACCCATCTTGATGGTGTGCTGGCCGTTCCATTCGATGTCGTTGAACGTCAGGTCGTCCCGGAACGTGAAGCTGCGCTGGCGGATGTCCTGGTTATTGCTCTGGCCGCCGGTGTTGAACACCGTGTCTTCGCGGTTGAACACGTTGTACTGGAAGCCCGGCAGGCCACCGTTGTCGTCCCGGAAGATGACGTACGACCGGCCGTAGTCGGAGAAGTTCAGAGCCGTCGGATTGTAATTGTACTCATAGATGTCGAACTGGGCCTCGTTGAGGAAGCCGTCGCCCTGGTATTGGTGGCGCAAGACCACCGAGGAAACATCGGTATTGATCTCGTTGGCGCGGCTGTAGGCGTTGTTGCCGCCGAAGTCGCGGATATCGGCCTCGGTGCGGTAGGTGGCGCTGAGGTCGAGGCGCTGACGGTCGTCGATCGACCAGGACAGCTTGCCGAAGAACAGGTCTTCCTCGAACGGCGCGTCGAAGGTCCCGGTGTCGGCGCCGAACAACGGCGCGTAGGCCGCACGGAACAGGGCGACGGTGTTGCGGCGGGTCTCGTCCTTGCGCTCATAGGCGCCGAAGAAATGCAGCCGATCCTCGATGATCGGTCCGCCGACCGAACCGCCGTACTGTAGCCGCTCGACGCCCACTTCGCGGCCTTGGTAGTCTTCAGAGGTCCAGTCGCTGTCCTGATAGGTGATGAAGGCGTCGCCGGTCAGCTCGTTGGTGCCAGAACGGGTCACCGAGGTGATGATCGAGGACGAGGCCTGCTCAAACTCGGCCTTGAAGTTCTGGGAGATGACCCGGAACTCCTGGATGGCGACCTGCGGGAAGGGGTTGCCGCGACTGTCGTCCTGACCGCCGACGCCGCCGTCGATGATGGTCGACTTCTGGTTCTGGCCGTCGATGAAGACGTTGATGGCCGAGGCGCCCTGGCCCCCGGCGGAGATGGTGCGTTCGGTCTCGCCCTCGGTGACCCGCACGCCGGGCGCGAGCGCCGCGAAGTTCAGGAAGTTGCGGCTGATCTGCGGCAGGTTGTTGATCTGGGTCTGGCTGACGTTGGTCGCGACTTCCGAGGTCCGCACCTCGAAGATGCGGCGGCCGGTGACGATCACATCATCCAGTTCGGATGCGCCAGCGTCGCTGGAACCGGTTACAACCGGGGCCACATCAAGATCGAGCGTGGCCACCTGGCCCAGGGCGATGGTGATCAGATCCTCGACCGACTGGCCGTCCGCCGTCGTGACGTTGATGCGGTAGGTGCCGGGACGCAGACCCGAGAGCACATAGCCGCCGTCGTCGCCGATCCGGCCCCGGCTGACATAGCCGGTAGCGACTTCGGTCGCCGTGATGCTGCCGCCGGTCTCGACCGCCAGGCCTTCATAGATCGTCCCCCGGAGGGTGGACGTGGCGCCCTGGGCCGAGGCCCCGCCGGCGCAGGCCAGCGAGACGGCCATGGCGAGAGCCGAGGCGGCCCCCAGATACTGGATGGACTTGCGGGTCATCAGGAATTCTCCCCCTTTAGAGATGGCGTTTCGGCAAGGGCGCGAAGGCGTCCGCCGGAGTTGGATGGGCCGGATTGGGCTTGGTGTTGTGTCGCCGGATTGCTTGATGGGCGTACGACCAGTTCAGGGCGCACGATCTCGCAGGCGGTGTCGGCGACGGCTTCGCCCGCTGCGTTAATGAGGCGGACCAGTCGCTCAAGCGCGTTTCGTCCGGTCTCGGCGATATGAATTCTCAGGGTGGTCAGGGCGGGTCGGACGAGGCCGGCGAGGGGGACATCGTCAAAGCCGATGATGGCGATGTCTTCCGGGACGCGCAGACCCGCGTCCTGCAGCGCCAGCATGGCGCCCACGGCCATGTTGTCGTTGCCGGCGAAGACCGCGTCCGGGCGCGGTTCGCGTCGCGCCAGCGCCGCGCCCGCAGCCTGGCCCGACGACTGGGTGAACGCCCCCTCGACGACCGATGTCGGCAGGCCCGCTCGCGCCATCGCCTCGAGATAGCCGGCCAGACGCGCCTCGGCTTCGAGGTTGCCGGCCGGACCGGCGATGTGGGCGATGCGAAGGCGGCCCGTGGCGACCAGATGCTCGACCGCCAGAACGGCGCCGCCGTGGTTGTCGACGACGATGGAGGGCCGGCCCGCGTCGGCGCCGCCGTTCATCAGCAGGATCGGCGTGCGCCCGGCCTGGCCTGCGGCGAGATTGGCGGCGTCGAGATGGGGCGACAGCACGATCAGGCCATCGACCCGTCCACGCATGGAACGGATCGCGGCGGAGGCTTCCTCCGCGTCGTCATGCGAGCTGGAGACGATCAGGTGATAGCCCAACGACCGGGCGGCCACATCCATGCCGCGGATCAGTTCGGAGAAGAACTCTCCGTACAGGTCCGGCAGGATCACGCCGATCGTCTGGGTCTTGCTGGTCGACAGGCTGCGCGCGCCGGAGTGGGGTACGTACTGCAGCGCCTCGGCGGCCTCGAATACCCGCTTCCTGGTCGCCTCGGTCACCGGCCCGGCGCCGTTCAGGACGCGCGAAACAGAGGCGACGGACACACTGGCCCGGTCGGCGACGTCGCGAATCGTGGCGGCCTTCATGCCGCCGCCGCCACGCAGATATGCTGGATCGCCTTCAGCGCCAAAGTCCATCCTCCCTGAGCGTTTCCAGTCCCGGCCCGCTTTGCGCGAGTCCGTCCGAAAAAACCGTGTAACCGATTACATGACACACTAGCCATGGACCCCGCAAGTGCCCTAGTTTGGCCACACCGAGGTTGTGCTGACGGCGTGACACGCGTACCGACCGCCGCCAAACCGGGCTTCCAGTCTGCGTTACCGCTCTTCAAGGCTTTGCACTATGACTTCAAATAACACAGACAACTATCGGTTTCCTGAGGGTTTTCTGTGGGGGGCCGCGACGGCTGCCTACCAGATTGAAGGCTCGTCCATGGCGGACGGCGCGGGGGCCTCGATCTGGGACCGGTTCAGTCACACCCCCGGGATGATGCTGAACGGCGACACCGGCGACGTAGCTTGTGACCACTACAACCGCTGGCGCGAAGACATCGCGCTGATGACCCGCCTGAACCTGCAGGCCTACCGATTCTCGGTCAGTTGGAGCCGGGTGATGCCGGAGGGGCGCGGGGCCATCAACGCCAGGGGCCTGGACTTCTACGACAAGCTGATCGACGGCCTGCTCGAGAAGGGCATCGAGCCGCTCTGCACCCTGTATCACTGGGACCTGCCGGCGGCGCTGGACGATCGCGGCGGCTGGCTGAACCCCGACATCGCCGACTGGTTCGCCGACTACGGCCAGGTCCTGTTCGAGAAGTTCAAGGGCCGGGTCAAGACCTGGGGCACGATCAACGAGCCGTGGGTCATCGTCGACGGCGGCTATCTGCACGGCGCCCTCGCACCCGGCCACAAGTCGGCCTTCGAAGCCATGATCGCCGGCCATAACGTCTTGCGCGCGCATGGCGCGGCGGTGAAGCGGTTCCGCGAGGTCGGCCCAAAAAGCGAGATGGGCCAGATCGGCATCGTCCTCAACATCGAGCCGAAATACCCGGCCAGCGACAAGCCCGAGGACGAGGCCGCGCGCAAACGCGCTGAGGCCCAGATGAACCGCTGGTTCCTCGACCCCCTGATGGGCCGCGGCTATCCCGCGGAGTTGAAGGACGTCTATGGCGAGGCCTATCGCGAGTTTCCGCAGGAAGACTTCGACCTGATCGCCCAGCCGACCGACTGGATGGGGCTGAACTGGTACACCCGCTCGGTGCCCGAGAACGCGCCCGATGCCTGGCCGGTGCGCGCCCGCCCCGTGAAACAGATCCAGCACGCCCACACCGAGACCGGCTGGGAGGTCTATCCCCCCGCCCTGACCGATACCCTCGTCTGGCTGCACGAACAGACCAACGGCCTGCCGCTGATGGTCACCGAGAACGGCTCCGCCTGGTACGATCCGCCCCACGCCATCAACGGTCGCGTCCACGATCCGATGCGCGTCGAATATCTGAAGAACCACCTCAAGGCCCTGCACGACGCCATCGGCAAGGGCGTCGATATCCGCGGCTATATGGCCTGGTCCCTGCTCGACAATCTGGAATGGTCGCTGGGCTATTCCAAGCGGTTCGGCATCACCCACGTGAATTTCCAGACGCAGGAGCGGACCATCAAGGACTCCGGCCTGCTCTATGCCGAGGTGATCAAGACCCACGGCGCGGTGCTGGGCACGCTGTGACTGTCTCCCTCCCGAAGCAGGGAGGGCGACCACCGCTTATCGCAGCCGTCCGTAGAAGGCCTCGATCAGGTCCATCCGGTGAGCGAGCGGGATCGGAGCCGCCACGGGCCCGTCATTGGTGAACTCCAGCAACCGGTCCCGCTCGGCCCCGAACTCCGGCCACACGGGACGCCCGGGAGCGTTCGGGTCGCCTTTCGCCGCGAAGGTCGTCCAGTAACCGGCCATGGCGTCCGCCACCCGGTCGTCCCGCTCGCCCATCGGCCGCCCGACGGTGAGCAGATTGTCGAACACATAGGGCCGCTCCGACGCATGGGTGGCGCCGCCGCTGGGCTCGGGGTTGGACTCCGCCACCACGTCGAACCGGTACAGATACGTCGGATGCCCGTTGGCCGCGTGCAGTCGCGCCAGATGGCGCAAGGGCTCATTGAAGACCAGGTCACTGACGACGTGCTGGTCATAGCCCTCCGGCCCGCCATACGCCCCCAACAGGGCCTCATGCTCGGCCTCCGTCATGGCGTCGTCCGTACGGCCATAGGCGCCGGCGTCGGACGGCCTGATCCACCAGAACTCGGCGCTGTTGGCGCCGAGGATCAGCGGCACGGAGGCCTGCCGTCCCGCGGCGAAGGCCTCGACCACGTCCTCGGTCAACACGACGCCGTCGACGATCAGATTTTCGCTGTAAAAGGCAGGCATGGGGCCAAGCAGCCGCTCCGCCGGAACAGCGCGCAAGTCCTCCGCCGTCACCTCCCCCGGCAGGCCCGCGCCGCGCACCCAGGCCCGTCCCAGCGACTGCGCCGAGGGACGACCGGGGCGATCCAGCGCCAGTTCGGCCGACCGCTGTCGCCCCATGCCCGACTGCACCACCGCTCTGTGGAACAGGCCGCGCGCGGACCGGGCGACCATCAACTGGGTCACGGCGACGCCGCCCGCCGACTCGCCGAAGATCGTCACATTCGAGGGATCGCCGCCGAAGGCCGCCGCATTGTCGCGCACCCACCCAAGGGCCGCGATCTGGTCCATCAGACCGTAGTTGCCGCCGGGTTCATCCGGCGCCCGATCCGCCGCCAGCGCCGGATGATCGAAGAAGCCCAGCCGCCCCAGCCGATAATTGACGGTCACGATCATCACGCCCCGCCGCGCCAGTCTGGTCCCGTCGTACAGCGCCGCCGTGCCCGAGCCGTTGTTGTATCCGCCGCCGTGGATCCAGACCATGACCGGCAACGGCTCGGCGCCGCGGGTCTCCGGCGTCCAGACATTCAGCGTCAGACAGTCCTCGCTCATCGGCAGGGGGCCGACGCCCGGGTCGCCGTTGGACGGCGGCTGGATGCAGATGGCGCCGACCTGGCCCGCATCGCGGTCTCCCAACCACGGCCTGGCGGGTTGCGGCGGACGCCAGCGCAGCGGCCCGACCGGCGGCGCGGCGTAGGGAATGGCCTTGAAGCTGGCGACGCCGTCCGCCTGCCGGCCGACCAGCCGTCCCTGCTCGACCGTGGCGCGAGGGGTTGGATCGGAAGGCGAAGCCGGAGTCATCATCTGCACCGCCGCTGTGAGGATGGAGGCGAGGATCATCGATCGACCCTAACCGGCTCCGGCCCCCAATGGCCATCCGGACAGCACCCGACGCCGAAAACAGCAACTGGCGGACGCGATCGAAGTCCATTACGCATTCGCGTAGCCGGGCACGGTCATTTTCCGTTCGCCTGATCGAGGAAAACATTCATGAGCCAACCGCTCTCGGCCCGCCGCGTCCTGTTGGTGGAAGACGAGGCGCTCGTCGCCATGCTGCTGGAAACCATCCTCGAGGACATGGGCTGCGTCCCGGTCGGTCCTGCGGGGACGGTTGAGGAAGGACTGGTCTTGGTCGCCGACCCGGGGCCGCTGGACGCCGCCCTGCTCGACGTCAATGTCGCCGGCCGTCAGGTGTTTCCGATCGCCGAGGCGCTGAAGGCCCGCGGCGTGCCCTTCGTCTTCTCGACCGGCTATGGCGAAAGCGGCCTGCCCGACGAATGGCGCGGCCATTCCACGGTGCAGAAGCCCTTTACCGAAAGCGCCATCCGCGCAGCGCTGATGAAGGCGATGGGGGTGGAGCAGGTTTAGGGCCAGGCATCAGGCATCAGGCAACAGAGACGTCTTCCGTTTGGCGTGCAGAGGCGGCGCCCGGGCCTCCGCCATTGCCTGATGCCTGTTGCCTACTGCCTCAAATCCCTCAGCACCGCGCGCGCCGCATTGTGTCCCGGCGCGCCGGTGACGCCGCCGCCCGGATGCGCCCCTGATCCGCACAGATACAGTCCGGGCACCGGCATCCGGTGATCCGCGTGCCCCAGCACCGGGCGGGCGCTGAACAGCTGGTCCAGGCTGAGTTTGCCGTGGAAGATGTCGCCGCCGACCAGACCGAAGCGCCGCTCCAGATCGCGCGGACCCAGCGCCAGCCGCCCGACCACCGACGCCTTGAACCCAGGCGCATGGCCGTCGACCGTCTCGATCATCAGGTCCGCCACCGTGTCGCGGTGTTCGTCGCCCAGCGCCGGATCGACATGCTGGCAGAACAGGCTGGCGACATGCTGTCCGGCCGGAGCCAGACTGTCGTCCAGGGTCGAGGGGATCAACATCTCGACGATCGGCTTCGACGACCAGCCGTTCAGCCGCGCCTCGGCATGGGCCCGGTCCATATAGGCCAGCGACGGCGCCATGATAATCCCCGCGGTCAGGTGGTCGCCCGTCCCCGGCAGGGCGGTGAAGCTCGGCAGCTCGGACAGGGCGACGTTCATCCGGAACGTCCCGGAACCGGACTGGTAATTCCCGATCCTCTCCTTGAAGTCCGCCGGTACGAACGCGTCGTCCACGAACCGTTCGAACAGCAGGCGCGGATGCAGGTTCGACACCACCGCCCGCGCTCGCACCACATCCCCGGCCTCGGTCACCGCGCCGACAGCCCTGCCCTTTTCGGTCAGGACCGATGCGATCGGCGTCTCCAGCCGCACCTCGACGCCCTGTTCGGCGCAGGCGGCGGCCATGGCCTGGGTGATAGCGCCCATGCCGCCGATGGCGTGGCCCCACACCCCCTTGCGACCGTTCACCTCGCCGAAGACATGGTGCAGCAACACATAGGCCGAGCCCGGCGTATAGGGGCTGGCGTAGTTGCCGACGACGCTGTCGAAACCGAACAGGGCCTTGATCGGATCGCTCTCGAACCACCCGTCCAGCCAGTCGCCCGCCGACTTGGCGAATAGGTCCAGCAGGTCGCGCCGCCCCGTGACGTCCAGCCCCGCCGCCTGCTTGCCCAGCGACGCGCCCTTCAACAGTTCGGGCAGCATGGCCATCCAGCCGCCTTCCACCATGTTGGGCGGAGCCTTCAGGATCCAGTCGCGCAGCACCGCCGCCACGACCTCCAGCCGCGCCTCGTATTCAGGCAGACGTTCGGCGTCGCGCGCCGAGAATTTGGCCAGTTCTCCCTGCGTCCGCCCCTCGCCCGCGAGGAAATGGCGGCCGTCATCGAACGGCAGGAAGTTGGAGACCTTGCGCTCAACCACGGTCAGGCCGTGCCGGGCCAGCTCCATGTCGGCGATGACCTTCGGATTCAGCAGGCTGACGGTGTAGCTGGCGGTCGAGTTACGGAATCCCGGATGGAACTCCTCCGTCACCGCCGCCCCGCCGACGACGTGCCGCCGCTCCAGCACCGTGACCTTCAGCCCGGCCTTCGCCAGATAGAAGGCGCAGACCAGCCCGTTGTGGCCCCCGCCCAGGATGACGACGTCGGTGGTGGTGGTGGTCATGCAGGGGCTAGGTTCTAGGGGTTAGGTTCCAGGGAGGATCACCGGTGTAACCGGCCTGATGCATCTTCCCTAGCCCCTAGACCCTGGAACCTGGAACCTCCTCTTCCGGCCGATGCACCAGCGACACCAGCACCACGCTGATCATCATCAGCAGGAACCAGCTGCCCAGTTTGGCGACCGACACCATTTCCCAGCCGTCGTCCTGCCCCGGATAGACCCAGGCCCGGGCGTAGGTGCCCAGATTCTCGGCCAGCCAGATGAACACCGCGACCAGGAAGAACCCCAGCAGGAACGGCATCCGCCGCCGCGCCCGGTCCGGCGTGAAATAGAACCAGCCGCGCCCGAACAGCACCGCCGTAAGGGCGAACAGACCGAGCCGGACGTCCGGCAGCCAGTGATGGGCGAAGAAATTGACGTAGATCGCCGCCGCCAGAACCCAGGTCGTCCACAGCGGCGGATAGTGGCGGAACCGGATGTCGAAGATGCGCCAGATACGGGCGATGTAACTCCCGACCGCCGCATACATGAAGCCCGAGAACAGCGGCACCATGCCGATGCGCAGGATGCTGTCCTCCGGGTATATCCACGAGCCGGCTTGCGTCTTGAACAGCTCCATGATGGTGCCGACGACGTGGAAAACGAAGATCACCCTCGCCTCCTCCCAACTCTCCAGCTTCAACGCCAGCATGGCTGCCTGGATCGCCAGTGCCCCGACCACAAGAAAGTCGTACCGGCTGACCGGCGCGTTGTCCGGCCACCACAGATGCGTCCCCAGCAGCAGCGCCAGCATCGCCCCGCCGAACAGACAGGCCCAGCCCTGTTTGATCCCGAACATCAGGAATTCGAAGGCGTAGCGGGACCAGGCGCGGCGGTCGGCCGCGGTCTGGAGGCGGAGCAACCAGTGGCGGCCCCAGGTTTCGAGGGGGAGGCGGGGGGATTCGGTCACGCGAGCAGTTTAGCCTCGCGGCGCGACTAGCACACCGAACATCTGATCCAGCTCCACGGAGCACGGGCGGCGACGACCGGGTATCCGTTCGCCGGGATCCCGGGTCCCGCCATCCTCCCCCGCCGGAACGGATCAGTTCGCGGACGCCGCAGCCAGCCAGCCCTCTTCCCGCAAGGCCCCGACCCGCGCCCGGGAGACTGGAACCTCCAGACCGTCGGTCAGCCGCAGTCGCAGCTTGCGCCCGTCCTCGACCACGCCGGCGATGGACGCACGCGCCACCCACCAGGAGCGGTGGGTCTGCACGCCCTCGACGTTCTTCAGTCCCGCCATCGCCTGGGACAGGGACATCAGCACCAGGGCGGAGCCCTGCGGCGTGTGCACCCGGACGTAGTGATCCTCCATCTGCAGACACAGCACCGTCCGACCCAGGCGTCGCGGCAGCCGATCACGCGGGTCGGCGGAAGATGTGTCGGGTCTTGCGGGGACGGCCTCGCGAGATCGCACGGCCCACAACATGCCCAAGGTCGCCAGGGTGCTGATCACTAGGCCTTGGCCATACCATTCCAGCCAGCCGACCTCACCGACCACGGGCCACAGCCTGACCGCCAGCGCCCGGCTAAGCACGGCTGGCAGGAGGGTCAAGACGGCGATGGCCGGCGGGGTCCACAGCCAGGCCGAAATACCGCGGCCGTTCGCCCACCGCTTCAGGATCGGCAGGCTGACGCCGAAGGCCAGCCATCCGCCCCACAGACAGACCACCCAATAGGCCGCGCGCACCGGCAAGGACCCGTTCAGATAGCTGCCGAACGGACCGATCGCGCCAAGCGTCAGCCCAATGGCGGTCGAGACGGCGAAACCCACCGCCGCCGGGCGCCATCGCCTGTCCTTCGCCCGAGTCGATCCCATGGCGCCACCCTAGCAAGCGCTGCGGGCGATTGCAGCCGTTCGCCCGGCCACGAACCCGTTCGCCCGTTCGCCCATCTTCGCTGGCGCGCTGACCTGGAGCGGCCTTACACAGCCCCATCACCTGCCGCCGAAAGCCCTTTCAATGTCCACAGCCTCCCTGATCGCCGCCGCTTCCGTCCTGCTGGCCTCCTGCGCCACAGCCGCCACGACTGCGGCCCCGAGCCCGCCCCAAACCGCCCCGCAGCCGGCTGCGCAGGTGGGTCCGTCGATCCGGGACGGCGTGGCCTTCTCTCGCCTGACCTTGATTGACGGCGATCAGCCCGCCATCGAGGCGGGCGTCTGGTATCCGGCCGAGGCCGCCACGGCACCGCGCCCGCTTATCGTCATCTCCCATGGCAACGGCGGCGATTTTCGCAGTCACAGCGACACGGCCCAGGCCCTAGCCAAGGCCGGATTCATTGTCGCGACGCTGACCCACACCGGCGACAACTGGCGCGACCAGAGCCGCGCCACCGATGTCGTCGACCGCACCCGCCAGCTGTCGGTCCTGATCGACCACATGCTGGGCCAATGGGAAGGACGGGCCGGGATCGACGCTGGGCGGATCGGGGCATTTGGATACTCCGCCGGCGGGTTCACCGTGCTGGCGGCGGCGGGCGGCGATCCCGATCTGACGCGACTGGTCGATCACTGCCGAGCCAATCCGGCCTTCTATGATTGCCGCCTCGTGGGCCGGCATCCAGAGACGATGACCGGTGGCCGGAGCGTGCCACGCCTGCCGCACGACACCCGCCTCAAGGCCCTTGTCGTCGCCGCCCCGGCGCTGGGCTTCACCTTCACGCGTGAGGGCCTGGCCGATGTAACCCAGCCGGTTCAGCTGTGGCAGGCGGGGAGCGACCAGATCCTGCCCTCGCCCTTCTACGCCGAGCCGGTGCGCGACGCCCTGCCGCGTCAGCCAGAGTATATTCGTGTCGAGGGTGCCGGCCATTTCGACTTCCTGCCGCCCTGCTCACCCGAACTGGCCGCCAACGCCCCGATGATCTGCGCCCCGACCCCCGACTTCGACCGCGCCGCATTTCACGAAGCCCTGAACCGCGAGATGATCCGTTTCTTCAGGACCCATCTCTGACGGCGCACGGCGGCGGGACCTACCCGCCGGAAGCAGGCTTTCCGAAAGTCTCGGATGCGGCCCCCTAACCCCGCCCGCGGTACGCCGGCACGCCCTGATCCGGCAGCCACAGCCCCTCCGGCGGCGCGCCAGTCTGCCAGAAGACGTCGATCGGGATGCCGCCGCGCGGGTACCAGTACCCCCCGATCCTCAGCCATTTCGGCTGCAGCAGGTCGGCGATCTTCCTGCCGATGGCGACGGTGCAGTCCTCGTGGAAGGCGCCGTGGTTGCGGAAGGCGGTCAGGTACAGCTTCAGGCTTTTGGACTCGACCAGCCAGTCGCCCGGCGCATAGTCGATGACGATATGGGCGAAGTCCGGCTGGCCCGTCACCGGGCACAGGCTGGTGAACTCCGGCGCCGTGAACCGGGTCAGATACAGCATCCCCGGATGGGGGTTGGGCACCCGCTCCAGCTCGGCCGTTTCCGGCGATGTGGGCTGGACGGTGTGCTGGCCGAGCTGGTGCAGGCCTGAGGTGTCGGTGGTCATGCAGGCGCTGTAGCTGGTTCGCCTGTCGGCGTCATCCTCGGGGTGTGGGGGGTGGGGGGTGGGGGGTGGGGTTCACAGTTGTCTCTGGCGACGGACGCCAAGCCCCCACCCGTCCCCCTTCCTTCTTCTCTTTTCCACACCCCACATCCCACTCCCAACACCCCTCGCCCCAACTTGCTTTCCCCGCAGTCACCCCGCTATCCGTAGTCAAAGACAACGGGGAGCACCGCCATGGCCATTCCGGCATCGCTGCAAAAGGGACTGAAGCTGCCGGTCATCGCCGCGCCCATGTTCCTGGTCTCGGGGCCGGGTCTGGTGGTCGAGGCCTGCAACGCCGGGGTGATCGGGACCTTCCCGTCGCTGAATCAGCGCTCGACCGAGGGCTATCGGGAGTGGCTGCACGAGATCAAGGCGCGGCTGAACCCCGACGCCGCGGCGTATGGCGTCAACCACATCGTCCATCCGACCAATCCGCGGCTGATGTCCGACATGATGGTTTCGGTCGAGGAGAAGGTGCCGCTGATCATCACCTCGCTGGGCGCGGTACGGGACGTGGTGGACGCCGTTCACGGCTACGGCGGCGTGGTGTTCCACGACATCGCCAATGTCCGTCATGCGAGGAAGGCGGCCCAGGCGGGCGTCGACGGCCTGATTCTGGTGGCCAACGGCGCGGGCGGCCACGCCGGCGTGGTCAACCCCTTCGCCCTGGTCGAGGAGGTGCGCTCCTTCTACGACGGGACCATCATCCTGTCGGGCTGCCTGTCCACCGGCGGGGACGTGGCGGCGGCGACCATGATGGGCGCCGACTTCGCCTATATGGGCACCCGTTTCATCTCGACGACCGAGTCGATGGCCCAGTCCGAGTACAAGCAGATGATCGTCGAGGCCGGCGCCTCGGACATCACCTACACCCCCGCTGTCTCAGGCATTCCGGCCAATTTCCTGACGCCGTCGCTGGTCGCCAACGGCATCGATCCGAAGTCCCTGCCCGAGCACAAGCTCGACATGGCCGACGAAGCCAAGGCCTGGAAGACCGTCTGGTCCGCCGGTCAGGGATCCGCGGGGGTGCGCGACGTGCTGCCGGTGGCGGCGCTGGTCGCCCGGCTGCGCGAGGAACATTCGCAAGCCTGTGATAAATTCGACAAGAACCGGCTCTAGACCCCGCCTCGTTCAAACAAGGCGACTCACATGCTCCGCACCCTGACGACCGCCGCCGCGGCGACCGCCTTGCTGGCCACGGCCGGCGGCGGCGCCGCCGCCCAGGAGGCGCCCTCCCCTTCCGGCAGCTGGTCCTTCGCCGTCGGCGCGGCCACGGACAACCGCTCCAAGGGCGCCTCCAAGACCGACGGCGAAGCCTTCGTCTGGGGCGAGGCCGAATGGGAGAACGCCTCGGGCCTGATTTACGCCGGCTCCGGATTCCAGACCATCCAGAGCTCCAGCGGCTCTGATCTGGAAGTGGAGATCGGCGCGGGTGTCCGGCCTGAGATCGCCGGCTTCGACCTCGACCTCAACGCCACCTACAAGTCCCAGATCGACGCCGCCTCCGGCTATGATGACAACGCCTGGGAACTGACCGCCGACGTCAAACGCTCGATCGGTCCGGCCAGCGGACGCGTCCGCTTCCAGTATTCGCCTGACGGCATGGGCGGAACCGAGGCCTGGACCTGGGTCGAGGCACGCCTCGGCTGGGACTTCACCGACAAGCTGGAAGGCACGGCCGCGATCGGTCGTCGCGAGCAGGACAACAGCCTCGACTACACGGCCTGGAACGCGGGGGTCACCTACGCCGTCACCGACCACATCGACGCCGACCTGCGCTACTACGCCACCGACGCCGATGTGCCGGGCGAGCAATATGCGGACGCCCTCGTGGCGGGGATAAGCGTCGCCTTCTGACGCCGCGATCCTTTTCTCGCTTTTCCCGCTGAGCGCCCTATTTAGGGAAGATGAGCAACCATCGTCCCACGACCCTTGAACGCGCCTATGAACTGGCGCGCGGCGGCGGCTGTCGCACCGTCGGCGAGATCAAACAGGCCCTTCAGTCAGAGGGCTTCGAGCGCATCCAGGACTCCCTGTACGGCCCGACCCTTACGGCCGCCCTGCGCAAGCTTTGCCAGGAACACTATGTCGCCGCTCCAGAGGGCGAAGCGGCCGAATAGCCAGGCTGGACGCCCGCCTTGATTTTGGCGCGCCGCCGGTCCAAAAGCGTTTTGTCGAGCTCTCTGCGAAACGCCACCCTCTGCTTTCGCACTGAGGTCTAGCCGCTCCTTTCAGACCCGACAGACCGCAGGGGCTTTTCCTTGTGGCCAACTGCTAGCGGAGGTCCTGAAAATGGCTACCGGCACTGTAAAATGGTTCAACTCAACCAAGGGCTACGGCTTCATCCAGCCTGACGACGGCGGCAAGGACGTTTTCGTCCACATCTCGGCCGTCGAACAGGCGGGCCTGCGCGGCCTGGATGAAAACCAGAAGGTTTCCTACGAAATCGAGCGCGACAAGCGTTCGGGCAAGGAATCCGCTGGTCAGCTGAAGACCGAAGGCTGAGTTCACGCGCCCTCACCGGCGCATGATTTCGACGGCGGCGGGGGCGAGAGCCTTCGCCGCCGTTTTGCTGTCGGGAAACACCGAGCTTGCTATTTGGCGGCAAAGCGCCCATTTGGGGCTTCGTCGATCTCACTGCGAAACGCTGCTGCCCCTTTGCATCGCGCACCGAGGTCCAAAGCCGATCCATTCAGACCCGACAGGCCGATCCGGAACCTCTTCCGGCGGTCAACGCCTAACGGAGGTCTCAAAATGGCTACCGGCACTGTAAAATGGTATAACTCCACCAAGGGCTATGGCTTCATCGCCCCTGACGACGGCGGCAAGGACGTTTTCGTCCACGCCTCGGCCGTTGAAACGTCCGACCTGGGCACGCTCAACGAAAATCAGAAGATTTCCTACGAAGTCGAACGCGACTCGCGTTCGGGCAAGGAATCGGCCGGTCGCCTCAAGGCCGCCGAATAGTTTCCGACAAGCGACCCTGCCGGGGTTAATCCCCAGCTGACGGAAGGGCCGGCCGCCGAACAGGCGCCGGCCCGACTGTTTTTCAACTCCAGGAGATGCCGATGACCCCGCTGGCCGAAAAGCTCCCGACCATGAGCGACCCCGACCTGAAGGCGCTGCGCCTCAATGCGGTCCGCCTTTCCGAAAGCGGCTCTCCGACCAAGATGGCCACCGCCGCCGAACTGGTGCCCCTGATCGACGCGGAAGTCGCCCGCCGCGCCGCGGACAAGACCACCACCGCCGTCAAGAAACCCCGCGCCCCGGCCAAGAAGAAGGTCGTCCCCGCCACCGGCCACCAGACCGCCCTGCCGGATTCGAAAGCCGCCTAGTCAGCCGTTGGGTCGATCTTCTGAACGATCCGACCAGTCCGTGCTGGAAGTGAGACTAAGACTTCCAACCTTGGACTCTGCCGTTTTCCGTGTAGGGGGCGGTGGTTAGAAATCTCGCCCCACCAATAGCTGCAATGATACTCGTAGGTTCGGTCGGACGTTGCGTAGTCGAGCCAGTTTCGATCCAGCGTAACGAACTCGGTCGCCTTGATTTCGATGATATTTATGGGCCCGACCACTCCACCTTTGGTGTTCAACCCATGCCAAACGGCTTCTTCCTGAGATAGCGCCGCGAACAGCACGTTGAGACGGGAAGGACGAGACTTGAAACGGCTCTCCTGGCGCACGGCTTCGATCGCATTTTCTCTGTGATCAGCGCTGGTCCATTGCTCAGCCGGTGCGTCGAACGCCGTGGAATAGATGCGCCCGAAACGCGACCGGCCCAAGTTATCTGGTTCGATGACTTGGTCTTCGACGAGGCTGCAAGCTCTGTCCGCGTGATAGAATAGGTACTCGGTCACTCAGTGCCTATCCTCCGAGCGCCTGATCCAGATCCGCGATCAGGTCCTCGACGTCCTCGACCCCCACCGACAGCCGGATCAGGTTCTCCGTCACCCCGCCCGCTTCGCGCACCTCTTTCGGCACCGAGGCGTGGGTCATGATGGCCGGGTGGTTGACCAGACTTTCGACCCCGCCCAGCGATTCCGCCAGGGTGAAGACCTGAACCCGCTCCAGAATCCGTTTCGTCCGCTCCAGATCGTCGTCGATCAGGACCGTGACCATGCCGCCGTACCGGCCGTTCATCTGACGTGACGCCAGATCGTGCTGCGGGTGGCTGACCAGTCCCGGATAGATCACCTTGGCGATCCCCTTCCGCTCCTCCAGCCAGCGCGCCACCGTCAGGGCGTTCTCATTGTGCGCCTTCATGCGCAGGCCCAGGGTCTTCAAGCCGCGGTTGGCCAGGAAGGCGTCGAACGGCCCCATGACGCCGCCGACGGAATTCTGGAGGAATTTGATCTCCTTCGCCAGCTCGGGGTCCGCAGTCACCAGCGCGCCGCCGATGATGTCGGAGTGGCCGTTCAGATATTTGGTCGCCGAATGCATGACCACGTCGGCGCCCACCTTCAGCGGCTGCTGGCTCCACGGCGTGGCGAAAGTGTTGTCGACAATCAGCAGCAGGCCGTGAGCTTTCGCAATCTTCGACAGGCCCGCGATGTCGGCCAGCTTCATCAGCGGATTGGTCGGGGTCTCGGCCCAGATCAGCTTCGTCTTCGGCGTTATGGCGGCTTCGACCTTTGCCAGATCGCTGAGGTCGACATAGGCGAAATCCAGCCCCATCGAGCGCCGCCGCACCCGCTCGAACAGGCGCCACGAGCCGCCATACAGGTCGTCGCCGGTGACGATGTGCGACCCGGCGTCCAGCAGCTCCAGCGCCGTCGAGGTCGCCGCCATGCCGCTGGCGAAGCCGAAGCCGTGGGTGCCGCCCTCCAGATCGGCCAGACAGGCCTCGAACGCCTCGCGCGTCGGGTTCTTGCCGCGCGCATACTCATAGCCCTTGTTCACGCCCGGGCTTTCCTGGGCATAGGTCGAGGTGGCGTAGATCGGGGTCATCACCGCGCCCGTGGTCGGGTCGGGACGCTGGCCCGCGTGGATGGCGCGGGTCGAGAAACCCTGGCTGTTCTTAAGGTTGGTCATGGGTTTAGCGGTTCAGGCTCAGATGGTTGATCAGATCGGTACGGGTAATCAGGCCCACGAACTTTTCGCCGTCCAGCACGATCGCCACACGGTCGCGGTCAAACAGGGGGATCAGGGCATCCAGACTCTCACCCACCTGCACCGTATCAAGGTCGCGGGTCATCGCCGACGCGACCGGCCGGGCGAACCGTTCCTTGCGGGTGATCTCGTCCGTGTTCATGACGTGGACCAGGTCGCTCTCGTCCAGAATCCCGACCAGCCGGCCGTCCTGAATGATCGGCAGTTGCGAGACATCGGCGCCGCGCATCCGCTTGAAGGCCGTGTCGAGCGTGTCGTCCGGTCCGGCGACGACCACGTCCCCATTTTCGTATTTGCGGCTGATCAGGTCCGACAGATCGCCGTGCATCGGCTGGCCGCCAAGGCCCTGGTCGGCCAGCCAGGCGTCGTTATACACCTTGGACAGGTATTTCGCCCCGGTATCGCAGACGAAGGTGACCACCCGCTTCGGTTCGGTCTGCGCGCGGCACCAGCGCAGGGCGGCGGCGATCAAGGTGCCCGACGACGAACCGGCCAGCACACCTTCCTTCAGCAGCAGTTCGCGGACGGTGGCGATCGCCTCGGCGTCGGAGATGGAATAGGCCTTGTCGATCAGGTCCATCTTGGCCGTGTCGGGCACGAAATTCTGGCCGATGCCCTCGACGGTGTAGCTGCCTTCCGGCCCCGGCACGCCGTCATTGACGATCCCCGCAAGGGTCGAGCCGACCGGATCGGCGAGAATGACCTTTGCGTCCGAACCCACGCTTTTCAGATACTGGGCGATGCCGGTGATCGTGCCGCCCGAGCCGATGCCGGCGACGAAGGCGTCAAGGTCGCCGTCCATCTGCTCCCAGATCTCCGGGCCGGTCGTCTTGAAATGGGCTAGGGAGTTGGCGTCGTTGGCGAACTGGTTGACGTAGAAGCCGCCCGGGATCTGCTGCGCCAGCCGCTCCGCCATGTCGGTGTAATATTCAGGATGTCCGTGCGGCACGTCCGAACGCGTCAGGCGGACATCGGCGCCCATCGCCCTGAGATGCTGGATTTTTTCCTTGGACATCTTGTCCGGGATGACCAGAAGCACCTTATAACCCTTGGCCTGACCCACCAGCGTCAGCGCCAGACCCGTGTTGCCGGCCGTCGCCTCGACGATCGTCCCGCCGGGCTTCAGAAACCCCTCCGCCTCCGCCGCTGCGATCATGGACACGGCGATGCGGTCCTTGATCGATCCGCCCGGGTTCTGGGCCTCCAGCTTCAGGAACAGACGGCACGGGCCGGTATCGATCTTCGTCACCTCCACCATCGGCGTCTTGCCGATCAGATCCAGCAGGGAACCGGTCGGACCGGTCAGGACGGGCGTGGGGGCCAGCGACATTCAAACACTCCAGGGGGTTTCGGGCCGGAAGCTAGGCGCGCGCCCTCATCACGACAAGCCGCGCAAGATTTCGCCTCTCGAAGAGGTGGGACGTGCGGTATCAAAGGACTCACATGACAAAATCACCCTCCCGGCCCCCGGCCGGACTCCCCGACAAGGCCACCCTGCTCGCCTTTCTGCGCGAGGCAGGCTCGGCCGAGAAGGCCGACATCGCCCGCCACTTCGGCCTCAAGGGCAATGAACGCCGCATGCTGCGCGAAATGATCCGCGAGCTGGAAACCGACGGCAAGCTGGGCAAGCGAGGCCGCAAGGGCTTTGCCGAGGTCGGCGCCCTGCCCCCGGTCGGCGTCGCCGATGTGGTCGAGCGCGACCTCGACGGCGAACTCTATGTCCGTCTGGTCGAGGCCTCGACCGACGCCCCGCGCGCCCTTCTGGTCCCGGACAACGGCGGCAAGACCGGCCCCGCGCCCGGCATGGGCGACCGCGTCCTGGTCAAGTTCGCGCGCGGCGAGGACGGCTGGGAAGCCCGGCTGATCAAGAAGCTGGACGCCGGCGCCAACAAGGTGCTGGGCGTCATCCGCAAGTCCAACAAGGAGGTCCGGGTCGAACCCGTCGACCGCAAGTCGAAAGACGTCCTGATCGTCCCCCACGCCCAGGCCGAAGGCCTGCGTGACGGCGACCTCGTGCTGGCCGCCATCGAGAAGGGCGACCAGCGATACGGGCCTAAACGCGGCAAGATCCTCGAGAAGATCGGCCATGAGGGCGACGCCCGCGCCGCCTCCCTGATCGCCATCGCCGCCCACAACGTCCCGATGGGCTTCTCGGAAGCCGTCGAGAAGGAGGCCGAGGATCAGGAACTGCCCTCGCTGAAGGGCCGCGAGGACCTGCGCGACCTGCCGCTGATCACCATCGACCCCGCCGACGCCCGCGACCACGACGATGCCGTCTACGCCATGCGCGACGAGGATCCGAAGAACCCGGACGGCTGGATCGTCTGGGTCGCCATCGCCGATGTCGCCGCCTACGTCCGGCCCGGGACCAATCTGGACCGCGAGGCGCGCGACAAGGGCAACTCCACCTACTTCCCCGACCGCGTCGAGCCGATGCTGCCGGAACGCCTCTCCAACGGTCTGTGCAGCCTGAAGGAAGGCGAGAACCGCGCCTGCATGGCCGTGCGCATGGTCTTCGACAAGGACGGCAAGAAGACCGGCCACAAGTTCGTGCGCGGCCTGATGCGGTCGCAGGCAAAGCTCAGCTACGAACAGGCGCAAGCCGCCATCGACGGCCAGACTGACGACACAACCGGCCCGATCATGGCGGCGATCCTCGATCCGCTGTGGAACGCCTATCGCACCATGCTGAAGGGCCGGCTGAAGCGCAGCCCGCTGGCCATCGAGAGCCCCGAGCGCCGCATCCGCATGAACGCCGAGGGCCAGATCATCTCGATCGAGCCCCGCGTCAGCCTCGAGGCCCACCGGCTGATCGAGGAGATGATGATCCAGGCCAATGTCTGCGCCGCCGAGACGCTGGAGCAGAAGAAGACGCCCCTGCTGTACCGCGTCCACGATGCCCCGAGCCAGGAGAAGCTGTTCAACCTCGGCGACTTCCTCCAGACCATCGGCAAGCCGTGGACCAAGGGCGAGCCGGCCACCACCAAACGGTTCAACAAACTGCTGGACGAGACCCGCGGCGGCGACCACGCCGAGGTCGTCAACGAGGTGGTCCTGCGCAGCCAGATGCAGGCCATCTATTCGGCCGAGAACGTCGGCCATTTCGGCCTCAACCTCGACCGCTACGCCCACTTCACCTCGCCGATCCGGCGCTATTCCGACCTGATCGTCCACCGCGGCCTGATCCGGGCGTTGGGGCTCGGCAAGGACGGGCTGACCGACCGCGAGGTCTCCGAACTGCCCGCCATCGCCGAACAGGTGACCATGACCGAGCGCCGCTCAATGGCCGCCGAACGCGCCGCCATGGACCGCTACATGGCGGCCTTCCTGCAGGAGCGGGTCGGGGCGACCTTCCCGGGCCGCATCACGGGCGTGACCCGCTTCGGCCTGTTCATCCGGCTGGAAGAGACCGGCGCGGACGGCTTGGTGCCGGTATCCTCGCTGGGGACAGAGTATTTCACCCATGATGACAAATCCCATGCCCTGGTCGGCGAGCGCAGCGGCGCCCGCTGGACGCTGGGCCGGAACGTCGAGGTTCGGCTGAAGGAGGCGACGCCGATCACCGGCGGTCTGGTATTCGAGATGCTGTCCGACCCGGCCCCGCGCGATCCCAACGCCCCCGCCCCCCGTCTGGGCCAACGCGCACGCGGTCCCGGCGGCGGCGGTTTCCCCAAGCGCGGCGGCAACCGGCCGGGTGGTCCCAAGCCGCCGAAGGGCGGACGGCCGTCGGGTGGGCTGAAGGGGGTCCGCAAAGGCAAGCGGCGGTGAACCAACCCTTCGACTCCGCTCGCGACCTGACCGACGCCCCGCGCGTCGGCGGCCGCCAGACGCCTAAGGACGCCGCCACCCTGATCCTGACCCGAGTCCGACAGGGTGAGGCCGAGGTGCTGATGGGCCGCCGCGCGCCCGGCCATGTCTTCATGGCCGCCAAATGGGTGTTCCCCGGCGGGCGGCTCGACCGAACAGACTTCAGCGCCGCTTCGGCCAACGACCTGCCCGCGGCGGACGCAACCCGCCTGACGCGTGAGGTTCCGGCCCGCCGCGCTCGTGCTTTGGCCCTCGCCGCTGTGCGCGAGACCTTCGAGGAGACAGGCCTGCTGCTCGCTGCGCCCGCGCCCGCGGCCCCGGTAGCCGGTCCGTGGCGCGAATTCCGGGCCGCCGGGGCCCTGCCCGATCTGGCCGCCCTGTCCTATGTCGCCCGCGCCGTCACTCCGCCGGGACGGACCCGCCGGTTCGACGCCCGCTTCTTCATGGCCGACGCCCGCGCCTTGCTGCATCCCGAGCCGACCGCGGGTTCCGGCGAACTGGACGAGATCGCCTGGCTGCGGCTGGGGGACACGCGCTCACTGGACCTTCCGGCCATCACCCGGTTCGTGCTGGGCGAGGTCGGCGAGCGCCTCGCCCATCCGGACCGGCCCCTGCCCTATGTCCGCATGGTGCGCGGCCGGCATGTGATTGAGCATCAGGGCTGAGGCCGCAGGCGGATGGACGACTTCCGACGGCAAGGCTAACCTGACCCCATGACGCCGATGATCCTGGCTGGCCTTGGGGCGTATTCCCCGCGTGAACACCGGTCTTCGCAGGCGCTGGACGCTGTGTTCGGTCAGCCATCAGGCTGGACCGAGGCCCAGTTCGGCATTGCTTTCCGTGGCGTCGCCGCCCCCGACGAAACCACCTCCATGATGGGGGCGGAGGCCGCAAGGCGAGCCTTGGCGATGGCGGGTTGGGAGCCGGGCGATATCGATGTCCTGATCGGGGCTTGCGGGGTGATGGAACAACCCATCCCGGGCGTCTCGGTCCTGATTCAGGATGCGCTGAGCCTCGGCCAGTCCGGCATCTGGGCCTTTGACGTCAACCAGACCTGCCTGTCCTTCGTGACCGCGCTCGACGTCGCCGCCATGGGCTTCGCCACCGGTCGGTTCCGCCGCGCCCTGATCGTGTCCAGCGACATCCCGTCGTGCGGACTGGACTGGGACACGCCCGCCTCCGCCGCCATCTTCGGCGACGGCGCGGCGGCCGTGTGCGTCGAGGCGGGCGACGACCCCCATGGCCCCGCGCTGCTGGCCCGCGGCTTCGAGACCTATGGCGCGGGCAAGGAACTTGCCGCCGTCCGCTCCGGCGGAACCCGCGTTCGTGTCGAGGATGGCTTTGAGGCCTTTTGCGACGGCGCCCGCTTCCGGATGGACCCGTTCGGCATCTTCAAGGCGGCCTCGCGAACCCTGCCCGCCCTGGTCGATCGCGTTCTGGGCGAGGCGGGCCTGACCCGCGAGAGCGTCGATGTCATCGTGGGCCACCAGGCCAGCCGACCCGCCATCGAACACGCCCGCCGGCTCATGGGCGGCGATCCCGAGCGGGTGATCGACATCTTCGCCACGCGCGGCAACCAGATCGCAGCGTCCTTGCCGACGGTGCTGGCCGAGGCGCACGCGACAGGGCGGCTCGGTCCCGGCAAGACCATCCTGCTTCTGGGCACGGCGGCGGGGATCAGCCTCGCCGCGATGGTGCTGCGAACGTGAGCCGCCGCGCGCTGGTCACCGGCGCGACCGGCGGCCTCGGCCTGACGCTTACGCAGGCCTTGCTGGACAACGGCTACGCGGTGCGTGCCACAGGGCGCAGTCCGACCGCGATAAATCGCCTGCGCGAGATCGGCGCCGATGCGATCGCGGGCGATCTGTTCGAGCTCGGCCCGGACGGCCTGTGCGGGGACATCGACGTCGTCTTCCACGCCGCGGCCCTGTCCAGCCCCTGGGGCCCGGACGCCGACTTCCAGCGCGCCAATGTCGATCTGACTCGCGACCTGCTCGACGCCGCGCAGCGGTCGGGCGTCGGATCGTTCGTCTTCGTCTCATCCCCCTCGGTCTATGCCCGCTGGGCCGACCAGACCGGACTGACCGAAGACACGCCGTGGCCGGAGCGCCCCCTGAACGCCTATTCCCGTACCAAGGGCGAGGCCGAGCGGCTCGTCCTCGCGGCGGACGCGCCCGGCTTCCGCACCGTGGCCATCCGCCCCCGCGCCATCATCGGCCCCGACGACGCAGTCCTGCTGCCGCGCATCCTGCGGCTGATCAGGCGCGGGCGGGCCCCCCTGTTCCGCGATGGACGGGCCTTGGTAGAGCTGACTGATGTGCGTGACGCGGCGTGCGCGATCCTGCTCGCGGACGTCCACCGCGAGGCGGCCGGCGGGCAGGCGATCAACATCAGCGGGGGCCAGGCCCTGCCGATCCGCGATCTGGTTCACCGGCTGGGACAGGCGCTCGGGGTCGAGGTCCGCACCGTCTCCATCCCGCTCGTCCTGGGACAGCTCCTGTCAGTCGGCGCCGCCGCCCTGGGCCGTGTTCTGCCCGGCCGGCCCGAGCCGGTGCTGACGCCCTACACCCTGTCCACCATGGCCTGGTCGCAGACATTCGACCTCAGCAAGGCCCGCCGCCTGCTCAGCTATGAACCGGCTCATGACGCGGTCGCGACGGCGCTGGCGATCGCGCCCGGGCTGGCCACGTCGTGAAGCGCTGCCGGGTCCATATCCTGCGCGCGGGGGCCTGTTCGCACCCCGCCGTCATGACCCGCCGCGACGCCGGATTGGCTCCCGCCGTCTTCCCCGCCCTGGCGGCTCTCATCGTCCATCCGGACGAAGGGCCCATGCTGTTCGACACCGGCTATGACCCCGCCTTCTTCGCGGCGACCCGGCCATTCCCCGAACGCCTCTACCGCTGGGCGACACCGGTCAACCTTGAGCCCGGACAGGCCGTCGCCGATCAACTGCCCGCCTTCGGCTATACACCCGACGACATCCGCGCCGTCGTGGTCTCCCACTTCCACGGCGACCACATCGCCGGCCTGACCCGCTTTCCCAAGGCCCGCATCTTCTGCGCCCGCGCCGGGCTGGTGGAGGTCCAGAGAAAAGGCCGCGTCTCCCGCGTCCGCCGCGGAGTGCTGGCCGCCCTCGCGCCGGCCGACATCGACGCCCGCGCGGTCTTCTTCGAGGATAGGCCGCAGCTCGCCCTCGGGCCGGACATGGCCCCGTTCGAAACAGGCGCGGACCTGCTGGGTGACGGCTCCCTGCTGGCTGTCCAGCTGCCCGGCCACTGCCCCGGCCACTGGGGCCTGCTGGTCCGGCAGGCGGACGACCGAACCCGCTTCCTGATCGCCGACGCGGCATGGTCGAGCGGCGCCGTGCGCGACGACGTCTCGCCGCCGCGCCTGACCACCGCCCTGCTGGGCCAGACCCGGCCGTACCGTGAGACCCTGAACGCCCTGCACCGGCTGTGGGCGCGCAATCCCGAACTGATCGTCACCCCCTCCCACTGCAGCGAGGTCGAGATCGAGACGGACGATGTCGACTGACCGGTTCGCGGTCCTGCGGGCCTGGCTCGCGGCCCGCTGGAGCGGCTGGAGCCTGCGCACGCCCGCCGATGTCGAGCGGCAGCAGGCCCGGCTTTGGCGAGCGATGGCCTCCATTGTCGCCCGGACCGAGGCGGTCAGCGCCCTCGCGGGTCGCCCGCTGCCAGACTTCCCCATCATGGAACCCAACACCCTGCGCGAGGACTTCGACGCCTGGAACACTCTCTGCCTGACGCGGGCTGAGGCCGAGGCCGCCGCGCTGGCTGGAGAAGCAGGCGGTTCAGACGAAGTCCGGCCGGGCGTCGTCGCCGGCTTCTCCTCGGGCTCTTCGGGACGCCCCGGCCTGTTCGTGACCAGCGCGGCGGAGCGCGCCGGCTGGGTGGGCCATATCCTCGCCCGCCTGCTGCCGGCCGATGCCCTGCTGCGCCCCACGCGGATCGCCCTGTGCCTGCGCGCCGACAACCGCCTGTACGGAGATGTCGCCGCGGCAGGTCCGTTCCGCTTCCTGTTCGTCGGCCTCGACGTCCCGGGGCCCGAGCGGTTCGCGCGGCTGCGCGCCTTCACCCCGGACGTGCTGATCGCCCCGTCCCAGGTGCTGGCCGATCTCGCCCGCCGCACCGACCCCCCGTGGCCGCTCCGCCGTCTCTTCTACGGCGCCGAACCGATGGGCGAGGCCGAGCGCGGCTGGATCGCGGCGGCGCTCGGCGTCCGGCCCGACCCGATCTATCAGGCCACCGAGGGCTTCCTCGGGGCGCCGTGCCGCCTCGGGACACTGCATCTGAACGAGGATGTGCTGATCATCGAGCGCGAGCCCGTGCCGGGGACCAATCGCTTCCTGCCAATCGTCACCGACCTGCGCCGCACCACCCAGCCGATGATCCGCGTCCGCCTGCCCGACCTGCTGGAGCCGTTGGCGGCGCCCTGTCCCTGCGGCTCGCCGCTGACCGCCGTCCACCCGGTGGAGGGCCGGCTGGAGGACCTGTGGCGCTGGCCCGGCGCCGTGATCTGCCCGCGGACGGCCGAGTCCGCCGTCAGCGCCGCCCTTGGCCCTGGACTCGACTGGCGCGCGCTCGCCACGCCGCGCGGCGTCAAGGTCGAGGCCGATCCGGAAGGGATCGAGGCCGCGCAGTCGGCGCTTCAGACCCTTCTCGCCGAGCATGGTGTGGACGTCCCCGTGACCGCCGGCGGGCGCCCGGTGCCGGACGGGGTCAAGCGGCGGCGGGTGCGCTGGTCCGATGGCTGAGCGCGTCCTTATCACCGGCGCCCGGGCCGTGGCGGCGCTGGATATCGCCCGCAGCCTGCGCGCCGCCGGCTATGAGCCGCATCTGGCCGATTGCAGCCCGGCCTGGATGGCGCGGGCCTCCCGCACCGCGGCCCACGTACACCGGTACGCCTCGCCGGTGGCGCGGCCCGCCGCCTTCGCCCGCGATATCCGCGGCCTGATCGCCCGGCTCGATCCCGTATGCATCATCCCGACCTGCGAAGAGGTGTTTCACCTCGCCGCCCTGGCGGAGGCCGACGACTTCTCAGACCGGTTGTTCGCCCCGCCGCCGGACCGGCTGTCGACCCTGCACGCCAAGGACCGCTTCGCCCTCCTATGCCGCCGTCTCTCTCTGCCCGTACCCGACACCACCGTGGTCGCCGACCGGGCGGCGCTGGCGGCCTTCCCGGGCGGCACCGCCGACCATGTGTTCAAACCGGTCTGGTCGCGCTTCGGCGCCCGAACCCTTGTCGCCCCCGCCCCCTCGGAGCTCGCCGGCGTCGCGCCATCTACCGACGCGCCCTGGGTCGCCCAGCGCCGGATCATCGGCGAGGAAGTCAGCTTCTACGCCGTCTGCCATGAGGGCCGGATCGCCGCCTTCTGTGCCTATGGTTCTGACTGGCGGCTGCCCGGTGGCGCCAGCTACGTCTTCCGTCCACTCCCGGCAGACCAGACCGCGCGGCTGCGACCGCTGGCCGACGCCCTCGCCGCCTTCGCCGGGACCGGTCAGATCGCCTGCGACGCCATCATCGACGCCGACGCACAGCCTTGGTTGATCGAGTGCAATCCGCGCGCGACCAGCGGGGTCCACCTGTTCGGCCGCAGTGCAGCCTTCGGCCGGGCGCTGATGGGTTGCGGCGAGGTCGAGCCGGTCACCGGCGCACGCCACCTCTCCTCGGCCCTCTGGCTCCACGGCCTGCCGACCGCGCTGCGGGACGGACGGCTCGCGGACTGGCGTACGCAGAGACGGCGGGGTTGCGACGCCGTGGCCGCTCCGGGCGACGGGCTGCCGGTGCTCGGCGCCCTGGTCGACGCCGCGATCTTCGGCCTGCGCGCGCTCCGGACCGGCCTCCCCCTCACCGAGGTCATGACCACCGACATCGAATGGAACGGCCGCCCTTTCGAGCCCGACTAGACCGATTTCGTTCTATGCGCCCGCCGCCGCCGCGGGTCGCGCCCGGCAGTCCGCCAGCCAGCGCGCCAGATGGGTCAGTTCCTCGGGCGGCCGGTACTTGATCAGCCGCGCGAAATCCAGACCGACGACGGCGACAATGTCGGCGATGGTGAATCTGTCCGAGGCGATGAACTCATGATCGGCCAGTCGCCGGTCCAGCGCCTTCATGAATTTCTCGGCCGCGACCCGATTGTACTCCGCCAGTTGCGGAATCTGGACGGCCTCCAGCGCCGCCAGCGCCGGGTGGGAATGGCGCACGCTCAGCATGATCGGATTGGCCAGATAGAACTCACACCGGCGGGTCCACATCTCGATCACCGCCTGTTCGCGCGCGTCGCGTCCGAACAGGTTGGGCTCGGGATACAGGGCCTCCAGATAGCGGCAGATGGCCACCGATTCCGAGACCGTGGTCCCGTCCTCCAGTTCCAGCGCCGGAACGTGCGGCACGCCGACCCGGGCGCGGTATTCGGCCGTCTTGTGCTCGCCGGTCAGGATATCGACCTCGATCAGCTCGACGTCCTCGATGCCCTTCTCGGCCATCACCCAGCGGACGCGGCGCGGATTGGGCGCGCGGTGAGAGGTGTAGAGTTTCATTGCGGCCTCCGTTGCTTATTGCAACGCTACAGGCCGAAGATGCGTCCCGGCAAGGCCCCGACCACACAGGCGGTCATCACTGTGGCCAGGAAGCCGGCGAACAGCCCCTTCCACACGAGGCCCAACACCTCCTCGCGCCGCTCAGGCATCAGCACGCTGAGCCCCGTTACAGTGATGCCGACCGAACCGATATTGGCAAAGCCGCACAGGGCATAGGTCATCAGCATCCGGGTCCGCTCGCTCATCGCCCCGGCCGGGACATTGCCCAGTTCGATAAAGGCCTTGAATTCGGTCTGGGTCAGCTTGACCCCCAGCAGCCAGCCCGCCTTGCCCGCCTCCGCCCATTCGACTCCGGACAGCCAGGCGACCGGCATGAACAGCCAGCCCAGCAGACGCTCGATCGTCACCGGGCCGTCGAACAGCCAGAACCCGCCGAGCATGACGTTGATCAGGGCCATCAGGGCGACGAAGACGATCAGCACCGCCGAGATGTTCAACACCACCATCAGACCGTCGGCCGTGCCCTTGACGATGGCGTCGATGGCGCTGTCGTATTTCAGCGCCGAGCCGTGGTCCGCCCCGGCGCCGCCCTCGCCCGCCGTCTCCGGGATGATGATGCGCGCCAGCAGGACGCCCGCCGGGGCGGAGACGATCGAGGCCACCAGCACATGGCCGGCGGCGTTCTGCATCACCGGGGCGAGGATGGCCGCATAGGCCACCATGGTCGAACCGGCGACGGTGGCCAGCCCGACCACCATCATCAGGAACAGCTCGGACCGCGTCAGCTTGTCCAGATAAGCGCGGATGACGAGTGGGCTCTCGACCATGCCGAGGAAGATATTGGCCGCCACCGCCAGCGCTGAGGCGCCGCCCAGCCCCATAGTCCGCTGGAACAGTATGCCGAACCCGTGGGTGATCCACTTCAGGATCTTCCAGTGCCAAAGCAGCGCCGACAGGGCCGAGATCACCAGAATCATCGGCAGGACATTGAAGGCGAAGGTGAACAGGGCCGGCGGGTTCGCCACCGAATAGGGCTGATCGCCCCCGGCCAGATATCCGAACACGAACTGTGCGCCCTTGGCCGAGGCCACGGTCAGGCCGCCGACGGCGGCGTTGATCCCGCCCAGGATCGACTGCGAGAACGGATTGAACAGAACCAGCACGAGGGCCGCCTGGACCGCGATCGCGCCCAGCGCCAACCGCCAGGGAAAAGCCTTGCGGTTCTCGGACAGGCCCCAGCAGGCCGCCACGATCACGATCAGTCCCAACAGGCTCTGAAGGTTCAGCACACTGAACATGGACATGGTTCCCCACCGGCCCCCGCCGGCCCCGT
The DNA here is from genome assembly GCF_030682035.1 of Brevundimonas sp. Lineage (GTDB taxonomy): Bacteria > Pseudomonadota > Alphaproteobacteria > Caulobacterales > Caulobacteraceae > Brevundimonas. Next base: position 90,287 of record NZ_JAUXQZ010000031.1, on the reverse strand, counting down.
CCCCTTGAACGCCACGCAGGCTATTATGGCAAGCCGCTGTTTCGCTCGTTTCCAGCCCTGAATCTGTCGCGATCCACGCGCGTCATCACGAAACCGTGATCATCACGGGACAGGGAGAAAGACGATGCGCAAGGCTTTGATGCTGGCCTCGGCCGGCCTGATCGTATTGGCCGGATGTTCGCCGGCGAGTGACAAGGCGGAAGAGTATTCAGCCGAGGGGGCCCCCGCCGCCGACGCTTCGGCCGAGGCACCCGCGGACGCCGCCGCCACGAACGCACGGAACGTCGCCGCGCCGTCCACTGTGGTCGCGCGCCCGGCTCCCCTCGCCCCCGTGGCGCAGATCGCCTACGCCTACAGCTACGCCCTGTCCCTGCCGCGCGATCGCGGAGCGGAAATGATGAGCCGGCACGAACTGGCCTGCGTCTCCGCCGGTCCGGGCTTATGCTAGGTGATCTCGGCCCAGGCTGACTGGACCGCGCGCGAGCCCGGCGGGCGGCTTGAACTGCGCGGCCAGCCCGAATGGATCAACCGCTTCCGCAGCGGTCTGGCCCTGGACGCCCGGAATGCCGGTGGTCGTCTGGACGAGGCCGTCACCGACGGCGAGGACGTCACGCGCGGCGTCGACACGGCCACGACCGGGGCGAAGACCACCGCCTCCCTCGCCGACCGCATCCGCCAGCTTCAGGCGCGATCGGGCGGGACTATGGCCCAGCGGCTCGAAATCGAACGCGAGCTGGCTGAGCTGCAACAACAGTATGACGCCCAGCAGATTGAGCTGCGCGCCCTCAATGACCGGGTCCAGTCGGCCCGGCTGACGCTCGACTACCGCCAGGGCGGGGTGATGGCCGCCGACAGCCCGACGCGCCCGGTCGCCCGCGCGCTCAGTGACGCCTTCGGCCTGTCGATGGGCATGCTGGCCCTGCTGATCACCGCCGGCTCTGTGCTGCTGCCGATCGTGGTCATCGGCGGCGCGGTGTGGTGGGGAATCCGTCGGCGGAAGCCTGCGTCAGCCTAGATCTGACCCCGCACCAGCCGGCTGTACTCATCCATCAGGCTGAGGCTGAGGTCGCCCGGGGTGAAGCGGTCGTCGCCGATCTCGCTCACCGGGGTGATCTCGGCCGCCGTGCCACACAGGAAGCATTCGCTGAATCCGGCCAGCTCCTCGGGCCGGATGTGGCGAACCTCGACCTCGAGCCCGCGCGCGGCCAGCATTTCCAGCACGGTCTGACGGGTGATGCCGTTCAGGATCGCCCCGTCGGCCGGGGGGGTGATCAGCCGACCGTCCTGCACGAAAAAGACATTGGCTCCGGTCGCTTCGGCGACAAAGCCGCGCCAGTCCAGCAGCATGGCGTCGGCATAGCCGCGCGCTTCGGCGTGATGGCGGTTGATGGTGCCGATCATGTACAGCCCCGCCGCCTTGGCCTCGGTCGGGGCGGTCTCCGGCGACGGCCGCTTGTAGGGCGCCCAGCACAGGCGGATGCCTTTCGCCTTGGTTTCAGCATCGAAATAGCTGGGCCAGTCCCAGACCGCGATGGCCACGTGTGTCCGTGTCTGCTGCGCCGAGACGCTGACCTGTTCCGACCCGCGGAAGGCGATGGGGCGCACATAGGCCTCGGTCAGGCCGTTTCGAACGCAGGTCTCCTTGCAGGCGTCGTTGATCTGCGCCACCGTGAACGGAATCTGGAAGTCGAGCACCTCGGCCGAACGGAACAAACGGTTCGTATGCTCCGTCAATTTGAAGATCTGGCCATTGTACATTCGCTCGCCTTCAAAAACCGAAGACGCATAGTGCAAAGCGTGGGTCAAAACGTGCACGCGGGCTTCCCGCCAGGGCACAAAATCGCCGTCCATCCAGATCCAACCGTCACGATCGTCGATAGGAACGAAGGCCATTGAATAACGTCTCCCGCGCTGATCACCGGGTTAGAGCCGCCGGAATCGCTCAGGTCAACGGCTGGACGCGCCCTTCGGCCGCTTCGGCATGAGCGACGTCCGCTCCCATGGCCGTTCGGGCCCGATTGCCGGCGCCGGCGCCGGTCGGCATCTGCTTGTCGTCGACGACGACGACCGCATCCGCGAACTGCTGAAGGAATTCCTCGCTCGCGAAGGCTACCGCGTCACCGGCGCCGCCCACGCCGCCGCGGCCAGGCGCTTGATGGAGCTGATCGAATTCGATCTGGTGGTGTTGGACGTGATGATGCCGGGCGAGAGCGGCTTCGACCTGACCACCTGGGTCAGGTCGAAGGCGGAGACGTCCAGGACCCCGGTCCTGCTGCTGACCGCGCGCGGCGATCCAGACGACCGGATCGAGGGCCTGTCGCGCGGCGCCGACGACTATATGTCCAAGCCGTTCGACCCCCGAGAACTGGCCCTGCGCGTCGACGCCATCCTGCGCCGCACCGGCGGCAAGCCCCTGACCCCGCGCGAGATCAAGCTGGGACCGGCGGTGTTCGACATGGATCGGCTGGAGCTGATGCGCGACGGCAAGATGCAGCGCCTGACCGAGGCCGAGGCTCAGTTGCTCAAGACTCTCGCCATCCACGCCCACTCCGCCGTGGAGCGTATGAGCCTGTCGCCCGACACCGCCGACATCACCGGCCGCGCCGTGGACGTGCAGGTGACCCGCCTGCGCCGCAAGCTGGAGGCGGACCCCAAGAACCCGCGCTACCTCCAGACCGTGCGCGGCGTCGGCTACATGCTGGCCCCGGACTGATGAAGGCGAACCATCACTTCCCTTCCCCCCTTGCGGGGGAAGGCTCGTGAGATTGCTGCCTGCTTCCCTCTGGCCGCGATTCCTCAAGCGGCGCCTGCCGACCTCGCTCTGGGGGCGGTCGCTGCTGATCATCGTCCTGCCGGTGCTGGTTATGCAGGTGGCCGTCACCTGGGCCTTCTTCGACATGCATTGGCAGACGGTGACGGCGCGTCTTTCCGACGGCCTTGCCGGCGACATCGCCTGGGCCGCCGAAAGCTGGCGCGATGACCCGACACCGGAAAACCTCGCTGTCATCTCCGAACGGGCTCAGCGCTCAATGTCGTTGTCGGTCGACCTGCGCGATGGCGACGTCTTGCCGCGCGAACAGGAGCGCGGCCCCATCGGCGTCGTCGACCGCACCCTCGAACAGGCGCTGGCCACGCGGCTGGACCAGCCCTTCTGGTTCTCGACCACCCAATATCCCGCCTATGTCGACATCCGGGTCCAGCAGCCCGAGGGCGTGCTGCGCATCATCGCCCCGCGCGAACGCGCCGTGGCCACCCAGGCCCACATCTTCGTCCTGTGGCTGACCATCGCCACCGTTCTGCTGATGGGCGTGGCCATCCTGTTCATCCGAAATCAGGTCCGCGCCATCGAGCGGCTGGCGGACGCCGCCGAGGCCTTCGGCCGGGGAGAGACCAGCGAACATTTCAAGCCGCATGGCGCGCGCGAGGTCCGCGCCGCCGCCAATGCCTTCCTTGCGATGCGCGAGCGGATCCAACGCCATATCGACCAACGCACCGCCCTGCTCGCTTCGGTCAGCCACGACCTGCGCACGCCCCTGACCCGGCTGCGGCTTGAGCTGGCGCTGGCGCCGCCCTTCAAGCGGGCCAAGGCCATGGAGGGCGACCTCGATGAGATGGAGCACATGATCGACGAATATCTCGCCTTCGCCCGCGGCGAGGCCGGCGAGGCGGCGCAGTCCGTGTCGATTCTTGACCTGCTGGCCGTCGCGGCCGAGGACGTCCACCGCGCCGGGGCCGAGGTCGAGGTGGTCGCCGCCGCAGACCTGACGGCCACCCTGCGCCCGCTGGCCTTCAAGCGGGCCCTGACCAATCTGGCCGGCAACGCCGCCGCCCATGGCGAGCACGTCCGCCTCAGCGCCCGTCCCCTGCCCTCGGGCGGGCTCGAGGTCGCGGTTGAGGACGACGGCCCCGGCATTCCGGACGACATGCACGAGGAGGCCTTCCGCCCGTTCTCGCGTCTCGATGCCTCGCGCAACCAGAACCGCAAGGGCGTCGGCCTCGGCCTCGCCATCGCCCGCGACGTGGCCCGCGGACACGGCGGCGACATCACCCTCGAACGCAGCGACATGGGCGGGTTGCGGGCGATCATCCGCCTGCCCGGCTGATATTCCTTCCCCGTCATGGGAGGGGGAGGATTGCGAAGCGGGACCGTTGATCCCACCTTTTGATCGCGACAGGACCAACGGAGGACACCATGCGTAAACTCGCCATCTTCGCACCCCTCGCCGCCGTACTGGCCTTCAGCGCCGCCCCAGCCATGGCCGAGCCCGCGTTGATCAGTGTCAGCCTCGGTCCCGACCTTCAGGACAAGGCCGAGGAACTGGGCCCGCGCGAGGTTCAGGAACAGGCGGATCGGCTGGCCGAACTGGTCGGCCGCGCCCTCGCCCGCGATGGCGACCTTGACGGCGCGCGGATCGAGCTGGTGCTGACCGACCTGCGGCCCAATCGGCCGACCTTCCAGCAGATGGCCGACCGTCCCGGACTGGATGGCCACCGCAGCCGGTCGATCGGCGGCGCGGCCATCGAGGGCCAGATTACGACGGCCGACGGCCGGACCGTCCCGGTCCAGTACGACTGGTATTCCCACAGCCTGGCGGATGTACGCGGCTTCACCACCTGGCAGGACGCGGACCGCGCCTATCGCCGGCTGGCCGACAATCTGGCCGGCGGCCGCTACGTCACGCGCTAGAAACTTCGCGCTCGCTGCACGGCGGCCCTGACCGCGGCGCTGGCCGCCCGGTCGAGGTCGCCGCTCGCCGCCATGGCGTCCAGCCCAGCCCGCGTCGTGCCGCCCGGCGAGGCTATGCGGGCGATCAGGGTCTCCAGCGCCTCGCCGGTCTCGATGCCCGCCCCGGCGGACCGCAGGGCCCCGCGCGCCAGCCGCATCGCCGCGTCTGCTGACAGCCCCTCGGCCTCGCCTGCCCTCGCCAGCGCCTGCACGAAGGCGTGAATGAAAGCCGGGGCCGATCCCGCCGTGGCGGTGGCTACATCGATATGGGCTTCGAGATTCAGGTCCACGACTTCGGCCATGGCTTCAAACAGTCTGCGCGCTGTCTCGCGCGCGACGGGGTCGTCGGACCACAACGCCGCCACGCCTCTACCCTGCGCCACCGCCGTGGTGGGCATGACCCTTGCGACCGGACGCCCCGCCAAGGCGATGATGTCCGACGCCGCCACGCCCGCCATCACCGAGACGACGACGGCTTCGGCATTCAGATGCGTTGCCAGCGGGCTCAGGGCGTCGCGCCAGTTCGCAGGCTTGACCGCCAGAATCAGAGCCCGCGCGTCGGCAAGGGCGGCCAAGGATGGATTCACCCGCGCGCCCTGCGCCCGCGCGGTCTCGGCGGCCGGCTTGTCCGACGGGGTCAGGATCATCAGATCGTGCGCCGCGACAGCGCCGGTCTTCAGCCAGCCTTCGAGGATCGCCGAACCCAGCCGTCCGCATCCGACGAGGGCGACGGGTCCGACGCTGGCGGGTGCGTTCATGGCCTTAGGCCGTGCCGACGGTCTCGAACAGGCAGGAGTCGATCGCTTCCTGCGGCTTCTTGTTGCCGCGGATCATGAAGTCGAAGGCGGGATAGTATCGGTCCGCCGCCTCGACCGCCGCGTCGATCATCGAGGCCGCCTGGGCCAGGGTCGGGCGTTCGCCCATCGGCAGGGCCAGCGAATGGCGGAAGACGATTTCGCCGTCGTCGGCCCAAACCTCGAAATGACCCATCCAGGTGCGCTGGTTGATCAAACCGACCAGTTCATAGGCGGCAGCCCGGCGGGCTCTGGACGCCTGCAGGTCCAGCGCGCAGCACAGCTGCAGGCAGTCGCCCTCGGGCCGCCAGGCGAACCACAGCTCGTAATCCTTCCAGTCGCCGGCCAAGGCAAAGGCCAGATCGCCCTCGTCGGTACGGTCGAACGGCAGATTTTCGGCCACCAGGACGTGCTCCACGACGTCCAGCGGATCGTAGGGAACATCGACTTCTTCGGGTCGAACGGCGTCCATCAAGGCATCCCAGGCGAAAAAACAAGCATGGCGCGCGACTCACGTCCCATGTCGGGACGGTAGGCGGGTTCGCAGATTCGGCTCAACCGACTGCGTCCTGAGGGGGAACGGACGCTGTGGACGTTCCCGTGGCAGGCTTCTTTGCCGTCTTTACAGGCGACTTCAGCGCCGCGACCTCGGCACGCAGGGCCGCGATCTCGGCCTTCAAGGCGTCGAACTCGTCGCGGCGGACCAGATCGAGGTCGGCGGCCATCCGGTCGGTGCCGGCGCGGAAGGCGGTTTTGGCCTCTTCGCCGGCCGCCTGGGCCAGACCCATGGCCCCGGTCGTCAGCTTGGCGAACTCGTCGAGAAGGGGGTTGCGGGTCTGCATGGAACTCTCCGGCTCGAACCAACGAGCGTCGTTAACGAAGGTTCACCCGATATGGTGAATGAAACCTTGCTTTCCATGCGACCGGTGGCCTGATTTGGGCGGTGGCGGGTGGTTGAGGAATTTTCAGGGCTCGGCGATCTCCGCTCGGGAGATCGCTCAAATTCTGAACTTCGGCGATTTTTGTGGATTCGGGTCGATTCGACGCGAAGCAAAAATGGCCACGGATGGCGACGCTTGCTAAACCTCGGCCAACGAAACGCCGTCAGGAGGCCCCGTGCCCTTTCCCGAATTCGATCCGGTGCTGTTCAGCATCGGCCCGCTGGATATCCGCTGGTACGCCCTGGCCTACGTCGCGGGCATCGTCCTGGGCTGGTGGTATGCGGCGCGTCTGATCAAGAACACGGCGATCTGGGCGCCGGGCAAGCCGCCGATCTCGACGCCGCAGCTGGACGACCTGATCCTGTGGATCACGCTCGGCATCATTCTGGGCGGTCGGTTCGGCTACGCCCTGTTCTACAAGCCGGAACTGTACGGCCACCTGTTCACCGGCGCGAGCTGGGGCGAACGGCTGGGCCTGTTCCGGCTGTGGGACGGCGGCATGTCCTTCCACGGCGGCATGATCGGAACGACACTGGCGGTGCTGATCTTCGCCTGGCGCACAAAGCTGCGTACGCTCAGCATCGGCGACATGGCGCTGGCCGCCGCGCCATTCGGCCTGTTCTTCGGTCGCATGGCCAATTTCATCAACGGCGAGCTCTGGGGGCGCGAGACAACCGTTCCCTGGGGCGTCAATTTCTGCAGTAATCGCGCGCGCGAGGCCTATGGCGCAACCTGCAACTTCTTCCAGAATGGCAGTTGGATCGGTCCCGGCGACGTGGTCCGCCACCCCAGCCAGCTTTATGAGGCCGGGCTGGAGGGCATCGCCCTGTTCGTCATCCTTTGGCTCGCGGTCTACAAATGGCGGCTACTGGCCAAGCCCGGCTATGTCACCGGCATCTTCCTGTTCGGTTACGGACTGGCGCGAGCGTCGCTCGAGAATTTCCGCCAGCCCGACGCCGGGCTTGAAAACCTGCCGCTGGGCCTGACCATGGGCATGTTCCTGTCGATCCCCATGATGCTGATCGGGGCATGGCTGATCTGGCGCGCCTGGAACCGGCCGCCGGTCGCCGCCTGACGCCTGACGCCTCATGTCGCTGAAAGATCGACTGGCCCGCGAGATCGTCCTGACCGGGCCGATGACGGTGGCCGACTATGTCACCCGCTGCCTGCACGACCCGGAGGGCGGCTATTACGCCACCCGCCCGGCCATCGGCGCGACCGGCGACTTCATCACTGCGCCGATGATCAGCCAGATGTTCGGCGAGCTGATCGGTCTGTGGGCGGTCGAGCTGTGGCGGAGACTGGGCGCGCCCGAACGGGTGCGGCTGGTCGAGGTCGGGCCCGGCGACGGGACGCTGATGGCCGACGCCCTGCGCGCCGCGCGGCTGGACCCCGAGTTCCTGCGCGCCGTCGATCTGATCCTGATCGAGCCCAGTCCACCGCTGCGCGAAGCCCAGGCCAGGATGCTGGCCGACAGTGACATCCACCCGCGCTGGGTCGCCTCGCTGGACCGGATCGAGACCGACGCCCCGGTGATCCTGATCGCCAATGAGGTGCTGGACTGCCTGCCCGCGCGCCAGTTCGTCAGGACCGAAGACGGCTGGGCCGAGCGCCGCGTGGGCGTCGCCGACGACGGTGAGCTGATTTTCGGTCTGGTCGAGATCACCGGCGGCTTCAAACGCCCGGAGTTCGCGGTGGAACCCGGCCAGACGGTCGAGATCTCGGACCAGCAGGCCGCCTTCGGGCGTGACCTCGCGGCGCTGGTCAAGATCGCCTCCGGCGCGGCCCTGCTGATCGACTACGGCCGCGCCCGGGCCGAGACGGGCGACACACTCCAGGGCCTGCGCCGCCATCAGAAGGTCGATCCGCTGGACAGTCCGGGCGAGGCCGACCTGACCCAATGGGCCGACTTCCCCTCAGTGCTCGAGGCCGCAATCCACGCCGGGGCCGACGTCACGGGCACGATGGGACAAGGGGAGTTCCTGAACCTGCTCGGGATCGCGGCCCGCGCCGACCGACTGAAGGCCGGACGTCCCGACGCCGCCCCGGTCATCGACCGTCAGCTGGCCCGGCTGACCGCCGATGACCAGATGGGAACCCTGTTCAAGGCCTGCGCGATCCTTTCGCCACGGTCGCTGGTGGTGCCGGGATTTGAGATGTAGCCATGATGCTGACCCCCATCACCCATCCGCTGCTGGACCGCGCCGGCGTCCGGTACGGCTTTTTCACCCGCGCGGGCGGGGTTTCGACCGGCCTGTATGAGGGCCTGAACACCGGCGTAGGCTCGAAGGACAATCCTGCCGCCATCGCCGAGAACCGCCGCCGGATCGCCGAACACCTGGGCGGCGTCCCCGACGATTTCGCCGCCTGTTTCCAGATCCATTCCGCCGTCGCCCGCGTCGCCGAGACCGGCTGGAAGGGCGCGCGGCCGGAGGGCGACGCCGCGGTCACCGCCATCCCGGGCGTCATCTGCGCCGTCCTGACCGCCGACTGCGCCCCCGTCCTGCTGGCCGACCCCGAGGCGGGCGTCGTCGGCGCTGCCCATGCGGGCTGGAAGGGGGCGCTGGACGGCGTCGTCCATTCCACCGTTGCCGCCATGCAGGCCCTCGGCGCCGAGCCCCGCCGCATCGTCGCCGTCGTCGGTCCCTGCATCGCCCAGGCCTCCTATGAGGTCGGAGCCGACTTCCAGGACCGGTTCGACCACCACGACCCCGGCAGCGCCCGCTTCTTCGCGCCGGGTGAAACCACGGACAAGCGCCTGTTCGACCTGCCCGCCTTCGTCCTCTGGCGTCTGGAGCAGGCCGGAGTCGCCGACGCGGCCTGGACCGGCGACGACACGCGCACGGACGCCGTGCGGTTCTATTCGAACCGGCGGGCGCATCTGAACGGTGAAGCCGATTTCGGGCGGCTGATGAGCGCGATCAGCCTGGGCTGATCCGGGTGCTGATCAGCCCGCCATCGCCATCTCGGGCACGCGCGTCACTTCGCGCCACGCTTGCGGGTTGGCAAGCAGTTCGCGGACCAACAGGTTGTTCATGTGGTGGCCCGCCTTGACGCCCTCGTAGCGGCCCAGCAGGGGCGCACCCAATACGTACAGGTCGCCGATGGCGTCCAGCGCCTTGTGCTTGACGAACTCGCGCTCCATCCGAAGCCCGCCGGGGTTCAGGATCTGGTCGCCGTCGATGACCACGGCGTTCTCCAGCGAGCCGCCGCGGGCCAGACCGGCGCGGCGCAGGGCCTCGACCTCATGGGCGAAGCCGAAGGTGCGGGCGGCCATGATCTCGTTGCGGAAGGTTTCCTCGTCGACGACGAAATCCACCACCTGATTGCCGATCACCGGCGTATCGAAGTCGATCTCAAACCGCATCTCATAGCGGTCGCAAGGCAGCAGGGCGGCGGTCTTGTCGCCTTCCCGGACCCGGATCGGCTCGAGGATTTCGATATAGCGGACCGGGGCTTCCTGACGGCGGAAGCCGGCGCGGTCCAGCAACTGGACGAACTGCAACGCCGAACCGTCGAGGATCGGCAGTTCGGGGCCGTCCACCTCGACGACGACATTGGATATGCCGAGGGCCGCGAAAGCCGCCATCAGGTGTTCGATGGTCGAGAGCTGAACGCCCGCGGCGTTCTGGATCATGGTGTTCAGGCGGGCGTCGACGACGGCCTCGCCCGAGACCGGAATACGGTTGTCACGGTCCTTGATGTCGGTGCGCACGAAGACGATGCCGGTGCCGACCGGAGCCGGACGCACGGCCAGACGCACCCGGTCGCCCGTGTGCACGCCCACGCCCGCAATGATCGCGGGGGCGACGGTCGTTTTCTGGCGATGGTCGATTCTGACCGACAAACTCATACCCAATGCAGTTTTTGCGCTCCGCCTTTCTGTGCGGAGTTCGCCCCACAGACCGTCTAGCCGCCCCCTGGCAAGGGCGAAATGAAAGTCGGGTTTCGGATTGTTTCCGTTTGATGAACCATGTCTCGTCCCCCGAAGCGGCGCGGATCAGGTCCGAGGGATTAGGCACCAGGGACCAGGGATTAGGGGAAAGCAGGTTCGGGCGCCGGAAGCCGACTATCCCGCCCTTTCATCGCCAAACGAAAAGGGCGGCCCCTGCGAGCCGCCCTTCCCTAATCCCTAATCCCCCAATCCCTAGTTCGCGAGGCGTCTCAGGAAGGACGGGATTTCCAGATCATCCTCGGCCTCACCCGGCTCGAGAGCCGGCTGCGTCTGGCTGGTCGCGCGCATTTCGGTCGTCCGCGACGGGGCTGGATAGGTCGGCTGGGCCGGTTGGCGCTTGCCGCGGCCGAACAGGCTCCATCCCGACTTGCGGTGGTCCCGGTCATCATAGTCATCGTAGGCCCGCTCGTCATGCTGCGGCGTCGGCTGTGGGGCGGTCGAGCGATCCATATACAGGTCGCCCTGCGCCACCGGCGCGGCGGCTTCCGCGACCGTGTGGCTGCGCGGTGCGGACTCATATTCCTCGACCCAGGGATCGACGATCGGCTCGAGGGCGCGTTCCTCGGCGACGTGGATCACAGGTTCCGGGCGCGGCTCGAAACGGGGTTCGGGGGCGCGGGCCGCAGTGCCATAGGTCGCCTGGTTGGACTGAAAGGTCGGAACGATCGGCGCGGCTTCCGCCTGACGCGATGTCTCGGCCCGGGCCGGCTCGCGGACGGGGTCATGACGCACGGGCTCCGCACGCGACGCGGCATGGGCCGGGGTCGGGCGGCGGGTGTCGAACACCGAGGTCGCGGCGTTCGGCGTGGGCTTGACCGCGGCCAGGTCTTCCATGCCGGTGGCCACGACCGAGACGCGGATCTTGCCGTCCAGGGCAGGATCGAAGGCGGCGCCGAAGATGATGTTGGCGTCGGCGTCCACCTCGCCGGCGATGGCGTTGGCGGCTTCATCGACTTCCAGCAGGGTCATGTCCATGCCGCCGGTGATGTTCACCAGCACGGCCTTGGCGCCCTTCAGCGACGTCTCGTCCAGCAGCGGGTTGGCGATGGCATTCTGGGCGGCCTGCAACGCGCGGTCCTCGCCCGAGGCCTCGCCCGTGCCCATCATCGCCTTGCCCATTTCGGACATGACGGCGCGGACGTCGGCGAAGTCGAGATTGATCAGGCCCGGCAGGATCATCAGGTCGGTGATCGAGCGCACGCCCGAATGCAGCACCTGGTCGGCCATGCCGAATGCGTCGGCGAAGGTGGTGCGTTCGTTGGCGACGCGGAACAGGTTCTGGTTCGGAATGACGATCAGGGTGTCGACGTAGCGCTGCAGCTCGGCGATGCCCGCGTCGGCCAGACGCATGCGGTGACGGCCTTCGAAGGTGAAGGGCTTGGTCACGACGCCAACCGTCAGGATGCCCCGGTCGCGGGCGCATTTGGCGATGACGGGCGCGGCGCCGGTGCCGGTGCCGCCGCCCATGCCGGCGGTGATGAAGACCATGTGGGCGCCGTCCAGGTGCCCGTAGATTTCCTCGGCCGATTCCTCGGCGGCGTTCATGCCGACTTCGGGATGAGCGCCCGCGCCCAACCCTTGGGTAATCGTCTCGCCCAGCTGGATGCGGCGGTCGGTCTTGGCGAACGACAGATGCTGGGCGTCGGTGTTGGCCACGACGAACTCGACCCCTTCAAGGCCCGCGTCGATCATGTTGTTCACGGCGTTTCCACCGGCGCCGCCGACACCGAAAACGACGATCCGCGGCTTCAAATCCGTGGCTTGAGGACGCACCAGCGAGAGAGACATTCTATTCCGACCTTATCCGACCCTGCCCCTGCAGTCCGATGCGAAAACCCCGCCGTTTCGCATTGGTTATGAGCGCGTTAAGGAAGCGCCCGAACTGCTTAAAGGAGTGTTACCCGATAGGCTGAGTCGCGACCGTAGCGAAAGCCGTTCGGTCATAAACCGGCGCTTAGGCCCGCGAGGCGAAAATGTGGCATTTGCGCACCATTTATGACACATATTGTCGCATTGCGGCAGGAAAGAGTTGCCGCTGCAATGCGATCCTGCAAACACCGTATGATACGCTGCCTTATTCTGGCCGTTGTCACAATAAAAGGGCTCATTTGATATGACCGTGAAATCCACTCTCTTGGGCACCTCCATCCTCGCGAGCGTGCTTTGCTTCGCGGTACTGCCCGCCCATGCACAGACGGCCGTCAGCGGATCCCCGGCGTCGCAGCAGACAGAGGACCAGCCGAGCGAAATCGACGAAGTCGTCGTCACCGGCTCGCGGCTACGCCGCGAGCGTTTCGACAATCCCACTCCGGTTCTGACCGTCAGTGAGGAAGAGTTCGAAAAGACTGCCGTCGGCAACGCCATCGACGTGATCGAGGACATCCCGCTGGTGGGCGCCGGGTCCAACTCGCGCGGCGCGAATACGCAGTTCGGTGACAACTTCGCCTTCGCCGACCTGTTCAACCTCGGCACCCAGCGCACCCTGACCTTGGTCAACGGCCGTCGCTTCATCTCGGGCAACCAGAATTCCGTCTTCGTTCCTGACAACGCCACCGGCGCCCAGGTCGACATCACCTCCCTGCCGCCCTCGCTAATCCAGCGCGTCGAGGTCACGCCCCTGACCGGCGGCGCCATCTACGGCGCCGATGCCGTCGGCGGCGTCATCAACTTTGTCCTCAAGGACGACTTCGAGGGTCTGGACGTCCTGACCCAGTACGGCATCACCGACTACGGCGATGGCCAGCGCTATCGCGGCGCCGTGACATGGGGCACGAATTTCTACAATGACCAGGCCAACATCACCCTGGCGCTGGACTACTTCAAGCAGGAGCTGATCCCGATCGGTGGCGATCGTGACTATACGATCAATCCGGGCGGCATCCTGAACCCCCGGAACTCGCAGATCCGACGAGACGGGACGTTCGGCGATCCGCGGGCGCCTGCCTCTGTCTTCCTGCCCGGCAATGAAGACTTCCAGCCTGGCGCGATCTTCGCTCGGGACCTGACCAACGGTTCGTTCTCGGCCGGCGGTCTGCTGATGACCGGAAACTCCTTCCAGCTTGGCGCCTCGAACAACTCCTTCTTCATCCCGCAAACGGCCGTGGCGGCAGCGCTGGCCGGCCGGGATGCCGAAGGCTTCACCGTCTTCGCCCCAACCAGCCTGCCAGCCGGTATAACGGCGGAGTCGGTCATCCTCCGCTTCGCGCCCGGAACCAACCCCGCCACTCTGACCGCGGCCCAGCGCAATGCTCTGGCCGTCAATCTGCTGCAGCGTAACCGCCCGACGCCCCAAGAGTATTTCGCGGCCAATCCGGGCGTGAGTCCGCTGTTGTTCATCGGCACCTTCTACGGCGCCCAAGGAGCCGGGGCCGGATCGCCGCTCGGCTTCCTGCCGACCATCCGGAACACTGATCCGGCAACCTCGGCCTTGTTCCCGCGTATTGCGGTGCCGCTGCAGTTCAACAGCTCGGGCACCCTCGTGCCGTTCAACATCGGCGATCCCGCCCTGGGCACCCTGGGCACCGGTGTGGGCGGCGATGGTTTCTCGAACGCCGCGCGTGGATACGGCAACCTGCAGTCATCGACCGAGCGTGCCAGCTTCTCGGCCCTGACCCGCTTCGACATCACCCCCAGCATCACCTACAAGGGTGAGTATCTCTACAGCGATATCCAGTACCGCTCGATCGGCGCCGCCAACTCCAACGCGCCGGCCGGTTCGACCACCGCCGGCAACCGCAACATTCCGGTCTATATCGACCAGAACCCCTTCTTCGCTTCCAACCTTCCGGCCATCAACGCCCTGGTCGCTCAGGGTCTGACCATTCCGACTCTCAACGGTCAGCGCGTCCTGTATGTCGGTCGCGCGCTCGCCGACATCGCCGGCCCGACCAGATCCGGCAATGACGTCCAACTGTTCCGCACCGCCCAGTCTCTGGAAGGTCAGTTCGGTCTCTGGGACCGCCGGTTCTACTGGGACGCCGCCTACGTCTACGGCCAGAACGACATCGAAAACTTCGGCACAGCCATACTCGACCACGAGTTCGCCATGGCCGTCGATGTCGTGACCGGCCCCAACGGCCAACCGGTCTGCCGTCAACAGACCCTGGCCAACCCGGAAAGCATCGCGAACCGCGACCCCTCCCTCGCGAATATCGCCACCTTGGTGGGCCTCGTTCCCAGCAGGGACGCGGTGGCCGCCTGCATCCCCTTCAGCATCTTCGGCGAGAACAACGCCACGGTGACCGATGCCCTGCGCGACAACCTCCTCGGCGACACCGGATCGGCCAACGAAGGTCGCCAGCATTATCTGGCGGCATCCCTCGGCGGCGAAATCTTCCGCCTGCCAGGCGGTTGGATCAGCGCCGGCGCCCAGATCGAGTGGCGCAATGAATCGCTGAGGTTTACGCCCAACCGCGATGCCGCGCTGGGCCTGGGCCGTAGCGCCGTCATCCCGGGGAGCTTCGGCGAGACGAGGTTCCTGGAGTACGGCTACGAGGTCTCGATCCCGATCTTCGGCGAGGGCTTCAACTTCCCGCTTTTCGAGGCGCTGGAACTCAGCGGCGCCTACCGGATCGTCGATCGGGACGGCAGGACCACGACGGCGGGCGTCGCCGATTCGCCCGGCACCACCGATGACGTCTATCAGGCCAGCCTGCGCTGGCAGGTCAGTCAGGACCTGCAGTTCCGGGCCAATAAGTCGACCTCGGTGCGATCGGCCTCGATCACCGAACTGTTTGGTTCGCCGCAGTCCGCCTTCACCGGCGCCAACCTGATCCCCTGCTCGACCACCACGATCGGTCAGGGACCAGCCCCGGCCATCCGTCGGGAGAACTGCATCCAGGCGGCGATCCTGACCGGGGCGGCTTCCAATCGCGCTGAGGCCGAAACCTTCCTCGCCAGCTATGTCAGCGTGGCGGGTACGCGTCCTGCCGCCGTGACCGGCAACCCCTTCCTCTCCAACGAGGAATCGGAAGCCTTCGGCTACGGCGTCACCTTCACCCCGCGCTGGATTCCGCGCCTGACCCTCGCCGCCGACTATTACGACGCGGAAATCACGAATCAGGTCGGCTTGGTCGGTCCGAACACGACGACGAACGCGTGCTTCGACTCGGCCGACTTCCCGGGCTCGTTGCTGAACGGCACCCCGGCCTGCGACCTGTTCCAGATCGGGGTCCGCGGACCTGACGGCAACTTCATCAACCCCGTGAACAGCCCGCTGACCGGTCGTCCGGCGTCTCCGGTCACCAACCCCGGCGCGCCCTCGGTCGTCAACCAGCCGTTCCAGGCATCGTGGTTCGCCTTCTCGAACCTCAACCTGGCCTCGACCCGTCTGCGGGCCCTCACCCTTGAGGCGCGCTACAACTTCTCGATCGAGGAGGCGTTCGGCGCCTGGGCGTCGAATTGGGGCGACATCTTCCTGTCGGGTTCGGCCTATCAGCTGCAACAGTACGACGTATCCCCCAGCGGAACCTTCCTCGACACCAACAAGCAAGCCGGTGAAGGCGGCTTCGCCGATTGGGAGTTCCGCGGCGACATCAACCACCGGATGGGCCGCTTCGACCACCGCCTGACCATGCTTTACGCCAGCGGCACGGTCGCCAACATCCAGACCAACCGGGCCACCTTCCCCGAGCAGACCGACGGCTTTGAGCTGGATGGTGTACTGTTCGCCAACTACACCGCAGCCTACGAGCTGCGGGACAACATCAACATCCGCATGACCGTGAACAACCTGTTCAACACCCGCGGTCCGCGCGAGGACATCGGTATCGTCTCCGACGCTGTCGGCCGGAGCTACCTGTTCACCTTGAGCGGCTCCTTCTAGGGAACCGCCCATCGTCGAAATGACTGCGCCGGCGGGACTTGCTCCCGCCGGCGTTTTCTTTTGGGCTCAGACGAGGTTGAGCCCCAGACTTGAGCCGAGGCGTCATCCCGGACGCCGCGGCCGCCCCGCGCGCGTGACGCTCATGAAATTATGGTCGCTTTCAGCGGAAAACCTCCGGCCCGTTCAACGCCCTGCGCTTTCAGCGCTCGGAGTTGCGCACCCCGGGCCGAACCCGCGGTACAATGGCCGGTCATCATTCCGGTCTTTGACAATCGAACCGCCACGGCGCCAATCAAGGCGAAGCCGGCCCCGACGACCGCCTTGCACCGATTGCACCATTTGCACTGTTTTTTCGGGTGCAACGCCGCCGACGTGGTCCTGCCCCCGGCGCAGCGTTATTTGACGATGGCGTCGAACGCGGGTCCGGCAAGGCTTTAGCCGGGCAAAGCCGTGGCTACAGGTTCTCGCGCAGCCAGCCTGCGGCCCGGGCCACGACGCCGCCCCGGTGAACGCGGGGCGCATCGGCCGCCGAAATCTGGCGTGACATCAGTTTGCGGGCCGAGACCGCCTCGCGCGGCCCATAGGCGGCGCGCAGCAGAACGCCCGCCGCCGAACAGAAGGCCGGACCCGAGGCGGCGTCGGCCAGGTGGGGCGCGCGCTGGGGCTTGCCGAGCCGCACGGGGCGGTCGAACACCCGGATCGCCAGCTCCCGTACGCCGTTCAGCTGGCTGGCCCCGCCGGTCAGCACCAGACCTGCGCCGGGCTCCAGGCCCACGCCGGCGTTGCGCAGCCGGTCACGCAACAGCTCCAGCGTCTCCTCGACCCGCGGGGCGATGACGGTCTTCAGCATGGCGCGCTGGACGAAGATCGGGCCGGCCGAGGCGTCCTCCCCGCGCGGCGGGGCCTCCAGCATCTCGCGGTCCTCATGGGCGTTGGCCATGGCCGAGCCATGCAGGGTCTTCAGACGCTCGGCCCCGGCCCTTGAGGTCGACAGGCCGCGGGCGATGTCAGCGGTGACATGATCGCCGCCGACGTTCAGCGACTCGATATGCAGCAGCGAACGCCCGCCCCAGACCGCCGCCGAGGTCGAGCCGCCACCCATGTCGATACAGACACAACCGAGGTCCATCTCATCGTCTTCCAGCGCCGCCAGGGACGACACCACCGGCGCCGCCGCCACGCCCTGAAGATCGAGATGGGCCAGCTCGAGACAATGACTCAGCCCGTTGAAGGCGCTCTCGGCCATGGACACGACCAGCAGGTCCAGCCCAAGCGAATGGCCCTTCATCGAGCGCGGATCATGCACGCCGCGCGCGCCGTCGACCGACCAGACGATCGGCAGGACATGGATGGGCCGACGGTTGGGCAGGCGGATCTGGGCCAGAGCCATGCCGATAGCCCGCGCCAGATCGGCGTCTCCGACGGGGTTGGCCCCCAGCGAGACCCGGGCCTGAACCCGGTGGCTGGCCATCTGACCGATGGCCGTGGTCACGACAACGCCCGAGACCGGGCAGCCGGCGGCGCGTTCGGCGCGCTCGACCGCATGGCCGATGGCCTGCGCCGCCTCATCCATATTGACGATGCCGCCGCCGCGCACGCCGCGCGACTGGACGTGCCCCGCCCCGGCGACCCGGATAGTGCGGTCAGCGTGGCGCACGCCGTCGGCTTTCATGATGAAACAGGCGACCTTGGACTGCCCGAGGTCGAGCGCGGCGACCACAGGCGCCCTGCCCGCCTTCTGGCCCGCGCTATCCACAGACTTGTCCACAGACCGTCCGGTCATACGTCTTCCCCGCTCTACGCTTCGCCAGCGGAGGGCCGGACGGCGACCTCCTCGGGCGTTCTCAGGTCAATCCGGGCGAAACCCAGCTCCAGCAGCCGCTCGCGCTGGTCCAGCGCGTCCAGCTGGATCAACGCCGCCTCCTGGTTGGAGGCGGGCAACTGGATCAGGCTGCCGTCCTTGAGCCGCAGGTCCCAGCGCCGCTCATCCACCCGCACCAGGGCCTCGACCCGGCTCTGCAGCCGGGGGCGCTGGGCGATCAGGGGCAGAACCTCGGAGGCGGCCTGTTCGGCGCCCTTGCCGACGACCAGCGGCAGGTTCGGATACCGGCCGGCGTCGGCCCCGGCGATCACCGCGCCGTGGCTGTCGATGACCTGGTTCACGCCGCCGGTCTGCCAGACGGCCAGCCGGTCATGCTCGATGACATGGACGATCAGGGTGTCGGGCAGCAGGCGCACGACGCGCGCGGACTTGACCCAGCCGATCGCCTCGACCCGCTCGCGCACCGCGTCGAGATCGATCGAGGTCATCGGCTGGTCAGCCGACAGCTGCACAGCCTGCTGAATGGCGCGGGTGGCCTCGGGGCTCTCGCCCTCGATGAAAACCTTTTCCAGCTTCAGGCCGAGACCGGCGGTCATGCCGTCCATGCCCTGGCTGATTGAGGCGCTGATGCGCTCGGCCCGCGCCCCTGTGGCCAGCACGCCCGCCAGCACCAGGGCGCCGGCGGCGATCGAAATCACGACTGCGCGGGGGGACAGATCCAGCCGGCCCAGCGCCGCCATCTTCCCGGGCGTAGCCTGGGCGTTGCGCGGCGCGCGACCGCGTCCCTGGGATTTGGGAGCCGCGCCGCGTTTTGCAGGCTGGTTCGAACTCTGTCGCCGACCGCCGCGAACTACCGCGGGCATGAGGCGTCCTCCACCATCCACCGTACCAGGGTTTTATAATCCATCCCGACATGGGCGGCCTGCTCGGGACTGAGCGAGGTCGGCGTCATGCCGGGCTGGGTATTGACCTCCAGAAGGACCAGTTCGTCCTTAATATCGTCATAACGAAAGTCAGATCGGGACACGCCGCGGCAACCCATGGCGGTGTGCGCCAGCTCGGATTCGCGCAGCGCACGCTCGAACACATGAGCCGGCAGGATCGCCGGCAACACATGGCTGGAGCCCCCCGGGGCGTATTTGGCCTCATAGTCATAGAAGCCCTTGGCCGGGGTGATGTCGGTGATGGTCAGGGCGCGCGGTCCCGACTTCTCCCCAAGCACCGTGACGGCCAGCTCCTTGCCGGCGATGAAGGGCTCGACCATCACCTGTTCGCCATAGGTCCAGGATGCCTCGCCGGGGGCCGCGCACGGCGGCTCGCCCTCGCGGACCAGATAGACTCCGACCGAGGACCCTTCGGCGTTGGGCTTGATCACATAGGGCGGGGGGATGACGTGGGTGCGCGACACCGCGTGGCGGTCGAACAGCCCGCCCCCGGGCACCACGACTCCCGCGGCCTTCAGCACCGCCTTGGACTTGTCCTTGTCCATGGCCAGGGCCGAAGCCAGCACGCCGGAATGGGTATAGGGAATACCCAACGTCTCCAGCACGCCCTGGACGCAGCCGTCCTCGCCCCATTCGCCGTGCAGGGCGTTGAAGACGACATCGGGTTTCAGCGCGGCCAGCACCTGGGCCAGATCACGCCCGGCGTCCACGCGGTTGACCCTGGCCACCTGCCCTTCCAGGGCGTCGGCGCACATCGCGCCGGAAGACAGGGACACCTCTCGCTCGGACGACAGTCCGCCCATCAGGACGGCGACGTGCAGGTCTGCGAACGGGCGGGTCATGGAAGGATCAACTCAGAGCGGGCGGCCGATCCCCTTGATCTCCCATTCCGGGTTTACGTTCAGTTTACTTTGCAGGGCGTCGGGCGCTTTCGTGGCGCTCAGGCTTCGAATATCCAGGGATTGAGCACCGGCACGCCGAGGCGCGCGAAATGCTTGACGTTGCGGGTCACGACGACCAGCCCGTGGGTGATCGCGGTGGCCGCGACGAGGGCGTCGATCAACGGTTCCTTCACGCCCGACATCCGGGCCTGGTACATGAACCGACCCCAGAGGTGGGCTGTCTGGTCATCGACGCCAAGGATGCGACCCTCAAACTGTGGCAGAAGGGTTCCGACCAGCCAAGCCTCCAGATCGACCCCGTGCCTGTTGATCGCCTTGTGCTCGATGCCGGCGCGGATTTCAGCAATGACCGCGACGCTGATCCAGGCCTCGCTGGCCGGAACCGCCCTGAGCCAGCCGATGACCCCTTGATGCGGCGGAACCTTGGTGAGCTCCGACACCACATTCGTGTCGATCAGAAAGTTCAATCGTCGTGCCCGAACAGCGGCTCACGCAAACCGCCGGGCATGTGCTCAAGAACCAGCCCGCTGCCGATCAAGGGCTCAAAGACATCGAAAAGACTCGGCCCGGAGCCGGGCGTGGTAGGGTTGCCTTGGCAACGCGCCTGCCAGTCCTCAACCGACACGACGACAACCTCATCCTTGCCGTAGCGGGTCACCCGCTGCGGAACGCCGGCCTTCGCCTTCGCCACGACCTCGCTGAACCGGGCCTTGGCCTCCGCGACGGACCACTCAGCATCTTGTGCTGGCCTGGAATAGACGGGGCGCTTCATGTTGGTCATGATAGTCATAACACTGCTGCCGATCAAGCTGGCGCGGCTCAGGCCGGTCGACCAATGCGTTTGATCTCCCAGTCGAGCGGCACGCCAGTCTTGGCCAGTACATCGGCCCTCACCGCATCGCCCAGCCCCTCGATATCCGCGGCGGTCGCGTCGCCGGGGTTGATTATGAAATTGCTGTGCAATTCACTGAACATGGCCCCGCCTCCGGTGGCCATGAACAGTTTGCCGCGCCAGCCCGCCTCATCGACCAGTTTCCATGACGAATGGCCCGGCGGATTCTTGAAGGTCGAGCCACCGGTCTTCTCCCGGATCGGCTGGGTCAGTTCGCGGCGCGCGGTGATCTCGGCGATCTTCGCCGCCACGGCCTCCGGATCGGCGGGCGTCCCGCGATAGGTCGCCTCGATCCAGATGATGTCCGCCGGCGCCTTGGAGTGGCGATAGGTGTAGCCGAAATCGGCCACCACATACTCGACCCGCTGGCCCGACCGCGTCAGGCCCCGGGCCGAGACCAGAATGTCCTTCGTCTCGGCGCCGTAGCAGCCGGCGTTCATGGTCAGGGCCCCGCCGACGGTGCCCGGAATGCCCGCATAGAACTCCAGACCGCCCAGCCCCGCCTTCGCCGAGGCCCGCGCCACCATGGAGTCCAGCGCGCCGGCGCCCGCCGTGATCGTGTCGCCCTCGGTCGTGATCCCGGCGAAGGGCCGCCCGGCCAACCGCACGACCGCGCCCTCGACCCCGCCGTCGCGGACGATGACGTTGGAGCCGACGCCCAGCACCGTCGCCGGCACGGCCGGGTCCAGCGCTTTCAGAAAGTCGGCCAGATCGTCGGCATCAGCCGGAATGAACAGCACATCGGCCTTCCCGCCCACCCGGAACCAGGTGAACGGCCCCAGCGGCTCGTCGCGCAGCAGCTTGCCGCGGACGGGGGGGAGTGAGTCGAGCCACATCATTTCGCGAACCGGCCCGCATAGGTACGGAACGCTTCCTCGGAGCCGCCCGCTTCCGTCTCGATCATGGTGTAAAACTGGTCTTCAAGGCCGTCGAAACATGTATCTTCAAGATCGCTGAGCCGCTGATCTCTCACATTGCGATCTCGGGGAAACGGGGATCCAAGCAGGTTGATAGCTTCCGCTACGATCGCCGCTGTTTGGGGCATACCCAACGCAGTGAAGCCATCGACAGCCTCTGGTGCGAGCACGCCGGCGCTGTTCGAGAATAACTGCCAAAACCCACCATTACCGACTTCGCAATCGATCCACGTCGCAGCGTAGAGATGCCGAACATGTGCGGGCATGGCATTCAGCCTGGCCTGTGTTGCCTCCACGTCTTCCAATGAGATCTCGGAGTTCCAAGCGTCGTCGATTAGAGACCAGACCAAATCTGTCGGCATCAGGCCTGCATCCCCTCCAACTGCCCCGGCAGCGCATAGGCCCACTGGGTGATGTCCCCCGCCCCCAGCAGCACCACCAGATCGCCGGCCTTCGCCTCCGCCGCGATCACCCCCGGCAGGGCCTCAACACTCTCCAGCGGCTGCACCGAGCGATGCCCGAACCGCCGGATGCCCTCGACGAGCGCGTCCTTGTCGATCCCCTCGATCGGCGTCTCGCCCGCCGCATAGACGTCGGCCACGAACACCGCGTCGGCGTCCGAGAAACAGGTTGAGAACTCCTCCATCAGCGATTCCAGCCGGGTGAAGCGGTGCGGCTGGACCACGGCGATGACGCGGCCCTCGGCGACCTGTCGCGCGGCCTTGAGCACGGCGGCGATCTCGACCGGGTGGTGGCCATAGTCGTCGACGATGCGCACCCCGCCGACCACGCCGGTGGTGGTGAAGCGCCGCCGCACGCCGCCGAACCCGGCCAGACCGGCCTTGATCGCCTCATCCGACACATCCAGCTCCCGCGCCACGGCGATGGCGGCCAGCGCGTTGGAGACATTGTGCCATCCCGCCATGGGCAGATGCAGGCCCTCGATCCGGATCGGCTCGTCCAGCGCGGCCAGACCCTGCTTCTGGATCACCACGTCGAAGCGGCAGCCGTCGGGCATCATCTGGCAGTTGTCGGCCCGCACCATGGCCTGGGGGTTGATGCCATAGGTCACCAGCCGCCGGTTATCGATCGAGGCCACCAGCCGCTGCACCTCCGGGTGGTCGAGGCAGACGGCGGCGAAGCCGTAGAAGGGGATGTTCTCGACGAAGTCCACGAACGCCTTCCGCACCCCGTCGAAGTCGCCGTAGTGGTCCAGATGCTCCGGATCGATATTGGTGACGATGGCCACGGTGGACTTCAGGCGCAGGAAGCTGCCGTCGCTCTCGTCGGCCTCGACCACGATCCAGTCGCCGTCGCCGACCTTGGCGTTGGTGCCATAGGCGTTGATGATGCCGCCGTTG
Source organism: Brevundimonas sp. (assembly GCF_030682035.1). Taxonomy (GTDB): domain Bacteria; phylum Pseudomonadota; class Alphaproteobacteria; order Caulobacterales; family Caulobacteraceae; genus Brevundimonas. Next base: position 67,209 of record NZ_JAUXQZ010000031.1, on the reverse strand, counting down.
ACCACGGTGGGGTCCAGCCCGCCGGCGTCCAGGATGGCGGCGACCATCGAGGTCGTGGTGGTCTTGCCGTGCGTGCCCCCGACCGCGATCGAGAACTGCAGCCGCATCAGCTCGGCCAGCATCTCGGCCCGGCGGACCAGCGGGATGCGCCGCTCGCGGGCGACCATCATCTCGGGGTTGGTCGGCTTGACCGCGGTCGAATAGACCACCGCCGAGACGCCGTCGCCGATATGGGTGGCGTCATGGCCGATGAAGACCCGTGCCCCCAGCTTCTCCAGCCGTTCGGTGTTGGCGCTGGCCTTGGCGTCCGAGCCCTGCACCGAATAGCCGATCTTGAGCATGATTTCGGCGATGCCGCTCATGCCGATGCCGCCAATGCCCACGAAATGGACGGGGCCGAGGTCGAACGGCACGGGGCGAAGGCGAGCGATCATTGGAAGCGATTAGCAAGGGTCGGAGCGGAATGCATCACCCCTCCACCACGCTTCGCGTGGTCCCCCTCCCCATCGCTGCGCGACAGGGAGGAGACGGCTGCTGTCTCCTCCCCATCTTGATGGTGAGGGGGACCATCCGAAGGATGGTGGAGGGGCGCCCGGGAGCTCAGTCCTCAGCCACGAAATCCCGGGCAAACTCGGGCGCGTCCTCGTCGCCGGGCAGCAGGGGTTCGTCGTCGCCGTCCGTGGCGCGCGACGGGTCCGGAACTTCGAAGCCGACCGGGATCGACAGGTCCAGCAGGCCGGCCGCCTTCATCTCCCGCACGCCGGGCAGGTCGTACAGGTTGGACAGGCCGAAATGCTCCAGGAACCGGTCGGCGGTGCCATAGGTCACCGGCCGTCCCGGTGTCCGCCGCCGCCCGCGCAGCCGCACGAACCCCATCTCCAGCAGCAGATCCAGCGTACCCCGGGACAGGGAGACGCCGCGCACGCTCTCGACCTCGGCGCGGGTGCACGGCTGGTGATAGGCGATGATGGCCAGGGTCTCGAGCGCCGCCTTCGACAGCCGCCGCGGCTCCTCGCGCTCCTCGGTCATCAGGAAGGACAGGTCCGGCGCCGTGCGGAAGCGCCAGCGGTCGGCGACGCATTCCAGCTCGACGCCCCGGCCCTGATAGCGTTCGCGCAGGGCCGAGATGGCGCCCCCGACGTCAGCGCCCTCGGGCAGCCGCCGCGCGATCTCCGCCGCCGACAGCGGACCCGCCGCGGCGAACAGCAGGGCCTCGACGCGGCGTTCGATCTCTCCGTGATCGGGGGCGAACTGGATCACGGCACCAGCTCCAGTCCCTGACCCCGCCCGCGCCGCTTCAGATACAGGTCCGCGAAGGCGGCCGCCTGTCTCACATCCATCGCCCCCTCCTTCACCAGCTCCAGACTGGCCGACAGGGTCGAGGCGGTAAAGCTGGCCTGGGTCGGACCGTGCAGGCCGTCGTGGGCGGGCGCCACCTGTTCCAGGGGGGTCCATTGCTCAAGCCGGGGCAGAACCTCCCTCAGCCAGTCGCGCGCCGCCTCGAGAGCGAAGGCCTCGACCCGCTGGCCGGGATTGTAGTGGCGCTGCTCCTCGCGCCGCCGCTGCGTCACATAGGCGGCCATCAGCTCATACAGGCTGGCGTCGATGCGGTCGGAGGGCACGATCACTGTCGCCTGCGGATCGCCGCGGGTGAAGACGTCGCGCTTCAGCTGCGGCCGGGCGGTGATCGCCTCCACCGCCTTGCGCATCGCCTCCAGCTTCTGCAGCCGGAAGGCCAGGGCCGCGGCCATCTCCTCGGCAGGCAGTTCGTCGTCCTTGCCCTTGTCGGTGCGCGGCAGCAGCAGCCGCGACTTCAGATAGGCCAGCCACGACGCCATCACCAGATAGTCCGCCGCCAGCGAGAAATTGCGCCGCCGCGCCTCGTGAACGAAGGCCAGATACTGTTCCGCCAGCCGGGTGATCGACAGCTTCAGCAGATCGACCTTCTGCGTCCGCGCCAACGCCAGCAGGACGTGGAGCGGCCCTTCATAGCCGTCCAGATCGACAACGAAGGCCTCCCGTTCGTCTACCTGTTCGGCGGCGGTGAAGTCGAGATTGGGCTGGAAGGCGTCGGTCACTGAACGATCTCCTTCCCCCCTTGCGGGGGAAGGTGGGCCGCGGAGCGGCTCGGATGGGGGGTCTGGTGCAGCGGACAGTATGGTTGGAAGTTCGCCAATCGGACAGCCCGGCGTTTCACCCCCCATCCGTCAGGCTCCGCCTGCCACCTTCCCCCGCAAGGGGGGAAGGGAAACGAGGTTGTCATGCCTGCGCCTCCCCGACATCCGGCCCCTTGGCGGCCTCCAGTTTTCCGGCCAGCATGGCGGCGAACCGCTCGCGCGCCTCGCGCTCCTCCAGCGGCTCCGGCGTATGGACGACCCGGGCCATGGCGGCGGCCGCCCGTTTCGCCGCCCTGCCCTTCAACCTGCCAGTCCCTTCGGCCACCTGTCGCATCTCGTCGAGCGCGCCGTTGCAGTGCAGGACCACGTCGCAGCCCGCCTTGAGCGACGCCTCCGCCCGCTCCCTCAAGGTTCCCGACAGCGCCTTCATCGACAGGTCGTCTGTCATGATCAGTCCGCCGAAGCCGAGGTGGTCCCGCATCAGCCGGATCGTCTTCTTCGAGGTCGTCGCCGGCCGTTTCGGATCGATGGCGTCGAACACCACATGGGCCGTCATGGCCATCGGCATGTCCGACAGCGCCTTGAACGGCGCAAAGTCCCAGCCGTCCAGGGTCGCGAAATCCGCATGCACCACCGGCAGGTCGTGGTGACTGTCGGCGAAAGCCCGCCCGTGGCCCGGCATGTGTTTGATCACCGGCAGGACGCCTCCGGCCAGAAGGCCTTCCGCCGCCGCTCGCCCCAGCTGGGCCACTGTCGCGGGGGCATGGGCATAGGCCCGGTCGCCGATGATCTCATGAGCGCCGGGTACGGGCGCGTCGAGCACCGGCAGACAATCAACATTGATTCCCACCGCCTTGAGGTCATGCGCCATCAGCCGCGCGCCCAGCCGGACCAGTTCGCGCGCCGTCAGCGGGTCGTTGGTCGCCTTGAGATAGGCCTCGCCCGGTGGATATTTCGGCCAGTGCGGCGGCCCCATCCGCTGCACCCGACCGCCTTCCTGATCGATCAGGATCGGCGCCTCCGCGTCGCCGATGCTCGCGCGTAGTTCATCGGTCAGGGCCCGCACCTGCTCCGGGCTGTCGATATTGCGGCGGAACAGGATGAAGCCCCACGGCCGAGCCTCGGCGAAGAAGGCGCGTTCCGCCTCCGTCAGCCGATGGCCGCTACAGCCGTAGATCGCCGCCGAGGTCACCGATCGATCAGCGCACGAAACAGTCGCCGCCGGCGGCCTTGATCGCGTTGCACAGGCCGGTCGCCTGATCGCGGCTCAGGCCGGTGACGGTGGTGCGATAGACCGTCGAGCCGTTCGAGGCCGTGACCTCCTGAACCCGCTTTTCAGCCCCGGCGGTGAACTGGGGATAGCGGCCGACCATGGCGGCGAACTCGCGGTCCGCCAGACTCGGCGTCGAGAAGGCCCCGATCTGGACGCCGGACGTCCCGCCGACAGTCGCCGGGGCGCGAGGTTCGGTCCTGGCGGGCGGCGGCGTCACGGGCGTCGGGCGTGGCGCGACGGGCGCGGTCGTTCCGGCCGGACGCGGCGCGGGACGCGGCTGGGCGACTTCGGGCGGCGGAGTGAAAGTCGGAGCCGTGGTCGGGGCTTCCGCGGCGTCATAGACGTCGATGCCGGCTTCCGGGTCGATCGGCTGGGCCTCCAGCGGCGCGTCGGCCTTCATCTGTACGACGGGTGTACCCACGGCGGGCGGTGCGTCATTCGAGGAGCGCGGCCCGGCGCGGTAATAGACCACCACCGCGATGATCAGGACCAGCAACACCACGCCCGAGATGATCAGCGTCATCGGCGGCGCCTTGGCCCCGCCTCCTCCGCCGGCCCGGCGCGCGTCGTAGCCGCCACGGTTGAACGGCAGATCGTCGTCGGTCGGCGGCGTATAGGCGCCCCGGTCGCGGCCCTGGTTCGGACGATAGGGATCTTCGTTGGACATGGCCGCGCCTTCCGTCGGGTCCGCGCGAATCGAAGCGCGGAACGGACACTCTATCCCGGTCCAAGTCCTTTTTCAGGCCGGGAGAAGCGGGGAAGGACTCAATCCCCTACAAATCCAGCGCCAGGTCGAGGCTGAACAGCTTTCTGTGTTCCTCGATGGCGTAGCGGTCGGTCATGCCGGCAACATAGTCGCAGACCGCTCGCGCCCGCTTCGCCTGATCCGCCACGTCCGCCCGACCCGACCATTCGGGCGGCAGGGTCGCAGGCTCGGCCATGAACAGCTGGAACATCTCGCCCAGAAGCCGCCGCGCCTGGCTGCGCGTCCGGTTGACGCGATAGTGGCGGTACATCCGCTCGAACAGGAATTTCCTCAGAATGCCCAGATCCGCCAGCATGCCGGGCGAAAACGCCACCAGCATCCGGCCGGCGGTCCGCACCGCCTCGGTCGAGCGGATATCGTCCGCCGCAATCCGCGCCTCGGTCTCGGCCAGCACGTCCTCGACCATCGCCCCGATCATGCGCCGCACCGCCTCGATGCGGATCATCCGGTCGTCAATGTCGGGCCAGTCCTTGCGCACCCCGTGCAGCACCGGCCCGATCAGCGGCACGTCGCTGAGGTCGTCCAGCGTGAACAGCCCCGCCTGCACCCCGTCGTCGACGTCGTGATTGTTGTAGGCGATGTCGTCCGCGATCGCCGCCGCCTGCGCCTCCAGCGAGGCGAAGGTGTCCAGCCGCAGGTCCCACGCCGGCGCCCCGTGATCCACAGTGTAGTCTGCGATGGCCTTCCACGCCGGCTCGTCCAGCCGGTGCGACACCGGCCCGTTGTGCTTGACCACCCCCTCGACGGTTTCCCAGCTCAGGTTCAGCCCCTCGAATTGGGGATAGCGATGCTCCAGCCGGGTCACCACGCGGAAGGTCTGGACGTTGTGGTCAAAGCCGCCCCACGGCTCCATCCGGGCCTGCAATTCGTCCTCGCCCGCATGACCGAACGGCGGATGGCCGAGGTCGTGGGCCAAGGCCACGGTCTCGGCCAGGTCGGTGTCCAGTCGCAACGCATGCGCCAGAGACCGCGCGATCTGCGCCACCTCCAGCGAATGGGTCAGGCGAGTGCGGTAGTGGTCGCCCTCATGGGCTACGAAGACCTGGGTCTTCTCCTTCAGGCGGCGAAAGGCGGTGGCGTGGATGATCCGGTCGCGATCGCGGGCGTAGGCATTACGCGTACGGCTGATCGGTTCGGGCGTCAGCCGGCCGCGGCTGTGCTCGGGGTATTCGGCATAGGCGGCGCGCTCGGGGATCAACGTCGGCTGCTCATTCGGCTGCGGGCCTTTGCGATCGGCCCTGCGCGCCTCATATAGCCCCCTGTGAGCACCGTCCAATCCGCACCCCTGTTCCAGATATCGCCGTCCGCCGGCGGGCACGGCCTGACCCTGTCCGACAGCGCCGCAAGACGCTTGACCGAACTGGGCCGGGACGAGGGTCATCCGGTCCTGCTGCGCGTCGCCGTCGACGGCGGCGGGTGCTCGGGCTTCCAGTACCGGTTCGAACTGGTCCAGTCCGCCGAGCCCGACGACATCCGCATTGAGGCCGGCGGTCAGGCGGCCATCGTGGACCCCATCTCCCTGCCCTTCCTCAAGGGCTCCGAGATCGCCTTCGTCGACGACCTCGCCGGCGCCCAGTTCGTGGTCAGGAACCCGAACGCCGCCTCCTCCTGCGGCTGCGGGGTGAGTTTCTCGATTTAGCCAGCCTATTCCTCCCCCATCGGGGGAGGGGGACCGCGTAGCGGTGGAGGGGGCCAACCTCGGACACTGGCGGATGCGGTTAGCCCCCTCCACCACCCTTCGGGCGGTCCCCCTCCCCCGGCGCTATGCTTGGGGGAGGAACAACGCTTGCTATTAGGGTATTTCCTAATTAGCGTCCTGCCTTATGAACCTGCTGTTCAAAGCCCTGTCGCATCCGGTCCGCCGCCGCATCATCGACATGCTGCGCCAGGGACCGATGGCCTCCGGCGACATCGCCGCCGCCTTCGACATGAGCTGGCCCACGATCACCGGCCACCTCAATGCGCTCAAGGAGGCCGGACTGGTCTCGCCCGAGCGCGAGGGGGCCTCGATCCGCTACCGGCTCGAGATTTCGGCCGTGGAGGAGGCTCTCGCCTTCCTGCTGGCCCTGACCGGCGCCCGCGCCGACGACCCTGAAGAGGAGCCCCGCACATGACCCGCCTCGCCGCCGCCGACCGCGCCACCCTCGCGATCACCGTCATGATCGTGACCGCCGGCGCCTGGATCGTCCTCGCCGGGCCGTCCGAACTGATGCCTTATCACTATGGCTTCGACGGGCAGGCCGACGCCTGGACCGGGCGTGAGGCGATCGGCGCCGGCATCATCGGCTTCGGCCTGCTCACCGGCGTACTCGCGGGCGGCATGGGTCTCGCGGCCGGGCGCAGCGGAAGTCCCGCCCGGGTCCGCGCCATCCGCTCGGGCCAGCTGCTGATCCTGCTGACCTTCCTGACCCTGGCGCTGTTCGCCGGCGTGGCGAGCGTGACCGGCCTGACCTCGCTCGGCGCCGCCGCGCCGATGGCCGGTCTGTCCGTCCTCTTCCTGATCGTGGGCGCCGTGGCCGGCCGCGTCGGCCCCAATCCGATCGCCGGCGTTCGCACGCCCTGGAGCCTCAAGAGCCGCCTCGCCTGGGACCGCTCCAACAGGCTGGCCGGACGGCTCTTCTTCCTTATCGGCCTGTCTGGCCTCGTCGCCGCCCCCGTCGCCCCGCAGCCGCTCGGCTATCAGATCCTGATCGGCGCGGTGGTCGCGGCCGCCTTCCTCGCGGTCGCCGAAAGCTGGCGCGTCTGGCGCACCGATCCCGACCGCCAGCCCTTCTGAACCCGCCCCGTAGAGCCACGGAGACCCGCCATGCTCAGCCTGATTCTCGCCGCCCTCCTGTCCGACCCGGTCGCTGCGCCGGTCGTCCTGCCGTCAGAGCCCGCCCCGCTGCATGGGACCCTGCTGGCTCCGGAAGGTTCGACCCGGGCCGTCGCCCTGATTATCGCCGGCTCCGGTCCCACCGACCGGGACGGGAACAGCCCGCTCGGGGTCTCGGCCTCCAGCTACCGTCTGCTCGCTGAGGGTCTGGCCGCCCACGGCGTCGCCACAGTCCGCGCGGACAAGCGCGGCGTCGGCGCAAGCGCCTACCCCGGTATGGCGGAAGCGGACCTGCGCTTCACCGACTACTCGGATGACGCCCGCGCCTGGGCCGCCGAGGCCGCCCGGCTGACCGGCCAACCCTGCGCCTGGCTGATCGGGCACAGCGAGGGTGCGCTGGTCGCCCTGGCCGCCGTGGCCCGCGGTGACGACGCCGTCTGCGGCCTCGTGCTGCTGTCCGGAGCGGGCCGGCCGGTTGGCGCGGTCCTGCGCGAGCAACTGGCCAACGCCCCCGAACCCCTCCGGGGGCAGGCCATGGCCATCCTCGCCGAGCTCGAAGCCGGACGCCCGGTCACGGACGTCCCGCCGCAGCTGGCCGCCCTGTTCCGCCCCTCAGTCCAGCCCTACATGATCTCGTGGCTGCCGCTGGACCCCGCTGAAATGGTCGCCGCCTGGGACGGGCCGGTGATGATCGGTCAGGGTACGACGGACATCCAGGTCGGCCTGACCGACGCGAGGGCCCTGGCCGCCGCCCGTCCCGACGCCCGTCTGGCGATTTGGGAGGGAGTCAACCACCAGCTGAAGATCGCGCCCGCCGACCGCGCCGCCAACCTCGCCACCTACAGCGACCCGACCCTGCCGCTGGCGCCGGGCGTCGTCGACGACGTGGCGGGCTTCATCCTGCAGCCGCGCTAGGCCAGCGTCTCCTGAAACCGCACCGGTCGCCCATGGGCCGAGCCGATCAGCGCGCCGTCCCTCATCACCACCCGGCCGCGCACGATTGTGGCCACCGCCTTACCCGTCGCCTCAAAGCCGTCGAACGGGGTCCAGCCGCAGCGGCTGGCCATGTCCGCATGGCGGATGACGTGTCGGGCCTTCAGGTCCACGATCGTCAGGTCCGCGTCATAGCCCTCGGCCATCCGGCCCTTGCCGGCGATACCGAACACCCGGTTGGCCCCGTGCGAGGTCAGGTCGATGAACCGGTCCAGGCTCAGGCGGCCGTGGGCGACATGGGTCAGCATCACTGGCACCAGGGTCTGAACGCCCGGCATCCCTGACGGCGAGGCCGGATAGGGCTTGGCCTTCTCCTCGATCGTGTGCGGGGCGTGGTCCGAGCCGAGCACGTCGAACACTCCTTGCTCGATCCCGGTCCACAGGCCCGCGATATGGGTCGCGTTGCGGATCGGCGGATTCATCTGGGCATAGCCCTTGAGCCGCTCATAGGCCTCGTCCCCGTCCAGGGTCAGATGCTGCGGCGTCGCCTCGGCGGTGGCCACATCCTTGTGATCGGCCAGGAAACGGACCTCCTCCGCCGTCGAAACGTGCAGCACATGGATCCGGGCGCCGACCTCCCGCGCCAGGCCCACCAGCCGCCGCGTCGAACGAATCGCGCTCTCGGCGTCGCGCACCTCGGGGTGGCTGGTCCAGTCGCCGGGCCGGGCCAGCGGCCGCCGCTCAACCAGCCGGTACTCATCCTCGGAATGGAAGGTGGCGCGCCGCTTCACATGGCGCAGCACCTCGCGCACGCCGTCGTCGTCTGCGACCAGCAGGGTCCCCGTCGAGGCGCCCATGAACACCTTGACCCCGCAGCAGCCCGGCAGCCGCTCCAGCTCGGCGAGGTATTTCGCATTGCCGTGGGTGCCGCCGATGTAGAAGGCGTGGTCCGTCCACATCCGGTCGCGGGCGCGGACCAGCTTGTCGGCCAGGGCGTCCGGGTCGGTGGTCGAGGGCTCGGTGTTCGGCATTTCGAACACGGCGGTTACCCCGCCAAGAGCGGCGGCGCGCGAGCCGCTCTCGAGGTCCTCCTTCCACTCCAGCCCAGGCTCGCGGAAATGGACCTGGGTGTCGATGACGCCGGGCAGGACGGTCAGGCCATGAGCGTCCACCACCTCACCCGACGAAGCCTGCGACAGGTCGCCGATGAAGACGATCCTGCCATCGGTCACGCCGACATCGGCCATGCCGCGGCCCGCGTGATTGGCCACTTCGCCGCCGCGGACGATCAGGTCGTAAGTCTGGGTCATGCGCGTCCCATACCCCTACGCGCCTGAACGATCTAGGCCGTCGCGCGCTCGGCCAGCAGCTTCGTCGCCGCCTTCAGCACCCGGTCTGCCGGCAGGTCGTTCATGTGCTGGATGGCCTGATTCAGGTTGGGGTCGATCTTGCGGAACTCATCGACCGAGCGGGGACCGCGCACCGCAATCCCCCCCCATGGGCCGTGCTCCACCTCGTCCGACGGCCCGAACGCCGCCACCACCGGTGCCCCGGCGGCCACGGCCAGGTCAGTCCAGATCGTATCCGCCCCGACATAGAGCGCCGCCCGCCCGAGGGCCGCGACCGTCTCCAGCCGGCTCAACCTGCCCTGAAGCTCGGTCACCCGGTTGCGCGGCAGCGACAGGCGGATGACGTGGGCCGCGTCGCGGGCGTTGTCGTCGCCGACCACGATCACCCGCCCGCCCTCCAGAGGTCCCCCGTCGCCGACCATGGCGACCGCCACCTTGGCGTAGCGTTCCGACGGCCAGACCTTGCCCATCCAGTCCGCGCCGGGGCCGATGGCGAGCAGGGGAACATCTTCCGTGGGGATCAGGGCGTCCGCGGCCGCCTGCGAGATCTCTGAGACGAACAGTTTCGGCCCCGGGACATCCTCAAGCTGCAGCACCCGCGCCGCCTGCTCCACCGCATGGACCCCGGCCTCCCAAGCGCCGCGCACGGCCCGCTTCTGCCGCTTCAGCTTGGCCGACAGGGTAGTGCCCCGCATGTCGACGACCAGCCCCCAACGCGTCTCCCGCACCTTGTTCCACAAACCCAACCAATCCAGTCGGCTGTCGCGCTCCAGCACGATCAGCCGGTCCAGCCGCGGCGTATCGGCGAACAGGGCCGCGCTCTTCGGCGATCCGACAACCGTGAAGCTCGCCTGCGGCATGGCCTCGACCATATAGGCGAGCACCCCCGATGACAGGATCGCGTCGCTCGCGTCCGCCTCGGCGATGTAGAGGATGGGGAACCGTCCGGCCATGGATTGGACCGTATACGGATTCTCGGTCTGTCAGCGTCGCCGGGGTCGCGTTCCCGCGACATATGCGTAAGTTCGCTGTGGACGAGGGAGATTCCATGAAAGTTCGATCTGTCTGGACAGCTGGCGCACTCACCCTGTTGATGTGCGCGGCATTCGCCTCGCCTACTCCCCAAGTTGCGCATGAAGCCCCTCCCGGCGAGGGCGTCATCTGCGCTTGGGCCATCTACAGTCTGGTCGAGGAGGTCGGGCGCCGCTGCGCCCCCGGACCGTTACCCGGAGGCACAGGCGGAGCTGCGCCGGACCGTCCAAAGGTTGGACGACTACGTCCAGGCCAATTCGGAGCTCACGCCCGAGCAGATCGCGCAGTTCAAATCAGAACAGGCCCACGTCGGCGCACCTGAAGCGGAACTCTGCCGGGGTGACGCCTTGGAGATGTTCGAACATCTGGGCCGGGTCGATCCGGTCGAGTTGAGAACCGGTATTGATGCGTTGGTCGCCCGTCCCGCCGCACCAACTTGGGGCACGTGCCTGTAGGAACGGAGCCGCGGCACCCTATCTAGACCCCATGACCGCCCGTATAGCCCACCTCGAGAGCCGCGCCCTGATCCGGGTCTCGGGCCCGGACGCCCGCCCCTTCCTGCACACTCTGCTCACCCAGGACGTCGAGACCCTCACCCCCGGCGACCTGCGCTTCGGCGCCCTGCTCTCCCCGCCGGGGCGGCTGCTGTTCGACCTGTTTCTGTGGGGCGAGGCGGACGCCGTCGTGCTCGATGTCGCCGCCGACCGGCGCGACGCGCTGCTACAGCGGCTGGCCATGTATCGGCTGCGGGCCCAGGTCGCGGTCGAGGCGGACGACCGCCCCGTCTTCGCGGCCTGGAGCGGCGCGGCCGATGGTTTCACCGCCGACCCGCGCGTCCCCGCTCTCGGAGGGCGGCGCTATGGCGACGGCGTCGCAACAGACGCGACCGAGGACGACTATCAGGCTCACCGTCTGTCCGTCGGCGTCCCCGAGCCTGCCGCCGACTGCCCGTCCGACAGGACCTTTCCAATCGAGGCGAATTTCGACCTGCTGAACGGCATCGACTTCCAGAAGGGCTGTTTCGTCGGCCAGGAGACCACCTCGCGCATGAAGCGGCGGGGGGCGATCAAGACCCGCATGCTGCCCCTCGCCTTTGACGGCCCCCTGCTCCCCTTCGGGGCCGAGGTGCTCAACGGCGAGCTGCGCGCCGGCGAGGTGCTCAGCGGGCGCGACGGCGCAGCCATGGCCCTGCTGCGGCTCGACCGGATCGGGGGCGACCTGACCGCCGATGGGCGGCGGGTCAAGGTCCGGCGGCCGGACTGGTCCGGCCCCTAGAACGAAAAACGCGCCCGAAGCGGACTTCGGGCGCGTCTCTTTGTGGTCGTGGGTCGATTACTCGGCGGGAGTCTTGATGGCGGCGTCGACATTCTCGGCCGCCTGGTTGGTTGCAACGGCGGTATTGTCGGCCGCCGCGTCGACGTTGGCGGCGGTGTCGTTGGCGGCCGAGGCGACCGTCTCGCCGGCCGCGTCCGCGGTAGCGGCGGCGTTCTCTTCAGTCTTCGGCGAGCAGGCCGTCAGGGCAAGGGCGGCCGCGGCAGCGGCGAACAGGGCGATACGCATGGAAATCCTCCTTATGGGAGATACGGTTGTTCAGGCTTGGCCATGACTTGTCCAGTCCGATTGCGCTTTGACCCCGGCCGACGGGGCCATCATCATCGGGTTTTCCAGTCAGGGAGCCCCCGCATGCCGCTGATCGACCTCAGCCACACCATCGAGGACGGCATGATCACCTACAAAGGCCTGCCCGCGCCGCTGGTCTGCGACCATCTGAGCCGCGAGGCCTCACGCGCCAACTACGACGCCGGAACCGAATTCCAGATCGGGCGCATCGAAATGGTCGGCAACACCGGCACCTATCTGGACACGCCCTTTCACCGCTACGCCGACGGCGAGGATCTGAGCGACGTCGGCCTCGAGCGCGTCGCCGCCCTGCCCGGCCTCGTGGTCCGCGTCCCTGACGTTCAAGCGATCGACGCCAACCGGTTCGCCGATTTGGACGTGTGCGGCAAGGCCGTGCTGGTCCACACCGGCTGGGCCCGTCATTGGCGCACCGAGGCCTATTTTGAGGACCACCCCTTCTTGACCGAAGCCGCGGCCGCCCTGCTGGTCGAAGCCGGCGCGGCGCTGGTGGGCATCGACTCCCACAATATCGACGACACCCGCACCCGCACCCGGCCGACGCACACACTTCTGCTCGGCGCCGGCATCCCGATCTGCGAACATATGCGCGGCCTGGAGTTGCTGCCTGACGCCGGATTCCGCTTCACCGCCGCCCCGCCGAAGGTCAAGGCGTTCGGAACATTTCCGGTACGGGCGTTCGCCGAAATGGGCTGACGGCGATTCAAGGATTTTCAGCGCCAGTCGAATTATTGCGCCATCTTCTCGACGCGGTTCACCCATCGGTGATACGCAGGAAGGGCGCAGGGGGCGCATCTCTCAAAGGATCAGTAATATGTTCAAGGCTCTCGCACGCCGCGCCGTACTGGCGACCGCCATATCGGCTGTCGCTTTCGGGACGATGGGCTTCCAGTCCAACGATGGCCAGGACCGTCGTGTTCGCATCATCAACGCCACCGGCGTCACCATGACCCATTTCTACGCCTCGAGCTCGGGCGAGGACGATTGGCAGGAAGACATCCTCGGACAGGACGTGCTGCTGGCCGGCGCCTCGGTCCGGATCAACATCGACGACGGTTCGGGCGCCTGCATCTATGACTTCAAGGCCCGCTTCGCCGACGGCGACGAGCTGGAGCGCTACCGCATCAACGTCTGCCAGATCACCGAGTATCGCTACAGCGCCGGTTGATCGGCCGAACCAACCGAAGATCAGGGCCGCGCCTCCGGGGGCGGCCCCTTTTTTGCGCCCGATCCGCTACGCTGCCCTCATGCTCGACTCACTCCACCGCTGCGCCTGGTGCGGGACCGATCCGCTGTACGTCGCCTATCACGACGAGGAATGGGGCGTGCCCGAGTATGACGCCCGCGCCCTGTGGGAGAAGCTGGTTCTGGACGGCTTCCAGGCGGGTCTGGCCTGGATCACCATCCTGAGGAAGCGCGAGGGCATGCGCGACGCCTTCGACGGTTTCGAGCCGGAGACGATCGCCCGCTACGGCGAAGCCGACATCGAGCGGCTGCTGGGAGAAGCCCGTATCATCCGCTCGCGGGCCAAGATCAACAGCGCCATCATGGGCGCGCGAATCTGGCTCGAGATGCGCGACAACGGCGAGGACTTCAGCGCGTGGCTCTGGTCCTTCGTGGGCGGCGCCCCGATCCAGAACGCATGGACCGACAGCGGCGCCCGGCCCGTCGCTACGCCCGCGTCCGAAGCCATGGCCAAGGCGCTGAAGAAGCGCGGCTTCACCTTCTGCGGTCCCGTGATAGTCTATGCCTTCATGCAGGCTGTGGGCATGGTCAACGACCACGGCGTCGAATGCTTCCGTCACCGGCAGGTTCGTGCGATGGCCGGGTCGTGACCACCACTCCCAAAAGACCCGCAAAAGCAAAACCTCCGGCCAAGGTCGCGCGCGTCTTCCCGACGCTGGGTCTTGAAATCCTTCTGATCCAGGCCAGCGGCGGACCCGTCTGCGGCGTCGACGAGGCCGGGCGCGGGCCGTGGGCCGGGCCGGTATCGGCGGGGGCGGTGATCCTCAACCCCGACGACCTGCCTGAGGGCATCGACGACTCCAAGGCCCTGACCCACGCCCGGCGCGAGGCGCTCGAGATCGAGATCAAGGCCCGCGCCGTCGCCTGGGGCGTCGGTTCCGCCTCGGTCGAGGAGATCGCGGAGCTGAACATCCTGCATGCGACGGGCCTCGCCATGTGCCGGGCGATCGAGGCGCTGTCGGTCCAGCCGGTCGCGGCGCTGGTGGATGGCAACTACCGCTTCAAACTGCCGTGCGAGGTGCGAACCGTGGTCGGCGGGGACGGCCTGTCCCTGTCGATCGCCGCGGCCTCGATCCTGGCCAAGACGGCGCGGGACCGGCTTATGGTGGAACTGGACGCGGAGTATCCCGGCTACGGCTTCGCCGGCCACAAGGGCTACAACGCACCGGTGCATTCCGCCGCCCTGAAGGCGCTCGGCCCCTGCCCCGCGCATCGCCGCAGCTGGGCCCCGATCCGGGCCCTGCTGGAAATCTAGACCGCGAGCGCCCCGCCCAGAAGGGCACCCATCAGGGCCGCGATCAGACCGCCCGCGACCACGGTCACCCAGCCCGGCAGCGCGGCGATCAGCTCCTTCAGCGTCGGTTCAGGCACCGCCGGATCGTTGGCCAGCCGCGTATCGAACCGGGCCGTCGACGGCGGACGCCAGGCCACGGTATCAAAGGCATCGACGGTGCGACCATAGGCGCGGACGCCTTCAAGACGACGGGCGGACTGCATGGGCGACATTTCCATGCCCACCTAACGGCCTCATCAAACACCCGTTCCCGGATCAGGCCGCGTCCGCCAGGCTGACCGGCCGTTCGCTGACCACGAACAGATATTCGACGTTCCTCAGCCGACCCACCGCCCCGACCTTTTCGCCCTTGGGATTGTGGATGCCGATGCGGGCGCCGACGTACCGGGGACGAGCGATCTCGATGACCTGCACTTCCCCCCGGCCCGACAGCATCTCAACCAGCTGGTCGCGGCCCAGGTAGCCCTCATCGTTGAACGAGACGATCAGGTTCGGGGCCTTCAGCCCCTCGATCACCGCCCGCAGGGCCGGGGCGATGCCGGGCTTGCTGTTGAAGGCGCTCTTGCGGGTGCGGACATCGATCCGCTTGTTGGCGATCCCGTAGGTTTCCGGCCGGTCCCACAGGATCAGACTCTCCCAGCAATGGTAGTTGCCGAGATAGGAATGCTGGTTGTAGGGCGGATCCAGATAGACGAGGTCGGCCTCGACCTCGGGCGCCAGTTCGACCGCGTCCCGACGCGTCGCCTTGCACGGCCCGCCCGCCACGCCCGGCAGGATGTCGGGCATCCGCAGTTCGAGGGGTTTGAGCGCCCGCGCCGCCCATTGCTTCATGTAAGCCATCTGCAGGCCGGCCGTGGAATCTACCCGGTCGGCGGCCTCCATCAGGCTGACCAGGGCGACGGCCTCCAGCTCCGGCTCCAGCGCCAGGGCCGCGATCCGGTCGCGCGTGGCGTCGATTGCGGCGCCGTTCTCAGGCGTGAAATAGCGGGCGTCCTCGCAGAAGGCCTTGGTGAACCAGCCGGCCTGCGGCGTCACCGTACGCAGTTCCGCCAGCACCGCCTCGGCCCGCTCCAGCCAGCGTTCGCGGTCGGCTTGCACATAGGCGGTGGCGAGGATGTGGGCATAGGCGTTGTGATCGTTCGACCAGACCCGGTAGCCAGACCCCTTCAGCGCATGGCCGACCCGGGCGGAGCCGGAGAACAGGTCGCAGACCGTCCCCCCGTCGGGTAGCCGCCCGCGGATCGCGGTCGCGATCTGGGTCAGCAGCGCACGCTTCGAGCCGATATATTTGATCATGCCGACCGTCTCCTCCCCCTCAGGGGGAGGGGGACCGCGAAGCGGTGGAGGGGGAACCCCTCAGCGCTTCGCCTTCGCCGGAGCATGGGCCAGTCGCAGCAGATTCGCAGCCCCCGGCGCGCCGAAGGGCGTTCCGGCGAGGATCAGGATGCGCTGGCCCGGTTGCGCCATGTCGTATTCGACCGCGCAGTTGACGGCGTCCTCGGTGACGTCCTCCAGCGAAGTCGGCTCCTTGCCCAGCCGTGTCTCCAGCCCCCACACCAGCGCCAGCCGCCGCGCCGTCTCGGGCTTGGGGGTCAGGGCCAGCACCGGTTGCAACGGCCGCTCGCGCGCCATCCGCCGCGCCGTCCCGCCCAAGGTGGTGAAGACCACGATACAGGCCGTCGACTGGGCCTCCGCCGCCTTGCGCGCGGCGGCCACCAGGGCGTCGGCGTCAAAATCATCCATGCCGGCGTGTTCAGCATCCATCAGGCTGGGCCACATCGGGTCCTTTTCGACCCGTTCGATGATCCGGCTCATCACCCCGACCGATTCCAGCGGATAGTCGCCCGAGGCCGTCTCGGCCGACAGCATCAGGGCGTCGGCGCCCTCATAGGCGGCGTTGGCCACGTCCGACGCCTCGGCCCGGGTCGGAGCCGGTGACGCGGTCATCGACTCCAGCATCTGGGTGGCCACGATCACCGGCACCCCGCGCTGGCGGGCGGCGCGGATGATCTGTTTCTGGGCCACCGGAACCTCCTCCGGCTCCAACTCCACGCCCAGATCGCCGCGCGCCACCATGACCCCGTCGCAGTAGTCGAGGATGCTCTCCAGCTCGAGCAGCGCCTGGGGCTTTTCGATCTTGGCCAGACAGGCGGCGCGGCCCTTCACGATCTGCTTCAGCTCGGCCATGTCCTCGGCCTTCTGCACGAAGCTCAGCGCCACCCAGTCGACGCCGATGCGCAGGGCGAAGGCCAGGTCCTCGCGGTCCTTGGGCGTCAGGGCCGAGACCGGCACGACCGCCTCGGGCACGGCGACGCCCTTGCGGTCCGACAGTTTGGAGCCGCTCTCGACCGTGACATCGGCCCAATCGTCGGCGCGTTCATTGACCCGCAGCCGCACCCGGCCGTCGTCGAGCAGCAGCAGCATGCCGGTGCGCAGGGCCTTGAAGATTTCCGGATGCGGCATCTGCACCCGCGTCGCGTCGCCGGGCGTCGCATCGAGGTCGAAACGCATTTTATGGCCCGGCTTGATGTCGATCTCGACATCCTTGAACTTGCCGAGGCGCAGCTTGGGCCCCTGCAGGTCGGCCAGCACCCCCAGCGGCCGTTTAAGCGCCAGTTCCGCCCCGCGCACGGCCTTCAGCGCCGCGGCGTGATCCTCATGCGTGCCGTGACTGAAATTCAGACGGAAGACATCGACCCCGGCCTGGGCCAGGGCCTTGACCATGCCGGGTGCCCGGCTGGCGGGTCCCAGGGTCGCGACGATACGGGCGCGCCGGGATCGTTTCATCGAATATCCATAGGGCGGGAGGGCGATTCCCTCTTCTGCCATGAAAGCGCGCCCGGTTGAGTCCGGTTCGGTGGGAGAAACACGAAGTTATGGCGAGCGGTCGCGCAGGACCGCTTTTCGCGCTACCTCACGCCGAGCAACGGAGCGGACCATGGCAGGCCTGAAAGACAAGCGCGGCTTCATCGACCGGGACCGGCTGGACATGTCCGAACGCCAGGCCGTTGAACACTGGATGAAGCGCTGGGGCGTGACCCGCGACCAGCTTGCCGCCGCCCACCGCAAGGCCGGCCGTATGATCAAGGACATCGCCGCCGAACTGGGCAAGAAGCGGTAGGCACGTCCCGTCCGCTCATCCCCGCGTTCGTGGGGACGAGCGGTGCTGTTGAGGCCGTGGTGCGAGCGGCGGGGGTCGAACCCGCATGACCGAAGTCGAGGGATTTTAAGTCCCTTGCGTCTACCAGTTTCGCCACGCTCGCGGCTGCGGCGTGATCTAGCAGCGCCCGGCCTCTTCGGCCATGCGATCAGTGCGCCGCTTCCGCCACCGGCCGCATTGCCCGGAAGTCCACCTCTGAATCCGCGATCAGCCACACCAGCGCCGCCCACGCCGCCACGTTCTGGCTCATCTGCGCCGGATCGATCTTGTCCACGGTGTCGTCGGCGGTGTGGTGCAGGTCGAAATAGCGGGTCCCGTCCTGGTTCAGACCGAACACCGGCACGCCGGCACCCGCCAGCGGTCCGATATCAGCGCCGCCGTGAAGTTCCGGCTGGTTCGAGGACAGGACGCCGATCGGATACATCACCCGCGCCGCGGCCCGAGCGAACTCCGACCCCTGCGCGCCGGGCGGCAGGCCTAGGGCATAGACCCGGTCGGCGCCGAAATCGCTCTCGCCGGCGATAATGTGCTGCTCCACCGCCGTCCCGATGCCGCGCAGATAGGCGCCGCCGCCGTTGCCGGTGTCGGTGGGCTGGGCCACCTCTTCCGAGCCGTACAGAACGACCCGGACGGTCCGCGCCGGGCGGCGGCCGCTGTCGCGGATGGCCTTGGCCGCCGCCAGGGTGATGGCCCCGCCGGCGCCGTCATCGATCGCGCCCGTGCCCAGGTCCCAGCTGTCCATGTGCGAGCCCAGGACGATGATCTCCTCGGGCCGCGAGCGGCCGGGAATGTCGCCGATCACATTCTGGCTGACCGTCTGATAGGTGTGGGCGGTCGAGGACAGACGGATGCGCACCGTCTCGCCCATGGCGATCAGGCGCGAGACCGTGTCGGCGTCCGGCGCCGCCAGGGCGAAGCCCGGCAGGGGCACGACGCCATCGACATAGCGGGTGGTGCCGGTGTGCGGCATGCGGTGATCGTCCGAACCGGCCGAGCGCATGATGAAGGCCACCGCCCCCTTGGCCGCCGCCGCGCCCGGTCCCGCGCCCCGGATCCGCGTCAGCGGGCCGTAGCCCGAACCGTCCTGCATCCGCACCATCTGGCCGGCGTCGACATAGGCGATCTTGCCCGCCAGCGACCCGGCCGGGGCGGCGTTCAGCGCCTCAAGGCTGTCGAACCGCACCACCTCGGCCTCGATGACGCCGTTGGTGCCGGGCGAATGACCGAGGGCGGCGAGGACCAGCCGCTGCGGCCGGGCGCCGATGATCGAGCCGCTCTCCTCGCCCCGCTCCCAGCCGACCAGCGGGAACTGTTCGATGCGCACGTTCTGGAAGCCTTGGGCCCGCATATAGTCGGCCGCCCAGGCCGAGGCGTCCTGCTCGGCCTTCGACCCCGCCGGCCGCGCGCCGAACCGGGTGGTCAGCTGGGTGACATAGTCGAGGGCGATGTTCTGGTTCAGCGCCGCATCGCGAATCGTTTCCGCCCGCTGGATGGTGGCGGCGTCCTGGGCCACGGCGGGCGCCGCGGCGAGGGTCAGGGCCAGGGCGCTGGCGGCGAGAAGACGAACGGACAGACGCATGACGGCTCCGGGACTCGAGGGGGAGCCGGAACCTGAACCTTGCGAGGGAAGCGGACAAGCGGTCCGCGTCAGAGTTTTTTCGAACGCCCCATAAGGGCGCGCGGACCTACTCGCCCTTGACCCAGGCCTCGACCGGACCCTGCAGCTTGACCGTCAGGGCCTTGCCGCGGCGATCGACGCGGTTGCCGACGGCCAGGCGGACCCAGGCCTCGGAGATGCAGTATTCCTCGACATTGGTCTTTTCCTCGCCCTTGAAGCGTACGCCGATCCCCTTGGCCAGCAGGTCGGCGTCATGGAACGGGCTGTCGGGATCGACACAGAGGCGGTCGGGAAGGACGTCGGTCATGGCGAGGCTCGAAGCGGGAGGAACGGCAGCGGCTTTAGCGGAACCGCGCGGATCGTCCAAGGCTTTCACGCTCGCGCCTTGATCGCGGTCCGCAGCGGCATAGGTAAGCGCCTTCCCCTCCGGAGCCTCCCATGACCGACCAGCCCGCCATCACCATCGACGGCCACGCCATTCCCCTGCTGGGGTTCGGCACCTGGAACCTGACGCCCGAGGTCGCCCGGACCATGGTGGCCGAGGCCCTGCGCATCGGCTATCGCCACATCGACACCGCCTGGATCTATCACAATGAGGCGGCTGTCGGAGACGGCATCCGCGACGCCATCGCCGCCAGCCATGTCGCCCGCGAGGACATCTGGCTGACCACCAAGATCTGGGTCGCCCATTTCGACCGCGAGGGCCTGTTGAAACAGGCGCGCGAGAGCGCGGCCAGCCTCGGCTTCACCCCCGATCTGCTGCTGCTGCATTGGCCCAAGACCGAGCCGTCGTTCGAGGAAACCCTCGGGGCGCTGAATGAGGCGCAGGCGCAGGGCCTGACCCGGACCATCGGCCTGTCCAACTTCCCGTCGGCCGAATTCCGCCGGGCCCAGAGCCTGTCAAAGGCCCGGCTGGTCACCAACCAGGTCGAATACCACCCCTACCTCAAGCTGACGCAGCTGGTCGAAACGGCGAAAGATCTAGGCTCGTCGATCACCGCCTGGTCGCCGCTGGCCCAGGGCAAGATCGCCGACGACGCCACCCTGAACGAGATCGGCCGCGCCCACGGCAAGTCGGCCGGACAGGTGACCCTGCGCTGGCTGATCCAGCAGAACGTCATCGCCATCCCCCGCACCTCCAAGATCAGCCGGGCCGAGGAGAGTTTCGACATCTTCGATTTCGAACTGTCGGCCGAGGAGATGGACCGCATCCACGCCCTCGCCCGACCTGAGGGCCGACTGGGCGACTGGATTGATCCCGCGTTCAAATGGGACCCGGAATGGACTTGAAGCGCGGCGGCTGCCCGCGCCGTGCACCTGCCGCTGTGGCGCCAGGGTCGAATGTGCGGACCTACTGAACCCGTCGCTTCAGATCAGAGGAGCACCACGTCGGCGCCGTAGTGGGTCAGTTGCTCGTCGCTGGTGATCAGCGTCGCCTGCCGGTTGATCGATTGGGCGACGATCATTCGATCAAAAGGATCACGGTGGAGCAACGGCAGTCGTGTCGCGAGTTGCGCGTCGGCCAGGGTCGGCGAAACGAGCTCGAGCCCCCACGCCGCAACGACCTGTTCGTCGAACTCAAACGGGCGGTTCAGCTTGCCGGTCGCCTGTTTGATCCAGAGTTCCCATGGCGAGACGACGCTGACCATTACCCGGCGGGCGTACCGCAGGCGATCCCGGACTCCCTGCTTCTTCAGCCGCTCGTCGTCGATCAGCCACCAGAGCAGAATATTGCTGTCCAGCCAGTAGGGCCTCAAGGCTTGTCCTCAGGGGACAGAGGCGCGTTGGCCGAAGCTTCGAACATTTCCAGAATTTCCGCGTCGCCTTCGCGCCACGCCTTCTCGTCCCAGATCAACTGACCCTTGAGCGCGCCGGGTTCCCGGTAGACCTTTCGCTCCGGCGTCTCGCGCACCAGACGCACCACCCGCTTGCCCGCGCGCGCGATCACGACCTCCTCGCCAGCCTCGACGGCGGCGATCAGCTCGGAGAGCTTGGTCTTGGCTTCGTGGATATTGACCTGGCGCATGTTAGCTAACTTAGTCCACTTGGCCCCGTGCGGCAAGGTCGCGGGTGACAGAAGGCCCACGTCCGCCTAATCCATCCGCTCCACCGGAGCGGTTCATTGGCCTATAAATCCCTGCGCGACTTCATGGCCATGCTGGAGGCCGAGGGCGAACTGGTCCGCGTCTCCGAGCCCGTCTCGACCCACCTCGAGATGACCGAGATCCAGACCCGGCTGCTGCGCAACGGCGGTCCGGCGGTGCTGTTCGAAAAGCCCGTCATGCCCGACGGCTCGATCAGCCCGATCCCCTGCCTCGCCAATCTGTTCGGCACGGTGAAGCGCGTCGCTATGGGCGTGACGATGGACAAGAAGATGCGCACCACCGCCGCCGAGCTGCGCGAGGTCGGCGAGCTGCTGGCCTTCCTGCGCAACCCGACCCCGCCGCGCGGCCTGTCGGACGCGATGGAGATGCTGCCGCTGGCCCAGACGGTCATGTCGATGCGGCCGAAGGTGGTGAAGAAGACTGCCCCCGTGCAGCAGATGGTGCTGAAGGGCGACCAGATCGACCTGACGTCCCTGCCCGTCCAGGGTTGCTGGCCCGGCGAGCCCGCGCCGCTGATCACCTGGGGTCTGGTCGTCACCAAAGGCCCCTCCGACGACCGCGAGGACGACTTCAACCTCGGCATCTACCGCATGCAGGTGCTGGGCAAGGACAGGGCCATCATGCGCTGGCTGGCCCACCGCGGCGGGGCCCAGCACTACGCCCGGCACAAGAAGGCGGGCAAGAAGGGCCCCCTGCCCTGCGCCGTCGTGCTCGGGGCCGATCCGGGCACCATCCTGGCCGCGGTGACGCCCGTGCCGGACACCCTGTCGGAATACCAGTTCGCCGGCCTGCTGCGCGGCCAGAAGGTCGAACTGGTCCCGTGCAGGACCATCCCGCTGATGGTCCCCGCCCATGCCGAGATCGTGCTGGAAGGCCACGTCCTGTTCGACGAGCACGCGCCCGAGGGCCCCTACGGCGACCACACCGGCTACTACAACTCGGTCGAGACCTTCCCGGTCTTCCAGGTCACCGCCATCACCATGCGGAAGGACCCCATCTATCTGACCACCTTCACCGGCCGCCCGCCGGACGAGCCCTCGGTGCTGGGCGAAGCGCTGAACGAGGTCTTCATCCCCCTGCTGCGGGCCCAGTTCCCCGAGATTACCGACTTCTGGCTGCCGCCCGAGGGCTGCAGCTATCGCATCGCCGTAGTGTCGATGAAGAAGGCCTACCCCGGCCACGCCAAGCGGGTGATGCTGGGCGTCTGGAGCTATCTGCGCCAGTTCATGTACACCAAGTGGGTGATCGTCGTGGACGACGACATCGACGCCCGCGACTGGAAACAGGTCATGTGGGCCATCTCCACCAAGATGGATCCGGCGCGCGATATCACCGTCATCGAGAATACCCCGATCGACTACCTCGACTTCGCGTCCCCGGAGAGCGGCCTCGGCTCCAAGATCGGCCTCGACGCCACCGACAAATGGCCGCCCGAGACGAAGCGCGAATGGGGCGAGGAGATTCGCATGGACGAGGCCGTGGTCCAGCGGGTGTCGGCGATTTGGGACCGGCTGGGCCTGCCGGGCGACGGCGCGCCGATCTGGAAATCGGGGACCGCGTTATAACTTCGTTGCAACGGAGAACGGCCATGACGTCCGCGATCAGGAAGATCGGCAATTCGGCGGCGTGATCCTGCCCAAGCCCGCCCTCGCGGCCCTTGGCGTGCAGGAAGGCGGCGCCGTCGAGTTCGTCTATGAGCCGGGAAAATCAGCATCGTCCCCGCGCGGCGAAAGGTCCGCGAAGGGTGGGAAGAAGACGCCAGGCCAATCGCTGCGGCCGGCCTGACCGAGGAAGAACGCCAATGGCTGGACGCGGACCTGACCAACGACCCGGACGACGAATGGGATGCGCTGACGGAGGATGACATGGCGCGCGTCGACGCGGAGCTGTTCGCCAGCGGCGTGGTCAAGCCCTGAATGGTACGGTGGGGTGAAGTCTGGTGGGTGAGTCTGGATCCGACCGTCGGGCCGAGATCCGCAAGACCAGACCTTGTCTCGTCGTATCGCCGGACCAGTTGAACCGGCACGGGAGCTCTGTGATCGTGCCGCTTACCAGCAGCGAGAAGCGGCGCTTCCGCGTTTCCACGTCGGTAACTGGCAAGCCTGGAGCGGCGGCGGCCGATCAGGTGCGCGCCATCGTTCACGCCCGTCTGGGTCGTCGCATCGGGGACGCCGCTCCCAAGGTGTGCTGACGGCCGTGTTGGCCACCCTGCGCGAGATGTTCGACGACTGAGCCGGCGCCGATTGCGCGTGACGAAACGCCGATCCAGCAATAGGCTGACTCGTTAATCGCGCTCGGGGAGGGGCCGGTTTGAGCGATTTCGAATTCTTCTTCAGCTTCTACGGCCTGCTGCTCGGCCTGTCGGTGGCGGAGGTAGCGCAGGGGTTTTCGCGCACGTTGAGATCGCGGCGCCGCCTCCGGATCGGCTGGCTGACGCCCCTGCTCGGCGTCGTGGTGATGCTGGATATTTCCAGCTTCTGGGTTCTGGCCTGGCTGAATTTCCGGGACTTTCAGATCAACGAACTGGCGCTGTTCTTCGGGCTGGGGATCGCGCTGGCCTATTATCTCGCCGCCAGCGTCGTCTTCCCCGCCGATCTCGGCGAATGGACCGACCTCGACGACTACTATGACGGCCACAAGCGCTGGGTCGTCGGCGGCATGGTTGTCGCCAACGTCATCGCCGTCGGCTACAGCCTCGGCCGGGCGGTGGCCGCAGGGGCGGGCGCGCCGGACCTGCTGCCGAGCGCGGCGCTGCTGATATTCTTCTTCGGCATGCTGGGCCTGATCTTCGCGGTCCGGTCGCGGCGGGCGAACCGGTGGCTTCTCGGCGTTCTCCTGCTCGCCCAGTTCTTCGTCGCCGTGATCGGTGGTTTGACCCGCATCATGGGTCCGACGGCATGACGGCGTTCGAGTTCTTCTTCGGCTTCTTCAGCCTGGTCATGGGGCTGGCCCTCGTGACGGTGGCGTCGGGCCTGGCCAATGTTCTGCAGGCGCGCAAGGTGGTGCCGCTCGGCTGGTTGACGCCCCTTCTGGCCCTGCTGGTGCTGCTGGACATCTGTAGTTTCTGGGTGATTGGCTGGAACAACTTTCAAGACGTGACCATCAGCTACGGCACGATCTACCTCGGGCTGGGGATGACGCTCGTGTATTTCCTGTCGGCGGCCCTGGTGTTTCCAAAGGATTCGTCCGAGTGGCCGTCGCTGGACGACTATTACGACAGCCACAAACGGCTGGTCCTCGGCGGCGTCCTTTTCAGCAATGCGGTGGGGGTGATCTGGCGCGTGATGACGGTGGACCAAAGAGCGTTCGATCTGACCACGACGGCGCTGCTCGTTCTGTTCTTCGCCGTGCTGATCGCCCTGATGCTGATCAAGAACCGGCGCGTCAATCTGGTCCTGCTGCTGGCGCATCTTTCGACAGACGCTGCGCAGGCCTTCGTCGGCTGATCGGCCCCACCCCGGGCGCGCGCTTGAATCCGGACGACGAAAGGCCGAGGACTCCCCGATGCGCTCCTTCCTGATCTTCTTCGCCCTCACCGTCCTCGTGTCGAGTCCCGCAATGTCCCAGTCCCAGTCCCCGCCCGCGCCCGACGCCGCCCCGTGGGACCAGCCCTTCCTGCCCCCCGCTCCGGCCTGGGACGGCGCCAGCCGCGCCCTGCTGCGAGGCCCCTCGGACCCGTGGGTCACGGCCTTCGAGCTCGACGCGGAACACGACGAAAGCCCGAACTATGCCGATACCCGCGCCTGGTTCGACCGGCTGGACGCCGCCTCGGACCTGATCCGCATCGAACAGTTCGGCGTCTCGCCCGAAGGCCGGCCGATCTACGCCGTCATCGCCTCGAAGGACGGCGCCGCCTTCGACCCGTCCAAGCCCGTTCTGCTGGCCCAGGCCGGCATCCACCCGGGCGAGATCGACGGCAAGGACGCGGGCATGATGCTGCTCCGCGACATCGCCTTCAACGGCAAGGACGACCTGCTCGACCGGGTCAATCTGATCCTCATCCCCATCCTGTCGGTCGACGGTCACGAGCGGGCGTCCGCCTACAGCCGGCCCAACCAGCGCGGTCCCCGCATCCAGGGCTGGCGCAACACGGCGACCAACCAGAACCTCAACCGCGACTATCTGAAACTGGACCAGCCCGAGATGCGCGCGGTGCGCGGCCTGATCCTCAAATACCGGCCCGACCTCCACGTCGACATCCACGTCACCGACGGCATGGATTACCAGTACGACGTCACCTACGGTTACAACGGCGAGAACGGCGTCTGGTCGCGTTCGCCCGCCATCGCCCGTTGGCTGGACGTGATGTTCAAGCCGGCGATCAACGCCGCGCTTGAGGCTGAAGGCCATATCCCCGGCGAACTGGTCTTCGGCATCGACGCCGATCCGCGCGCCGGCCTGTCCGACGGCGGCCTGGGCGAGCGGTTCTCCAACGGCTGGGGTTCGGCGGCCCATGTCCCGACCATCCTGATCGAGAACCACAGCCTGAAGCCCTATGAGCAGCGGGTGCTGGGGACCTATGTCTTCCTGGAGGCCGCCCTGCGCCGTCTGGCCGCCGACGGCGCCGCCCTGCGCACCGCGATCGCCGCCGACATGGCCCTGCGGCCTGCCGAAATCCCCGCCAATTTCGCGCCCGACCCGACCCCGGCCTACACCCGGACCTTCAAGGGCATCCGCTACGAAATGTACGACAGCCCCGCCTCGGGCCGCCCCGAAATCCGCTGGCTGGGCGAGCCGGATCCTGAACCCTGGCTCCTGCCCTTCTACGGTTCGCGCCCGACCCTGACCCTGGCGCGTCCCGAGGCCTATTGGGTGCCCTCATATCGCGCCGACATCATCGAGCGCCTGCGTCTCCACGGCGTCCGGATGGAGACCGTGACGGCTGCCCGCACCGTCAATCTCGACATGCTGCGCCTCGTCGAGCCGAAGCTGGCGACCCGCGCCAACGAAGGTCATGTCGGCGTCACCGTCGCCGACGTCACACCCGAGCGCCGGGACTGGACCTTCCCCGCCGGCTCGGTCCGCGTGCCCACCGACCAGCCGCTGGGCGACATCGTCGTCCTGCTGCTGGAGCCGCAGTCTTCGGAGAGCTTCTTCGCCTGGGGCCTGTTCCCCGAGGTGCTGAGCCGGGTCGAATATATCGAGGGCTACGCCATCGCCCCGCTGGCCGAGGCCATGATGGCCGCCGACCCCGCGCTGAAAGCCGAATTCGAGGCCAAACTGGCCGCCGAACCGGAATTCGCGGCTGACGGCGACGCGCGGCTGAGCTGGTTCTACGAGCGAACTCCGTTCTATGATGATCGCTACCGCCTCTATCCTGTGGCCCGCGAGAACTGAGCCCGCCATGACCCCCGAACAGTTTCTGGGCTTCCGCACTGAAGCCTTCATGGCCGTCGCCCTGTGGACCGGCCTGTCGCTGCTGTTCGTGCTGTTCCTGTCGCTGAGGATCAGCACGGGCCGGCGCCGCCTGAAGGTGTCGGTCGGCGACGGCGGTCAGCCGGAGCTGACGGCCACGACCCGCGCCTTCGGCAACGCCATCGAATACATGCCGCTGGCCCTTGTCGCCCTGGCCGTCGTGGCGGTCTTTTACAGCGCGGCGCTCGTGCACGCGCTGGGCGGTGCCTTCCTGCTGGGCCGGGTGTTGCATGCCTGGGGCATGGCGCAGGAGAAGCAGCCGGCGGTCGGGCGGATGCTGGGTATGCTTCTGACCTACGTCCCGTTCCTTGGCATGGCAGGACTGTTGATCTTCGCCGCCTTCTCCTGACGGCGGTTGCACCCATGGGGCGGCCCGGCCATATCGGGGCATGACCTCCCCGCGTGACACCGCCGCCTCTCCCGACATCCTGCCCGATCTGGTCGCCGCCGCCCTGAGGGCCGGGGCCGACGCCGCCGAGGCCGTCTCGGCCGAGCGCGCCTCCCTGTCCGTCGGCGTCCGCAACGGCGCGCTGGAAGACGTCGAGCGCGAAGAGAGCCGCGACCTCGGCCTGCGTGTCTTCATTGGCCGACGCTCAGCTGTCGTCTCCGCCTCGGACCTGTCCGACGCCACCCGCGCCCGGCTGGTCGAGCGCGCCGTGGCCATGGCCCGGCTGGCCCCCGAAGACCCCTATGCGGGCCTCGCCCCGCGAGACCGCCTTGCCCGCGGCCCCTTCGCCGACCTCGACCTGTTTGACCCCGCCGAGCGCAGCGCCCCTGACCTCGAAGCCATGGCCGCCGAAACCGAATCCGCCGCCATGGCGGTGCCCGGCGTCGCAAAATCCGAAGGCGGCCACGCCTCGGCCTCGACCAGCCGCTGGCGGCTGGTCACCTCGCACGGCTTCGACGGCGCCTATCACGGCTCGGCCTTCTCGCTCGGCGTCGGCGTCATCGCCGAAAAGGACGGCGCCATGGAGCGCGGAGGCGAACACCGCGCCGTCCGCCATCTGTCCGATCTGCCCTCCGCCGCCTCGATCGGCGACTTCGCCGGGCGGCGCGCCGTGGCCCGCACCGGACCGCGCAAGATCGACTCGACCACCGCGCCGGTGATCTTCGAGAACCGCATCGCTGCGCAGGTCATCTCGCCCATCCTCGGCGCCATCTCCGGCCCTTCCATCGCGCGCGGCACCTCGTTCCTGAAGGACCGCCTCGGCCAGCGGATCCTGCCGGCCGGGGTCGATCTGATCGACGACCCGTTCCGCATCCGCGGCCTCGGCTCGACCCCGTTCGACGACGAGGGCGTGGCCGTGTCGCGCCAGTCGATCGTGCAGGACGGCGTCCTGACCACCTGGCTGCTGAACAGCGCCGCCGCCGCCCAGCTGGGACTCGCCTCGACCGGCCACGCCTCGCGCGGCCTTGCCGGACCGCCCGGCGTCTCGACCCACAACCTGCACCTGGAGCCGGGTGAGCGGGACCTCAATGGACTGATGGCTGACGCCGGGACGGGCCTGCTGGTCACCTCCATGTTCGGCCCCTCGCTGAACGCCAACACCGGCGACTGGTCAGCGGGTGTCTCCGGTTTCTGGTTCGAGAACGGCGAGATCGTCTGGCCGGTCAGCGGCGTCACCGTCGCCGGCAATCTGGCTGACCTCTGGACGCGGCTTGAGCGGGGCTCGGACCTGGAATTCCGCGGCAGTTTCAACAGTCCGTCGTTGATGTTCGACGGCGTCGCCATCGCCGGCAAATGAGCGACCTCGCGGCCGATCTCGACCTGATCCGCGATGCGGCCGAGGCCGCGGGCCGGCTGGCGCTGGCCGAACGCGACGCCGGGCTGAAGATTTGGTCCAAGTCCGGCGGCTCTCCCGTCACCTCGGCCGACATGGCCGTCGACCAGTTGCTCAAGGATGCGCTGCTGTCAGCCCGGCCCGACCACGGCTGGTTGTCCGAAGAGACCGCCGACAACGCCGAACGCCTGTCAAACCGCCGCATTTTCGTGGTCGATCCGATCGACGGCACCGTCGCCTATATGAAGGGCAAGCCTTGGTGGTGCATTCCCATTGCCATGGTCGAGGACGGCCGACCCGTCGCCGCTGTGATCCACGCTCCGGCCCTGGGGGAGACCTTCACCGCCACGCTCGGCGGCGGCGCGTTCTTGCAAGGCCGACCGATCACCGCCTCTGACACCACCGATCTGGACGACGCCTCCGTGTTGGCCGACGCCCGGCTGATCGAAGGGCCGCACTGGATCGAGCCTTGGCCCGCCATGCGGTTCGAGAAACGCAACGCCATCGCCTACCGCATGGCGCTCGTCGCCGCCGGGGCCTTCGACGCGGCCATCAACCTGACCCCGAAATGGGACTGGGACGTCTGCGCCGGCGCCCTGATCGTCGAGGAGGCCGGCGGCCGGGTCAGCGACCACCACGGCCACGCCTGGCGCTTCAACCAGGCCGATCCGCGGCAGAACAGTCTTGTATGCAGCGCTCCGGCGCTTCACCCGTTGATCGTGCGGCGGACAGCGCCTATTCCGCTGGCGCCCCGCTAGCTCGCTCATCTCCGGACGCCCCATGACCGCCGAAACCGACTCCCCCCAGCTGCTCCACCTCGTCATCGGCGGCGAGCTGCGCCACCTTGACGCCCCGGTGTTCCGCGACCTGACCAAGGTCGAGTTTGTCGGCGCCTTCCCGAACTACGAGGAAGCCCGCAAGGCCTGGAAGGCCAGGGCCCAGGCCACGGTCGACAACGCCCATATGCGGTTCTTTATCCTGCATGCCCACCGGATGATCGACCCGCGCGGCGACACGCACGCCCACTGACGGCGGAGCCGGGTTTCGACCCGGCGCGCTTTGAGGACTATACTGACGCGCCTGATCCCGACGCCCCTTTGCAGGAACCCCGCCCTTGACCCTGTTCGGCCGAACCTTCGACGGAACGGAGATCGCCTCCCTGGCCTCAATGCTGCTGGTGCTGGTCCTCTGGATCAGCGTCTGGCGCGGCAACCGTCGTGAATCTCATTGGCTCAAGACCTGGAACGCCGAGCGCAAGGCGCGTCGCGAGGCCGAGATCGCCGCCGAGGGCGGAGAACCCCGGTCGCCATCTGAAAAGAGCGAGCCGCGCGGCCCCTGGGGCTGACACCGGCTATTCCCGCTTCAGCAGCTTCTCCGTCAGCACCGTGCCCCACCAGCTGGCCTTGAATTCGGCCCGGATCGCCTTCGGATCGTAGGTGTCGCTGTCGACCCAGTCGATGAAACTGACGCCGGTCGGCTCGACCTCCCTCAGGTATTTCTCCAGCGTATAGTCCAGCACCCCGGTCAGCCCCTCGCGGTGGTGCAGGTATTTCTTGTCCAGCTGCCGGATCGCCTCCGAGATCGGCTCGCCCAGATGGAAGTGGCGATAGAAGACCGCCATCATCCCCGCCCGGTCCGCGCCAGACTTGCAGTGGATCAGCACCGGATATTCGATCGTCCCGAACAGCTCCCGCGCCCGGTGCACCCGCTCTTTCTGCGGCGGATCGCGCGAATCCAGCGGCGCGTCGATCAGCGTCAGCCCCAGCCGCGCGCACGCCGCCTTCTCCAGCGCATAATAGGCCTCGTCCCGCGCCCCGCGCAGGTTGATGACGGTCCGGATTCCCTGCGTCTTCCAGTACGCCAGCTGGCGCGGCGACGGCTGGTTGGTCCGCACCAGGTCCGGCCCCAGCCAGTGGGCGTTCATGAACCACCGCCGCAAAAAGGCGTGGTCCTTCCAGACATAGTCCCACCGGGCGCGAAACCGGCCGGCGGGGGAGGTGAGATCGTAGCGGGGCATGCAGGGGAGATAGCTGTTTGCGGCACGACCGTCACCGTCTCCCCGCTTGACTTCCCCCCCGTCCCGTCCGACCTCGGACCGATGACGACGCCCGCCCACGCCGCCGAGGAAAGAGAGCCGCTGCGCCCCCTGCTGGCGCGGATCTGGCGCGACTACCTCTCGCACCACAAGGCGCCGCTGTTCCTGTCGATGCTGTGCGCGGCCGTGGCCGGCGGCCTGGCGGCCCTGACGTTGAAGCTGCTGGAACCCGCCATCAACGGCCTGTTTCTGAAGGCGGACGCCCCCATCAGGCTGTGGGGCGTGATCGACATCCCGCCGGGTCAGGCCCTCGTCTACATCCCCGCCGCCATCATTCTGGTCGCCGTCGTCTGGACCATCGCCTCGCTGGGACAGGCCGCCCTGGTAAACCGCCTGGGCCATGGCATCGTCGGCGACATCCAGGTGCGGCTGTTCGGCGCCATGATCCGCGCCGACCTGGCCCGGCTGCGCAGCCAGCACACCGGCAGCTTCGTCTCCTCGGTGCTGTTCGACGCCAATCTGGTGCGCGAGGCCTTCACCAACGGCGTGGTCAACTACACCCAGCACAGCATCACCCTGTTCGCCGTGATCGTGGCCATGGCGTTCATCGACTGGAGGCTGACGGCCATCGTCCTGCTGGGCGTGCCCCTGACCACCCTCGTCCTGCGCCGCTTCTCCCGGCGCACGCGCAAGGCCACGACGGGGGCGATGAAGGAGACCGAGAACCTCTCCACCGCCCTGATGGAGAACCTCGACGGCGTCCGCCTGATCAAGATCGAGAACCGCGAGGCCGCCGAGCAATCCCGCGTCGGCGAAGTGGTCTCGCGCCGCCAGCGGCACGTGATCAAGAGCGCCGACGCCCGCGCCTTCGCTGGACCCTTCTCCAATCTGGTCGCCATGATCGTGGTCGCCGCCGTCATGGCCTACGCCGGATGGCGGGCGCGGGACGGGGCCATGAGCATCGGCTCCTTCGCCGCCTTCATCGGCCTGCTGATGGCCGCCGGCCAATCGTTGCGGCAGGTTACCAATCTCCAGACCGTGATGACCGAGGGCCTGACCGCCGCCCGCCGCCTGTTCGCCGCCCTGGATATCCAGCCCGAGATTCGCGAGACGCCTGACGCCGCGCCGTTCGAGCACGGACCGACCACCGTGACCTTCGACCGTGTCTCCTTCGCCTATGGACCCACCTCCGACGGCGCGGCGCCGACCCTGTCGGATGTCAGCCTGACCGTCGCCCCCGGCGAGACCGTCGCCCTGGTCGGCCCGTCGGGCGGCGGCAAGAGTACGATCCTCAGCCTGCTCCCGCGCTTCTATGACGTGACGGGCGGCGCCGTGACCCTCAATGGCCGCGACATCCGCGAACTGAAGCTGCACGACCTGCGCGCCTCCATCGCCCTGGTGACCCAGGAGCCCTTTCTGTTCGACGACACCATCGCCGCCAACATCGCCTACGGCCGCCACGGCGCCACGGCCGAACAGGTCGTCGCCGCCGCCCAGGCCGCCGCCGCTCATGAGTTCATCACGGCGCTGCCCGAGGGCTATGCGACCCGCGCCGGCGAGGCGGGCCTGCGCCTGTCCGGCGGCCAGCGTCAGCGTATCGCCATCGCGCGCGCCTTCCTCAAGGACGCGCCGATCCTGCTGCTGGACGAGGCCACCTCGGCCCTCGACACCGAAAGCGAGGCGCTGGTCCAGGCCGCCCTCGAACGCCTGATGCAGGGGCGCGCGACGCTGATGATCGCCCACCGCCTGTCCACTGTCCGCAAGGCCGACCGCATCCATGTGATCGAGGCCGGGCGGGTCGTTGAGACCGGGAACCACGCCGAACTGGTCAAGCTTGGCGGACGCTATTCGCGTCTTGCGAAACAGCAGTCGTTGGACGGGGACCCCGTCACGGCGGTGATATGAGACCTCTCCGCAACCCTCTCATCCAGGGCGTCCTCGCCTGGCTGCTGGCCGGCTGGATGCGATTCTGCTTCGCCACCATTCGCTGGACGCATCACAATGAGGGCGTGGCCGAAGCCATCTGGAAGCAGGGCGGCGGCGTACTGTGCGCCTTCTGGCATTCGCGCATCGGTCTGGCCACCGCCTGCTGGCCGCATGACCGGGCCCAGCCGGTCAAGGCCCTGGTCTCCCTCAGTCCCGACGGCCAGTTCCTCGCCAAGGCGCTGGCCCGCCGGGGCTTCCCGGCCATCCGCGGCTCCTCCACCAACAAGGACAAGGCTGACCGGGGCAAGGGCGGCGCCCAGGCCCTGCGCGACGGCCTGCGCCAGCTCAAGGTCGGCGGTCTGGCCATCACGCCTGACGGCCCACGTGGCCCGTCGCGCAAAATGGGTGAGGGTCTCCCCCTGCTGGCCAAGCTGTCGAAGGCGCCGGTGCTCTTCATCGGTGTGTCCTGCAAGCCGGCGATCCGTCTCAACAGCTGGGACCGCGCAGTCCTGCCCCTGCCCTTTGCACGCGGCGCCATCGTGTGGGACGTCAATCACTACCCTGAAGGCGCTGAACTGGTGGATGTCGCCCGGGCGTGGACAGAACGGCTTACGGCTGTGGAGGCCGCCGCCGACGCGATCACTGGCCTGGAGCGCGTTTGACGTGAGCCCAGCCCTGATCTTCTACCGCCTCCTGACCCGGTTGCTGGAGCCGCTCGCCCCGCGCCTGCTCGACGCCCGCGCCAAACAGGGCAAGGAGGATCCCGCCCGCGTCGACGAACGGCTCGGCCGCGCCTCTGTCCCACGGCCCGCGGGCGATCTGGTCTGGCTGCACGGCGTCAGCGTCGGCGAAACCCTGTCGCTCCTGCCCGTGGTCGAACGCCTGCGCCGTCACCGGCCGGACCTCGCCGTTCTGGTCACCTCCGGCACCCTGACCTCGGCGACCCTGCTCGTCCAGCGACTGCCGACCGGGGTCATGCACCAGTTCGCCCCGGTCGATACGCCGGGCGCGGTCGCCGCCTTCCTCGACCACTGGCGGCCCTCGCTGGCCGTCTTCGTCGAGAGCGAGCTCTGGCCCAATCTGATCCTCGAGGCTCGCAAGCGCGGCGTGAAACTGGTTCTCGCCAGCGCCCGCATCACAGAAAAGACCGTCGACGGCTGGCGACGGTTCCCCGGCGCGGTCCGTGAAATCCTCTCCGCCTTCGACCGCATACTGCCGCAGGACGAGACCTCCGCCGCACGACTGCACAGCCTCGGCGCTCGCATCGACGGCCATGTGAATCTCAAACTCTCCGGCGAGGCCCCTCCGCACGACCCCGCCGCCTTCACCCGCCTTAGCGCCGCCATCGGCGACCGGCCCGTGGTCGTCGCCGCCAGCACCCATGACGGCGAGGAAATCGCCCTCGTCCGCGCCCTCGACCGGCTGACCGACCGGCTGTGCTTGATCCTCGTGCCTCGCCATCCCGCCCGCAGCGCCGAGATCGCCGCGGGTTTGGAGCGCGACGGCTACCGTTTCGCCCTGCGGTCGCAAGGCCGTGAGCCCGATCGCGACACCGACCTCTATCTGGCCGACACCTTGGGCGAGATGGGACTGTTCCTGCGCCTCGCCGATGTCGTGGTCATGGGCGGCTCCTTCTCCGCGGCGCTCGAGAAGCCCCCGGTGGGCGGCCACAATCCGCTTGAACCCGCCCGGCTCGGCAAGCCCGCAGTCACCGGCCCCGACATGATCAACTGGGCCGCCGTGACGCAGGCTCTGGTTCAGTCCGGCGGCCTGACGGTGGTGGAGGCCCCGTGGGACCTGCCCGCCGTCCTCGCTCCCCTGCTGGCCGACTCTGACGCCGCCAGGGCGATGGGCGAGCGCGGCCGCCGCGCCGCCGCCGACGCCGGCTCAGGCCTCGACCGCCTGTGGGAGACGCTTGCCTCCTTGCTGCCGCCCGCTCCTCAGCGAGGCCGCCGATGAAGCTCAACACCCCCCGCTGGTGGTACACGCGCGACGCCCGCCACGGCGCGGTGGCCCGCACCCTGCTCCAACCCCTGTCCTGGATCTGGGCCGCCGCCACCGCCCGCCGCATCGCCCGCGCCGTGCCCGTCGATCCGGGCGTGCCCATCATCTCGGTCGGCAATCTGACCGTCGGCGGCTCAGGCAAGACACCCGTCACGCGCGAGGCCGTCCGCCTGCTGCGTGAGGCCGGGATCGACGCCCATGGGCTGTCGCGCGGTTATGGCGGATCGTTGCGCGAGCCGACGCAGGTCGATGCCGCGATCCACACCGCCGCCGACGTCGGCGACGAGCCCCTGATGCTGGCCCTCGGCGGCCCGACCTGGATCGCCCTTGACCGCGTCGCCGGCGCCCGCGCCGCGGCGGCGGCCGGCGCACAGGTTCTGGTCCTCGACGACGCCCACCAGAATCCGACGCTGAAAAAGACGCTCAGCCTCGTCGTCGTGGACGGCGAGACGCGCGGCGACGAATGGCCCTTCGGCGACGGCTCGGTGTTTCCGTCGGGTCCGATGCGCGAGAAGCTCCGCCATGGCCTCGGCCGCGCCGACGCCGTCGTGGTCCTGCTGCCCGCCGACGCCCCGGGCGTCGATCCCGAGCTGATGGAGGCCTTCGGCGATCTGCCGGTCCATGTGGCCCGGCTGATGCCCGCCGCGCCGCCGCCCAAGGGTCCGATCATCGGCTTCGCCGGCATCGCCAAGCCGTGGAAGGTCGAGCGCGCCCTCGACGCCGCCGGCGCCGAACTGATCGACTTCGCCCCCTTCCCCGATCACGCCGCCTTTCGCGAGGGCGATCTCGCCTTCCTCGCCGACCGAGCCGACCGTTACGGTGCCCGGCTGGTCACCACCGAAAAGGACTGGTTCCGCCTGCCGCCCGAATGGCGGGAGCGGGTGCTCCCATGGCCGGTCAAGGCGACCCTCGAGGACGAGGCGGCGTTTCAGCGGCTGCTGCTGAAGGCGGTCCAGGCTCACTCCGCCCGGTAAACCACCCCGCCGCGCATCACGAACCGCACCCGCTCCAGCTCCGTCACATCGGTCAGCGGATCGCCGCTGACCGCGATCAGGTCCGCCGGCATGCCCGACGCGACCCGTCCGGCCTCCTGGGAAATCCGCAGATGCGCCGCCGCATTCACCGTGGCCGCCTGGATCGCTTCGAGCGGCGTCATACCGGCCTGGACCATCAGGGCGAACTCCTGGGCGTTGTCGCCGTGGGCCGAGACGCCGCTGTCAGTGCCGAAGGCGATCCGTACCCTGCCCTCGTGCGCGCGCCGCGCCATGTCCAGCATCTTCGGCCCGGCCTCCAGCGCCTTGGCGGTCTGGGCCGGGGTGAAGAAATTGTTGGGGCCCGAGGCGATCCGCCCCACGAAATCCCCGGCCAGCAAGGTGGGCACCAGATAGGTCCCCTCGCGGCGGAACAGCCGGATCGATTCATCGTCCAGATAGGTGCCGTGCTCAATCGAATCGCCTCCGGCCCGCAGGAAGGCGTTGATCCCATCGACCCCATGGGCGTGTGCCGTCACCTGGCGCCCCATCCGATGCGCGGCGCCGACGATGGCCGCCAGCTCCTCATCCGAGAACTGCTGACCCAGCCCCGCCGCCGTGTTCGACAGCACGCCGCCGGTCGCGGTGATCTTGATGATGTCGGCCCCCGACCGGACCTGCAGCCGCACCGCCCGCATACAGTCATCGGCGCCCGAGCAGACGCTCTCGTTCGACAACAGGTGCATGACGTCTTCTCGATAGCCGTTGATGTCGCCATGCCCGCCATGGACCGATACCGACGAACCCGAGGCGATAACGCGAGGCCCCGGGATGTCGCCGCGCCGGATGGCGTCGCGCAGGGCGAAGACGGACTCATTGGTCCCCCCCAGGTCGGCCACGGTGGTGAAGCCCGCCATCAGCGTGCGACGGGCATAGCGGGCGCCGGCCATCGCCTGTTCCGCGTTCGACTGGGTGACCGCCTCCAGACGCGCATTGGGGTTCTGCTGCTGGGTCAGATGGACATGGCTGTCGATCAGCCCGGGCAGCACGAATGAGTCGCGCAGATCAACGATACGGCCCTCTCCGACGAAGCCGTCGCGCACCTGGACGATTCGGTTCCCTTCGATCACGAGAGTTTTATCGCGTTGCACAACGCCGGTCGACGGATCGGCCAGAAGCCGCCCCACATGAACGAACGTCGTTCCTTCCACAGGGGATACAGGGGCGGGTGCGGGCGTTTGCGCGGCAACGCTCGTCGCACCCAACAATGCCGCGGCGGCCAACAATGATGTGATCAGCTTCACGAAATCCTCCCGGAACAGGGCTTGCACCTTAGACATCCGGGCGTCTTAGCCAAGGCTCAGGTTGAAACACCCGTCACGAACTGAAACAACCCGTGTCCTGTTCTGTAACCGTGCGAGGGGCGTCGCATGCGCTTGGCGAGACGAGGCTTCATTCTTGGCGGCGCGGCGATCCTGTCGGGCTGCGCCGCCACGAGCTCCAGCCAGACCGCGGGTTTCCGCCCGCTGGCCACCTCGGCCCTTCCGCCTCGCCCGGTCCTCGCCCGCGCCGCCCCCGGCCTCCAGACCGTCCAGGTCGCCTCGCCGCCGCTCGATCCGAGCGGCGTGGTGCGCAAGGAGCTGATGGACCGCGCCATGGCCGCGCTCGACATCCATCACCGCCGGGTGCCGCTGCGCGACCGCATGTATCTGGTCGACTTCAAGAAATATTCAGGCGAGGAGCGGCTGTACGAGGTCGATCTGGTCGCCGGCAACGTCACCGCCCTGCGCACCTGCCACGGCCGAGGCTCCGACCCGGCGCACTCCGGCTTCGCCCGCGACTTCTCCAACATCCCGGAGAGCTACATGTCCTCGGTCGGAGCCTACGCCACCGCCGGCGCAGGCCATGGCGCCCAGCAAGGGCCGAACGTATTGCTCGACGGGCTGGAGTACTCGAACGACCGCGCCCGCGAACGGGCCATCATCGTCCACGGCGCCGACTACGCCGACCCGGACTTTCTGGCCCGCGAGGGCAAGCTGGGCCGCAGCTACGGCTGTTTTTCAGTCGCCCACACCGACCTGCCCAGCCTTCGCGAACGGATGGGCGAAGGCCGGCTGCTGTTCGCCTGGGCCTGAGCCGGCCCTATTTCAGCACGGCCAGCAGCACGGCCACCCAGTGCACCGCCGCAGCCACGACCACATGGCCGTGCCAGATCGCGCGCCGGTATCGCATCGCCTTGTTGGCGTAGAAGATCACGCCCACGGAATACAGCAGCCCCCCGACCGCCATCAGGATCAGCGGCGCGAGGCCCAGACTCTGCATGATTGGCTGGATGGCGATGACCATCAGCCAGCCCAGCGCCAGATAGACGACGATCCAGAACCCTTTGCCCAGCCCGGGCAGGAACAGCTTGGCCAGGGCGGCGAAGATGGCCGTGGCCCACACCGCCGAGGTCATCCCCCAGGCCCAGGCCCCGGTCAGATGCTGGGTCGTGAACGGGGTGTAGGAGCCCGCGATCATCACGAATATGCCCGCGTGGTCAAAGCGCCGCAGCAGCGGCTGAAACCGCGGGGCGGCGAAATTATAGGCCGTCGACAGCCCCAGCATGGTCAGCAGCCCGACCGCATAGATGGCCGCCGCCGTCAGCCGCCCGACATGGCCGAATCCGATCGCCAGCCCCAGCAACATCCCGCCCCCGACCAGGGCCAGCGCCAGTCCGGTCAGATGGACGATCAGATCGGCGAGCCGCTCCTTCCCATCGCGGTAATGGCTCGGCGGCTCGGGCGGCAAGGCGTCGGTCACAATTTCAGTTCCCCCCGGAATCACGCTCCAGCGCCCGCCAGCCGATGTCCGTGCGGTGAAACCCGCCCGGCCAGTCGATCTTCCTGACCGCCGCATAGGCCCGGGCCCGCGCCTCGGCGATGTCCTTGCCTCGCGCGCAGACATTCAGCACCCGGCCGCCCGCCGCCGCCAGCTGGCCGTCCGCGCGGCGCCGCGTCCCGGCGTGGAACACCCGCACATGCGGGCCGAAATCCTGTTCGGCCCCGCGGATGATCGAGCCTTCCAGCGGACTGTCGGGATAGCCCGAGGCCGCCAGCACTACGCAGATCACCGTATCCGCACTGAACTCCGGCATCCGCGCCCTGGTCAGGTCGCCGCGCGCGCAGGCCAGCAGCAGGGGCACCAGGTCCCCGTCCAGCCGCATCATCAGCACCTGGCATTCCGGATCGCCGAAACGGGCATTGAACTCGACCACCTTGGGTCCGTCCTCCGTGGCCATCAGCCCGGCGTACAACACCCCGCGATAGGGCGCGCCCTCGGCCGCCATGGCCGCGACCACCGGCTGGACAATCAGACGGTCGGCCGCCTCGACCAGCTCGGGGGTGAACACCGGCGCCGGCGAATAGCTGCCCATGCCGCCCGTGTTCGGGCCCAGGTCGCCGTCATAGGCCCGCTTGTGATCCTGCGCCCCGCCCAGCAGCATCGCGCGCGTCCCGTCGCAGACAGCGAACAGCGACCCCTCCTCGCCGTCCATGAACTCCTCGATCACCACTCGCGCCCCGGCCGCGCCGAACCGGCCGCCCAGCATTCGCTC
Organism: Brevundimonas sp.; assembly: GCF_030682035.1. Lineage (GTDB taxonomy): Bacteria > Pseudomonadota > Alphaproteobacteria > Caulobacterales > Caulobacteraceae > Brevundimonas. The sequence goes on along the minus strand of NZ_JAUXQZ010000031.1, from coordinate 28,137 downwards.
GATCTCGCCCTCGGCATCGCGCTTGTTCGGGCTGATGGCCACGCCCTTGCCTGCCGCCAGACCGTCGGCCTTGATCACATACGGCGATTTGAATACCGACAGGGCCTGCCGCGCCTCATGCAGCCGCTCATAGACGCCGAAGCCCGCCGTGGGGATTTCGTGGCGCTCCATGAAGGCCTTGGAGAAGGCCTTGGAGGTCTCCAGCTGCGCCGCCTTCGCCGTCGGCCCGAAACAGGGAATCCCCGCCGCCGCCAGCCGGTCGGCCAGCCCGGCCTCCAGCGCCGTCTCGGGCCCGACCACCACCAGATCAGCTTTGATCTCGCGCGCCAGCGCCGCCAGCCCGTCGGCGTCGGTGATCTTCATGGGCCGCAGCTCGCCCAGCTTTTCCATACCCGGATTGCCGGGCGCGACAACCAGCCGCCGCACCAGCGGCGACTGGGCGATCTTCCACGCCAAGGCGTGCTCGCGTCCGCCCGATCCCACCAGCAGGATGTTCATGCGCGGGCAATGCCGGGAGCGGCGAAGGCGGTCAAGTCACAGCCGGTGATCACAGGACGATCGCTGAGATCACATAGACAATGACGCCCAGCAGCAGGATCGACCCGATGACCAGCCAAGGGCTCACCGCCGGCCCGTCGCTGCGACGTCCCAGTTCGCGTTCGCGGGGGTCCCGATCGTCGGGATCGGTGTTTCGGGGGTCAGCCATGGAACGACAATGGTCGCTCGCATCCACCGTTCCCGCAAGGCCCGACTGCCGCTAGTCTCTCCCGATGAGCGACGACTCCTACGTCTTCGAGGGTCCGGCCGACGAACCGGCGGCGCCCGCACGGGACAACAACCCGCCCCAGACGGTGTCCGAGCTGTCGTTCGCCCTCAAGCGTACGCTGGAAGACCGGTTCGGCCACGTCCGGCTGCGGGGTGAGATATCCAAGGTCAATCACCACGCCTCGGGCCATGTCTACCTGACCCTTAAGGACGACAAGGCCGCCATCGACGGCGTCATCTGGAAGGGCTCCGTGCGCGGCCTCGGCGTCCGGCCCGAGTCGGGGCTGGAGGTCATCGTCACCGGCAAGATCACCTCCTATCCGGCGCGCTCCTCCTACCAGATCGTCATCGAGACCATGGAGGCCGCCGGCGCCGGCGCGCTTCTGGCCCAGCTGGAGCGGCTGAAGGCGAAACTGGCCGGCGAGGGTCTGTTTGAACCCGGCCGCAAGAAGCCCGTCCCGACCTTCCCCGCCGTCGTCGGAGTCATCACCAGCCCGACCGGGGCGGTGATCCGCGACATCCTGCACCGCATCGCCGAGCGCTGGCCGTGCCGCGTCATCGTCTGGCCCGTCGTGGTCCAGGGCGAGGCGGCCTGCGGCCAGGTGTCCGCCGCCATCCGCGGCTTCGACGCCCTGATGTCCGGCGGGCCGATCCCCCGCCCCGACGTGCTGATCGTCGCCCGCGGGGGCGGCTCGGTCGAGGATCTGTGGTGCTTCAATGACGAGGGACTGGCCCGAACCGTCGCCGCCGCTGCCATCCCGATCATCTCGGCCGTCGGGCACGAGACCGACACCACCCTGATCGACTTCGTCTCAGACCGCCGCGCGCCTACGCCAACGGGCGCGGCCGAGATCGCTACTCCGGTGCTGGCCGACCTGCGCTACGCCGTCGCCGATCTGGACCGCCGCCTCGCCCGCGCCGGAGGCCGCATCCTCGAGGACCGCCGCACCCGGCTGCGCGCCGCCGCCCGCGGCCTGCCCGCCCGGCCTGAGGATGTCCTGGCCCTGCCGCAACAGCGTCTCGACCACGCCGGCAACCGGCTGGCCTCGGGCCTGACGCGCAATCTCGTTCTGCATGAGCGCGCGCTGGTCGGCGTCACGGGCCGCCTCTCGCCCACCCTGCTCGACCGGGCCATGGAGCGACGCGGGGACCGGCTTGAATCTGTGTCCGCGCGCCTCGGCTCGGGTCTCGGCGCCAATGTGAAGGCCCATGAGCATCGCCTGCTGCGCGCCCTCTCCCGCCTGTCGCCGGAACCGCTGTATCGCCGTCTGGACCAGCGGGCGGCCCGGCTCGAGTCCGTCGGAACGCGGCTCATCGCCCTGCCCCGGCGGCTCGACGCCGACACGGCGCGGCTGGCGGCCCTCGCCCGCGCGCTGACCGGTCTTAACCCGAAGGCCCCCAAGCCCGGCTTCGCCCGCGTCGAGAGCCAGGACGGCGCCATGATCGCCGCAGCCGCCGCCCTGCAGGACGGTCAGGCCGTCCGCCTCGTCTTCGCCGACGGATCGCGCGGCGCGCACATCGACGGCGGCGACGCCCCGCCGCCGCCCAAGGCGCCGGCCGCCTCGCCTCGCGCCAAGGCTCCGCCGCCGGGCCAGGGTGATCTTTTTTGAGCGCGAAAGCCGTGGCGCGATCCACCCGTGCAGGTTAGCCTGCGTCCATGGCCAAGAACCAGACCGCCAAGGCGACACTCCATTATGGCGACGGCGAATACGCCGTGCTCAAGCCCGGCCGTTTCGTGACCTGCGCGGTCAGCGGCAAGTCCATCCCGCTGGAGACCCTGCGCTACTGGTCGGTCAGTCTTCAGGAGGCCTATGCTGGTCCCGACGAGGCCTTCCAGCGACTGGGGCAGGTCGCGTGATCCTGAACCGTCGGGGTGTCGTTCTCGGCTCCGGCGCCTTGATCGCCGCCGGTTCGGCGCGCGCGCAGGATGATGCTGGGCTGACCCTGACCGGCCGTTTCGTTCAGGGCGGCCACACCCTCGGCCGGACCTGGCCCCGCGCCCTGATCTTCGTCGACGGGGAATCCCTGACCGCCGCCTCGGCCGACGGGTGGTTCATCATCGGCTTCGACCGCGACGCGGCCGCCAGCGTCCAGATCGAGGCCCGTCTCGGAGACCGCGCCGTCCGCCGGACCCTCGACATAGCCCGCGGCCAGTTTCCGTCGACCAGCGTCAGCGGCCTGCCGCCCTCGACTGTCGAGCCCTCCGACCCCGAATTGCTGGCACGCATCCAGCGCGAGATCGTGCTCAAGACCGAAGGGTTCGCCAGCCGCATCGACGCCGACCATTTCCGCGACGGCTTCGACTGGCCGCTGGAGGGCTTCCGCGTCACCAGCCGCTGGGGCAGCCAGCGGATCCTCAACGGCACACCCGCGCGGCCCCACTACGGCATCGATCTGGCGGCGCCGCAAGGGACGGTGATTCGCGCGCCGGCCGCCGGCCGTGTCGCGCTGGCCCAGCCAGGGTTGCATTTCGAGGGCGGGCTGGTCCTGATCGACCACGGCCAGGGGTTGATTACCGCCTACCTCCACCAGTCCCGTATCGACGTTGCGGCGGGCCAGGAATTGAGGCGCGGCGACCCGATCGGCCGGGTCGGCATGACCGGTCGGGCCACCGGTCCGCACCTGTGCTGGCGCATGAAGTGGCGCGACCGCAACCTCGACCCGTCGCTGCTTGTGAAAGCCTGAACGTGCGTAACCGGCTACATCTCTGACTGAACGATGATCGGTCATGGACGAGGAATGATTCGCCCCTTAAATTAAAGATCCTCCCTCGCCGATTCCGGCATGGCCCCCGACTAATGTCCTCTCTTCAGGCGCTCCAGGTTCTGCTGGTCGATGACAACCAGCATATGCGGGCGATTACGTCCGCCGTGTTGCAGTCGGCCGGCGTGCGCAAGGTTCGCGAGGCCGCTGACGGCGCCGCCGCCCTCGAGATGCTGCGCGAACACCCGGTCGATCTGGCCATCGTCGACTTCAACATGTTCCCCCTGGACGGGGTCGAGTTCACCCGCCTGGTCCGCAACAGCCCGGACAGCGTCAATCCCTATCTGCCGATCATCATGATGACCGGCCATTCCGAAAAGAGCCGCGTCTATGAGGCGCGCGACGCCGGGGTGACGGAGTTCGTGGTCAAGCCGATCACGGCCAAGGCCATCCTTGACCGCATCCAGGCGGTGATCTTCAAGCCCCGCCCGTTCGTGAAGACCGACGGCTATTTCGGCCCGGACCGCCGTCGTTCCACCGCGTCGACCTACAAGGGGCCGCTGCGCCGCGCCTCGGATCAGGCCAAGGGCGACTCCAGCGCGGCATAGACCCGGTCGGGCCACCGTTTGTGGACCCAGAACCAGTCAACCGGACTCTCGCGCACCCGATCCTCGATGAAGCTTGTGATCGCCTGTACGCCGCGCGCGATGTCGGCCTGACGGTCGCCGGTCTGCGTCAGCTCAATGGGCTCATAGACGGTCAGCCGGAACCGCACCCCCGGCAGCCGCACCACCGACATCGGCTGCAGCACCGTTTCGAAGCGCAGCGCCAGCCGGCTGGGCCCCGGCGCCGCGTTCACCGGCTGGCCGAAGAAGGTCACTTCCGGCCCCTCGGAAAACTTCTGGTCGTTCATCAGGGCCACCGACTCGCCGCGCGCCATCCCCCCCAGCAGTTCCCGGGCGCCGTCCCCGCCCTTGGGCGCGAACAGCTTGACGCCATACCGCGCCCGCGCCGCGATGATCTGAGCGTCCACATAGGGATTGTTGGCCGCGCGATAGGTGATCTGGCACGGCACGCCCGAGCCCGTGATCGTCGCCGCCAGCGTTTCGATATTGGCGAAATGCCCGCCCACGAAGACCACCGGCTTTCCCGAGTCGCGAATGGCGCGCAGCCGCTCAAGGCCGACCACTTCGATCCGGCCCTGCTTGACCAGAATGTCCATCACCGCCGTCTCGGCGAAGGCGCGGCCGGTCTGTTCCCACTGCGCCAGTGCCAGGGCCTCGCGTTCGGCCTCGGGCATGTCGGGAAAGGCGATGCGCAAGTTCCGCATCACCGTGCGCTGAGTGCCCGTTTTCGGCCCCAGCGTCCGCAGCAGCCAGCCGCCCAGCGCCGAGGCCTGCTCGACGCCCAACAGCCGCATGAAGCCGACGAAGCCGGCGAAGGCCGCCGCCTCCAGCCGCCAGATCAGATCCTGGCGGAAACCGATCCGTCCGGCTTCGTCACCAGGCAATGGTGATCCCGCCATCCACCACCAACGTCTGCCCCGTCATGTATGCCGAGGCCGGCGCCGCCAGATAGACCGCCGCCCCCGCGATCTCGTCCGGCTGGCCGATCCGCTTCAGCGGCGCGGGGTCGGTGACCTGTTTCAGCAGCTCGGGGTTCTCCCACAGGTATTTGGCGAAGTCGGTCTGCACCAGGCCGGGCGCGATAGTGTTGCATCTCACGTTTGACGCCCCCCACTCGACCGCCAGGTTGCGCGCCAGCTGCATGTCCGCCGCCTTGGAGATGTTGTAGGCGCCGATCAGCGCATTGCCCCGCAAGCCCCCGATCGACGAGACGATGATCACCGACCCGTCCCGGCGCTCCAGCATCTGCGGCGCGACCATCTGGATCAGCCAGTGATTGGAGACCACATTGTTCTGCAGGATCTTGCCGAACTGTTCGTCATTGATCCCCGCCATCGGCCCCGCATAGGGATTGGTCGCGGCGTTGCAGACCAGAATGTCGATCCGGCCGAAGGCGGCGTTGGTCTCATCCACCAGCCGCTGCAGTTCCTCCTTCGAAGCGATGTTGGCCGGAATGGCGATGGCCCGGCCCTCACCGTGTTTTGCATTGATGGCCGAGGCGACCTCGTCGCACGGGCCCGGCTTGCGCGAACTGATCACCACACGAGCGCCGTGCTCGGCCATCCGTTCGGCGATGGCCTTGCCGATACCCTTCGACGAGCCGGTGATGACGGCGACCTTGCCGGTCAGATCGAACAATTCCATCGTTAACCTCGAAGAGTAGGGAGAATTCGTGCATCGACGCTAGGCGTTTAGCTCTGATACCCCGATACTCGGTCGATTCCATCCGGGAAGACGGACCATCCGTTTCCAATGCGCGCACTTACCCAAGGCTTTCTGTTCTTCGGCTACCTCTTCCTGGCCCTGACGGTCGGCGCCTTCGTGTGGCGCGCGGGCCTCGGCGCCGGAGCCGGCGCGGCCGGGGCCATCGCCACCATGGGCCTGATGGTCGCGGTCCACGTCGGCATCAACGGCCGCGCCGACAAGGCCGCCCTTCGCAAGGAAATCGAACAGGTTCGCGAGGCCCACCGCCTGCTGGCCGACGCCATGGAGTCGACGCAGGGCGCCCTCACCGAACTGGCCCAGGCCATTGAGTCGGGTGCCGTGACCTCTACCGAGGCCCTGTCGGGCGAGGTCCGCATGCTGGAGACCCTGATCCAGCAGATGAGCGAGACTCTCGAACACCGCGCGGCCCAGCCGGAGCCGACCAATCCGTACGAGGCTCGCCACCGCGAACAGTCCAACGTCCTGCTGGCCACCATCCACGACGCCTTGGCCGAGAACCGCGTCGACCTCTATCTCCAGCCGGTCGTCTCCCTGCCCCAGCGCCGGACCATCTTCTACGAAAGCTTCACCCGCCTGCGCGCCGCCGACGACCGGGTGATGATGCCGGCCGAATACCTGTCGGTCGCCGAGGGTGAGGGTCTGGTCCCCGCCATCGACAACCTGCTGCTGTTCCGCTGCGCCCAGATCGTGCGCCGCCTCGCGCGTCAGGACCGCAAGGTCGGCGTCTTCTGCAATGTCGCCCTGTCCTCCCTGGGCGACGAGACCTTCTTCCCCCAGTTCCTCGACTTCCTCAGCGAGAACCGCGACCTCAACCAGGCCCTCATCTTTGAACTGGGCCAGGCCACCTTCGATGCCCGCGGCGCCGTCGAGGCCCGCAATATGGCCAAGCTGGCCGACCTCGGCTTCCGCTTCTCGATCGACAAGGTCCAGACGCTCGACCTCGATTTCGCCGACCTGCAAAGGTCCGACGTCAAGTTCATGAAGGTGGCGGCCGACCTGCTGATCGAACAGTTGCTCGACCTCGACGGCGCCTCGGCCCTGCCGTCGCTGCGCGACATCTCGGCGTCCGATTTCGCCGGCCTGACCCGCCGCTACGGCATCGAACTGATCGCCGAGAAATGCGAGAGCGAGCGCCAGATCGTCGACATCCTCGAACTCGACATCTCCATGGGCCAGGGCCACCTCTTCGGTGAACCTCGCGCCATCAAGGAGGCCGTGCTGGCCGAGACCGATCCTCCCGCCGATTTCATCCGCTCGACGCTGCGGAGTGCGGATCAGCGGCGGCGGTTCGGCTAGGGGAATGTGGGAATTCTGCCTGCGGAGGGTCTTAACACCTCGCATCCCCGCCGGGCGTAGACTGGCGACGCCATGACCACCGCCGCCGACCCTCCGCCGGATTCCCGCAGACGACCCCGCCCCCGAACGGCAATGAGGGGCGAACTTCTGCACGGCGTCCATCAGGAGCGCGCCGATGTCGTGGTCCGCAACCTCACTGACGGCGGCGCAAAGGTCCGGCTGACCTCAACCAATGGCGTCCGCATCACGGGCCGGCTGATCCTGCGGGTCGCCTCGATGGATCGGGCATGCGTCGTGGCTTGGCAGTCCGGCGACGAGGTCGGCCTCCGGTTCGATTGAGCCGCGCCTACCAGCGCCGCCCGTTGTCGCGCCAGTAGACCCGCTCCCGCCCGTAGCGATAGTCGCGGTTGTACCCGCCGAAGCCATAGCCGCAGGGATCTTCCTCCTCGGAGAGTTCGCGGCCGATCAGGGCGCCGGCCAAGGCGCCGATGGCGGCTCCCTGCTCGCGGTTTTCGCGGCCGGCTACCGCCGCCCCGACCGCCGCGCCCAGCGCCGCCCCAGCGCCCGTCGAGAACTCCCGGTTCCGGGCATAGTCGCGCTCGCAGGCCGAGGCATAGTCGTTGCGCATCGTCGCGCACCCCGCCAGCACCAGCCCGCAGGCTGCGACAGTCGTCATCGTCAGAATGGAACGCATCACGGTATCTCCCTCGGGCCCCGCTGCTCCAACTCTTCCGCCCGCGGGAGTGTTCCAGGGAGGCCGGGAACTACCCGGCTTTGTGAGCCCGTATCGACCAGTTCCCGGCGCCGCCCGGGCGGCAAATGTGCAAACGGCGGCTCCCGAAAGAGCCGCCGTTCTTCGATCCGACCGCGAAGTCCTCTTACATGTATTGCTGACGCTCGCGTGCGATCTGGTCGCTCGTGTAGGGATCTGCGTCCGAGCGGAACTCGGTCCAGCCTGACTCGCGATAGGCTTGACCTCGGGTGGTGGCGTCCACGCCGCGGCCCGTCGACAACAGGTGCTCTATGCGCTCGGAATCGGCCTCATCAGCCCGAACGCTGACCAGAGTGCCGCCGCGCCGAACGCCTTCGGAATAGACGTGCGCCTCCTCATCTGTATGGCCAGCGTCCTTGAGTGCGCCCAGCAGGCCGCCCGTCGCGCCGCCCGCGACGGCGCCGACGACGGCGCCCACGGCGGTCGAGGCCAACCAGCCGGCTGCGACGACCGGACCAAGGCCTGGAATGGCCAGCATGCCGAGGCCGGCGAGAAGACCCGCGCCGCCGCCGAGCAACCCGCCGGTCGTTGCGCCTTTGCCCGCGCCCTCGGCCGCCTCATTCTCACCGTCGCCATCCCGGTCGCCGAGCGGCCCGTTGTCGCGGGAGGCCATCTGTTGCTTGCCGTGCCAGTCGTCTGCATTGTTGGAGACGATGCTGATTGCGTCCTGGTCGATCCCGGACTCCTGTAAGCGATTCACGGCTGCCAGAGCTTCAGTATGTGTATCGAACAGTCGAGTTACGGTCTTGGTCATGATCTTCGATCCTGATTGTGAGGATGGTTGCTGGTTTCAGTCGTAAACGCGGTAGTTACTGAGGCGTCACCGCGCCCTTGTAGTCCACGGACACCATGGCTTTGGTCCCGGCTTTGGTGCCTTCGCCCTGCCACAGGCCTTGCTCGTTCTGGGTCAAGCGGCCGATATTTGTGTAGCCGGCGCCTTCCATGGCCCCACGCGCCTGGGCCTCAGTGAAGGAGTTGGCTCCGGGGGTTTGGGTGGTTTCACCCGTCGTCGGGGTCGTATCGACGGGAGAATTCACAGGCCCTTCGGCGGCTGAGACGACGGGTCCTTCGGCGTTATCGGGTTCTCCCGGACTGCAGGCAGTAAGAATTCCGGCCGCGCATATGGCCAAGGTTATTGTTTTCATCATGAGATTGCTCCGGTCTGACGGAGAAAGAAGTGATTCAGCGCGCAATCGTTCCAGTCGTTAGGTAGCGTTGCTGTCGTCTTTGGCCAGTAGCTATGCCGTTTACTGAGAAACAGTATCGAGGACGGACGATCGAAATCGGTGCTCCGCGTGCTGTTTTCCTCAATGGGCAAAGCCGCTATGTCCGCCGAATGACCCCTCTCCACGCCCTCGCCGGTCTCGGCGACATCGCCAGCGACTATGACCTCCTGTTCTGCGACGTCTGGGGCGTGATCCACAACGGACGCGAAAGCTGGACCGAGGCCTGCGAAGCCCTGAGCCGGTTCAACCGCGACCACGGGCATGTCGTGCTGATCTCCAACTCGCCGCGCCCGGCGCCGGGCGTCGTCGTCCAGCTCGACGCCCTGGGCGTGCCGCGGGACGCCTGGCGCGCGGTGGTGACCTCAGGCGACGCCACCCGCGCCGAGCTGGCCAAACGCGCGCCAGGCCCGGCCTGGATCATTGGCCCCGACCGCGACTGGCCGCTCTATGACGGTCTCGGCCTGCAGATCGCCGAGGGCGCCGCCGACGCCGCCTTCATCTCGGTCACCGGCCCGGTCGATGACGAGGTCGAGACGCCCGAAGACTATCGCGAACGCCTCACCGCCGGCGCCGCCCGCGGCCTTGAGCTGATCTGCGCCAACCCCGACCGCGTGGTCCAGCGCGGCGACCGGCTGATCTACTGCGGCGGCTCTCTCGCCGACCTGTACGAAGGTCTCGGCGGCCGGGTGACCATGGCCGGCAAGCCCTTCGACCCGATCTACGGCCTGGCCCTCAGCGAGGGCGAGCGGCTGCTCGGCCGCCCGATCGATCGCTCGCGCGTCCTGTGCATCGGCGACGGCGTTGTCACCGACGTTCTGGGGGCCAACCGTCAGGCGCTCGACTGTCTGTTCATCGCCCAGGGCATCCATGGCGACGCCGCGCGCGGGGCCGACGGTCGCCTCGACCCGGGCCGCGCCGCCGAGCTGCTGAAGGCCGAAACCACTTACGCCCGCTACGCCGCGCTCGATCTGACGTGGTGACCCGCTCCAAATCGCGCTAAGGGCGGGCCATGATCGAAATTGTGACGAAGCACCCCTCCGGCGGCTACATCCTTGAGGAACTCCACGCCGGCATGACGGCGGAGACGCACATCCTTGTCACGGAACAGCGCATCCAGCAGTTTGCGAACGCCTCGGATGACTTCAATCCGGTTCATATGGACGAGGCCTTCGCTTCGAAAACCGCCTATCGCGGCCGGATTGCTCACGGCCTGCTGACGGCCTCGTTCGGCTCGGCCGTGGTCGGCACCATCCTGCCCGGCGCGGGGGCCATCTACCTGTCCCAGACCCTCGGCTTCCACATGCCCGTGCGTATCGGCGAGACTGTTCTGGTCCGTGTCAGCGTCAAGTCCGTCGATCCGGAAAGCGCCCGCGTCGAACTGGACTGCGAGGGCTTCGTCGACGGTAAGCTGGTCATGGACGGCGTCGCCCTGGTCCGCGTCCCCCGCCGCCGGCGCCCCGCGAAAGACTGACTTGGTCGAGATCGTCACCGACTGGCGCGACCTGCCCGAGCGGCTTCGTGGCGCCGCCGTCGCCATCGGCGCCTTTGACGGCGTGCATCGCGGCCACAAGGCGGTGATCGCCCAGGCCCGCGCCGCCGCCGACCGCCTCGGCGCACCTCTGGCCATGGTCAGTTTCGATCCCCATCCGCGCCGCTGGTTCCAGCCCGAAGCCGCCCCCTTCCGCCTGATGACCACCGCCCAGATGGCCCGAGCCTTGGCGCCGCTGGGCGTCGATCGCCTCTATCTCCTGCCCTTCGACGCCGCCATGGCCGCGATGATCGACGAGGCCTTCGCCCGTGAGGTGCTGGCGGACGGACTGGGCATCGTCCACGCCGCCATCGGCTTCGACTTCACCTACGGCAGGGGCCGCACCGGCTCGCCCGAGGGCTTGCGCCGCCACGGCGAGAGGCTGGGCTTCGGCGTCACTCTGGTTGACCGCATCGACGACCCGGACGGGCTGAAACTGTCGTCCTCAGGGGTGCGCGAGGCGCTCAAGGCCGGCGACATGCCCCGCGCCGCCGCCATTCTCGGCCGGCCCTTCGCCATCGAGGGCCAGGTCATCCACGGCGACAAGCGCGGCCGCACCATCGGCGTGCCCACCGCCAATGTGCCGATGGACGACTATATGCGGCCCGCCTATGGGGTCTACGCCACTCGCACCCGCCTGCCGGACGGCCGGGTTATCGACGGCGTCGCCAACCTCGGCGTCCGCCCCATGTTCGAGATCGACCAGCCCCTGCTCGAGGTCTGGCTTTTCGACTTCGACGGCGACCTCTACGGCCAGACGGTGGAGACTGAACTGGTCGCCTTCCTGCGCGGCGAGATGGCCTTCGACAGCCTCGGCGCCCTGAAGGTCCAAATCGAGACGGATGCGGCCGCGGCGCGGGCCGTGCTGGCTAGCTGATCGCAGTCATGAGCTGCTCCGTCAGCGGTTGACGGCCGGGAACCAGTACGTCCGAGACCTTCCACATCGGCCCCTCCTTCACCAGTTTCAGCGTCTGCCGTTTCGTCTCACCCATATTGGTGAACACCACCGCCGCCTCGGCCGCCGCCGGCCCGGCCCGGGTGACGGTCACCGAGTCGAGGGTGAAGCCCTCACTGTCCTGACAGTCGCAGACCGGGTCATAGTTCAGCGTCGGAACCTCCCCCGCAGCCTTGGCGAAGTCCGCGCCGATCATGGCGTTCAGCATCCGGTCGTAGATCGGGTCCTGCCCCGGCGCAGGGGGTTCGCCCATGCTGGCGCCCGGCGTGGCGTGGACGGCGTACAGGGCTCGCACGAATTCCTCGGGCCCGACCCGCGCCGCCTCATAGATGGCGGGACGGCCCGGCGGCAGGGCGGCGGGGGCATCGGCCGGTTCGGGCGCGGCCCCTTGAGGCGAACAGGCGGCGAGACCAGCGAACAAGGCGACGATCAGGATATGGCGCATCGGACCCCTCCCAAGGACGCCCGACTATCCCGCCGCCGCCTTCCCGTGGCAATCCCGGCTGGCGTCCGCCCCTCGCGGTCTGCTAGACCGTTTCCACCATGACCGTCCGCGTGTTTCGCCCGATTTCGATTCGTCGCCCGGCGTAGCGCCGCAGGGCCGTTGGCCCCGTGCTCGCCGGGACATCGAGACTTCGCGAACGATCACAGACGACGAGACGAGACTTCATGGCCGACGCCGCCGACACAGTAGAATCCCCCGCTCACTCCGGCGAAAGCCGGGGACGCGACTATCGCGAGACGGTCTTCCTGCCCGAGACGCCCTTTCCCATGCGCGGCGGCCTGCCGCAGAAAGAACCGGCGATCATTGAGCAATGGGGCGACCTCTATTCCGCCTTGCGCAAACAACGCCAGGCCGAGGGCGCGCCCCTCTACGTCCTGCACGACGGCCCGCCCTACGCCAACGGCGACATCCACATCGGTCATGCCCTGAACAAGACGCTGAAGGATTTCGTCGTCCGCAGCCGCTTCCTGCTCGGCCACGACGTCGACTATGTCCCCGGCTGGGACTGCCACGGCCTGCCGATCGAAAACGCGATCGAGAAACTGCACGGCCGCAATCTGCCGCGCGATGAAGTGCAGGCCAAATCGCGCGCCTTCGCCACCGAGCAGATCGCCGGCCAGATGGCGGACTTCAAACGCCTCGGTGTGCTGGGCGAATGGGACAACCCGTACCGCACGATGGACTTCGGCAACGAGGCCAACGAAATCCGCGCCCTGAAACGCATCATGGAGCGCGGTCTCGTCTACCGTGGTTTGAAGCCGGTCTACTGGTGCTTCGACTGCGGCAGCTCGCTGGCCGAGTTCGAGATCGAGTACCAGGACAAGAAGAGCACCACGCTGGATGTGGGCTTCGAATGCGCCGAGCCAGAGAAGCTGGCCGCGGCCTTCGGCCTGCCGAAGCTGGACCAGCCGGCCTATGCCGTGATCTGGACCACCACCGCCTGGACCATCCCCGCCAACCAGGCGCTCAACCTCAACCCCGAGCTCGAGTACGCACTGGTGCAGACCGAGCGCGGACTCTTGGTGTTGGCTGCCGTGCTGGTGGAGAAGTGCATGGAGCGCTACCAACTCAGCGGCAAGGTGCTGGCCACCACGCAGGGCAAAAACCTCGGCCTGATCAACTTCAAGCACCCGCTGTACGACGTCAAAGATGAAAACGGGGTCAGCGGCTACCAGCGTTTCAGCCCGGTCTACCTGGCCGACTACGCCACGGCGGAAGACGGCACCGGCCTGGTCCACTCCTCGCCCGCCTACGGCGTGGACGACTTCAACAGCTGCGTTGCCCACGGCATGGTTTTTGATGACATCCTGAACCCGGTGCAGGGTGATGGTCGCTACGCGCCCGACTTCGCCCTGTTCGGCGGCCTCAACATTTGGAAAGCGGTGCCAGTGGTCATTGAAGCGTTGAGGAACGCCGGCCGCCTGTTCGCCACCCACGACATCACGCACAGCTACCCACATTGCTGGCGCCACAAGACGCCGGTGATCTACCGTGCCGCGGCGCAATGGTTTGTGCGCATGGACGAGGGCGAGGGCGTGTTCACCAAGGACAAAGCCGCCAAGACGCTGCGCCAGCTGGCGCTGGCCGCCATCGAGGAAACCAGCTTCTTCCCCGAGAACGGCAAGGCCCGTCTGCGCGACATGATTGCCGGCCGGCCCGACTGGTGCATCTCGCGCCAGCGCAACTGGGGCGTGCCGCTGCCCTTTTTCATCCACAAGGACAGCGGCGAGCTGCACCCACGCACCATGGACATCATGGACCAGGCCGCCAGCATGGTGGAGGCCGGTGGCATCGAGGCGTGGAGCAAGGTCACGGCCGAGGAGATCCTCGGCGCGGCCGACGCCGCGCATTACACCAAGGTCAACGACATCCTGGACGTCTGGTTCGATTCCGGCACCACGCACTTCCATGTGCTGAAGAACAGCCACAAAGACCAGTCCACCTGGCCGGCCGACCTGTACCTGGAAGGGCACGACCAGCACCGCGGTTGGTTCCACAGCTCACTGCTGACCGCCTGCGCCATGTACGACCACGCGCCTTACAAGGGTCTGCTGACGCACGGCTTCACCGTGGACGGCCAGGGCCGCAAGATGAGCAAGAGCGTGGGCAATGTGGTGGCGCCGCAGCAGATCAGCGAGAAGATGGGTGCCGAGATCATCCGCCTGTGGTGCGCCGCCACCGACTACTCGGGCGACCTCGGCATCGACGACAAGATCCTGGCGCGCGTGGTGGACGGCTACCGCCGCATCCGCAACACCCTGCGTTTCCTGCTGGCCAACGTGAGCGATTTCGATCCGGTCAAGGACGCCGTGCCGGCCGATCAGCTGCTGGAGATCGACCGCTATGCGCTGGCCCGCGCGGCTGAATTACAGAACGAGATTCTGGGCCACTACGAGGTCTATGAGTTCCACCCGGTGGTGGCCAAGCTGCAGGTCTACTGCTCGGAAGACCTCGGCGCCTTCTATCTGGACGTGCTGAAGGACCGCCTCTACACCACGGCACCGAAGTCGCTGGCACGCCGCAGCGCCCAGACCGCGCTGTGGCAGATCACCCACGCCATGCTGCGCTGGATGGCGCCCTTCCTCAGCTTCACCGCTGAAGAAGCGTGGAAGGTGTTCGGTACGTCTGAATCCATCTTCATGGAAACCTATTCGGACCTCGGCACACCCAATGCCGCACTGCTGAGCAAGTGGAGCCGCATCCGCGACATCCGTGACGTGGTCAACAAGGACATCGAGGCACTGCGTGCCGACGGCAAGGTCGGCGCTTCGCTGCAGGCCGAGGTGACGCTCACCGTTGGCGCTGACGACCACGCCCTGCTGGCCAGTCTGGGGGATGACCTGAAGTTCGTCTTCATCACATCCGCTATCAAATTAGTAGCTGGAGACGACGTATCCACGAGCGTAGAGGCCTCAAAACATGCCAAATGCGAGCGCTGCTGGCACTACCGTGAGGATGTAGGCCATGATGCGACCCACCCGACACTGTGCGGCCGTTGCACCAGCAACCTGTATGGTGCCGGTGAAGAAAGAAAGGTTGCCTGATGGCCAAACCGCGTTCACACACCAGTGCCGGCATGCTGCAATGGCTCGGCCTGGCCTTCATCCTGCTGCTGGCCGACCAGTTCACCAAGGTGCTGATCCTGGGTTATTACCACCTGGGTGAGAGCACCTACGTGACGAGCTTTTTCAACGTCGTGCGGGTGCACAACAGCGGCGCGGCTTTCTCCTTCCTGGCCGGCGGCTCGGGCTGGCAGCGCTGGTTCTTCGTTGGCATCGCAGTGGCAGCGGTGATCTTCATCCTCTTCATGCTGCGTTCGCACGCCGGCCAACGGCTGTTTTCCTTCGCCCTGGCCTGCATCCTGGGCGGCGCCATCGGCAATGTGATCGACCGCCTGCTGCACGGTTATGTGATCGATTTCCTCGACTTCCACCTGCGCAACTGGCATTTCCCGGCTTTTAACGTGGCCGACAGCGCCATCACCATCGGCGCCGCCTGCCTGATCCTGGACGAACTGCTGCGCGTGCGGCGTAGCCGATAAACCGATTCCAGCGGCAGCCAGCCCCAACCCCACGCATCCAACCAGTCAGCACAGAAAAAGGCCGCAGGGATTTCTCCCTGCGGCCTTTTTTATCCCTGCGTCGGATTAACCTTTGACGGGGTAACGGTTGCTGTAAAGCTCGTTGAGCTTCTGGCCGGTACCGGCATCGACGATGTCGCCGGTGCGGCGGGCTTCGAACAGCTCCTTTTTGACTTCAGCACGGCTGCGGCTCGGTGCCGCTACCTTGGCCGGGTAACGGTTGGGATAGAGCTCGTTGAGCTTCTGGCCGGTACCGGCGTCCACGATGTCGCCCGTGTGCTGGGCTTCGGCCAACTCGGCATTGACTTCAGCGCGGCTGCGGCTCGATGCCGCCACCTTGGCCGGGTAACGGTTCGGGTAGAGCTCATTGAGCTTCTGGCCGGTACCGGCATCGACGATGTCGCCCATGCGCTGGGCTTCTTGCAGTTCGGCCTGAACCTGGGCGCGGGTCTTGCCGGTTGCCGGGTCCGCAGCCAGAGCATTGCCGGCGGCCAGTGCTGCCAGGGCCAAAGTGATCACGGTGGTGTACTTGCTGTTCATGGTGTATTTCCTTTCAAAGACAAACAATGTTTCTGGGCATGGCAGGAAATCGCTTTCTCGTCTGTCCAACCTCGATGCATCGTTATTTGTTTCGATTCATCGATGAAATGAACTTTATGACAGCTTGATTTCAAGAAAAATAGCGTTTCATTCAAATAATCATTGCCAATTCAGCAATAATTCAGCTGTACCGACAAACATCCGAAAGCGGAAACATCATGGACAGACTTCAATCCATGCGCGTTTTCCAACGCGTGGTCGAAGAAGGCAGCTTCACTGCGGCCGCCCGCGCCTTGGACATGTCGCCGGCCGTGATCACCCGGCTGGTGGCCGATCTGGAGCAGAGCCTGGGCACGCGCCTGCTGCACCGAACGACGCGCAAGCTCTCGCTGACCGAAGCAGGAAATGAATACGGCGCACGGCTGCACAGCATCCTGCAGGACATCGACGAAGCGGAAATGGCTGCCGCGGCCCACAGCAAGGAGCTGCAGGGCTCGGTGCGCGTGCTGAGCACACCGACCATGGCCTCCTACTTCATTGCGCCGAACATTGCGCATTGGCGTGAGCGCCATCCTAAGCTGATGCTGGATCTGTCGATCGACCCCCAACCCTTGGCCCGTATCGAGGCCTTCGATCTGGCCGTCGTGGCAGCGGATGAGGACTTCGATGCCAACATCGTCGCCCGTCCCCTGGGCACCAACAACCTGATCCTGTGCGCCTCAGCCGACTATGTGCAGCGCGCGGGAGAGCCCTTGGCCCCTGATGATCTGGTGCAGCACGACTACCTCAAACCTGCCCTGCTGCCGGGCCAGGACCAAAGTGGCCGCAAACTTCGGCTTGAGCTGAGCGACCCGTGCTCGGAGGCCAGCGACCCCGTGGAAGTCGCGGTGACGCCGGTGCTGCGCACGCAAAGCTTCGACGTGATGTTGCGCGCGGGCTTGAGCGGCGTCGGTTTTTTTGCCGTTTCCGAACTCATTGCCAGGCCGTACCTGAACAGCGGGCAGCTGATCCAGTTGCTGCCCGACTGGATGCTGGGCCGGGTGACCGCCTATGCCGCCCTGCCGACACGCAAATTCATGCCCGCCAAGACACGGGCGTTTCTCGACTTCCTGATCGAGCGCGCCAGCGCCGTGAACTGAGACGGCACCGGCACACGCTTACAGCGTGAGGACGGTGCAGCCGGTGGTCTTGCGCGCTTCCAGGTCGCGGTGCGCCTGCTGCACCTGCTCCAGCGGGTAGGTCTGGTCGATCTGGATCTTGACCTTGCCGCTGCTGACCATGGCAAACAGATCGTCCGCCATCGCCTGCGTGCTCTCGCGCGTCGCGATGTGGGTGAACAGCGTCGGCCGCGACACATAAAGCGAGCCCTTGGCCGCCAGCAACCCGATGTCCAGCGGCTCGACCTTGCCCGAGGCATTGCCAAAGTTGGCCGCCAGACCGAACGGCCGCAGGCAGTCGAGTGACTTGAGGAAGGTGTCCTTGCCCACCGAGTCGTACACCACCGGCACGCCCTTGCCGCCGGTGATCTCCTTCACGCGCGCCACAAAATCTTCCTTCGCGTAATTGATGGCGTAGGCGGCGCCGTTCGCCTTGGCTAGGGCGCATTTTTCGTCCGAGCCGGCCGTGCCGATGAGCTGCAGGCCCATGGCCCGGGCCCATTGACAGGCAATCAGCCCAACGCCGCCAGCCGCTGCATGGAACAGCACGAAGTCGCCCGCCTGCAACCCACCCTGCGGCTGGGTCCGGCGCAGCAGGTACTGCACCGTCAACCCCTTGAGCATCATGGCGGCGCCGGTCTCGAAAGCGATGTCGTCGGGCAGCCTGCACACGCACTTGGCCGGCATCACGCGCACTTCGCAGTAGCTGCCGGGCGGCTGACTGGCGTAGGCGGCGCGGTCACCCACCTTGAGGTGCGTGACGCCTTCGCCCACCGCCTCGACAACGCCCGAGGCCTCCATGCCGAGCTGCAAGGGCATGGGCAGCTGGTACAGGCCGGAGCGCTGGTAGGTGTCGATGAAGTTCAGGCCGACCGCCTTGTGGCGGATGCGGATCTCGCCGGGGCCGGGGTCGCCCACCGTCACCTCGACGATCTTGAGCTGCTCGGGGCCGCCGTTCTGGTCAATGCGCACGGCGCGCGATGTGATGTGTGTCATGTGATGTCTCCTGCGAAATAGCGAAAAATTCTACTGTGCTGACCCCATCATGCCGCACAGTCAAAAGACCTGTGAAGGCAACGCCCATGATGTCTTGCTACAGTGCAGGCGATGCATGCACGCCTCACCCCAGCCACCGCCCTGCTCCTCACCATTCCGCCCCTGATGTGGGCCGGCAATGCCGTCGTCGGCCGCATGGTGGGCCCGCTGGTGCCGCCGATGACGCTCAACCTGCTGCGCTGGCTGCTGGCCTTTGTCCTGCTGCTGCCACTGGCTTCCGAGGTACTGCGCCGCGACAGCGGTTTGTGGACGCATTGGCGGCGCTTCAGCGTACTGGGCCTGCTCAGTGTCGGCGCCTACAACGCACTGCAGTACCTGGCCCTGCACACCTCCACACCGATCAACGTCACGCTGGTGGCGTCCAGCATCCCGGTCTGGATGCTGGTCTTCGGCCGCCTGTTCTTCAACGCCCGGATCACGCGTCGTCAACTGCTGGGGGCCGGCCTGTCCATGAGCGGTGTGCTGCTGGTGCTCAGCCGCGGCGAGCCGGGCTCGCTGCTGCAGCTGCGGCTGGTCCCGGGCGACTTCTATGTGCTGCTGGCTGCCATGGCCTGGGCCTGGTACAGCTGGATGCTGGTGCAGCCGGCCAAGGAGCCCGCAGACATCCGCAACAACTGGGCGTCCTTCCTGATGGCGCAGATCGTGTTCGGTCTGGTCTGGTCCGCCCTCTTCACGGCCGGCGAGTGGGCACTGACCGACGCAAAAATCCTGTGGAGCTGGCCACTGGCTGGCGCACTGCTGTTTGTGGCCCTGGGGCCGGCCCTGCTGGCCTACCGCTGCTGGGGCACCGGCGTACAACGTGCCGGGCCGTCGGTGGCCGGTTTCTTCTCCAACCTCACACCGCTGTTTGCCGCCGTGCTGTCCTCGGCCCTGCTGGGCGAATTGCCGCAGGCCTACCATGGCGTGGCTTTTGCGCTGATCGTGGGCGGCATCGTGGTATCTTCCCGGCGTTGAGCATCAACCATCCTTGCTGGAATTTGCCATGAAACCTGTCGCCTTCAAGTCGCTGCTGCTGTCCACCTTCATCCTGCTGGCGGGATGCGCCACCACCTCCGGCAACAGTGCCAGCACGGGCTCGAGCTCGAGCTCGGGCAATGGCACGATGAACGACCTGATCGTCAACGCCCAGCTGCCGGCTGGCGCCAGGATCAACCACAGCCAGTCGCTGATCATGGGCTCGGGCGAGAACTGGGTCGGGCGCGTGATGCTGGAGCTCGACCAGAACCCTAACGCCGCCTACAACTTCTTTCTGGAACAGTACCCGCAGCAGGGCTGGACGCTGGTGAGCGCCGTGCGCGGCAAGACCAGCCTGCTGGTCTTCACCAAGGCCGACCGCAGCGCCACCGTCGAACTGAACGAAGGCGGCGTCATGGGTGGCTCGCAGGCCACGCTGACCGTCACGCCCAAGAGCACACTGCCGCCGGCACCGACCCCGTCGACCCAGCCGGTACGCCGCTAAACAGCTCAGCAGCAGGGGCCGGCACGCTGACAGCGGGCGCCGGCCTGACAAGCCTCAGTAGGTGCCCGGGTAGGCACCACCATCAGCCAGCACGTTCTGGCCGTTCATGTAGCCGGCGTGCTGGCTGCACAGGAAGGCGCAGATCGCGCCGAATTCCTCGGACGTCCCGAAACGCTGTGCCGGAATCGTCTTCTTGCGCGCCTCGGCCACGGCATCGATGCTCTGGCCGGTTTTCTGCGACGCCCCCACCATCGTGGCCTTCAGGCGGTCCGTGTCAAAAGCACCCGGCAGCAGGTTGTTGATGGTCACACCCCGCGCCGCCAGCTTGGGGTTGCGTGCCACGCCGGCCACAAAGCCCGTCAGACCGCTGCGCGCACCGTTGGACAGGCCCAGGATGTCGATCGGCGCTTTCACCGCGCTGGACGTGATGTTGATGATGCGGCCGAAACCACGCTCGGCCATGCCATCCACCGTGGCCTTGATCAGCTCGATCGGGGTCAGCATGTTGGCATCCACCGCCTTGATCCAGGTGTCACGATCCCAGTCGCGGAAGTCGCCGGGCGGCGGGCCGCCGGCATTGGTCACCACGATGTCGAAATCACGGCGCAGGGCGAAGATCGCCTCGCGCCCGGCCGGGGTGGTGATGTCGGTCGCCACGGCCAGCACCTCTGTGCCCCGGGCTTCGGCCTTGAGCTTGTCGGCCGCAGCCTGCAGCGCCTCGGCGCCGCGCGCCACGATCAGCACATTGACGCCTTCGCGCACCAGCGCCTGCGCGCAACCAAAACCCAGCCCCTTGCTGGCGCCGCCGACCAGCGCCCACTTGCCTGCAATTCCGAGATCCATGTCATTTCCTTTAATAGCGATTCAAGAGTGATGTGATGATAAATGTCCCTGCCGAACGCGGTGTGCCACGCATGCAAAAGCCCATACGTGGAACGCCGTGGAACCGGCTTAGCCGGGCCACTGGCGTTGCCCCCTGCAAGGGGGGTGGCGCAGCGAACGCAGGGAGCGGAGCCTGGGGGTGTTCACCTCGTTCTGCTGAAGACGAAGATGCCAGCCACCACCAGCACGGTACCAGCCGCAATCCAGGGCGTGAACGGCTCGCCCAGCAGCCACACGCCCATCAGGATGGTGGACATCGGCCCGACCATGCCGACCTGTGCCGTCAGACCGGCGCCGATGCGCTCAATCGCCATCATCACCAGCAGCACCGGCACCGCCGTGCAGGCGATGGCATTGAGCAGCGAAAGCCAGATCACCGGCATCGCCACCTCGGCCGCCGTGAGCGGCCGCAGCAGGACAAACTGCAGAATGCAAAGAAGACAGGCCACACTGGTCGCCAACCCGACCAGGCGCAGCGAGCCTAGGCGCTGCACCAGCTCGCCGCTGTAGGTCAGGTACAGCGCGTAACTGATGGCACTGATGAACACCAGCAGCGAGCCCCAGGCCACCTCACTGCCAGCCAGTGTGACCTCGCGACCGAACACCAGCAGCACGCCGGCGTAGCTGATGAGCATGCCCCACAGTTGCTTGCGCTGCACACGGCGGCCAAACAGCACCCGCCCCAGCAGCAGCACCAGGGTGGGCGTGAGATACAGGATCAAGCGCTCCAGCGACGCCGTGATGAAGGCCAGCCCGGCAAAGTCAAGAAAACTCGCCAGGTAGTAGCCGGAAAAACCCAGCCCCAACACGCCCAGCCAGTCACGCCGCTTCAGCGGCGGCTGGCCGCCACCATCCTGTCTATAGGTTGCCCACCAGACCATGGCCGCGAACAGCGGCAGCGCGAACAGCATGCGGTACATGATGAGCGTGACCGCATCGACGCCGTGGCGGTAAGCCAGCTTGACGATGATCGCCTTGCCACTGAAGGCAATGGCACCGATGACCGCGAACAACAAACCGGATGCTACGTTTTTTGTAGCGCTTCGCGCATATTTCACAAGGGCAAAGACCGAATTTCTTTCAAAACATTGAAGCCGCGGGTCAGAAGCCGGCCGCCAGCCCGTCGCGTCGCGCATCGCTGGCCGCCACATAACCCTCGACCTTCGGGTCGCCGGCGCGCCAGATGAACTGGCCGGCGCCGAAGTCCTGGTAGGAGTCGTTGATGACCTCCATGCGGTGGCCGCGCTCGGCCAGGCCCTGCACCGTGGCCTTGTCCATATTGGCCTCGACGTTGATCTCCAGCCCGGCGTTGTAGCGCCAACGCGGCGCGTCGCAGGCGGCCTGCGGGTTCTGGCCGTAGTCGAGCATGCGCACCAGCGTCTGCATGTGGCCTTGCGGCTGCATGTTGGCGCCCATCACGCCGTAGCTCATCACCGGCTGGCCATCCTTGGTGAGGAAGGCCGGGATGATGGTATGGAACGGGCGCTTGCCCGGTGCCACCAGATTGGCCGGGTTCAGGCCGTTCGCGTCCAGGCTGAAGCCGTGGCCGCGGTTCTGCAGGCTGATGCCGAAGGTCGGCTCGACACAGCCCGAGCCGAAGCCCATGTAGTTGCTCTGGATGAAGCTGACCATCATGCCGTTCTCATCCGCCGTGGTGAGGTAGATGGTGCCGCCCTTGACCGGGTTGCCGGCCTTGAAGTCCTGGGCCTTCTTCATGTCGATCAGCTTGGCACGCGAGGCCAGGTAGGCATCATCCAGCATCTGCTCGGCGGTGACCTCCATCGCCGAAGGCTCGGCCACGTAGCGGTAGACGTCGGCAAAAGCCAGCTTCATGGCTTCGATCTGCAGATGCTGCGAATCGACGCTGTCCACCGGCAGCGAACCCAGGTCGAACTTGTCGAGAATGCCCAGCGCGATCAGCGCAGCAATGCCCTGCCCGTTCGGCGGGATCTCGTGCAAGGTGTAGCCGCGGTAGTTCTTGCCGATGGGTTTGACCCATTCAGGTTTATAGGCAGCGAAGTCACTGGCCTTGATGCTGCCGCCATGCTGGGCAGAAAACTTCTCGATCGCCTGCGCGATCTCGCCGCCGTAATAGGCCTGGCCCTTGGTTTCGGCTATGGCACGCAGGCCGCGTGCGGCGGCTTTGAACTGGAACAGCTCGCCCACCTGCGGCGCCCGGCCCCAGGGCAGGAAGGCCTGCGCAAACCCCGGCAGGCCTTGCAGCTCGGGCGTGGCGGCCGCCCACTTCTGCTGCACCACCACCGGCAGCAGATAGCCGCGCTCGGCGATCTCGATCGCCGGCTCCATCAGGTCGGCAAAGGGCAGCTTGCCGAAGCGTTCGCTCATGGCGACCCAGCCCGCCACCGCCCCCGGCACGGTGACGGCATCGATGCCGCGCTTGGGCGGGTTCTTCGCATCGTCACCGTACTTGCGTTTGAAGTACTCCGGCGTCCAGCTCTGCGGCGCGCGGCCCGAGGCGTTCAGACCGTGCAGTTCCTTGCCGTCCCACAGAATGCAGAAGGCATCGCTGCCCAGGCCGTTGCTGACCGGCTCGGTGATGGTGATGGCCGCTGCCGCCGCAATGGCGGCATCAACCGCATTGCCGCCCTTGTAGAGCATGCGCAGACCGGCCTGCGCGGCCAGCGGGTGCGAGGTGGAGACGACGTTGCGCGCGAACACCGGCAGACGGGTGGAGCTGTAGGGGTTGCTGTAGTTGAAATTCATGATGCGTTCAATTCAATGCCATGCGATTTGGCGATCGGTGGGGGTTTTCATCCGTTGATGGCGGGCCTGGGAAACAGACCTGCCCAAGGCCCGAGTCTCAAGCGTCATGGCCGTCATGCCCGACGATCCTGCGGTGCAGTTTGCGCAGCGACCACCAGACGGCAAAACCGACCACCGGCACCGCCAGCGCCGCCGTGGTTTCGCCGGACAGCGGCCAGCCCAGGCTGTGCGCGCCCTTGGCCAGGTAGCTCACCAGGCCGACGATGTAGTAGGTGATGGCCGCCACCGACAGGCCCTCCACCGTGGACTGCAGCTTGAGCTGCAGGTCCTGCCGCTGGTTCATGGTGGCCAGCAGGGCCTGGCTGCTCTGCTGCTGCTCGATCTCGACGCGTGTGCGCAGCAGGTTGCTGATGCGCGAGACACGTTGCGACAGCGCGTCCTGCCGGCGTGTCACCCACTCGCAGGTGCTGCGCGCCGGTGACAGACGCCGGTCCATGAATTCGCGGATGGTCTGCATGCCGACCAGCCGGGTTTCGGTGATGTCGTCGATGCGCTTGTCGACCAGCTCGAAATAGGCGGTGCTGGCGGAAAAGCGCGAATGGGAGGCGGCGTAATGACTCTCCACCTGACCCGCCAGCCGGGTCAGCCGATCCAGCAGGCGCGGCTCGTCGTTGCGCGTGGCCGTACGGATGGATTCGGCCAGCCCGGCCAGCTCGCGCTCGGCCGAACCCAGAATGCTGGAGGCCTCGCGTGCCGCCGGCAGGCCCAGCAGGGCCGCCATGCGGTAGGTTTCGATCTCCAGCAGACGCTGCACCAATCGACCCAGGCGGCGCGGCGACATGTGCAATCCGTCCACACTCGGCGCTTTGGCATCCTCGCTGCTGGAGGCGTCGACAAACAGCAACATGCGGGAAAAGCCGTCGGCATGGATGGCAAAGTCGGTGTAGACCTCGCCGGCGCCACCGGCCACGCCGGAGGCAACCAGCGAGTCCTCGCGCAGCACATGGCGCACCAGATTGGTGGCGTCAGCCTGATCGGGCAGCGCCCACAGGTGCAGGCTGGTCAGGCACTGGCCTGGCAGCGCGGCAAACCAGTTCTGCGGCACCACCTCGATGGCAGTTTCCGGCTCGCGCTCAACGTGGTTCGACGCCGGCAGCATCCGCAGGAAGGTCCAGGAAACGAATTCGGTGTGCAGCTCCCAGCGCAGTCGAAACGCCCCGACATCCATGCGGAAATGCGTCGAGTGAGCGTCCGGCAGCGGCAGATGATGGTCGCGCAGCAGGGCCATCACATGGGCCCGGCTGGCTTCGCGCTGGGCGGCATCGCACACCATGACCACGTGGGTGATGGCCAGCGGCGTGCTCATCGCCTCGGGGGGACGGGCGTGGATCTCGTTGTGCAGCGCGATCCGTTGTGGATGCGACGGGGGGGCATTTTTCAATTGCATGGCGTCCTCTCGGCTTCATTGTGACGCATGGTCGTGTCCCGTTCCTGTCAGTACCGGGATACGCAAAAAAACGGCACCCGAAGGTGCCATTTTTCCTGTCAGACAGCGCTTTTATTCTTCGACAAAAGCCTCTTCCCGCTTGCTCTTGACTGCCGGCAACAGCACGATGATCAGGAGCAGTGCGGCAGCCGCCAGCAGACCGGCCGACAACGGACGCGTGACGAACACGCTCCAGTCACCGCGCGACAGCAGCAGGGCACGGCGCAGGTTTTCCTCCATCATCGGCCCCAGGATGAAGCCCAGCAGCAACGGTGCGGGCTCGACCCCGAGCTTGATGAAGGTGTAGCCGATGACGCCGAAGGCCGCCACCATCCAGATGTCCCAGGTGTTGTTGTTGGTCGAGTACACACCGATGGCGCAGAACAGCACGATGGCCGGAAACAGCCAGCGGTACGGCACGGTCAGCAGCTTGATCCAGATGCCGATCAGCGGCAGGTTCAGGATGATGAGCATCAGGTTGCCAAGCCACATGGAGGCGATCAGACCCCAGAACAGTTCGGGGTTGCTGGTCATGACCTGCGGGCCGGGCTGGATGTTGTGGATGGTCATGGCACCCACCATCAGCGCCATCACGGCGTTGGGCGGAATGCCCAGCGTCAGCAACGGGATGAAGGAGGTCTGCGAACCGGCGTTGTTGGCCGACTCGGGCGCCGCCACACCGCGGATGTTGCCCTTGCCGAAGGGTACTTCACCCGGCTTGAGCTTGGTCTTCTTCTCAACGGTGTAGGCGGCAAAGGCTGCCAGCAACGCGCCGCCGCCCGGCAGGATACCCAGAATGGAGCCGATGGCCGTACCGCGCAGGATGGCCGGGAACATGAGCTTCAGATCGCGGCCCGTGGGGTAGATGTTCTTGACCTTGCCGGTGAACACCTCGCGCTGGTCCTCGGGGTGCGACAGGTTGGCGATGATCTCGCCGTAACCGAACACGCCCATGGCAATGGTGATGAAGCCAATGCCGTCGGTCAGTTCGGGGATGTCAAACGAGAAACGCGCCACACCCGAGTTCACGTCGGTGCCCACCAGACCCAGCAGCAGGCCCAGCACGATCATGGCCACCGCCTTGAGCAGCGAGCCAGACGCCAGCACCACGGCACCGATCAGGCCAAGCACCATGAGCGAGAAGTACTCGGCCGGCCCGAACTTGAAAGCCACTTCGGTCAGCGGCGCGGCAAAACCGGCCAGGATCAGGGTGCCGACGCAGCCGGCAAAAAAGGAACCCAGACCGGCCGCGGACAGCGCCGGACCCGCACGCCCCTGGCGCGCCATCTGGTAGCCGTCGATCACGGTCACCACCGAGGACGACTCGCCCGGCAGGTTGACCAGAATGGCGGTGGTGGAGCCACCGTACTGGGCGCCGTAGTAGATGCCGGCCAGCATGATGAGCGCAGCCACCGGCGGCAGCGCATAGGTGGCCGGCAGCAGCATGGCAATGGTGGCAATCGGGCCGACGCCGGGCAGCACGCCGATCAGCGTGCCGAGCAGACAGCCGGCAAAGGCGTACATCAGGTTCTGCGCCGTGAAGGCAACGCCGAAGCCGATCGAGAGGTTGTTGATCAAATCCATCATGTTCTTGTTCTCCTCAGCCTGCGATGAAAGTCGGCCAGACCGGGAACTGCAGTTTCAGCAGCATGACAAAGGCCAGGTAGCTGCCCACCGCCAGGACGGCGGCCAGGACCAGCACTTCACTGAGTTTGAAACGTTCACCGGCCAGGCTGGCCACGATGGTCAGTGCAAAAATGCCGGCAATCAGACCCATGGGGGGCAGGCCGATGCTCGGCAGGCCACCGATCATGACGCCGAACAGCAGGTTGGCACCGATGATGAACGCCAGCGGCTTCCAGGCCCATTTACCGACTTTTTCACCGTCTTCGGTTTCCACGACCATGGCTTTGAACATGATCAGCCCGCCCAGAAAAGCCAAGACAATGCCCAGCATCAGCGGAAAATAGCCCGGTCCCATACGGGCACCCGTGCCCACGTTGTAGTTGGAGGCGCCCCAGGCAAACCCGACACCTACCACCGTGAACATAAGCCCGGAGAAAAAGTCTTTCTGACTCTTGATATTCACAAACAGTCTCCTAAGAGCAATTCTCAAACGTTCGATTTTGCAACGGAAAGCCCCTGCGTACGGATGTGGATTCCACCTACGCCTGGCGCGCATCGGCTCGCAAAACTTCGGGAATACCCTTGGTTTTCAGCACTTACGCACTGTCTGGGTGCATTCAGACCAGCGGGGGCGTGGCGCTCAGCACTTCGTCCAGCACAGTCAGGCCTTCGGCCACGCGCAAGGCGCCCGCCAAGCGCAGCGGACGCATGCCGTCGCTGACCGCCTGGCGCCTGAGGGCGTCGATGTTGGGTTCGCGGCTGACCCGGTCCTTGAACGCCTCGCTCACCACCAGCAGCTCATACAGGCCCATGCGCCCCAGGAAACCGGTCATGCGGCAATCGACGCAGCCCACCGGTTTGTAGGGCTTGTAGCCGCCGCTGAGTTGCCAGGGTTTCACCACTTCGGCCAGCGCCTCGCGCTTGGCTGTGTCATCCAACGCCTTGCACTGCGGGCACAGCGTGCGCACCAGGCGCTGCGCCAGCACGCCCAGCACGGTGGCGTTGATCAGATACGGCGGAATACCGAGCTCCATCAGGCGCGTGATGGCCGACGGCGCGTCGTTGGTGTGCAGGGTGGAAAACACCAGATGGCCGGTGAGTGCGGCCTGCACCGCCATCTCGGCGGTTTCCAGGTCGCGGATCTCGCCCACCATGATGATGTCCGGGTCCTGCCGCATCAGCGCACGCAGGCCCTCAGGGAAGCCGAAGTCGAGCTGCGGCTGCACCTGGGTCTGGTTGAAGGCTGGCTCGATCATCTCGATCGGATCTTCCACCGTGCTCACGTTCACCTCTTCGGTGGCGATGCGCTTCAAGGTGGAGTACAGCGTGGTGGTCTTGCCCGAGCCGGTGGGGCCGGTCACGAGGATGCGGCCGTGCGGCTGGCCGATGAGTTTGCGAAAACGCGCCAGCACATCACCCTGCATGCCCACCGATTCCAGGCTGAGCCTGCTCTCGCTTTTGTCGAGCAGGCGCAGCACGGCGCGCTCGCCGTGGGCGCTGGGCAGGGTGGACACACGCACGTCCAC
>NZ_JAUXQZ010000027.1 GCF_030682035.1 Brevundimonas sp. | reverse complement strand
ATGACCAGCCCCAGCACCGCCGACTTGGTCGCCGCCGCCCCGACATAGGCGATGACGATCTCGAGCGGCGACACGGGCGCGGACAACAGCTCGTAGATGGTGCCGGTGAATTTCGGGAAGTAGATGCCGAACGAGGCGTTGAAGATCGACTGGGTGAACAGGCTCAGCATGATCAGGCCCGGCACGATGAAGGCGCCGTAGGGAACGCCGTCGATCTCGGTCATGCGGCTGCCGATGGCCGAGCCGAAAACGACGAAATACAGGGCCGTGGTGATCACCGGCGTGACCAGCGACTGCCACACCGTGCGCAGGGCCCGCGCCATCTCGAAGCGGTAGATGGCCCAGACGCCGTATCCGTTGAAGGTCATGCTCATGCGGCCGCCGCCGTGTCGCGGTGGACAAGACTGACGAAGATGTCCTCCAGCGAGCTCTGGCTGGTGTGCAGGTCCTTGAAGGCGATGCCGAGGTCCGACAGCTTGCGCAGCAGCGACGGCACGCCGGTCTTCTCCAGGTTGGAATCGAAGACGTATTCCAGCTCGTTTCCGTCGGCCTTCAGCGTCGGCGCCCATTCGGCCAGTTCCGGCGGGATGGCGGCCAGGGGCTCCTGCAGGTTTAGCGTCAGGGTCTTCTTGCCCAGCTTCTTCATCAGGGTGGCGGTCTGTTCGACGAGGATCAACTCGCCCTTCAGGATCACGCCCACCCTGTCGGCCATCTCCTCGGCCTCCTCGATATAGTGGGTGGTCAGGATAATGGTGACGCCCTTGTCGCGCAGGCCGCGCACCAGGTTCCACATGTCGCGGCGCAACTCGACATCGACGCCGGCGGTCGGTTCGTCGAGGAACAGGATGTCGGGCTCATGGCTCAGGGCCTTGGCGATCATCACCCGGCGCTTCATCCCGCCGGACAGGGTCATGATCTTGTCGTTGCGCTTCTCCCACAGCGAAAGTTCGCGCAGCACCTTCTCGATATGTTTCGGATCGGGGGCCTTGCCGAACAGTCCGCGGCTGAAGGTGACGGTGGCCAGCACGGTCTCGAAGGCGTCGGTCGTCAGTTCCTGGGGCACCAGTCCGATCATCGAACGGGCCGCGCGATAGTCCTTCTGGATGTCATGGCCGTCGGCCGTCACCGTCCCGGTCGTCGGGGTGACGATGCCGCAGACGATGGAGATCAGCGTCGTCTTGCCCGCGCCATTGGGCCCCAGCAGGGCGAAGATCTCGCCCTTGCCGATCGTCAGGTCGATCGTCTTGAGAGCCTGCAGGCCCGACCTGTAGGTCTTGGTCAGACCCTGGATGGAAATCACCGGCCGCATACGCCCCTCCCCAGAGGCAGGCAGATATGCGTCCGCCGGCGTCAGCTCAAGGGCGGGAATGGCGAGCGGAGCCATATTCCCGGCTGCGAGTTACCGTCGCCGTGCCAAGTCCCCTGTCCACTCTCCGCGCCCGCCTCGCCAGTCTGGGCGACAGGGGGCGAACGCATTCCTCCCTTCTGAGACGGGTTCCGCCGCTGCACGTTCTGCTCGAACTGGCCGCGCGCATCGGCTACGGCGCGCGTGGCTTCGTCTATCTGTCGGCCGGCACACTGGTGCTGCTGGCCGCTGTCGATCTCGTTGGCGACGCGGTGGGGATCAAGGGAACCCTCGACTGGCTGGTCCTGCGTCCCCTCGGTCGCCTCTGGATGTTCCTGATCGGGCTGGGGCTGGCCGCCTTCGTCATGTGGCGGCTTCTGCAGTCCGTCTTCGACGCCGACCATGAAGGGACCTCGCACCACGGCTTGCGCACCCGCCTCAGTCAGGCCTTCAGCGGCTTCAGCTATGCCGCCCTGTCGTTCGCGGCCTTCAAGCTTCTGGTCCATGCGCCGGAAGGCGATCCCGCGGTGGAGGGTGTGATCCGCAGTCGGGAGCAGGCGGCGACCGTGCTGGCCCTGCCGTTCGGGAACTGGCTTCTGGTCGGTGCGGGTCTGGCGATCTTCGGCATCGGCGCGGGCAATATCGTCAGGGCCTGGCGCGAGGACTTCACGGAATATCTGGCCTGTTCGGCGGAGACCTGTCGGCGGGTGGCCCCGCTGGCGCGCGCCGGTCATATGGCGCGAGGTCTGGCCTATCTGCCGCTGGCTGGTCTGGTCGTCGTCGCGGGTCTTCAATCACAGGCGTCGGACGTGACCAGCTTCGGGGCGGCGCTGGAGATGATCGAGCGCCAACCCGCCGGGCCGTGGATTCTCGCGCTCGGAGCCTTCGGTTTTGTCGCTTTCGGGGCCTTCTCCTTTATCGAGGCGCGGTTCCGGCGCATCCGTCCGCCACGGGATCTCAACCCCCTCACCTGAATCCTCGACAGAAGGCATCCCGGCGGAACCTGCGCCGTATATCCGCTGTTCATTCGCAGCCGGAGCCTGTCTCGCCATGCGCCTTCCCGCCGTCGTCCTCGCAATGTGCCTGTCGCTCGGCCTTGCCGCCTGCGTCACCGCCCCCTCGCCGGACGAGGTCCGCGCCCCGCAGCCGGCCAGGGCCGTCGATCTGGAGCGGTTCTACTCGGGCCGCTGGCTGGAGATCGCGCGGCTGCCGATGGGCTTGACCGACGGCTGCGTCGCCGGCGCCACCCACTATGTGATCGTGAGTCCGACCCGGGTAGACGTGCGCGACACCTGTCAGGTCGATACGCCGCAAGGCCGCGAAAAGGCTGTCGGCGCGCGCGGTGAAGTCCTTGACCCCGGCACGAACGCCAAGCTGCGCGCCCGCTATTTCGGCGGCCTCGTGACCTGGGACTACTGGGTGCTGGATCGCGCTGAGGACTACAGCTGGTTCATCTCGGCCGATCCGACCTTCGACAAACTGTGGATCTACACCCGCGAGCTCCCGGGTCCGGCCGAACGCGAGGCGCTGGTCGCCCGCGCCCGATCTCTGGGCTACGACGTCAGCCGTCTGGAGTTCCCCGCCTTCTGATCCCGTCGTCCTGGAGAGCTGTCATGCCTCGCCTGTCCCTGCTCGCCGTCTCCGGCCTTGTCCTGACCCTCGCCGCCTGCGGCGGCAACGAAGCCGCGCTCGATCCCGCGCTTGGTTACGGCCCCAACCCCACCCTGCCCGAACCCGCGGCGCAGCGCATTCCGACGGTCAAGGTCGCCGAGGCCGTCGGCTGGCCCGCAGGGCGCACGCCCGTGGCGGCGCAGGGGTTCCGGGTCCAGGCTTTCGCTTCGGGCCTCGACCATCCGCGCTGGCTGTATCGCCTGCCCAACGGCGACATTCTGGTCGCCGAGTCCAACGCCCCGCCCAAACCCGAGGGTCAGTCGGGCGGGATTCGGGGCTGGTTCCAGGGTCTGTTCATGAAAAAGGCGGGCGCCAAGGCTCCCAGCGCTAACCGCATCACCCTGCTGCGCGACGCCGACGGGGACGGCGTGGCAGAGACCCGGACCGCCTTCCTTGAAAACCTGAGCTCGCCCTTTGGCATGGCGCTGGTGGGAGACACCCTCTACGTCGCCAATGCCGACGCTGTGGTCGCCTTTCCCTATCAGGCCGGCCAGACGCGGATCACCGCGGCCGCGCGCCGGCTCGTCGCCTTGCCGGCGGGGCGCAATCATCACTGGACCAAGAGCCTGGTCGCCAGTGCGGACGGGACGCGGCTGTATGTCGGGGTCGGCTCAAACTCCAACATCGCCGAGAACGGCCTGGCCGAGGAGGAGGGCCGCGCCGCCATCCACGAGATCGACATCGCCACCGGCGCCGACCGCGTCTTCGCCTCGGGCCTGCGCAATCCGGTGGGGCTGGCCTGGCAGCCCGACAGCGGCAAGCTGTGGGTCTCGGTCAATGAGCGCGACGAGCTGGGCAATGATCTGGTGCCCGACTACATGACCTCGGTGATCCGCGGCGGCTTCTACGGCTGGCCGTGGAGCTACTATGGCCAGACTGTCGATAGGCGGATCGAGCCGCGCAATCCGGACATGGTCGCGCGGGCGCTGCGGCCGGACTACGCCCTGGGCGCCCATACGGCGTCGCTGGGGCTGACGTTCGGCGAGGGCGGGCTGTTTCCGGCCCGCTATCGCGGCGGCGCCTTTGTGGGCCAGCATGGCTCGTGGAATCGATCGCCCCGGAACGGCTATCGGGTGATCTTCGTGCCCTTCGCCGGCGGCGTTCCGTCAGGGCCGCCGGAAGGAATTCTGACCGGCTTCCTCAACGACCAGGATCAGGCCATGGGCCGTCCCGTCGGCGTCCAGTTCGATGGCGCGGGGGCTCTGCTGGTGGCGGACGACGTCGGCAACGTCATCTGGCGGGTTTCACCGTCGGCCTGATCCGCACAGGCAAAGGCCCCGGCGGAGCGATCCGCCGGGGCCTTGTTTCAGGATTGAGGCGCGATCAGCCGACCGGTTCGACGATGATCACCGGGGGCGTCGGCGCCGGCGCGGGCGTCGCCGCCGGGGTTGCAGGCGCCCTGTTCAGGGTCGAGGTCGACGGCGCGGCCGGGGCAGGCGTGTAGGGCTGCGGGCCGGTCGGGGTCGGAGTCACGACGCGAGGCGTCGCGGCGGGCGCCGGAGCCCGGACAGCTTCACGGCGAGCCGGAGCCGGAGCCGGAGTCGGAGCCGGTGCGATGCGACGCAGCGGGGTGGCGTCGCGACCCACGGGTGCGGCCACAACCGGTTCGGGCGTCGAGGCGGTGGTCAGGGGCGTCATGGTCGTCGCGGCTGGGGCCGTCGCGGTTGCCGCGATCGGCAACACAGGGCCTGTCGCGGCCGGCTCGGCGAGCGGGGCGGACGGCTCATCAGAGCCGTTCATGACCATCATGGCGCCGATGCCGCCCAGCGCAAGTACGGCTATGGGGGTCAGGATCATCCAGGTCCTGATCTTGCCCTGACCGCCGCGCGCCTTGCCGCGACGGGCATAGACGGGGACGAAGGGCTCATCATGGGTCATGTCGGCGAGCGGCGCCTCGACACGATCGCCATAGGGTTTGGCCGGATCGGCAGGATAGGTCACGGACATCTCGGTTCCTCCAAAATCTCATGGAAGAAACAAGTCCGTGAGACCGCAGTTCCGCGATTCTTGTTTTGCCTTGAAGAAACACCGTTGCCGCCGCATTTGAGGCGGCAACGGTGCAGCTTTATGCTCAATCAATACTGGGAAGTCGGCCTCAGAAGTTGGTGAGTTCCGAAATCGACAGCACGGCAGGCTGGGGATCGCCGCTGGAATAGGTGCCGACCCAGATTTCATAGCGCCCGGAGACGGAGCCCAGGGTGACGAGCGGGTTGTTGTCCTCGCCCATGTCGTCGTCGCAGTACCACTCGCCGTTCGGGCCGTTCACCACCAAGGTGGTGTCAGCCTTGGACAGCACCGAGATCTTGATGTTCAGCGAACCCTTGCCATCCCATTGAAAGCGGAAGTCCGGGGCGTTGGTGATGTAGCCGGCACAGCCGACGCCGGCGCTGGAGGCGTTGATGTCGCCGCCGGCGCGCAGGCTGACGAGATGCGGATCGGGCTGGAAGCCAGGCGCCAGGCTGATGGTGCCGTAGTTGGGCTCGGCGTTGTAGTCCTGGGCCGCGACGGGCCCGGCCAGGGCGAGGGCGCAAACGGCGGTCAGAAGGTATTTCATCGGTATATTCCCCCGAGGATCGATCCGGCCCCACGCCGCCGATCCGCGTTTGGTGATTAAGCCTTGCCGTGCTGCGTTCCACAAGCGGCTGTCAGACTTCGGCAGGTTCGTCCGCGTCACCGCCGCATCGGCGCCACGCCCGCGCGCAAACCGGCGGTCTTTTGCCCTGAAACGTCCCTGTGATTCCCCTGCCGGTTGACCGCGACCGGCGGCTTGTCCATCACCAAGGAACGGGCGGCTGTCCGCGGAGTGACGACGACGATGGGTCTGGTGGCGAACATCAAGCGCAACATGCGTTTCGCCAAGGGGCTGCGTCGTCTGCTCAAGCGCATCAAGCCGATCGAGCTGGATAGCTCCGATCTGGTCTGCGACGACTGGGAAGAGGCGGTTGACCGGTTCGGGGACCGGGTGGCGATCAAGGACGACCGGCGGACGGTGACCTATCGCGAGCTCGACGCCATGGCCAACCGCTTCGGCCACTGGGCTCAGAGCCGCCGGCTCAAGCGCGGGGACACCATCGCCCTGGTGATGCTGAACCGGGCCGAATACATCGCCGCCTGGATAGGTTTCTCCAAGGTCGGCGTCGCCACCGCCCTGATCAACACCAATCTGACCGGCCACGCCCTGGCCCACTGTCTGTCTATCTCCAACGCCTCCCAGGTGGTGACGGACGAGGATTGCTGGAAGCGGGTCGAGGACGCACGGGTCCTGTCCGGACGCAACCTGATGCTCTGGGTGCTGGGGCTCCGCGACGAGGACGAGGCCGACGAACGGCGCGGACTGGACAAGCCGGTGCGCAGCGGTTCGTCCGTGCGGCCCGCCCGGTCGGCTCGCTCGGGCCTGACCAACCGCGACACGGCCCTGTACATCTACACCTCCGGCACGACCGGCATGCCCAAGGCGGCGAGAATCACCCACGCCCGGGCCCGCACCTATATGCGCGCCTTCGCCGGGGCGACCGCCGCGACCGAAAAGGACGTCACCTTCAACGTCCTGCCGCTCTATCACTCGACCGGCGGGCTGGTCGGAGTCGGTCCGGCCCTGTTGAACGGCGGACAGCTGGTGCTGCGCAAGCGATTCTCGGCGACGAATTTCTGGCCGGATGTGAAGGCCTCGGGCGCGACCCTGTTCGTCTATATTGGCGAGTTGTGCCGCTATCTGGTCAACTGCCCCGAGAGCCCGGACGAGCGGTCGCATTCGCTGCGGCTGGCCTTCGGCAACGGCCTGCGGCCCGACGTCTGGACCGATTTCCAGAAGCGGTTCGCCATCCCCGACATCCTGGAATTCTACGGCTCGACCGAGGGCAATGTCTCGGTATTCAATTTCGACGGCAAGCCCGGCGCGATCGGCCGCGTGCCGGGTTTTCTGAAAAAGCAGATCAATTTCCGGCTCGTCCGGTTCGATATGGACACCGAAGAGCCTGTACGCGGCTCCGACGGCCTGTGTCGGTTGGCCAGGGCCGGCGAGGTGGGCGAGGCGCTGGGCCAGATCGGGGACGATCCCCGCCATGCCTTCTCCGGCTATGCCGACAAGGCCGCCTCCGAGAAGAAGATCCTGCGCGACGTCTTCGTGCGCGGGGACCGCTGGTTCCGCACCGGCGACCTGATGAAGCAGGACCCGGAAGGCTACGTCTATTTCATCGACCGCATCGGCGACACCTTCCGCTGGAAGGGCGAGAACGTCTCGACCGCCGAGGTCGAACAGCGGCTGGCCGATGGCCCCGGCGTCAAGGAAGTCATCGCCTATGGCGTGCCGGTTCCAGGACATGACGGAAAGGCGGGGATGGTCGCCCTGGTGATCGACGGCCGCTTCGGCGCCCGGGCCTTCGCTGACTGGGTCGATCAGGAACTCCCGGCCTATGCCCGGCCGGTCTTTGTCCGCCTGATCAAGTCGGCCGACACCACGGGAACCTTCAAATACAAGAAGATCGATCTGGTCGCCGACGGCTTCGAACCGGACAAGATCGACGGCCCGCTCTATGTCCGGGGCGGCAAGAACGGCTACGCCAAGCTGACCGAGGCCGCCCGCACCGCCATCATAACCGGCGAAACCCGGCTGTAGCACGTGGCGGTTCGCAACCGCCCCTTAATCATTAACGGCGAAGGTCCGCGTATCTCGCGCGCAGGATCGATCGCCCTCCCATGTTCCAGATTATCGGCATCGTCCTGCTGTTCGCCATGGTGTTCGGCAGCTACATCCTGTCAGGCGGCAAGATGGCGGTCGTGCTGCATTCGCTGCCCTATGAGCTGATGGCCATCCTCGGCGCGGCCGTGGCCGCCTTCCTGATCGGCAACAGCGTCACCACCATCAAGTCGACCCTGGCCGGCTTCGGCAAGGCCTTCGCAGGGCCGAAATGGAAGAGGCAGGACTACAAGGATCTGTTGTCCCTGCTGTTCCAGCTGACCAAGACGATGAAGTCCAAGGGGGTCATCGCCCTCGAAAGCCACATCGAAAAGCCGGCGGAAAGCACCATCTTCCAGAAATATCCCAAGGTGCTGAAGGACCATTTCGCCACGGACTTCATCTGCGACACCCTGCGGATGATGACCATGAACCTCGAGGATCCCCACCAGATCGAGGACGCCATGGAAAAGCAGCTGGAAAAGCATCACCACGAGGGTCTGGCCGGGGCGCACGCCTTGACGAACATGGCCGACGGCCTGCCGGCGCTGGGCATCGTGGCGGCGGTTCTGGGGGTCATCAAGACCATGGGCTCGATCACCGAGCCGCCGGAAATCCTCGGCGGCATGATCGGCGGCGCCCTGGTCGGCACCTTCCTGGGCGTCTTTCTGGCCTATGGGCTGGTCGGGCCGATAGCAGTGCGCCTGAAAGAGATCGTCGACGGCGACGGCGCCTTCTACAAGATCATCCAGTCGGTCCTGGTGGCCCACCTGCACGGCAACGCCGCCCAGATCTCCGTCGAGATCGGCCGTGGCGACATTCCGTCCTCGGCCCAACCGTCCTTCCTTGAGATGGAGGAGTCGCTCTCAGGGACGACGGTGGAAGCCTGATCTCACAGGCCGGTCACCGATCCTCACCGGAGATCACGGTCGCGGGAACGTCTCCGAACCTCGCCGGTTAGAGATTGGCTCGATCGCGCGCGGGCTGATCTGCAGGGCGATCGTCCGGAGGATCATTCCATGAGCATCAGGACCATCACCGCCTTCGCCGTCGGCGCGGTCTGCCTGACCGCCTGTTCGGACCGCGATGCGGGCGCGACGGCCGATCCCGCAGCCGAAGTGGCGACTGATTCGGCGACTACAGCCCCCGTCGAGGCGCCAACCGTTGAGCCGGAGACGCTTCCGCCGGCGGACTCGGGCGGAACAGTCGTACCGGGTGAAACGCCGCCGACCCTGCCGCCCGAGCCGTCCACGACCTCTCCGGCGAGCAGTCCGCCGCCGCAATAGCGGGGTTTCAGGGTCCGGAAGCCGGTCAGACAGAGGCGGGAAACTTTCCCTTGGGTCACGATGGTTCACGAATACGTGAGAATTTGGCTTGGCTTTCGCTCACGTTCCCGTTATCCCGGAACGGCGAGGAGTTCATGACCTCGTATGACCCTTCTGAAGGAATAAAATTATGCGCATCACCGCTCTGGTCGCCGCTTCGGTCGCCGCTCTGGCCCTGGCCGCCTGCACCCCCGCCGCCGACAAGGCTGAAGAAGCTCCGGCCGTCGACGCCGCTGCTGAAGCCCCGGCTGCCGACGCCGCCATGGCTCCGGCTGCTGACGCTGCTGCTCCGGCTGCCGACGCCGCTGCTCCGGCCGCCGACGCCGCTGCCGCCCCGGCCGCCGACGCCGCTGCCCCGGCCGCTCACTAATCTGAGCGAACATCATTCGGGCTTTCGGGTCTGATGAAGGAAGGGCCGTCCCGGAAGGGGCGGCCCTTTTTCGTTGTCTCGTCGACCGCGCCGCGCCAAACGTGGGCGCTATTTAACTTGCGGGGGCTCGCCGACGGTCGGTATCCAGGTTCCACGGGACGCACTCGTCCACTGAATCCCCCCGTCCACTGAATCCAAGGAGCCATCCGATGCGCATCGCAGCCCTGATCGTCGCCGCCTCCGCCGCGCTTGCCCTGACCGCCTGCCAGAAGGCCGAAGACAAGGCCGACGGCGCCGCGACCGAAGCGGTCGAAGCCGCCGGCGTCGCTGATCCGGCCGCCGCCAACACCACCATTGATCAGGCCGCCGCTGACGCCCAGGCCGCCGCCGACGCCGCCGCCGCGGCAGAACTCGCGCCGGCGGCTGCTGACGCCGCCGTGGCTGCACCGGCCGCCGCCACCCCGGCGGCCGCCCACTAGCCAAACAGTCCGGCGCTGACTGCCGGATACCTCTCACGGACAAGAGCCGCTCTTCGGGGCGGCCCTTTTCAATTGCGCTTGGGCGCGACCTGTATAGGCCGTGGCGAATGGTTGAAGACCGCGCGCCCCGCCTGATCTGGACCGAGGACGGCTCGCCCCGTTCAGGGCGGTTCGACGATGTCTATTTCTCGCAGCAGGATGGGCTGGCCGAGGCCCGGGCGGTCTTCCTCGCCGGTTGCGGCCTGCCCACGGCGTGGGAGGGACGTCGCCGTTTCTGTGTGGCCGAGCTGGGCTTCGGCACGGGCCTGAACATTGTCGCCCTGCTGGACCTGTGGCGTCGCGAGGGCCCGGCCGATGGTCGTTTGAGTCTGTTCTCGGCGGAGGGCTTTCCGCTGAGCCGCGCGGAGGCGGCGCGCGCCCTTGGCGTCTGGCCCGAACTGGCGGAGGCGGCCCGGGCGCTGCTGGACGTGTGGCCGGAAGCGACGCCGGGATTTCACCGTCTCGACCTGCCCGGGTTCAACGCGACGCTCGATCTCGCGATCGGCGACGTCGGCTGGGCCTTGTCGCAGTGGACGGGGCAGGCCGACGCCTGGTTCCTCGACGGCTTTGCTCCATCGACCAATCCGGAGATGTGGTCGGACGTCGTGCTGGACGGGATCGCCGCGCGATCCGCACGGGGGGCCGGGGTCGCGAGCTTCACCGTCGCCGGTTCAGTGCGCCGGGGCCTGGCGGAGCGGGGCTTCGCCGTCGAGAAACGGCCCGGCCACGGCCGCAAGCGCGAACGGCTGGAAGCGCGCCTGCCCGAGGCCCCCGTTACGCCATACCTGACGCCGTCGGTGGCGGTGATCGGGGCCGGTATCGCGGGGGCGGCGCTGTCGCGGGCCTTTGCGGCGCTTGGCGTGCGGGCGACCGTCATCGAGGCCGAACGGCCCGGCGCGGGGGCCTCCGGCTTTCCGGTGGCCCTGGTGACGCCCCGTTTTGACGCCGGGGACCGGGACATCGCCGCCCTGTACGCCCAGGCCCTGACGCGGGCGGCGGTCCTCTACGCCGCCACGCCGGGCGCAGTGATCGAAACAGGCGTGCTTCAGCTCGAACAGACGCCGCGCGACGCCGCCCGGTTCGCCAGGGTCACGGCCCAACCGGTCTGGGCCGAGGGGGCCATGGAGCTTCGCGACGCGGCCGCCTGCGCCGACCTGCTCGGCGAACCCGTCGAGAGCGGCGGCCTGTGGATGCGCGACGCCGTGGCGATCCGGCCGGGCGCCGCGCTCGACGCCTGGCTGGACGAGGCTGACCGGATCACTGCGACGGTCGGGCGCATCGAGGCCGTGGGCGGCGGCTGGCGGCTGCTGGATGAGGCCGGCGCCGTGATCCTCGAGGCTGACATCGTGGTGGTCGCGGCCGGCTGGGGGACCGCCGGGCTGGCTTCGGCTCTGCCGCTGGCCCCGGTCCGGGGTCAGGCGAACTGGGTTGAGGGCGTCAAGGCCGGATCCGTGGCGTGGGGCGGCTATGCGGCGCCGACCGGCTCCGGCCTGCTGTTCGGCGCGACCCACGACCGCGCCGAAATCGACGGCGGGCCGTCGGACGAGGCCGGCGCCCGCAATCTGGCGACGGTCGCCGCCCGTCTTCCCCGGCTGGCGGCGCGGATCGCCGCGGCGGGGCCGGGGCAGGCGCGGACCGCCGTACGGGCGACCACGCCGGATCGGCTGCCGTTGTCCGGCGCCGTGCCGGGCGCCGAGGGCCTGTTCGTTCTCGGCGGGCTGGGCTCGCGTGGCTTCTGCGTCGCGCCCCTGCTTGCCGAGCATGTCGCAGCCCTGGCGACCGGGGCTCCGTCGCCTTTGCCCGCGGAGATCTCGAAACGGATCGATCCGGCGCGATTTTCCACCCAGTAGCTTGCGCGGCCAGAGGCCTTGCGAGACGATGCGCGTACTAGGGCTTGAAGGAGATCGTTATGCATATCCGACCGCACGTTTCCGTTGGGCTCGTGCTTGCTCTCGGCGCTTGCGCGCCGGCCATGGAAACCACTGGCGCCGACGGTGCCCGGACGGCTGGCCCGCGCCAATGCTTTCAGGCCTCCGTCATCCGCAATTTCCGCGCTGACGGGCCGGGCGTCGTCTATGTGCGCGCCAACGACAACATCGTTTATGAGGTAAGCACCGGTGGCTGCCCGGGTCTGGACTTCACCAACTCGATGGCGATGACCGCGGATACGCCGGTCGGGGATCGCCTTTGCGTCGGCGACTACGCCCGCATCAGCGTGCCCGGTTCCGCTGGGGTCTGTCGTGCCCGGATCAGTCGCGCGCTGACGGCCGAAGAGGTCGCCGCCATGCCCCGCCAGAACCGGCCCTAAAGTCCGGGTCGGCTGAGGGGGCGGCCGGCAACTTCATTTATGCCGTCAGTCAGCCTTCAGGCCTTCTGGGCGTAGCCGAGGCGCTGGTTGAGCTTTTCGATCAGGTCGATGGCCGTGTCAGCGATGACCGAGCCGGGCGGATAGACGGCGGCCGCGCCCATGTCGATCAGGGTCTGGACATCCGACGGAGGGATGACGCCGCCGACCACGATCATGATGTCGGGGCGGCCCAGCTTCTCCAGCGCCGCCTTGAGCTCGGGCACGAGGGTCAGGTGTCCGGCCGCCAGCGATGAGGCGCCGACGGCGTGGACGTTGCGTTCGACCGCTTCGCGCGCGGCCTCCTCCGGCGTCTGGAACAGCGAACCGGCGATGGCCTCCAGCCCCAGATCGCCATAGGCGGTGGCGATGACCTTCTGGCCGCGGTCGTGGCCGTCCTGGCCCAGTTTGGCGATCAGGATGCGCGGCGGGCCGCCGTCGTTGTCGATGAAGGCGGCGACCATGTCGCGGGCGCGGGCGATCTTCGGATCGTTTCCGGCCTCGCGTGCATAGACGCCGCGGGCCGTTTTCACCGTCGCGACATGGCGGCCGAAGGCGGCCTCGAGCGCGTCGGATATCTCGCCCACGGTCGCATAGGCCCGCGCGGCCTGCACCGACAACTCCAGCAGATTGGCCGTGCCGCGCGCGCCCTCGGTCAGGGCGTCCAGAGCGGCTTGCGTCTTCACCTCGTCGCGTTCGGCCCGCAGCCGCTTCAGCTTGTCGATCTGGGCCGTCAGCACGGCGGCGTTGTCCACCTTGAGCATGGGGATGTCGTCTACGGCGTCGGACAGGTAGCGGTTCACGCCCACGACCGTCTGCTGGCCCGTATCGATCCGCGCCTGGGTGCGGGCCGAGGCCTCCTCGATCCGCATCTTGGGCACCCCGGCCTCGATGGCCTTGGCCATGCCGCCCAAGGCCTCGACCTCGGCCATCAGGGCGCGGGCCTTGCTCGCCAG
Source organism: Brevundimonas sp. (assembly GCF_030682035.1). GTDB lineage: Bacteria > Pseudomonadota > Alphaproteobacteria > Caulobacterales > Caulobacteraceae > Brevundimonas. The sequence goes on along the minus strand of NZ_JAUXQZ010000027.1, from coordinate 4,489 downwards.
TTCATGGGTCAGGCGCTCGACGTAGAAGCTGCCGCCCCACGGGTCGATGACCTTCGTCAGGCCGGTTTCCATCTGCAGCAGCAGCTGGGTGTTGCGCGCGATCCGCGCCGAGAAGTCGGTCGGCAGGGCGAGGGCCTCGTCCAGCGCATTGGTGTGCAGGCTCTGGGTCTGGCCGCCCGCCGCCGCCATGGCCTCGACCATGGTGCGGGGCACATTGTTGAATACGTCCTGGGCGGCGAGGCTCCAGCCCGAGGTCTGGCAGTGAGCGCGCAGGGACAGGGAGCGGGGGTCTTTCGCGCCGAATTTCGAGACGGCCTCGGCCCACAGCAGGCGGCCGGCGCGCAGCTTGGCCACCTCCATGAAATAGTTCATGCCGATGGCCCAGAAGAAGCTCAGGCGCGGGGCGAACCGATCCACGTCCATGCCCGCCGCGACCCCGGCCTTCAGATATTCGACCCCGTCCGCCAGGGTATAGGCCAGCTCCAGATCGGCGGAGGCTCCGGCCTCCTGCATATGGTAGCCGCTGATCGAGATGGAGTTGAATTTCGGCGTGTGCTGGGCGGTCCAGGCGAAGATGTCCGACACGATCCGCATCGAGGGTTCGGGCGGATAGATGTAGGTGTTGCGGACCATGAACTCCTTGAGGATGTCGTTCTGGATGGTCCCGGTCAGGGCCGCGTGGCTGACGCCCTGTTCCTCCGCCGCGACGACATAGAGGGCCAGGATCGGCAGGACGGCGCCGTTCATGGTCATGGAGACCGACATCTGGTCCAGCGGGATGCCGTCGAACAGGGTGCGCATGTCGTAGATGCTGTCGATGGCCACCCCGGCCATGCCGACGTCGCCCTTCACCCTCGGGTGGTCGCTGTCGTAGCCGCGGTGGGTGGCCAGATCGAAGGCGATCGACAGCCCCTTCTGACCGGCGGCGAGGTTGCGGCGGTAGAAGGCGTTGGACGCCTCGGCGGTCGAGAAGCCGGCGTACTGGCGGATGGTCCAGGGATTGCCCGCATACATGGTCGGATAGGGACCGCGCACATAGGGGGCGAAGCCGGGCAGGCCGTGGATGAAGTCGAGGCCTTCGATGGCCTCCGAGCCATATGCCGTTTCGACGGTCAGGCCCTCGGGCGTGTTCCATGCGTCACGGGCCGGGCCGGCGCCGGTGGGTCCGAGGTCGAGCGGGATTTTGGAGAAGTCGGGAAAGGTCATCGGCCGCCCTCCCACGCTTGAGTCTCGAACGGCGCGGCGAACCGGACCGGGTTCAGCGGGTCGCAGGCGTCGCCGCCGGTCTGTGGCAGCGTCGCCACCTCCGGCTCGAACGGTGCGGGGCGCGGCTCGGGATCGACGAATTTGGTCACGCCAACGAGCTGCGCCGTTCCCCCGGCGAGGGCCGCCTCGCGCTCGGCGCGGGCGGCGGCGATACGGTCCTGAACACCGCCGGCGCGCAGGGAGGTGAGGAGGCCGCCTTCGCCCTCGATGCGCTGGAACTCGGCCCAGCCGGCCTCGGCCAGATCGCGGGTACGGGCATCGAGGAACCACGACCCGGCCGCCGGGTCATCGACCCGACCCAGATGGGCCTCTTCCAACAGCACCGCCTGCGTATTACGCGCCTGCCGCCGGGCGAAGGCGTCTGAACGGCCGTTGGCCCGCGACAGGCCGTCCAGCACAACGGCGCCCGCCCCGCCGACCGCGCCGGCGAACCCCGCCGCCGTCAGCCGCAGCAGGTTTGGCCACGGGTCGCGCGCCGCCAGCATCCGCCGCGACGACCGCGCCTCGATCACGGCCGGGGTCTCGATGCCGAACGCCTTGCCGATCGACCGCCACATCAGCCGCAGCGCCCGCACCTTGGCGAGGCCGTCGAAATATTCCTGGTCCAGCGAAACGCCCAGCACCGTCCCCGTCAGCGCTGCCTCAGGCCTCATCCCGGCCGCGACCGCCGCGCGGAGCAGGGCGACGGCGTTGGCGGCGACGAACCCCAGTTCCTGCCCGATCGAGCCGCCGGCCTCATGCACGACCCGGCCGCTGGCGAGGAAGAAGGAGGCCTCCGGATAGGCCCCCGCATGGCGCGCCGCCGTATTGGCCGCCAGCGTCAGATGCTCTTCGATCGCCCGCGGCGCGGCCCCGGCCTCGGCGAAGGCCGACAGCGGGTCCATGTGGAACATCAGCTTCGCGCGCGGCGAGCCCTTGGCCGCCACCGCCAGCGCATTGGCGGCCTCCGGCCCGTCCAGCCCGGCGTCGAGGCCGACCGCCGCCAGCTCCAGCGCCACGCCGTCCAGCGCGCGGGCCAGCGGTTCGGAATCCGCCAGCACCGCCCCCTTCAGCAGCACCGAGGCCGCGCCGCCTTCCAGATCGGCCAGGGCCGCCGCATTGACCGCGCCCGCCTCGTCGCCCTCGACCAGGGTCCGCACGTCCCAAGGCCGACCGTCTGAATCCAGGGGCCGGGGCGCAGAGATCGCCGCGCCGCCGGTCGCCGCGGCATACAGGGGACGGATCGCCAACCCGTCGGCATCCAGATGCACCAGGCTTTCCAGCGGCCGATCCTTCAGCGCCTTTTCGGCCAGACCGCGCCAGTCGGCGGGGGAGGGGGTTGGAAAAGTCATACGTCTCCATTGCCCGCGCCGGCGGGCCGGGTCCAGTCGAGAGGCCACCGCGCGCCGCCGCCGGTGACAAAGCGAAGCGGAGTCCGGGAACGGACTGGGCTCACAACGCTCTCAAAGACCATCCACGACCGGCTCTGTAGTCGGGCGGCCACGCTCCCGGAGCGGTTCCGACCATGGTCTGCTACAAGACGCGACGCCCAGCCTGGTGCTGCTATGGGGCCGGGGCTTGACCGGAGTTCGCATGCTCAAGAGCTTGAAGTCCGTCCCGCGTGGCGTCTGGGCGCTGGGGTTGGTGTCGATGTTCATGGACGTCTCTTCGGAGATGATTCATGCCCTGCTGCCGGTGTTTCTGGTCGGCGCCCTTGGAGCCAGCGCGATGCTGGTCGGGATCATCGAAGGGATCGCGGAAGCGACGGCCTCGATCGTGAAGGTGTTTTCGGGCTGGTTGAGCGATCGGCTGGGGCGCCGCAAGATGCTGACGGTGATCGGCTACAGCCTCGGCGCCCTGACCAAGCCGGTGTTTCCTCTGGCCGTCACGCCCTTCGAAGTGTTCGGAGCCCGCTTCGCGGATCGCATCGGCAAGGGCATACGCGGCGCCCCGAGGGATGCCCTGGTCGCTGACCTCGCTCCTCCCGACGCACGGGGAGCGGCATTCGGACTACGGCAGTCGCTCGACACCATCGGCGCCTTCGCGGGGCCGGTGATCGCCATCGGGCTGATGGTGGTTCTGGCCAACGACATTCGCGCGGTGTTCGCATGGGCGGTGGTCCCGGCGATGGTCGCGGTGCTCTTGCTCATCTTCGCGGTGAAGGAACCCAGGAGAGCGCGCGAGCCGGGGGCTGTGCGGGCGCCGATCCGGTGGAGCGAAGTGCGCGATATGGGCGCCCCGTTCTGGGCCGTGGTCGGGGTCGGAGGCGTTTTCACGCTGGCGCGGTTCAGCGAGGCGTTCCTGATTTTGCGAGCGCAGGACGTGGGATTGGCGGTCGCTCTCGTTCCCGTCGTCCTGGTCATCATGAACGTCGTCTACGCCGTCGCCGCGACTCCGGCCGGCATCCTTTCAGACCGGATCGGTCGAAAACGACTGCTGGTCGTTGGGATGGGGGTTCTCCTTGTCGCTGATGTAGTGCTCGCGCTGAACGCCAACCTGCCCGGCGTGCTGGTGGGAGTCGCCCTTTGGGGCCTTCACATGGGCCTGACCCAGGGGGTGCTCGCCACGCTGGTCGCAGACGCCGCGCCTTCCAACCTTCGAGGGACGGCGTTCGGGATATTCAATCTCGCGACCGGTGTCGGTCTACTGATCGCGAGCGTGCTGGCGGGCGCCTTGTGGGCCGGCCTGGGTGCTCCGGCGACATTCGCCGCAGGGGGACTGTTTGCGATGACGGCTCTGTTCGCGACCCTGGCTCTGCGCGACCCGGACGTGTAGAGCCGTCGGGCCTTGTGACGCCGCCGCGGAGCGGCTTCTTCAACGCATGCCATGTCATTGGGAAGGGAATGGTGGACGCGACAGGGATTGAACCTGTGACCCCCTCGATGTCAATGTGAGGGTGATTGATTTCTGCAGGTGGCGACGTGTTTCCATGCGTCCCAGATATACGCTGTTTTGATGTAGTAATTGCTCATATAGCGCCGTCGTAGGGATCTTTCGGTATCGGCGAGTTTCGTCCGCCGTGGTATCTATGCGGTATCGGGAATCGGTCACGACCCCGCTCAAGGCGTTCCAGGATCACAAATGCAAAGTCGTAAGGCGCGCATCACCAAGCGCACGGTCGATGCGACCCCGGTTCCGCCCGCGGGGGAAAGCCGCCTTTGGGATACCGACCTCAAGGGCTTTTTCCTGCGGGTCTATCCGACTGGCCGTCGTGTCTACGCGCTCAAGTACCGCCTCGGCCCAG
>NZ_JAUXQZ010000011.1 GCF_030682035.1 Brevundimonas sp. | reverse complement strand
TCAGTTTCTGCTGCAGCGTGTGCCGCAAACGGTGCACCTCGATGTCGGTACGCTTTCTCGGACGGCGCGTGTACCTTGGATTGGCGGTGGTGCTGGTGTCTGCCCGGCATGCCGGGCAGACACCAGCGGCAGCGCGGCTTGAGGCGGGATCGGGGATTCCGATCCGGACGCTGGAACGCTGGCGCCGGTGGTGGCAGACCGACTTTGCCCTGACTCCGCTGTGGCAGGCGCAGTGCGCCCGCTTCATGCCGCCGGTGGCGGCCGGGCGACTGCCCGGCGCACTCCTCGACCGCTTTACTGGTCAAACGGCCGAGCCTTTGTTGCGCCTGCTGCTCTTTCTCACGCCGCTCACCGTCCGATCCCTGATCGCAGTCCGAGAGGGGCGGTGACCACCCGCAGAGGATGCAGATAGCCAGCGATGGCGAGGGCTTATAGCCTTCACTCCCAGTCGCGGTGCCGCTGGCGCCGCCCACCGGGAGACCCTCTTGAAACCTGTTGTCGATCCATCCCCGCGTGATCGATGGGCGCGCCTGCGCTTCTCGATCATTGGCCCACTACTGGCCGCACCGCCGCCCGAGGGGGAGTTGCAGGCGGCGCTCAAATCCCTGGCCGCCAAGTCCTGGCGCCATCCGCTAACCGATCAGGAGATTGGCTTCGGTGTCTCGACCCTGGAGCGCTGGTACTACGCGGCCAAGTCGGCCTCCGATCCGGTCGCTGCCCTTAGGAACCGCTTGCGCGACGACGTCGGCCGCTTCCCCAGCCTCGCCCCTCGCGTCATCGAAGTCCTTGGCGCCCAGTATCGCGAACACCCGGGCTGGACCATGCAACTGCACGTCGACAACCTGCGCGCCGCCTTGGCCGGCAGCGATGCCGCTGTCCCGTCGTATCCGACGATCCGGCGGTATCTGACAGCCCGCGGCATGTTCCGTCAGGCCCGTCCGAAACGCGCCACCGCGGGGGCGCTCCTGGCCCGCGACCGGCTCGAACGCCTGGAGGTCCGTAGCTTCGAAGTCGATCACGTCAGTGCGCTGTGGCACCTCGATTTCCATCACGCGTCGCGCAAGGTACTGGGGCGCGCAGGCACCTGGGTCAAACCGATGCTGCTGGGCGTCATCGACGACCGCTCGCGTCTGGTTTGCCACTTGCAGTGGTATCTCGATGAGACGGCCGAGAGCCTGGTTCATGGCCTGTCGCAGGCGTTCATGAAACGCGGACTGCCACGTGCCCTGATGACCGACAACGGGGCGGCCATGCTGGCCGATGAGACCGTGTCCGGCCTGGCCGCTCTGGGGATCGTGCATCAGACGACGCTGCCGTATTCACCGTACCAGAATGCCAAGCAGGAGTCCTTCTGGGGACGCGTCGAGGGACGCCTGATGGCGATGCTGGAAGGCGAAGCGTCCGTCACACTGGATCTGCTCAATCAGGCGACTCAAGCCTGGGTCGAACAGGAGTATCACCGCACGCTCCATTCCGAGATCGGCACCACGCCGCTGGCCCGCTATCTGGCCGGCCCCAATGTCCGGCGCGACTGCCCCACGGCGGCGGATCTGGCCGCGGCATTTCGCATCGAGGTGGCGCGCCGGCAACGACGTTCCGACGGCACGGTGAGCCTGGCAGGAGCTCGCTTCGAGATTCCTGCCGCTTACCGTCACCTTGTGCAGGTCCACCTGCGTTACGCCCGCTGGGACTTGAGCCGGGTCGATCTGGTCGATGCGCGGACCGGCCAAATCCTTTGTCCGCTGCGCCCACTGGACAAGTCCGCCAATGCCGATGGCCAGCGCCGGGCACTGGTGCCT
>NZ_JAUXQZ010000048.1 GCF_030682035.1 Brevundimonas sp. | reverse complement strand
GTAGGTGATGTCGCCCGCCGCCGGCTGGCGACTGACGGTAAACTCGGGCGTCCAGATGCGGTTGGCGAGGCCGTAGCCCCGCGCGGTCGAGGAGTTCTCGCCCGAGCCGCGAGCGGCGCGCAGATCAAGCACAAAGCCCTGCGCCACCGCGGAGACCTGCCCGTCGTCGTTGTAGGTGGTCTTGCGCGTCGTAGATACTCAGCGTCGTGTCGTCGCGGCCGGACAGCGAGCCAATCACGGTCAGAACCCTGCCGACGTTGAGAGCCCGATGCACCCAACTCCGCTGGTCGATTTGATAGACCCGCATTTGCAATCGCCGGCTACTTGGGGATACAGCTGACGCATCGCTTGGAAATAAGCGAGATCATCATCGTATCGTTCACACTCTCTCGCTCCGGATAGTCCGAAATGGCTTCAACGGCCCCTTCGTAAGGCCATTCTCGGTCGCCATCCCACAACCACCACGTGTCGCGACTAAGTCCCTCGGCCTTGAACATAGGAAAGCGAGCCCAACGCCCTTGAGGAGGGCGGGGCTCAAGAATTCTGAGGTCTTTCCTCCTGACCGCGGCGTTCACCGGAAAAAAACATTGGAAATCGGGTTCGCGCGCGAGCGCCCTGTCGATCGCCTCCGTGTCGAATTCCACCGAGCAAAACACCCTCACCAAGCTTCCCATCAACGGATTTTCATGCGTGTGGTAAAGGAGTGCTGGTAGGTTTCGGTTCGAAAATGCAAGAATATCTCCGATCATGTCAGAATCCTGGATACCTCGCTCGAGCTAACACGCCAACGCCGTTTGCTAGAGATTCGGCATAGGTTGGATTACTTCGTGCTATACTATTTATTCTGTTAATAAGCTGGCCGCCGTTCCGGCCAAGTCCGTACAACTCAATTAGTGCCTGTTCTGCCCCCCTTGCCTGACTGGCGGTCAGGCCGGTTAGTCCGGGGATCGGCCGAATTCTGATTCCTAGGCCACGAGATTGTTCAGCAATTCTTCGGGCTACACTGTTTGTGATACCCACATAATTGACAGATCCCGCGTCATCGATGGATCTATATACAGTATAGGCACCGACTTCAGCTGCCTCCCTAGACAAACGCCCCGCAAGCACCCTCCCTAAAAGCTTGGCGGTGCTTTTCGCGCCCAGTGCGCCGAGCCCGAAAACGTCCCATGGAGCCAGCGTTGCTTCATCAGCGCGGCCCGATGCCAACGGTTGGATTCCTATGAACGTTCCAGAGTCATCATATATCGCCAAGTAGCTTGTCGATCCAGATTCACCGACCAAGCGATACGTATTGTCTGAGGATTCCTCTTCCGAGGCGGGGGCCGCGCCCGGCCCACCCACAACGTAGTAGCCCCACCCTCCGCCCGGGAGGGCGCTCGCCAGCCCAGTCGGATCCGTACCATTCACCGGATCCCCGCCCACATACGCATACAGATTCAGCCCCGCCTCATACCCGATCGGGTCGGTCTGCAGGAACCGCCCCAGGCTCGGCGCATAGACCCGCGCCTTGTAATAGTAGAGCCCCGTGTCCGAGAGCCGCGTCTGGCCCGTGTACTGGAACCGGCCGGTGACCGCCGCGGCCGGGACGCCGTATTCGTCATAGGTGTTGATGGCGTTGAAGACCGCCCCGGCGGCGGTGGTCCGCGCTATCACCGAACCGCGCTCGTCGGCGACGTAGTAGCGCGGCGTGCCCGTGCCGGTGCCGGCGTACTCCACCAGAGGCTCGTCCACCCCGGGCGCGGGGACGTAGCGGGTCTGGATGACGTTGGCGGTGCTGTACTCGCCGATCAGCTGGTCGCCGGCGTAGAGGAAGCGCCGGGCGGCCGTGGCGTTCTCCTGATACAGCCGGTCCAGCGCGTCGTACGTGTAGGTGACCGCCCCCGCGCTCTTCAGCCGGTTGGCGGCGTCGTAAGTGAAGGCGGCGGTCCCGTCGTTGGCGATGTTGCCGCTGCTCAGGGTCCCGTTGGTGACCTCATAGGTGATGGTCGCCCCGCCGGCGGCGGTGACCTGGTTGCGGCCGTTGTTCGCATAGGCCGTGGTGCCGGTGCTCGGCGCATAGGTATAGGCGTTGTTGGAGGCGTCGCGGGTGACCAGCTGCGAGGCCGGATTGCGGGCGAAGTCCAGGGCCAGGTCGCTGGCCGTGCTCGCCAGGTTCTGGTCCAACTCATCCAGCCGCGAGGCGGCGTCATAGCCATAGGCGGTCGAGACGCCGTTCAGCCGGGCGATCCCCGTGCGCCGGGCCAGGTTGTCGTAGGTGTAGCTGGCCAGGGTGCTGGCCCCTTGCGTGATCGCCGTCACATTGTTCGACAGATCCCAGGCGTAGCCGACCGCGAAAGCGTCCGGCCAGGAGATGCTCGTGCGCCGCCCGGCCAGATCGAAGCCATAGCCCACCGTCCCGATGGGCCCGGTCTCCGAGGTCTGGCGGCCCAGCGCGTCCCAGGCCGCCGCAGCCGTCTGGGTGCAGGCGGCGCTCACCCAGAAACAGGCGGTCAGCCGCCGGTTCAGCAGGTCGTAGGTGAAGCGCGTGTCCGGCACGGCCCGCGCGCCGCCGGCGCTGCTGACGATCCGGGAGATCCGGTTCAGAGTGTCGAAGGTGGTGGCGAAGGTGTCTCCGGCGCGTGTTCGCTTGGTGATCGGGTTATTCACCGCGTCATAGGTGAAGGCCTCATAGTCCGTGGTCGACGAACCGCCGCCCGAGGCGTTGGGGAAGCGCAGGGAGGCGATCCGGTCCATGCCGTCATAGACATAGGTCAAGACGTTGCCGTTCCCGTCCGTGCGGGTGGCGACCCGGCCGTTGGCGGTGAGGGTCTGGCTTTCGGTGATAGTGTCGCCCGAGTCGTAACCCATCACCACGCTGGTCGCCCGGCCGACCAGGTCATGGTTGGTCCGGGTGATCCGGTCCGGGCCGAACGAACCGGCCGGCCCGGTCACCTCGCAGACCGGGGTCGAGGCCGGCAGGCCGGCGAAGTCCGCCGGGTCCATGCGCCGGGCCGTGCAGCTGAGCCGGCCGGACGTGTCGTAACCGTACTGGACCAGTGTGACCTCGGCCGTGCCGGGGGCCGAGGTGTCGAGCACCTTGCGGCCCTGGGCGTTGTAGGTCGAGGTCGCGGTCTGGAGGGCGCTGAAGGCGGCGAAGGCGACGGTGGTCTGGGCCGTGGTCGTGCCCTGGGCTACCGTGGTGACCTGGCCGTCGGCGTTGTAGGTGGTCTTCGTCGCCGGGAACAGCCGCGCCCCCGCCCCGTCCGGATCGGGGCCGATCACCCCGACCGTCTGGCGCATGGCGTCGTAGATGCTCAGCGTTGTGTCAGCCGAGCCCGCCAGGGGGCCGTCCACGGTCAGGACATTGCCGACGCCGTCATACGTCATGCTGGTCGTCGCCAGCAGCGTGCCCGAGCCGTTCCCCGTGGTGACCGAGACCGGCAGGATGTTGCTGGCGAGGCTGGCGCTGCCCGTCTGATACGTGGTCGCGCTGACCACTTCGTCCGCCGTGCCGTCGCAGCCCGGGGTCGCGGCGGCGGTGGCGCAGGCCAACTGTTCGACCTGGACCCAGATCGGGTTGGCGTCCTGGGTGATCGAGGCCGAGCCGTTGTGCTTGAACCAGGCCTGCCGCTGGGCCCAGGCGAAGCGGGTCTGGGGCTGGATCGCCCCGGTCGTCGGCGCCGGGGCGGTGGTCGAGGTCAGGTTGCCGGCGGCGTCATAGGCGAAGGTCGTCACCCGGCCCATCGGATCGGTCACCGTGGTCGGGCGGCGGCACAGGACCGGATTGGAGCCGGTGCAGGCGGGGTAGTCATAGGTGGTGACCGCTGGGGCAATACCGGAGCCTGGCTTGGCCGCCACCGTCTGCGCGGTCACCACGCCCGTCTGCCAGTCGCGGGCATAGGAGACGCCGTTGCCCTCGGGATAGGTGACCGAGGCCAAGCCCGCGCCGTCGATGTAGATGAAGGTCTCCTGATCCAGCGCGTCGGTGACCGAGGTCAGGGCCATGCTCGACCCGTCCCACGGATTGATCGGCAGGTGCCAGAAGAAGTGATAGACGGTCTCGCCGCCGTCGGGGGCCGTGACCGTGGTGTCGGCGCCGTAGCTGTCGGTCGGCGGCGGGCAGGGATTGGGCAGCGGCGGACAGATATAGTCCACATAGGCGTATTCGTAGGTCCAGGTCCCGACGCCGTCCGACGCCGAACTGACCCGGTTGCCGAAGGCCGCGGTGCGCGTGTGTTCGTAGGTGACAGAAGCGCCGCTGGTCGTGGCCGGCCGCGCCACGCCGACCAGATCGGCCTGGAGGGGATCGACGTTGTCGAACAGGAGCCGGGTCTCGCGGCCGAGCGAATCCGTGACGCTGCGCTCCAGCCCGGAGGCGGCGAAGGTCAGGCTGGGCCAGGTGATGGAATAGGTGCAGCTGGTCGCCGTCGGGGCGCAGGGATCGACGGCGTTGTTCAGCGCCGTGACCTTGCTCAGGCCCTGGCTGTCGTAGTCGAAATGCAGCTGGTAGCCGCGGTTGTTGGTGACCGACCGATAGTATCCGAATCCGGCCGAAGTGAAAGTGAGAATCTCGCCGTTCGGCCGGGTGATCGAGGTGATCAGTCCCTGATTGGCCGAAAATGTCGCGCCCAGTCCGGTGCGGGTGGCGTAGTCGTAGAGGGCGACCGTCCCGTCCGGCGCGGTATAGGTCCAGATATTCCCCGAGCGGGTCAGTGTGCCGACGCCGTCCCTGAGGTCATAGGCGCCGGTGCAGGTGTCCTGCTGGAACTTGCCGGAATTCCCCATCATGGTGACGGTGATGTAGCCGTAGCAATAGGGGTCGGGGTTCAGCGGCTGTTTGTCGATGGCACCCCAGACGCTGGAGCGCCAGGCCCGGGCCTCGGTGTCCCAGGTCGCCGTGAACGACAGGCCCCCGTTGGCCGGATCGCCGACGCTGATGGTCGGCGACGACACCTGCACCGTGCCGCTCGACAGGGAGACCCCGAACGCGTCGATGGCGGCGAACGGCGGCGGCGGCGGGGCGTCCTGGGCAAGCGCCGGCGCGGCCAGGCCGAGCATCGACAGGGCGACGGCGAACAAGCTGGCGATGAAGCGGTTGGAGGTGTTCCGATTCGACATCATCGTCCTCAGGCGCTTGGATCGATCGAAACCTGAATGGTCGCGCTATAGGCGACGGTGCTCGCTGTGTCGGTCACACGGCACCGCCAAGTAGAGAGCCGCGGGGGACCTGAAAACGACCCGTCCCATCTGAAATCGGTGACGGCTCCCGTGGGATCGCCGGCGACGATGTCGGTCGATCCTGACAATCGCTGCCAGAGATAGACGTAGGGAGGTGTTCCCCCGGTTGCGGTCGTGGTCGCCGGCGGCGTGCCCTCCGACCCCGTGCCGCTGATGGTGCTCGGCGAGACCGCGACCACCAACGGAGGGGGCGGCGGCGGAGGCGGGGGCGGCGGCGGCACGCCGTTGCTCCGCGCGGTCCGGTTGCCGGCGTCGTCATACGCGTAGGTGGTGAGGGTGCCGTTGGGCCAGGTGACGCTGGTGACCCGGCCGAAGACGTCATACCCATAGCTGACCGGGTCCGCCCGGGCCCCGCGCGCCAACAACAGGCTGAACCCCGCCCCGGCCAGACCGCGCAACAGACCCCGACGACCGTTCAGCATTGGAATCCCCCGTTCGGATACGCCACTTCCGGCCCGTCCAGCGAGAAGGCCCTATGGACGACGCAGGCTAAAGACGCTCCAAGGTTGCATCAATCTCTCAAAAGGCGAAAGAGTCAACCGAAGGGACCCGGCGCCCCCTACTGGAACAGCGTCCCGACCCAGGCCCGGACCGCCGTCTCATCGGCGGGGTTGCCTGTGTAGGTCAGACCTTGCGCAGGCGCATAGGGCTGGTTGTTGGCGCGCGGGCGCGAGGTCCAGGCCTTGTGGCCATAGCT
>NZ_JAUXQZ010000047.1 GCF_030682035.1 Brevundimonas sp. | reverse complement strand
CACCATCACCCCGCACACCAAATTCCTGGCCGAGGCCTATATCCTGACCAAGGAAGAGGGCGGCCGTCACACCCCGTTCTTCACCAACTACCGCCCGCAGTTCTACTTCCGCACCACGGACGTGACCGGCATCGTGCACCTGAAGGAAGGTGTCGAGATGATCATGCCCGGCGACAACGCCGAGCTGAACGTCGAGCTGATCACCCCGATCGCCATGGAAGAAAAGCTGCGCTTCGCCATCCGCGAAGGCGGCCGCACGGTTGGAGCAGGCGTGGTCTCCAAGATCACCGAGTAATCGGCGACCTCAAGTCCGCGTAAGCGAACGGCCCCCGGAGCGATCCGGGGGCCGTTTTGCTGTGTGGGCCTCAGATAAACCGCACCACCACCCCCGGCCTGACCCCCGCGGCCAGCTGTTCGGCGTCCCAGTTGGTCAGGCGGACGCAGCCGTTCGAGGCGGTCTTGCCGATCTTCGAGGGATCGGGGGTGCCGTGGATGCCGTAGGTGTCGCGCGACAGGTCGATCCAGACCGTGCCGACCGGGTTGTTTGGACCGGCCGGAACCACGATCCGCTCATCGCCGCGGTCGTAGCTGACCCGTTCCGGATCATAGGTGTAGTCGGGCTCGGGGGCGACGCCGACCACGGTGACCGTGCCGGAGGGGGCGGGGCGCTCGGTTGAGCCGATGGTGGCGGGATAGAAGGCCAGGAGGGCGCCCGAGGCGTCGAATGCCCGGGCCGAACGTTCGGTCTTGTCGACGACGATACGGGCGACGCCGGTGAGGGGCGTATCGTTGACGGCGGGGACCACGAGGGTCTGGCCCGCCCGCCGGAAATCGACGCCGGGGTTCAGACCCTGGAGCAGGGCCTCGGTGACGTGGAACCGTTCGGCCAGACGTTCGAGTGGGCTGGAGAACTGCGTGCCGGCCCGGGCCGTCGTCGCCAGATCATCGCCGGGCAGCGGACTGAACGGTCCGGCGACATCGGCGGCGGTCAGGGTGTACTCGGCCATGACCGGGCCCGCATCGGCCGCGGCGAGACTTTGCAGCAGGGCGGCGTCAGCGGCGCCGTTCTCGCTGAGATCGTTGGCCTTGCGCCATGCGGCGACGGCTTGACGGGTGTTTTCGCCGCCCAGTCCGTCGATGACGCCGGGCGAGAAGCGCGAGCGATCGAGCAGGATCTGCAACCGGACCATGCCCGGATCCGGTGCATAGGCGGGCGTCGTCGCCCCTTCGGCCGGCGCAGGCGCCGGGGGCACCGCCGAAAGGAGGACGCCGGTTTCGATCTGGTCGGCGGACAGCAAGGCGGGGAGCTGCGCCTGCGGGGCCGGGGCCGCAGGCCGATCGGCTGGCGCCGGGTCCGGCGCGCCGCAGGCGGCAAGCGCGATCAGGCTGGTGGATGCAAGGATCAGACGAATGGACATGGGAAACCGGACAGTTGTGGCTCCGGACCCAATCCCTTGGCAGGTCAGGCGTTCCCGATCCGTCCCGGCAATGGGTCAGGCGTTTGGCTTGCCGGTCGCCGGGTCGGTGGCCGTTTCACCTGAATTGGACGAGCCCTCGGAGCCCTTCGGCTCGGTGGCGGGACGGGGCGGCGCGCCCTCGCGCGCGGGGGCGCGCTGGTCCTCCGTCTCGGTTTCGCGATTGGAGGGACGGTCGGGTGTCATGGGCGCTCCACTGGCATTGTCCGGGAGAGCAACGTCCGCAGAGGCCTGAGGCTCCGCACAGACTTCGTTCACCATGAACGCTCACCGGCCCGAAACGGGCGCCGGGTTAGACCTGCGCTGGAAGGGTGGTCCGTCATGGCCCTCCAAGGGACGGCTGCATGGCTTCGCTGAAGGTTGAAATCGTCGGGATCGATACGCTCGGCGATGCGGAGTGGGCGGCATGGCGCGCCATGCTGACCGCCAATCCGGCGCTGGGCAGTCCCTATTTCCGGCCCGAGTTCGCGCGGGTCGCCGGTTGCGTCAGCCCCAGGGCGGCGGTGGCCGTGTTCTCGCGCGGCGGCGAGACCGTGGGCTTCTTCCCGCATCAGCGGCGGGGCGGGGCAATGCAGCCGCTGGCGGCGCCGATGAACGACTATCATGGCGTCATCGCCTTTCCGGGCATGGCGCCGTCGCTGGAAGAGGCCGCGGAGGCGCTGGGCGCCACCCGCCTGAACCTCACCGCCTGGGTGGGGCCGAGCGGTCCGGGCGAGGACCGCCGCACGGTCCAGGTCGAGCTCGGCGACGACGGCTATGACGACTGGTACGCCGAGCGTCGGGCGACCCACGGCAAGTTCTTCAAGGACAAGGAGCGCGCCCGCCGCAGCATGGAGGCCGAGCTGGGGCCGCTGCGGGTCGAGCGGAATCTGCGTGATCCGGCGATGCTGGACTGGCTGATCGACCTGAAGAGGGATCAGTACCGGCGGACGGGCCGTCACGACATCTTCGCCTGCCGCTGGACCGCCGACCTGCTGCACGCCCTGCTCAAGGAAGAGGGCGACGGCTTTGGCGCCTCCATGGCCGCCCTGTGGGCCGGCGACCGGCTGACGGCGGTGGAGTATTCGCTGCACGCCGGCGACCAGTATCATTTCTGGTTCCCGGGATATGAGCCCAGTCTGTCGCGCTGCTCGCCGGGTATCCTGCTGAGCATGGACACCATGCGGCTGGCGGCGGAGCGCGGCTATCGCACCTTCGACTTCGGCTTCGAGGGCGAGCACTACAAGAAATACTTCTGCAACGGCTTCAAACTGGTGCGTGAGGCCGTGGTGCTGAGGCCCGGCCTCGGCGCCACCATGAGCCAGGCCGCCGTCGGGGCGTTGAATCTGGCCGGCGCCGGGCGGGGCGAACGGCTGCGCACCAGCGTGCGCCGCCGCTGGGCCGCCATTGAGGCCTGCGAGACCACCCCCGGCGCCCGGATGAAGGGAGCCATGCAGGCGGCGGGCGCCGCTCTTGCGAAGGTTCGTGCAACCGCCAGCCGCGTTCCGGCCTGAGACAGATGAAAAGCAACATCCAGACCCGCACCCGCTACACCGGCCCGATCGCCGAGGCCGGCGTCCATCCACACACGCTCGTGGAACAAGGCTTCGCCTCCGACGAGGCGCTGGCCGCGGTGCTCCACCGGTATCCGGCCGAACTGTTCGACATCAATCTGTACGACTATGACGACGAGGGTCAGGTCTCGCTGCGCACCGGCGCGCGCGGCAAGCTGGACGGGGCCGAACTGTTGGCCGCGATCCAGCAGGGGCGGCTGTGGGTCAATCTGCGCTCGGTCGAGACCGGCTGGCCTGAACTGTGGACCGCGGCCATGGCCGAGTTCGGCAAGGTGCAGAGGGCCTATCCCGGCCTGCGCGCCGTGAAGAACGCCGGCCAGCTGATCCTGTCCTCGCCCAAGGCGCGGGTGCCTTATCATTTCGACGCCGCGGGGGTGGTGCTGTTCCACATGCGCGGCCGTAAGCGGATCTTCGTCTATCCGGGCGACGAGGCGCATCTGACCGAGGTCGATATGGAGCAGGTGGTGTCGCGCCAGACCACCGAGGAACTGCCCTATGCCCGCGCCTTCGAGGCCGACGCCCAAGTCATGGACCTGGAGCCGGGACAGGCCCTGACCTGGCCGATCTATGCGCCGCACCGGGTCGAGAACCTGGACCGGTTCTGCGTCTCCCTGTCGATGGACTTCCAGACCTGGCCGTCTCGGTTCCGCAACGGGGCCCTGTTTACCAACGCCGTGCTGCGCAGCCGGGGCGGGACCCCGCGCTTCACGGACGGAATGGCGACGCCCGAACTGGCCGTGCGCTGGGCCGCCTCGCTGGCGTTGAAGCAGGCCGGGGCGCTGAAGAGCGGGATCGCGACGTTCGAACGGGACTTCGAGCCGGAGGTCGGGGTCGAGGACGGGGCGGGGGCGATCCGGGCCTAAGGAATAAAGCGGGGCCATCCCGTCGCGTTGGACGACCTGACCGCCCGGCCTTGCCGTCAGACGGTGTGTCGCCCGTGGACGGGTTCCGCCGCCGGTTACGGACCCCACCCTTGCAACACAAACATCGCGACCGTGGCGGCCGCCATGACCCCGGCCGCGATCCATCCGAAGACGCGCTGGGCGAGGGTGGCGACGAACGGGCCCATCTCATGGCGCCGGGACGCCACCACCATCATCGCCACCATGATCGGCACCGAGATCACACCGTTCAGAACGGCGCTCCAGAACAGCGCCTTGATCGGATCGATCGGGGAATAGGCGATGGCGATCCCTAGAAGGGTCGCCAGACCAATCACGGTATAGAATCCGACGGCCTCGCGCGGCTTTTGCTCAAGACCGATCTTCCAGCCGCGCGCCTCGCTAACGGCATAGGCCGCCGAGCCGGCCAGAACCGGTATGGCGAGCAGGCCTGTGCCGATGATGCCCAGGCTGAACAGCAGGAAGGCGAGGTCGCCGGCGATGGGCCTCAGCGCCTCGGCGGCCTGGGCCGACGTCTGGATGTCGGTCTTCCCGGCGGTGTGCAGCGTGACGGCGGTGGTCAGGATGATGAAGAAGGCGATGAGGTTCGAGAACCCCATGCCGATATAGGTGTCCCAGCGGATCCGGCTCAGTTGCGCCGGCGCCTGGTCGGGGTTGTCCAGCAGTGGTCCGGCCTCGGGGTCGGCCTCCTCGTCCTCCACCTCCTGGGAGGCCTGCCAGAAGAACAGATAGGGGCTGATCGTGGTGCCGAACACGGCCACCACCAGGGTCACTGTGGCCCCGTTCAGGGCGATCTGGGGCATCACCGTCCGGAGCGCGACCTCGCTCCAGTCGATCTGGACCGTGAAGACCACGCCGACATAGGCGAACAAAGCCAGGGTCAGCCATTTCAGGTAGCGGACATAGCGGTGGTAGGGAACGAGGATCTGCAGGGCCAGCGAGACCGCGGCGAACAGCAGGGTGAAGAGGTGCGGGCTCCCGCCCAGCACGAGCCTGGCCGCCGCGCCCATGGCGGCGAGGTCCGCGCCGATATTGATGGTGTTGGCGACCAACAGCAGCGTCACCAGCACCGTGACCACGCCGCGCGGAAACACCCGGCCCATGTTCGCCGCGAGGCCCCGTCCGGTGACGCGGCCGATCCGGGCGCTGATCATCTGGATTGCGGCCATCAGCGGATAGGTGAAGACCATGGTCCAGAGCATGTTGACGCCCAGCTGGGCGCCGGCCTGGGAATAGGTGGCGATGCCGCTGGGATCGTCGTCAGCGGCGCCCGTGATCAGTCCAGGCCCAAGCTTCTGGAACAGCGCCGCGCGGCGAAGTCTGTGGACGACGGGCTTCAACGCCGCATCCGATCCGGCGGTCCGGGACGGGTTCGACGGTCGCGACTTGTCCGGGACGCCTCCGCCGGACACGGGCCACCCCATGCCCGGCGCACGATCGAAGCGAACAAGGCGTTCGCCGAGAACCTTTGAGGCACATGTGACGCCATTCAACCACCTGTTCCAGCGGACGTTGCTTTGCCGACCGGGGGTGTCAGGGTCAAGTCGCATGCGTGCTTTTCGCGCGCCCGGTTCGAGCGCGACCTCGTACCGGGGTCGGCGCTGAGGACGGGGCCGGGGCGCTGCGCGCCTGAGCCCGCGGAGTGCGGTTTCTTACAACGAGGTCATGACCTCGATTTAAAGTGACTCAGCGACAGGGCGGTCGCACTTTCCGCGCACATTCCGGAGAGGGAACCCCTGTCATGAAACCCGTCATCGTTTCCGCCGTCGTCGTCGCCATCGCCGCCCTGGCCGCGCCAGCCTTCGCCAAGCCGGGACCCGAGGTCGAAATCCGTCACGCTGTCGCGCGTGTCGCTGTTATCGTCGAGGACCGCGCCGACATCGCCGTCGAGGTCGAGCAAGGCTCGTCCGGCCTTCCGCCCATCCAGGTGTCCCGCGTCGGCAATGAGGTCCGCATCGACGGGGGCCTTCGCCGCCGGGGCTTCCTGAATCGAGGCGACGGCATCCGTGAGTGCCGGTCCGGTCCGGACAACGCCCAACCCCCCGGGGATGGCGCCTCGGTCGAGGTGCGCGATCATGGCCGGATCAATATCTCCGACGCCCCGCTGATCGTTATCCGCACCCCGCGTCTCGTGGATGTTTCGGCGTCGGGCGCCGTGTTCGGCTCGGTCGGACGGGGCGCTTCGGGTGTGGACCTGGGCAGCAGCGGCTGCGGCTACTGGAACGTGGCCAACACCGAAGGCCCGGTGTCGCTCAGCATCGGGGGTTCCGGCGATATGCGTGCCGGCACCTCGACCTCGCTTGATATCAGCATCGGCGGGTCCGGCTCGGTCACGGCCGGCGCCACCCGCGGCCTTGAGGTCTCGATCGGAGGTTCGGGCGATGTCGCGGTCGCGCGGATCCAGGGCCCGCTGGATGTGTCAATCGCTGGCTCGGGTGATGTCGTGGTCCGGGACGGAACCAGCCCCGATGTCAGCATCAGCATCGCGGGGTCAGGTGATGTCGGCTTCGGCGGCGTGGCCGGGGACGTTGATGTTTCGATCGCTGGCGGTGGAGATGTAAACATCGCTCGCGCAACCGGTTCGATCAGCCGCTCCATCGTCGGTGGCGGAGACATTCGCATCGGCAGCTGATCCCCCTCAGCCGCCGCGAGTGAGAAGGCCCGGGAGCGTGGAACCCTCCGGGCCTTTTTCCTGTCCGCTGCTGGACGAAAGACCGTTCGGACACAGTTTCGCCGCTTGACGAAAGGGGACTCAATCGTCATAAGCGCCAACTCTTGTTGGACCGGCTGTGCATCCCGCGTGTTTTTGGGATGCAGACGCGGTTCGCGGGAACGACCTCGGACCTGTTCTTTGCAGTGACCCAGGACTTCAACGGCCTTCGCGGTTCGCTGCGTGGGCCGATCGTTTCTGCGGACGTGCGTACTCTGAAGGCATTCGTGCCTGAAGGCCTCCGGTCTTTGAAATGGTTCACAGGGACGCAGGTTCGCCTGCTTGGGAAATACGACCGATATGGATCAAAGCATCCGCATCAGGCTCAAGGCCTTCGATCACCGCGTCCTCGACTTTTCGACGCGCGAGATCGTGAACACGGCCAAGCGCACGGGCGCGACCGTTCGCGGTCCGATCCCCCTGCCGACCCTGATCGAAAAGTTCACCGTGAACCGCTCGCCGCACGTCGACAAGAAGTCGCGCGAGCAGTTTGAAATCCGCACGCACAAGCGTGTCCTCGATATCGTCGACCCCACCCCGCAGACTGTGGACGCGCTGATGAAGCTCGACCTGTCCGCCGGCGTGGATGTCGAGATCAAGATTTAATAAGAAAGAGGCGGGATCCGATGCGCACGGGCGTGATCGCCAAGAAACTGGGTATGACGCGTGTCTTCGCTGAAGACGGCGCGCATGTTCCAGTCACGATCTTGCAGCTGGATGGCTGTTTGGTCGTGGGTCAGCGGACTCAGGAGCGGGACGGCTACGTCGCCCTGCAGCTGGGCGCTGGCTCCAAAAAGGCCAAGAACACCAACAAGGCCCAGCGCGAGTCCTTCGCCAAGCTTGAGGTGGAGCCGAAGGCCTATGTCACCGAGTTCCGCATCGATGCGGACGCCATGATGGATGTGGGCTCCGAGTTCTCGGCTGACCATTTCGTCGCCGGCCAGAAGGTCGACGTCCAGGCCGAGACCATCGGCAAGGGCTTCGCCGGCGCCATGAAGCGCTGGAACTTCGGCGGTCTGCGGGCAACCCACGGCGTCTCGGTCTCGCACCGTTCGCATGGTTCGACCGGTCAGCGTCAGGATCCGGGCAAGACGTTCAAGGGCAAGAAGATGGCCGGCCACTACGGCTGTGAAGTTGTCACCACCCAGAACCTCACCGTGTTCCGCGTCGACGTCGAGCGTGGCCTGCTTCTGATCAAGGGCGCTGTCCCCGGTCACGAAGGCACCTGGGTCAAGGTCCGCGACGCCATCAAGAAGACCCGTCCGGCCGACGCTCCCTTCCCGGGCGGCATCAAGTCGAACGCCAAGGCTTCGGCCGAGCAACCCGCCGCCGCGGAAACGCCGGCTGAGGACGTTGCCGTCGTTGAGACCACCGAAGGCGGTGAAGCGTAATGAAAATCCCGGTCATCAAACTCGACGGCAAGGCCGCCGGTGACGTCGAACTGTCGGAAGCCGTCTTCGGCATCACCGACATTCGCGGCGACATCCTGGCCCGTTACGTCAACTGGCAACTGGCCAAGCGCCGCGCCGGCACCCACAAGGTCCAGACCCGGAACGAGAACTCTCGCACCGGCAAGAAGATGTACAAGCAGAAGGGAACCGGCGGCGCCCGTCACGGTTCGCGTCGCGCCCCCCAATTCGTCGGTGGTTCGCGCGCCTTCGGCCCGGTCGTTCGCGACCACGGCTTCTCCCTGCCCAAGAAGGTCCGCGCCCTGGCCCTGCGTCACGCGCTGTCGGCCAAGGTCGTCGCCGGTGATCTGGTCATCGTCGACAACATCTCGCTGAAGGACGCCAAGACCGCCGGTCTGCGCGAAACCCTCGGCAAGCTGGGCTGGACACGCACGCTGATCATCGCCGGTCCGGAAGTCGACACGAACTTCGGCCTGGCCGCCCGCAACATTCCGATGGTGAACGTCCTGCCGAACGCCGGCCTGAACGTTTACGACATCCTGCGCGCGGACAAGCTGGTGCTGACCAAGGCGGCCGTCGAGGCCATCGAAGCCACCTACAAGGACTACACCCCGTCACGTCGTGAAGCCGAGGCCGCTTCGGCCGCCAAACCGGCTGCCAAGACGAAGAAGGAGGCCGCGTAATGGCTGGCGCCAACCCCACTGCAAAACACTACGACACCATCCTGGCTCCGATCATCACGGAAAAGGCCACGATCCTGTCGGAGCAGAACAAGGTCGTATTCCGGGTTTCCGGCACCTCGACCAAGGACGAGATCGCCGCTGCGGTCGAAAGCCTGTTCAAGGTCAACGTCCTGAAGGTCAACACCCTGGTCCAGAAGGGCAAGACCAAGCGCTTCCGCGGCATCATGGGCCGTCGGGTCGACATCAAAAAAGCGATCGTGACGCTGGCTGAAGGCCAGTCGATCGACGTCACCACGGGGCTCTGATCAGATGGCCTTGAAAACCTACAATCCGACATCGCCGGGCCGTCGCGCCCTGGTGCTGATCGACCGTTCGGAGCTCCACAAGGGACGCCCCGAAAAGTCGCTGACCGAAGGCCTGACCAAGTCGGGCGGTCGCGGAGCCGGTGGTCGTATCGCCGTCCGCTTCCGCGGCGGCGGCGCCAAGACGCTGTACCGCAAGATCGACTTCAAGCGCCGCAAGTTCGCCACGGCGACCGTCGAGCGGCTGGAATACGATCCGAACCGGACCGCCTTCATCGCCCTCGTGATCTATGAGGACGGCGAAAAGGCCTACATCATCGCGCCGCAACGCCTGAAGGCGGGCGACACGGTCGTGGCCGGCGAAAAGGTCGATGTGAAGCCGGGCAATGCGATGCCGCTGCGCTCGGTGCCGGTCGGCACGATCATCCACAATGTCGAAATGAAGCCGGGCAAGGGCGCCCAGCTGGCCCGCTCGGCCGGCGCCTATGCCCAGCTGGTCGGCCGCGATCAGGGCTACGCCCAGATCCGTCTCGGCTCGGGCGAGCTTCGCATGGTTCTGGACGGCTGCATGGCCACGGTGGGCGCGGTTTCGAACCCCGACCACATGAACCAGAACCTCGGCAAGGCCGGCCGCGTCCGTCACATGGGCTGGCGTCCGCACGTTCGCGGCGTCGCCATGAACCCGATCGACCACCCGCACGGTGGTGGTGAAGGCCGGACCTCTGGTGGTCGCACCCCGGTTACGCCGTGGGGCAAGGACACCAAGGGCACCCGCACCCGCAAGAACAAGGCGACGGACAAGTTCATCATCCGTACCCGCCACGTTAAGAAGGCTCGCTAAAGATGGCTCGCTCCTCCTGGAAAGGCCCGTTTGTCGACGGGTATCTGCTCAAGAAGGCCGACGCCGTTTCGACGTCGGGCCGTAAGGACGTGATCAAGACGTGGTCGCGCCGCTCCACCATCCTGCCGCAGTTTGTCGGCCTGACCTTCGGCGTCCACAACGGCCTCAAGCATGTGCCGGTGTCGGTCTCCGAAGAAATGGTCGGCATGAAGCTCGGCGAGTTCGCCCCGACCCGGTCGTTCCCCGGGCACGCGGCGGACAAGAAGGCCAAAAGGAAATAACTGATGGCCCAGACCAAAAACCCCCGTCGGTCCGCCCCGACCGAAGCGCGCGCCAAGCTGGTGAACGTCCGGATCAGCCCTCAGAAGCTGAACCTGGTCGCCCAGTCGATCCGCGGCCTGCCGGTGCAGAAGGCGCTGAACGAGCTGGAATTCAGCCGTAAGCGCATCGCCACCGACGTCCGCAAGGTGCTGTATTCGGCCGTGTCCAACGCCGAGAACAACCACAACCTCGACATCGACAACCTGGTCGTGGCCGAGGCCTTCGTGGGCAAGAACCTGGTGATGAAGCGTTTCGCGAGCCGTGCTCGTGGCCGCTCGTCGCGCATCCTGAAACCTTTCGCGGAGATCACCATCGTGGTCCGCGAAGCCGGTGAGGCCGCCTGATGGGTCAGAAAGTCAATCCGATCGGTCTGCGCCTCGGCGTCAACCGTACGTGGGACAGCCGCTGGTTCGCCCGCGGCGCCGAATACGCCAAGCTGCTGCATCAGGACCTCAAGCTGCGCACGTGGCTGAAAGAACGCCTGAACGCCGCCGGCGTGTCGCGCATCATCATCGAGCGTCCGCACAAGAAGTGCCGCGTGACGATCTACGCCGCCCGTCCGGGTGTCGTGATCGGCAAGAAGGGCGCTGACATCGAGAAGCTCCGCAAGGACATCTCGGCGCGCACCGAGGGTGAGGTTCACCTGAACATCGTCGAAGTGCGCAAGCCCGAGACGGACGCCCAGCTGATCGCCGAGAACATCGCGCAGCAGCTGGAACGCCGGATCGCCTTCCGCCGCGCCATGAAGCGTTCGATGCAGTCGGCCATGCGTCTCGGCGCCAAGGGCGTCCGCATCAACGTGTCGGGCCGCCTCGGCGGCGCCGAAATCGCGCGGATGGAATGGTATCGCGAAGGCCGCGTGCCGCTGCACACCCTGCGCGCCGACATCGACTACGGCTTCATCCAGGCCAAGACGACCTACGGCATCATCGGTGTGAAGGTGTGGGTCTTCAAAGGCGAGGTGCTGGAGCACGACCCGATGGCGCAGGACAAGCGCTGGGCGGCCGAGGCTGCCGGTCCGTCGTCCAACGAAGGCCGTGAACGCGGCGGTCCCCGTGGCGACCGCGGTCCGCGTCGCGACCGGGCACGTGAGAGCTAAGTCATGCTGCAACCGAAAAAGACCAAATACCGCAAGGCCTTCAAGGGCCGCATCCATGGCGCCGCCAAGGGCGGCTTCTCGCTGAACTTCGGGTCGTATGGCCTGAAGACGGTGGAGCCGGAACGCATCACTGCGCGTCAGATCGAGGCGGCCCGCCGCGCGATCACCCGCCAGATGAAGCGCCAGGGCCGCGTCTGGATCCGCGTCTTCCCCGACCTGCCCGTCACGGGCAAACCGGCCGAAGTCCGCATGGGCAAGGGCAAGGGCGCCGTGGATCACTGGGCGGCGCGCTGCCACCCGGGCCGGATCCTGTTTGAAATCGACGGCGTGCCGGACGACGTGGCCCGCGAGGCCCTGCGTCTCGGCGCCGCCAAGCTGCCGGTCCGTACGAAGGTGGTCACCCGCCTCGACGCCGGTGTCTCGCACGTGGAGCACGTAGGCGCATGACCAAGATCGCCGACCTCCGGGCCCAGACGCCCGACCAGCTGTCCGATGAGCTGCTGAAGCTCAAGAAGGAACAGTTCAACCTGCGCTTCCAGGCCGCCACCGGCCAGATGGAAAAGACCCATCGGGTCTCGGAAGTGCGCAAGGACATCGCCCGTATTTCCACGCTTCTGCGTGCGAACCGCGCGGCGGCTTAAGGAAACGAAGATGCCCAAACGAGTTCTCGAAGGCGTGGTCGTCTCCGACAAGGGCGACAAGACTGTCGTCGTCGTCGTCCAACGCACCCTGCTGCACCCGGTCCTGAAAAAGATCGTGCGCCTGTCCAAGAAGTATCACGCTCACGACGAAGCCAACGCCCTCAAGGTGGGCGATCAGGCCCGCATCATCGAGTGCGCCCCCAAGTCCAAGCTGAAGCGCTGGGAAGTCCTGTCGGACTCCTCGGCCTCGGCCTCGTAATCAGAAAGATCTGATCAAATGATCCAGATGCAAACTAACCTGGAGGTAGCCGATAATTCGGGTGCTCGCCGGGTCATGTGCATCAAGGTGTTGGGCGGCTCCAAGCGCCGCTACGCCTCGGTGGGCGACACGATTGTCGCTTCGGTGAAGGAAGCCATTCCTCGCGGCCGCGTGAAGAAGGGCGACGTCGTGCGCGCCATCGTCGTGCGCACCGCCAAGGACATCATGCGCAAGGACGGCTCTGTCATTCGCTTCGACAAGTCGGCCGCCGTCATCGTCAACAAGCAGAACGAGCCGGTCGGCACGCGGATCTTCGGCCCGGTTCCCCGCGAACTGCGCGCCAAGAACCACATGAAGATCATCTCTCTGGCTCCGGAGGTCCTGTAGTCATGGCCGCCAAGATCAAAACCGGCGACAACGTCGTGGTCCTCACGGGCAAGGACAAGGGCCGCACCGGCAAGGTGACCAAGGTCCTGCCGACCGCGAACCGCGTCATGGTGCAGGGGATCAACATGGTCCAGCGCCACACCCGCCCGACCCAGGCCGACCCCCAGGGCGGCATCAAGAACAAGGAAGCGTCGCTTCACCTGTCGAACGTCGCGATCGCCGACGCCAACGGCAAGGCGGCCCGCGTCGGCTTCCGCATGGAAGGCGACAAGAAGGTTCGCTTCGCCAAGACGACGGGAGACGTCATCTAATGGCCGAGACCAAATACACCCCGCGCCTCAAGGGCGAGTACAACGACCGCATCAAGGGCGTGCTGACCGAGAAGTTCGGCTACACCAACCCCATGCAGATGCCCAAGCTGGACAAGATCGTCCTCAACATGGGCATCGGTGAAGCCGTGGCCGACACCAAGAAGGCGAACGCCGCCCTCAAGGATCTGGCCGCCATCGCCGGTCAGAAGCCCGTCGCCACCAAGGCCCGTAACTCCATCGCCGGCTTCAAGCTGCGCGAAGGGATGGTCATCGGCGGCAAGGTCACGCTGCGCGGCGACCAGATGTACGAGTTCCTCGACCGCCTGATCACGATCGCGCTGCCGCGCGTGAAGGATTTCCGCGGCCTGAAGCCGACCTCGTTCGACGGGCGCGGCAACTACGCCATGGGCCTCAAGGAACACATCGTGTTCCCGGAGATCAACTACGACCAGATCGACCAGATGTGGGGCATGGACATCATCGTCTGCACCACGGCCAAGACCGATGACGAGGCGCGCGCGCTTCTCACCGAGTTCAAGTTCCCGTTCGTGACGAACTGAGCGGGAAGGGAAAGAAACCATGGCTAAGAAAAGCGCCGTAAACCGCAACGAGATGGTCAAGGCCCTCGTCGCGAAATACGCCGACAAGCGTGCCGCCCTGAAGGCGACCGCCAACAACGAATCCCTGCCCCTTGAGGAGCGTTTCGAAGCGCGCCTGAAGCTGGCCAAGCTGCCGCGCAACTCGGCCGCCAACCGGATTCGCAACCGCTGCGAAGTGACGGGCCGTCCGCGGGCCTTCTACCGCAAGCTCAAGATGAGCCGGATCGCCCTGCGCGAACTCGGCAACCTGGGTCAGATCCCGGGTCTGACCAAGTCCAGTTGGTAAGGGGAGCGACAGACATGATGATCAACGATCCCCTGAGCGACATGATCGCTCGCATCCGGAACGCGCACATGCGCAAGCGTTCCAAGGTGCTCACCCCGGCTTCCCGCCTACGTCAGCGCGTCCTCGACGTGCTGCAGGACGAGGGCTACATCCGCGGCTACGCGCTGGTTCAGAACCCCGGCGAGTTCCCGCAGTTCGAGATCGAGCTGAAATACTTCGACGGTCAGCCGGTCATCGCCGAGATCGCCCGCGTGTCCAAGCCGGGCCGCCGCGTCTACTCCGCGATCTCCGACCTGAAGCCGATCAAGAACGGCCTCGGCATCTCGATCCTCTCCACGTCCAAGGGCGTCATGTCGGATACCTCGGCTCGCGAAGCCAAGGTGGGCGGCGAAGTCCTCTGCAGGGTCTACTAAGATGTCCCGTATCGGAAAACGCACCATTGAAGTGCCGAAGGGCGTGACCGTCACGCTCGACGGCCAGACGGTCTCGGTGAAGGGTCCCAAGGGCGAACGCTCCTGGACCGTCGCCGACGAGATCGAAGTCGCCCAGGGCGACGACGGCCTGAACCTGACCATGCGCGAAGACAACCAGCGTTCGCGGGCCATGTGGGGCCTGTCGCGCACCCTGGTCGATAACATGGTCGTCGGCGTCACCACCGGCTTTGAAAAGAGCCTGGACCTGGTCGGCGTGGGCTATCGCGCCGCGATGAAGGGCAACGCCCTGTCGCTGCAGCTCGGCTTCTCGCACGATGTCGACATCCAGCCGCCTGCCGGCGTCACCTTCGCGGTGCCCAAGCAGACGGAAATCAAGATCTCCGGCGCCGACAAGCAGGCCGTCGGTCAGATCGCCGCCGTCATCCGCAAGCTGCGTCCGCCGGAGCCCTACAAGGGCAAGGGCGTCCGCTACACGGGCGAAAAGGTCCGGCGCAAGGAAGGCAAGAAGAAGTAGGTCATGGCTCTCTCTCTTCGACAACAAGCCCAGCGCCGTACCGAGCGCACTCGCCGCCGCCTGAAGGCTGTCGCCAACGGACGCCTGCGTCTGTCGGTGCACCGTTCGGACAAGAACATCTCGGCCCAGATCATCGACGACCTGAACGGCGTCACGATCGCCGCCGCTTCCTCGCTGGAAGGCGAGAAGGGCAAGAAGGCCAAGGGTTCCGACGTGGCGGCCGCCGCCCTGATCGGCAAACTGATCGCCGAGCGCGCCATCGAGAAGGGCGTCAAGGACGTCGTGTTCGATCGCGGCGGCTACATCTATCACGGACGGGTGAAGGCGCTGGCTGATGCCGCGCGTGAAGCCGGCCTGAATTTCTAAGGGACGCGACAGATGGCGCAAACACCCCAACGCGGCGGCGGCGGCAACGATCGCAACCGTCGTGACAACCGCAACGCTCCCGCCGAAGGTCCGGATTCGGACATCGTCGAGAAGCTGGTCCACATCAACCGCGTCGCCGCCACCGTCAAAGGCGGCCGCCGGTTCTCGTTCGCGGCCCTGATGGTCGTCGGCGACGGCAAGGGCCGCGTCGGCTTCGGTCACGGCAAGGCGCGCGAAGTGCCGGAAGCCATCCGCAAGGCGACCGAAGAAGCCAAGAAGACCATGATCCGCGTTCCGCTGCGCGAGAACCGCACCCTGCATCACGACGGCAACGGTCGTTGGGGCGCCGGCAAGATCATGATGCGCGCCGCCCCTCCCGGGACCGGCGTCATCGCGGGCGGTCCGATGCGCGCCGTGCTCGAAACCCTCGGCGTCCAGGACGTGGTGGGCAAGTCGACCGGTTCGTCGAACCCCTACAACATGATCCGCGCCACGTTCGAGGCTCTCAAGGTCCAGTCGTCGCCCCGTCAGGTCGCGTCCAAGCGCGGCAAGAAGGTCGCCGATCTGATGGGCCGCCGCAACGACGGCGCCTCGGCTCCGGAAGCGGCGCCTGAAGCGCAGGAAGCCTAAGATATGGCCAAGACCGAATCCAAAGCCACCGTCACCGTCCGCCAGACCGGCAGCCCGATCCGCCGCAAGTCGGACCAGCGCGCCACCCTGTCGGGCCTGGGCCTCAACCGCATGGGCCGTGAGTCCACGCTGGAAGACACCCCCTCGGTTCGCGGCATGATCGCCAAGGTCGCCCACCTGACCGAGATCGTCGAAAAGTAAGTTCAGTGGCGAGTGGTTAGTGGCGAGTGACGAGTGAAGGTGTTCGGGATCAACCCGCTGCATTCTTCTCGCCACTCGCCACTCGCCACTCGCCACTACTTTCCACAGCCGAGTCTGGCTCGCCAGGCGCTAGCACCCGAAAGGATCAGGCACATGAAACTCAACGAAATTCGCGACAACGAGGGCGCCCACAAGAAGCGCATGCGCGTCGGCCGCGGCCCGGGTTCGGGCAAGGGCAAGACCGCCGGTCGCGGCGTCAAGGGTCAGAAGTCGCGTTCGGGCGTCGCCATCGGCGGCTTCGAAGGCGGCCAGATGCCGCTGTACATGCGGATGCCCAAGCGCGGCTTCAACAATCCGGGCGCGCTCAAGCTGGCCGAAGTAAACCTGTGGCGCCTGCAGGACGCCATCGACGCCAAGAAGCTGGACATCAAGGGCGAGATCAAGGGCGACGCCCTGGTCGCGGCCGGCGTGATCCGTCGCGTCAAGGACGGCGTCCGCATCCTGGGCACCGGTGAGATCAAGTCCAAGCTGAACCTGGTCGTCTGGTCGGCCTCGGCCGGCGCCATCAAGGCCGTCGAGGCCGCCGGCGGCACCGTCGTTCAGGAGCGCATCGCCGCTGAAGCCAAGGCCGCCGCGCGCATCGAGAAGCGCAACGCCGCCAAGGGCAAGGCTCCGCCGGCCAAGGCGCCGCGTGGCGACGCCAACAAGATCTCGGCCCGCACCACGCGGACCGCCGCGAAGAAATAAGCTTGAAGGGCGCCCTCGCTAAGCGGGCGCCCTTCGCCTATCTGGACGCTGGCGCCGGATTCAGGTCCGATGCGCCGCGTTCTGACAAGTCGGGGTGACGACATATGGCTTCGGCCGCCGAACAACTCGCAGCAAACATGAACATGGGCTCGTTCGCCAAGGCGACCGAGCTGCACAAACGTCTGCTGTTCACGATCATGGCGCTGCTGATCTACCGCATCGGCACCTATGTGCCGGTTCCGGGGATCAACTCGGAAGCCTTCCTGGCCTTCTTCCAGAATCCGGACAGCCAGCGCGGCGTGCTGGACATGGTCAACATGTTCTCGGGCGGCGCTGTCGAGCGGTTCGCCGTCTTCGCCCTGAACGTGATGCCGTATATTTCGGCTTCGATCATCGTCCAGCTGATGGGCGCGGTCTATCCGCCGTGGGAGAAGCTGAAGAAGGAAGGCGGGGAGAGCGGCCGCAAACAGCTGAACCAGTACACCCGCTATCTGACTGTCGTGCTGGCCCTGTTCCAGTCGACCGGCATCGCCTTCGGCCTGAACGCCCAGCCCAATCTGATCGACCAGCCGGGCATCTTCTTCATCATCTCGACGGTCACTGTCCTGACCGGCGGCACCATGTTCCTGATGTGGCTGGGCGAGCAGGTGACGGCGCGCGGCGTCGGCAACGGCATCTCGCTGATCATCTTCGCCGGCATTGTCGCCGTCCTGCCCGGCACCGTCGCCCGCATGTTCGGCCTGGCCCAGCAGGGCCAGATGTCGCCCTTCACCCTGCTGTTCATCACCGTGATGATGATCGGCGTCGTTGTCTTCATCGTCTTCATGGAACGGGCCCAGCGCCGGCTGCTGATCCAGTATCCGAAGCGCCAGGAAGGCAACCGGATGGCCGGGGGCGAGCGCTCGTTCCTGCCGCTGAAGGTCAACACCGCCGGCGTCATTCCGCCGATCTTCGCCTCCTCGCTGCTGATGCTGCCGACCACGGTGGCCCAGATGACCGCCAATGCGAACCTGCCGTCGTGGATGGGCTGGTTGCCGATGGTCACCGCCCAGATGCAGCACGGCCAGCCGGTGTTCATGCTGCTGTACGGCGCGCTGATCGTCTTCTTCTGCTTCTTCTACACCTCGATCACATTCAATCCCGAGGACACGGCGGAAAACCTGCGCAAATACGGCGGCTTCCTGCCGGGCATTCGTCCGGGCAAGCGGACAGCGGAATACCTGGACTATGTCCTGACCCGCCTGACCGTGATCGGCGCCGCCTACATCACCGCGGTCTGCCTGCTGCCGGAAATGGTCATCGCCAACTTCGGTTCGGGCCTGGCTTTCGGCGGCACCTCGATCCTGATCGTGGTCTCGGTGACCATGGACACCGTGGCGCAGATCCAGTCCCAGCTGCTGGCTCACCAGTACGAAGGTCTGATCAAGAAAGCCAAACTGCGCGGTCGCGGCAAGACTCCTGGCAAGGGCGTCACCGCCCCCGCCCGGCGCTAGAGCCGGTCCGGAGGGGCGGCGATGAACCTGATCCTGTTCGGACCACCGGCGGCGGGCAAGGGCACACAGGCCAAGCGGCTGGTCGAGGCCCGCGGCATGGTCCAGCTGTCGACCGGCGACATGCTGCGCGAGGCCATCGCTTCGGGGTCCGAATTGGGTCGTGAGTGCCAGGCCATCATGTCGCGCGGCGACCTGGTGTCCGACGCCATCGTCATCGCCCTGATCGAAGCCCGGCTTAAAGAGGCCGGGGACGCCGGCGGGGCCATCTTCGACGGCTTTCCCCGCACTGTGGCCCAGGCCGTCGCGCTGGACGCCATGCTGGCCAAGCTGGGCAAGCAAATTGATCGAGTGGTCCGGCTCAAGGTTGATGACGCCGCCCTGCTGGACCGCGTTGCCGTCCGCTTCGCCGACCAGGGCCGTCCGGACGACAATCCGGAAAGCTTCAAGGTCCGGCTGGACGCCTACAACCGCAACACCGCGCCCCTGTTGCCCTACTATGCGGACAAGGGCCTGCTGAGCGAGATTGACGGCATGGGCGCCATCGCAACCGTCGCCGCCGCCATCGACGCGGTGCTGGACGGCCCATCAAGCTGAACGGCAGCTGACCGATCCGGCGTCCCGCGCGTTCAGTCGTGCGTGATAGGATTGGCCCGTGAAACCTGAACCTCCGCTGTTGAACAAAGACCGGCTGCGCAAGCTGGGCGTCGTCGTGGGTGTCACCATGGCGCACCTTGGCGTTTTCAGCATCATGGCCCGTGTGGACGCGCCGGAGCCCTGGCCCGAACAGCCGCCGGCGATCAATGTGGTTCTGTTTCGCCCGCCCCCGCCGCCCCCGCCGCCTCCACCGCCCGCGAAGCCGGCGCGGACCCAGGGGGGCGGGAAACCGGCAGCGCCCTCGCGCATCCATGTCCCTCTCAAGCCGCCGCCGAAGCGTCCGCCCGAACTCGTCGCGCCACGTGTCCCCGCGCCCGAGCCGGCGCTGGTCGTCGGCTTAGCGCCGGTGGCCAGCCCCACCCCGGGCATGGGGCAGGGCGGCACGGGGAACGGGACCGGCACGGGCGACGGCGACGGCGACGGCCCCGGATCGGGCGGCTCCGGTCCGATGATCCTGCGCCCCGCGTCATCTGCCGAGATCCAGTCCGTCGGCCCGCCGCCTGTCCGCGGCGTCCGTCGCCCGCCGGGGCGGGTTGTCGTCAACTGCGTCATCCGCACCGATCAGCGGCTCGGCGATTGCCGCATCGTCGAGGAAAATCCCCGCGGCTTCGGTTTTGGAGAGCAGGCCCTGAGGGCGACGGAGTTCTTCCGCTATCGTCCGCCCATGACCGCCTCCGGCCGGCCGATAGAGGGCCAACGGGTCACGACCTTCGTCAATATCGGGCGCTGACACGGGCTTCTGACGCCCGTCAGCCGTTGACGAGCAGGGAATCCCCTGTATAAGGCGCGCTTCCGCGAAGGACGTCGGCGCTCCTGGTCTGTTGACCGGAGCGTTTGTTGCGTCCGTCAACGCGTATCTGGAGAGCTTCGTGGCCCGTATCGCTGGTGTCAACATCCCGACCAACAAGCGCGTAGAGATCGCGCTGCAGTACATCCATGGCATCGGCGCCCACGCCGCCAAGGACATCACGACCAAGGTCGGCATCGAGCCCGCCCGGCGCGTGAACCAACTGACCGACGCCGAGGTCCTGCAGATCCGGGAGACGATCGACAAGGATCACACCGTCGAGGGCGACCTGCGCCGCGAAACCTCGATGAACATCAAGCGTCTGATGGACCTGGCCTGCTATCGCGGCCTGCGTCACCGCAAGGGCCTGCCGGTCCGCGGTCAGCGCACCCACACCAACGCCCGCACCCGCAAGGGTCCCGCCAAGCCGATCGCCGGCAAGAAGAAGTAAGACATAGACATGGCCAAGGAACCGGGTCGCGTAAAGAAGCGCGAGCGCAAGAACATCACCTCGGGCGTCGCCCACGTGAATGCGTCTTTCAACAACACCATGATCACGATCACCGATGCCCAGGGCAACGCGATCTCGTGGTCGTCGGCCGGACACATGGGCTTCAAGGGTTCGCGCAAATCGACGCCCTACGCCGCCCAGATGGCCGCTGAAGACGCGGGCAAGAAGGCCCAGGAACACGGCGTCAAGACGCTGGAAGTCAACGTTTCGGGTCCCGGTTCCGGCCGTGAGTCGGCCCTGCGCGCCCTGCAGTCGGTCGGCCTGACCATCACCACCATCCGCGACGTCACGCCGATGCCGCACAACGGTTGCCGTCCGCCCAAGCGCCGCCGCGTCTAAGCGAACCGACCGACTATCTATCTCCGCCAGTCCCGGCGTGCCTGACGAGGCCCCTCTTGCACAAGAGGTTTGGGACCGGCGAACTCCGTTTTCGAGGGACACCCATGATCGAACGTAACTGGCAAGAGCTGATCCGTCCCGAGAAGCCGCAGATCGAGGCGAGCTCCGACCCCCAGCGCAAGTCGCGCCTGGTCGCCGAGCCCCTGGAACGCGGTTTCGGCGTGACGCTCGGCAACGCCCTGCGCCGCGTTCTCCTGTCGTCGCTGCAAGGCGCCGCCGTGACCGCGATCCAGATCGACGGCGTGGTCCATGAATTCTCGTCGCTGGAAGGCGTGCGCGAGGACGTGGTCGACATCGTGCTCAACATCAAGCAACTGGCGCTGCGCATGCACGCCGAAGGCCCCAAGCGCATGACCCTGCGCGCCACAGGCCCCGGCGCCGTCACGGCCGGCCAGATCGACGTCCCCGCGGACATCGAGGTGCTGAACCCCGACCACGTCATCTGCACGCTGGACG
This sequence comes from Brevundimonas sp., assembly GCF_030682035.1. Classification (GTDB taxonomy): domain Bacteria; phylum Pseudomonadota; class Alphaproteobacteria; order Caulobacterales; family Caulobacteraceae; genus Brevundimonas. The sequence continues at coordinate 51,925 of NZ_JAUXQZ010000047.1, read as the reverse complement.
AGGGCGCTTCGGTGCGCATGGAACTGACTGTCCAGAACGGCAAGGGCTATGTCGCCTCCGAGCTGAACCGTCCGGAAGACGCCCCGATCGGCCTGATCGCCGTCGACGCCCTGTATTCGCCGGTCAAGCGCGTCGCCTATCGCGTCGAGCCGACCCGTCAGGGCCAGTCGCTGGACTATGATAAGCTGATCCTCGAGGTCGAGACCAACGGCGCCGTCTCGCCGGTGGACGCCGTGGCCTACGCCTCGCGCATCCTCCAGGACCAACTGCAGATCTTCATCACCTTCGACGAGCCCAAGAAGGCCGTTGAGGCCATCGACGGCAAGCCGGACCTGCCCTTCAACCCGGCCCTGCTGAAGAAGGTAGACGAGCTGGAACTGTCGGTGCGTTCGGCTAACTGTCTGAAGAACGACAACATCGTCTACATCGGCGACCTGATCCAGAAGACCGAGGGCGAAATGCTTCGCACCCCGAACTTCGGTCGCAAGTCGCTGAACGAGATCAAGGAAGTGCTGGCGACCATGGGCCTGTCCCTCGGGATGGATGTGCCCAACTGGCCGCCGGAAAACATCGAAGACCTGGCCAAGAAGTTCGACGACCAGATCTAGTTTCAACCCTCCGCCCAAGAGCCATCCCAGATTTCTGGCGGGTTCGCGGAGCGGTTAGAATGAGTTAGCCCAAGGTCCGGCCATCCTTTTCAGGATGGGCGCGGAAACCGGGGTTGAGTAGGAGAGACCCCGATGCGCCACGGCGCCGCCTATCGCAAGCTCGGTCGTACGAGCGCCCACCGGACCGCCATGTTCGCCAACATGGCTGCGTCGCTGATCAAGCACGAGCAGATCACGACCACGCTCCCCAAGGCGAAGGAATTGCGTCCCTTCGTCGAAAAGCTGGTCACCCTCGCCAAGAAGGGCGACCTGCACGCACGCCGTCAGGCCATCAGCCAGGTCCGTGACGTGCCGCAGGTGGGCAAGCTGTTCGAGACGATCGGCCCGCGTTACGCCGAACGCAACGGCGGCTATATCCGCATCATGAAGGCCGGCTATCGCCACGGCGACAACGCCGCCATGGCCGTGATCGAGTTCGTCGATCGCGACGCCGACGCCAAGGGCCTGGACTCGGGTCCGGTCTACGCCATCGAGGGCGACGAAGAAGCGTAAGCTTCGACGTAGGGGCTACGACAAAGGGGCGGCCGGTGCGAACCGGTCGCCCCTTTTTTCAGGCGCCGGACCGGCCCTGGCGACCCGCTACAATTCGGGCGAGACAATCTCGACAATCCGTCCGCCACAAGCTCGACAAGCAAGACATAAGCGACACTCGCTTGCCGCCCGCAGCCGCTCCGGCGAGAACAGGTCATGGACCTCCTCATCGTTCCCTATGGACCCGCCCACGCCGCCGCCTGGCGGTCGCTGAACGAGGACTGGCTGCTGGCCGGCGGTTATGCGCTTGAGGCCAAGGACGAGCTTGTCCTCACCGATCCGCAAGGCGTCATTCTCGACAAGGGCGGCCACATCTTTATCGCCGAACAAGACGGACAGCCCGTCGGCTGCTGTTCACTGATGGCCATGGCCGACGGCGGTTATGAGGTCGGCAAGATGGCCGTGACCGAGGGTGCGCGGGGCCTCAACCTCGGCTGGCGGCTGCTGGAGGCCTGCGAGGCGGCGGCGCGGGCCGGCGGCGCGCCGCGGCTGTATCTGGAGACCAATGCGGCCCAGACCCACGCTATCGCCCTGTACCGCCGCTTCGGCTTCCACGACCTGCCGGCCCAGCCGACGCCCTATGCGCGCTGCAATGTCTGGATGGAAAAGCCGCTTTGACGGCTATTCCTTCGACAGGTCCTGACGCCGGAACAGGACCAGGGCGAGGAGCAGCGGGAAGGTGCACCAGACCGCCAGGCTGACGATCGCGGGCCAGAGGGCGGCCTCGGTGGTCATCACGCGCACGATGCCCGGCTGGATGAGGTTCTTCAGCGTGTCATAGGCCAGGCCCGGCATCAGCAGTTGGGCGAGCCAGCCGTCGGGATCCAGCTTCAGCAGCATCATGACCGGCGGCGCGCCGAGGATCGACTGGCCGAAGCCAAGCGCCCAGGGCACGAACAGGGACGCCAGCAACGACCGCGTCACCACCGCCGTCAGCAGGGCCATCAGGCCGTACTGAACGATCCGGACATAGGACAGGAACCAGATGAGGGCCGCATCGCCCGCCATATCGGCCGTCACGGAGAAGGTCGGCAGCCGGTCGAAGATGATCGCCTGCGCCAGGAAGTAGATGAAGCCGGCGACCAACATGGCGAGGGTCGACGCGATGGCCATCAGCTTCATCGTCCCGACCTTGCCCAGGATCAGGAAGGTCCGGTTGTTCCGCGCGCTGATCAGCCGCCAGGTCTCCCAGCGATAGTCGGTCGCATAGACCGTCGCCGCGCCGATCAGCATGAAGGTCATGAGAACGCCGTTGGCCCCGTGATGGGCGCCGAAGACGAGGAATTCGGCTAGGTTGAGCGGCGCCCCGGCGACCTCGACCGGCAGACCGGCGGCCGCGGCGGCGGCATCGCCCTGGTTCTTGTTGACGACATGGAAGACGACGCCGCCGATGGCGAAGATCACCGGAACAAAGATCACGCTCCAGAAGACCGCCATCCGGTTGCGCAGAATGCGATAGGTTTCAGCGGCCAGTGCATCAAACAGCATGGATCGTCTCCGGCGCATGCACCGCGCCCGTCTCGGTGAAGAAGATGCTTTCCAGGTCGGTCCCGACCCAGCGCGCCTCATGGATGTCGACGCCCTGTTCGACCAGGCCGCGGATCAGGGCCGGGCCCTCGGCGCGGCTGACGTCGGCCAGCACGGCCTCGCCGTCGCGGATGCCCTTGGCGCCCAGCACGGACAGAACCTTGTCGATCGGTCCGGCCGACAGGCGCAAGCGCTCGCCGACAGCCGTCAGCTCGCTGACCGCGCCTTCACGCACCAGTTTGCCCTTGTTCAGGATGGCGACGCGGTCGCAGACGCGCTGGACCTCGAGCAGCTGGTGGCTGGCCAGGACGACGGTCAGGCCGTCGTCATTGGCCAGGCTGCGGATCAGGGCGCGCATCTCCTGGATGCCGGGAGGATCCATGCCGCTGGTCGGTTCATCCAGAATGATCAGTTCGGGCTTGCTGATCAGGGCGGCGGCGACGCCGAGGCGCTGCATCATGCCCACTGAGAAGCCGCGCACCTTGCGGTCCGCCGCTTCGGACAGCCCGACCCGTTCCAGCCAGTACGGAATGTCCGCAGTACCGGCGATGCCGTGCTCCAGCGCCAGCCAGTGCAGCACCTGCCGTGCGGTCAGATAGGGGGGATAGCGCGGGGTCTCGATCATCGAGCCCGTCAGGCGCATGTGGGCGATGTCGCCGACCGGCCCGTTCATGATGGTCGCCGTGCCCTCGGTCGGTCGGATCAGGCCCAGCAGGATGCGGAACAGGGTCGACTTGCCGGCGCCGTTCGGCCCCAGCACGCCATAGACCCCACCCCGGGGAATGGAGAGGTCCAGCCCGTCAAGGGCGCGGACGGTTCCGTAGGTCTTGGTGAGCCCACGCGTTTCAATCACGGCTGTCATGCGGCGAGCTTGGCCGGGCGGACAACCTGAAGCAAGGCGTTGCATCGGTGTCGCGGATTAAGGATAGGCAATGTGGTGCGCCAATGGAGTCTCCGATGCTGCCTCGTCTGACGACCGCCTTCGCGGCTGTCTGCGCCCTCATCGTGGCTGGATGCGCGAGCACGCCGACGCCCGGACCCTTCGCCCCGGCCGCCCGGCCGCCGGTCATCCTGATCTCGATCGACGGATTCCGGTGGGACTATCTGCAACGCGGCGTGACCCCGACCCTGAACGCCCTCGTGGCCGAGGGCGCGAGCGGCCCGATGCGGCCGTCCTTCCCCAGCGTCACCTTCCCCAACCACTATACGCTGGTCACCGGAAAGCACCCCGACCATCACGGCATCGTCAGCAACGCCATGGTCGATGCGGAACTGGGCCGGTTCGCCCTGGACGTACCCGAGGCGGTGACGGACCGCCGCTGGTGGGACCAGGCCGAGCCGATCTGGGTCACGGCGGAGAAGGCGGGCCTGGTGACCGGGACAATGTTCTGGCCCGGGTCCGAGGCTGCGATCGGGGGCGTGCGGCCGACCTACTGGACCCGGTTCGACCAGTCGCTGCCGGGCGATGCGCGGGTGGACCAGGTGCTGGCCTGGCTGGACCTGCCGCCGCCCGAGCGGCCCGCCTTGGCGACGCTCTATTTCGACATCGTCGACACCGCCGGCCACGAGAACGGCCCGGACGCCGCTGGAACAGTTGAGGCCCTGGCCTCGGTGGACGCCTCGATCGCCCGCCTGATCGCGGGGCTGAAGGCCCGGGGGCTGGAAGACGACGCCGTACTGGTCATCGTGTCCGACCACGGCATGGCCGCGACCTCGCCCGAGCGGGTGATCCAGCTGGACGACCTGGTGGATCCGGAGGCGCTGCGGATCGTCTACACGGGCGCGGTGACCTTCCTCGATCCGGTTCCGGGACGCGAGGCCGAGGTCGAGACGGCGCTGGTCGGGCGCCATCCCCATGCGGAGTGCTGGCGCAAGGCCGACATCCCGGCGCGCTTCGTGCTGGGGTCCAATCCGAGGGTCGCCGCCATCGTCTGTTCGCCCGAGGTCGGCTGGCTGATCGCCACGCGGGCGCGGCCGGTGACCCGGTCCGGCGGCGCTCACGGCTATGACAACGCCGCGCCCGAGATGAGGGCGCTGTTCATCGCCCACGGGCCGGGCGTGGCGCGGGGCATACGAGTGGGCGACCTCGACAGCGTCGATGTCCAGCCCTTGCTGGGGCGGTTGCTGGGGCTGGCCGTTCCTCCGGGCGACGGGCGGGCCGGGGACACGGCGGCGGCCCTGATCGACTGAAAGGCCCCGACGGAACGCGACGGGCCGGGCCGTTTGCCGCGGGGCGCGCCTTGATACGGTCCAGAATTCCGGGCGGAATGGCGTTGTCATCGTCCCTCTGAACGACCGGATGTCCATGAAGACCCGCACGCTCGCCCTAGCCCTCGCCCTGACCCTCGCCGCCTGCGGCCAGTCGAACGATTCCAAGGCCCAGGACGGGGTCTTCGCCGACAACCGCGTGGTTCCCGGCGACGCCATGGCGATGAAGTCCAGCTTCGCCCCCGTGGTGCGCACCGCCGCCCCCGCCGTGGTCAATGTCTCCGCGCGCGGCGTCCAGCAGGTCCAGGACCCGTTCTGGTCAATGTTCGGGCAGGGCCCCCGCGCCCAGCAGGTCGGCTCGGTCGGCTCCGGCGTCATCGTCCGGGCCGACGGAGTGGTGGTGACCAACTATCACGTCATCAACGGCATGCAGCAGATCAAGGTCGTGCTGAACGACCGCCGCGAATTCGACGCCCGGATCATCCTGGCCGACGAACGATCCGACATCGCCGTGTTGCAGCTTGACGGCGTCAACGAGCGGCTTCCGACCCTCAATATCGACGACCGCGAGGAACAGCAGATCGGCGATCTGGTGCTGGCCATCGGCAACCCCTTCGGCGTTGGCCAGACGGTGACCAACGGCATCATCTCCGCCCTGAACCGGACCGAGACGGGCATTTCCGACAGCGGCTCCTTCATCCAGACCGACGCGGCCATCAATCCGGGCAATTCGGGCGGGGCGCTGGTCGACATGGACGGTGACCTGATCGGCATCAACACCGCCATCTTCTCGCGTTCGGGCTCGTCCTCGGGGGTCGGCTTCGCCGTACCAGCGGCGGCCGTGCGCCGGGTGGTGGACTCCGCCGTCGGCGGCGCCACCGCCGTAATCCGTCCGTGGCTGGGCCTCAAGGGCGACTCCGTCAGCGCCGACATCGCCCGCAGCCTCGGTCTCGACCGGCCGCAGGGTCTGGTGGTGACCGAGATCTGGCCCGGCGGTCCGGGAGACCGCGCTGACCTGCGCCTCGGTGACGTCATCACAGCCATCGACGGGGCCGAGGTCAATGACCAGGGCGGCCTGAATTTCCGCATCGGCACCCGCGAGCCCAATGAGACCGTTCGCGTATCCGTGTTGCGCGACGGTCGGCCGCTGGTCGTGGACGCACGTGTGCAGCGCTTGCCCGGCGACGCGGATGTACGGGGGGCGATGGTGATCCAGTCGGGCGGCCTGACCGGCGCCCAGGTTCTGGCCCTGAATCCTGCCCTCGCCGACAGCCTCGGCGGCGATCCCTTCGCCAGCGGCGTGGTCGTCGGCGGGGTCGCGTCCAACAGCTATGCGCGGCGGGGCGTCGGTCTGCAGACGGGCGACGTCATCATGGCCGTCAACGACCGCACCGTGACCTCGCCGCAGCAACTGGCCAACCTGCCGCGCGGAACCCAGCTGATGGTCGAGCGCCGCGGCCAGCGCGGCGTTCTGGTGGTGCGCTGATCGCCTATTTGACCGGCGCGCCGATTGACCAGGTGTGGCCGAACGGGTCGCGCAGCTGGCCGTAGCGGTCGCCCCAGAACTGGTCGGCCAGCGGAAACAGCGGCACGCCGCCGGCCAGAAGCGCGCGGTTCCACCATTCGTCGGCATCGTCGACCTGCAGGTGGATCGTCACCCCCTTGGGCTCGACGTCCTGCTCGCCGTCGAACTCGGGGAATTCGTCGTTCAACATCACGCTGGCGCCGTTGATCATGAGGTGGGCGTGCATCAGCCGCTCGCCGTCCTCAGCCGGCACACGGCGGATTTCCGTGGCCCCGAAGGCGCGGGTGTAGAATTCGATCGCCGCCTGGCCGCCGCGCGAGGGGATGGTCAGGTGGGGGGTGACGCCCGTCGTCGGGCCTTGGGCGTTGTGGTCGTCAGCCATGTCACGCTCTCCTCGCTTTGCGACCACACTAACGCGTGAAATACGCGCCCGTAACGCCTATCTATGACCGCGTATGACTGACCTGTTCGAGGCCTCTGGCATCCATCCTCCCCCAGAATCGCAAGTTGGGGCGCCGCTGGCCGACCGGCTGCGGCCGCGCTCGCTTGAGGAGGTGGTCGGTCAGGACCATCTGCTGGGGCCGGGCGGGCCGATCCGGCGCATGGTCGAGGCCGGGCGACTGGGCTCGATGATCCTGTGGGGTCCGCCCGGCACCGGCAAGACCACCATCGCCCGCCTGCTGGCCCAGGCCGCGGGCTATCAGTTCCAGTCGCTGAGCGCGGTCTTTTCCGGCGTCGCCGACCTCAAAAAGGCGTTCGAGGCTGCGCGCATGCGCCGCGCCGCCGGCCAGTCGACCCTGCTGTTCGTCGATGAAATCCACCGCTTCAACCGCGCCCAGCAGGACGGCTTTCTGCCGTTCGTAGAGGAGGGGATCGTCACCCTCGTCGGGGCCACCACCGAGAATCCGTCATTCGAGCTGAACGGGGCGCTACTGTCGCGCTCGCAGGTGTTCGTGCTCAAACGGCTCGATGACGAGGCTCTGAATCAACTGTTGATCCGAGCCGAGACGCAGGAGGAAAAGGCCCTGCCGCTGACGCTCGAGGCCCGTCAGGCGCTGCTGGCGCTGGCCGACGGCGACGGCCGCTACCTGCTGACCATGACCGAGACCCTGTTCGCCCTGCCCGACGGCGACCTCGATGTTCAGGGCCTGGCCGCTACCCTGCAACGCCGCGCGCCTGCTTACGACAAGAGCAGAGAAGAACACTATAACCTTATATCTGCGCTGCATAAATCGGTTCGAGGATCTGACCCGGACGCGGCCCTCTACTGGTTGGCACGAATGCTGAACGGCGGCGAGGATCCACTGTTTCTGGCCCGTCGCATCGTGCGCATGGCGGTCGAGGACGTCGGCGAGGCGGACCCGTTGTCCCTGCTGGTCGCCAATGCGGCCAAGGATGCGTACGACTTCCTGGGCTCTCCCGAGGGAGAACTGGCCCTGGCCCAGGCCGTCGTCCACCTCGCCACCGCCCCCAAGTCGGTCGGGGTGTACGAAGCCTTCAAGGCGGCGAAGAAGGCGGCCGCCGAGACCGGCTCGCTGATGCCCCCGGCCCACATCCGCAACGCCCCCACCAAGCTGATGAAGTCGCTCGGCTACGGCAAGGGCTACCAGTACGATCCGGACACCCCCGAAGGATTCTCGGGCACCAACTTCTTCCCCGAAGGCATGGAGCGCCGCACCTTCTACGCCCCGAAGGGCGAGGGGCATGAGGCGAAGGTGAAGGAGCGGCTGGAGCGCTGGGCGGCGCTGCGGGCGAAGACACAGGGCGACGGCGAATGAACCTGAACCAGGTCACCGTCGACGTCTGCGACATCCCGCGCGCTCGCGCCTTCTACCAGCGGCTCGGGCTGGAGCTGATCGTCTCCAGTGACCACTACGTCCGCTTCCTCTGCCCGGGCGGCGCGACCTTCTCGATCCATCTCGCGGAGGCCCCCGCGCCCGGCGGGACGATGGTCTATTTCGAGTGCGACGATGTCGATGACCGGGTCGCCGCCCTGAAGGCCGCTGGCGTCGTCTTTGACACCGATCCGGCGAACCAGCGCTGGCTCTGGCGCGAGGCGCGCCTGCGCGACCCCGACGGCAATCGCCTGTGTCTGTATTTCGCCGGCGAGAACCGCATCAATCCGCCATGGCGGGTCCCGGCCGGTTAGCGTTGCCGTAACATCGTTCCCGGCGTAGCCTCCCCGGCGTCAACCTTGGGAGGGGCAAATGACGGACATGACAGTGAAGACGCCGTGGCATCTGTGGGTGGTCGGCCTGGCGGGCCTGCTGTGGAACGGCTACGGCGCCTACGGCTACTACATGACCAATACCGGGGGCGACGCCTTTATGGCTGCCGCCGGGATGACCGAGGCCCACATTGCCTATGTCAACGCCATGCCGGCCTGGACGAACGCGGCCTGGGCATTCGGTGTCTGGGGCGGCCTGCTGGGATCGGTGTTGCTGCTGTTGCGGATGAAATGGGCCTTTCACGTCTACCTGGTATCGCTCCTCGGCCTGATTGGCAGCCTGATCTACCAGTACGGGATGTCGGACGGCGCCCAGTTCGGGGGAGCGTCCAGCATGATCATGTATGCCTTCATCCTCGCGGGCTGCCTGTTCCTCCTCTGGTACAGCCGGATGATGGCCGGACGCGGCGTGCTTCGCTGATGGTGAGGGGCTGACGGGCGGTCGGTCTTTCGCCTATGCAGGCGCGGTGACCGACCGTTCCCCCGTTTCCCTGTCCGAAGCCGACATCGCGGCCGTCCGCTCGTGGATCCTCCACGAAGACGAGTCGGTGATCGTGTTCAACAAACCCGCCGGCCTGTCCAGCCAGGGCGGCCGCATCCAGGCCCATACGCTGGACGATCTGCTGTGGGCGTTCGCGCGTTCGAACGGCAAGCGGCCCGATCTGGTGCACCGGCTGGACCGCGACACCTCGGGCGTGATCCTTGCTGCTAAAACCAAGCCCGCTGCCGGTTTCCTCGGCAAGGCGATGCAGGCGCGGCGGTTCAAGAAGACCTATCTGGCCCTGCTTTCCGCCGCGCCTGAGCCGAGGGCGGGGACCATCGAAACCCCGCTGCTGCGGCAGGAGATCGGCCGCGAGAGCTATATGCGCGCCGTCACGGCCGACACGCCGGGGGCCCAGGCGGCGCTCAGCCGCTATCGCACGCTCTCGGCTACAGACGACGGCGCTCTTGTCGAGCTGGACCCCGCCACCGGGCGGATGCACCAGCTGCGTGTCCATATGGCCTCGATCGGGCGTCCACTGGCCGGCGACGCCCGCTACGGCGGCGCCCTGACCTTCGCCGGCCGCGCCGCGCCGCGTCTGATGCTGCATGCGGCCAAACTGACGTTTCCCCACCCCGAAGGCGGCTACCGCACGGTCGAAGCGCCGCCGCCCGAGGATTTCGAGGCGTTGAAGTCCGCGGCGGGGCTTTAGCATTCCTCCCCCACAGGGGGAGGGGGACCGCCCGTAGGGCGGTGGAGGGGGCTGACAACCGGGTAAATCGCGGATAAGTTGTCTTCATGGAAGCACCGAAGCTTACCATCCGCCGCGCCCGCGACCTCCGCCGCCGGTTGACCTTGCCGGAGGTGGTTCTGTGGACCGCGCTCAGGGGCCGCCGGCTCGGCGGGCTCCGGTTCCGTCGGCAGCATCCGATCGGACCCTATATTGTCGACTTCTTCTGTCCGGCCTTACGTCTTGCCCTTGAGGTGGATGGCCGGGTGCACGAGCATCCCGACAGTTTGCGGCATGATCGTCGCCGCACGGATTGGCTGAACGAGCGGGGTGTCGAGGTCTTCCGGATCTCGGCACGCGCCGTCCTGGAGAACCTTGATGGCGTACTCTTGGTGATCCGCCAGCGCGCGGGTGGCCCCCTCCACCATGCTCCGCATGGTCCCCCTCCCCCTGTGGGGGAGGACTGAGTTCACCGGCCTTCGCAGGTTGGAACCGCAGCTGTTTCTCTACGCTTCTTCAATGAACGCCCGGAGACCCGCCATGACCCGCCTGACCCTGCCCCTGATCGCCGCCGCCGGCCTCGTCCTGTCGGCCTGCGCCAGCCTCGCGCCCTATGGCGCCCAGATGGGGCCGGGCGGGCAGGGCTATGCCGAGCAACGGATCGAGTCCAACCGCTTCCGCGTCACCTACAACGGTGTCGGCGCGCCGGGTCCGGTCATGGACATGGCCCTGCTCCGCGCGGCCGAGCTGACCACGGCCGAGGGCCATGACTGGTTCGAGGTCACCCAGCGCTGGACAGACGGCCGGCTCGACAGCGCCGGGGGCATGCGCCCCAGCATCGGGGTCGGTTACGGCTCCAGTCGCTCCAGCGGTCGCTACGGCGGCTATTCGTCGTCCGGAGTTGGCCTTGGTGTCGGCCTGAACTTCAGCGGCCCCTCCGCGATCTCAACCACGCTGGAGGTGCTGATGGGCGACGGCGAGCGACCCGACCGGCCGAACGTCTATGATGCCCGTGCGGTGCAGGACAGCTTGCGGCGGTGAGCCAATGTAATGACAGGGACGTTACGATCTGCTAGGGTATTTCCAATAGGAGCCCTGTCATGCCCCCCGCCCCCGTGCGCGAAACCCTGAATATCCGCATCAAGGCCGCCGATCGCGGTCTGATTGATCACGCTGCTGAACTGACCGGCAAGACCCGGACTGACTTCATCCTCGACGCCACCCGCCGGGCGGCCGAGGACGCGATTCTGGATCGCACTCTGTTCGTGCTTAAGCCCGACGCCTACGACAAGTTCATCGCCCGTCTCGATGAACCGCCGCGGCCGAATGAGCGCTTGCGGCGAGCCCTCCAGACCCCCGCGCCTTGGGATAAGAACGATTGATCTCGGGGCCTGAGCCTCTTGCGGATCATCACCGGCTTGAGGCGTTCGACAGCGGCGTTCCGGCCTTGGATGTCTGGCTGCGGCGTCGCGCGAGATATAATCAGGCCCATGGCGGCTCACGAACCTTTGTGGCCTCTGACAATGGCGACGTCATTGCCTGGTACGCGTTGGCTTCCGGCTCCATCTCGGTCGTCGAGGCCTTGGGGCGCTTTCGTCGCAACATGCCGGACCCCGTTCCAGTGATGCTGCTGGCGCGATTGGCGGTGGACCGGCGTCTGCAGGGACAGGGGTGGGGGCGAGCCCTTTTCCGCGACGCGGCCCAACGCGTGAGCGCCGTCGCGGAAACGGTTGGTGTTCGCGGAATGGTCGTTCATGCCATCTCGGCCGAAGCGAGCGATTTCTACCGCGCGCTGGGATTCGAACCCTCTCCCGTCACGCCGAGAACCTTGATGATCACGCTCGCTGACATGAGGGACGCGTTGTCCTGACGCTACCGCCCACCCCGCGTCAGCGCCCGGTATTCGACCAGCCGCTCCTTGTCGCGCCGGACCTGATCGGACACGGCGTTGTCGACGTCCAGCGAGGCGTAGCGGACCCAGCCCTCGACACCCAGCTTGTCCTGGATCGCCGCCACGGGCGTGCGCCAGCGGAAAAAGGATAACCAGCTGACCAAACCCCCCAGCACGGCGGCAAGTCCCTGGAGGGCGCGGAAACCCGCCTCGCCTGTCGCCGGCGCGGGCTCGAGGGCCAACACCGCCAGACCGATGACCAGCACCAGCGGTGTCATGATCCGCTGGGCCCAGCGCATCCAGTAGCGCTCGCGGCGCACGCGCCACAGCTCCATCTGGACGTGCTTTTCCAGATATTCCATCCGCGCGCCCAGCCACATGGTCAGCCGGGTCAGATACTGCGCCCGCTGGCCCCAGCCCTTGCCGTCCTGCTGGAACTGGGTCTCAGCCTGATCGGCCATGGCGCGAGCGCTGGTGAACAGGTTCTGTAGCTCGCGCGTCCGCTGCACAATCTCGCGCGACAGCTCGTAGGAGTCATTCTCCAGCTGGAACCGGTACTGAATGAACAGCACCGCTTGCAGGCCCCAGTAGAGGCCGAGCGCCGCGATCATCGCGCCGGCGGCCAGTCCCAGGCCCATCGCAGCGGATCCGGTCCAGCTCGTGAACCAGCCCGGGCCGAGGATGGCGAGGGCGGCGAAGGCGGCCAGCGCCCCGGCCTGGCTCAGCCGCTTGACCGTGACGTGTGTCACCAGCGCCTTGAACACCCGTCGGCCATAGCCGTGGATGCGGCTGCGGATGTCGGTGTCGACCGGGAACCGCTCCTCGATCTGGCGGCTGAACAGGACGTGGAACCGGTCCGGCTTTCCGTCGGTCTCCCAGAACGGAAAGATGTCGAGCGGCTGGTTGAAATACTCGTCGATATGCGAGCCGACGATCGCCTCGGCCTCGGGCGTGGCGGAGAAATACTCGCTCTCGGAAATCGGACGCAGGATGCCGTCGCCTCCCCGCAGAGGCGCGCGGCCGTGGCTCGGCGTCGGCGACGGCACGGCCCGGTGGGGACTGTCCTCGGCCCCGGGCGGGGGTGGATTCGGCGCGGCGTGCAGCCGGGCGTCCTCGCCATGGCCGCCGTGGCCCCCGTCGAGCGGTGCGCCGTGTCCGTGGCTGTGATCGTCTTGCGACATGGCGCGTGCGGCGGTCCCTTAAATCGTCAGCCCGTCAGTATGGCGGATCGACGCCGTCGGGCCGACGGCGTTCCCCCTGGGCGCGAAGCGGCGCCGCTGGGCTAGATATCGGCGTTAACCGCGTGGCAGGGCAAGTGAAGTTTCGGTCAGGGTCGCTCGCCTTCGCTTTGTCGCGAAGTCCAGTATAAGCCCCGCATCATGACACGTCTTCTCATCGTCGCAGCCGGGGGCGCTCTCGGCGCCGTCGCCCGCTACGGCATCGGCCGCCTGCTGCCCGCGACGGGCTGGCCGTGGGCCACCCTGACGGTCAATGTCGTCGGCGGCCTGCTGATGGGGTTGCTGGCGGGGTGGCTGGCGTTCAGAGGCGGGGCGCATGGCGAAAGCCTGCGCCTGTTCGCCGCCGTCGGCGTGCTGGGCGGCTTCACCACCTTCAGCGCCTTCTCGATGGAGACGGCGTTGATGATCGAGCGCCGTCAATTGGCCATGGCGGGCGGATACGTCGCCGCCTCGGTGGCGCTTTCGGTGCTCGCCCTGTTCATCGGCCTGATGGTCGCCCGCCGCGCCTTCGGAGCCGCTTCTTGACCGACGAACCCATCCGGGAAGCCCCTGACGCCCCCAAACGCGAGGTCCAGACCCTCTATGTCGGCGAGGCCGAGGACGGCATCCGCCTCGACCGCTGGTTCCGCCGGCGCTGGCCGCACCTGTCCAACATCCAGGTGCAGAAGATGGCCCGCAGCGGCCAGATCCGCGTCGACGGCGCCCGTATCAAGCCCGAAGGCCGGCTGACCGCCGGCGCCGCCGTGCGCGTGCCGCCGATCCCTGATGACACCTCGCGTCAGGCCGGCGACGTCCACACCCTCAGCCCGCAGGACATCAAGTTCGCCAAATCCCTCGTGCTCTACGAGGACGACATGGTCATCGCCATCAACAAGCCCCACGGCCTCGCCGTCCAGGGCGGCACCAAGACCAGCCGCCACGTCGACCGCCTGCTCTCGGCCTGGGGGGAGGGTATGGACCGTCCGCGTCTGGTCCACCGCCTCGACCGCGACACCTCGGGCGTTCTGCTGCTCGGCAAGGGTCCCGAGGCGGCCAAGCGGCTGGCGGGCGCCTTCGCCCGGCGTCAGGCCAGGAAGACCTACTGGGCCATCGTCATCGGCAATCCCAAGCCCGCCGCCGGCCAGATCGACATGCCGCTGAAGAAGACCGGCATCAACGACTTCGAGATGATGCGCCCCGCGGACCGCAAGGACCCGCGCGCCGAACCGGCCGAGACCGCCTTCGCCACCATCAGCCGCGCGGCCCACCGCGCCTCGTGGATGGCCCTGCGGCCCTTCACCGGCCGGACGCACCAGCTGCGCGCCCACATGGCGGGGATCGGCCATCCGATCCTCGGTGATCCGAAATACGGCGACGAGGCGTCGAAGGAGCTGTCGAGCGGCCTGAAGCTACAGCTCCACGCCCGTCGCATCGAGCTGGAACACCCGTCCGGCGGCATGCTGGTGGTCGAGGCGCCGCTTAGCCCCGAGATGCGCGCCGGCTTCGTTCATTTCGGCTTCGAGGAAGCCGAGGGCAACGAGAGCGATCCGTTCGAAGGGGTGAAACGGCAGCGATGAGGAGCAACCCCCCCCACCATCCTTCGGATGGTCCCCCTCCCCCGATGGGGGAGGAATGAGGGCCCGTCCCCTCGCGGTCTTCGACATCGACGGCACCCTGGTGGACAGCCGGGCGTCGATCCTGCGCGCGGCCGTCGAGGCGTCGCGCGACGTCGGCCTGCCCGAGCCGGACTATGAGACGGTGCGGATCGGCATCGGCCTGCCGCTGCACGACGCCCTGCGCCTGATCGCGCCCCGGATCGACGCGCCGACGCTGGATCGTTACGTCGATGGCTTCAAGGCGGCCTTCCAGCGCATGAACGCCGACCCGGACTTCCACGAGCCGCTCTACGACGGTGCGATGGACCTGCTGCGCCGCCTGCACCGGGACGGCTGGCGTCTCGCGCTGGCGACCGGGCAGTCGCGCCGCGGCGTGACCCGCAACCTGGCCCGCGAGGGCTGGTCCGACCTGTTCCTGTCCAGCCACTGCGTCGACGACGGACCCGGCAAGCCGCATCCGGCCATGCTCCACGCCGCCATGGCCGCTTGCGACGCCTGTCCGGCCACGACGGTCATGATCGGCGACACGGCCCACGACGCCACCATGGCCGTCAACGCCGGCGTCCTGCCCCTCGGCGTGAGCTGGGGCTTCCACACCATCGAGGAACAGCGCACCGCCGGCGCCCGCCACGTCACGACCAGCTTCGGTGAACTGGCCGTGGTCCTGGACGGTTTCGCCGCCATGGCCGGGGAAACCGCCTGATGCACATCCCGCCCCTCGACCCCAACGTCGCCGCCCGCAAGGGCTTTCGCGAGTCCGAGGAGCGGCTCAAACGCTTCTGGAAGGCCGTGGACGTGGCGGAAGGCGAGGGCGGTTGGGCTGTCACCCTCGACGGCCGCACGCCCAAGACGCCCGCCCACGCCCCGCTGCGCCTGCCGACCGCGGCCGCCGCGCGTCTGGCGGCCGGGGAATGGGCCGCCCAGGGCGAGTTCATCGACCCGGCGACCATGCCCGCCACCCGTCTGGCCTCCACCGCCATCGACCGGGTCTCTCAGGTCCGCGAGGCCGTGGCCGACGAGATCGCCGCCTTCGCCGGATCGGACCTGCTCTGCTACCTCGCCGACCATCCGACTTCGCTGGCCGCCGAACAGGCCCGCGAGTGGACGCCTTGGCGCGACTGGGCCGCGCTGGAGCTGGGCGTCGTCCTGGAACCGGCCGAGGGCATCCGCCATCGGGTCCAAGACCCCGCCGCCATCGCCCGCGTCCGCGAACTGGCCCTGCGGCTCGATGATTTCGCCCTGACCGGGCTGGCCATGGCCACCCCCCTGCTGGGCTCGGCCGTTCTGGCGCTGGCGCTCCAGCGCGGTGTGCTGTCGGGCGAGGCCGCCTTCGACCTCAGCCGGCTCGACGAAGCCTTTCAGGAACGTCAGTGGGGCGAAGACGCCGAGGCCGCCGAACGCACCGCCGCCCGCCGTGCCGAGGCCGTGCTGCTGGACCGGTGGTTCCGGGCGTTGGAAGTCTAACTTTCCAGTCTGGAAAATAATCACTTGACGAAGTGGAAAGTCAGAGTCACTTTCCAATCCAGAAAGTGAGATCACGCCATGACCGATGACCCCACCCCCGCCGAGGCCCTCGCCGCCATCGCGGCCTCCCGCAAGACGGTGCATGACCGTGTCGGCGCCCATGGCTGGCGATATGATTTGGCCTATTCCGCCATTTCGGCCGGGATGGTCGGCGCCCAGGCGCTCGACGGCCCGTTCAATGTCACGGGCATGACCCTCGGCGTCCTGGCCCTGGTGCTGATGTTCCAGGCCGAGGCGCGCCGGAGCGGGGTCAAGGTGACCGGCGTCTCGCCGCGCAACGCCCGCTGGGTCGCCATCGTCCTCGGCGCGGTCTTCGCCGGCGCCATGCTGGGCATGGTCATGGTCCGCCGGCTGGTCGATCCGGACCGGTTGCCGCTCGTCGTGGCGGGGGTGATGGCGGTGGCCTTCGTCATCGCCCTGTTCGGCTCGCGCCTGTGGCGGCGGGTCTATCGCGCCGAAATGCGGGGGGACGTATGAGCGCCGTCCCGCAGTTCGATCCCGTCATCCACGCCCCCGGCCGACTGCAGATCTGCGCCATCCTGTCGGCCGCCGACGAAGCCGAGTTCGCCATGGTGCGCGACGCGATCGCGGTGTCGGATTCCGTCCTCTCCAAACACCTGAAACAACTGGAGGAGGCGGGCTACATCAAGCTGCGCAAACAGGCCCACGCCGGGCGTCAGCGTACGTGGTTGGCACTGACCGCCGTCGGCCGCAAGGCCTTCGCCGCCCATGTCGCCGAACTGACCCGGCTGGCCGGGATGATCGAACCAGCCCGGCTGGGGGAGGGGTTCTCTGGGTAAAGCCCCTCCACCGCCGTTCCGGCGGTCCCCCTCCCCCGATGGGGGGGACTTGACGGCGCGCCATTCCTCCCCCGACGGGGGAGGGGGACCATGCGAAGCATGGTGGAGGGGCGCTTGCCTCCGCCCCCGGCCGTCCTTAAGCCTCCCGCTCAAGGAGACGCCGCATGAACACCATCCTCGAACAGCTGGAAGCGCGCCGCGCGGGCGCCAAGCTCGGCGGCGGCGAAGCCCGGATCGCCAGCCAGCACGCCAAGGGCAAGCTGACCGCGCGCGAGCGGATCGAGGTGTTGCTGGACGAGGGCTCCTTCGAGGAGACCGACATGTTCGTGGAGCACCGCTCGCACGACTTCGGCATGGAGACCCAGCGCATCCCCGGCGACGGCGTCGTCACCGGCCGCGGCGCCATCGGCGGCCGTCTGGTCTATGTCTTCTCCAAGGATTTCACCGTCTTCGGCGGTTCGCTCTCGGGCGCCCACGCGGCCAAGATCGTCAAGATCCAGACCATGGCCATGACCAACGGCGCGCCCATCATCGGCCTGTTCGACGCCGGCGGCGCCCGCATTCAGGAAGGCGTGGAATCCCTCGCCGGCTATGCCGACATCTTCCTCCAGAACACGCTTGCCAGCGGCGTCATCCCCCAGATCAGCGTCATCATGGGTCCCTGCGCCGGCGGGGACGTGTATTCCCCGGCCATCACCGACTTCATCTTCATGGTGAAGGACACGTCCTATATGTATGTGACCGGCCCGGACGTGGTGAAGACCGTCACCAATGAGGTGGTCACCCACGAGGACCTGGGCGGCGCCCGCGTCCACTCCCAGAAATCCGGCGTCGCCGACGGCGCCTTCGAGAACGATCTGGAGGCCCTCAGCGAGGTCCGCCGCCTGATCGGCTTTTTGCCATTGTCGAACCGCGAAAAGCCCCCCGTCCGCGACAGCTATGACGACCCCGAGCGCGACGAGGCCAGCCTGGACACCCTGGTCCCGGCCAATCCGAACCAGCCCTATGACATCAAGGAGCTGATCCTCAAGACGGTCGACGAGGCCGAATTCTTCGAGATCGGCCCGGACTTCGCCAGGAACATCGTCACCGGCTTCGGCCGCCTCGACGGGCAAACGGTCGGCGTCGTCGCCAACCAGCCCCAGGTCCTGGCCGGCGTGCTCGACATCGACTCCAGCCGCAAGGCCGCCCGTTTCGTGCGCTTCTGTGACGCCTTCGACATCCCGCTGGTGACCTTCGTCGACGTGCCCGGCTTCATGCCCGGCACGCGTCAGGAATACGGCGGCCTGATCAAACACGGCGCCAAGCTGCTGTTCGCCTATGCCGAGGCCACGGTGCCCAAGCTGACCGTCATCACCCGCAAGGCCTATGGCGGCGCCTATGACGTGATGAGCTCCAAACACCTGCGCGGCGACGTCAACTACGCCTGGCCCTCGGCCGAGATCGCCGTGATGGGCGCCAAGGGCGCCGTCGAGATCATCTTCCGCAAGGAAGCCGGCGACCCCGAGGCGCTGGCCGCGCGCGAGGCCGAATACAAGGAGCGCTTCGCCAACCCCTTCGTGGCGGCGGGGCTCGGCTATATCGACGACGTAATCATGCCGCACGGAACGCGGAGAAGGCTCATCCGGGCGCTACGGACGCTGAAGAACAAGCAGCAGAGCAATCCGTGGAAGAAGCACGATAATATTCCGCTTTAGAGGCCTGTCTCAGGGAAGGTGAACTCAAGCAGCATGGCGAACAGGCGGCTGACCCCAGACGAGCTTTCGCACGTCAACGCATTGCTCGACGAAATCAGGGGCAAGCTCGCTGATCTCGCTGGCGGTGATCGCGAGCTTCTGTTTGCGGCTCGGCGGCGGCTAGTTGTTCGCCTGAGCTATGATGAACGCAGCACTCCAGCCGAGCGGAACAAGATCAAGGCCGCCAAGCGCATCGAGCAGAATGGCCTATGCCCGCTGTGTGGCGAGGAGTTGCCGGACAAATATGCGGAACTTGACCGCTTCAACGCTTGCGATGGCTACACGATGGAAAACACCCGCCTCGTCCACCATGCCTGTCATGTCGCGGACCAAGCGAAGAAGCGATACCTTTGACTGGTATGACATGGGCTGATCCAAACCTGCCGGAGGACGTCCCGACTGATGAGGCGGAGCGGGCCCTGTTCCTCCAGAACATGATGATTGCTCGCGCCACGGGCACGACGCCGGACAATGGCACCTACGTCGCGCTCCGGCGTCACTTCATGGAAGGGACTGAGACGAAAGTCTTGCTGCCCTCCTTCGTCCGAACATGTCGAGACCTAAGCGGCTTCTGGGGTTGGATTAGCGAGCAGGCGGGCAGCTATGCCGGGCGCAGAACGATCATTCGTGAGGCCTTCGTTCCGCTACTCGATCACCTTGAAGGCAAAGGTAGCGCGCCGCTTGATGCGAGTGCGTCGGAGGTGCTGGCGTCGTTCGATGTTGAAGGGGTCCACGCGGTTTGGGAAAAAGCGCTAACGCGTCGGCAGAACGATCCAGAAGGGGCGATCACTGCCGCGAGAACGCTGCTTGAAACCGTCTGCAAGCACGTCCTCGACGACGCAGGGGTAGCCTATGCCGACAGGGACGATCTGCCCAAGCTCTACAGCAAGGCATCATCGGCGCTCAATATCGCGCCGTCCCAACACACGGAAGAGGTCTTCAAGCAGGTGCTTGGGGGCTGTGCCAGCGTAGTTCAGGGTCTCGGCACCCTCAGAAACCGCATCAGCGACTCTCACGGGCAAGGAAGGCTGCCGATAAAGCCCGCGCCGCGCCACGCCCAACTCGCCGTCAACTTGGCTGGAGCAATGGCGACTTTCATCGTTGAGACGTGGGTTGCGCGGAAGAGCCCCGGTGGGTGAGTACCCCTGACCCACCTCCTCTTCCTCTGCGCCCGCAACCGCCTCCGTTCCCCCACGGCCGAGCAGGTGTTCGCCTCATGGCCCGGCGTCGAGACCGCCTCCGCCGGCCTGGCGCCCGATGCGGAGGAACAATGCTCCGCCGAGCTGGTGGAATGGGCCGACATCATCTTCGTCATGGAGCGCGCCCACCGCGCCAAACTCCAGCGCCGCTTCAAGCCACAGCTGAAGCGCGCCCGCGTCATCTGCCTCGACATCCCTGACGACTACGCCTTCATGCAGCCCGAGCTGGTGGCGCTGTTGGAGGAGAAGGTGGGGCCGTTTCTCTGAACGGGGCCCTCCTTGTCATCCCGGCCGCAGCGAAGCGGAGAGCCGGGACGGGACGCGCCATCCCCCCTGTCCCCTCCCGGACAGCCCGCTTGGGCTGAGCCGGGAGACAGGTTGGGGTGACCCCCCGGCGGCGCCCCCCTTCAACAGACCGTCGGCGGCAGCCCTTCTTCCGGCTCAGCCCAATCGGGCTGTCCGGAAGGGATGGATTTCTTGCTGGGTCCCGTCCCGGCTCTCCGCTTCGCTTCGGCCGGGATGACAAGGGAGCGGTTCTACTTTGACGCCTTCGCAAGAGCGCGGATAGATTGTTCAAAGGGAGCGGCCGTGAACAACCACAGCTATTGGGTCTACATCGTCGCGAGCGGTCCCTGTGGCTGGCTGTACGTCGGCATGACCAACGATCTGATCCGGCGGATCGGCGAGCACAAGCATGGGCAGATCGACGGCTACAGCCGGGAGCGGGGAACGGACCGGCTGGTCTGGTACGAACACCACCGCTACGTCGATCAGGCGATCCTACGAGAAAAGCGCATCAAACGCTGGCTGCGGCCGTGGAAATTCGCCCTGATCGAAGAGACGAATCCTCACTGGGCCGATCTGTACGGCGATTTGATTGCGTCATCGGGCCGTCCCCGATGACGCCCGCGGCGCCTCCGGGATGACAAGGCGAGTACTCGCAGTCGCGGGTCGCGCTACCCCTCAAACGCCTCCAGGATCGGGCACGGCCCGGTCCCGCCGTCCGCGCACGCCGTCGCCAGCCGCCGCAACGCCGCTCGCGCCGCCTCCAGCTCCGCGATCTTCGCATCCAGCTCCCCCAGCCGCGCCCCCGCCAACACCCTCGCCCGGGCCCGGTCCGTCCCCGCGTCCAGCGCCAGCAGTTCGCCGATCTGCTCGAGGGTGAAGCCCGCCGCCTGGGCCGAGCGAATGAACCGCAGCCGTCGCACATCCTCGACCCCGTAGCGCCGCGCCCCCCCGCCCGAGCCGCTTCCGTCCGGCCGCGGCGGTGTCTCCAGCAGCCCCCGGCGCTGGTAGTAACGCACCGTCTCAACGCCCACGCCGGCGGACGCGGCCAACCGCGCGATGGTCATCGCAGACCGGG
This sequence comes from Brevundimonas sp., assembly GCF_030682035.1. Lineage (GTDB taxonomy): Bacteria > Pseudomonadota > Alphaproteobacteria > Caulobacterales > Caulobacteraceae > Brevundimonas. The sequence continues at coordinate 30,682 of NZ_JAUXQZ010000047.1, read as the reverse complement.
CAGGGGGCATCTCTTGACTCCGGACCATGGTACGGACCCTACATGGGGCGCGGACCGTTATCGGCAACTGGAGAAACCCGATGTCCGCACCACAAAAGACCGCCGTCCTCTACCGAATGGTCATGCCCGACCACCTCTGCCCCTCGGGCCAGAAGGCCCGCTGGCTGCTGAGCCGCAAGGGCTACAGGATCGAGGACCATCACCTGAAGACCCGCGCCGAGACCGACGCCTTCAAGGCCGAGCACGGCGTGCCGACCACGCCCCAGACCTTCATCGACGGCGTCCGCATCGGCGGCTACGACGACCTGCGCCGCTTCTTTGGCCAGAAGGTCCCGGAGCCGGGCGCGACCAGCTACACCCCGGTGATCGCGGTCTTCGCCGTCGCCGCCCTGATCGCCCTGGCCATCGACTGGCTGTCGATGCGGACGATCACGGCGATGGTCCTGCCGAACTTCATCGCCGTGTCCATGTGTCTGCTGGCCATGCTCAAGCTGCAGGACGTCGAGCGCTTCTCGACCATGTTCCTGAACTACGACCTTCTGGCCCGGCGCTGGGTGCCTTACGGCTATGTCTACCCCTTCGCCGAACTGGGCGCGGGCGTGCTGATGCTGGCCGGGGCCCTGACCTGGCTGTCCGCCCCGGTCGCCCTGTTCATCGGCGGAATAGGCGCGGTCTCGGTGTTCAAGGCTGTCTATGTCGACAAGCGCGAGCTCAAATGCGCCTGCGTCGGCGGCACATCGAACGTCCCGCTGGGGTTTGTCTCCCTGACGGAGAATGTGATGATGGTCGGCATGGCGATGTGGATGCTGGCGTGGGCGATGTAGGGCCGCTCACTTCACCTCCGCCGTCAAAGCCTCCAGCGTCGTCGTCAGCGTGAACACCACCCCCGCCGCGTTATAGGCCAGCGTCGTCGCCCCGCCGACATAGCCGGACAGGGCCCGCTGGATCATGCCGGAGCCGAAGCCCGTGCGGGTCGGCCGGGCGACCGGCGGGCCGCCACTTTCGGCCCAGGTCAGGACGAAGGCCGTCTCGTCCTTGCCCGGGGTCACCGTCCAGCTGACCATCACCCGTCCGCCGTCGGCCGACAGGGCGCCGTATTTGATCGCATTGGTGGTCAGCTCGTGCAGCGCCAGCGACATGGCCAGGGCGCAGCGCGGCGACAGGTCGACCTCCGGTCCCGAGGCCGTCACCTGACCCTCGCGCCCATGCGGGCGGAAGGCGTCGGCGACGATGTCGGCCATGCGCGCGCCCGTCAGGGTCGTCTCGGTCAGCAGATCCTGGGCCGCCCCCAGCGCCCCCAGCCGGTCGAGGAAAGCCGCCTTGGCTTCAGTCGGGTCCGAGGTGGCGCGGAAGGTCTGGCTGGCGATCGCCTGCACCATGGCCAGGACGTTCTTGATCCGGTGGTTCAGCTCCAGCGCCAGCAGCCGGTGCTGATCCTCAGACCGCTTCAGCCCGGTGATGTCGCGCGACACCGACAGCAGGCGCGCGGGCTGGCCGTCCGGGCCGGGGATGGGCGTGACCTGCACATCCCACCATCGTGGATTGCCCGCGAGGGTGTCAGCCGGCCCCTGGAAGCGGTAGTTGCGCCCCGCCCGCGCCTCTGCGACGGCCTTCTTCGCCTCGGCGTTGCTCTGACCCTCCCATAACGACGGCCAGGGGCAACCGCGCAACTGATTGAAGTCGCTGACCTCCATCACACGCTGCCCACCCTCGCTCATGAAAGCCAGGTCGCCGTCGAGGTTCAACACCTTGATACAGTCGTTGGAGGCGGCCAGCACCGTGCGCACGAAGGCAGCGTCGATGATTTCGTCGTCGGAGGACATGGATGGCCTGTACGGGGTTGCTGGTCGGAGGGCCAGCCGGTGTTTCCGTCGGGCAGGGGCCAAACGCCGGACAAGCCAAACCGTTTCCCGCCGCCGAAACAGTGTCTTCCCGCCCCGTATAATCTCGCCCTTTGCGGCCCCGAAGGCGCCGTCCCGACCCTGCGGACGACGGCCCGCAGGCGCCTGCGACCAATTTTGACGCAGGTGTGTGCATACTGGTCAAATGCCCGCCGGGCCGGTCTTTGACAGTCTTCCAAACCCCCGCCGCGTCCGCGCAGGATCCGGCGCCCGCCCTTCGACCCCCGGGGGTCCGCTTCCTGAAATTCGATCCGCAATTTTCAGAGCAGGATCGTACCCTTTCGCCCCTTCAGCCGACCAGCGCCGTACGCTCCTCAGGCGTCAGCATCCGCCACCGGCCCTCGGGCAGGTTGTCGAGCTTCAGCGGCCCGATCCGTACACGGATCAAATCGACAACTTCGAGATCGACCATCTCGCACATCCGCCGTATCTGGCGGTTGCGGCCCTCGCGCAGGATGAATTTCAGCCGGAAGGACTCCATCCGGCTCACCCGCGCGGCCTTCAACTGGCGCCCGTCCAGCATCAGGCCGAAACGCAGCAATTTGAGCTTGTTCTCGGTGATGTCGCCGCTCACGCGGACCAGATACTCCTTGTCCAGATCGGACTGCGGCCCGATCACCGCCTTGGCCACCACCCCGTCCGACGACAGCAGCAACAGGCCCCGCGAATCCTCGTCCAGCCGCCCGATCGGGGGCAGGGAGGCGTCCTCGGCCGGAACTGCGCCGGGTCCGACCCGGTTAGCCTCGGTGATCAGCCGCACCGCCGGGATCTTGTCCGGCTCCGGCTGGCCCGAGACGAAGCCCAGCGGCTTGTGCATGACGATGGTCACGCCCTCGGCCAGCGCCGCCGTGGCTCGGTCGCTCAGCGTCAGGGTCTGCCCGGGCTCCAGCTTGCGGCCCGCGTCGGTCACCACCTCGCCCTCGACCGAGACCAGGCCGTCGGCGATCAGGGCGTCCGCCTCGCGCCGCGAACAGACGCCGGTCTGGCCCAGCCATTTGTTGATCCGGACCGGCTCATCGCCGTCATAGGTTCGGGAAAACGCCATGCCGGGTCCTACCGGTCAGGCGCAGCCGGGTCTAGCCGCCCGTCACTGCCGCGATGGCCGCCCGCGCCACCTCGTCGTCCTGCGCCGACGATGCGCCCGACACGCCGATGGCCCCGACCACCCGGTCGTCGACGACAATGGGCACGCCGCCGGCGACAGGCATCAGCCCGTCGATGGCCAGCAGGGCCATGCGACCGCCCGCCAGCCGCTCTTCCGCCGCGGCGGTGGCGCTGCGGAACCGGGCCGCGGACCGGGCCTTGGCCTGGGCGACATTGATCGAGCCATACTGGACGTCGTCCATCCGCCCGAAGGCGACCAGTTCCCCCGACGGCTCGACCACGGCGACCGCGAGGCGGAAGCCGCGGGCGCGGGCGGCCTCCATGGCCCGGTCGATCAGCGCCTGCGCCGCCTCCAGCCCAATCGGCGCGCCATAGGGCGGAGCCGGAGCCGGGACCGGCGCGGGCGTCGGTGGCGTCTGTCCCCAAGCCGGAGCCGCGACGGCCAGAACAGCCAGAGCCAGGAGGAGACGTTTCATGTCGGCGCTTTCGATAAGGTTCAGCCAGCTTCGCCGGGAATGCCGCCACATCCCCGCCGGAAGCACAAGGGGCCGGTCAGACCCGTCGGAACAACAGCATCAGATTGTTCGCCGGCATTTCGACCCGCCGCGTCAGCGCCAGCCCCTCGGCCTTCGCCGCCGCCACCACGGCGTCCAGATCCCTCAGCCCCCAGTCCGGATCGCGGGCCTTCAGGCTTTCGTCAAAGGCCGCGTTGGAGGCCGCCAGCGGAACGTCGGCCTCGCGATACGGCCCGTACAGGACCAGCAGGCCGCCGGTCGCCAGCCGGCTCCCCGCCAGCGCCATCAGCCCCTCGGTCGCCGCCCACGGGCTGATATGGATCATGTTGATGCAGACCACGGCCTGCAGCGGCTCCTTGGGCCAGGTCGCCGGGTCCAGCACGTCCAAGGCCAGCGGTGGGCGCAGGTTCGGCAGGCTCGCCGCCGTCGCCCAGGCCGTGATGCTGGCCCGAGCCTCGACGCCGGGATCGCTGGGCGTCCAGTCGAGCCCCGGCAGGGCGGCTGCGAAGGCCACGGCGTGCTCGCCCGAGCCGGCGGCGATCTCCAGCACCCGCCCCCGCCCCGGCATATGGGCCTTGAGCACCTCGAGGATCGGCCGCGTATTCCGCGCCACGGCGGGCGAGGCGAGGGCGCCCGAGGGAGTCGCGGTCATCGGGTCCAACGTCTGCATGACCGTCCCGATACCCCGCGTCGCCCCTCTCCGCGACCGGAAATATGCAGGCCCCGCCGGGCGACCCGCTCGCGAGAGGTTGAAACGTGCATTGGTTGACGCCGCGTCGCCTTAGATGTCATTCCGCCCCTGAAACATTGCGTGATATCACGCAAGGGAGAGCCATGGCGGCGCAGATCGCCGGGCGACGTTCAGGAGAGTGATTGTGACCGCATCCGCCATACAGGGCCTTCACCCGGCCCCGACCAGCCACGCCGGTCTCGTCGCCTGGGTCGAGCAGATCGCCGACCTGACCAAGCCTGCCCGCGTCCACTGGTGCGACGGTTCGGAGGCCGAAAAGGCCGTCATCGTCGCCGACCTGATCGGCAGGGGCACGCTGCGCGAACTGGACCAGACGAAAAGGCCCGGCTGCTACTACGCCGCCTCGGATCCCAAGGATGTCGCCCGCGTCGAGAGCCGCACCTTCATCTGTTCGGCCAATGAGATCGACGCCGGCCCGACCAACAACTGGGCCGATCCGGTCGGGATGCGCGCCCGCCTGAACGGCCTGTTCGACGGCTGCATGGCGGGCCGGACCATGTATGTCGTGCCGTTCTCGATGGGCCCGCTGGGCTCGAAGATCAGCGCCCTCGGCGTCGAGATCACCGACAGCGGCTATGTCGCCGTCTCGATGGGCGTCATGACCCGCATGGGCCAGCCCGCGCTGGACGTGCTGGGCGACGACGGTGTCTTCGTGCCCGCCGTTCACACCCTCGGCGCGCCGCTGGCTGAGGGCCAGGCCGATGTGTCCTGGCCGTGCAACGAGGACAAGTGGATCGTCCACTATCCCGAAACCCGCGAGATCTGGTCCTATGGCTCTGGCTATGGCGGCAACGCCCTGCTGGGCAAGAAATGCTATGCCCTGCGCATCGCCTCGGTCATGGCCCGCGATGAGGGCTGGCTGGCCGAGCACATGCTGATCCTCAAGCTGACCGATCCAAAGGGCCGCGCCAAATACGTCGCCGCCGCCTTCCCTTCGGCCTGCGGCAAGACCAACCTGGCCATGCTCCAGCCGACCATTCCCGGCTGGACCGCCGAGACCATCGGCGACGACATAGCCTGGATGCGCTTCGGCGACGACGGCCGCCTGTATGCCGTCAATCCGGAAGCCGGTTTCTTCGGAGTCGCCCCGGGCACGAGCCGCAACACCAACCAGAACGCCTTGGCCACGATGGGTTCCAACACCGTTTTCACCAACACGGCCCTGACCGCCGACAATGACGTGTGGTGGGAAGGTCTGACCAAGGTGGCCCCCGAAGGCCTGACCAACTGGAAGGGCGCCGCCCATGACCCGGCATCCGGCGAGCCCGCCGCCCACCCCAACGCCCGCTTCGCCGCTCCGGCCTCGCAATGCCCGACCATCGCGCCGGAATGGGAGGATCCGATGGGCGTGCCGATCGACGCCATCCTGTTCGGCGGCCGCCGCGCCTCGGCCGTGCCGCTGGTGACGGAGGCCTTTGACTGGGAACATGGCGTGTTCATGGGTTCGACCGTGGCCTCGGAAGGCACCGCCGCCGCCGAGAACGCCATCGGGACCCTGCGCCGCGATCCCTTCGCCATGCTGCCCTTCTGCGGCTACAACATGGGCGACTATTTCGCCCACTGGCTGTCGATGGACGGGCGCACCGAGGCGGCCAGGCTGCCGCGCCTCTATTTCGTCAACTGGTTCCGCAAGAACGACGAAGGCAAGTTCGTCTGGCCGGGCTTTGGCGACAACGCCCGCGTCCTCAAGTGGATTTCGGAACGTCTGGACGGCGAGGCCGAGGCCGTCGACACGCCGGTCGGGCGCGTACCGACCCGCGGGGCGTTGGACCTGTCGGGCCTGACCCTGTCGGACGCCGACCTGTCGACCCTGCTGGACGTTGACGCCGCCGTCTGGGCCGAGGAGGCGTCGCTGATCCCGGACTTTTACGCCCAGTTCGGCGATCGCCTGCCCGCGGCGCTGTGGGAGCAGCACGCGGCGCTTGTCGCGCGCATCGGGGGCGCCCGCGCGGCAGCCATCGCGGCGGAGTAGCGATAGCGCCTTGCAACCGGGCTCAAGCAGCGAACGACCGTGTCGTTCGCGATAGCGCCTTGCATTCCGAGCCCGGGCGGTCGATCTGATCGCCCGTGGCTTCCTCCCCTGATGTGATCGTCATCGGCGCCGGTGTGCTCGGCCTCTGCACAGCGGCCGAACTGGCCGCGCGCGGCCACGCCGTGACCGTCATCGACCCAGGCGGCCCGAACGCTTCCTCCATCGCCGCCGGCATGATCGCCCCGGCGCTGGAGAGTCTGTCGGAGGACTTGACCGCCTCGCGCGCCGCCCTGCTGAAGCGCGCCCGCGACCTTTGGCCCGTCTTCGCAGAGTCCCAAGGGCTGAAGCTGCTGCGCGAGGGCGCGGATTGGCGTGGACCAGAGGCCGAGGCTGCGGTTGCCCGCCTCTGCTTGCTCGGCTTTGACGCCCAACTGAACCCAGACGGCCTGACCACCCCCGAAGACTGGCGCGTCGAGGTCGCTCCGGCCTTGAAGGCGCTGGCGCGGACGTCGGGTCTCGCGATGGTGCGGGGCCAGGTCGCACGCCTGGCCGGCGACGCCCGCCGTTGGCGGGTCGAATTGGGCGACGGCCGTGTCTGGTTCAGCGCCACGGTGGTGCTGGCTACCGGCGCCGGGGAGCCTGTTCCCGGCCTGCCGAGCTCCGTCGCCGCCTGTGTATCGGCCATCACGCCGATCCGCGGCCAACTGACATTCGTCGCCACAGCGACCCCGCGCCGGGTGGTCAGAGACCCCGGCGTCTATGCCGCGCCCTGCGAGGGCGGCGTGGTCATCGGCGCCACCATGGAGCCCGGCCGCCGCGATCTCGAGCCCGATCCGGACGAGGCCGTGCGGCAGGTCGAGGCCGGTCTGGCCTTGCTGGAGGTGACGGGCGACGCCGGGCCGACCAGGGTCGGCATTCGCGGCGCGACCGCCGACGGCCTGCCGCTGGCCGGCCCCTCGGGCGAGCCGGGCCTGCACCTGGCCTTGGCGCCGCGACGCAACGGCTGGCTGATGGGGCCGCTCGTCGCCCGGATTACAGCGGACGGAATCGAGGGCAGGACGCCCATGGCGGACGCCGCCGCCCTCGATCCGCTCAGGTTCGCCTGATCAGTCCACCGGCGGGTTGAAGCGCAGGTTGACGCTCACCCGCGACCCCTCCGCGGCGCCGTTAACGGTGCGCGGATTAACCCGGAACTGGCGCGACAGGCTCTGCGCCGCCCTACCGAAACCATAGCCGCCGGGCGTCTCCCGCGTGACGTTACAGTCAGTCACCGCACCCGTGGGCAGCACCAGGCAGTTCAGCGACGCCGAACCCGCCACCCCCGCCGCGATCGCCCGTTCCGGATAGGCCCGCATCATCTGATCGGCCGACGGCTGGCGCGACCAACTGGGGTTGGTGATGACCGCCGACGGCGTCGGGCGAACCGTCTCGACCGGCGCGGCGTCGTCCACGGGGTCGGGCGACCGGGTCGTTGTGGTGATGGTGGTGCTGTCGGCGACTGTCTCGCCTTGGGTCACGACCACGGTCTCGACATCGCGCGCCGGGGTCGTCGGTTCGTTGACCCGGGTGTTGGGCGGAGCGGGGTCGATGGGCCTGGGCTCGGGGAGGGGTTTGGGCTCCGGCCGGACCATGGTGACGTCGAACGGATTTTGCTGTGGCGGCGCCTCCACTTGCGGCATCTCGAACCGTTGATAGTACATCGCCGCGCCGAGGCCGACATGGGCCGCGACGACGATACCGACCGCGACCCAGGTCGCTTTCGAGAACCGCGGAGTCTTGCGTTCGTGGAAGTCGATGGGGCTCACCAGTCCGGGGCCGCCTGCTGTCTCGATCATCATGGCCGTCTCATCCCTGTCTATCGCCGTCCCCACAGCGTCCCACGGACAAGGTGAGCGCTGACCTGGCGGCAAGTTTGGGGCAAGCTTCGCCTTGAAAGCGCCACCGTGGCGGCGCGGCTGGATGAAAGTTAAGTGGCTGTGGACGCTCCGGCGGTTATTAGGATTTGGTTAACCACGAACCCTCAGCGTCATGACTCATGAATATCGGAGCGATTCCATCCGTCGGCGGGGTTGAGGCAGCCATTCGGCGCGCCTCGAACGCCACGGGCGTGGACGCTGATTTCCTCGTTCGGACGGCACGTCGCGAAAGCGCGATGAACCCCTCGGCTCGGGCTCGAACCTCATCGGCGGCGGGCCTGTTCCAGTTCATCGAACAGACCTGGCTCGGAACCGTGAAAGCGCATGGGGCCAAGCACGGCTACGGCCAGTACGCGGACCTGATCTATCGCGGCGGGGACGGACGCTGGCGGGTCGAGGGTTCGGCGCGCAACGTCGTGCTGGATCTGCGGTTCGACCCGCAGGCGGCCTCGACCATGGCGGCGGAGCTGACGGCGTCGAACGCCGCCTATCTGCGAGGCAGGTCCGGGCGCGAACCGGGCGCGGGCGACCTCTACGCCGCGCATTTCCTTGGACCAGCAGGGGCGGCGCAGTTGATGGACGCCGTGGACCGGCGGCCGGGCGCCAGCGCTGTGACGCTCTTCCCCGAAGCAGCCGCCGCCAATCGGTCCATCTTCTACCGCGACGGTCGGCCCGCGACGGTGGCCGAGGTGCACGCCAATCTGCAACGCAGCGCCGGCGATGGAGCGCCCGCCCCGGCGAGCGCTACGCCGGCCGCGCCGGACCTGACCGAGCGGGACCGGATGCTGGCGGCCCGGCTGGACCGGCTGAAACAGGATCAGAGCCTGCTGGCCTTGCTGATAGGACAGGACGGAGATGGCAAGAGCGGCGGCTTCGGCGGCGCTTTCGCTCCGGAAGCAAGCAAGAGCCTCTGATCCCGAATCCGGCGATGGTGAACCGCCCGTTAAGGATGCAGGGCCGATGCTGAGCGACAAAGCCTGGACCCGCCCATGACCGCCTACCGAGCCCGCCTGACCGAGATCGACATCCGCCGCCTGATCAAGGCGACGGACGAGGACGAGCGCGCCGCTGCGGCCCACAAGCTGTGCCGCAGCATGGAGAAGGCGGAACTCCATGACGAGGACCGCGAGGCGGCACGGAAAATCTTGCGCATGCTGGCCCAGGACGCGGCCGAACTGGTGCGGCGCGCGATGGCGGTGACGTTGAAAGCCTCGGACCTGATTCCCCGGGATGTCGCGCGCAAGCTGGCGGCCGATGTCGACAGCGTCGCCTTGCCGCTGATCAATTTCTCACCGGCCTTCACTGATGAGGATCTGATCGAGATCGTTCAGGCTGGATCGCCGCTGCGTCAGGTCGCCGTGGCCGGCCGACCTGATGTCGGCCGGGACGTGGCGACCGAGCTGGCCGAGGTGGGCTGCGAACAGGCTGTGCGCACCCTGTCCGCCAACGACAACGCCGATATCGCCGAGGCGGCGCTGGGCCGCTGCATCGACCGCTTCGGGACCTCGCCCGAGATTGTCGCCGCCATAGCCTACCGTCAGGTTTTGCCGTTGTCCGTGACGGAGCGGCTGGTTGAGCTGGCCTCCGAAGCTGTCCGCGAGCATCTGGTCACCCGCCATGCGGTGGCCCCGGAGACCGCGATCCGCCTCGCCGCCTTCGCCCGCGAACGCGCCACGGTGGATCTGGTCGACCAGGCGTCAAGCCAGGCCGACTTGCCGCAGTTCGTCGCCAAGCTGAACGCACGCCGGGTTTTGACCGCCTCGCTGTTGCTGAGGGCGCTGGCGCGGGGACAGATGGCCCTGTTTGAACACGGGGTGGCTGAACTGGCCGGGACGCCGCACGCGCGAGCCTGGCTGATGATCCATGACGCCGGGCCTTTGGGGTTGAAGGCCATTTATGATCGGGCGGGCCTGCCGCCGCGCCTGTTTCAAGCCTATCGCGCTGGAGTAGATACATGGCGCACGCTTCAGGCCGAGGGCGTGGATACGTCCGGCGACGCCTTCCGCCAGCAGATGCTGGAGCGCTTCCTGACCCAGCGCCCCAACGCGCCACGTGAGGATCTGGCCTATCTGATGGAGCGGCTGGATCACGATCCGCTGCCGGCAAAGGCCCAGGTCAGCGCCGCCGCCTGACAGCAAAACGCCCGCCGGAGGCGGGCGTCAGCGTCGATGGGTGACGGTGACCGGCTCAGCTCCGGTGGTCTGCGACCCGCGCTTCCAGCGTTTCGGCCAGGATCTTGCCGACCGGATGATCGTCGGTCTGGATTTCGTCGCGGACGACGGCCTTGATGGCGTCGATATGGGCGTCTAGCAGCACGATCGGCGCCGCCATGCGCTTGGCGGGATCGTCCATCATCTTGCAAAGCGAACCCGCGAGGCGAGTCACCAGCGGATATTGGTAGGTGGTGCCCAGGCCCTTCAGGTCGTGGGCGCGGAAATAGAGGGCCTCGGCTGTCGCGGCGTTGTAGCCGGAAGCGCGGATGTCGGCCTGAGCCTTGTCCAGCTTGACGATCTCATCCTGCAGCCATTGTCCAAACTGCGACGACATCGCCTGCAAGGCTTGCTCAGCCTTGGCAATGGCGTTGGCGTCGATGCCGCCGAAGCCTCCGCCGACCTTCATGCGAAGGGTGTTGGGAGGGCGAATGACCTGGGCCGGGTTGCTCACGGCTGACTCCTGCGAACGATCTGAAGCAAACCTCGCATTCACGTCATTAAAAAGCGGTGCACGTTCGTCAGGTTGCGAATTGCTCGGCCAGAACCCGCTCCTCGAACGACCGGCCGGCATCGAACAGCATGGTCAGCGCGATGTCGCGGCGTTCACGGACCTCGACGCGGGCTACCCGCCGAATCTCGAGATCGTCAGCCGTGGCGCTGACAGGCCGCTTGTCCGGCTCCAGCACCTCGAAACAGACCTTCGACTGATGCGGCAACAGGGCTCCGCGCCAGCGCCGTGGCCGGAAGGCGCTGATCGGCGTCAGCGCCAGCACCCGCGAGTCGAGCGGAATGATGGGTCCGTGCGCGGACAGGTTATAGGCGGTGGATCCTGCGGCCGTGGCCAGCATGCACCCGTCGCACGATAGTTCCTCCAGCCGGACCCGGCCGTCGACGGTGATCCGCAGCTTGGCGCTCTGGCGCGTCTGGCGTAGCAGCGAGACCTCGTTGATGGCAACGCCGCTGTGCGCCTGTCCGGCCTCGGTCCAGGCGTCCATCTGCAGGGGGTGGATCACCGCGCGTCCGGCGCCCGCCAGCCGCTCGAGCAAACCCTCCTCCTCGAAATCGTTCATCAGGAAGCCGACCGAGCCGCGGTTCATGCCGAACACGGGGGTTCGCTGATCCATGACCGTGTGGAGCGTCTCCAGCATGAAGCCATCGCCGCCGAGCGCGACAATGACCTGGGCGTCGACGGGTTCGACCGAGCCGTAGCGTGCCGTCAGTCGTTCACGGGCTGCTTGCGCCTCGGGCCGATCCGAGGCGGCGAAGGTGATGCGGATGGGGGCCGGCGCTGGTTCGGTCACGAATGTACGCAAGCCGAGCCCGGCGGCGAAGTCAAACGGCGGTTTGCAGCTCGCCGTGATCGGCGCCGATCAGAACCTTGAAAGCGCGCGCCGCAGAACCCCGCGACAGGGCTCCTCTCAGCCAGACAGCCTCGCCCCGATCGCCGGGCAGGGCTTCGTTGAGCTTGCGCAGTTCAACGAGCAGGGACGGGAACACGGCCCGGTCGATTCCGACCGCGGCGCAGGCATAGTAGAGGGCTTCCGGCGTCGGCGCCGATAGAGCCGTGCGCACCTGTCCGACGGTGAACCCGCCCAGCGCGGACAGGCCGTGCTCGAACAGGCTCAGCCGCTTTTCGCGTATCGCGCGGATCAGCAGACCCGCGCGCAACTGCCCGGCGGACTGCAACTTGTCGATCAGTCGCCGTTCCATCTCATCGCGGTCACCCTGATCCAGCGGGCTCTCTTCAGGACTGGAGGGGCGGATGACACCTTCCACCGCGTCATGGACTGCGGCCCCCAACGCCTGTTCATCGACGGTGAAGCGGGCGGCGATCGATTGGCGCAATGCGGTTCCGACCCACTGGTACAACTGTTCGGCCAAGGCCTCGGTCAGCAGCGGATGTCGGGTGAGCGGGCCCCGGAGCGCGGCGATGCGACGGGAATGTTCGACCAGCCGCCGCACGCCCTCGGTGCTGATCTCGGCGGTGCGGTTGGTGGTGAGGGCCATGAGCACAGCCGGTTCAGCCTGTTCTATCACGGCGTCCGCCACCCGTCCGCTGATCTGAGGGCGGCGCGCGACAGCGATCTGGTGTTCCAGCGACGCCTCGATCAGCACGCGCAACAGGTCTTCGTCTTGCAGGATGGGACTGGACTCGAGGATCGGCCGAGCGATCTCGATCTCGTCCAACGCCAGGACATTCACCAGGGCGGCGGGGGCCCATTCAGCGTGGGCCAGTTTCTCTGACAAGGCCTTGCGCACTTCGCGCTCGGCCTGGCGGGCCAGGGTCAGGAATATTTCGCTGAGTACCGGAGACAGTTCTCCTGATGGCGGACAGGCGTCGCAAAGAGCCACGACGCCCAGCAACAGACGCTGGCGAGCTTCCGTGCTGCGATTGTGCGCCAAGGCCACCAGGTCACAGGGCCGCGGAGCGGCGCCGGCGGTGCGGCTGGCGGGCACGAGTTGGACGAGAACCACTGGCGTCTCCGGCGCGCCGACAATGGGTCAGCTCAGGCGAAGCTAGGCCGGGGCCACTAAGACGCGGTTAACGGAAGCTGAATCTTGACGACGGCTTCACACAGCGCGAGCGTGTATGGCTGATCAGAATGAGGATTGAGATCATGGCCGACGGCGCCGCTGTTTCCCTGAAATCCAGGGTGTCCGAGACGGAATGGACCGCACGCGTCGAGTTGGCGGCGCTGTACCGCCTCGTGGCGCTGCAAGGGTGGGACGATATGATCTTCACCCACATCTCGGCGCGCGTGCCGGGACCAGAGCATCATTTCCTGATCAACCCCTACGGCTGGTATTTCGAGGAGATGACGGCGTCCTGCCTCGTCAAGGTCGATCTGGAGGGAAATGTCGTCCAGGAGACGACCAGCTTCATCAATCCGGCGGGATTTACCATCCATTCGGCGATCCACGCTGCGCGTGAAGACGCCCATTTCGTCATCCACCTGCACACTGTGGCCGGTGTCGGCGTGGCGGCGCAGACCGAAGGCCTGCTGCCCATCGGCCAGAACGCCTGCCTGCTTCAGCATCAGGTCGCCTATCACGGCTATGAGGGGCTGGCGCTGAACCACGACGAGCGCGAACGGCTGGTAGCCGATCTGGGCGACAAGCCGCTGATGCTGCTGCGCAACCACGGGACCCTGGCGGTGGGTCAGACCGCGGCCCAGGCCTGGATCGGGATGTTCTTCCTTGAGCGGGCATGCGCCCAGCAGGTGGCGGCCTTGTCGGGAGGGCGTGAGCATGTGCTGTTCGCGCCGGACACAGCCCAGGCGGAAACGAAGGAGCAGGGCAGGGGTATCGGCTTTATCTCCTCCCTGGCCTGGCCGGGCGCCCTGCGGATGCTCGACCGGAAATCACCGGGCTACGACGTGTGAGACTGGCCGGCGGACTTCTGGCCGCGATGGCCTTGGGAGCGGTCGCCGGGCCCGCCGTCGCCGGCCCCTGGACCCAGCCGAGGGGGCAAGGGCAATGGATCGTCAAATACGAGGATATGCGGGCCGACCGTGGCTTTGATCCAGACGGCTTGCTCGCCGACCTGCCGGCCGAACGCCGCGACATGGTCGCCGGGGTGTTCGCTGAGTATGGCGTGACCGACCGGCTGACCGTTCAATTCAAGGGCGACTGGCAGTCGGGCGAGGATGCCTTTGTCGAGTACGAGGGGCGGGGACCGATTGAGATCGGCGTGACCTGGCAGGTGTGGCGCGACGGGCGCGCGGCAGCCAGCCTGTACGCCGGCTATGCCGACGGCGGAGAGGGGCGCAACGCCGGCTACGCGGCTCCCGGCCTCGGCGACAGCGACTGGGAGGTGCGGGCCTCCTTCGGTCGCTCGTTCGGCGGCCCATCGTCCGGTGGATTGGGCCGCTGGGGTCCCAGCGGCTCCTTCATCGATCTACAGGCCGCGCGGCGGATGCGGGAGGGGCTGCCGGACGAGACCCGGATCGACGCCACCGCGGGAGCGCACCTTACCGAGGACTGGATGGTGCTGGCCCAGGCTTTCGCCGGGCAAGCCGACGATGACGGGCCGCGCTGGCTGTCCGTCGAGGCATCGGTTGTTCGCGACTTCGGCGACTGGAGTCTCCAGGCAGGCTGGCGGCAGGCCGTCGCGGGCCGCGAGATCCCCGAAAGCGGCGGCCCGGTCATCGCCCTCTGGCGGCGGTTCTGAGCGCGGCATTGAGGCGCGCGTTTTGGCGACGGAAACCGGAACAGCTTCCGTTACAAGGACTTTAGTTGCGCCGACGGCGTGGGCCGCTCAGCCGGCTCGTTCATTCACCAGAGAGCCTCCGCGTGATCAAACGCCACTTCTTCCTCGTCGCCGCCGCCGTCCTGCTGGGTCTGATGATCGTGGCCGTCGTCCTGAGAATGGCCTTCGCCGGCGAGGAGAAGGCGGGCGGCGGTCCGGGCGGACGGGGCGGCCCCGGCGGCGGGCGCGGTCAGACGGTCTCCGAAGCGGTCATCGGCGCACGGTCCTTCACCGATGAGATTCGGGTGCTGGGGGTGGCGCGGGGCCGCCGGTCGGTCAACATCACCTCCTCGACCAGCGAGCTGATCACCCGCGTCCTGTTCACGGACGGCCAGAGGGTCTCGGCGGGAACGCCTTTGGTCGAACTTCAGGCGCGTGAGGAAGACGCCGGCATCATCGAGGCACGGGCCCAGGTCGCCCAGGCCCAGCGCCAGTTTGATCGCTACAAGACACTGGCGGACCGGGGCATCGCGCCGCGGGTGACCGCCGAGGACGCTGAAACGGCGCTGGCGACGGCGCGGGCCTCCTTGACGGCAGCCCAGGCCCGGCGGGGCGACCGCCTGATCCGCGCCCCGTTCGCGGGCGTCCTGGGGCTCAGCTCCGTGACGGCCGGCACCCTGGTCAATCCGGGCGGCGTCATCACGACCCTGGACGACATCGACGTCGTTCGGGTCGATTTCCCCGTGCCGGAACGCTACTTGGGGGTGCTGCGCGCGGGGACGCCGATCCGGGCGACGATCGACGCCTATGGCGATGAGGCCTTCGGGGGGCGGATCGCCCTGATCGACACCCGCATCAACGAACAGACCCGGGCGGTCACCGCCCGCGCCGAAATTCCGAACCCGGGCGCCCGCATCCGGCCCGGCATGGCCGTGCGGGTCGCCGTCCAGCAGGGCCAGCGTACCGCGCCCGCGGCCCCGGAAGCGGCCGTCCAGTATGAGGGCGACGGGGCCTTCGTCTATCGCATCGCGCGTGGCGACCGCGGCTCGACCGCCCAACGGGTCGAGGTCGAGACCGGTTCGGTCGAAGGCGGGTTCGTCGAAATCCTGTCCGGACTGAACGTCGGTGATCGCATCGTCGGTTCGGGCCTGAACCGCATCCAGCCCGGAGCGCCCGTTCGGGTGGCCGGGCGGGGCGGGGGGCAGGGCGGACGTCGCCCCGCCGGGGCGGCGGCTCCAGCGCGGGGCGCCGCCCAATGATGCTGTCCGATCTCGCTGTCCGTCGACCGGTATTTGCGGCGGTCGCGGCCATCGTTCTTTGCGTTATCGGCGCGGCCGCCTTCTTCTTCCTGCCGGTGCGGGAACTACCCGATGTAGACCCGCCGATCGTTTCGGTCAGCACCAGCTACGCCGGGGCTTCGGCCGAAGTCATCGAGAGCCGGATCACCGAGCCGGTCGAACAACAGATCGCGGGAATCCAGGGCGTCGAGCGGATCAGCTCCTCCAGCCGCGACGGCCGCTCGAACGTCTCCATCGAATTCTCGCTGGACCGCAACATCGATGACGCCGCCAACGATGTGCGTGATCGCGTGTCACGCGTCGTCGGTCGCCTTCCGGATCAGGCCCAGCCACCGGAAGTGTCCAAGGCAGACTCCGACAGCCAGCCCATTATGATCCTGTTCCTCCGCTCGACGGCGATGAACCGGCTGGAGCTGACCGACTACGCCGACCGCTATCTGATTGACCGGCTGGCGACCGTGCCGGGCGTGGCCCAGGTGCAGATCTACGGCGAGCAGCGCTACGCCATGCGCATCTGGCTGGACGCCGCCGCGCTCGCCGCCCGGGGTCTGACCGTCACCGACGTCGAATCCGCGCTGACCGCGCAGAATGTGGAACTCCCCGCCGGGCAGCTGGAGTCGGGACAGAAGGACTATACCGTCCGGGTCGCGCGCACCTATGCGAGGGCCGAGGACTTCCGCCAGCTGCCCATCGGCATCCGCGGCTCGGGAACAGCCGCCGCCGCCCTGACTGGCGGCGCCACCGCTCTGCCCAGCGGCGCGTCCAGCGCCATCCAGGGACAGTCCGGCTATGTCACCCGGCTGGGGGACATCGCGCGTGTCGTCGAGGCGCCGGCTGAGGACCGCCGGCTGTTCCGCGGCAACGGGCAGGACCAGATCGGCCTGGCCGTCACCCGTCAGGCCCAGTCCAACGACCTGGCCATCTCTGAAGGCGTGGGGGCGATGCTTGAGCAGGTGCGGCCCAGCCTGCCGGAGGGGACCGAACTGGTCGTCGGATTGGACAACTCCGTCTTCACAGCCCACGCCATCGATGAAGTCTGGATCACCATAGGCATCTCGCTGGCCCTGGTGGCCCTGGTGAATTTCATCTTCCTGGGCAGTATGCGGGCGGCGTTTATTCCCTCGATCGTGGCTCCGATCTGCCTTCTGTCGACCTTCATCATTCTGGCCCCTCTGGGCTTCTCCCTGAATCTGTTGACCCTGCTGGCGATGGTGCTGGCCATCGGTCTGGTGGTCGATGACGCCATCGTGGTGACCGAGAACATCCAGCGCCGTCTCGATCACGGCGAACCGCCGCTGGTCGCGGCCGAACGCGGCGCGCGGCAGGTGTTCTTCGCCGTTGTGGCGACGACCGTGGTGCTGTTGGCTGTGTTCGCCCCCCTGTTGTTCCTGCCTGGCTATGTCGGCCGACTGTTTGTGGAACTGGCGGCTGCGATCGCGGCCGCCGTGGCGTTCTCGGCCTTTCTGGCGCTTACGCTCTCTCCCATGCTGGCATCGCGCATCCTGCGGCCCGCAAGCAGCAGCGGATGGGTCGCCCGCAAGGTCGATCGCGCCATGGAGGCGCTGCGCAACTCGTACCGGAATTCGCTTCAGGCCCTGCTGGGCAAGCGGATCGCCGTCGTCGGCGTATCGGTGCTGATCCTCGCCGTCGCCGGCGGGGCAGCGGCCATGTTCCTGACCCTGCCCAATGAACTGGTGCCGGCGGAAGATCGCGGCCGGGTGCAGATCCGGGTCCAGGGGCCGGAAGGCGCGGGCTTCGACTACACCCGCAACATCATGATGGGGATCGAGCCGCTCCTCGCCGGGTACAAGGCCAGCGGCGAGGCGAACAGTTTCCTGATCTCCGCGCCCGGCTTCGGCGGCAGCGGCTTCAACTCGGGCAGCGGCAGCCTGATCCTCAGCGACTGGTCTGAACGCGATCGTTCGGCGGACGAGATCGCCCAGGAACTGAACGGCAAGCTGCGCGGCCAGACCGATGCCCAGGTCAACGCTTCGGTCCCAGGCGCCTTCCAGCGCGGTGGCGGCAACTCCAACTCCATCGAGATGGTCGTGACGGGCGCTGAATACGAGGACATCTACAACTGGCTGCAGCCGGTGCTGGCCGCGTCGCTGGAGAACCCCGGATTCTCACGACCGCGCCTGAACTATGAGCCGAACGCCCCGCGCCTGCTGGTGGAAGTCGATCCCGAGAAGGCGGCGGCCCTCGGTGTTTCGTCACAGGCCATCGGCCGGACACTGGAGACGATGTTTGGCTCGCGGCGCGCCACCACCTATCTGCGCGGTGGTCAGGAGTATGACGTCATCCTGCAGACCGAACGCGCCGCGCGCCGCAGTGTCGCCGACCTGGAGGCTCTATACGTTGCAACGGGCTCGGGGCAACTGGTGCCCTTGTCGGCGGTGGTCACCACCGAGACCTCCGGCGATACGCCGGACCGCCGGCGACTGGATCGCCAACGGGCCATTTCGATCTCGGCGGACCTCAACCCCGGCACGACCCTGGTGGATGCGACCGAGTTCATGACCCGCATCGCACGGGAACAGCCGCAGGGTGTCGTCACCACCCAGTGGGGCGGCGCGGCGCGGGATCAACAGGAGGCAGGCGGGGCAGTCGCCGCGGCCTTCGGCCTGGCCTTGCTACTGGTCTTCCTGGTGCTGGCGGCTCAGTTCGAAAGCTGGATCACGCCCGCAGTCATCATGCTGACTGTGCCGCTGGCCGCCGCCGGCGGCCTGTTCGGCCTGGTCATGGCGGGTTCCAGCCTCAACATCTACAGCCAGATCGGCCTGATCATCCTGATCGGCGTGGCGGCCAAGAACGGCATCCTGATCGTTGAGTTCGCCAACCAGCTGCGTGATCAGGGGCGGTCGATCCAGGAGGCGATCATCGAATCGGCGACACTGCGGCTTCGCCCCATCATCATGACCTCGATCGCCACCGCCTTCGGTGCCTTGCCGCTGGTGCTGTGGCAGGGCGCGGGCGCGGGCAGCCGCCAGACCATCGGTGTGGTGATCTTCTCGGGGGCCATGTTCGCGACCCTGCTGACCCTGTTCGTGGTGCCGGTGATCTATGGTGCGCTGGCGCGCTTCACCAGGTCGCCCGAATACACCGCTCGCAAGATCAAAGAGTGGGAAGCCCAGGAGACCACGGCCAACGACCCGGTCCCTGCAGCGGCGGAATAGGCGTCAGGGCTGCGGCGGCGGAGTGTAGCCGGTCTCGATCTTCAGAAAGGCGATGACGTCGCGGCGATCTGTGGCGTCGGGGATGCCGGCGAAGCTCATCTTCGTGCCCTTCAGGAAGGTGCGGGGATTCTCAAGCCAGTCATCCAGCCGACCGGCGTCCCAGACGAAGTCCGCCTCCTGCATCGCCGCCGAATAGTTGAAGCCGGGATGGACGCCTGCCTGACGCCCGAACACGCCGTAGAGATTGGGTCCGGTCATGTTGGGCCCGCCCTCGGTGATGGTGTGGCACGAGCGGCAGCGGGCGAAGGCGCGGCGGCCGTTGTCCAGATCGGCCGCGCTAAAGGGCGCCGGCAGGGTGGCCAACAGCGCGGCTTTTTCTGCGGCCGACGGCGCGGGCCGGACCGGGGCGGCGGGCGCGCTCGCGTCCTCACCCTGGCCTTGGCCGCAGCCGGTCAGCGCGAGCGCGACGAGGGCGATCAGGGCAGGGCGGTGCATCGGCGGTCTCCGGTGGCGTGCGCCCGTGATAGCCCAACCCTGACGGCGAGCAACCGGCTAGGGCGAGAGGACGGGCTGGACGAAAGCCAGTCGCACCTGATAATCAGTGTCAACAGACGCGGACAACCGCGCCGATGATCCATGAGTCCGATGTCCGACACCCTGAAACTCAGCCAGGCCCGCAAGGGCGCGCGCGGCGTCATCGTCAAGGTCGGGGATCACTGCCATCATGACGACGGCCATGCGCTCGAGCTGGAGCGTCGCCTTCTGGAATTGGGTTTTGTCGAGGGCGCGCGCATCGAGCTTCTGTACGAGGGCCTGTTCGGTCGTGACCCCATCGCACTCAAGGTCGATGACATGCGCGTGGCGCTGCGCCGTCACGAAGCTGGCAGCCTGACCGTTCGCCTCGATTCGGCGGCGGCTTGATGGACAGGGCGGTACGCAGCGCGCGGGTCGCGCTCGTCGGCAATCCGAACAGTGGCAAGACGGCTCTGTTCAACGCCCTCACCGGCGCCCACCAGAAGGTCGCCAACTATGCGGGCGTCACCGTGGAGCGGAAGGAAGGCCTGATCCGCTCGCAGGACGGGTGGACCATGGCGGTGCTGGACTTGCCCGGCACCTATTCCCTGCGCGCCCGCAGCCCTGACGAGGAGGTCACCCGCGACGCGGTGCTGGGCCGGCTGGCCGGGGAGGAGACGCCGGACGTGATCGTCGCGGTGGCCGATGCGACCAACCTGCGGCTGGTGCTGCGCCTGGTGCTCGAGCTCAAGGCGGTGGGGCGGCCGATGGTGCTGGCGCTCAACATGTATGACATCGCCCAGCGTCAGGGCCTGCGCATCGACCTCGAACGGCTGTCGTCCGAGCTGGGACTGCCGGTCATGCCGACGACAGCGACGCGAAAGCGCGGCATCGACGAGCTGATCGCCGCGATCGTAGTCGCCGCCAACGCTCTGCCGCCCTCGACGGAAAGCGCCTGGACGGTGCCGGACGCCGACGCCCTGCGCGGCGCGGCGCGTGAGGCGGAGCGGATCATGAAGGCCTGCGTCCATCCGCCGGAACGGCCCGACACCCTGACCGGCAGGATCGATTCCGTCTTGTTGCATCCGGTCGCCGGGCTGCTGATCCTGGGAGCGCTGCTGTTCGTGATGTTCCAGGCCGTCTTCACCTGGGCCACGCCGCTGATGGACGGCATCGAAGCGACCCTGGCCATGCTGGGCGGCTGGGTGGCGGCGGTCATGCCCAATGGCATCTGGCAGAGCCTGATCGTCGATGGCGTGATCTCCGGCGTCGGCAGCGTGCTGGTCTTCCTGCCGCAGATCCTGATCCTGTTCCTGTTCATCATCATGCTTGAGGACTTCGGCTACATGGCCCGGGCCGCCTTCCTGATGGACCGGATCATGGGCGGCGCCGGCCTGCACGGGCGGGCTTTCATTCCCCTGCTCAGCAGTTTCGCCTGCGCCATTCCCGGCGTGATGGCGGCGCGGGTGATCGACAGCAAACGGGACCGGCTGACCACCATCATGGTGGCTCCGCTGATGACCTGTTCGGCGCGCATCCCGGTCTACACCCTGATCATCGCCGCCTTCATTCCGAACCAGACCGTCTGGGGCTTCGCCAACCTGCAGGGTCTGGTGATGTTCGGCCTCTACGCCGCCGGCATCATCAGCGCCCTTGCCGTGTCCTTCGTCATCCGCAAGGTGTTCTGGAGGGGCGCGGTCGAGCCCTTCATGATGGAGCTTCCGGCCTACAAGACTCCGGATTTGAAGAGCGTGTTGTTCAATCTCTGGCTCCGGGCCCGCATCTTCCTGGAGCGAGCCGGGCGGATCATCCTGCCGCTGATGGTCATCGTCTGGGCGCTGGCGACCTTCCCCTATCCCCCCGACGGCGCGACCCAGCCGGCGATCGACTACAGCTTCGCCGGTATGATCGGCCATTCGCTGGAGCCGATCTTCGCCCCCATCGGCTTCAACTGGCAGATGGTCATCGCCCTTGTGCCGGGCATGGCCGCCCGCGAGGTCGCCGTCGCGGCCCTCGGCACGGTCTATGCGGTCGCCGATCCGGAAAGCGCCACCAGCCTGCTGGGCGCGACCCTGGCGGCACAGTGGTCGCTGGCGACGGGCTTGGCCTTCCTCGCCTGGTACGTCTTTGCCCCCCAATGCGTGGCCACTCTGGGTGTGGTCAAGCGTGAGCTGAACTCGTGGAAATGGATGTGGGTCATGGTCGCCTACATGTTCGGCCTGGCGTATCTGGCGGCCTTCGTGACCTATCGGATCGCGGTGGCGCTGGGCGGGGGGTAGGAGCGCCCTGCTTCGCTGAAGCTTCGCAGGGCATCCTGCTTCGCCCCATCCGCTCGGAATTATCCTGCGAAGCCCCTTGGGGCGAAGACAGGATGGTGCCGGCTGCAGGAATCGAACCCGCGACATCCAGTTTACAAAACTGGCGCTCTACCAACTGAGCTAAGCCGGCCGCCGTCTCGACGGGCGGCCCTTATGCTGGCGCGGAGCCTCAGGCGCAAGTCGTGGTCTGGACACGGTCATTCGCCGCGAGCAGGGCCAACAGGGCGAAACTGGCCAGCCAGTGCTCGCCCATATAGTCGCCAGTGACGTGGGGCAGGGCGGCGTCGAGGTGACGCTCCGCCGCCTGGAGGGCGATGGTCTGTCCAGGATCGTCGGCGGCCAGCGCTGAAGCGATTTCCCGCCAACACCAGGCCCGGCTCAGGTTCAGCCCGTCCAGATGCGCGATCTTGCCGTCGGACCGGTCGCTGACGTCGACCGGCAGGAACAGGGTCGCGGGTTCGGGTCGTTCGAGGCGTGGCAGGAATGCGTCGAACCATTCGGCGAACGCTGACGGAGCCATCACCCGCCGCATCAGCACGGCCTCCATCAGGGCCGGCGACAGGAACTCATCCTGCGACGGTTCCCAAGCCTGACAGTCGCGATCGGTCGAATGCCAGCACAGTGCGCGGTCCCGGCACAGGGCCGCGAGGTCGGCGTCTCCCACAGCCTCGGCGTAGTCGAGCGCCAGCCTCAGGGCGAATGCGGTGTTGTAGTGGGTGCCGACCCGGACCGGATAATCCGCCAGCGGCAGGAAGTCGGTGAACCGTTTGGCGAAGGCCAGCGTCAGGGGGCGCAAGGTCCCGGCGTGGCCGTCGCCGTGCCGCTCCAGCTCCGCCGCCAGCATCAACAGCCATGCCCAGCCGTAGGGCCGCTCGAAGCCCCTGCTGCCGGGGCGGTCCAGATAGACGGTTTCGGCAGTGACGTTCTGCGGCGTGAACATCTCGTCCGCAAGCGTCCGGATGCGCCCGGCCTCGGGCATGTCCGGATAAAGCCGCAGGAGGGTGAACAGCGTCCACCAGCCGTGCACGCATGAATGCCAGTCGAAGCTGCCGAAGAAGATCGGGTGCAGGGCGCGCGGGCCCTGGACATCCGCTGGCCCTGCGAGGACGTGGTCCATCTTGTTCGGATATTCGCGGGTCACATGGCCGAGGGCGGCGGCGGCGAAGCGAGAGGCGGTGGCGGCGTCCAGGCGGTGGGTCATACTCAGAACCGGAAGGCCAGGAAGTACATCAGCGCCATATTGACGCCGAGCAGGATCAGGGCCGTGGGGAGCTGGGCGCGAATGACGCCGTTCAGGGGCAGGTTGCGATCCGGAAGTTCCAGAAGATTGGCCGGCACCACGTTGAAATTGGCCGCCATCGGCGTCATCAGCGTGCCGCAGAAGCCGGCCAGCATGCCGATGGCGCAGACGATGGCGGGATCACCCCCGAACTGGCCGACCACGAAGGGCAGGCCAATGGCGGCGGTCATCACGGGGAAGGCGGCGAAGGCGTTGCCCATGATGATGGTGAACAGGGCCATGCCCAGACAGTAGGCCGCCACGGCCAGGAGCGGCGAACTCATCGGCACAGCTTGGGTGACGAGTTCTCCGACCACGCCGCCGACATCCGCGGCGAGAAAGACGGCGCCCAGCGAGGCCAGCATCTGCGGCAGCAGGGCCGCCCAGCCGATCGAATCCATCAACCGCCGCCCTTCCTGTACCGGGGCCATGACTGGCGGACGCAGCCAGACCATGGCGACGGCGAGGGCGACGACACAGCCGAGGCCGAGGGCGATCAAGGTGGTCTGGGTCGGGGAGATCAGCCAGGCGCCGAAGCTGGTGTGCTTGGCCGCCAGCGTGCCGCCGACGGCGATCAGGGGCACGATCAGGGCCGGAATGAACAGGGCGTCGCGCCGGCGGGCCGCGCTCTCGCGCCGTTCCTCCAGCGTGGTCCCGGACGGATGACCGACCCCCAGCTTCTTCAACCCGCCGACGGCGACGAGCGCCAGCACCAGTAGACCATTGCCGAGACCGCCCAGCCACGAGCCGAACAACATCGAGACGGCGATCAGGCCCCAGAAGACGGCGCTGCGGATACGGGTCGGGTGTTCAGCGTCGCGCAGGGTCAGGATGGCGAAGGCCAGGAACATCAGCCCGACGAGGATATAGGCGTGCTCAAGTGTGATCATTGGCCCGCCTCCGCGTCACGCGCGGCGAGGTCGCGGCTTATCTCGCGGTCGAACAGCAGCAGCCGGACCCCGTGGACGGCGAAGGCCGCGATGGCCGTTGGAATGGCCCAGACCGACATCTGCAGCGGCTCGACGATGATCCCCGCCTGTTCGAGGAAGCCGACCATCAGGACGATCGAGCCGATGGCGATGAAGATGTCCTCGCCGAAGAACAGGCCGATGTTGTCGGTGGCGGCGGCCATGCCGCGGATGCGGAAGCGGACCTTGTCGGGCAGGTCGCCGCCCGCCTGGATCTCCGCTGCGCCTTCGGCCATCGGCGCGACCAGCGGCCGGACCATCTGCGGATGTCCGCCCAGAGAGGTCAGGCCCAGCGCCGAAGTCGCCTGGCGCACCAGCAGATAGGTAAGCAGCAGCCGCCCGGCGGTGGCCGCCTTGACCTTGGCGACCAGCATCCGCGCCCGCTCCTGCAGGCCGGCCCGCTCGAGCAGGCCAATGACCGGCAGGATCAGCCATGTGATGTGGAAATAGCGGTTGTCGTTGAAGGCCTCCCCGAAGGCCGCCAGCGTATCGACCCCGGCCTTCGCCAGCGCCCGGAGGTCGACGCCGGGCGCCACCGCGGCCGTCACCCCGGTGACGATGGCGGCAATCAGTATGACCAGCAGCGGATTGATCCGGGCGACGAAGCCCCCGACCACGACCGCTATTCCCAGAAGCACCAGCATCGGATTCTCCCCTTGCACGGATGGTTGCCCCGAACGGCCGGTTCAGGAAGCCTTTTTGGCGCCGAAGCCGCCGCCGCCGGGGGTTTCGATGACGAAGACATCGCCCGCGGCCATACCGACCTCGGCCGTTGCGCCCAACTGTTCGACCGAGCCATCGGCCCGTTCGACCCGGTTCACGCCGATCGCCCCGTCGTTGCCGCCTGCCGCCCCGAAAGGCGCTGTGCGCCTGTGATTGGACAGGATGGCCGCGGTCAAGGGTTCAAGAAAGCGCACCCGCCGGACGGCGCCGTCTCCGCCCCGGTTCGCGCCGTCGCCGCCCGAGCCCCGGCGGATGGAGAATTCCTCCAGCAGGACGGGAAAGCGGGTCTCCAGGACCTCCGGGTCGGTCAGCCGGCTGTTGGTCATGTGTGTCTGAACCGCAGAGGCGCCGCCGAAGCCGGGTCCCGCGCCGGAGCCGCCGGCGATGGTTTCATAGTACTGGCGGGCGTCGTCGCCGAAGGTGAAATTGTTCATGGTTCCCTGGCTGGCGGCCAGCACGCCAAGGGCTCCGTAGAGGCAATCGACCACCGCCTGGCTGGTCTCGACATTGCCCGCCACCACCGCGGCGGGATAGCGGGGGTTGAGCATCGAGTGTTCGGGCACGATCAGCCGGATCGGCTTCAGACAGCCCTCGTTCAGCGGAATGGCGTCGTCCACAAGCGTGCGGAAGACATAAAGGGTTGCTGCCCGCGTGATCGACAGCGGGGCGTTGAAGTTGTTGAGCCGCTGGCCGCTGGTCCCGGTGAAGTCGACCACAGCGCTGCGGGCGGCCGGGTCTACGTCGATCCGCACACGGATGACCGCCCCGTCGTCCATCTCCAGCGCGAACGAGCCCGGCTTCAGCGCCGCGATGGCCCGCCGCACGGCTTCTTCGGCATTGTCCTGGACGTGGCCCATATAGGCGGCGACCACCGGCCGTCCGAACTCGGCGACCATGCGTGTCAGTTCGCCGCCGCCGCGGGCGCAGGAGGCGACCTGGGCCTTCAGGTCGGCCATGTTCTGATCGACATTGCGCGACGGATACCGGCCAGAGGCGAACAGGGCGCGGGTTTCGGCATCCCTCAGCCGGCCCGCGTCGATCAGCAGGAAGTCATCGATCAGGACGCCCTCCTCCTCGACCGATCGCGACGAGGGCGGCATTGATCCCGGGGTGATCCCGCCAACGTCGGCGTGGTGGCCCCGCGCCGCGACGAAGAAGCCGGGGGTTTCGTCGTCTTCGAGGAAGACCGGCATGATGACGGTGATGTCGGGCAGGTGGGTGCCGCCATTGTAGGGCGCGTTCAGCATATAGACGTCGCCACGGATCATGCCCCGGCCGTCCGCGCCGCTGCCGCGTGAGCCGATGACGGTGCGGATGCTCTCGCCCATCGAGCCGAGGTGGACGGGGATATGCGGGGCGTTGGCGATCAGGGCGCCGGTCGCGTCGAAGATGGCGCAAGAGAAGTCCAGCCGCTCCTTGATGTTGACCGAATAGGCCGTGGCCCGCAGCGCCTCGCCCATCTGTTCGGCGCAGGCCATGAAGCGGCTGTTGAAAACCTCGAGCATGATCGGATCGTCGTCCGTTCCGATCGCGGTCCGGGCGGGCAGGGGGGTGGTGCGCTCCAGGATCAGGTTCAGGGCGGCGTCAGCCGAGGCGCGCCAGCCCGGCTCGACGACGGTGGTGCCGGTGTCCTCCAGAATGATGGCTGGCCCATCGACGGCGGCCTCGGGTCCGAAGTCGCTGCGGCGATAGACGGGCGCATCATGGCCTGCGCCCGCCATGCGTACCGGGACTCGCGTGACGGCGGTCGGGACCCGACCCGATGGGCCGCCGACGACCGTCGCCGGGGTCTGGCCCGAGGCGGCGACCGCCTCGACCTCCAGCGTTTCGACCATCAGGGCCCTGTCCTCGGCGAAGAACCCGAAGCGCAGCCGGTGCAGGGCCTCGAAGGCGGCGCGCATCCGGTCTGCGGAGTCAAAGGGCACGGAAAGCGGCGTGTCCGACCCGGCGAATTTGATCTCGGCACGGACCAGGGCGGTCTGGGCGGAGTCGGGGAAGCCCTGGGCCGTCAGGTCGCCGCGCGCCCGGGCCTCGAGATCGGCGACCAGGGCGACGAGGGCCGTGTCGCCGACCGCCTCCAGCGGGGCCGCCACGGTGGTCTGGCGGATGGCGCGGACCTCGGCCAGACCCATGCCGAAGGCTGACAGGACGCCTGCGAATGGATGCAGCATGACGCGGGTCATGCCGAGGGCGTCGGCGACGAGGCAGGCGTGCTGTCCGCCGGCCCCGCCGAAACAGTTGAGCACATAGCGGGTGACGTCATAGCCCCGCTGGATTGAGACCGACTTGATCGCCTCGGCCATGTTCTGCACCGCAATGGTGATGAAGCCCTCGGCGAGGGTCTCGGGCGTGGCAGTCCGGCCGGTGGCGCGCGTGACCTCGGCAGCCAGCGCTTCGAACCGGCCGCGCACCGCCTCTGCGTCGAGCGGCTCGTCGCCGTCGAGGCCGAACACCGCCGGGAACTGGTCGGGCCGCAGCTTGCCCAGCATGACATTGCAGTCGGTGACCGTCAGCGGCCCGCCGCGGCGGTAGGCCGCCGGTCCGGGCACGGCGCCCGCCGACTGCGGCCCGACCCTCAGTCGCGATCCGTCGAACCGGCAGATCGAGCCGCCGCCGGCCGCCACCGTATGGATACTGAGCATAGGCGCGCGCAGTCGCACCCCGGCCACCACGGCGTCGGAGGTCCGCTCATAGTCGCCGGCGAAATGCGAAACGTCGGTCGAGGTGCCGCCCATGTCGAAGCCGATGACCCGGTCGAAGGCCGCCGCCCGCGCGGTCTCGGCCATGCCGACCACCCCGCCCGCCGGTCCGGAGAGGATGGCGTCCTTGCCGCGAAAAGCCTCGGCCGCCGTCAGTCCGCCGCTGGACTGCATGAATAGCAGCCGGGTTGAGGAACCGAGATCGGCGCTGACGCGGTCCACATAGGCCCTGAGGATCGGCGACAGATAGGCGTCCGCCACCGTGGTGTCGCCGCGCCCGATCAGCTTGATCAACGCCCCCACCTCGTGGCTGACCGAGATCTGCTCGAAGCCGATCTCGCGGGCGATCTCCGCCAGCCGCCGCTCGTGGTCGCTGAAGCGCCAGCCGTGCACCAGCACGATGGCGACGGCCCGGAACCCGGCCGCGCGAGCCGCTGTCAGATCCGACCGCGCCTTGCGCTCATTCAGCGTCCGGTCGACGCCGCCATCAGCCCGCACCCGTTCGTCGATCTCGATGACCCGGTCATAGAGCTGGTCGTTCAGCACGATATGGCGGGCGAAGAGGTCGGGCCGGCTCTGCCAGCCGATGCGCAGGGCGTCGCCGAAGCCGCGGGTGATGGCCAAGGCTACCGGCTCGCCCTTGCGTTCCAGCAGGGCGTTGGTCGCCACGGTTGTGCCCATGCGGACTTCGGCGACCAGCCCGATGGGGAGGGGGCCGCCTCGGACGTCCAGAACTCGCCGAACGCCTTCGACCGCTGCGTCGGCATACTGTTCCGGATTGTCTGACAGCAGCTTGCGGGTCTGCAGAGACCCGTCCGGCGCGCGGGCGACGATGTCGGTGAAGGTGCCGCCCCGGTCGATCCAGAAGCGCCAGCCCGCCGCCGTTCCGGTCTGTGCGCCACTCATGATCCGCTCCGACTCGCTCATTCCCGTCTGCTTATCGCAGACTTCGCCGCCTCTGTTGGACCTGAGGCCTGTCGCGAGGCGTCTTCGGTTGCTAGATCGACCGTACCAGACCGGGGACGCACAATGACCGACACGATCGCACTGAACCACTGGATCAACGGTGAAGCGGTCGCGGCCGAGCGTCCGGGCGAGAGCCTCAATCCATCGGATACCCGCGAGGTGGTCGCCCGCACCCCTGACGGCGGCGAGGCTGAGGTCAATGCGGCGGTGGCGGCGGCCAAGGCGGCCTTCCCGGCGTGGTCCGAGGCCTCGCCCGAACTGCGCTCGGACATTCTCGATCGCGCCGGAACACTGGTGATGGAGCGGCGCGAGGCGCTGGGCCGGCTGCTGTCGCGCGAAGAGGGCAAGACCCTGGCCGAGGGGATAGGCGAGACCGTCCGCGCCGGGCGGGTGCTGAAATATTTCGCGGGCGAGGCCCTGAGGGTTCACGGCCAGAACCTCGCCTCGGTCCGGCCTGGCGTGGAGATCCAGACCTATCGTCAGGCGGTCGGCGTCTATGGCCTGATCACGCCGTGGAATTTCCCCATCGCCATTCCGGCCTGGAAGGCCGCCCCGGCCCTTGCGTTCGGCAATACGGTGGTGATGAAACCCGCCGGCCCGACGCCCGCGACGGCCGAGGCGCTGGTCGCCATCCTGCATGAGGCGGGCCTGCCCAAGGGCGTGCTGAACCTCGTCATCGGGCGCGGTCGGGTGGGACAGGCGATTGTCGACCATCCCGACGTGGACGGCCTGAGCTTCACGGGTTCGCAAGGCGTCGGCGCGGGCGTGGCGGCGGGCGCCGTGCGGCGTCAGGCCCGGGTCCAGCTGGAGATGGGCGGCAAGAATCCCCTGATCGTGCTCGACGACGCCGATCTTGACCGGGCGGTCCAGATTGCTCTCGACGGCTCTTTCTTCGCCACCGGCCAACGCTGCACGGCCTCCAGCCGGCTGATCGTGCAGGACGGGATCCACGACCGCTTCGTCGCGGTTCTGGCCGAACGCGTCGCCGCGCTGCGTGTCGGCGATGCGCTGGACCCGGACACCCAGATGGGGCCCGCCGTGTCCGAGGATCAGATGGAGACCTCCTACCGCTACATCGAGGTGGCGCGGGGCGAGGGCGGTCGGGTGGTCACCGGTGGCGAGAGATTGCAAATGGAGAAGCCGGGCTGGTACGTCCAGCCGACCCTGATCGCCGACACCAACGCCGGAATGCGGATCAACAATGAGGAAGTGTTCGGCCCCGTCGCCTCGACCATCCGCGTCAAGGACTACGAACAGGCCCTGGAGATCGCCAACGGCGTCGAGTTCGGCCTGTCGGCGGGCATCGTCACCAGTTCGCTGAAATACGCCCGCGATTTCCAGCGTCGCGCCAGGGCGGGGATGACCATGGTCAATCTGCCGACCGCCGGCGTCGACTATCATGTCCCGTTCGGCGGATCGAAATCGTCCAGCTACGGCGCCCGCGAGCAGGGATTCGCGGCGGTGGAATTCTTCACCCAGACGAAGACGAGTTATTCTGCCGGCTGAGGAAAGACGAGCTTGCCGGGCCGTACTTGCCCAGCAGGACGATGGCGGAGAGGGTGGGATTCGAACCCACGGTGCCCGCAAAGGCACGCCGCATTTCGAGTGCGGTACATTCGACCACTCTGCCACCTCTCCGCGGTGCCGTAGGACGCTTGGTCGAGCGAGCGGCTTCTCTAATGGGCGACGGCCTGCGCCGCAAGCGGCCTGTCCAGAAATCGCTTCAACGCTGCGCGGGCAGGGGAAGTCCAAGGGCCTCGCCGGTCGCCAGGTCGCCGTCGATGACGCGGAAAAGCTCGGCAGGGCGGCCACCGGTGGCGGCGGAGAGACGGCCCGTCGGCTCGACCAGGCCGGTGCGTTCGACGCCGCGGCGGAAATTCTGTTTGTGCAGCGACAGGCCCGTCACGGCCTCGGCGGCGATCTGGAGGTCGGACAGGGTGAAGGTCGCGGGCATCAGGTCGAAGAGTACCGGGCGATATTTCAGCTTGCTGCGCAACCGGCCGAGGCCGGTGGCAAGGATGCGGCGGTGGTCCGAGGCCATGGCGCGGCCGGGTGCCGTTCGGAGCGGCGGTCGGTCCTGGTCGCGAGCGGCCTCCGCGACCAGTCCGGCCTCGTAGAGCAACTCATAGCGGTCGAGGACGCGGCCTTCATTCCAGCGATGGGAAGGGGCCGAGGCGAACA
>NZ_JAUXQZ010000046.1 GCF_030682035.1 Brevundimonas sp. | reverse complement strand
GCCGCCGCCAAGGTGGAAGCCGCTGAAGCCGCCCAGCGCGCCAAGGAAGAAGCCGCTGCCGCCGCTGCTGCTGCGGCCGCCGCTCCGGCCGTTGAAGAAGCTCCGGCTGAAGCCGCTGCTGAAGAAGCCCCGGCCGAGGCCGCCGCTGAAGAGGCTCCGGCCGCTGAAGCGGAAGCCGTGACCGAGGAAGCCCCGGTGGAAGCCGTTGCGGAAGAGGCTCCGGCCGAAGCCGCCGCTGAAGAAGCCCCGGCCGCTGAAGCGACCGAAGAAGAAAAGACCGAGGCCTGAGTTGAAAACCCTCTCCCAGCGGGAGAGGGCGGGGCCCGCGCGCGTCAGCGCGTGGGAGGGTGAGGGGTCACGGTGGGTCCTGCGGAAACGCCGTGCCCCCTCACCCCTGCCCCTCTCCCCATGGGAGAGGGAGTTCCTGCGATGACGACCGACACCAAACTCGTCCTCGTCGGCCAGGTCGCCGGCGGGTTTGGGGTCAAGGGTGAGGTGCGGGTCACCGCCTGGACCGCCGACCCCAGGACTCTGCTGTCCTGGGGGGTGCTGTTGCGAGCCGACGGTTCGCCCGGCCTGACGCTGACCTCGGGACGGCCGGAGAAGTCGGCCGTGGTCGGCCGCGCGAAGGAAATCGCCACCAAGGAACAGGCCGACGCCCTGCGCGGCCTGAAACTGTACATCCCGCGCGACAAGCTGCCCGAGCCGGATGAGGACGAATTCTACCTGACCGATCTCGTCGGGCTGGAAGCGCGCGATCCCGACGGCCTGGTCCTGGGCACGGTCAAGTCGGTGCAGAATTTCGGCGCCGACGACATGCTGGAGATTGCCCCGGCGCTGGGCGGCCCGACCTGGTACCTGCCCTTCACGAAGGACGCGGTGCCCGCGC
This sequence comes from Brevundimonas sp., assembly GCF_030682035.1. GTDB lineage: Bacteria > Pseudomonadota > Alphaproteobacteria > Caulobacterales > Caulobacteraceae > Brevundimonas. The sequence continues at coordinate 113,987 of NZ_JAUXQZ010000046.1, read as the reverse complement.
TGCATATCGCCGACGGCTGGCTGTTGGCCGTCAAACCGACCGAGATCGGCGAGCGCGAACCGGACTAGGCTTCCTCGTCCGCCGCCATGCCCATCATGTGGAAGCCGGCGTCGACGTGGATGACCTCGCCGGTGGTGGAGAAGCCGAGGTCCGAGCACAGCCAGAGCGCCGCTCCGGCGACGCCCTCCATCGAGGTGTCCTGCTTCATCGCCGACAGGGCCCGGCCCTGGCTGATCATGCCGCGACCGCCCGAGATGCCGGCCAGCGACAGGGTGCGCATGGCCCCGGCCGAGATGGCGTTGCAGCGGATGCCGCGCGGGCCCAGGTCGCGGGCGATGTAGCGGGTCGCCGCCTCCAGGGCCGCCTTGGCCACGCCCATGGTGTTGTAGTTGGGGATGGCCCGCTCGGAGCCGAGATAGGTCATGGTCACCAGCGAGCCGCCGTTGGGCATCAGCTTCGACGCCCGTTTGGCCACGTCGACGAAGCTGAAGGCCGAGATGTTCATGGCCAGCAGGAAGCTGTCGCGGCTGGTGTTGTCGACAAAACTGCCCTTCAGCTCGTCCTTGTTGGCGAAGGCCACCGAATGGACGACGAAGTCGATTGTGCCGAAGGCCTTTTCCAGCTCGGCGAAGGCGGAGTCCATCGAGGCGTCGTCGGTGACGTCGGCCTGGATCAGCAGTTTGGCGCCGACGCTTTCGGCCAGCGGGCGGACGCGGCGCTCAAGCCCCTCGCCCATATAGGTGAAGGCCAGTTCGGCGCCCTGGGCCGCCAGCTGGGAGGCGATGCCCCAGGCGATGGAGTTCGAGTTGGCGACCCCCATGATCAGGCCCTTCTTGCCCTTCATCAGTTCGCCGGTGGGGAAGTTCCAGGCAGATTCAATGGCCATGTCGTCTACTCCGTGTTGCCGATCCTCACCTGAAGACCAAGCGTCCTTCAGTGATGTCTATTAGTTCTCTAAGCGCGAAAACAGCGGGGGTCCGACCTGAGCCGTCCCTAAGCTTTTCCACCATTCCCGCAGTCTCGAAAGCCCGAAGCATATTGTTGGCTGTGACCCGATTGTTGAAGCCCGCGCGCCGGGCGAAATCAGGCGCCTGTATGACGGGCTTGGCGAATAGCGTGTCCACCGCGGCGACCGCGAACCGAGAGTGGGTGAGCTCCACCGCACGCTGCTTCATCTTCTCGTAGAGATCGTGGATGGCCCGGACTTTTTCGATGTTGGCCTCAGCTTGGGTCACTACCGCCCTAGTGAAAAAGATGAGCCAAGACTGCCAGTCTCCCCGGTCTGTTATCCCCAACAGCTTGTCGTAATACTCGTCCCTGTTACTTTCAAGAAACTCAGACAGATAGAACACCGGCTTTGTTAAAACGCCTCTTTTGTAGAACAAGAGCGGAATTAGCATTCTCCCCAAGCGACCGTTGCCGTCCATAAATGGGTGAATGATTTCGAATTGCGCATGCGCCAGCGCCACCTGAAGAACCGGATCAGACGCCTCGCTCCGCAGGTACGCCTCCCACTGGTCGAGTGCCGACTGCATAACTAACGGGTTCGGCGGAACGAAGCGGGCTCGATCAATCGTGTCGCCACGTCTGCCGATAAAATTCTGCTCCTGCCGGAAGGCTCCTGGCCGCTTGTCCCGGCCACGAACGCCCTGCATCAACCTTTGGTGCGCGGACTTGATCATCGACAACGACAAGGGACGATCAACAAGGCTCCCCTCAGCGATTTTCACGGCAGCGCGATAGTTTGAGATTTCCTCGAAGTCCCCCCGCGCGCGCTCGGAATCGAGCGACAGGCCAGCGTCGTGCTGTAGCACTTCGTCCAGCGTAGCCTGCGTTCCCTCGATCCGGGATGTCAGAACGGCTTCGTTGACTGTTAGCGGCGAGAGCAGAATCCCCGGGTCGCGCAAGGTCTGCAGCATTCCGTCATAACGAGCGAGCGCGGCGTTGGCTTTGCCTGTTTCTGGAAGAAGGGCGCGCCAATCGAGATTGTCGGGGGGCAGAACGTCGGGAATGCAAGGCAGCCTGGACAATCTCTTCTCCTTAGCCTCGTCTAGTCACTCGACAAGGTTTTGGAAAGTCAAAAGCCATTCTAATTTACATTCTGGCATTAACGACAATTGGATTTTTCGTGATTCGTTCAGCGATAGGTCAAGGCGGTTCCGACTTTACGCAGGGCGTCCGAGCTTGCTGAGGATCAGCGTCCCGTTCGTCCCGCCAAACCCGAACGAGTTGGACATGACGTGCTTCAGCTCGCCGTCGTGGCGTTTGCGCAGGATCGGCATGCCGTCGAATTCGGGGTCGAGGTTTTCGATGTGGGCGCTCTCGGCGGCGAAGCCATGCTTCATCATCAGCAGGCAGTAGATCGCCTCCTGCGCTCCGGCGGCGCCGAGCGAGTGGCCCGTCAGCGACTTGGTCGAGGAGATCATCGGCATCTGGTCGCCGAAGACGTTGCGCACCGCCCCCATCTCCCTGGAGTCGCCGACCGGGGTCGAGGTGCCGTGCGGATTGAGGTAGTCGATCCTGGGATTGCCGGCCATTTCGAGCGCGATCTTCATGCAGCGCTCGGCGCCCTCGCCTGAGGGGGCGACCATGTCGTAGCCGTCGGAATTGGCGCCGTAGCCGGTGACCTCGGCGTAGATGGTCGCGCCGCGCGCCACCGCCCGCTCATACTCTTCCAGCACCACGATGCCGGCGCCGCCGGCGATGACGAAGCCGTCGCGGGCGGCGTCATAGGCGCGGCTGGCGACCGACGGCGTTTCGTTGAAGTTGGACGACATGGCGCCCATGGCGTCGAACATGCTGGACATCGACCAGTCGATGTCCTCGACGCCGCCGGCAAAGACCACATCCTGCTTGCCCCAGGCGATCTGTTCGGCGGCCGCGCCGATGCAGTGGGCGCTGGTCGCGCAGGCCGAGGAGATCGAATAGTTGATCCCCTTGAGCTGGAACCAGGTCGCCAGCACCGCCGAGGGACCCGAGGCCATGGCCTTGGGCACGGCGAACGGGCCGATCCGCTTGGGCGAGTTCTTCTCGATCGTGGTGGCGGCGGCCTGAAGGATGACCTGGGTTGAGGGCCCGCCCTCGCCGACGATCAGGCCGATGCGATCGGACTGGATCTCCTCGGCCGTCATGCCCGAATCCTTCAGCGCCTCCTCGAAGGCGATGTGGCCCCAGGCCGTGCCATTGGCGAGGAAACGGGCGGCCCGGCGGTCAACCAGAGGGGCCCAGTCCTCGGCCGTCACGCCCAGCGCCGGCGGAGCCCAGACCTGGGAGCGGAAGCCGTATTTGATGTGGTCCGGCGCGGCGACCACGCCGGATTTCGTGTCGCGCAGGGACGCCGCGACCTCATCCTGGCCCGTGCCGATGGAGGATACGATACCCAGGCCGGTGACGACGACACGCCGCATGATGGTTTCCTTCTTGAACTGAGTTCGCCGCGTTGGCCGCGGTCTGGAATTGACGTCAGCCGCCGACGGGTTCTGTCGCGCCGAACAGGCCGACACGCATGTCGGTGGCCGTATAGATGGGAACGCCGTCGGCTTCGAGCACCCCGTCGGCGATGCCCATGACCAGCCGACGATTGATCACCCGCTTCAGGTCGATCTTGTAGACGACCTTCTTGACGTCAGGCTGGACCTGGCCGGTGAATTTGACCTCGCCGACGCCCAGCGCCCGGCCTTTGCCGCCGCCGCCGATCCAGGCGAGATAGAAGCCGACCAGCTGCCACATCGCGTCCAGCCCCAGACAGCCTGGCATGACCGGATCGCCGATGAAATGGCACTGGAAGAACCAGAGGTCAGGATGGATATCCAGCTCGGCCTCGACATAGCCCTTGCCGTGCGCGCCGCCGTCGGCGTTGATCGTGACGATCCGGTCCAACATCAACATGGGCGGGGCCGGCAGCTGGGCGTTCATGGGCCCGAACAGCTCGCCCCGGCCCGAGGCCAGCAGGGCCTCATAATCGAACGACGACGAATGTTTGGACTGGCTCAAGGAGGCTCTCGCTTTGTGGCGGCCCGGCACGCTTTGCGTGGCTGGGGCCGGTGTTGCCTTCGGGTTACACGACGGGAACCGACGGCTCAACTTTTTAGCGGGCCAAGCGAAAGGCGGTGGTCGGCGGACGCCTAACGCCCGCGTCCCGCCGGGCGGGCGGCGCTGCACAGGGCCCGTTCCTGACCGCCGAAGACGTCGCGCTGGCGCACGAAGCCCCGCATCCGGCGCACCCGCACCTCGCACCAGCCGTCTTCACAATCCTCCATCGACACCAGGGCGTGCGGCGTCAGCCGGGCCCGCAGTGAAGCCGTCGTGGACGGTCCCGAACGGATCGGGATCTCCGCGTCGGAGGCGTTTAAGGCGCTGCGGCGGCTGGACACCACGCTGCGGTGAACCCAGGCGACGCCGCCTTCGGGATCGCAGATCTTGCGCCATTCCGCCGTCTCGGCGACCACCTGCACGGGCAGGCCCGAAACCTGGTATTCCCACAGGATGCGATAGTCGAGACCGGGACCGAACCGGGCCCGGACCTCGTCGGACTTCAGCGACAGCCAGCGCGGCACGGGCTGACCGCTGGGCGTTGGCCGGCCGTCGGGCATGACCTGGCCCGCCCCGGCCAGGACGGCGGCGGTCAGGACAGCGCCGAGAACGGCAAATCGTTGGAAGCGGGAGCGAGCCTTGCCAGACACCGGATGCGCCAATAAGCCGAAGTGATTGAAACCGAAGGCCGCCAATGTCCGCGCCCAGACTTAAGGTCGTGTTAACCAGACGGCTGCCGGACGCGGTCGAGACGCGCATGCGCGAACTGTTCGACGCCGAGCTGAATCTGACCGACCGGCCGATGGACTGCGCCGCACTGGCGGCGGCGGTGAGCTACGCCGATGTACTGGTCCCGACCATCACCGATACGATCGACGCCGCACTGATCGCTGCGGCGGGCGATCAACTGAAGATGATCGCCAATTTCGGCGCGGGCGTGGATCACATCGATGTCGACGCGGCCGTGGGGCGCAGCCTGATCGTGACCAATACGCCGGGGGTCCTGACCGAGGACACGGCGGATCTGGCCATGGCGCTGATCCTGGCGGTCAGCCGTCGCATCGTCGAGGGGGCCCAGGTGGTGGCCGAGGGCCGGTTCGAGGGCTGGACCCCGACCTGGATGACCGGGCGCAAACTGTGGGGCAAGCGGCTGGGCATCGTCGGCATGGGCCGCATCGGACAGGCGTTGGCCCGGCGCGCCAGGGCGTTCGGGATGCAGGTCCACTATCACAACCGCAAACCCGTCCCGGCCATGATCGCCGAAGAGCTGGGGGCCACATACTGGGACGATCTGGACCAGATGCTGGCGCGGATGGACCTGATCTCACTGAACTGTCCGGCGACGAAGGAGACCCACCACCTTCTGTCGGCGGAGCGGCTGGCCCGGCTGCAGCCGCAGGCCATTCTGATCAACACCGCCCGCGGCGAGCTGATTGACGAGGCGGCCCTGTCAGACGCCGTGGCCCGCCGCGCGATCGCCGGCGTAGGTCTGGACGTCTATGAGCACGAGCCGGCCATCCACCCCGGCCTGCTGGGCCACGCCCATGTCGTTCTGCTGCCCCATCTGGGGTCGGCGACGCTGGAGGCGCGGCAGGATATGGGGGACAGGGTCATCACCAATATCCAGACCTTCGCCAACGGCCACCGGCCGCCGGACCGGGTGATTCCGGCCATGCTCTAGCCGGCCGCGCAGACCGCGCAGGCCGGATCGGCGGCGACGACGACCGTCCGCGCCGTTCCCGCCAGGCCGTCGTAGATCAACAGCCGTCCGGTCAGGGCCTCGCCCGCGCCGGTGATCAGCTTGACCGCTTCCAGCGCCGTCATCGCTCCAATGACGCCCGCCAGAGCCCCGATGACGCCGACCCGGGCGCAGGTGTCGGCGTCGGGCGGAGCGTCCGGCACCAGACAACGGTAGCAGGGCCGGCCGGTGAAGACGCTCACCTGCCCGCTCCAGCGTCCCAGCGCCCCGGACACGAGCGGCGCGCCCGCCGCGACGCAGACCGCGTTGATGGCGAACCGGCTGGCGAAATCGTCCGTGCCGTCGATCACCACGTCACACCCGGCGAGCAGGCGCGACGCGTTCGCCGCCTCCAGACGCTCCGCGACCGCCTCGACGGCGACATGGGGATTAAGCGCCGTCAGGTTTGCGGCTCCGGCCTCGACCTTGGGACGGCCGACGTCGGCGCCGCTGAAGGCGATCTGGCGCTGCAGATTGGACAGGGCGACCGTGTCGTCGTCGATCAGACGCAGCGTTCCGACCCCCGCCGCCGCCAGATACAGGGCCGCCGGCGCCCCGACCCCGCCCAGGCCGACCAGACCCACGCGGGCGGCCCTCAGCCGTTGCTGTCCGGGGCCCCCGACCTCGGCCAGCACCAGATGGCGGGCGTAGCGTTCGATTTCATCGTCGGAGAAGGTCACCGCACCCAGTTAGGGCGTGCGGACCGACAGGTCCACGCATCAGGCCTCAGGCAGCCTTGCGGATGTCGAGCATGGCCTCAGCCTCGTTGGCGGTGACCCGGGAAATACAGGCCAGGCCGATGCGCTGCAGCAGGGTGGCGGGATCGCCGCACAACTCCATCGGCTGGGCCAGCAGGCCCGCCGTGATCGGCATGTCCGAAAGAACCCGCACGCCGGTGTGACGCGGATCGGTCAGAATCCGGCGCATCAGCCGGTCGAGGTCGGCCCGCCGGCCTTCCAGCACCTGGAGGATGTGGCCCCCGTGGAACATCAGGCAGCCGGAGATGTGGTCCCGACGGTTGTTGCGCTCGGACACGCCCAGAATTTGGGCGATCGACAGGGTCGACGCGCCCGTCGCTCCAACCGCTTCGCTGGCATAGATCACGCGATGAAGCACGACGCTTCCCTTTGATGGCAGAATGTGGGGTATGGTTTGTCGATGTAATGCGTTACATCGGCCAGAATGTGTCCAGGCGTCGCCGTTGATTTCGCTTAGTTTCCGCTTGCCGGGCCGCAATTCGGTCTCCATCTGCAACGGATGACGAATGCGAACCCGAACTTCCCCGACTGGCACGGCACCACCATCCTGGCGGTGCGCAAGAACGGCCGGACGGTCATCGCCGGCGACGGTCAGGTCTCCATGGGTCCGACCATCGTCAAGGGCGCCGCCCGCAAGGTGCGGGTGCTGGCCGGGGGCAAGGTGCTGGCCGGCTTCGCCGGGGCGACGGCCGACGCCTTCACGCTGATCGAGCGGCTGGAAGCCAAGCTGGAACAGTACCCCGACCAACTGGCGCGCGCCTGCGTCGATCTGGCCAAGGACTGGCGTACCGACCGCTATCTACGCCGGCTGGAAGCCATGCTGCTGGTCGCGGACAAGAGCGCGATATTCACCGTCACCGGCGTCGGCGACGTGCTGGAGCCCGAACATGGCGTGGCCGCCGTCGGCTCTGGCGGCAATTTCGCCCTGTCGGCGGCCCGGGCCCTCATCGACCATACCGACATGGACGCCGAACAGATCGCCCGTCGCGCCATGGCGATCGCCGCTGATATCTGTGTGTATACGAACGGCAATCTGACGGTTGAGACGCTGGAATAGTTGCGGCTTTGGCCGACGACGGCTGGTTCATCACAAAGAACACCAAGGATGCACGAAGGACACGAAGAGACCGCGCCCTTGCCGGGGAGCACCGAGCGTATCGGCCGGGCAGTTCTGAACGCCGCTTTCGCGGTTCATAAGGCGCTGGGTCCGGGACTGCTCGAATCCGTCTATGAAACCTGCCTTGCAGAGGAGCTCCAGCAGGCTGGCCTCAAGGTCGAACGTCAGGTGGGCGTGCCCGTCGCCTACGGCCAAGTTCGCATGGAAGTCGGCTATCGCCTCGATCTCTTGGTCGAAGAGGCTGTGGTGATTGAAGTCAAATCGATCGACGCCTTGGCGTCGATCCATACGGCCCAGGTTCTGACCTACCTCCGCTTCTCCGGAGTGCGTTTGGGCTACCTGATCAATTTCAACACTGTATTGCTCAAGAGCGGCCTTCGTCGCCTCGTGCTCTGACCCCTTCGTGTCCTTAGTGTCCCCCTTGGTGTCCTTCGTGATGAACCAGCCCTCCCGGAGCCCGGCCCTCCGCCCTATCTCAACCCCATGACCGACCTTTCCCCTCGCGAAATCGTCTCCGAACTCGACCGCTTCATCGTCGGCCAGGACGACGCCAAGCGCGCCGTGGCCGTGGCCCTGAGGAACCGCTGGCGGCGCAAGCGGGTGCCGGACGACCTGCGCGACGAGGTCACGCCCAAGAACATCCTGATGATCGGCCCCACCGGCGTCGGCAAGACCGAGATCGCCCGGCGGCTGGCGAAGCTGGCCGGTTCGCCCTTCCTAAAGATCGAGGCGACCAAATTCACCGAGGTCGGCTATGTCGGCCGCGACGTGGATTCGATCATGCGCGATCTGGTCGAGGCGGCCCTGGTCATGGTGCGCGACAAGCGGCGGAGCGGGGTCAAGGCCAAGGCGGAAGCGGCGGCCGAGGAGCGGATACTCGACGCCTTGGTCGGTCCCGGCTCCCAGCCGGCCACCCGCGACAGCTTCCGCAAGAAGCTGCGGTCGGGGGAGATGGACGACAAGGAGATCGAGCTCCAGCTGGCCGACACAGCCTCGCCGATGCATGGGCTGGACATCCCCGGCGGCGGCAATGTCGGCATGATCAATCTGTCGGAGATGCTGGGCAAGCTGGGCGGCGGACGGACGAAGACCGTCAAGTTACGGGTCCAGGACGCCCAAACGCCCCTGATCACCGAAGAGAGCGACAGGCTGCTGGATCAGGAAAGCCTGACCACCGAAGCCCTGATGCTGGCCGAGAACGAGGGCATCGTCTTCATCGACGAGATCGACAAGGTCGCCGGCCGGTCGGATCGCTCGGGCGGCGACGTCAGCCGCGAGGGCGTTCAACGCGACCTGCTGCCATTGATCGAAGGCACGACTGTCTCGACTAAATATGGGCCGGTGAAGTCGGACCATGTGCTGTTCATCGCCTCGGGCGCGTTTCATGTGGCCAAGCCCTCGGACCTGCTGCCCGAGCTGCAGGGGCGTCTGCCGATCCGGGTCGAGCTGAAGGCTCTGACCCGAGACGATTTCGTGCGCATCCTGACCGAGCCCGAGGCGAACCTGATCCGCCAGAACCAGGCGCTATTGGCCACCGAGGATGTGACCCTGACCTTCACGCCGGACGCGGTCGAGGCCTTGGCCGACGCAGCCGTGGCGGCCAATGGCGCGGTCGAGAACATCGGCGCGCGGCGGCTGGTGACGGTGATCGAGCGGGTGCTGGAGGAAACCAGTTTCAAGGCCTCGGACCTGGCCGGCCAGACCGTCGCCTTCGACGGCGATCGCGTACGGGATCTGGTCGCCGAGCTGGCGCGCGACGCCGATCTGAGCCGGTTTATTCTCTGAAAAGGCAACCTCACGGCGGGTTCTGACGTATCTTGGCGAGACGCCGACCCGAGGACGCCCGATGAATCCGATCCGACCCGCTCTTATCGCCACCGCCCTGATGTCTGTCGCCGTGCCCGCTATGGCCCAGTCGCGCGATGTGGTGCTGGACCAGTTCGACGGTCGCTGGTTCGAGATATCGCGCAGTCCAAACGACGCCCAGAAAGATTGCCGCCGGGCCCAGATCGACTTCAATCCACAGGACCGGCCGAACCGCTATTCCATCACCGTCACCTGCACCCGCCGCGCGGACGGCGTAGTCGAGACCTTGCGAGCCAATGCCCGCGTCACCGATCCGGGGACCAACGCCCGGTTCCGCTTCACCCTGACGGGCCTGCTCGGCGTGGGCGGTCTGGCGGGGCAGAACTATTGGGTCTGGGACCATGCGCCCGACTACAGCTGGGCCATCATGGCTCTCCCGAACAAGTCCGACTGGTGGGTCTGGCACCGCAGCCAGAGCCCGTCCGAAGCCGAGCGCACCCGTCTGCTCGCCCGCGCCCGCGCCCTGGGCTTCAACACAGGCGCGGTGGTGCATACGGGCCGATAGGCGCGAGCGACCACTTGCGGAGACCCCCCGCGGCTTGAAATCGGAACATATGCCGAACATAAAGGCGGCATGGCCGCCGCCCTGCTCCAGATCGACCTTGTCTTCAGCCGGTCGCAAACGACGCTGGCGGTGACGCGCGGCGCGGCGCGGCTGATGGTCGACCTCGGCTATGCGCCGCTGCTTGAGGTCTGCCTGCCCAATGGTCGCCGCGCCGATGTCATGGCGCTGGGCCCGCGCGGGGACATCGTCATCTGCGAGGTCAAGTCAGGCGCGGAGGACTATCGGGTCGATCGCAAATGGGGCGAGTACGGACCGTTCTGCGACGCCTTCTATTTCGCCGTCGCGCCCGAGTTTCCCAGCAACATATTGCCTGACGAGCCCGGATTAATCGTCGCCGACGGATTCGGCGGGGCGGTGTTGCGTGATGCGCCCACCTCACCCTTGGCTCCGGCGCGGCGCAAGGCTCTGACTATCGCCCTCGCCCGGCTGGGGGCGATGCGGACCTTGCGGGATCCGGCGGCGGGCTGAGGCCCTATTCGACGACCGGGCGGCTTTCGCCGGTAGACATGACGGCGGCGGACGAGGCGGCGCAGCCGGTCAGTTCCTGATCACCGATTTTGACCATGGCCGTCAGCGGATAGGTCCGGTCGCTCATGCCGTCGGAGCACTCCGTCGCGACAAGGGTGACGCTCAGGTCGGTCCCGTCGGCGGTTTCCGCCTCCCAGGTCGCTGTCGTGCCCCGGACCACCGGATTGGGCTGGGGGGCGCGCTGCCCGGGCGGTTCGGGGGTCGTATAGACCATCTCCGTCCCGGTCAGTTCGACGCTCCAGAACGGCTCGGTTCCGAGGGCGCGGACCGGCTGGGCCAGATCGACCCCGCCGAGCACAGGCGCCGGCTCGGGCGCCTCAGGCGGTGGCGCGGGTTCTTCGGCCGGCGAACACGCGGCGAGGGCAACGGCGAGGGCGGCGAGGGCGGCGAATGCGGAACGCATGGGGACTCCGGGGTTGGCGCCAGAAAGCGCGGAGGCGGGTCGGGGGTCAAGCCCGTCGCAGGCCTTAAAGCCAGCCTTGGCGCTTGAACCAGGCCAGCGGGACCATGACCGACACCACCATGGCGACCAGGGCGACCGGATAGCCCCACGGCTGGGACAGTTCGGGCATGAATTCGAAATTCATGCCGTAGATGGAGGCGATCAGGGTCGGCGGGAGCAGGGCGACGGCCGCGACGGAGAAGATCTTGATGATCGACGACTGCTCGATGTTGATCAGGCCCAGCGCCGCCGAGAGCTGGAAATTGATCGAGGCCGCGACCGAGTGGTTGTGCGCCATCAGGCTTTCAGCGTCGCGACTGAGCGACCGCAGATGGGCACGGGCGTCATCCGTGTCGGCCCGCTCGTCCACGCCGATAAAGGCGAAGATGCGTGACAGGCCGGCGAGGCTCTGTTCGATGCGGGCGTTGGCCATCTGGGCCTGGCCCAGCTGGGTGATCAGTTTGTCGAACCCCACCGCCTTCTTGCCGGAAAAGACGTGGCCGGCGATGGCTTCGACGCGCGAGACGTTCCTGGACAGGATGTCCGAGGCTCGGTCGATCACCGCCTCCATCAGGTTCAGGAACATGTCCGTCCCGGACGCGCAGAGGGCGGGCTCCCGCTCCAGCTTGTCGATCAGCAGGGCGAAGGGTTTTGGGTCAGCGTAGCGAATGGTCACCAGAGGACCGTCGGTCAGGACAAACGTGACCGGTTCGACCCCCGGAAGCGGGTCGTCGCCATGGGTGATGATGTCGGCGGTGGCGTAGGTGGCGCCGTTCTCGCGATAGATCCGGCTGGAGGCCTCCAGCTCGGCCATCTCCTCGCGCGTCGGAATGGACAGTCCCAGCGCTTTTTCGACGGCGATGTCTTCCCCGCGCGTCGGTTCGATCAGATCAATCCAGATCGCGTCCGGCGGGAGCGCCCAGTCCGAAACATCAACCGTGGACGGCTCGCAAGCCGTGCAGCCGGAACGATAGACGCGGATCATGCGAGGACCCCGACCAGGGCCTGTCGGTCAGGGCTGGCCGTTGGAGGCCGGCGCCGCGGCCATGAGCACGCCGTCGGACGGCAGCGTCGGGGCTTTGTAGATGAAGCCGTAGGTCGGATAGACGGACGTGCCGAGGTCATGAATCGGGTTGTACCAGACCTTGACCGCAGTCCAATCGCCGTCATGCGAGACATCGACGACCGTCACGTTTTCCTCGACCCGGCCGCGAGAACCGCCCCAGTTGGCGTGGGTCACGCGGATGACGCGGTCGGTCAGAATTTCGGAGACAACGGAGACGTGGCCGCGCGTCATGCGGCCGCTGGGCTGAAAGGCGAGCACCGAACCGGTCTCGGGCCGGCCGCCGGTGCGGAACCGGCCCTCGGCTTGACGCCACCACGTCAGGGCGTCGCCGAAGATGTTGATGCCCGAGAACATGCGGGCGAAGGTCACGCACTGCCAGTAAGGCTCATCGGCCTTCGCGGCGGGCGCATAGCCCAGCGCAGAAAATCCGAGGGTCGCTGCAACCACAGCGGCTGTGAGCCGTTTCATCATGCTGACGTAGGTCCCGACCTGTTTCAGTCCGCTAGCCTTAGACGATAGTTTCCGAGGGTTGAAGAACCCTTTCAGGCGAGTCCGTGCGCGCTTTCGCCGCGGCTGAGTGGCCTGTGCGCCGTTTTGCGATCCCTCTCAAAGCCTTGCGGGCCGGGCGTTCGACGAGGTGGTAGGTGATCATGGCCGCGACGGGAATCGCCGCCACCAGCGCCAACCACACAATGATGTGAAACCGCTTGTCGTCCGCCCCGGTCAGGCGCGCGGCGACATTGGTGGTCAGCAGCAGGACGGGCGCGCAGACCATGTAGATCGAATAGCTGATCTCGCCGAGATAGACCCCGGCCTTCGAGCCCAGAACGCCCGCGCGGGTGTTGTCCAGGGAACCGAGGCCGAGGATCAGTCCGCCTGCGGCAAGCACGGTGATTGCGTCCCACAGGCCGAGAGAGGCGCTGGCCAACACGGCCGCGCCGCTGATGAGGGCAACCGGGCCGGCGAAGGGCACGCCGCCGCGGCGATGGATGAGATAGAGCACGCAACCGAGGGCGAAGCAGGGAACGATCCGCAGCGCGCCCCAGCGGAAGGTGGCCTCGGTCAGGGAATAGCCGGCCAGCGGCTCGAAGGCGGCGTAGAGGCCGAGCGCGAAGGCCGCGGCCAGCGCCGTCGCCAGCACCGGGCGGTCACGCAGCCGCCAGGCGACGAAGGCGAAGGCGGGGAAGCTGAGATAGGCCGCCCATTCGGCCGAGATCGACCAGGACGGATGGTTGAAGGCCGAGCTGGGGGCCAGCCCCCAGGCGTGGGTCAGGGTCAGATTGGCCGGCAGGGCCCGCCAGTCGGTCAGGCTGCCGTCGATGCTCAGACCGGCGACGCCGGCGGCGAGCCCCAGGCCGATCATGCCGAACAGGGTGACCAGATGCAGGGGATAGACCCGCGCCAGCCGCGCCCACAGGAAACCGCCGTAGCTGAACCGCTTCTCGCCCGCCGCCTCGAGATAGACGTGGCTGAGGATGAAGCCCGACAGGATGAAGAAGGTCTCGACGCCCAGATAGCCCTTGGTCACCGCCACGGGGACGAAGCCGACATCCAGATGGGGCCAGGCGGTGTAGAGCACCACCCACAGGGCCGCGAGGAACCGCAGGGTGGTGAGGGCGCGGAGATCGGGGGGCGTCGGAACCGGCGTCATGGCCCGCAGACTAGCGGTCGGGGGTACAGGAACCGTTAAACGGCGTCCGGGACGGGCGTCAGGCCGCGCATTCCGAGGGTTTCGCCTCGCCGGGCGCATACATTTCGCAGGACCGGTCGATCTCGCCCTGGATCATCTCGCAGGGGTTGGCGACGTTGCACGGCGGGCGGGTGGCGGGGCTGACCGCGATGCACCGATCCACAAGCCGCTGCGCCGCCTCGGCCCCGATGTCGTTCAAACAGGAGACCGGCGCGCCTACGGGCGTCATGGCCACGGCAGGATCGACCTCCTCCTGCGGCGGCGCATCGGCGGGCATTTCAGGGGCCGCCGCGGCAGCGGGCTCATCCGCCGGCGCTTCAGCGGGGCGTTCACAACCGGCGACCAACGCGGTCACGGCCAGAAGGGCGATTACGGTCCGGCGCATGGGCATTCCGATCGGTCGCGAGAAGCGGCAGCATAGGCACGGTTCGCCTCGCTACGGAAGCATCAGCGCCCGGATCAGCGGCCCAGAGCGGCCCGCTGCAGGGCGAACAGTTCGGCGCACCCCCCCTCCGCCAGCTGGAACAGGCGGTCGAATTCGGCGCGGGAGAAGCCGCGCTTCTCGCCCGTGGCCTGGATTTCGACGATCGCGCCCGCGCCGGTCAGGACGAAGTTTGAATCGGCCTCGGCGTTGGAGTCCTCCTCATAGTCGAGGTCCAGCACCGGTTGGTCGTTGCAGACGCCGCACGACACCGCCGCGACCTGGTCGAGAATCGGGTCGCTCCTGAGCACGCCCTCGGCGCGCAGATAGTCGAAGGCCGAGGCCATCGCGACCCAGGCCCCGGTGATCGCGGCCGTGCGCGTGCCGCCGTCGGCCTGGATGACGTCGCAGTCCAGCACCACCTGACGCTCGCCCAGCGCTTTCAGATCGACCACGGCGCGCAACGACCGGCCGATCAGTCGCTGGATTTCCTGGGTCCGGCCGCTCTGTTTGCCGGCGGCGGCCTCGCGGCGGCCGCGGGTGTGGGTGGCGCGGGGCAGCATGCCGTATTCGGCCGTGACCCAGCCCGCGCCCTTGCCGCGCATCCAGCCGGGGACGTTTTCCTCGACCGAGGCCGTCACCAGCACCTTGGTATGGCCGAAGGTGACGAGGCACGAGCCCTCGGCGTAGCGGTTGACGCCGGTTTCCAGCGTCACCGCGCGGAGCTGTTCGGGGGTGCGGCCGGAGGGACGGGGGGTGGTCATGCGCGATTTCCTCGGATGCCGCTTGGACGGGGCGGCGGCGCTGCTTATCCTGAAACCGTGAGCCTGTATGCCCCCAACCCTTCGCCGTTCGGCGGCAGCGCCGCTGGCCTCGCCGCGCTGGACGAGCGAGCGCGCGACATCTTTCGTCGGATCGTCGAGAGCTATCTGCAGACCGGAGAGCCCGTGGGGTCGCGCACCCTGTCGCAAACCGGTATCGCCCTGTCCCCGGCCTCGATCCGAAACACCATGCAGGATCTGACCATGGCGGGACTGCTGGGGTCGCCTCACACCTCGGCGGGCCGGATCCCCACCCATGCGGGCCTGCGCCTGTTCGTCGACGGCCTGCTGGAGATCGGCGATGTCGGGGCGGAAGAGCGGCGCGAGATCGACGCGAGGCTGGCCGGGCGCGGGCGCAGTTTCGACGAGGCGTTGAACGAGGCCTCCAGCCTGCTGTCAGGCCTGGCCGGCGGCGCCAGCATCGTCGCCAGCCCGATCCGAGAGGCCGGGGTCAAGCATGTGGAGTTCGTCGCCCTCGGCCACAATCAGGCGCTGGCCGTGCTGGTCGGCGACGACGGCTCGGTCGAGAACCGGCTGATGCCGCTGAAGGCGGGGGTGACGCCCTCGACCCTGACCGAGGCCTCCAACTTCCTCAACGCCCGGCTCAAGGGCCGGCCCCTGCACGAGGCGCGCACCGAGATGCGCACCGAACTGGACGCCGCCCGCCGCGAGCTGGACGCCGCCGCCGCCCGGCTGGTCGAGGACGGCATGGCCGCATGGTCCGGCGGGGCCGAGCGCGAGCGGTCGCTGATCGTACGCGGCCGGGCCAATCTGTTGCACGACCGCGAGACGGCCGAGGATCTGGAAAAGGTCCGCATCCTGTTCGACGACCTTGAGCAGAAGGAACAGCTGATCGGCCTGCTGGACGGGGTCTCGACGGCGCAAGGGGTGCGCATCTTTATCGGGGCGGAGACACGGTTGTTTTCGCTTTCGGGTTCCGCCGTGATCGCGGCGCCCTATATGACGGGCCGACAGCGGGTTCTGGGCGCCATCGGCGTGATCGGACCCGCGCGACTGAACTATGCCCGTATCATCCCGTTGGTGGACTACACCGCCCGGGTGCTGGGCCGGATACTGGACGGACAAGAGACTTGAGCGACATACAGAACGACTTTGACGATGAAGCCGAAGCCAACGCCGAGGCCGGTCTGGATTCACACCCGGGCGATGACGACGACGGCATGGGCCCGATCGACGCCCTGATCGCCGAGCGCGACCAGTGGAAGGACCGCGCCCTGCGCGCCGTGGCCGAGGCCGAGAATACGAAGAAGCGCGCGGAGACCCAGTCCAACGACGCCCGCGCCTACGCCATCCAGCGCTTCGCCCGCGACCTGCTGGGCGTCGCGGACAATCTGGAGCGGGCGCTTCAGGCCGCCCCGAAGGACGCCGACGCCGGTGAGGCCGGCCTGGTCACGGGGCTGGAGCTGACGCAGAAATCGCTGCTCCACGCATTTGAGAGCAATAATCTCAAGCGCGTCGCACCCGAGCCGGGCGAGGCCTTTGACCCGCACCTGCATCAGGCCATGATGGAACAGGTGTCTGACAGCGTGCAGGGCGGTCAGGTGATCCAGACGCTGCAGGCCGGCTACGCCCTGTTCGGCCGCACGGTGCGTCCGGCCATGGTGGTGGTCGCGGCCAAGGGCTCCGGCGCGGCGGCGGGCAATGCGGCCTATGTCGCAGCCGGCGCCACCGGCGGGAATTTCGACCAGAAGGCGTAGTCGTCTCCTCCCCATCGCAGATGGGGAGGGGGACCGCGTAGCGGTGGAGGGGCGAAGCGGCCGCCGCCAACCCCTCCGTCTCGCCGGCTACGCCGTCGAGCCACCTCCCCATTGCTTCGCAACAGGGAGGAGACAGTCAACGCAGCCGCGCCTCGAAGAACCTCAGCAGCCGGCCCCAGCCGTCGGCCGCGTCGGCGGCGCGGTAGCTGTCGCGATAGTCGGCATGGAAGGCGTGCGGGGCGTCTGGATAGACGTGGATGCCGCTGTCGGTCTGGCCGGCGCGTTGCAGGGCCTCCCGCATGGCCTCGACGCTGGGCATGGGGATGCCGCGGTCCTGACCACCGTACAGGCCCAGAACCGGACATTTCAGGTCGGCGGCCAGATCGACCGGCCATGGCTGGCCCGCGGTCGCCTGTTCCGGCGTGGCGGTGGGCGAAGGCGCCAGCCGACCGTACCATGCCACCCCGGCGTCCAGCGCGGCGAAACGGGCGCAAGCCTGCCACACCACCTTGCCGCCCCAGCAGAAGCCGGTGATCCCGACCTTGTCGGAATTGGCCCAAAGCTGCTGGCTGACCCAGTCCAGGCTCGCCGAGACATCGCCCATGACCTGCTCATAGTTGGCGGCGCCGACGATCTCCTGCACCCGGGACATGTCCGACAGTCCCGCCGGATCCTCGACCCTGTTGAAAAACGACGGGGCGACCGCCGCATAGCCCGCCTTGGCCAACCGCCGGCAGAGGTCGCGGATATATTCGTGGACGCCGAAAATCTCGGAGGCGACCACCACCACCGGCCACGGGCCGTCGCCGGTGGGCCGCACGGCAAAGATCGGCAGGGCGAAGCCGTCCGGGGCCGGGATGGTCGTCTGCTCCAGGGTCAGGCCGTCATCGTCCGTGGTGATGGGCGCAGCCTGCCGCGCCAGGGCCGCCGGGGCGTAGCCGGCGAAGGCCAGCCCGCCGACCACACCGGTCGCCAGAGCGCGGCGGCTGAAGCGGAAATCGTCGGCCTCGGGTCCGTCGGGACGGATCAGGTTCGGCATCGAGCGGCTCCGGTCTTGGGAGGCGGAAGACTGGCCGCGCCTGCGCCCGCCGTCGAGTCACGTTTGCCGTGAAGCTGGACCGGCCTTTCGAAGCGTCAGATTGATCCGGCCACCGCCAGGAACCAGGGTCGAGGAACCCGCGACCACCCGGTCGATCCCGTGGCGCGCCAGCCGCGCCGGACCAGTCAGGGCGCAGACATCGCCCGAGGCCAGCCGCACTGTCCGCGTCGGCCCGCCAGCGGCCGCGCCGATCCGGAACACCGCCGCATCGCCGAGGGAGACCGACAGGACGGGCGCGCTGTGATCGAACTCGTCGAGGTCCTGGTGCATTCCCATCTTCGCCTGGTCCCGATAGCGGTTAACCAGACAGGCGTCGGGCGGCTCCGGCCAGCCGGTCAGGTCGCGCCAAAGGTTGGTCAGTCGCTCCGGCATGGGCGGCCATGGCGCGCCGGTCGCCGGGTGGGTCGGCTGGTAGCGGTACCCGGCCCGGTCCGAGACCCAGCCCAGAGGCCCCAGGCTGGTCATCTCCACCGAAAACGGCCGCCCGCCCGGCGTCACGGGGCGGTAGAAAGGCGCCCGTTCCACGGCGGCCAGCACCTCAGCCAGCAGATCCGCCTGTTCCGACGCGGAAAGGGCTCCCGGCCAGAACCGGAAGCCCTCCATTCCCGTATCGATCTCGTGCGCGGAAGCCATCGCCCAAGGTAGGCGCGGTCTCTGGAGCGCTCAAGCAGCGGGCGACCGCGTTTCCTCCCCACGCGAGCGTGGGGAGGGGACCGCGAAGCGGTGGAGGGGTCCGGTCGCCATGCGCCCTGGCGGGCGAGCGTTAGCGCCCCAAAATCAACGCGTGTAGTAGTAGTCGGCGATCTGGCAGACGTTGATGTTGAAGCGCGTCAGCACCTGACCGTTGGTGAACTCGGCTTTGAAGTCATACAGGCAGGTGCCCGAGCCGTCGTCGATGTTCATCATGATGCTGTTGCCGGCGGCCAGGGTGCCGCGGCCCAGCATGTCTTCCTCCCATGACGTGACGCGCGAGTCGGAGGCGTAGAAGCGCAGCATGGTCCAGCCGGTGTTGTTGTGGATGCGCACCCGGCGGTTCAGGCCGTCGCGGGACTGGACCGGCGCCGAAACGGCGGCCTTGTCGGCGGCGACCACGGGCTCGGCGGCGGCGACGGATGCGGCGCCCAGGGCCGCAATGATCAGTGCGGCGCGAGCGATGGTCTTGAAGGTGTTCACGTCAGTATCTCCCAGCGGCCGGACCTTCATCGGTGCGGCGATGACGGCGTTATGTCATCTCCCGACCGGGGCTGCATCTGACGGACCCTGATTGCTGAATCGTCCCTCAAGGCCGTTTGGGGCTTGCGGCAGGGGGGGTGTTTCCCATATCGGCCTCAACCGCCGTAAATCCCCGCAGTTCGTGGGGCTTTGGGGCCGGAACCGTACCAACCGACCAAAGACCCTGACACCAGGGGCGGTCACGCGCGGCGCTTCGCTTTAAAAGGCCGCCGCATCGCCCGCTGAAATGGAGTGAAAGACCACTATGGCCAAGATCATCGGCATCGACCTGGGCACCACCAACTCGTGCGTGGCCGTCATGGAGGGCAAGACCCCCAAGGTCATCGAGAACGCCGAGGGCAATCGCACCACGCCCTCCGTCATCGCCATCCAGGACGGCGGCGAGACCCTGGTGGGTCAGCCGGCGCGCCGTCAGGCCGTGACCAACCCGACCAACACCTTCTTCGCCATCAAGCGCCTGATCGGCCGCTCGTTCGACGACCCCGTGGTCGCCAAGGACAAGAAGATGGTGCCCTACGAGATCGTCAAGGGCCCGACCGGCGACGCCTGGGTGCGCGCCAACGGCAAGGACTATTCGCCCCAGCAGATTTCGGCCTTCACCCTCGGCAAGATGAAGGAGGCCGCTGAGGCCTACCTCGGCGAGACCGTGACCCAGGCCGTCATCACCGTGCCGGCCTATTTCAACGACGCCCAGCGTCAGGCGACCAAGGACGCCGGCAAGATCGCCGGCCTGGAAGTCCTGCGCATCATCAACGAGCCGACCGCGGCCGCCCTCGCCTATGGCCTGGACAAGAACGATGGTCAGAAGATCGCCGTCTATGACCTCGGCGGCGGCACCTTCGACGTCTCGATCCTGGAGATCGGCGACGGCGTGTTCGAGGTCAAGTCGACCAACGGCGACACCTTCCTGGGCGGCGAGGACTTCGACCTGCGTCTGGTCGACTATCTGGCCGACGAGTTCAAGAAGGAGCAGGGCGTCGATCTGCGCTCCGACAAACTGGCCCTGCAGCGTCTGAAGGAAGAGGCCGAAAAGGCCAAGAAGGAACTGTCCTCGGTCGCCCAGTACGAGGTCAATCTGCCGTTCATCACCATGAACGCCTCGGGCCCGCTGCACCTGAACATCAAGCTGTCGCGCGCCAAGCTGGAGGCCCTCGTCGAAGACCTGGTCCAGCGCACCATCGAGCCCTGCGCCAAGGCGCTGAAGGACGCGGGCCTGAAGGCCTCGGACATCGACGAGGTGGTGCTGGTCGGCGGCATGACCCGCATGCCGATGGTCCAGGAGGCCGTGAAGAAATTCTTCGGCAAGGAGCCGCACAAGGGCGTCAACCCTGATGAGGTCGTGGCGCTGGGCGCCGCCGTTCAGGCCGGCGTGTTGCAAGGCGACGTCAAGGACGTGCTGCTGCTGGACGTGACGCCGCTGACCCTGGGCATCGAGACCCTCGGCGGCGTCTTCACCCCGCTGATCGAACGCAACACCACCATCCCGACCAAGAAGAGCCAGGTCTTTTCGACTGCCGACGACAATCAGTCGGCCGTGACGATCCGGGTCTTCCAGGGCGAACGGCCGATGGCGGCCGACAACAAGGTGCTGGGCCAGTTCGACCTGATGGGCATTCCGCCCTCGCCGCGCGGCATGCCGCAGATCGAGGTCGCCTTCGACATCGACGCCAACGGGATCGTCCATGTGACCGCCAAGGACAAGGCGACCAACAAGGAACAGTCGATCCGCATTCAGGCCAACGGCGGCCTGTCGGACGCGGATATCGACAAGATGGTCAAGGAAGCCGAGGCCAACGCGGCGTCCGACAAGGCCAGGAAGGAAATGGTCGAGGCGGTCAACGCCGCCGACAGCCTGATCCATTCGACCGAAAAGGCCTTGGCCGAGCACGGCGACAAGGTCGGGGCCGACGAGAAGGCCGCGATCGAGACCGCCCTGGCAGAGCTGAAGACGGCGAAGGACGGCACAGACCCGGAAGACATCCGGACGAAGACCAACACCCTGGTCCAGGCTTCGATGAAGCTGGGCGAGGCGATGTACGCCCAGGCCCAGGGTTCGGGTGAAGGCGACGACGCCACAGCCACCGCCGACGACGGCGTGGTCGACGCCGAGTTCGAGGAAGTCTCGCCCGACGACGACGAGAAGAAGAAGAGCGCCTGAGCACCGTCTCCTCCCCGTCCGCGCTTGCGGATGGGGAGGGGGACCGCGAAGCGGTGGAGGGGCTGCCTGCCTCGGGCTCTGTCGTTCATGGAACGGAAAGAGCCCCTCCACCACGCTGCGCGCGGTCCCCCTCCCCGTTGCTTCGCAACAGGGAGGCGACAAACTTGCATCATCCCCCCGGGCGCCCATGTCAGACGGGTCGGCAGGGTAAGAGGACGAACGCCGGATGGCGACGCGTGACTATTACGAAATCCTCGGGGTCGAGCGGGTCATCGACGCCGCCGGCCTGAAGGCCGCCTATCGCAAGCTGGCGATGCAGCACCACCCTGACCGCAACGGCGGGTGCGACGACTCCATGGCCCGCTTCAAGGAGATTTCCGAGGCCTATTCCGTGCTGTCGGACGACCAGAAACGGGCCGCCTATGACCGGTTCGGCCATGCGGGCGTCGGCGGCGGCGGGTTCGGCGGACAGGGTCAGGGCTTCACCGACGTCAATGACATCTTCTCCCAGGTCTTCGGCGACGCATTCGGGGACGTCTTCGGCGGACGACAAGGCGGGGGCGCGCGCCAGCACGGCCCGCGCCGCGGCTCGGACCTGCGCTACGACCTCGAGATCACCCTGGAGCAGGCCTACAAGGGCTCCGACGTCGAGATCGCCGTCCCGACCACCGCCGCCTGCGAGACCTGCGAGGGCTCCGGAGCCCGCAAGGGCGCCAAGGCCGCCACCTGCACCACCTGCCAGGGTGCCGGCCGCGTACGGTCGGCCAACGGCTTCTTCCAGGTCGAGCGGACCTGCCCCCATTGCGGCGGCGCGGGCACCCGCCTGCCGGCCTCGGACGCCTGCACCACCTGCGCCGGCCACGGTCAGGTGCGCCGGAACCGCAAGCTGCAGCTCAAGATCCCGGCCGGAGTCGACGACGGCTCGCGCATCCGCCTGTCGGGCGAGGGCGACGCCGGTACGCGCGGCGGCCCGCGTGGCGACCTCTATGTCTTCATCTCGGTCACGCCCCACGAACTGTTCGAGCGCGACAACCTCGACCTGCTGGTCACCGTGCCTGTGCCCATGACCACGGCGGCCCTCGGCGGGGAGATCGACGCCCCCTGCCTGACCTCCGAAGCCTGCGACGGCCGCTGCCGGGCCCCCGTCAGCGTCCCCGCGGGGGCCCAGACCGGCAAGACCGTGCGCATCAAGGGCAAGGGCATGCCGCATCTGAACGGCAAGAACCGCGGCGATCTGGTTGTCGAACTGTTCGTCGAGACGCCGACCGAGCTGACCGCCCATCAGAAGGAACTGCTTCAGGAACTGGCCGCCTCACTGGGCGAGAGCCAGACCCCGCGCAACTCGTCCTTCGCCGGCAAGGCCAAACGCTTCTGGGCCGACATCGTGGGCTCCGAAACGCCGCAGTAGGACCACCCACCCCTTCTCCGTCATCCTCGGGCTTGACCCGAGGGCCGGAACGTCCGGTGCGCGACGCCTGTTTCGGCCCTGATTTTTCGAGGCCGCCCCGCCCGTTCTGCGGGCCCGCATCTGATCCTCGGGTCAAGCCCGAGGATGACGGAGCGGTGTTGGGATGACGGTCCGGCAGAAACCCTTCACAATGGCTGCGAACTGACAGGGGTCTGAGTTGAGCGCCATCTTCCACGCCGGCATTTCCGGCGCGCGCGGCCGAATGGGCCGAGCCGTCTCGGCGGTTCTGGACGCCCGCGAGGACGTGGTCGTGGCCGTCCGGTTCGACCGCGGCGAGACGCCCGACCTGTCGCTGTGCGACGTGATCATCGACTTCTCGACCCCCGACGCCTCGGTCGAGCTGGCGCAGACCTGCGCCGAACGCGGCGGCCCCGCCCTGGTGATCGGCTCGACCGGCCTGACGCCGGAGCAGGACGCAGAAATCCTCAAGGCGGGGGAGAAGATCGCCATCGTCCGTAGCGGAAACTTCTCGCTGGGCGTCAACATATTGATCGGACTGGTGGAACACGCAGCCCAGCGGCTGGACGCGGCCGACTGGGACATCGAGGTGCTGGAGAACCACCACCGCAGGAAGGCCGATGCGCCGTCGGGCACCGCCCTGATGCTGGGCGAGGCCGCCGCCAGTGGCCGTGACGTCGATCTGGCCGATGTCCGGACCGCGCCGTACAACGGCATCACCGGCGAGCGGGAGGTCGGCAAGATCGGCTTCGCCTCGCTGCGGGCCGGCGGCGTGATCGGCGAGCACACCGTCCTGTTCGCCTCCGAGGACGAGACCCTGACGCTCAGCCATTCGGCTATCGACCGGTCGCTGTTCGCCCGCGGCGCCGTGGCCGCCGCCGCCTGGGTCCGCAGCCGCAAGCCCGGCCTCTACGACATGCAGGACGTGCTGGGATTCCGGCAGGCATAGGCCTTGGCAGGCTCACCGCCTGCCGGAGGGCGCTACGTTCGCGACGCGGTCGCCCACTACTTGAGCGCAGACTCCAGATTTTTCCGGCACGCCTGCGCGAAGCGCCAGGCCGCGTCGGGTCGGGTCGGGTCGGGTCGGGAGGTCCCGAAGGGCCGACGACCGCGGCCCAACAAGATGCTGAGAACCTTTGGTCCTCAGTGCGCGTGTTTGCGGTGGCCGTGGCCGCCCGTGAACAGCGACTTGATGAAGAACATCACCGCGATCACCACGGCAAAGCCGAGGAACAGCGCCAGCACGGTCATCCAGAAGCCCAGCGTCAGCAGGGGCGGCATCACAAAGGCGCCGCCGTCGAGCATCGGGCGCAGCAGACCGACCAGAATGAAGACAAAGGCGGCCCCCAGCGACGTGGCCCACAGCCGGCTCCAGGCGGGCATCATGAACGTCGCGATCACCGCGATGATCAGGCCGGTGACCTGATTGATGGTGTCGAACCCGCCCTGGGCGAGGCCAAACACGCCGGTCAGAAACGCACCGATCGAATCGAACAAGGACTCCATTACGCCAACCTCCTGGATGCGGCCCAAGCTTGGCCGGACACAAGATTAACGCAGGTTGGCGAGAATGGCTCCGCTTATCGTCCGGTCGAGCCGAATCCGCCAGCGCCGCGCGCGGTCTCGTCCAGCGCCGTGACCTCGATCATGGCCGCCTGTTCGTGCCGGGCAATGACCATCTGGGCGATGCGTTCGCCGCGTCGGATGACAAACGGCTCCTGTCCGTGGTTGATCAGGATGACGCCGACCTCGCCGCGGTAGTCGCTGTCGATCGTGCCGGGCGAATTCAGGCAGGTCAGGCCGTGTTTCAGCGCCAGCCCCGAGCGCGGCCGGACCTGCGCCTCGAATCCGGGCTCCAGCGCGATCTTCAGCCCCGTGGGCACCAGCACCCGGGCGCCGGGCGCCAAGGTCACCGGTGCGTTCTCCGGGACTGCCGCCCGCAGGTCCATGCCGGCCGAGCCGCCGGTCTCATAGGCCGGCAGGGGCAGGCCCTCGGCATGGGGCAGGCGTTCGACGCGGACGGTGGTCATGCGGGCGAGGCTTTCAGGCTTTGAAATGATCGGCGATCCGGGCCGCGAGCTTCCGCGCCACCTCGGCCTTGGACTGACGCGGCCAGGTTTCGGCCGAACCGTCGCGGGTGAACAGGGTGACCGTATTGCCGTCGGCGCCGAAGACGTCGTCTGAGACGTCATTGCCCACGATCCAGTCGCAGCCCTTGCGCGACAGCTTGCTGCGCGCGTTGGCCTCGAGGTCCGTGGTTTCGGCCGCGAAACCGACCACCAGTTTCGGCCGCTTCTTTCCCGGGGCGGAAATGCCCGCGAGGATGTCCGGGTTCTCGATCAGGGCCAGGGATGGCGGACCGCCGGGCGCCTTCTTGATCTTGCCCGAGGCGACGCCGTCGACACGCCAATCGGCGACCGCGGCGCTCATGACGGCAATATCCGCGGGCAGGGCCGCCATCACCGCCGCCCGCATCTCGCGCGCCGTCTCGACCCACAGGCGGTCGACGCCGACCGGCGCGGCCAGGGCCACAGGACCGGACACCAACGTCACCCGCGCCCCCAGCCGGGCCAAGGCCTCGGCGATAGCGTAGCCCTGTTTGCCGCTGGAGCGATTGGTCAGACCGCGCACCGGGTCGATCGGCTCAAACGTCGGTCCGGCGGTGACCACGGCCCGTCGTCCCGCCAGCGGCCGTCCATCGGGACCGGCCAGCAGGTCTTCGATGGCGGTCAGGATCGCCGCGGCTTCCGCCATCCGGCCGGGGCCGAACTCGCCGCAGGCCATTTCGCCCTCGTCCGGCCCGACCACCGCGACGCCATGGAAGCCGGTGAAGGCCTGGAGCCGCGCCATGTTCGCTTGCACCGCCGGGTGCAACCACATCCGCACATTCATGGCCGGAGCCAGAAGCACCCGCTTGTCAGTGGCCAGCAGCGTCGTCGAAGCCAGGTCGTCAGCCAGACCGTTGGCCGCCTTGGCGATCAACCCCGCCGTCGCCGGCGCCACGACCACCAGATCGGCCCAGCGCGACAGTTCGATATGGCCCATGGCCGTCTCGTCATCGGGCAGGAACAGTTCACTGCGCACCGGATGGGCGGTCAGGGCGGCCAGGGACAGGGGTGTGACGAAGGCAGCGCCGGCTTCTGTCAGGATCGCCCGTACCTCGGCCCCGGCCTTCTTCAGCAGCCTCACCAACTCCAACGCCTTGTAGGCGGCGATGCCGCCGCCGACGATCAGCAGGATTTTGCGTCCGGACAGCGGGGCCGTGGTCATGCCGCTGATCTAGCGATGCGGCCGGGCGGCGTCGAGAGGAACCGGGCCAAACAAGAACATTGCACGAACACATGACCTGTGGGGGATGTATCCCCTCTAGACATGTAGAGCCGGATGTGGCATATTGGGTCCATGGAAACGACCCGCACCCCTAAAGGCCCGACCCTCCGCCAGTTTCAGGCGCGGTTCCCCACGGAAGACAGCTGCCTTGAGCATCTGAAGCTGGTTCGCTACGGGGCCAAACACACCTGCGCCAAGTGCGAGCGGGAGGCCCGCTATTACCGCGTGAAGGCCCGCCGTTCGTATGAGTGCGAGCATTGCGGCTATCAGGTCTATCCGACCGCCGGGACGCCCTTCCAGAAGACCCGGACGAGCCTCCGCGACTGGTTCTATGTGATGTTCCTCTTCACCTCGACCCGGAACGGCGTGGCGGCGAAGCGTGTCCAGCGCGAGATCGGCGTGACGTACAAAACGGCTTGGCGCATGTGCAAGCTGGTTCGCCAGTACATGGGCTATGTGGACGGCGACGACGCTATCGGCGGCTTTGACGGCCAGCCGGTCGAGGTTGACCACGGCTTCATCGGTGGCCGTGCGGACTCCGACGACAAGCTGGACAACAAGAAGGTCGTTCTCGGCATGATCGAGCGCCGTGGCAGCGTCATCGCCCGCCACCTGCCCCAGCGCCGTCTGGCGGCGATTTCCGCCACGCTGCGCGCCAGCCTCAAGCCGGGAACCCATGTCGTGTCAGACGCCGAAGTGTCGTTCTCTTCCGTCCTGCGTATGGGCCAAGGTCACCAGCACACCACGATCAAGCGCAGCGCCGGGGAGTTGAAGGTCAACGGCCAGACCACGGGTCACGTCGAGGGCTTCTGGAACCTCGTGAAGCGCGGCATCAATGGCACCTATATCTCGGTCAGCCAGAAGCACATGCAGACGTACCTCAACGAGTTTGAGTTCCGCTACAACCTGCGCCGGTCGCCGCACATGATGTTCGACCTGCTGCTGCTGTCGTTCCCGAGAGGCGCGTGAGAGACAAGCGCGAGGGCTGGCTGATCGCGGCGCTAGTCGCCGTCGTCCTCGCGCAGATCGTCCTCACTCTCTGGCTGTTCCTTCGGTGAAACGTCCAGCGGGGGCTTCTTGACCATCGCGTCCAGCAGACGGTCAAAGCGTTCGTCGGGGTCTGTCATCGTGCCGGAGCCGGGGTTGGTGCCACAGGCTGCGGGATTTGCACAACGATCGGCGAAGCGGCGGACGGCTGCGGTGCGTCCGGCTTAATCCAAGCCAGACCACCAATGATGCCGCCCACGATCAATGCGACTCCGGCCACAGCCACCACCGTCCAATGATTCCGCCAATCTCGCAGGTCGCTCTTGGTGGGCATCTCAGACAGCACGGAAAGGGATTTCAAAACTTGGTCCTGGCCCTTGGCCAAGGCCTCGATGTCTCTCCGAACCACCTCGATCTTGCCCTCCAAGCCGTTGTGGTCGGCGCGCACCCGTTCGGCGGCTACTTCGAGCTTCGCGTCGATCTCGACCCTCGAATATGTGCTTGTGGGTTCGCTCATGATCGGTGCCCGTTGCACAGGTATATGGGGGCCGCTGGCCTTCGTGTCGAATGAAGAGGTGGGGTTAACACCCGAAACGGGCTGCACGGGGGTGCTCTGAATCCATGTTGATCCAGCCATAGCCCCAGCAACCGCAATGCGGCCAATGAATGACTTCTCCATGCGGTTACGGCGCGGCTAGGCCAGCTGCGGCAATTTTCGCCTCTACAATCTCGCTGGGCAGCAACAGCTTGGCTTGGGCGATCAACGCCAAGCCCAGATCCAGGGCAATGTCCGGGTTGAATCGCACACCGCCGATATCGGTGGCTTGTGACTCGCCCTGATAGCTTGGGGGGAGACCCTCGATCATGCCAGTTGATGCATCGACGCGAACAACCTCTATGGTCTGAGTCAGATAGCGGACACGAATAGACAGGAACGTTACCTGTACCTGCGGAAAAGGCAGAGGCAACACAGCGACAAGCGTGTTGTCCGCCTGCGCAAAAAACCGATCGTCCGCCGTTACGACATCGGACGTGTGTCGTGATCCCGCGACGAGCCCGTCCGGTATCAAGTTCTCTTGCGTCACGACTGCTCTCCCTCGCAAGCCGCAACTTATACGAACGGCCCATCACCGCGTTACATGTCCATAGGGGATACATCCCACCTGTGGTTATCTTGTGCTCGGCACATTTCAACCAAAGGAGAGTTTCGTGATAGCCAACAAGGGTTCGATTTGGCTGGCTGCGGCGTTGCTGGGGCTGGCCGGGTGTGGCAACGGCGGCTCGGCCGTCGAGACGCGCGAGCGCGCGGCTGAGGGATCCGAGGCGACGCTGACCGCCGCGACCGGCGCCCCGGCTGAGGCCGGCGATGCCGCTCCGGGGAAGGCCCGGCCCGCGCTGACCGCCAATCGGCGCGAAACCGTCGACGCCAAGATCGCCCGGCTGTTCGAGCGCAACGGGGCCGACTTCGGCGCGGCTACGGCACAGGACTATCTGACAAAGGTCCGGGCCTTCACGTCGCGTCCGCCCGTCGGGACGGACCGGGCCGAGCGCCCGAATGGCGATGTGCTGCTGTACCAGGCTTCGACCAACACCTTTGCGGTGGTGTCGCGGGACGGCGTACCCAAGACCATGTTCAAGCCGCGCGACGGGGCTGCCTACTGGGCGGAACAGAAGGACGCCGCGCCGAATTTCGGCCGGCGGCGCACGGGATCGTCGGAGGAGTAGAAGGACCAGAGACCGGCCGCGCCGGACGGGGCGGTCAGTCCTGGTCCTGTTCCTTGCGGTCGGCCATGTCGCGGATCAACTCCAGCGCCAGTTTCTGCTGGCGGGTGGACAGCTGGGGCGCCAGACGGCTGATTTCGATGGTGTAGCGCGTGGCCGGAAAGTCGTGCTCGAAGGCGGCGCCGCCCTCGGCCATGCCGGCGATCTGGGCGCCGGTCAGACCCTCAAAGAAATAGCCGATGTCGACCTTGAAGAAGCGCGCGATGTCCCAGAGCTTGGAGGCTGAGACACGGTTGGCGCCCTTCTCGTATTTCTGGATCTGCTGAAAGGTCAGACCCAGGGCGCGACCGAGGTCGCTTTGATTGTAGCCGAGCGCCAGGCGCTTCTCGCATACACGCCGCCCAACATGCCGGTCCACCGGATGAGGACCATCCTCGCCCTTGCCTCTCGCCATCGTCCGTTCGTCCTTCGGTTGCTCCGCAATGCCTGAATGCGCTCGCGATTCGTCCCTGTCATTAAAAATTGCAAAAACAACGCCGCACCGTCCAGCCCCGGTTGAGTAACCGGATTTCCTGCTCTCGCAGGGCGTGAATTCATCGAGTTGGGGTCGAATCGGGCGGCGAAACGCTCCGGCGCAGACGTATCCACGGCACGGCCGTCCCCAGTCCGGCGAGCACCGCCAGCCAGAACAGCAGGTCGCCGAAGCGCCCGTAGAGGGTCACCGTCGTCGGCCGGGGCAGACGCGCGTCGATAACCCCGCTTTCGCCCGGCTCCAGCCTCTGGTCGCCGATCACCCGACCCCAGGGATCGATCATGGCCGAGACCCCGGTGGGCGTGGAGCGCACCACCGGCAGCCCGGTCTCGATGGCGCGATAGCTGGCCAGATTCAGATGCTGGAGCGGCCCGGAGCTGCGGCCGAACCAGGCGTCGTTGGAGATGTTGACGATCCACTCCGGTCGGCCCGCGGCGCCGGGCGTGAAACCCGGATAGAGGCTCTCGTAGCAGATCAGGGGCTGGGTCCGCGGCGCGCCGGGAATGTCGATCGGCGCGGGGCGCGGGCCGGCGCTGAAGTCCGTCGGCATGTGCGTCAGGCTGCGCACGCCCAACGCCCCCAACAAGCCGGCCGCGGGCAGATATTCGCCGAACGGCACCAGCCGGTATTTGTCGTAAACGCCGGTAACGCTCAGCCCGTCGCCACCCTGATCGGTCAGGACGAACAGGCTGTTGAAATAACGCGCGCCGTCCGGCGCTGAGGGGTCGGGAAGCCCGCGGCCCAGCCCCATGATCAAACTCTGGCCCGGCTGCACCGCGCCGGCGATGGCCATAGCCTCGGGCGACCCGGGCGCAAACACCTGATTGGCCGAAGCAGGCAAGGCCCCCTCGGGCCAGATGACCAGGTCGGGCGTCACCGCGCCCGGCCGCGCGGTCAGATTGACATAGCGGTCGACGATGCCGCGATAGGCCTCGGGCGTCCATTTGGACTCCTGGTCGACATCGGCCTGGACGATGCGCACCACCGTGCCGGTCAACTCCAGTCGAGCCTGCGACAGCCGCACCGTGCCACCGATCAGAAGCCCCACAATCCCCAGCCCGCCCAGCACCGCCGCGCCGATACGGGCCTTGCGCGGACCGGCCCCCAACAGCGGCCCGAACGCAGCGGCCGCCGCCACGGTGACGAAGCTCAGCCCGTAGACCCCCGCCACCGCCGCGAATTGGGACGCCGCCGAGCCGGCCTTCCAGCTGGCTCCGGCGGGATTCCACGGAAAGCCGGTCAGGACATGGCCGCGCAACCATTCCAGCAGGCAGAACAGGGCGGCGAAGAACAGCGCCCGCTTGACGCCGCCGGGCAGGAACCGGCGGTAGAGACCCGTCGCCGTTCCCCAGAACAGGCCCAGCCCGATCGGCAGAAGCGAGGCCGCGAAGGGCGCCATCCAGGCCTGGGCCGGATTGACCAGAAAGGCCTCGGCCACCCACCAGCAGCTTATAAAAAAATAGGCGAACCCGGACAGCCAGCCCATCCAGAAGGCGCCGCGCACCGAGGTCGAACGCTCCGCCAGAAACATCAGCAGGGCATAGCCTGCCAGCCCCGGGAGGAGACCGAACGGCGGATGGGCCAGCGCCGCCCCGGCGCCCGCCGCCAGCGCAAGGCCGATCCGGCCGAACCGCAGGATCAGCCGCGCGCCCCGTTCGTCATTGGGGCCGTCGTCGTCAAGCGTCGCCGTAAGAAGGTTCATGGGGCCTGTATGGGTCCGCGACGCCCAGCGTGGCAAGAAGGGTTCGCTCCTCGGCCTCCATCGCCTCGGCCTCGGCCTCATCAACATGGTCCCGGCCCAGCAGGTGAAACACGCCATGGACGGTCAGATGGGTCAGATGATCCGCCAAGGTCTTGCCCTGCGCCGCGGCCTCGGTGACGCAGACGCCAAAGGCCAGGACGAGGTCGCCCAGATGTGGCGCGGCGCTTTCGGCGGCGGGAAAGGACAGGACGTTGGTGGGCTGGGCCCGGTCACGGAAGCGGGCGTTGAGCTCGTGCACCGCTGCATCGTCCGTCAGCAGGACGACGATATCCCCCTCGGTCCCGCCCAGTGCGGCGGCGGCGGCCCGCTCGACCAAGGCCACAGCGTCGGGCAGGGCAGAGGTCCAGGCCTCATCCTCGACCTCCACCTCAATCATGAATCGGGATCTTCCAGATCGGCGGCGGGTCCGCGACTGGCCGTATCGGCGTCATAGGCACGCACGATCCGCTCGACCATGGCGTGGCGCACCACATCCTGGGCCTCGAACCGCTGGACCCCCACGCCCTTCACGTCTTCGAGGATGCGCAGGGCGTGTTTCAGACCGGAATCCCGCGGGTTCAGCAGATCGACCTGTGACGGGTCGCCGGTCACCACCATGCGCGCGCCCTCGCCCAGTCGGGTCAGGACCATCTTCATCTGCAGGCGCGAGGTGTTCTGGGCCTCGTCGACGATGATGTAGGCGTGGGCCAGCGTCCGTCCGCGCATGAAGGCGATCGGCGCCGCCTCGATCTCGCCCTTGTCACGCCGGCGGCGGACGTCGTCAGGACCGAGAATGTCGTTCAGCGCCTCCCAGATGGGGGCGAGATAGGGATCGACCTTCTCGTTCAGATCGCCGGGCAGAAAGCCCAGCTTCTCGCCCGCCTCGACCGCCGGCCGGGTGATGACCAGCCGGTCCACCTGCCCACGCCGCAGCAGAGACGCGCCGTAGGCCGCCGCAAGGAAGGTCTTGCCCGTCCCCGCCGGGCCGACGCCGAAGGTCAGCTCGCAACGGCTCAGCAGGGCCAGATAATTGGCCTGGGCCGCCGTCTTGGGTGCGATGGCGCCGCGCCGTCCGACCGGCAATGCGATGGCGTCGGGGGCCACGCTCCCCTGCCCCGCCCGTAACTGGGCCGCGGCGGCGCCGAGGGCTGTGCGCACGTCGGCCTCGGTGATCTCGGCCCCGGTCTCTGCTCGACTGGCGAGCGTCTCGATGACACGTTTGGCCTGCGATCGGTCGCGGGCCGAGCCGTTGATGGACACGCCGCCGCCGGGGGTCTCGACCAGAACCTTGAACCGGTCCTCGATCAGGGCCAGATGCCGGCTGTTAGGACCGATGACGGCGCGAAGGGCGGTGTCGCCCAGGGCCAGAAACTCACTCTCACGCGCCATGGACCGCCTTCTGTTTCACCAGCCGACCCTTCAGGGAATTCTGCCGGCCGTGTTCGATCACGACCGGAACGATCCGGCCGATCAGATGATCCGCGTCATCGACATGGACCGACTGCAGCCAGGGCGAGCGGCCGATGGCCTGGCCGGGCTGACGACCCTTCTTCTCGAACAGCACATCCATGGTCCGTCCGGCCATGGCGGCGTTGAAAGCCGTCTGCTGCTCCCACAACAGAGCCTGCAGCCCATGCAGCCGCTCGCGCGCGACGGCGGCGGGAACCTGGCCCGCCATCCCGGCCGCGGGCGTGCCGGGCCGCGGCGAATACATGAAGGAGAAGGCCGAGGCGTAAGCGGCGCGCCGCACCAGATCCATCGTCTGCTCGAAATCGGCGTCCGTCTCGCCGGGGAAGCCGACAATGAAGTCGCCGGACAGGGCGATGTCCGGCCGCGCCGCCCGGACGCGGTCGATCAGGTCAAAATATTTCTGCCGCCCATGCTTGCGGTTCATCGCGCGCAGGATGCGGTCCGAGCCGGACTGCACGGGCAGGTGCAACCACGGCATCAGGGCCTCCAGCGCACCATGGGCGGCGATCAGGTCGTCCGACATGTCGTTGGGATGGCTGGTGGTGTAGCGGATGCGGTCGATCCCCGGGATGTCGGCCAGCGCATAGGCCAGTCGGGCCAGGGTTGAGGGCGCGCCGTCCGGGCCCTCCCCGTCATAGGCGTTGACGTTCTGGCCCAGCAGGGTGACCTCGCGCACGCCCTTGTCGGCCAACTCCCGCGCCTCGGCCAGCACCGCCGCCACCGGCCGCGACCATTCAGCGCCGCGCGTGTAGGGCACCACGCAGAAGGTACAGAATTTGTCGCAACCCTCCTGCACCGTCAGAAAGGCGGTTGGGCCGTCGACCCCGCGGGTCAGCGGCAGGGCGTCGAACTTGTCATTGGGGGCGAAATCGGCCCCGATCCGTTCGCCTCGCGCCCGCGCCGTGCGCGTCAGAAGCTCGGGCAGCTGGTGATAGGCCTGCGGACCGACCACCAGATCGACCGCCGGCTGACGGCGCATGATCTCCTCGCCCTCAGCCTGGGCGACACAGCCGGCCACGGCGATGGTCATGGCCCCCTGCCCCGCCGCCGCCCGTTCTTCCTTCATGACCCGCAGCTTGCCGAGCTCGGAATAGACCTTCTCGGCCGCCTTCTCGCGGATGTGGCAGGTGTTGAGGATGACGAAGTCGGCGCCCTCGGCGGTGTCGGTCGTCGCATAGCCGAGCGGGCGCAGCACATCGGCCATGCGCTCTGAGTCATAGACGTTCATCTGGCAGCCGTAAGTCTTGATAAACAGGCGCTTGCGCGGCGCGCCCGTCTCGTCCGCCGGCCGCGGCGGAAACAGGGTCTCGGTCATGGGCGTTCTATGATCGCCCGGGCCATCGACGGCAAGGTCGCGGCCGGCCGTCAGGAGCCGAGATCGTCGTGGGTGTGCGAATGGCGTCGGAAAATGAGCCCTTCGCGCTTGGACGGTTCGGCGCCCTCGATCGGAACGCCGTAGAGCTCCAGCTTGTGGCCGATCAGCTTGAAACCGAGACGTTCGGCGATCTCGGTCTTAAGCCGTTCGATCTCGGCGTCGAAGAATTCGAAGACCTCGCCGGATTTGGCGTCGATCAGGTGGTCGTGGTGGTCGTCCCCGGCCTCTTCATAGCGGCTGCGCCCGTCGCCGAAGTCATGCTTCTCGACCACCCCGACCTCTTCGAACAGGCGGACGGTGCGATAGACGGTGGCGATCGAGATATGCGGGTCGATGGCGGAGGCGCGGCGGTACAGTTCCTCGACATCCGGATGATCGTCGGCGCTGGACAGCACGCGGGCGATCACCCGACGCTGCTCGGTCATGCGCATGCCGCGCTCGGCGCAGAGTTTCTCGATCCGGTCCATGGCGGGCAGGATAGGCGGGCGGGCCGCGCTAGGGAAGCGTCGCCGGCAAGTTGAGAGCCAGTATCAGCGCATCCTGTTCGCCGCCCCCTGGGCGGGCGTAGTAGCCGGGGCGTCGGCCGGCCTCGGCGAAGCCCGCGCGAGCGTAAAGGGCGAGGGCGGCGGTGTTGTCGTCGGCCACTTCAAGGAACAGGCGTGTAGCGCCGCGCCCCGCTGCCGCCGCCCCGCCTTCACGGACCAGTCGGGCGCCGAGGCCCCGCCGCCGCGTTTCGGGGCGGACAGCGAGGGTCAGGATTTCCGCTTCGTCGGCGACCGCCCGAAGCAGGATGAAACCCTCCGGTTCCTCGATGACGAACACGCCTCTCTGAGTCAGCAGGGACTCAAAGGCCGCGGCGTCCCAGGGCGCGGGGAAGGCGGCCGTGTGAATGTCGGCGAGGCGCGCGGCCTTGGCGGCGGCGGTCATGCGGTTCGGACCGGCGCGCGGGCCTGTCCCGGCAGACGGGTGGGCGGCGTCGCATCAGGCGCACGCAGATAGAGGGGCCGCGCCGGGGCGGAGGCCGGATCGGCCGCTGCCACCAGCCGGGCAAGGACCTCAGGCTCCGGCCCGTCCGGTGTCAGGACAGTCCTTCCCGCTGCGATATCGGCGAACAGGGCTGCGCCGGAGCCGACGAGGACGGCGGCGGTCCCCATGGCCGCTATTCGGGCCGCCGCCGCAGCGAGGGTCAGGGCTTCGGCGGGACCTTCCGGCTCACCCACGCGCCAGAACCGGGCGTAGACCTGACCGCGCCGCGCATCGATCAGGGCCGCCACCGTCAGAGCCTCGCCCGCCGAGGCCGCGAGGGCGTCCAGCGCCGAGACGCCGACCGCCGGCCGGTCGAGCGCCGCCGCCAGTCCCTGGGCGAAGGCCAGACCGACGCGCAGGCCGGTGAAGGATCCCGGACCGACGGTGACGCCAATGCGATCGAGGTCGGCAAACGCCACGCCCGCCTGCGCCGCCGCGTCGCGGGCGAAACCGGCGATGCGTTCGGAATGGCCCTTCACCATCGGCTCGGACCGCAGGCCCAGCCGACGCGCACCGGCGTCATCGACCTCGAACACCCCGGCGGTGCAAAGGCCCAACGCCGTATCGACGACCATCAGCTTCATGCCGAAACTCCCGCTCGAGGCGCCGTCAGTCGCCCCGCGCCAGCGCCCGGACGATGCGCGCCACGGCCCGACGAACGTCGCGGTCCTCGATCAACGGAAAGCCGGCCGCCACCGACCGGCCGTCGACGGTCGCGGTGAGAAAACGCAGCGTCTCCCAGCCGTCGTCGGCGAGGCCGCGCGCCGTCTCGACCGGCGGGAAAAAGGTTTCCACCGAGGTTCCCAACACGGTCGCCGCCCGGTGCAGGCGCGAGGCGGAGATGCGGTTCTGGCCCGTTTCGTACTTCTGCACCTGCTGGAAGCTGATCCCCAATTGCTGGGCAAGGGCGCTTTGGGACAGGCCGAGCGCCGAGCGCCGCAGCCCGATGCGTGCGCCGACATAGGCATCGACTTCGTCTCGTCCGCCGATCCTGGCCATGGCCGTTCATTCCCTCCCCTTCGAGAGCGGACTGTTTCATGGAAACGAAAACGTTGCAATGATTTCGTTTCATTCAACGCTCCAGCCGCGCCACGACAGTGGAGACGGTGCGGGTTTCGGACCGTGCGATCCGCTCATGCGCCGCCAGGCCGCCCGGACCGCCGCGCACGGTCAGCGCATCGGCGTCGGCCCCCTCATAGAGCCGGACCCGAACCTCGCCGTCGGCCATTTCGATCACGCAGCCCTGATCGCGCCGGGGCCAGCGGCCCGGCTCGTACTCCACCACCACGCCCGAGGCGGCCCAGGGGGCCAGATCATCATTGGACAGTTGCAGCCGGCGCGTCGCCGGCTCGTGGACGAAGGCCTTGCCTTCGCTCGCCATGCCCGGCATCGCCGACCCCTGATGCAACAGCAGGTCTTCCGGGGTGGCGTCGAGAGCGGCGGTCAGGCGGCGCTGGACGTCTGGGCGGTACAGGCCCGAGCGTTTGCCGGTCTCATACAGACCCCAGCCCTGGCTGGTCATGCCCGCCTTGCGGCCGGCCTCGGCCTGGCTCAAGGCGCGGTCGCGACGCAGGGCCGCAAGGGCCTCGCCGAGACGCCGGGCGTCGCTGTCGCTCTGGAAACGGGGCATGGGTCGATGATGGCGCCGTCCGGCCGGGGAAGCGAGGACGGATTCGTTTCAGGATGTTTGGCGCTATCGCTCGCCGCGCGGCGGCTCGCTGCTTGAGCGCGCCTCAGATCACCTGTTCGACACTGGTCACTTCAGGGATGTAGTGTTTCATCATCTGCTCGACCCCGGACTTCAGGGTGGCGGTGGACGACGGGCAGCCGGCGCAGGCGCCGCGCATGCGCAGGGTCAGCACGCCCGTTTCCTCGTCAAAGGCGTCGAACAGGATGTCGCCCCCGTCCTGGGCCACCGCCGGGCGAACGCGGCTGTCCAGCAACTGCTTTATCTCGATCACGATCTCGGAATCCTCGCCGGCGTCGGCGCTGTCGGCCGCCCCCTCGCGCATCAGCGGTGCGCCCGAGACGAAATGATCCATGATGCCGGCCAGGATCGGGGCCTTCATCTGCGTCCAGTCCAGACCGTCAGCCCGGCGCGTCACCGAGATATAGTCCGCGCCGAAGAACACGCCCGCCACGCTCTCGAGTCCGAACAGGGCCTCGGCCAGGGGCGAGGCAGCGGCCTCATCGGCGTTGAGGAATTCCCGTGGTTCGGCCGCAACATCGCGGCCCGGCAGGAATTTCAGGACATTGGGATTGGGGGTCGGTTCGGTCTGGATGAACATGGCGCTCAAATGCGCCGTGGCGGCGGCGGCTTCAAGAGCGACGTCTCCCTCCCCTCATGGGGAGGGTGGCCGCAAAGCGGACGGGTGGGGAACCGCCGCACGGTCTGCGCTGCCCTGAACTTCCCCACCCTGTCGTCGCTGCGCTCCGACATCCCTCCCCACTTCGGGGGAGGGAGACGCGCCCAAAATCACGCCAGATCCTCGATGTCCTTCTCGGTCAGCTCGCCCGGCACGATGGTGACCGGCAGTTTGCGCCCCGTAAAGGCCGCGCCCTGCTTCACCACCGCCGAGACGAGTGGACCCGGACCGCGTCCGCCTCCACTTGCGGCCAGAACGAGAATCTTGATCTCGATATCCTCGCCGACGACCTTGCGGATGGCGTCCTGCGGTTCGCCGCGTTCGATCAGCAGCACGGGCGTCGCGCCGGACCGTTCCGCCGCCTCCTCCGCCCATCTGTTCAACAAGGCTTCCGCCTCGACGCGGGTCTGGCGCTCGATCTCTTCGCGTACCCCGGCCCAGTGGGCGTCCGAAGCGGCGGCGGGGATGACGCGCAGCAGGGCGACGCGACCGCCGGTCGACCGGGCGCGCCGCGACGCGTATCGCAGCGCCGCCTCGAACTCCGGACTGTCATCGACGACCACCAGAAATTTGCGCGGCATCAGCCTCTCCCTCAGCCCCGCAAGCTAGCAGATCCGGGACGCATGCGCGAAGCGCCAGGACGCGTCGGGTCGAAAAGGCGGAGCCTTCCGACCACGGCCCAACAAGAAGGCTCAGCCGGCTGACGAAGCTATCTCACGGATCACGCTGTTGGCGATGGTCAGCTTGGCGAAGGTCCAGCCCGAACCCGAGGCCTCGATCTCGTCGATTGAGGCGCGAACCCCCTCGACCAGCCCCTGTCGCGGTCCGATCCAGGCGTCCACGGCCGCCTCGGCCGTGGCCTCGCTGGCCCCGACCGAGACGTTCGACGCCTTGGCGACTGCGCGGGTCAGGGTGGCTTGTTCGGCCATCAGATCCTCGATCAGGCGGCGCACCGCCAGCCGGTCGAAATGATCCGCCGAAGGCACATTGCCCGCGCCTGCCCGCAACCGGTCGAAATCGAAGGCCGCGCCGACCTGGTGATACAGCATGGCCATGCCCGGTTCGGGCCAGCCTGCCTGACGGGACAGGTCGCCAATGTCGGCGGTGGCGACCAGCGGGCGCAGCATGGCGAAGTCGCGCGCCATCGCCTCGGGCACGCCCAGGGCGGTGAAACTCTGGACCCGGCCCTCGAGCCGATCCTGTTCGAAGCGGGACAGCACGGTCCCGCCGGCTGCGCGCAGGGCGTCCGCCGCCGGACGATAGGCGGCGACCAGGGCATCGACCGGACAGCCCGGCCGCATCGCCCGCCGCGAGAGCCAGAAGGTCTGACGCCGCAGGACGGTGGCGATCTCCTGATACAGGACCGTCTGGGCTTCGGCCGATATCTTCAGGTCCAGGGCCGAGACCTGGTCCCAGGCCTGGTCGAGACGGAACACCTGCCGGGCCGCCTCGAAGGCGACGACCATGGCCGCTGTGTCGCACCGCGCAGAGAGCCGCAGCCGCTCGGGGAAGGTGGGACCGCACATGTTGACGATCTCGTTCGACAGAATGGTCGAGATGATTTCGCGACGCAGGCGGTGGCGCTGCATGTCGGCTTCGTATTTGGCCAGCGGGGCCGGAAAATAGCGGACCAGCGTTTGTTTGAAGAAGGGGTCGTCCGGCGCAGTCGAACCGACGATCTCGTCGAACAGCTCCAGCTTGGAATAGGCGGTCAGGACGGCCAGTTCAGGCCGGGTCAGGGCCTGTCCGCTCACCTTGCGCTCGGCCAGTTTTACATCGTCGGGCAGGCCCTCGACCTTGCGGTCCAGCTTACCCTTGGCGCCCAGCCACTGCATAAACCGCTGCTGGGTATCAAGCGCCTCGGCGCCGTCAGCCTCTTGCAGGGACACGGCCAGGGTCTGATCGTAGTTGTGCGCCAGCACCTTGAGGCCGACCTCGTCGGTCATCGAGGCCAGAAGGGCGTTGCGGTCGCCGGCCTTCAGCGCGCCCGAGGCGATGGCGGCCCCGGTCAGGATCTTGATGTTGACCTCGTGGTCTGAGCTGTCGACGCCGGCTGAGTTGTCGATTGCGTCGGTGTTGATACGGCCCCCACTCATGGCGAAGGCGATGCGTCCGGCCTGGGTCAGGCCCAGATTGGCGCCCTCGCCGATGACCTTGGCGCGCACCTCGGCGCCGTCGACGCGGATGGCGTCATTGGCCTTGTCGCCGACCTGGGCGTCGGTCTCGTTCGGCGCCTTCACATAGGTGCCGATGCCGCCGAAATAGAGCAGCTCGGCCGGGGCCAGCAGGATCGCCTTCATCAGCGTCGCCGGGTCGACGACATCTTCCTGGATGTCGAGCGCAGTCTTGATCTCGGGGCTCAGTTCGATCGACTTGGCCGAGCGCGGGAAGACACCGCCGCCCTTTGAAATCTTCGACTTGTCGTAGTCCTGCCAGGACGAACGCGGCAGTTTGAACATCCGGTCGCGTTCGATCCAGCTGGAGGCAGGATCCGGGGTCGGATCGATGAAGATGTCGCGATGGTCGAAGGCGGCGACCAGCTGGATGGCCTTGGACAGCAGCATGCCGTTGCCGAACACGTCACCCGACATGTCGCCGACGCCGACCACGATGAAGGGCTGGGACTGGATGTCCTTGCCCATCTCGCGGAAGTGGCGCTTGACCGCCTCCCAGGCGCCGCGGGCGGTGATGCCCATGACCTTGTGATCGTAGCCGACCGACCCGCCCGAGGCGAAGGC
Source organism: Brevundimonas sp. (assembly GCF_030682035.1). Taxonomy (GTDB): domain Bacteria; phylum Pseudomonadota; class Alphaproteobacteria; order Caulobacterales; family Caulobacteraceae; genus Brevundimonas. Next base: position 74,022 of record NZ_JAUXQZ010000046.1, on the reverse strand, counting down.
GTCGCCCAGCCAGAAGCCGTAGTCGGCCGAGATGCCGTTGGCGATGTCCGAGAAGGTCGCTGTGCCCTTGTCGGCGGCCACGACCAGATAGGGATCGTCGCCCTCGAACCGGACCACCTGCGCCGGCGGGATCACGGCGCCGTCCGGGGCGATATTGTCGGTGATATCCAGCAAGCCGGACAGGAAGGTCTTGTAGGCGCGGATGGCCTCCGCCTGCTGGGCGTCGCGATCGCCGCCGGCGCGCACGATGGCCGCCAGATGCTTGGGGAAGAAGCCGCCCTTGGAGCCTACCGGCACGATGACGGCGTTCTTGACCTGCTGGGCCTTCACCAGACCCAGCACCTCGGTGCGGAAATCGTCGCGGCGGTCGGACCAGCGCAGGCCCCCGCGCGCCACGGGGCCGAAGCGCAGGTGGACACCCTCGATATGCGGGGCCCAGACGAAAATCTCGCGGAACGGCTTGGGCAGGGGCAGGTCGGCCAGTTCGCGCGAGGCGATCTTGATCGAGATATGCGCCTTGGGCCCTCCGTGGGGGCCGGTCTGATAGTAGTTGGTCCGCTTGATCGCCTGCACCAGCAGAACCATGCGGCGCAGGGCCCGGTCGTGGTCGAGGCTCTTCACCGCCTGAAGCAGGTCATTGATCCCGGCGACCAGCGTTCCGACCGCGGCCTCGCGGCTGTCCGCGTCGCCTCCCGCAGCGGGGTCGAATTTCGCCGCGAACAGGGCCAGCAGGCCCCGCGCCACGGCCGGATAGTCGCGCAGCGCCTCTTCCTGCACCGCCTGGCTGGGATCGAGCCCGGTCTGCTGGCGATAGCGGGCGAGGGTCCGCACCAGCGCCGCCTCGCGCCAGTCAACGCCCAGTTCCAGCACCAGCCGGTTGAAGCCGTCGCTTTCGGTTCGCCCGGTCCAGACGGCTGCAAAGGCCGTCTCGAACGGACCCTTTACATCGTCGAAATCCAGGTCGCCGCCGCGCGGGTCCTCCATGAGGAATTCATGGACATGGATTTCGGCCTCACCTGCCGGATGCAGGGCATGGCCCCATTCCTCAAGCGTTTTCAGGCCCATGTCGGCCAGGATCGGCAGGACGTCCGACAGCGGCACCGCGGCGCCCCGGCGATAGAGCTTGAAGCGGAAATTCAGCGGACCGTCCCGGTCAATGCGGAAGGCCCGCACCGCCACCGGCTCGCCGCCGTCGTTCAGTCCGGTGTTGTTCAGGGAATCGACGGCCTGCAGGTCGCGTACAGCCTCGGGGGCGTCATAGCGGTCGCGATAGCCCGCGCCAAAAGCCTCGGCCCATTTGGCGCTGAGCGGTCCGACGGCGACGTCGTTGACGTCCGCGTCGCGCAGGGCGCTCTCGAAGCGGTCAACCCAGCTCCGTCCCGCCTCGGCGACCTCGGCGTCGAGCGCGGCTTGATCCGGGCACGGATGATTGCCCGGCGTAACGCCGATAATATAGTGGATCCGGACCAGAGGCTGGTCCGACAGCTGCGGATACCAGGCCGAAAGACGGCCGCCCCAGGCCTTGACCAGGATATTGCCGATCCGTTCACGGACCGAGGCGTCGAACCGTTCGCGCGGGATGAAGGCCAGCACCGAGACGAAGCGGTCGAAAGGATCCTGACGGGTAAAGGTCCTGATCCGCGGGCGGTCGTGCAGGTGCAGGATGCCGAGCGCGATCCCCAGCAGTTCGCTCTCCTCGATCTGGAAGAGTTCATCGCGGGGATAGTTTTCCAGAATGTTCTTGAGCCGCTTTTCGCTGTGGCTGCCCGCCGTCTTGCCCGCGCGGACCAGGGCGTTGGCGACCTTGCGGCGGACCAGCGGCACCTGTGTCGCGGTCTTGTCATAGGCCTCGGCGGTGAACAGGCCGACGAAGCGGGTCTCACCCGAAGGACGGCCATCGGACCCAAACCGCTTGACCCCGATATAGTCCATATAGGCCCGGCGATGGACGCGGGAGCGGACATTGGCCTTGGCCACCGTCACCGGCTCTGACAGGTCCAGCTGCCGCTTCATCGACCGGGTCAGCACCGCCGGTTCATTGGCGCGGCGCAGGACGGTGCGCTCCGGATCGGCCAGCACGCCCAGGCCGACGCCGGACTGGGACAGGGGCGCCTCGGCCTCATAACCGCCGTCCTTGCTGCGTGGATAGTCGTAGTCGCGGGCGCCGAGGAACACGAAATGATCGGCCTGCAGCCACTGCAGGAAGGCCAGGTTCTCGGCGAGCACATCGGCCGCAACCCCTTGCGGATGCGCTTCCAGATGGGTGATCGACCGATGCATCAGCGCCGCCATGCCGGCGTGGTCGTCAACCGCGCTGGCCACGTCGGTCAGGGTCCGGACCAGGCCTTCGCCCAAGGCGTCGCGCCGCTCCTGCGGCAGGGGATCCAGGATCACGATGATGCTGGACTCGCGCCCGCCCTCTTCCTCGGTCACCGGATGATACATTGACCGCACCGTCACGCCGGCGTCGGCCAGCTCGCCCATCACGCTGTCGACGAGGAAGGGTCGGTCGTCCTGGATGACGAAGAGCACGTCATAGCCCAGCGGCATCCCGTCCGCGGCGTGAAGCGGCGACAGGGTGATCCGCGGCGGCTCGCCGTGCGCCCGGCCTTCGGCCGCCCGCCAGGCGAGAGCGAGCAGGTTGGCCATGTCTGGACCGCTGAGCTCAGGCGTCTCGTCGGCGGCGTAGTCCTCCCAGGCCTGGCGCAGGAAATCCCGGCCCGGGCCGCTCAACGCGCCGGGCGAGAGCTGGTCGAAGCTGGCCTCCAGCGCCTCCAGGGTGATTGCCTGAGGGTGCGCAGGGGCCGTTTCGCCGGACATGGGCAGGTCTCTTGTGGACGCGACCTCTCAAATAGGCCGCCGGGAGATGGGGCAGACTAGGCCGCTTTGCCGCCTGGGCAAGCATCCACGTCGGAGGGCGCCTGACTAGGCCAGCGGGCCCGGCTCGGAAACCCCCAAACGACAAAGCCGGCCCCGTTTCAGGGGCCGGCTTTGGGCGAGGACGCCAGCGTTCCGACTGCGAGGAACAGCGGTGAAGCTCATACGTGGGGTGTGGCTATTGGGACGCAGGTCACTTGACCGCCGCCAGAAACGACAAGGCCGCCGAACTTGCGTTCGGCGGCCTGCTTCGGACCGGCGCCAGGAGGGGGGAGGGTTGGCGCCGATCTATTCCGCCGCGGCTTGAGGAGGGGAGGGGCCGCAGCGACAGGTCTGAAATAGGCGCCGGTTGTGGCCAATCAAGGGCGCCCGGGGCGCTCAGCGGGCCCTGGACTGCGGCGGGTTGACGCGGGCCCGGGCTGGTTTTGCCGTCGGGGTTTCTTCATCGTCGGCATAGGGTTCGCCATCGCCGGACAACAGGATGGCCATCCAGCGCGACCCCTTGAACTCGGCCAGGACGGCCATGGCCATAACCGCCAGAGGGGTCGACAGGAACATGCCCACCACGCCCCACAGCTCGCCCCAAAGCGCCAGGGACAGCAGCACCACCACCGGGTCGATATTCTGGTTGTCGCCCTGCATCCGCGGCTGGATCAGATTGCCCACGACGAAAAGGATGAACTGCAGGCCGATCAGGAGGATCAGCGCCGGCCAGTAGCTCTCGAACTGGACCAGGGCGAACATCGGGGGCGCCAGACCGGCCACCGCTCCGCCCAGCACCGGAATGAAAGCCACGATGAAGATGACGAAGGTCCAGAACTCGGCGTTCTGGAGACCCACCGCCCGCATCAGCAACCAGGCGGCGGCGCAGATGATGGCCCCGGTCACGGTCTGGACCCACAGATAGCCCTCAACGCCGCCCCGGACCCGGTTGAACACTTCAAGCGCCTCCAGGCGAGAGTCGCGGCCCGGGAACAGGCCGACGATCTTGCGCCGGAACCCGGACTGGGACGCCAGCAGGAAGCCCAGATAGACCATGACGAAGAAGGCTCCGCCCAGAACCCCCGACGCCTGTCCGGCGACTTGCCCGAGGTAGGCGGGGATATCCAGCCGGGCGACCAGCTGGGTCGCCGTGGGCGCGGTTTGCACCCCGATCAGCTCCGAGACATCGAGCAGTATCTGGTCGATGCGCGGTCCGATTCGGGTGGAGATACCGGATGCCTGGTCGAAGAAGCCCAGCGCGCCATTGGTGATGACGGCGATCGAGGCGATGAAACCCAGAACCACCACCAGCAGGGCCGCGACCCCGGCCCAGCGGCTCGGAACGGGCGTCCGCGTCTCGATCGACCGCTTCACGCCATCAATCATGATCATCAGGAAGATGGCCATGGCCAGCGGCGTCAATATCCCCCGCAGCCAGTAAACCGCGGCCCCGCCCGCCACGACGGCGATCAGCACCAGGGCGTTGCGGGCCACCGCGGAGGCAGGAAGGGCGATCGGGAGTTTCATCCCGCCATGGTCGGACAATTGGCGTTCACGTCAATCGCTGTCTTGTCGCCACGCCTTCGGCGAGGGAGGGTGGAGGACTGTCAACGGAGCCTGCCATGCCCGACGCCACCCCCGGCCTGTTTCTCGGCCAGTCCTCGGACAACGGAGCTGACAAGCCCGAGCATCTGCTGTTCCAGCGTGCCAACCGGCACGGCGTGGTCGCCGGCGCGACCGGCACCGGCAAGACGGTCACGCTTCAGATCATGGCCCAGGGCTTTTCAGACGCCGGGGTGCCGGTCTTCGCCGCCGATGTGAAAGGCGACCTGTCGGGCATCTGCATGCCGGGCTCCCCGAACGAGAAGCTGCTGGCTCGCGCCGCCGGCATGGGGCTGACGCTGCAGCCCAGGGCCGCGCCGGTGGTGTTCTGGGATCTGTACGGCCTCAAGGGGCATCCGATCCGCACCACCGTCAGCGAGATCGGGCCGTTGCTGCTGGCCCGGATGCTGAACCTCAACGACGTGCAGGAAGGGGTGCTGTCGGTCATCTTCCATGTCGCCGACAAGGAGGGCCTGCTGCTGCTCGACCTCGACGACCTGCGCGCCATGCTCGTCCATGTCGGCGAAAATGCCGACCGCATCGGCCGCGAGGTCGGCAATGTCGCTCCGGCCTCGATCGCCTCGATCCAGCGCGCCATCCTTCAGCTGGAGCAGCAGGGCGGCAAGGCCTTCTTCGGTGAGCCGGCGCTCAAGCTGGAAGACATGATGCGCACCGGCCTGGACGGCCGGGGGCAGGTCAACATCCTCGACGCCACCAGGCTGATGAACAGCCCGCGCCTGTACGCCGCCTTTCTGCTGTGGCTGCTTTCGGAGCTGTTCGAACAGCTGCCCGAGGTCGGCGACCCCGAAAAGCCGCGCCTGGTCTTCTTCTTCGACGAGGCCCATCTGCTTTTCAACGACACGCCCGACGCCCTGCGTGAAAAGGTCGAACAGGTCGTTCGCCTGATCCGCTCCAAGGGCGTCGGCGTCTATTTCGTCACCCAGAACCCGGCCGACATTCCCGACAGCGTCCTGGCCCAGCTGGGCAACCGCATCCAGCATGCCCTGCGCGCCTACACCCCCGCGGAACAGCGCGGGCTGAAGGCGGCGTCCGACAGCTTCCGGCCGAACCCGGCCTTCGACACCGCCGAAGCCATCCAGGGTCTGGGCGTCGGCGAGGCCCTGGTCTCGACGCTGGACGAGAAGGGCGCGCCCAATATCGTCGCCCGCACCATGATCCGTCCGCCCGACAGCCGCCTCGGCCCCGCCACCGACGCCGAACGCGCCGCCGTCATGGCCGCCAGCCCGGTGCGCGGCCTGTATGAGGCCGTTATAGACCGGGAATCCGCCGAGGAGGTTCTCGCCGCCCGCCGTGGCGAGGCCGATCAGGACGCCGCCGACGCCAAACTGACCGAGGCCCGCGCGAAGGCCGACGCCTTGGCCGCGAAGGAGGCCGAAAAGGCTGCGGCCGCCCGCGAGAAGCTGGAAGCCCGCGAACAGGCCCGCTACGACCGCGAAGCCGCCCGCCCCCGCGCGGCGCCGCGCCGCTCAACCCGCGAAACCCCGATCGAGGCGGCGACCAAGTCGGTCCTGCGCACGGCGGGAAGCACGATCACCCGGGAACTGTTGCGGGGGCTGCTGGGGGGGCTGAGGCGGCGGTGAGTCTTCCCCCCATTCCGAACTGGGTTTTCCTCTTCCCGATCTTCTGGATCGGTGGGCGGATTGTGATGTCCATGCTGCATCACCTGTCCACCGGGAAGCCGGTCTTCACCAAACCTCCGGAGCGCAGCACCTTCTTCGAAGGATGGGCCTCAGGCTGGAACGACAGTCGTTTTCTGGGTGCGTCGACTGGTGCGAACAACTGTCTCATGGTCGCAGTCACGGACCGCGAACTGATCCTCAACCTCCAGCTTCCCTGGTATCTCCTGGTCCCGCCCTGGGGGTCGGAGCTGGAAATACGAACGCCGCTCAAGGGGATTCACTACCTCGAACGCCGGCGAACGGGTTTCCGGGAATTCCTGATCGTGCATTCCCATGACGGCAATCGCCTCGGGTTGAGGCTTCGCTCGCCAGACGATTTCGAATCTGCTGTCTCGCGGAGAAACGAGATTCTTGGATCCGTCGCCACATTCTGAGCGCAGCCGCACAAAATTCTCCCCGCTATCGTCATTCCGGGCGGAGAGACGCGCAGCGGCTCGGAGACCCGGAACCCAGCGGCGCCGCGACGGCGGCGAAATACTGGCCGTCCTCCTTGACGTGCTCCCGACAGTTTCGCGCTCTCGCGCGCCGCTGGGTTTCGGGTCTTCGCTACGCTTCGCCCGGAATGACGACAGCAGAGGAGATCAGTTCGCCGATCCCCGCGGAACCAGCCGCCACATCCTGAGTGGATGGCGCACCGCGCCCGCCTCCTCGCCCGCTGCCGCGCCGCGGCCCATATAGAAGTCGGCGCGGACCGGGCCGCGGATGGCGGAGCCGGTGTCCAGCGCCACGACCAGACCTTGATAGCTGGCCCGCGCGCCGCGCAGATTGCCGCCGTCGGCTGAAATCCACACCAGGTCGCCATAGCGCCAGTGGGCCGGGTCGATAGCGATGGAGCGCCGGGCGATCAGGGGAATCCCCGCCGCCCCGTTTGGATGGCCGCCGTCATCGGGGTCTACGGCGAAGAAGATGTAGCGGGGGTTCCGCGCCATCATCGCCCGCGCCTCCTGTCCCCGGTGGGCCGCCAGCCAGGCGCGAATGGCCTCGCCCGAGGTTCCATTGGCCGGCAACAACCCTTGTTCCGCCATCGGCCGGGCGATGCCGGTGAAGGGCCGGCCGTTGTCGGCGGCATAGGCGGCGCGGGCCCGGGTTCCGTCCTCAAAGGTCAGATAACCCGAGCCCTGGATCTGCATAAAGAACAGGTCTTCGGCCCGCATCCAGGCGAGCGCGTCCGTGGGCGGCACGCCCTCGATGTCGGCGCGCACCGGCAGAACCTGACCCCGTGTCCAGCCCGTCGGACGCGGCAGGACGGGCATGTTGAACTCGGCGTCGGGGGCGCGGCGGGCGGCGTACTCAGGCGCGAAATAGGCCGTCAACAGCCCCGGTCCGCCGTCCGCCGTCTGCGCCGCCACCACGACAAAGCCGCTCTCGAAGAAGGCGCGGGCCGCCGAGGGCGTCACCGGTTTCGAGGTCTGTTTTATGTGCATGGCCCGGTCGCACTGGGTCCGGGACGCGGCGTCGCGCGCGACACGGCAACTGTCGGCCCAGGCCTCGAAGGCGGCCAGATGGTCCTCGTCATTCCAGCCGGGGAGGGTCGCCGGGCTTTGCCCCTCCAAAGCCGGGGCGGGGCCGGGTGGGGGAGGAAGAGCGGGCGCCTCCGTCCCGATCTCCGGCGGAACCGGCGGGGCTATGGGCGTCGTGGCGCAGGCGGCGAGCGTCAGGGCGAGGCCGACAAGGGCGGCCTTCGCGGAGCATCCCCGACGGCGCGCGCCGCCGCTGATCATGCCGCGGCGGGTTCGGTGCGGGCCAGCACCCAGTTGGGATCGCTGGCGCCGAGGGTTCGCTCAAAGGTCCACAGTTCGGCGACGCGGCGTTCCTCGATCTGGGGGCCGGCGGCGGCATCGGGAGAGGTCACCGTATTGCGCAGTTCAGCCAGGAAACGGACCTTGGCCGTGGCCCGGTTCTCCTCGGCGGAGGCCTGCTCCAGATCGGCGCGGGCGGGATGGAGGAATTCTGCGACTTCGGTCTCGCCCCGGGTCTCCCGCGCGGCGATACCGGCCTCGAACGAGGCCATGACGGTCGGGGTCAGCAGCGGCTTCAGCGTATCGCGGTCGCCGGCGGCGTAGGCGCGGACAATGGTCTCATGCGCCTGACGCGCGCCCTCCAGGAAGCGCAGCGGGTCAAAGGCGGGATCGCGCGCTTTCAGACCGGCGATCGAAGCCAGGGTGACGGCGTCGAGCACATGGGGCCGGCCGGCGGGCTGGTCCGGCGCGGTCGCGGTCGGCGTCGCGACGGGTTTGGAGCGAGCGTCCTCTTCCGGCTGACGGCCGACCTTCTTGCCCAGCACATTATAGAGCTGGAACAGGACCACGGCCGCGATGACGGCGAAGATGATGATCTGGATCTGAACCGGCGGCACTGGCAAACCTTGACTGGCGGCCGGCAAGGTGACCGGACGCGACGACAGACGATTAGGGGCTGATATAGGGACGCGCAACCTGAACCGCGCCTGTCGGACGGCGAGCATCGTTGCCGCACCCGGCGCCTCGTGCTAGTCGCCGCGCCTTCCCGGCGCCTTATTCCGGCGCTGACCACTCTTTCAGACAGACCCGATCGATGACCGACGCCGCACCTCCCGCCGACGCCAACACCGCCGACACCGGACCCCAGGGCCCGCCGACCCCCGGCTTCCGCATTGTGGCCCAGTACGTCAAGGATCTGTCCTTCGAGAACCCCAAGGCCCCCGACAGCCTGCGCATCGACGGCAAGCCAGCCATCGACATGGGCGTCGAGATGAACGCCCAGGGCCGTCCCGACGGCCTGTTTGAGGTCGATCTGCGCCTGACCATCAAGGCCACCACCGACGCCATGACCGTGTTCAATGTCGAACTGCTGTACGGTGGCCTGTTCGCCCTGCACGGCGTGCCCGAGCAGGACATTGAGCCGCTGCTGCTGATCGAATGCCCACGCTATCTGTTCCCGTTCGCCCGCGAGATCATCGCCCGCGCGACCTCGGACGGCGGCTTCTACCCGCCCTTCATGCTGGACCCGATCGACTTCGCCGGCATCTATGTCGCCCGCCAGCAGTCGATCGCGCGGGGACCAGCGGAAGCCGGTCAGGCCTGATCCTGGACGACGACCTGCGAAGAAGCGTTGGTCAGGCAGCGGACGCCTTTTCCATGTCCAGCCCATAGGCTTCCCACAGCGACCGGTCTTTCAGGTTCACTTGCAAGAAAGCGAGATGCATCGCCTGTTCGGCCCCAGTGGTCCGGACCGGAAGGGGCCGGGGTCGCGGTCCATAGCCCTGGGCGGCCACAGCCGCCGCCGCAGCCGTCACCGACCGCGAGGCTGACAGGTCCAGCCGGCGTTCCTTGCCGCCCTTGAGCTCCAGATAGACCTCGGCCAGCAACCGGGCGTCGATCAGGGCGCCGTGCAGGGTGCGTTCGACGAGCGAGACCTTGAACCGCTTGCACAGGGCGTCCAGCGAATTGGCCATGCCGGGAAACCGCGTCTGGGCCAGTTTCAGGGTGTCGATCCAGCGGTCCTCAGGAAACAGGACCCGGCCGCAGCGGCCGAACTCGTGATCGATGAAATTGCGGTCGAACTGGGCGTTGTGGGCGATGATCGGGGCGTCGCCGATGAAGTCGCACAGGTCGATGACGATCTCGGCGAATTTGGGCGCGTCCCGGACCTTCTCATCGGTGATGCCGTGCACGCGGATGGCGTCGGCCGGGATCAGCCGCTCGGGATGGATCAGCCGGTGGAAGGTCCGGCCCGTCGGCAGCAGATCCTCGATCTCGATACAGCCGACCTCGATCATCCGGTCGCCCGTGCGAGGGTCGAAGCCGGTGGTTTCGGTATCGAGGACAATTTCGCGCGACATCGACCCTTAATGAGACCGTTCGTCGCCGTGCGGAAGAGCACGCCGGGGCGGCGTCCACCCCTCGGCCAGAACCATCCCCACGATTTCGTTCACTCGCGCCCGGGCCGCCTCAAGCCCGGCGCCGGTGTCGATGACAAAATCCGCGCGGCGGCGCTTTTCGGTATCGGGCAGCTGGCGCGCCAGAATGGCCTCGAACCGCTCGCCGGTCATGCCCGGCCGGGCCAGCACCCGCGCCGTCTGGACCGCGGCCGGGGCGGTCACGACCACGACGGCGTCCACGGCTACGTTCCCGCCAGTCTCGAACAGCAGGGGGATGTCCAGCACCGCCAGTTTCACGCCTCCCGCCTCGGCAGCCGTCAGATTCTCAAGCCGACCCTTCAGCACGAGAGGATGGACGATCGCCTCCAGCCGCCGGAAAGCCTCACCGTCTTGCCCGAGAGCTTCCGCCAGCCGGGTCCGGTCGATCGCGCCGGCCACGACCACGCCGGGAAAGGCCTTGCCCACCGGCCCGACGGCCGCCCCGCCCTTGGCGTAGAGTCGGTGCACGGCGTCGTCGGCGTTCCAGACCATGGCGCCGGCGTCGGCGAACATGGCCGTCGTCGTCGACTTGCCCATGCCGATGGAGCCGGTCAGGCCGAGCACGATCATGGCGCCTCTCCCAGCGCCGTGAGGGCCTCGGTCCGGACATCGATCGGAGGAGGCTCGATCCCGAAGATCACGCGGAACGACGGCCGCGCCTGCCCGATCAGCATGGCCAGACCATCCACCGTGGTCAGACCCCGGCTCCGACCCTGCAGCAGGAAGGGGGTGAGCAGCGGTCGGTAGGTCATGTCCATCAAAACCGCGTCGTCCCGTAGCCGGGACACTTCGATATCGGGCGGCACGCTCAGGGCGTTTATCACCAGTGCGGCCTCATTCAGAGCCCTCGCCTCAACCACCGTGACGCCGAGATCCGCCGTCAGGGCCTCGGCGCGAGCGCGGGTCCGGTTCAGCACCCCGACATCCGCGCCGGCCGCCTTCAGCGCCGCGACCGCCGCCCGCGCCGCACCGCCCGCGCCCAGCAGCACCACCGATTGACCCCTGACATCCAGTTCCGGGGCCTGTTCCGCCAGCGCCCCGATCAGACCCGCCCCGTCGGTGCTTTCGGCCCAGACCCGGCCATCCTGGAACAGCAGCAGATTGGCTGACCCGCATTTCCGGGCTGTCGCGCTCGCATCGTCCGCCAGCGCCAGCGCCAATTCCTTGAACGGGGCGGTGACGTTCAGACCCCGCAGCCGCCCGGCGCGCCCATCCGTGACCAGGGCGGCGAAGCCCGCCCCATCCTCCGGCCCAAAGGCGCGATACTCGGCGTCCAGCTCCGCCGTCTTGATCCAGGTTGTGTGGATCAACGGGCTGAGCGAATGGGCGATGGGCCGGCCCGCGACGCCCGCCAGAATCGTCATGACTTCAGCACCCCGGCCCGGCGGAGCTCGGCCAGCACCGGCCACAGCGGCAAGCCAAGCACGGTGAAATAGTCGCCCTCCACTGCCTCGAACAGCTGGGAACCCATGCCTTCCAGCCGGTATGAGCCGACGCAGGCCAGCAGCCCCTCGCCCTCGGCCGCGAGGTAGGCGTCGAGGAAGGCGTCTGAAAAGGCCCGCACCCGCATCGTCGCTGTATCCACCCCCGACCAGACGATCTGGCCATTGCGGGCCAGGGCCGCGCCGGAATGCAGCTGGTGGGGTTTTCCCTTCATGGCCATGAGCCGCGCCCGCGCCGCCGCCAGTGAACCGGCCTTCGACACCAGCCCGCCATCGAAGGACAGGGTCTGGTCCGCCCCGAGAACCCAGGCGTCGGTGTCGTGGCGCGACACCGCCAGCGCCTTGACCCGGGCCAGCTCGACCGCCAGCCCCGCGGCGTCAGCCGGATCGTGCGCGGCCTTGACCGCATCTTCGTCCACATCGGCGACCGTGACCGAGAAAGGCACGCCGGAGTCCGTCAGCATCGCACGGCGCGCCGCGCTCTTCGACGCGAGAATCAGCCGCTCTGAGCACATAGTCACCAGGCCGCCCCCAGCCGCCGGGTCCGGCGTTCGTTCAACAGGTTGATGATGGCCGCCGCCGTCTCCTCGACCGAACGGCGGGTCACGTCGATGACGGGCCAGCCGCGTCGCTCGAACGCCCGCCGCGCCCTGACCGTCTCCTCGCGCACCGCGTCATGGTCGACATAGGCGCTGGCCCGGTTGGCATTCAGTCCGTCCAGCCGGTTCTTGCGGATCTGCACCAGCCGGTCCGGCGACACCGTCAGGCCGACCACCAGCGGATTCTTCAGCCCGACGAGGCGTTCGCCGTCCTCCTGACCCGGCACCAGCGGCACATTGGCAGCGCGGATGCCCCGGTGGGCCAGATAGATGCAGGTCGGGGTCTTGGAGGTGCGGCTGACCCCGCAGAGGACGACGTCGGCGCCTTCCAGCTGGACCGCCGTGCCCTGGCCGTCGTCATGGGCCATGGCGTAGTCGAGGGCGGCGATGCGGTTGAAGTAGTCCGTGTCCAGAGCGTGCTGGGCGCCCACCCGGGTCGACAGAGCCGCGCCCAAATACCGCGACAGGGCGCCGACCAACGGGTCCAGCGCCGCGATCTGGGGCATGTCCAGCTTGCGGCACCCCTCCTCGAGTTGTTCGCGTAGCTCCCGGTCCACCAGGGTGTGCAGCACCACGCCCGGCGATGCGGCGACTTCCTCCAGCACCCGATCCATCTGTTTGCTGGAGCGGACGAGGGCGTAGATATGCTCGATCGGAATAACCCCGTCGAAGCGGGCCACCACCGCCTTGGCCATGGCGTTCAGAGTCTCGCCAGTGGAGTCCGAGACCAGATGGACGTGGAAATAGGTCGCCAGCCGCAGCGGGCCTGAGGCGCGGCCCGGGCTGGACGAACCCGGCGTCATCGGCGGCTGTCCATGATTGCGAAACTCCTGTGGACGGGCCCGGGCGCCATTGGGGCGCCATCAGCGGCGAAGAGGGCACCCTTTACCTATAGCGGGACCGGACGCGGGCCGCGAGCGGGGACAGAGGTGGATGGGATCCGATATCACGGCGCCATTCATCCCAAGGCTGGCCGCCGCCGCCCGCTCCCCTGTGGAGATCCTTAACGAGAGGTTAACGGCGCCCAGACCCCCAGCCGCCAGCCGCGCCGCAAAACCCGCTGTTAAGGCCTCGTTAGGATTTATCCCCGCTTTCACCAGCCCGGTGGAGACCCTTCCCACGGCTTGTGACGGTTTGCGGAAAACCCGTCCGTGACCGGTCGAGACGCCGGACTTGTCCCCCTCATCCCCGGCCCTGCCTTCTACTTCCAAATCTCAAGACTCTTTTCTTGAGAAGGATTGGAAGGGTGCGACACGGGACGGGCTTGAGCGGGACCGGGGCGCCCGGTAGGACCGGGGTCAGATGACTGTCTCCCCCGACGCCCCCCTGTTGCTCAAGGTTCTCGCCGGCGAGGCGACAGCCCGGCCGCCCGTCTGGTTCATGCGTCAGGCCGGGCGCTACCTGCCGGAATACCGCGCGCTCAGGGCCACGACGCCTGACTTCATCGCCTTCTGCCTCAATCCCGAGAAAGCCGCCGAGGCGACGCTACAGCCGATGCGGCGGTTCGGCTTCGACGCTGCCATCGTCTTCGCCGACATCCTGCTGATCCCCCAGGCCCTAGGCCAGGAGGTCTGGTTCGAGGCGGGCGAGGGCCCGAGGCTGGGCATCCTGCCGCCGGTCGAGGCCATGCGCGATCTGACCGCGGGGGCCGGAGAGGCCCTGAAACAGGTCGGCCAGACCCTGTCTCTGGTGCGCGCAGAGCTGGAGCCCGAACGCGCCCTGATCGGGTTCGCCGGGGCCCCGTGGACCGTTGCCACCTATATGCTGGACGGTGCGGCGCGGACCATCGGCAAGGGAGAGCGCGCCCAGGCCCGGACCTATGCCTATGCCGAACCGGACAAGGTTGCCGCCCTGCTGGACGTTCTGGTCGAGGCCACGGCGCATTATCTGAAGATGCAGGCCGACGCCGGCGCCCAGGTGCTCAAGATCTTCGAAAGCTGGGCGGAGGGCCTGCCGGACGACCTGTTCAAAAGCCTGGTCCTGCGGCCGCATCAGAAACTCGTGCGGCGGGTGCGGGAGCTGGGCGTCACCGTACCTCTGATCGGCTTCCCGCGCGGCTCCGCAGCTCTGGCGGAACGCTATGCGGCCGAGGTGGACGTTCAGGCCGTGGCGCTTGACACCGCCTGTCCGCTTGAGGTCGGCAAGCGCGTGCAGGCGATCAAGCCGATCCAGGGCGCGCTGGACCCGCTGTTGCTGCGCGCCGGCGGACCGATGCTGGACCGCCGCGTCGACCAGCTGCTCGAAGCCTGGGGGCAGGGGCCGTGGATCTTCAACCTCGGCCACGGCATCCTCCCCGACGTGCCGATCAATCATGTCGAACAGGTGCTGAAGCGGATCGGCGCCCAATGAACGGCCCCCTGAACGGCCGCCGCATCGCGGTGGTGCTGTTCAACCTTGGCGGTCCAGACGACCAGGCCTCGGTCAAACCCTTCCTGTTCAACCTGTTCCGCGACCCGGCCATCATCGGCCTGCCCAATCCGTTCCGCACGCTGCTGGCGCACCTGATCTCCAGTCGCCGCGAGGCATCGTCTCAGGCCAACTACGCCCTGATGGGCGGTGGTTCGCCCCTGCTGGCGGAGACCCGCAAACAGGCCGCCGCCTTGGCCGAGGTCCTGTCGAGCCGCCTGCCCGGCGACACGGTCCGGACTTTCGTCGCCATGCGCTACTGGTCGCCCCTGAGCGAGGAGACCGCCACCGAGGTCGCCGCCTTCGCCCCGGACGAGATCGTGCTCCTGCCGCTCTATCCGCAGTTCTCAACCACGACGACCCAGTCCTCACTGAAGGCTTGGCAAGAGGCCTACACAGGGCCGGGCGGCAGCCGGACCGTTTGTTGCTACCCTGAGGCTCCCGGCTGGATCGAGGCCCAGGCCGACGGCGTGAGGGCGAAACTGGCCGACGCCGGCGACCGGCCCGTCCGCGTCCTGTTCTCGGCGCACGGCATTCCCGAAAGCCTGATCGCGAAGAAGGGCGACCCCTATCAGGAGCAGATCGAAACGACCTGCGCCGCCATCGCCGAACGCGTGGGACTGGCTGAAGGCGTTTGGTCGATCTGCTACCAGAGCCGGGTCGGGCCGATGAAATGGCTGGGTCCCTCGACGATCGAGGCGATCGAACAGGCCGCGCGCGACGGCGTGGGCGTGGTCGTCGCGCCCGTCGCTTTCGTCTCGGAGCATATCGAGACCTTGGTCGAGCTGGACATCGAATACGCCGAACTGGCCCACAATCTCGGCGTAACACCCTACCTCCGCAGCCCGGCGGTCGGGGTCGCCGCGCCCTTCATCCAGACCCTGGCCGAGGCGGCGGTCGAAGCCTTGTCGCGGACGGACGTGGCGCCCTACGGTCCCGGTTGCCGGGCGGACTGGAAGGCCTGTCCGCGGTCCTGCAAGCGGAGGGCGGCATGACGTTCGAGATTGTGCGCGGCCTGCACATCCTGGCCGTCATCGCCTGGATGGCCGGCATGCTTTTCCTGCCGCGCCTCTATGCCTATGACGCCGAACAGGCGGACAAGGCCGAGCCGCTGCGGTCGGAGATGCGCGGCCTGCTGCGGACCTGGCAGCAGCGGCTGCTGAAGATCATCATCAATCCCGCCATGACCGCGGCCTGGATCTTCGGCCTCTGGATGATCGGCATCCATGTCTTCGAGTACGGCGAAGGCTGGGGTTTCCTCGCCCAGCCGTGGATGGTCGCCAAATTGGCCGGCGTGATCGCCCTGTCGGCCTGGCACGGGTTCCTCGCCGGAGAACTGAAGCGCATCCGCGCCGGGACCTCGACGAAATCTGGCCGCTTCTGGCGCATGACCAATGAAATCCCGTTCGTCATCGCCATCGTCATGGTGCTGTCGGTGACGACGCAGTGGACCTTCGGTTGATCCGCTCAGCTTGACGTAGCCGGCGCCGCGTGGTTTCGCTCAAGGCGACTGCCCTGCAGGAGTCTGGGGCCGTTCCTCTCTTCGCGACGCCCGCCTACCTCGCCGGGACGACCCGTCGCTTTCCCACCCGGCCGCAAGGCCAGACATCGCTGGATTTTCCCGCCCGCGCGACGCCCTGTCTCGCGGCGATGCTTTTGATTGCACGCCATGACCGATGCCACCGACACCCCAGAGACCGAAGCGACTCCCGAGGCCGATGCGCCCGAGGTTGGCCCGGAGATCGGCAATGAGCTGGCCGCGGCCGACCTGCCGATGGTCGACCAGGAGTCCGGCGACGAGGATGACGACGGCGAGCCGATCGTGCCCAACGGCCGCATCACCCTGCAGGAGCTGAACGAGAAGACGCCGGAAGACCTGGTCGCCTTCGCCGAAAGCCTCGAGATCGAGAACGCCGGCAATCTGCGCAAACAGGATCTGCTGTTCGCCATCCTCAAGACCCTGGCCGATGAGGAAGTCGAGATCATCGCCGACGGCGTGCTCGAGATCCTGCCCGACGGCTTCGGCTTCCTACGCAGCCCGGATGTCAATTATCTTCCGGGTCCGGACGATGTCTATGTCTCGCCGTCGCAGATCCGCCGCTTCGGCCTGCGCTCGGGCGACACCATCCACGGCGCCGTGCGCGGCCCGCGGGAGGGTGAGCGCTACTTCGCCCTGCTCAAGGTCGACACGATCAATTTCGAGGACCCCGAGACGGTCAAGACCAAGGTCCTGTTCGACAACCTGACCCCGCTCTACCCCGAAGAGCGGCTGCACATGGAAATCCAGGACCCGACGCTCAAGGACCGCTCGGGACGGGTCATCGACATCGTCGCGCCGCTCGGCAAGGGTCAGCGCTGCCTGATCGTCGCCCCGCCTCGCGTCGGCAAGACGGTCATGCTGCAGAACATCGCCAAATCGATCGAGAAGAACCACCCGGAGGTCTTCCTGATCGTTCTGCTGATCGACGAACGACCCGAGGAAGTCACCGACATGCAGCGCACGGTGAAGGGCGAGGTCATCGCCTCAACCTTCGATGAGCCCGCCACCCGCCACGTCGCCGTCGCGGAAATGGTGATCGAAAAGGCCAAACGTCTTGTCGAGCACAAGAAGGACGTGGTGATCCTGCTCGACTCCATCACCCGCCTGGGCCGCGCCTACAACGCCACCGTCCCGTCGTCGGGCAAGGTTCTGACCGGCGGCGTCGACGCCAACGCCCTGCAGCGGCCGAAACGCTTCTTCGGCGCCGCGCGCAATGTGGAGCAGGGCGGCTCCCTGACCATCATCGCCACCGCCCTGATCGATACGGGCTCGCGGATGGACGAGGTGATCTTCGAAGAGTTCAAGGGCACGGGTAACTCGGAAATCGTGCTGGACCGCAAGGTCGCCGACAAGCGCATCTTCCCGGCCATCGACGTGCTCAAGTCCGGCACCCGCAAGGAAGAACTCACCACGCCCAAGGATCAACTGGCCAAGACATATGTCCTGCGCCGCATCCTCAACCCGATGGGTCCGCAGGACGCGATCGAATTCCTGATCGACAAGCTGCGCCAGTCCAAGAACAATGCGGACTTCTTCCAGTCGATGAACACCTGACCCTCCGGGTACGGACGGTCGTGTTTCACGTGAAACATGGAGCGGCGGCATGAAGGTCAATGTCGAGGTCGAATGCACCCCGGAGGAGGCGCGAGCCTTTTTGGGTCTGCCCAATGTCGAGCCGCTGAACGACCATCTCGTCGCCGAGATGAAGCGGCGCATGGACGAGAAAATGGCCGCCATGCAGCCCGACGAACTGATGAAGACCTGGACCAGTTTCGGCATGCAGGCCCAGGACCAGTTCCGCAAACTGATGGAAGCGGCCGTCAAGCCTTGAAACGCCGTCTCCTCCCTACTGCGTGGGGAGGGGGACCGCGAAGCGGTGGAGGGGCCCCGGCCGCACTCGCCGCTGGCAACCCCTCCGTCACGCCGCCAGCGCGGCGCGCCACCTCTCCATCGCCATGCGACAGGGAGGAGACATGAGCACCATCTTCGCCCTCGCCACCCCGCCGGGCCGGGGCGCCGTCGCCATCCTCCGCCTGTCCGGACCCCGAACAGATGCCGCCTTGACCGCTCTCGGCGCCGGCGGCCTGAAGCCGCGCGCCGCCTCCCTGCGCAACCTGGCCCATGACGGCCGAGCCATCGACCAGGCTCTTGTGCTCCGC
The DNA here is from genome assembly GCF_030682035.1 of Brevundimonas sp. Taxonomy (GTDB): domain Bacteria; phylum Pseudomonadota; class Alphaproteobacteria; order Caulobacterales; family Caulobacteraceae; genus Brevundimonas. The sequence continues at coordinate 55,817 of NZ_JAUXQZ010000046.1, read as the reverse complement.
TTCCCCGCTCCCAACTCATACACCGGCGAAGACTGCGCCGAACTGCATCTGCATGGCGGCCGGGCGGTGGTCGAGGCGGGGAGCGAGGCTTTGTTGGCGCTCGGGCTGCGGCCGGCCGATCCGGGCGAGTTCACCCGCCGGGCGTTTGAGAACGGCCGCATGGACCTGGCCCAGGCCGAGGCTGTGGCCGATCTGATCGACGCCGAGACCGCGGCGCAGGTCAGCCAGGCGCTCGGCCAGCTCGACGGCGCCCTGAGCCAGACCTACGCCGGGTTCCGCCGCGACCTGCTCACGGCGTTGGCCCTGATCGAGGCCGAGATCGACTTCCCGGACGAGGAGGTGCCGGACAATCTGGCCCGGACGGCCGGCCCGGTGCTCGACGTGCTGATCGCTGACCTCAAGGCGGCTCTCACCGATGCCCGGCGCGGGGAACGGGTGCGCGAGGGTTATCGCATCGTCCTGATCGGAGAAACCAACGCCGGTAAGTCATCGCTGTTCAACGCCCTGATCGCCCGCGAGGCGGCGATCGTCACCCCGATCGCCGGGACGACCCGGGATGTGCTGGACGCCGACCTGATCATCGGCGGCTATGCCGTGACGCTTTCCGACACAGCCGGGCTGCGCGACAGCGACGATATGGTCGAGGCCGAGGGCGTGCGCCGGGCCCGGGCCCGGGCGGAAGCGGCGGACCTGCGTCTATGGATCCGCGCTCCCGACGACGCGGAAGGCGACGCTGCCGGGTTTGCGCGGCCCGGCGATTTGCTGATCCTGACCAAGGCCGATCTCGGCACGGCCGCGAAGGTGGACGGATTTGAAACCCTGTCGGTGAGCACCGCGACCGCGCAGGGGTTATCCGCACTCCACGATTGGATCGCCGCCCGATTGGCGCGCGACCTCTCCGGCGCCGATTTCCCGGCGGTCACACGGGAGAGACACCGTCGCCGCCTGACCGAGGCTCTGGCGGCCGTCGAGATCGGCCGAACCGCACTCGACGTCGCCCCCGAAATGGCCAGCGACGACCTCCGTCGGGCAGCCGACGCCCTTGCCCGGGTCACCGGCGCTATCGGCGTCGAAGACATCCTCGGCGAAGTCTTCTCGACCTTCTGCATCGGAAAGTAACGCTGTGTCCTCCCCATTGCAGGTGGAGAACACAGGCCCCGGTGGCGTTTGGGCCTGTTTTCCCCTATGTCCCGCCTCCCATGTTGAACTTCGATGTCATCGTCATTGGCGGAGGGCACGCCGGCTGCGAGGCCGCGGCGGCATCCGCGCGCGCGGGCGCCCGGACCGTACTTCTGACCCAGAAGCTCGAGACCATCGGCGAGATGTCCTGCAACCCGGCTATCGGCGGCCTGGGAAAGGGCCATCTGGTGCGCGAGATCGACGCCATGGACGGACTGATGGCCCGGCTCGGCGACACGGCGGGCATCCAGTTCCGGCTGCTGAACCGCTCCAAGGGCGCGGCGGTTCAGGGGCCGCGGAGCCAGATCGACCGCCGCCTGTATCGCGAGGCGATGCAGGCCGAACTGGCGCAGACGCCCAACCTGACGCTAATGGCCGGGACGGCCGAGAGCCTGATCCTGGACAGCGCGCGCGTTGTCGGTGTGGTAACAGGCGAGGGCGTTGAACTACGCGCCGGGGCTGTGGTCCTGACCACCGGAACCTTCCTCAACGGCGTCATCCACAAGGGGGACCAACGGATCCCCGCTGGCCGCCACGGCGAGGCGCCATCCACCGGACTTGCCGCGGACCTCTACGGCGCGGGCCTGCAGATGGGGCGGTTGAAGACAGGCACCCCCGCCCGCCTGGATGGCCGCACCATCGCCTGGGACCGGCTGGAAATGCAGGCGGCTGACGACGAGCCTGTTCCGTTCAGCTTCCTCACCGATCGGATCGACATTCCCCAGATTGCCTGCGGCGTGACCCAGACGACCGAGGCCACCCACCGGATCATCGCCGAAAACCTCGGCGACAGCGCCGTCTATGGCGGCCATCTGTCGGGACGCGGTCCGCGCTACTGCCCCTCGATCGAGGACAAGGTGGTGCGTTTCGCCGACAAGAGCTCGCACCAGATTTTCCTCGAACCCGAGGGGCTGGACGATCCGACCGTCTATCCCAACGGCATTTCGACCTCGGTTTCCGACGCGACCCAGTCGGCCTTCCTGCGCACCATTCCGGGGCTGGAAGCGGTCGAGGTGTTCCGCTTCGGCTATGCCATCGAGTATGACTATGTGGACCCGCGCGAGCTGACCCCGGCCCTGGAGGTCAAGAAGCGGCCCGGCCTCTATCTGGCCGGCCAGATCAACGGCACGACCGGCTATGAAGAGGCGGGCGCTCAAGGATTGCTGGCCGGGCTCAACGCCGCCCGGGCCGCGGGCGGACGTGATCCGATCATCCTCGGACGCGACCAGGCCTATATCGGCGTCATGGTTGATGATCTGGTCACCCGCGGTGTGACCGAGCCCTACCGGATGTTCACCAGCCGGGCCGAATACAGATTGACCCTGCGGGCAGACAACGCCGATCAACGGTTGACCCCCTTGGCCATTGAGGCCGGGATCGTCTCTCCGGCGCGAGCTGCGGCCTTCGGCGCCAAGGCAGCGCAGCTGGCCGAAGCCGCCGCTGTTTCACGTGAAACGGTCTTTACGCCCAAGGAAGCCGCGGCGCTCGGAATCCACGTCAACGCCGACGGCCAGCGCCGCTCGATCCGGGACCTGCTGGCCTTTCCCGGCGTGACGCTGGAGACCTTTTCGGACGTTCGAGCCGAAATCGCCGGCTGGTCGCGTCAGGTTCGCGAACAGGTCGAGATCGATGCGGGCTATGCCGGTTATCTGGACCGCCAGGCCTCCGACGCCGAGGCTCTGCGCCGCGAGGAGGCCCTGGCCCTGCCGGTCGACCTTGACTACGCCGCCATCGGCAGCCTCTCGAACGAGGCCCGCGAGAAGCTGACCCTGGTCCAGCCCCGCACCCTCGGCCAAGCCAGCCGCATCGAGGGCATGACCCCGGGCGCCCTGACGGCCCTGCTGTCGCATGTGAAGAAGACGAAGGTTCCGGCGTGAAGGGATCGCTCTCAGGTCTCCTCCCCCTCATGGGGGAGGTGGCGCGCCGCGCTTTCGGCGTGACGGAGGGGGATAGCCCCCTCCACCGTCCTTCCGACGGTCCCCCTCCCCCACGAGGGGGAGGAGACGTCGTCGCATGACACCATCCGATTTTCAGACCCTGCGCGGCGCCACCCCGGCGCAAATGGCCGATCTCGGGACGCTTATTGAGCAACTCACCGCGGCCAATGCGGTGATGAACCTCGTCGGGCCGGACAGCCTGCCTGACGTGTGGAACCGCCACGTCTTCGATTCCGCCCAGCTGTTGGAGATCGCGCCCAATGCAAAGATCTGGGCCGATCTCGGGGCGGGGGCCGGTTTCCCCGGCCTGGTGCTGGCCATTCTGATGAAACACCAGGCCGACAGCCATGTCTGGCTGATCGACAGCCTCGGCAAGCGCTGTCGCTTCCTTCAGGAGGCGGTGGACGGCCTGTCGCTGCGGGCCACGGTGATCAATGGCCGGGCGGAGGAGCAGAAGATCAAGGTGGATGTCGTCACGGCCCGCGCCCTCGCCCCGATGGACCGACTGCTCGGCTATGCACAGCCATATCTACAGCGGGGCGCACAGGGGCTGTTTCTCAAGGGGGAAAAGGCCGAGGCTGAGTTGATCGAAGCCCGCAAGGTCTGGCAGTTTGACAGCGGTCTTTCCGTCTCGCGCAGTGATCCGCGTGGCCGTATCGTTTCCGTCCGGAGCCTCCGACGTGTTCAACACCGGTAAGACTCGCGTCCTCGCGGTTTCGAATCAGAAGGGCGGGGTGGGCAAGACCACCACGGCGATCAACCTCGGCACGGCCCTGGCCGCGATCGGCGAAAAGGTGCTGATCGTCGACATGGACCCGCAGGGCAATGCGTCCACCGGTCTGGGTGTTCCACGTGAAACACGGCGGGTGACCATCTATGACGTCATTGTAGACGGGCGTTCGGTCGATGAGTCGGCCGTGCCGACCGCAGTGCCGGGGCTGGATATCCTGCCCGCCGACGCCGACATGTCGGGGGTCGAAATCGAGCTTAGCCAGGCCGATCGCCGCTCCTTCCGCCTGCGCGACGCGTTACAGGAGCAAGGGACCGAGGGTCAGACCCGGTATGACTATGTGCTGATAGACTGCCCGCCGTCGCTCAACCTGTTGACGCTCAACGCCATGGCCGCAGCGGACGCCGTTCTGGTGCCGCTACAGTGCGAGTTCTTCGCCCTTGAAGGCCTGACCCAGTTGATGAAGACGATCGAGATGGTACGCCAGAGTCTCAACCCGACGTTGGAGATCCAGGGCCTGGTGCTGACCATGTATGACCGGCGAAGCACCCTGTCGGGACAGGTCGCCGCCGATGTGCGCAACCATTTCGGCGACAAGGTCTATGAGGCGGTTATTCCCCGCAACGTCCGCGTGGCCGAGGCCCCGTCGTTTGGAAAGCCAGCCCTGATCTACGACCTGAAATGCGCCGGCAGCCAGGCTTATTTGCGCCTCGCCCGCGAGGTGGTGGCGCGCGAAAAATCCCGTCGGCTTCAGGCTGCATGAGAACGAACAGAAGAACGGAATCAATCAGTTGAGCGAACGTCAGCGCGGCCTCGGTCGCGGCCTATCCGCCCTTCTCGGAGAACAGGTGGCTGAAAGCGCGCCGGTCGACGGCGCCCCCGCGCCCGTCGGCGTGCGCATGGCCCCGATCGAGAGCCTCAAGCCCAATCCGGATCAGCCGCGCAAGATCTTCGACCGCGACGACCTGGAGGAGCTGGCCGCCTCGATCCGGGACAAGGGCGTGCTCCAGCCCATCCTGGTCCGGTCCCATCCGAAGGAGGATGGCGTCTGGCAGATCATCGCCGGCGAGCGTCGCTGGAGAGCGGCCCAGCTGGCCCGGCTGACCGAGGCGCCGATCATCGTCAAGGAGATGGACGACGTCGCCGTGTTTGAGGTCGCCATCATAGAGAACGTCCAGCGCACCGACCTGAACCCGCTGGAAGAAGCTGACGCCTATCGCATGTTGATGGAGCGGTTCGGCCGAACCCAGGATGCCGTCGCCGGCGTGGTCGGCAAGAGCCGAAGCCATGTGGCCAACACCCTGCGCCTGCTGCAGCTGCCCGAAGAGGTGCTGCACCACGTCCGCACCGGCAAGCTCAGCGCCGGCCATGCCCGCGCCTTGATCACGGCGCCCCAACCCGCCGCCCTGGCCGACCAGATCGTGGCCGAGGGGCTGAACGTCCGTCAGGCCGAGGCGCTCGCGCGACGGGCTGCCGAAGGTCCGAAGGGCCGTCGGCCGGGCGCGCCGACCATGGCCGGCGAGGGCGCCGCCGATGTCGCCGCCCTGGAGCAGGATCTGGCCGACGCCCTGGGCCTCAAAGTCCAGCTGACGGATCGGGGCGGCAAGGGCGAGCTGACCATCCGCTACGGCACACTCGAGCAGCTCGACGACCTCTGCCGCCGATTGATGCGCGGCTGAAGACGGTCCGTGCTAGGCTGAGCGCATGACCGACAAGCCATCCAACCCGACTGCTGAAGCCATGAAACGCGCCCTCGCCGCCAAGAAGGCGGGCGGCGGCCCCTCGTACGGCGGCCTTCAGGGCTCTGCGAGGGCCGAGGAGAAGGCCCAGCAGGCGCGCAGCGCCGCTCTCGCCAAGCCCGCCTTCCGTAAGGCCTCGAAGCGGGGCTGAGGCCGTCTACAGCCCCAGCCGTCGGGCTCGGGCCGAAATCTCAAGCAACAGCCTTTCGGCGATCAGCTGGTCCGGGGAGCCGGTCGTCTTGGTCGCCACATCCGCCGTGTTGACGCTGTCCAGCACCCGGTCGAGGTCTTCGAGTCGCCAGCTGCGGGCCTGACGCAGCATTTCGGCCTCCTGCTTCCAGAACACGCCCGCTGCCTTGGCCGCCTCCTTGGAGCCGGCGCCGTTGGCCTGAAGCACATTGATCCGGCGCAGCTTGCCGAGGTGGATCGAGGCCTGTCTCACGGCCATGACGGGCGATTCCCCCTCGGCGAGGGCGCGGCGTAGACCTGACTGGGCCGGAGCGGGGCGTCCGCCGAAGGCCTGTAGCGCGGCGTCCTGAAGCGAGGCGTCGGCCTCGACCCCCAGATGCCGCTCCAGCTCTTCCACATCGATAGTCTTGCCGGAGCCCGGGCCGATGTAGAGGGCGAGCCGTTCAACTTCCTGCCGCATCAGCCCGCGTTCCCGAGGCAGGCGGCTGACGAACCGGTCGAGCGCGTCGCCGGTCAGGCCAACCTTGTCGGCGGCCAGGGCTTCACGGGTCATTCGCGCCACGTCGCCGGTCTCATCCTCATAGCAGGCGATCCCGACGGCTTCCTTCGCCGCCTCGGCCACCTTCCGCAGGGCTGAATCCCGACCCAGAGCCCCGGCCTCGATGACCAGCATGGCGTCGGGGTTGTAGGCCCCCTCGGCGTGGCGTTTGAGCGCCGCCGCCAGCATCTTGTCGATCGACGCCTTCTCGGACCCCAGCCGCACCCGCACCAACCGGCGACCGCCGATCATGCTCAGCGCGGTCAGGGCCTCTTCCAGACGGCCCTCGTCGCCGTCGATGTCGCTGTCGGTCAACAGGGTGACATTGAAGGGGTCGTTCAAGTCGGGCGTGATGGCCCGGCACAGGATTTCGGCACGCTCGCCGACGCCCGACCGGTCCTTGCCATGGATGACGGCGGCGCGAACACCCCGGTCCGGCGAAGACAGGAAACGATCAACTTCGGGCCGTTTGGTCAGGATCATGGCGCGACCTTCAAGGCTGCGCCGACAGCGCCCGCATGATGTCCAGTCGGATCAGGCGCGCCAGTTCGGCGGCGGCGCGTTCCTCGCCGTCCTGCTGGGCGGCGATGGCGGCATAGGGCTGGTCGGCGGCGGCGTATGTTGTGGTGACGGTCTCGACGCCGGCGATCGGTTCGCCGCCGGCCACCGGGGTCAGGGTCCAGGCTCCGCGGACGGTCAGCTCATAGCGGGTCGCGGTGTCGTCAATGCGTCGGCCCAGCGGGCGTCGCGACTGTTCCAGCCCTGTCTCCAGCCGCCATAGCGGGGCCTGGGCGCCGTCGCGACCGAGGGCGTCCTCGAGCTGTTCGCGCACCCGGTAGCCGAGGCGATCGTCCTGGGTGGTGACGACGATACGCGACAAGGACGAGCCGACAGCGGTCTCGCCGTACAAGGGCGTGAAGCCGCAGCCGGAAAGTCCCACAATCGCGACAAAACTTATCGCGAGGCGGCGCATCAGCCGACCACCAGATTGACGATGCGATCCTTGACCACCACGATCTTCCTCACCGTCTGACCCTCCAGCCGCGCCTGGACGTCGCGGTCGGCCATGACGATGGCCTCGACCTCCGCCGGCTCCAGCCCCCGGGCGACGCGGATTTCGCCGCGACGCTTGCCGTTGACCTGGATGGGCAGGGTGACCTCGTCGTCGGCCGCCAGCGCCGGATCGAATTCCGGCCAAGGCGCGTCCAGCACCATCCCCTCTTCACCGAGCCGCGTCCAGCACTCCTCGGCCAGGTGGGGGGTGAAGGGGGCGACCAGCCGGACCAGGGCCGACAGGGCCCCGCGCCGCGCCTGGCCGCCGGCCCTCCCGTGATCGCGCACGACGGCGACAAAGGCGTAGAGTTTGGCGATGGCCGAGTTGAAGCGGAAGCCGCTGACGCCCTCGGATACAGCCTTGACGGCCTTGTGGGTCTCGCGCACCAGCGAGGCGTCAGATTCGTGGGCGGGCGCGCCGGCGTCGAAGCCGTCGACCTCGGTCCAGACGCGCTGGACGAAGCGGGCCGCGCCCTCGACGCCGCCGGGCGTCCATTGCACATCCCGCTCGGGCGGGCTGTCGCTGAGGACGAACAGTCGGCCGGCATCGACGCCATAGGTGTCGACGATTTCCTGCGGGGCGACGACGTTCTTCCTGGATTTGGACATCTTTTCGATGGCCCCGACCTCGACGGGCTGTCCCAGTTCTATATCGACCCAGGCGCCGTCGCGCTTCTCGACCTCGTTGGGCAGCAGCCAATTGCCGTTGCGGGATTTGTAAGTCTCGTGGACGACCATCCCTTGCGTGAACAGGCCGGCGAACGGCTCGCGCACCGACATCAGGCCAGCGTCGCTGAGAGCCCGGGATATAAAGCGGGCATACAGCAGGTGCAGGACCGCGTGCTCAACCCCGCCGATATACTGGTCAACCGGCAGCCATTTGTCGGCGGCGGCCTTGGAGATGGGGTCGGTCGCCGTGGGGTCGGTGAAGCGGGCGAAATACCAGCTGGAGTCGACGAAGGTGTCGAGGGTGTCGGTCTCTCGCACCGCTTCGCCGCCGCACGACGGGCAGGCGACGTGCTTCCACGTCGGGTGGCGATCGAGCGGATTGCCGGGCGTATCGAATGTGACGTCCTTCGGCAGCTCGACAGGCAGCTGGTCAGCCGGAACGCCCACGGGGCCGCATCTCGCGCAATGGATCACAGGGATGGGACATCCCCAATACCGCTGGCGGCTGACGCCCCAGTCGCGAAGGCGATAGATGGTCGCCCCCTGGCCCGCGCCCGCCGCCTCGATCCGGCGGATGGCCTCGGCCTTGGCGGCCTCGATCTCGAGCCCGTTCAGGAAGTCGGAGTTGAACAGGCGTCCCGGGCCGACATAAGCTTCTGTTTCTACGTTGAAGTCGTCGCCGGAGTCGTCCGGTCTCACGACCGGGACGACCGGCAGGCGGTATTTGAGGGCGAAGTCGAGATCGCGCTGGTCATGGGCAGGGCAGCCGAAGATCGCGCCCGTGCCGTATTCCGACAGGATGAAGTTGGCGATCCAGACGGAGACCTCGCGCCCGTCGAATGGATGGAGGACCTTCAGGCCGGTGTCGAAGCCAATTTTCTCGGCCTGTTCGATCTCGGCCTGGGTCGAGCCGCCCTTTCGGCATTCTGCGACGAAGGCCGCGGCGTCCGCATTGGTTTCCGCCAGGGCGCGCGCGATCGGATGGTCGGGCGCCACGCCCATGAAGCTGCCGCCGAACAGGGTGTCGGGCCGGGTGGTGTAGATCTCCAGTCCATCGGGCGCGGCGGCGGGCGCGTCTCCGGCCCAGGCCCAGGTCATCTGCAGGCCCTTCGACCGGCCGATCCAGTTCTCCTGCCTCAGCCGGACCTTGTCGGGCCAGCGGCCTTCCAGCTCCTTCAGACCTTCGATCAGGTCGTCGGCATAGTCGGTGATGCGCAGGAACCACTGGTTCAGCTTGCGCTTCTCGACCACGGCGCCCGAGCGCCAGCCGCGGCCGTCGACGACCTGCTCATTGGCCAGGACAGTGTTGTCGACCGGATCCCAGTTGACCACCGAGTCCTTGCGATAGACGAGGCCGCGCCTGAACAGCTCCAGGAACCAGGCCTGCTGTTTGCCGTAGTAGGCCGGGTCGCAGGTGGCGAACTCGCGCGACCAGTCCAGCGACAGGCCCAGCAGTTTCAGCTGCTCGCGCATGGCGGCGATGTTGGACCAGGTCCAGTCGCCGGGATGGACGCCGCGCTCGATGGCCGCGTTCTCGGCGGGCAGGCCGAAGGCGTCCCAGCCCATCGGGTGCAGGACGTCGAACCCCTGGGCCCGCTTCGAGCGCGCCACCACGTCGCCCATGACGTAGTTGCGGGCGTGGCCCATGTGGATGGCCCCCGACGGATAGGGGAACATCTCCAGCACATAGTATTTCGGCCGTCCCGTGCCCTGGGTCGGCATGCGGAAGGCGTCGGCGGCCGCCCAGCGGGCCTGCTGCCGGGGTTCGGCGGTCTTGGGTTCGTAGCGAACCGGGGTCTTGGCCACGGGAGTCTTTCAGGCTGCTCCTTCAGGAACAGGCCCGACGGAGGCTAGTCGATGGGGAGGGCGATCAGCCGGCGTTTGAAAGGTTGAGCTGGCGCGCCTTGGTCAGGATGGCGTTTTCCAGATCGGTTTCGGTCTGGGCCGCGACCCGGGCGCCGGTCCAGCACCCGGCGGTGTCCACTTCCGTGTCGGCGTCGGCCGGATTGGGCGTGCAGCCGGGGCGCAGAACCTGTTTGGTGATGCTGACGTTCAGCGCGTCGGCGCGAAGGCGGCGGTCGAGGATGAACACGGTCGCCTTGAAGCGCTCGTTCGGGGTCTGGGGATCGATGTACCAGCTGTAGTTGATGACGCCGCCCCAGGGATCGGCGTTGGCCAGCGGCATGAAGCTCAGCGTGTCCAGGGTGGCGCGCCACAGATAGGCATTGACGCCGATACCCGTCTGGGCGTCGGCTGCGGCCCGCGCGCCGCCGGCTCCGCTGAAGACCTCGCCCACCGTCGGGCCGAACGGGCGGTTGGCGGAACAGCTGCCCAGCAGAACGCACGAGGTGATCAGGGCGACCGTCGCGCCGCGAACCAGCACCATCGAGACTTCTCCATAAGATCATGACGTGCAGCGGACCGGTTCCAACGCACGCGCTGACTCTACCGAACACGGTCCGAGCCGAAGCGTCGCTCTATAACACGGCGAAAAGGGGCTATGACAAGGCGAAGACGCATTCGAACGACCGGTCGATGGCCATGATCGGGCGGGATCAGGGCGCGGCGCCGGATTCGCGTGACGCTCGCGCCACAGGAGTCTTTCAGAGTCGCAAGGAACCGGGTCGTAGCGGCGCCGTTTCGTTGACCGGGCTGACAAGCGGTGTCTTACTGCTGGTAATCGCGACTATCGTCGTGAGGTGAAGGGCAGGACATGCGCCGAACGACGCGCAAGACGGGCGCTCTGATCGCCGGACTGGCCGGGGCGCTTACGCTTCTGGCCATGGCCGATGTCGCCTCGGCCCAGGCCGCTGGCGCGCCCGCTCGTACGCGCGCGCCCGTCGTTTCCCTGACCGACGCCCAGGCCGCCCGCGCCGCCGCAGCCCAGCCCGGTTCGTCCCGCCTGCGTTTCACCGAGCGCGGTCGTTGGGGTCTGGACCTGAACCTAAGCCAGCCCGTCGGCCGTGAAAGCAACCTCGGCGACGTCGAGGCGGGCGCCTACTATCGCGTCAATCCGCGCCTCCGCGTCGGCGCGACCGCCGGTCTGGCGGAGCCCGAGAGCGATCCGGCCCGCGCGCCCCAGACTGACCGTCGCGCCGCTCCGCGCTTCCGGCTGGAATCGATCTTCCGCTTCTAGTCCGGGCCGAACGCCGACTGGATCGCCGACACACCTGCAATTCCGCACGCGCCCGAGCCGATGAGGCTTTGCGCATTGCCGCCGTCGATCCCGCCGAGGGCGTATACCGGGCAGGGCGCGGCCTCGACCCACGATGTCAAGGTTGTCAGACCCAGCGCAGGGCGGTCCGCCGAAGCCCCGCCCGCCGGAAACACCGGCGAGACGATCAGGGCGTCCAGTCCCGCAATGCTCAAACCATCCGGGGAATGCGCCGCCCCGGTGATGATCCAGTTCGGTCGGGACAGGGTCAGCCCTGCCGCCTGATCCAGAGCCTGCTCGGGCAGATGGACTCCGTCCGCGCCGACCGCCTCGGCCAGGTCCGCGTCCAGTCCGATCAGAAGCAAGCCGCCGCGACCCTGCGTAGCCTCCCGCAGGCGCAGGGCCGACTCGCGCGCATCGGCCCCCCCGAAATGCCGAAACACGACGCCTGAGCCGACCGGGAGTCGCGCCGCCGTCTCCCACGGCCTCGGCGTCCGGTCCGGGTCGGTGAAAAACAGCAACGGCGGCAGGCTCGCCCCCGCCCGATTGCGCGCCCGGCTGACTTTGACGGCGTCCTGTGCGAGGACGCTGGCGGCTTCCCACAGGATTTCGGCGTCCGCCCGATTCATGACCCCCTCTTCTCCCGAACCCGCTCCGTCGTCCAGCGCCGTCGCCGCGCGGCTGGAAAACCTTCACCGACGCATCGCCGCCGCCTGCCGCGCCTCCGGCCGGGCCGCTGACGGCGTCGCCCTGACCGCGGTGTCCAAGACCCAGCCGTCCGAGGCCATTGAGGCAGCGCTCGCCGCGGGCCAACGGGTCTTCGGGGAAAACCGGGTGCAGGAGGCGCAGGGCCGCTGGACCGACCGACGTGACGGGATTGAGGGCCTTGAGCTCAGGTTGATCGGGCCGCTGCAGTCGAACAAGGCCGCCGACGCCGTCGCCCTGTTCGATATCATCGAGACCCTCGACCGGCCAAAACTGGCGGACGCCCTCGCCGCGGCGGGGCTTCGAGTTGGCAAACCCGTCCGCGTCCTGATTCAGGTCAACACCGGCGCCGAGCCCCAGAAGGCCGGCATCCTGCCCGGCGAGACCGTCGAACTTGTCGAATACGCCCGGGCAACGGGCCTGATCGTCGAGGGCCTGATGTGCATTCCGCCTGCCGAGGAGTCGCCGGGGCCTCATTTCGCCCTGCTGCACAAGATCGCGCGGCGCTGCGGGCTTGAGACCCTGTCGATGGGGATGAGCGGCGACTTTGAGACCGCGATCCGCTTCGGCGCGACCCATGTGCGCGTCGGATCATCATTGTTCGGGGAACGAAAAGGCCCCGAAACCCCCTCTAGAGATTGAAAACCGCTCCGCTTGGGATCCAACCCTTGGCGGATCGGGCGACGCTCGCCATTCTGGTATCCATGCCCACGCCCAAGACCATCCTGATCATCGACGACGACGACGACCTGCGGGAGGCCTTGGCCGAACAGCTGGCGTTGCACGAGGCCTTTCGCCCGGTCCAGGCCGCCACGGCGGCCGAGGGCGTGCGGATGGGCCGGGAGGTCCGCGCCGACCTGATCTTGCTGGATGTCGACCTGCCCGACATGGACGGCCGTGAAGCCTGCCGCCTGTTGCGCAAGGACGGGGTTTCGACCCCCATCATCATGCTGACCGGCCAAACCTCGGATTCCGATACCGTCCTGGGGCTGGAGTCGGGGGCGAATGACTATGTCACCAAGCCGTTCCGCTTCGCCGTCCTGCTGGCCCGCATCCGCGCCCATCTGCGCAGCCACGAACAGTCCGAGGACGCGGTCTTCCGCATCGGCCCGTATGAGTTCCGGCCGGCGGCCAAGGTCCTGATCGACGACAAGGCCAAGAAGGTGCGGCTGACCGAGAAGGAAACCAACATCCTCAAATACCTCTACCGCGCCGGGGCCAAGGCTGTGTCGCGCGAGGAGCTGCTGACCGAGGTCTGGGGCTACAACGCCGGGGTCACGACCCACACGCTGGAAACCCACATCTATCGCCTGCGCCAGAAGATCGAGCCCGAGCCCGGTCAGGCGCGGCTGCTGCTGACGGACGCGGGCGGGTACCGGCTGCAGCCGTGAGTCGTTGGCGTTGGGCCGAGACGGCCTTCCGCATCAGGATCGTCCGCCGACCCGATGGGGAAGCGCCTGAATGGGTGCGGGATGCGTGGATCGGCGTCGAGATTCCGCTACTGGTCGCGGAGCCGGTGTCGACATTCGGATTCGGCGTCCTGAGAGGGCCCAAGAATATCGTTTTTGATTGGTTTTTGGGCCTCATTGGACGGGCAAAACCCGTTGCTGGCTATGTTGTCGCAGCGGACACAGCAGTTGCCTGCCTGGCCGAGTATGCGCCAGCCGCTGCGGACTGGTGGCGAACCGAGGTCCCCTATCTTGTCAGGCCGGGTGCGCGGTTTGTGTTTGATGAGCCGTCCTCTGAACGGATTGCCTAGATCGCCAGATCCATCGTGACCGGCGCGTGGTCGCTGGGCTGGGTCCATTCGCGGACGGTGTCGTGGATGCGGGCGCTGCCGGGGACCACGACCGGGGTCAGGCCGGGCGAGGTCCACAGGTGATCGAGGCGCAGGCCGCGGTTGGACTTGCGGAAGTCGGCGGCGCGATAGCTCCACCAGCTGGCCAGCTTCTGGGGCTCGGGAATCTGGTCCCGCACCACATCTGCGAATCCCCCGGCCGCCTGGAGGCGACGCAGGGTCTCGACCTCCAGCGGGGTGTGGCTGACGATCTTCGACATATAGCGGTGGTTCCAGACGTCGTTCTCGCCCGGCGCGATGTTGAAATCGCCCGCCAGCACCAACGGCCGCTGCTTGTCGCGCCCGGCCATCTCGGCGGTCATGCGCTCGTAGAAATCCATCTTGTGATCGAATTTCGGGTTCAGGGCGCGGTCAGGGGTGTCGCCGCCGGCGGGAATGTAGAAATTCTGCACCTCGACGCCATCGACCATGACCCCGACGCAGCGGGCGTGACCTTCGCGGCAGACATCGAGGGCGGGCGCCGCCGTGATCGGCTTGCGGCTGGCGATGGCGACGCCGTGCCAGCCCTTCTGACCACCAATCTTCAGGTGGGGCATGCCCATGGCTTCAAAGGCGGCGCGGGGGAACTGGTCCTCAAGGCATTTGATCTCCTGCAGGCACAGGACGTCGGTCCCGCTCTCCGCGACGAAGCGGGCGACCTGGTCGATGCGCAGGCGGACGGAGTTGATGTTCCAGGTGGCGATACGAAGCATGGGGGTGGCTCTAGCATCCTTGTTTGGTCGCGGTCGTGGGCCCCACCCCGCTATCGTCATTCCGGGCAAGCCGCTCTTGCGGCGCAGACCCGGAACCCAGCGGCGCGCGCGAGCGCGAACCCGTCGGGAGCGCGGCTGTCTGCCAATCGGGTGGTGTTTCGCCGCCTTCGCGGCGCCGCTGGGTTCCGGGTCTCCGCTTCGCTGCGCCGGGAATGACGAAAGCACAAAAAAGCGCCCGGTCGGGGGGACCGGGCGCTGGAAGGTTCGTCTCTCTCGCCGCCGGGAAGGGGATGAAATCCGTAGCGGTTCAGATCAGCTCCTGCCGACCTGTGATTAAAGTGCCACGGTCGGAGAAAAAAGTCAAACCGGTCGCTCGCCTCTCAGGAGAAATCAGTTCCGGCGCGGACGCCGGGTCGGATCGCGCAGCTGGAACAGGCCGGCGGCCAGGTTCGAGGCCGGCGTCAGCGAGGTCAGTTGGGTCCGGGTGCTGCCGCCCTGGGCGTCGCGGATGGTCCATTCGTGCAGGCGAACAGGGTTGCCGGCGAAGGACAGGATGACGGAGCCCTCATCGGGCCGGCGCGCGTCGCGGGCGGTGATGGCGAAGGCGCCGGACGACATGCGGGTGACCCGGTCGATGCGTACGCCCTGATCGAAGCGGACGTTGCGGGCGAGGAAGGTCGACAGCGGCGTGGCCCCCAGCGGCACCTGACGGAAGACGTTCAGGCGCGGGTCGTAGCGTTTGACGTTCGATCCGTCTGAAACGACCAGAAGTCCGGCCGGGGTGGTGTATTCAAACCGCATCTTGCCGGGGCGCTGAAGGTAAAAGCGGCCTTCCCGGCGCTGGGCGCCCGAGGTCTCGACGAAATTGCCCTGGGCCGAAGTCAGCCCCTGCAAATAGGTCTGGGCCTGGGCCAGGACAGCGCGGTCCTCGGCCGACAGGGCGCTCTGGGCGGACGCCGGCATGGCGACGACGGCCGCGATGGCGGCGGTTCCGAGAGCGAAGTCGCGGCGTGAAACAGTCATCTGGGTCTTCTCCCGTTCGGGATGTTGTTGATCATGTCATCATGCGGTCCACGAATGGCGGGGACATGACGCGAGCCTGACCATATTCCGGCGCTGCGATGAAGGCCTGTTCAGGCTTGGAGGTTCCGCAGGGCGCTGTTTGAGGTGCTCCGTAACGCCCAGCCTACATCGGCGGAGGCCCCGCCAGGATATCGCGCTTGCCGGCGTGGTTGGCGGGGCTGACGACGCCCTCCTGCTCCATCCGCTCTATCAGCGAGGCGGCGCGGTTGTAGCCGATCTGCAGGCGGCGCTGGATGTAGCTGGTCGAGGCCTTGCGGTCGCGGGTGACCACGGCCACTGCCCGGTCGTAGAGGTCGTCGCCGGGGCCGCCCCCGCCCTCGTCGTCGAAGGCCGCGTCGCCGTCGCCGTCAGGGTCGTCGGTGATCAGGTCCAGATAGTCGGGCTCGGCCTGCGCGCGCAGGTGTTTACAGACCTCGTCCACTTCCTGATCGGTCACGAACGGGCCGTGCAGGCGGGTGATGCGACCGCCGCCGGCCATGTAGAGCATGTCGCCCTGACCCAGCAGCTGCTCGCCGCCCTGTTCGCCCAGGATGGTGCGGCTGTCGATCTTGGACGTAACCTGGAAGCTGATCCGGGTCGGGAAGTTCGCCTTGATCGTGCCGGTGATGACGTCGACCGACGGGCGCTGGGTGGCCATGATCAGATGGATTCCGGCGGCGCGGGCCATCTGGGCCAGACGCTGGACCGCACCCTCGACGTCCTTGCCGGCGACCAGCATCAGGTCGGCCATCTCGTCCATGACGACGACGAGGAAGGGCAGGGGTTCGGGGCGGATTTTCTCGGATTCATAGACCGGGCGGCCCTGATCGTCGAAACCGGTCTGGACGGTGCGTTCGAAATGTTCGCCCCTGGCCACGGCTTCGCGAGCGCGCTCGTTGTAGGAGGCGATGTTGCGCACACCGAGCTTGGACATGCGGCGGTAGCGGTCCTCCATCTCGCGCACGGTCCATTTCAGCGCGACGACGGCCTTCTTGGGGTCGGTGACGACCGGGGCCAGCAGGTGCGGGATGCCGTCATAGACCGACAGTTCCAGCATCTTGGGGTCGATCATGATGAAGCGGCATTCGGCCGGGCTGTGCCGGTAGAGGATCGACAGGATCATGGCGTTGACGCCGACCGACTTGCCCGAACCGGTGGTGCCGGCGATCAGCAGGTGGGGCATGCGCGCCAGATCGGCGACATAGGGCTCGCCGCCAATGGTCTCGCCCAGCGCCAGCGGCAGCAGGTGGGCGGGCTTGTCGTATTCGGTCGAGGCCAGCAGATCGCGCAGATAGACGGTCTCGCGCTTCGCATTGGGCAGTTCGATGCCGATGGCGTTGCGGCCCGGCACGACCGAGATGCGGCAGGCGCGGGCCGACATGCTGCGGGCGATGTCGTCGGACAGGGCGACGACGCGGCCGTGCTTCACCCCGGGGGCGGGGACAAGTTCGTACAGGGTGACGACGGGGCCGGGGCGGATCTGGTCAATGACGCCGCGTACGCCGAATTCCTGCAGCACCCCCTCCAGCATCTTGGCGTTCTGTTTCAGCGCCTCCTCGTCGACCGAGGCGACGCGTTTCGCCGGCTTGGTCAGCATCGACAGCGGCGGCAGGTCGAAACCGGTCGAGGGGCGGACGAAGTCGAAGGCGGCCTGGCTGTCGTCGGCCTCGCGGCGCGGCTTCGGCGCCTTGGCGGCGGCCACCTTGGGTTCCGGGGCGCCGTGGACTGGCGCGGGCGTCTCCCATGGCGGCGACGGGTCGAGGACGTCCGGGCCGTCGTCGAGCTCCAGCACCGGCCGCGCGCGGGGCGGAGCCTTGGCGGCGACGCGGCGGGATTTCGTTTGCGGCGGCTGGGGTCGCCGGATGCCGCGAGCCCAGGCGAGCCCGTCTCCGACATCGGCGAAGCGCAGGCCGACGGCGTAGCCGATCCCCCACAGGGCCAGCGGCAGGAACAGCAGGCCGGCGATGACGGGCGCGCCGGGCAGGCGCAGACCCTGGCAAACCCAGCGGATCAAGCCAACGATCGCGTCGCCCCACAAACCGCCCAGACCCGCAGCCAGCGGCCAGGCGGCCGGCGCCGCGAGGGCCGACAGCGCCGCCGACAGGGCCAGAACACCGCCGGTGGCCGACAGGGCCTTGAGCGGCGTGGGCTTCAATCTTTGTTGTATGGCGTCGCCGATCGCGGCCGCCAGCCCGAAGGCGACCAACAGCACGGCGGCCGGCCAGGCGCCCAGTCCCAGCGACTGCATGAACAGGTCGGCGAACAGGGCGCCGTTCAGGCCCAGCCAGTTGGTCGGGGCGGCGCCGGAGGCCGCATTAAGGCTGGGATCGGCCGCATTCCACGAGATCAGAGCTACCAGCAGCAGGGCCGCGAGCAGGGCCTGGAGCACGCCGCGGAATTTCACCGTGATCGGCGCGCCCCACAGAATGCGGGCGCTGACCCAGGCGCGCTGGCCGATGGCGAGGGCGGCGGACATGCGGGGACGAACTCCGAACGGGCGAAACAGTCCGCTGTTGTGGCGCGAGGAGGGTTAAGGGGCTGTTTACCAGCGGGCGCACCGCGACCTTCCGGCGCTGGACGGGCGGCCGGCGAAGCGCGACAACCGGCCCATGAGCCAGCCCGACCGTTATGACGTCATCATCGCCGGAGCCGGCATGGCCGGGGCGACGTTCGCGCTGGCGGCGGCGCAAGGCGGGCTGAAGGTCGTTCTGGTGGATCCCCAGCCGTTCGACGCCCAGTTGGCGCCGAGCTTCGACGGACGCTCGACGGCTATCGCCTTTTCAACTTTTCGGATGCTTGACGCGCTCGGCGTCGGCGCGGCGCTGCGACCACACGCCTGCCGGATGGACCGGATTCTGGTGACCGACGGGCATCGGCCCGGCGCGGCTTCCCGTCCGGCCTCGTCAGCCTTCCTTCGGTTCGACGCCGATGAGATCGGCGACAGGACCGATGGCGAGCCGCTCGGTTATATGGTCGAGAACCGGCGCATCCGCTCGGCCCTGGCCGACGCGATCGCGGCGGCCGGCATCGAGGTCCGCGCGCCGGCGGCGGTCGCGGGCGTCGAGGTCGGTCCGGCCTTTTCCCGCGCGACCCTGGCTGACGGGGCCGTGATCGAGGCCCCGCTGACCGTGGGCGCCGAGGGCCGCACCTCGCCGGTCCGCAAGGCCGCCGGCATCGAAACGGTCGGCTGGGGCTACGAGCAGAGCGGGGTGGTGGCGACCGTGTCCCTCGGGCGGGATCACGGCAATGTCGCCCATGAATATTTCCTGCCCTCCGGTCCCTTCGCCATCCTGCCGCTGACGGAGCGCCGCGCCAGCCTGGTGTGGACGGAATCGACGCGGCGAGGAGAGGCGCTGAGGTCCGCGTCGGACGAGGCCTTCCAGTCGCACCTGATGCGGCGGTTCGGCGACTTCCTCGAAGACGTCACGGTTGTGGGACCACGATTTGTCTATCCGCTTTCCCTGCAACTGGCCGAGCAGCTGACCGCGCCGCGCACCGCCCTGATCGGCGACGCCGCCCATGCGGTGCATCCGGTCGCGGGTCAGGGTCTGAACATGGGTCTGAAGGACGCCGCCGCCCTCGCCGAGGTGTTGGTCGAGGCCCTGCGGCTGGGCGAGGACATCGGTTCGGAGACGGTGCTGGACCGTTACGCCCGCTGGCGCCGGTTCGACAACGCCGCCCTCGCCGCGGGCTTCGATGGATTTGTCCGACTTTTCTCCAACGACCTGGCGCCGGTCCGGCTGGCCCGAACCCTCGGCATCGCCGCCGTCAACCGCATCGCCCCCCTGCGCCGCGCCTTCATGCATGAAGCCGGCGGCGCGACGGGGGATTTGCCGCGGCTGCTTGTGGGCGAACCCCTTTAGTCGAGAGGGCGCGCCTCTTCCGGCAGCATCACCGGCACGCCATCGCGGATCGGGAAGGCCAGTTTGGCCCCTTTCGAAACCAGTTCCTGCCGTTCCCGGTCATAGGTCAGCTTGCCGCGCGTGACCGGGCAAACCAGCACCTCCAGCAGGCGCGGATCGACGGACGGGGGGGTGTGGAAGGTGTCGCTCATGATCGCACCTATTGCATGGAAAGCGTCTCGCCGTCCCCGTCTCCGGCGGCGTCGATGGTAAGCAGGGCGGTGAGGACATTGGAGCGGTCGGTCAGGCTGGAGGCTTCCAGCAGGGCCTGTTTCTCGGGCGGATCGAACGGCAGGGCCATGGACAGGCTGTTGATCAGGGCCTCGGGCGGCGCGGACTCGGCCGTGTCCCAGTCGATATCGAGGCCGCGGGTCTCCAGGTAGGCCCGCAGGGCGTCGAGCAGGCCGTCGCGGTCGAGGCCGACGTCGTCAACGGGCGGCGCGCTCAGATCGGCCTCGAACGGCGCAAAATCGGCGCGGATCTGGCGATAGGGGGTCTGGGTCGGGATTTCGCTGCCCAGCCGGAAGCGGGCGCAGCCGGTCAGGGTGATCAGATAGCGGCCGTCCGAGGTCTCGGCGAAACTCGTGATCCGTCCCGCGCAGCCGATCGGCGACAGGCCGGGCAGGCGCTGCGGCCCGCTCTGGGGCTGGATCATGCCGATGATCCGGTCGCCGGCCATGGCGTCGTCGATCATGTTGAGATAGCGCGGCTCGAAGATGTTCAGCGGCAACTGGCCGCGCGGCAGCAGGATGGCGCCGGGCAGGGGAAAGACCGGGATCACCTGCGGCAGGTCGGCGGCTTTCACATACCCCTGCGCCACATGCGTCTCCTATGCGAACAGGATGGAGGACAGGCGGCGACGCCCGTCCCGCGCAACGTCTGACCCGGCCCCCGCGGCCTCGAACACCACCAACAACTGTTTGCGCGCGGCCTGTTCGTTCCATTCGCGGTCGGCGCTGACGATGGTCAGCAGGCTGTCGACCGCCCCCTTCAGATCGCCGGATGCGGCCTGGGCCAGGGATAGGTCATAGCGGGCCTGATGATCGTTCGGATCGGCCGCGACCCGCGCCTGCAGCTCGTCGCCCGCGCTCGCCGGGGCGGACGACAACAACGCCAGCTGGGCCCGGACGGATTGGACGGTAGCGTCCTTCGAGTCTTGCGGGGCCATGGCGACGGTCTGGCGCGCCTGATCGACATCCCCGTCGGCCAGATAGACCCGCGCCATCCCGGCGATGGCCCGCTCATGGGCGGGCTCAAGCGTCAGCACCTGGGCGAAGGCCTGGGCCGCGCCGCCGAGATCGTTGAGCGACAGGGACTCCTCGCCCATCGACATCATCTGCTCGATATCCGAACGGGCGCTTTCGCCGCCCGTCAGCTTGTCGATGAAGGCCCTGAGCTGGCTGTCGGGCACGGCGCCCTGGAAGCCGTCGACCGGCTGGCCGTTGACGAAGGCGTAGACCGTCGGAATCGACTGAACTTTCAACTGGCCCGCATAGGCCGGGTTCTTGTCGACGTCGATCTTGACCAGCTTCACCGCCCCGCCGGCCGCGCGCACGGCCTTTTCGATCATCGGCGTCAGGGTCCGGCACGGCCCGCACCAGGTCGCCCAGAAATCGACCAGCACCGGCTGGGCTTTCGAGGCCTCGATGACGTCGGTCATGAAGCCGGCGTCAGAGCCGTCCTTGATCAGGTCGTCCGGGAGGGTGGTCGGGTCGGCGAAGCTCATCAATCGATCCTGTATCCGAAAGGCGTAACGCGGCAGGCCTCAGATGGTCGCGGGCACGCATCGTCTCAAGTGGGGTCGCCGCCAGCCCCGGCGGGGCTCAGCTTCCAGCGGATCTTGGTCTCGGAATCGGTGCGGGCCGAGCCGCGCACCACGACCTGCAGCGAGCGGCGGGTCAGGCCCTCGTCGATATGGACCGAAGGCTCGATGGCCACGTCCGGCCCGTCGGTGCGGAACCACCAGCCCCTGCCCGAATGTCCACGCAGCAGGATGGAGCGGCGATCGCGCGCCAGCGAGGCCTGAACGCCCGGCTCCAGCTGGAACCTGACGGCATAGGGGGCGGCGATGGCGCGTACGACGTCCTTTTGGCCCGGCGCGGGATGCAGCCGTTCCTCGGCCCTGAGTTCATCCAGCCGCTGATCCAGATACAGGCGACGCTGATGCAGCAGTCCATAGTCATGGACCCAGCCGTCATGCTCGACCTCCAGCCAGACAGCGCCCTCGCCGTCGCGCTGCTGGACATCGACGTGCAGCGGCCGACCGATCAGGCGATGGCCCATCAGTTCGGCCTTCCAGCCCCCCAGGGGTTCGCCGGTCGAGCCTTCGCCGAGGGTGAGGGTCGAATGTCCGGGCGGCAGGCGCAGGCCCTGACGATCGCCGGCGCGGGGCGTCCAGCCGCAGCCGGTGATCAGTCGATCCTTGCCGCAGACGATCTCCAGCGCCATCGGCTGGGCGCAGGCCGCCCCGGACCAGGCTCCGTGCGCCGGCCCGGATACATCCGCGGCGATGGTCAGCAGAGGACTGCGGATGCGGGCGATGCCGGCTACGATCCGGCTGTGCAGATCGGCGGCGGGCGCGTCGTCGTGGGCGCGGGCGGCGGCGATCCGGGCCGGGGTCGAGGGACCGCCGCCCTGCATGGTGACCAGCCGGCCGTCGGGCAGGGTCAGCAGGCGCAGGGTGACGGTCAGCCGTTGGATGGCGCCGCGCACCGCCTCCGGGCTCGCCTCGGACAGCTGCGACAGGGCGTCGTCCAGGGTCAGCAGGTCGAGCAGCAGCTCCAGGCCCGCCTCCGGGCTACGCGAGGCATGGCCGCCGTCAGCGCCGACTGTGCGTTCGAGCGCACCCGGCAGGCGGCGCAGGGCGGCGCGGCGCAGGGAGACGCCCGGGGGACCGACCAGCACACAGCCCGCCACGGCCGCGGCCGTCAGCCGTTCGGCGCTTCCGGCCAGACCGCCGGGCGGGCGCAGCAACTGCCGCCCCTGACGGCCCAGCACATCGGCCAGTTTCAGCCGTTCGGCCTCGGTCGCGACCTGTCCCATCCGTCGGGCGGCGCAGGCGAGATTGAGGGTGCGCCGCGCCAGAACCTCCGGCCCCCAGGCGAAGGGCGACCAGCGCGCGAAGGCTGCGCCCCAGGCCAGCGTCAGCCGCACGGCCTCGGCCGCGCCCCGTTCGCCCTGCTGCATCAGCGACGGCAGCCAAGCGAAGGCGTGCAGTTCGGTGGCGAAGGCCCGGCTCGGGCTGGGGCGGTTCCACGGATCCTCGGGCGCCGCCGCCTCGAGGCTGGAACCGGCCAGGATGAAACGGCCGTCCATCACGCCCTTGCCGGGGGCCGGGTCGCTGGGCCGGAAATCGCGGGGGGTGGCGGCGAACCCCTGAACCGGGCGGCCCTTCAGCGTCAGGCTGTAGCCGGGCAGACCGTACAGCTCGATCCACAGCTGGCGGGTCAGCATCCGGCCGACGACCGCGGGCCAGAGGCCGGGCCCCATAGCGGCGCCGGCGGTCCGGACTGGCGTGCGCATGGGGGCGCCGCGCAGACCAGGAATCTCGCCGGGTGGCGGCGTGTCGGCCTCGGTACGGGAAAAGGCGGCGAGCGGATTCACGCGGTTTTCAGCGCCTGGATGTTGGCGGCGTAGGCCAGGGGCCCACCCCGGAACACGGCGGTGCCGGCGACCAGTGCGTCTGCTCCGGCGGCGACACAGGCCCCGGCGTTGGCCGCGGTGACCCCGCCGTCCACCTGCAGGTGCGCCTTCGATCCGGCAGCATCGAGCAGGGCTCGGGTCCGTTCGATCTTGCGCAGGGTGGCGTCGATGAAGGACTGGCCGCCGAAGCCGGGATTGACCGACATCAGCAGCACCAGGTCCACAAGGTCGATCACGTCGTCGAGCACGCTCAGCGAGGTGCCGGGGTTCAGCACCACGCCCGCCTTGGCGCCCAGCTGGCGAATCCGGCCCAGGGTGCGGTGCAGGTGCGGGCCGCTTTCCGGGTGCACGGTAAGAATATCGGCCCCGGCCTCACGATAGGCTTCGAGCCATGGATCGACCGGCGCGACCATCAGATGGACGTCGAACGGCAGGCTCGTATGTGGCCTCAGCGCCTTCACCACATCGGGGCCGAGGGTGATGTTCGGCACGAAATGACCGTCCATGACATCGACATGGATCCAGTCCGCGCCGGCGGTGTCCAGCGCGCGAATTTCTTCGCCCAGCATCGCGAAGTCGCTGGCGAGGATGGAAGGACAGATCAGGGGCGCGGCCATGGACCGGGGATAAGGCGGGTCGCGGGCGGGAGCAAGGCGCGCGCCGGGTTTCCCGGCTGGAGCGTGCTACACGGTTCGGTCATCGCCCAATGGAGGACAGACATGAGCGAACATCTCGCCACCGTCGAATGGAGCCGCGGCGACCAGCCGTTCCTCGATAAACGCTACGCCCGCGCCCATGACTGGCGTTTCGACGGCGGGGCGGAGGTCCGCGGATCCTCGGCGCCGTCCGACCTCGTGCCGACGCCGCTGTCGGATCCGACAGCCGTCGATCCCGAGGAGGCTCTGGTGGCGGCCGTGAGCAGCTGCCACATGCTGTTTTTCCTCGCCCTCGCCGCCAAGGCGGGGTTTGTTGTGGACCGTTATCGGGACGAGGCGGTCGGCGTCCTGGGCCGCGACGAGCGCGGCAAGACCTCGATCACCTCTGTCACCTTGCGGCCAGCCGTGACCTTCTCGGACGCCCTTCTGCCGGACGCCGCCGCCATCGATGACCTGCACCATCGGGCCCACGGGGCCTGCTACATCGCCAATTCGATCCGTGCGGAGGTCACGATCGAACCCCGCTAGACCGGCGGGGCCACCGCCACATCGTTCAGCAGGGCGACGAAGCGGCGTTCGGCCTCTGCGGCCAGCTCGGGATGATAGCGCATCGGCCCCGCGGCCATCGGCTCGTCGAAGGCGTGACTGCCTTCGGCGATCCAGGTTTCGACCGGGACGCCGCAGTTGCGGACCATGTCGTGAACCCGCTCGGCGTTGCGGACAGTGGTCAGGTGGTCGGTGCGCGAGATCACCGCCAGAGTCTTCGGGCAGTGTCGCCACGGCCGCATGCGGTTGAAGGCGCCGATGCCGACATAGGGATAGGCCAGCCAGGTCCCGATCACCCCGTCCAGCGGGACTGCCCCCGGATCGGCAACGCCGAGCTGGCCGGCGGCCCGGTCCGAGCTCATCGCCTCCATGATGCCCCAGCCGCCGTGGCTCCAGCCGGCGAGGACCACCTTCGACGCATCGACGTCGGGCCGCCGCGACACGCCCAGAAGAGCGGCCAGAACGTCGCCCGCCCTCTGCGAGCCGTGCAGCAGGACGCCCGTGCAGACCATGGCCATGGCGAACTGCCGGCTCCAGCCGCGCGGCGCATAGGAATCGACGATAAAGGCCCGCCAGCCGGCCGCCTTGGCCGTCGCGGCGTATTTGGGCAGATGGCCGCGCAAGCCGCCGCAACCGTGGAACAGGATCACCGCCGGGCGCGGGCGGTCGTCGTCAGGACCGACAACCGTGGTGGCCGGTTCGAGCATCGACCAGCGCTGGGAGAGGGTTTGCATGCGTCACCTTAGCCGTTGGCGGCCGTAGAACCAGCAGTCCGCGCTCAAGCAGCGAGCGACCGTGTCGCGAGCGTTAGCGCCCCAAATCAGTGCCGGAACACCCGCACCCCGGTGAATGCCATGGCCACGCCGGCCTCATCCGCCGCTGCGATGACCGCGTCGTCGCGGATCGAGCCGCCGGGCTGGATCACCGCCGTGGCGCCGGCCGCGACCGCTTCCAGCAAACCGTCGGCGAAGGGGAAGAAGGCTTCGGAGGCGCAGGCGGAGCCCTGGGCCAGCGAGTGGGCCAGACCCCCCGTTCTGAGAGCCTGGGCCTCGCCGGCCTCGCTGGCGCGGATGGCGGCGATGCGGGCCGAGTCGCGGCGGTTCATCTGGCCGGCGCCGATGCCGGCGGTCTGGCCGTCCCTGGCGTAGACGATGGCGTTGGACTTGACGTGTTTGGCCACGGTGAAGGCGAACAGCATGTCCTCGATCTCCTGCGGCGTCGGCTGGCGGCGGGTGACGATCTTCAGGTCGGACGCGGCGATGCGGCTGCGGTCGCGCGACTGGACCAGGAAGCCGCCGGCCACCGAGCGGAACACCTCGCCCGCCGCCAGCGGATCGGGCAGGCCGTCGGTCAGCAGCAGGCGCAGGTTCTTCTTGACGGCAAAGATGGCTTGCGCCTCCTCGTCGGCGCCGGGGGCGATGACGACCTCGGTGAAGATGTCGGTGATCAGCCGGGCGTCGGCCCCGGTCAGGGTCCGGTTCACGGCGATGACGCCGCCGAAAGCCGAGACCGCGTCGCACTCCAGCGCCCGGGCGTAGGCGGTGGCCAGATCAGACCCCACGGCGACGCCGCAGGGATTGGCGTGTTTGACGATGACGCAGGCCGGGCCGTCGAACTCGGCGACCAGCTCATAGGCGGCGTCGGCGTCGGCGATGTTGTTGTAGCCCAGCGCCTTGCCCTGCAGCTGGCGGGCGTGGGCGACGCCGGGGCGCGTGTCGCCGGTGCGGTAGAAGGCGCCGGTCTGGTGCGGGTTCTCGCCGTAGCGCAGGGTCTGGGCCAGGGCGCCGGCGATGGATTTACGCGCCGGGGCGGCGTCGCCGACCTGACCGGCGAACCAGCCGGAGACGGCGGCGTCATAGGCGGCGGTGCGGGCGAAGGCGCGGGCGGCGAGCCGTTTGCGCAGGGCCAGGGTGGTGGCGCCGTCGGCCTTCAGGGCCTCCAGCAATTCGGCGACCGAGGCCGCATCGATGCAGACGGCGACATAGCCGTGGTTCTTGCTGCCGGAGCGGATCATGGCCGGGCCGCCGATGTCGATGTGCTCGACCACGGCGTCGAAACCCGCGCCCGAGGCGACGGTGGATTCAAACGGATAGAGGTCGACCCAGACGATATCGATGGGGCCGATGCCGTGGGTCGTCATGGCTTCGGCGTGGTCGGCGGCGTCGCGCACGCCCAGCAGGCCGCCGTGGACCACGGGGTGCAGGGTCTTGACCCGGCCGTCCATCATCTCGGGGAAGCCGGTCAGCTCGGCGACGTCCCTCACCGGCAGGCCGAAACCGGCGATGGCGGCGCGGGTGCCGCCGGTCGAGACCAGTTCGACCCCGAGGCCGTGCAGGGTGCGGGCCGCCTCTTCCAGCCCGGTCTTGTCGGACAGGGAGATCAGCGCGCGCTGCGGCGCCACGCGGTCCGGCGCGGGGGGAAAGTCGGGAGCGGCGGGCATGGCGGCGTCCGTATCTGGCGTGGGGGTCGGGGAGACGCGGGGCGTCTAGCACCACCCGGCCTCCGAGAGAACCGCCGCCTAGGGAAAATTGCCCGACAGCAGCAGCGACAGGACCGGCTTCCCGCCGACTTCAATCCGCCGATAGTTCACGAATGCGGTGCATTCAACCAACGCATTGAACTGTTCGGGACAGCGTGCGGCGAAAGCCGCGGCTTCATCAATCTGGAGGGTCAGCAATCCGCCTGGATCGACCGCCCGCACCAGCATCTTTTCCCGTGGCTCATCAGCGGAGGTCATGCAGTCGATCCACGCGTCCATGTTCCGGCCATAGAACGACGGGAAGCCGAGAACGTCCGCAAACACATCGTGGAAGGAATCCCAATCCACGATGAGCTCAGCAGGAATGACGACAAGCGTGGTGTTCATAAGCGCAACATCAGCCTTCCAGTCGATCGAAATCCACCACCATCGGCTCGCGCCCGATCAGCGACAGGAACCGCCGGAAGTCCGCCTGCTCCAGCGCGGTCGTGGCCGTATTGGTCAGCGGGTGGAAGTTGACGATGTCCGCGTTCCACAGGGCCTTGTCGAGGACGAAGGTCACGCGCTGGTCGGGGTCGTTGATAAGGCCCAGGGCCGTGACCGAGCCGCCGCGCACGCACAGGGTCTCGTACAGCAGGGTCTCATTCCCGAAGGACAGCTTGTCCGAGCCGATGGTCTTCGGCGCCCGCTTCAGGTCCACCACCGTGTCCTGCCGCGCCGAGATCAGCCACAGCCGGCCCTTCTTGTCCTTGAGGAACAGGTTCTTGGTGTGGTCGCCGGGCATGGCGGCCTTGAGCTCAAGCCCCTCCTCGACGCGGAAGACGGCGGGGTGGTCATGCGTGGTCTGGGCAATACCATTGTCGGCCATCCACGCCAGCAGGCGGTCGCGGTCGTAAGCGGGCTCAGGGGCGGAATCCGGCGTCGGCTTGTCTTCGGTCATGGGGCCCGTCTAGGGATGGAGACGTCCCTCGATACCGCCCGGAGCCCGCTCGTGGAACTCGAATGCTATCCGATGACGGCCCGGCCGCCGGACCTGGTGCCCGGCCGCCAGTCGCGCAACTGGATGGACGCCTTCGCCAGCCGGCATCCCTACCGCTGCCTGCCGCTGAACATGGCCAACACCACGGGTTGGGAGATCCTGTGCCCGCTAACCTTCACCGCCGAGTGGAACGGCGGCCCCAGCCAGTCCGACATCGTCATCACGCCCGAGCGTCTGAACGCCGATCTGACCCATGTGGTGACCTCGCATTTCTCGCGCGGGGTGCTGACCATGCATCCGCAGTATCTGTTCCGGACGCCGCCGGGCTGGGGCCTGCTGGCGGGCGGTTCACCCAACCATATGAAGGACGGCATCCAGCCGCTGGTCGGATTGATCGAGACAGACTGGCTGCCCTTTCCGTTCACCATGAACTGGCTTTTCACCCGCCCCGGCCGGGTCAAGTTTGAGAAGGGCGAGCCCTTCTGCTTCATCACCCCGATCGAACACCGCAAGGTCGAGGCCATGCAGCCGGTGATCCGGACGCTGGAATCCAATCCGGTCATGCACGGCCAGTTCGAGGCCTGGAACCGGGCGCGCACCGATTTCAACAAGCGCCTGGCCTCGGGCGACCCGGACGCGGCCAAGGAGGCGTGGCAGCGCTATTATTTCAAGGGCGAGGTGCCGGAAGACCTCGGCGTGGCGCCGGAGACGCATGTGAACAAGCGGCGGCTGAAGAGCCCGCGGATCGGTTAGGGTGTAGGGTATGGGGTGTAGGGTGTAGAGGCCCGGCTTGTCGCCGCCGGGGACACCCTACACCCCATACCCTACACCCCGGACCCTACATCGGCCGGGTGACGCGCGGGCCGAGGTTCTGGATCACCTCGCGGGCGTCGAAGGCGTCGGCATCGCCGGCCGGCTTGGCGCCGCGACCCATGACGATCTCGGCCGAGGCCTCGTAACGGTCGATCTCGCGCACGTCGAACTCCGGGCCGAACGGGTCGCGCCACGGGCTCCAGTAGCCGCGGCGATAGTAGCGCCACGACGGTCCCCAGAAGGGGCTGTACCGGTCATAGTAGAAGGGATCGGGGGTCTGTTGCAGGCGCACGTCGCGGTCGGTGGCGCGGTTGACGGTGGAGAACCAGTCATAGCCGTTCTCGGCCGTGACCTCGGCCGCGCGGAGCAGGAGCGCCATCTCGACCTGCTCGCGCGAGGTGACGGAGTTGCCGGCGAAGCTGATGCGGTAGCGATCGGCGTCCACCCGCTGCTCGGAATAGCCATAACGGCTGTCAACTCCGGCGGGGCCGTAGGGGGTGGCCGTGGCGCAGGCGGACAGGGCCAGAGCCGCCGTCGCCGCCAGAAGCGCGGGTTTGAGGAAACGCAGTCTCATGGGAACTCTCCTTGACGCGACAGTGCGCGCCCTTTCGGCTGAACGGGACATGAACAGCGGGGTTTTAGCTGCCGACAAGTCCCTATAAACGCGAAACAATAAGTACGGCTGCGGCCAGCAAAAGGATGCCGGTCAGGAGGGCGAAACCCTTGCGGAACCGCGGCTCGCTCATCCGCCGGGCCAAGGCTGCGCCGCCCAGACCGTACGCCGACATGGTCAGGACGTCCATGCCGACGGTAGCCACGGCGAACAGGGCCAGCTGCGGCGCGGCGGGACGTGTTACGTCCATGAACGGCGGGAGGACGGCGGTAAAGAACAGCACCGCCTTGGGGTTGGCTATCTGGACCATGAAGCCATCCATCAGGGCGCTGCGGCCCATTCGGATGGGCGGCGCGTCGGAATCGGCGGCGTTGCGAAAGGCCCCGCGCAGGGCGCTGATTCCCAGCCATGCCACGTAGAGGGCCCCGCCGATCGAGATCAGGCGAAAGACCGCCGGAAAGGCGATGACCAGTGCGCCGAGGCCCAGGGCCGCGGCTCCGAACCAGACCAGTGTCGCGGCGTTCATCCCGACCACGCCGAGCAAGGCCCCGGCCTTGCCCCGCTGGACCCCGTTGGCGACCGAAAAAACATTGGCCGGTCCCGGCGTGACGGCCATGACCATCATGACGCCGAGAAAGGTCAGATACAGATGCGGATCGACGGGCAGGCTGGCCATCGCCGTCCTGTCGGGCGGACAACGATGCCGGTCAAGCCTGTGTCGCTCAGGCGGCGACCGCGGGTCAGTCTTCGTCGGGCGTTTCGACCTCGTTCGGGGCTTGGGCGGATTCCGCCGCGGCTTCGTTGGCCTCCTCGACCGCAGCCTCGATCTCGCCCGGGATATCGTCCAGCGAATCCATGGCCTCGCCGAGGGCATACTCGGCCATCAGTCCGTAGGTGGCCATATGCTCGGGGTCGTTCGAGGCCCAGGCGCCGTTGGCGGCCATGTCGCGCGCGCCGGCCAGTGCGCCGGAGGCCTCGACCTCCGCGAGGGCCTCGGCGACGACCGCCTCGCTGTCTATTCCGGCCAAGGCCTCGGCGACGACCGCCTCAATGTCTATTCCGGCCAGGGCCTCGGCGGCGATGGCTGAGGCGTGTTCAGACACCACGGAGGTGAAGGCGGTCACGTCGGGCTGATACTCGGCCCAGAGGGCGGCGATGCGGACCTCGCGCTGGGCCTCGGTAAGGCTCGCATCCACGGAGATGGCTTCGGCGCGTTCGCCAAAGGCCTCCATCCGCGCCTCGAAGGCTTCGGCGGCGGCTTCGATCGCGTCTTCCGACGGGCCGCGCGCCTCGTCGGCGACGGCGGCTGACATCGGCAGCAGGGCGAGGGCGGCGGCGAGTGACAGGGCCTTGATCATGGCAGCGCTCCGTACGAAGTCGCCGCCAAGGTCCGACGAACGCTGTCCGGTCACAAGTGAAATCGCGGTAAGGCGGCGGGTCTGCGCCCGCCGACCTTCAGAATCAATGATTTACTGCGTCGCGGGCGTTGCGGCGCCGGCGGCGGCCTGAAGCAGTCCGGCCTTGATGGTCGCGGGCGCGCCCGTGATCTGACCGCGGATCATCGGACCCATCTGCGCCATCTGCGCCTGCTCCTCCGGCGGCATCACGGGCAGCTGGGAAGTGATGAAGGCGTCCAACTCATTGGCGAAGGCGTCGGCCTGCGGCTGATAGCGGACGGCGATCGCGTCCATGTCGGCGGTGGCCCTGGCCTGATCCGCGCCGGCGGCGGTCAGGGCGGTCTGCATCTCGCCCTGCATCGTAACCATGGCCTGCTGGAAGGCCTGCGCCCGGGCTTCGAACGCGGCTTCGGCCGGGGCTGCGGCGGCGGCGGCCGGGTCGGCGGCGGGTGCTTCCTGGGCGAAGGCAGGGGCCGAGAAAGCCAGAACGGCGGCGGCGGCGAGGGCGATACGAAGAGTCATGACAGGGTCCTGAAAAGGTCAGGGGAGCCCATGCTCCCGCTGACAAGGTGGCGCCGATCCCTCGAAAGCGCGAGGGGCCGGCAAATCTAGCCCCGGTCGCGCGCGTCGCGCTTGCCCAGAACCCGCAGGCGCAAGGCGTTCAGCTTGATGAAGCCGGCGGCGTCCTTCTGGTCATAGGCGACGGCGCCGTCCTCGAAGGTGACCAGTTCCTGGTCGTACAGGCTCTCGGCGCTCTCGCGGCCGATGACGGTCGCATTGCCCTTGTAGAGTTTGACGCGGACCGTGCCGGACACCTTGGTCTGGGAGTGGTCGATGGCGGCCTGAAGCATCTCGCGTTCGGGCGAGAACCAGAAGCCGTTGTAGACCAGATGGGCGTATTTGATCGCCAACTCGTCCTTCAGATGCATGGCCCCGCCGTCCAGGGTGATGGACTCGATGCCGCGGTGGGCGGCCAGCAGGATAGTCCCGCCGGGGGTCTCATAGACGCCGCGCGACTTCATGCCGACGAAGCGGTTCTCGACCAGGTCGAGGCGGCCGATGCCGTTGTCGTGGCCATACTGGTTCAGGGCGGTCAGCAGGGTCGCCGGCGACATCGCCTCGCCGTTGATCGAGACGGGATCGCCCTTTTCGAAGCCGATGGTGATGACGGCAGCCACGTCCGGCGCGTCCTCGGGGCTCAGGGTGCGCTGGTGCACGAATTCGGGGGCCTCGACCGACGGATCCTCCAGCACCTTGCCCTCGCTGGAGCTGTGCAGAAGGTTGGCGTCGACGCTGAACGGGGCCTCGCCGCGCTTGTCCTTGGCGATCGGGATCTGGTGTTTCTCGGCGAAGTCGAGCAGGTGTTCGCGGGACTTGAAGTCCCACTCGCGCCACGGGGCGATGACCCGGATGTCAGGCTCCAGCGCATAGTAGCCGAGCTCGAACCGGACCTGGTCGTTGCCCTTGCCGGTCGCCCCGTGACAGACGGCGTCCGCGCCAACCATGCGGGCGATCTCGATCTGGCGTTTGGCGATCAGAGGCCGCGCGATCGAGGTGCCGAGCAGATACTGGCCCTCGTACAGGGCGTTGGCCCGGAACATGGGGAAGACGTAGTCGCGAACGAATTCCTCGCGCAGGTCGTCGATGAAGATGTTCCCGGGCTTGATGCCCATCTTCAGGGCCTTCTCGCGCGCCGGCGCCAGTTCCTCGCCCTGGCCCAGATCGGCGGTGAAGGTCACGACCTCCGCCCCGTATTCGGTCTGCTGCCATGTCAGGATGATCGAGGTGTCCAGACCACCGGAATAGGCGAGGACGACCTTCTTGGGCGCAGTCTGGGTCATGACGGGTCTTTCGGCGAACGCGGGGAGGCGTCAGGGCGTGTGGGCGCGCTTAAAGGACCAGACGCCCCGCGATGCAAGGGCGGGAATGCGGCGGGGTCAACTCCACGGACCGCGAGGCTGGGACGGCGTGGTGGGCACGCTGGTCGAGGCCGGTCCCCGTGAGGTCTCCGCCATCGGCGCCCGGCGCGGGGCGACACCCATCTTCAATCCCAACTCCATCAGCGCCTTCACCCGGTTGCCGGTGGCCGGATGGGTCGAGAACAGGTTGTCGGCGCCGCGTCCGGCCAGCGGGTTGATGATGAACAACTGGCCCGAGGCCGGATTGCGTTCGGCGGTCGGATTGACGATCCGGCGGGCGTGGCCGTCGATCTTCTGAAGGGCCGAGGCCAGGGCTTGAGCGTCGCCGGCGATCTCCGCGCCGACGCGGTCGGCCTCGTATTCGCGGCCGCGGCTGATGGCCATCTGCACCAGGGCCGCGGCCATCGGCGCCAGGATCATCAGGGCGAGTGTCCCGATGATGCCGCCGGGCCGCTCGCGGTCGTCGCCGCCGCCGAAGAACAGGGCGAAATTGGCCAGGGCGGCGATGGCGCCGGCGACGGTGGCGGTCACCGTCATTGTCAGGGTGTCGCGGTTCTTCACATGGGCCAGTTCATGCGCCATCACCCCGCGGACCTCCTCGCGGGTCAGCATGTCCAACAGGCCCGTGGTGGCGCAGACGGCGGCGTTGGCCGGATTGCGGCCCGTGGCGAAGGCGTTGGGCTGGTCGTTGGGGATGATGGCGATGACCGGCCGCGGCAGGCCCGCATCGCGGGCCATCTGCACCACATCGGCGACATAGGTGCGGACCACGGCGTTGGGATGCTGTTCGTCGACCGGTTGGGCCCGGTACATCTTCAAGACGATCCTGTCGGCGTTCCAGTAGCTGAACAGGTTCATGCCGCCGGCGACGACGAGCGCAATCAGCATGCCGGTCGGTCCGCCGATCAGATAGCCGAGGCCGACGAACAGGGCGGTCAGGGCCGCCAGCAGGGTGAAGGTCTTGAGGTGGTTCATGGTCCGAAATATTCGATCGCAACTGGCGCATGACAGGCGAACCCCTCATGTGTGCGGATCAACGTCCGGGCTCAAGGCGAGGCTGCTGTGACCGATCATCCCACTCCCGAGGAAGCGACCCTGCCGGCCTTCAACGCTGACGTGCCCCACGCCACCCCGGAGCGACCCCTGATCGAGGCCGCGCGCCGCGCCCTCCTGGAGGCTGCGGAACGTCGCGCGGCGGAGGCGGACGCAGACCTGCCGCCGGAGCACGGCGGCCCGCGCGGGCCTGAGCCGACCCGCTACGGCGACTGGGAGAAAAAGGGTCTGGCCGTCGATTTCTGACGCGAGCGAACAAAGGCGGCCGAACGGCGTTAACCGTTTCATTCCAGGAGACGCCCCGATGATCCGCACTCTCGCCGCCGCGGCGGCCCTCGCCGCTCTCGCCCTCGCCGGCGCCGCCTCGGCCCAGACCTATGGTCAGCCGGTCTATCTCAACGCCTATGGACGGCCGGTCGGCGGCACGCCCCTGTCCGAGGTCGAGACCCGGTCCTATGTCGAGACGGGACGCTGGGCGGATGGATATTCGGACCGCCCGCGCGTCTATGTGCCCGCGCCCGGATACGGTCAGGGCTATGGAAGCTATGGCGCCGGTCACGACTACGGCTACGGCCACCGTTACGGCTACGGCCAGCGCTACGGCTACGGACGCGATGGCCACAGCTACGAGCGGGGACACAGCCGGTACGGCCATAGCCGGGGATACCGCCGCTACACCCATGGCCGCTACGACCCGCCGTCGCGGTCCGGCTATCGGGACGAATGGGGCTATAACGACGACCGCCCTCCCTCGGCCCAAGGCTGGTCATATGACCGGCGCGGACGGCGCGATGACCGCGATTGCGGCTGCGGCGACGTCTATCTCTACGACCGCTGAGCGGCCGACGTTGCGATCCGAAAGGTTAATTTAAGGGCCTCCGGGGGAAAGGCGGGCGCCTGGTTTCGCCCGCTCGGTGCAATCTGAACCCTTTATATTCCAGAAGCTTACAACGGCTCCAGATGGGAGTCCGCGTCATGCGAATGGTTAACCTTGCGGCCGCCGCCGTCCTTGCGATCCTTTTGGCGAGCCCCGCCCTGGCCGGAGACCCGCGCGACGGCGGCGGCCAATATGGCGGCGGCGGTCATCCGGCCGGAGGCGGCTGCGGTAGCGGCTGCGGAGGCGGCGGGCATCGGCCCCCGCCCTACACACCGCCGCCTCACGGCGGCGGTTACAACCGCAATATCAATGTGAACGTCAACGCCAACGCCAATTCGAACGCCTTCGCCGCCGCTTCGGCGGGTTCGTACTTCAACGCCCGAACCTATGACATGGGCGGCTTCCGGGGCGGCTTCCGGGGCGGCGGCTACGGCGGCGGCGCCGTCTATGTCGGCGGCGGTTATGGCGGGGACAGCGGCGGCTGCTACGGCGGATGCGGCGGCGCCATCTACAATGAACAGGTCTATGAGGGCCGCGCCTGCGCCAGCGCGCCGTTCGGCTATGTGGTCAACGGCTTCGGCCGTAATGCGCGGCGGGCGCCGGCCTGCGTGGCGAACAGCGGCGGGTGCCGCGACGACAGCGACCGCGGCGGCCGCTACGGCCACAGCGCACGCCACAGCTGCGGCGGCGGACGGCGGGAGGACTACCGCTACCAACAAGGCTCCTATAGCGCCTACGAAAGCCATGAGTCCTACGAGGAATATGAGGGTCGTTGCGGCGGTGGTTGCGGGGGCGGTCCCGATGTTGGGATCGGCGACTACGAGCGGGGCTATATCGACGGGCGCAACAGCTGCGGCGGCTGCGCCCCTGACGGCCCCGATGACGACCATGGCGGCGACGACTACGCCCCCTATCCGCCGCCTTACCAGTCGGAACCGCCCCGCTATGAGCCGCCGGCTCCGCCCGCGCGCCCTTACGAGCCGTCCCGGCCGCCTCGCCAGTACTAGAGCCAGGAGCCCGGCGAGCGGGGCTGACGGACTCTAGCGGGCGATCCCGTCGATCGATTCGACGATGGCCGAGGCCGCCAGCAAGGGGTTGTCCGCCCCGACCACCGGTCGCGCCACGACCAGATGGGTGGCTCCGGCCTCCAGAGCCGCGCGGGGTGTGGCCACCCGTTGTTGATCCCCCTTGTCCGCGCCCTCGGGCCGGACGCCGGGGGTGACGATCAGGAAGTCGGGCCGCCCCGCTTCATCGGCGATCTGGCGCACCCGCGCGGCCTCCAGCGGGCTTGAGACCACGCCGTCGACGCCGCAGTCCAGCGCCTGGCGCACCCGCCGCTCGACCAGATCGCCAGCCGAAAAGCCGTAGCCGATGTCGGTCAGGTCGGCGTCTGACAGGCTGGTCAGGACGGTGACGGCCAGGAGTTTTGTATCCGTCCCCGCCGCATCGCGCCCCTTGACCGCGCCGCGCATGACCTGGGGCTCGGCGTGGACGGTCAGCAGGTCGCAGCCGCCTTCGGCCACGGCGCGAGCGGCGCCCTCCACCTGGGCGCCGATGTCGTGCAGCTTCCAGTCCTGGAACACCGACTTGCCCGCCGTGCGCAGCGCGTGAGCGAAGGCGACCCCGCCGGGCCGGGCCAGCAGGGTCAGGCCGACCTTGTAGAAGCTGACCGTCGCGCCGAGGCGATCGACCATGGCCCGGGCGGCGTCGAGAGAGGTCAGGTCGAGGCCCACGATCAGGCGCGGGTCAGTCAGCACGGGGGTCATGGCGTCGCTCCTTTGGACCCGTTAGGACTGGACGCGCGCGCGGGCGTCAGCCTTGATGGGCTGCGGGTGGGTGAATTGCAGGGCGAGGGCAGCAAATGGACGCGGTCGATCTGGGCGTCAACCTGTTCGTGGCCCTGTTCGCCCTTGTGGACCCGATCGGCAATATCCCGATCTTCGCCGCGGCCACGGCCGGCGCCTCGATGCGCCAGCGGCTGTCGGTCTCGGCCCTGATCTGCATCTTTATCGTCGTCTTCCTGGCCTTCTTCTTCTTCACCGGCCTGGGCCTGCTGCAATTCTTCGGGATCTCACTGGCGGCCTTCCGCATCGCTGGCGGCATCCTGCTGCTGCTGCTCGGCCTGGACATGACGCGCGAGGACTTCCTCAAGATGTTCGCCGACGCCGATGCGGTGAAGGATGCGGCGGATGACAAGGGTTATGCTCGCCGGCGGTTCCAGCGCCTGGTCGTGCCCTTCGCCATGCCCCTGCTGATCGGGCCCGGCGCCATCTCGACCATCATCATCCAGGCCGGAGAGGCCGAGAAGGTCGGCCCCGCGGGCCAGGCGGCGGGCGTGGCGGCCATCGTCGCGGCGGGCCTCGCCACCTTCGTGGTTTTCACCCTGACGGGTCCGATCAGCCGGCTGCTCGGCGAGATCGGCATGGCCATCATCGTCAGAGTGCTGGGCCTGATCCTGTGCGCCCTGGCCATCCAGTTCATCCTCGCCGGCCTGTCGGAAGCCATCCCCGGAATGTTCAGCAGCATCGCCACGACGCCGTATCCGGAAGGTGGGCACTGATTTCAGGCCATCAACTTCGCAACGGCCCATGAGAGAAACAGGCAGACCGAGGGCACCATCCACGCGAAAAATTGGGCGACCGCGAGCCGCCTTGCCAGTCGCCTGACTTCAGGATTCTTGTGTCGGTACAGCGCAGGATTCCAGACGACCCAGCCATGATCTGAAGCCAGGAACACGTTCTTTCTGCCAGCGTCCGCCGATGAGGTTTCGCCCGGACTGACCCGTCGCGCGATCCGCCAGCCAACAAAAAGAGCCGCCGCGCGACCGCCGATGAACGAGACGACCGCCAATACGGCGCCAATGATCATGGCGGCGCTCGGCGAGAGCGCATTCATATCCGCTTCAGCCGTTTCGCGTGGCCGCCGACCATCCCCAGCGCGACCCGGTCAGGGAGATGTTTGGCCAAACCCGCCAGCAGATTGTTCATCGCTCCCGGCGTGACCTTCGGCCGGTTGGCCTCACAGGCCTCGTAGCCGACCCGCGCCACATGGTCGGCGGTCTGCCACATCCACGCCGGATAAGCTGAGGACACCTGTTCGCGGGTGCCGTTGGCGTCATGGAATTCGGTCAGGGTGTAGCCGGGGCACAGGGCGGTGACGTGGACCCCGGTCCCGCGCAGTTCCAGATGCAGGCCTTGTGAAGCCTTGATGAGGAAGGATTTGATCGGCCCGTACAGGGTGTCGCCGCCGGTCGCGGGCATCTGGCCGGCGAGGGAGGCGACGTTGAGGATGCGGCCGTAACCGCGCTCGACCATGGCCGGGGTGAACAGCCGCGCCAGCTCCACCGGGGCGGCCAGCATGACCTGGATCATGGCCCGGTGCGCCGCCGGATCGGTGTTGAGGAAGCCGTCTGTCCGGCTGAAGCCGGCGTTGTTGACCAGGCCGTCCACTGTCAGGCCTCGTTCGGCGACACCGTCGAACAGCCGGCGCGGGGCGGCGGAGCCAGTGAGGTCTTCGATTAGAACGGTAGACGCCGCGCCCATGCGGGCCAGCTCCTCAGCCAACACCCGCAGGGGCGCCTCACGCCGCGCCGTCAGGATCAGGTCCCAGCCCTTTTCGGCATAGACCCGCGTCAGGGCCGCTCCGATTCCGGCCGAGGCCCCGGTGATCAGCACGACCGGGCGCGGCCGCGAGGGCAGGCTCATCTCAGGCGGCGACCGGGCAGGACGGATGGGGTGCAAACCCCGCCAGCGACACCGGATTGTGGTCCAGCAGGTCGGCGATGGTGATCTTCGACAGGGCCAAGCCCGCGGCCTGGTCGGCGGCGGTCAGGGCCTTGGCTACCTGACGGGGGATGTGTTCGCTGACCGGGCAGCCCTTGGCGCCGGCGGGCGGCGAGCCGAGGTGGGCGCAGCCGTTGACGGCGCGCAGCACCGACTCCAGCGAAATGTCGTGCGGCTTATGCAGCAGCCAGGCCCCGCCCGAGGCGCCGGGACGGGTGGCGATCAGCCCGGCCTTGGCCAGCAGGGAGGTCACGCGGCGCACGACCACGGGATTGGTCGGGATCGAGGCGGCCAGAATCGCGCTCGGCACGGCCTGGGCCGGCGAGACGGCGCCCTTGTGGGCCAGATAGGCCAGGGCGTGGGCGGCGACGGGAAAACGTTGGCTGTCGGACATGGTTCTGGCTATCAAGATAGGCGCGTGGGACGGCATTCACAAACAGACATTCCACCGGCGCAAGGTCGACGATCCTTCGAGACCCCGCGATCCGGCGCGGTCCGGAACCTTCGCGCTTGCAGCACGATTGAACGGCCTGCGGAAAGGGCTTAAAGGCTCGCCGCTCTTTGGATGGGAACCGCGTTGTGCGGGGTCCCGGAGGAACTTCATGGCCGGGGCTTCTCCCCAAGGCGAAGACGGCCCCGCCGCCGCCGCCTCAAACTCCCAGAACCCCGCCGAAAAATCGGTCGCCCCGGCCCATCCGCACCCGGCGGCGGCCGGCGAGGGCGGCCACGTCAAGGCCGGCAAATGGGGCCTGATCATCGGCGCCATCGGCGTCGTGTTCGGCGACATCGGCACCAGCCCGCTCTACGCCCTGCGCGAGGCCATCGGCCACGCCCAGGACGGCGTCGGCGGCGACCTGGCCGTGATCGGCGTGGTCTCTCTGGCCTTCTGGGCGCTGATGATCGTGGTGACGTTTAAATACGTCATGTTCCTGATGCGGGCCGACAACAAGGGCGAGGGCGGCACCTTGGCGCTGATGGCCCTGGCCACCCACGCGGTGGGTCGACGGAGCGGCTTCATCTTCCTGCTCGGCGTTTGCGGCGCGGCATTGTTCTATGGCGACGGCATCATCACGCCGGCGATCTCGGTTCTGTCGGCCATCGAGGGCGTCAAGGACGCCCCCGGCGTCGGCGGAAAGCTGGATCCCTTCATCGTGCCGGTGTCAGCGGGCATCCTGATCGCCCTGTTTCTGGTCCAGGCGCGCGGGACCGCCGGCCTGGCCCGGTTCTTCGGCCCGATCACCGCCGTCTGGTTCCTCTGTCTGGGCGTGCTCGGCCTCATCCACATCTTCGACGACATCTCCATCCTGCGCGCCCTGTCGCCTCATTACGGCGTCCAGCTGCTGATCAACGACGGTTTCCTCGGCTTCATCATTCTGGGCAGCGTATTTCTGGCGGTGACCGGGGCGGAGGCGCTCTACGCCGACATGGGCCATTTCGGCAAAGCCCCGATCCGCATCGGCTGGGTGGGGTTCGTCCTGCCCTGCCTGACCCTGAACTACCTGGGCCAGGGCGCCCTGATCCTGTCCCACCCCGAGGCGGCGGAAAATCCGTTCTGGAACATGGTGCCGACGGTCGTCTACTGGCCGATGCTGGCGCTCGCCACGGCGGCGACCGTTATCGCCAGCCAGGCGGTCATCACCGGCGCCTTCTCGGTCACCCAGCAGGCGGTGCAGCTGGGCCTGCTGCCCCGCATCGAGATCAAGAACACCTCCGAGACCCAGGCCGGCCAGATCTATGTGCCCGCGGTCAACAACCTGTTGATGATCGGCGTGCTGGCCCTCCTGTTTGTGTTCCAGAGTTCGACCAACCTGACCGCCGCCTATGGCGTGGCGGTGACGGGGGTGATGCTGATCAATACCCTGATGGCGTATTCCGTCATCCGGCATAAGTGGAACTGGCCGGTTTGGGCCGTGCTTGCAGCGCTGATCCCGTTCGGCTTCATCGACTCGGTGTTCCTGACCTCCAACCTGTTGAAGATTCCGGACGGCGCATGGCTGCCGCTGGTGCTGGGCGCGGTGCTGATCCTGCTGATGTGGACCTGGGTGCGCGGCACCCAAATTCTGACTGACAAGACCCGCAAGGACAGCCTGGCGCTGGCCGACCTGATCGAGATGCTCCGTGCTCGTCCGCCGCACCGCGCGCCCGGTACTGCGATCTTCCTGACCTCGGACCCCGACGTCGCCCCGGTCGCCCTGATGCACAATCTCAAGCACAACAAGGTGCTGCACGAGAAGAACGTCATCCTGACCGTTCGCACCACCGACCGGCCGCGGGTGCCGGAAGGCCAGCGGGTGACGATCGAGCCGATCTCGGACGACTTCAAGAAGCTGACCATCTCCTACGGCTTCATGGAACAGCCCAATATACCCAAGGCGCTGGGGCTGTGCCGGAAACAGGGGCTGAGGTTCGACATCATGTCGACCAGCTTCTTCCTGGGCCGCCGCTCGGTGGTCGCCTCGGCCTCGCAGGGCATGCCGTTGTGGCAGGATCGTCTGTTCATCTTCCTGACCCGCAACGCCGCCAACCCGACCGACTTCTTCCACATCCCGCCGGGCCGGGTGGTCGAGTTGGGCACACAGGTGGTGGTTTGAGCCGCGGACCCGAGCAGGGGCGCAGCTCGGCCGCCCGCGGCCGCCGCATGGCCGACAAGGCCCGGGCTGGAACCCGGGCGCCGCGGCCCCCGAAGGTCGACCCGCGTGACGCCAATTCTGACCACGGGGGGGCCGACATCGGCGTCGAGGCCCGTCTGGCCGCCGGCGTGCTGCTGAACGCCGCCCTGGAAGGCCGCGGCGGGCTGGATACGGCGCTGTCGTTCCGCGAGGTCTCGGACCTGCCCGGGCCGGACCGCGCGTTCGCCCGCGCCGTGGCCATGGCCGCCTTGCGCCGGCTGGGCGAGATCGACCAGATTCTGGACCGCAAGCTGCAGAAGGGCCCGCCGCTGGCGGTGCGGACCATCTTGCGGGTGGCTCTGGCCCAGACGCTGGTGCTGGAGACCCCGGCCTTCGCGGCGGTATCGACGGCAGTGAAGCTGGCCGAGCGCGAGACCAAGACCCGCCCCTACAAGAACCTCGTCAACGCCGTCCTGCGCGGCATCGAGCGCGAAGGGCCGGGCTTGACCACGGCCGAGTCAAATCTGCCCGAATGGCTGGCCGCCCGCTGGCGCGCCACCTATGGCGAGGCCTCCCTGACCGGTCTGGCCCTCGCCGCCCGTGAGGAGCCTGCCACGGACCTCAGCCTCAAGCCCGAGGTTGACGCCGCCGCCCTCGCCGAGGCCGTGGATGGCGAG
The DNA here is from genome assembly GCF_030682035.1 of Brevundimonas sp. Taxonomy (GTDB): domain Bacteria; phylum Pseudomonadota; class Alphaproteobacteria; order Caulobacterales; family Caulobacteraceae; genus Brevundimonas. The sequence goes on along the minus strand of NZ_JAUXQZ010000046.1, from coordinate 14,368 downwards.
GTTCTGGCCGGGAATACCGTCCGCACCGGCCGCCGCGGCGACCTCGCGAGCTGGCCGGGATTCGACGACGGTATCTGGTGGGTTCAGGACGCCGCCGCCGCCGTACCGGTGCGCCTGCTGGCGCCGCAAGCCGGCGAGTCCATTGTTGACGTCTGCGCCGCGCCCGGCGGCAAGACCCTGCAACTGGCCGCCTCGGGCGCCTCGGTCGTGGCGCTGGACCGGTCGGCGCCGCGGCTGAAGCGGCTGACGGAAAATCTGGCGCGAACCGGCCTGTCCGCCGAGGTCGTCGCGGTTCCCGCCGAGGACTGGGACGACCCCCGTAACTTCGACGCCGTCCTGCTGGACGCCCCCTGCACCGCCACCGGCACCTTCCGCCGCAATCCGGAAGTCCTGCGCGCCACCAAGCCCGCCGACGTGGCCAAGCTGGCCGACGTGCAGCACCGTCTGCTCGACGCCGCCGCCGAACGGGTCAAGCCGGGCGGGCGGCTGGTCTATTGCGTCTGTTCGCTTGAGCGCGAAGAGGGCGAGACCCAGATCATCGCCTTCCTGCGCCGCAACCCGGCCTTCAAGACTGCCGTGGCCGATCCTGCCGCCGTCGGCGCCCCGACCGAGGCTCTGACGCCCGAGGGCTGGCTGCGCATCCTGCCGTCGATGTGGGCGGAAAAGGGCGGGCTGGACGGCTTCTTCATCGCCCGGCTGGACCGCGTCGGCTGATCAGGCGCGCCAGAAGCCCACGATCTTCTTCACCTCATCCACCACCGGATCGGCGATGGCGGCAGCGCGTTCGGCGCCGTCCTTGAGGACGCGGTCGATCTCGGTCGGATCGTTCATCAGCCGGCGCATTTCGGCGCTGACCGGGGCCATCGAAGCGACGGCGAGGTCGGCCAGCGCCGGCTTGAAGGCGCCGAACCCCTGACCCGCGAACCGGGCCAGCACGGCCTCGCGGCTCATGTCGGCGAGGGCGGCGTAGATGGTGACCAGGTTCTTCGCCTCGGCGCGGCCCTCGAGGCCTTCCAGCGTCTCGGGCAGGGCGTCGGGATCGGTGCGGGCCTTGCGGATCTTGGCCACGATGGTGTCGGCGTCGTCGGTCAGGTTGATGCGCGACTGGTCCGACGGATCGGATTTGGACATCTTGGCCATGCCGTCGCGCAGGCTCATGACCCGCGGCGCAGGCCCCTGGGTCAGGGGCTCGGGCAGGGGGAAGAAACCGGGCGCGTTGAAGTCGGTGTTGAACTTCTGGGCGATGTCGCGGGTCAGCTCCAGATGCTGTTTCTGGTCCTCGCCGGTCGGCACCTCGGTGGCCTTGTAGAGGAGGATGTCGGCGGCCTGGAGCACAGGGTAGGTGTAGAGTCCGACGGACGAGCGTTCCTTGTGCTTGCCCGACTTCTCCTTGAACTGGGTCATGCGGTCCAGCCAGCCGAGGCGGGCGACGCAGTTCAGGATCCAGGCCAGTTCGGAATGGGCCCGCACAGCCGACTGCGGCCAGATGATCGACCGCGCCGGGTCGAGGCCCGAGGCCAGATAGGCGGCGGCGATCTCGCGCGTCTGGGCGGTCAGCAGGGCCGGATCCTGCCAGACGGTGATGGCGTGCAGGTCGGCCACGAACAGGAAACAGGGCGCGCCTGTGTCCTGTAGCTGGGTGAACCGCTTCAGGGCGCCGAGATAGTTGCCCAGATGCAGGGCTCCGGAGGCCTGGATGCCCGACAGAACCCGGCGCGGGCCGGTATAGGCGGGAGCGGCGCGATCGGACAGGTCAGGAGTGGCGTCGGTCATGTCGAGGCGCAATGCCTGACCGACGCCCGGGGAGCAAGCCGTTACTTGGCGGTTCGCCGCAGCAGGCCCTTCACCTCGGCCGGGGTGATCGCCCGCGTGGCGAAGGCCAGAGCGACATAGACGACGCCGCCCAGACCGGTGACGAGCAGGAGGGCGGTCTCCTTGGCGCCGACGCCGACGCCGATCGTCCCGAGGATATCGGCCACCGGCGCCTCGATCCGGGACCGACTGGCGGCGGCCAGGCCGACGATCAGGGCCAGACCGGCCGCGGACAGGCCGATGCGGATCAGGCGCGACAAGGCCTGCGGGCTGGGTCGGTAGAGGTCCCGTCGCCACAAGGTCGCGGCCAGCAGGATCACATTGGTCCAGGCGGCCGCGGAAACCGCCGCCGCTATGCCCGCTATGCCCCAGCCGAGGTTGAACAGGCCGATCGCCAGAGCCGCATTCACCGCCACGGAAACAAGCGCGAAGATCATCGGCGTGCGCGTGTCCCGCCGGGCGAAGAAGGCCGGGGCGAGGATGCGGATCAGGACGAAGGCCGGCACGCCCCAGCCGAACTGCAACAGGGCGCGCGCGGTGTTGACGGCGTCGATCTGCAGGAATGCGCCGCGGGTGAACAGGGCGTCGATCAGGAAATAGGGCATGGCCATCAACGCCGCCGCCGCCGGCAGGGTCAGGGCCATGGACAGGGTCAGGGCCTCATCCATGGAGGCCTGCTGCTGGCCGTGATCCGCGGAAGCCACCGCGCGCGACAGGCGGGGCAGAAGGGCGATTCCGATGGCGACGCCAACGAGGCCCAGCGGCAGTTGGTAGAGACGGTCGGCCGTCGCCAGCCACGTCCGGCCTCCGGCCACGAAGCTGGACAGGTTGCCCGAGATGAAGACGTTGATCTGGGTCGCCGAGTTGCCGATCGCGGCGGGAATGGCGGTGATGATGATCGCCTTCACCGCCGGGGTCAGCCGCGGCAGGGCCAGACGGATGTCGGCGCCCGCGCGCCGCGCCGCCCACCAGCACAGGGCTGCCTGTGATACGCCCGCGACGAGCACCGCCCATGAGGCGGCGTAGGCCGCGCCGACCTGGCCGCCCTGGGCCGGGATCACCGCGGCCAGCATGATGACGTTGAGCAGAACCGGATAGGCGCCCGAGACGATGAACCGGCCGCGCGCGTTCAGCACGCCGCTGAGCAGGGCCGCCACCGCCATACAGGGCAGATAGGGCATGGTGATCTGGGTCAGGACGACCGCCAGCTTGAAGCGCGCCGGGTCGTCGAGGAAGCCGACATTGATCACGGCCATCAGCCAGGGCATGGCCAGCTGGGCGACAAGGGTCAGCGCCAGGGTGGCGAAGGCCACCGCCGCGAGGGCGTCCGTGGCGACCTTGTCCGCCACCGCCTCGCCCTCGGTTTCGAGGGTCCTGGCGTAGGCCGGCACGAAGGCGGCGGCGAAGGCCCCCTCGGCGAAGATGCGTCGGAACAGATTGGGGAAGTTCAGGGCGGTGTTGTAGGCATCCGCCGCCGGTCCGACTGATGCCCCCAGCGCGGCCGAAATGACGATGTCTCGCGCAAAGCCGGCGAGGCGGCTGACCAGTGTCAGGCCGCTGAAGATAGCCGAGGAGCGCATCATGCCGCCACCCTTGCGCGCGGTTGTGGCCGAAGCGGGCGGCTGGACCATGGGCTCGGTCGTCGCCGTGGCCGAAGGCACGGACGGCGCGGCCTCGATCGGTTCTGGTTCAGGGGCGGTTTTTTTGGCCATGTCAGCGCTTATCCTGCTTCCGGCGCGGGCGATACGGGGTCCGGCGCGGAACCGCGCCGACCCACTTCGGACACGTCGCGCAGGCTGGCCCGAACCGGGGCGGACAGCCGGGTTCCGGCTCGGTCCACGCGGTCGAGAACGGCCTCGAGTTGAAGCCGCAGCCGCTCCAGCTTCGGCCCCGACTTCGGTTTCCGGCCTTTCGGATCAGTGACGTAGAAGCTGTCCACCGCCCGCTCGCCGAAGCCGGCGATATGGGCCGACCGGATCGACAGACCGTTGTCGGCGAGGACGCGGGCGAGGTCGGCCAGCAGACCCGGCCGGTCGGCGCCGGACACCTCGACCACGGCGGCGTCGGGGTTTTCGTCCAGGTCGACGATAGCCGTGGGCCGGACGTCGAAGGCGGCGCGGCGCGGGCTGGGCGCGGCCGCCGGGGCCGAGGCGATTCGGGCTCCGCCGCGGGCAGCAACCTCCAGCGCGGCGATCAATCGGGTCAGGCGGCGCGGCTCGGCCTGGCCATAAGGAGCGCCGCCGCCGTCCTGAAGCTCGAACACATCCAGCGCCGTCCCGTCCCCGGCGGTCGCCACCCGGGCCCCGACGACATCGGCTCCAGCGGCGGCCAGTGCGCCCGCCAGATCGACGAACAGGCCGGGCCGGTCGCGCGCGGCGACGGCGACGCGGGTGGCGGCGTATTCCTCCGCCTCGTTCCCGGGCGCCGTCAGGGCCTCGACCGCCGCGCCGTTCCACCGGGCGCGGGCCACCAGTTCGGGATAGTCGTCCAGCGGATCGGCGTGGGCCACGTCCTCACCGCGGAACACGCCTTCGGTGCGTTGGTACAGGTCGCGGATCAGCCCGCCCTTCCAGGCGTTCCAGACGCCCGGCCCGACGGCGCGGATGTCGGCCACGGTCAGGATCAGCAGTGTCCGCAACCGCTCCGGATCGCCGACGAGCCGGGTGAAGGCGCGGACGGTCGCCGGGTCCGAGATATCGCGCTTCTGGGCGTAGTCGCTGAGCGACAGGTGGTTGCGCACCAGCCAGACCACAAACTCGGTCCGGCGTGGGTCGAGGCCAAGCCGGTCGCAGGCCCGCCTGGCCGCGATGGCCCCGTCCTCCAGCTGGCCCCGGTCACCGCCCTTGCCGACGTCGTGGAGCAGCATGGCCAGCATCAGCGCTTCGAAATCGTCGATGCGGTGGACGATCTCGGTCGAGGACGGATGCTCGGCCTTCAGCTTGCCGCGCCAGATGTCGTTGATGATGCCGATGGCCTGCAAGGTGTGCTCGTCGACCGTATAGGCGTGGTACATGTTGAACTGGGTCTGGCCAACGATCCGTCCCCATTCGGGCAGGAACCGGCCCAGCAGACCGGTCTCGTTCATCAGCGTCAGGACCCGATAGGGTCGCTGGCCATGGGCCAGGATGTCGAGGAAGGCGCGGGTCGCCTCGGGATCGCGGCGCAGCGACGGGGTGACCAGCGACAACGACCGGCTGACCGCTGAAAAGGCGTCCGGGTGCAGGTCCAGATCGTGCTCGTCCGCCGTACGGAACAGCATCAGCAGCTTCTCGGGCGCGGCGGCGAACACCTCAGGCCCCTTGACCGACAGGCGGCCGGCGTCCTCGGTGAAGCCCTCGACCCCAAGCTTGCGTTTGCGCCCCGGGATCAGCCGCGACAGGCTCATCGTCGGCTTCTGCTGGCGCGCCTCCAGCTTGGCCGACATGGCGCGGGTCAGGGCGCCGACGTCGCGGGCGACGAGGAAATAGCGTCGCATGAACCGCTCGACCGCAGGCTCGTCACCGCGCCCGCGCCAGCCCATGCGCCGCGCGACCTCGGGCTGGAGGTCGAAGGTCAGCTTTTCCTCCGGCCGTCCCGCGGTAAGATGCAGATGGGCGCGGACCCGCCAAAGAAAGTCGAAGGATTCCTCAAAGGTGCGCCGTTCGCGCGCGGTCAGCAGGTCGTCCATCACCCGCGCGCCCAGCGGGCTGTCCGGCGCCAGCGACCGCGCGATCCAGAACAGGGTGTTGAGGTCGCGCAGGCCGCCCTTACCGTCCTTGACGTTGGGTTCGACCCGGTAGCGGACGGCGCCGGATTTCTGGTGGCGAACATCGCGCTCCGCCAGCTTGGCGGCGATGAAGGGCCGGGGATCGGCCTTGACCACCTGGGCGCGGAAGCGGGCGATGAAGTCGGCGGCCAGTTTCTCGTCGCCCGCCAGCGGCCGCGCTTCCAGCAGGGCGGTGCGCACGGTCATGTCTGATTTCGCCAGGGCCAGGCATTCGTCGACCGACCGCGCCGACTGGCCGACCTTCACGCCGAGATCCCACAGGACGTAGAGCATGAACTCGATCACCTGTTCGGTGCGCGGGATCGGCTTCCACGGGCGCAGGAACAACAGGTCCAGGTCCGAAAAGGGCGCCAGCACACCACGGCCGTAACCCCCGACCGCAATCAGGGTCAGCCGCTCCGCCTCGCTGGGATTGGCGGCGGGATAGAGGGTTTCGGTGGTGAGCCGCCACAGGGCCGTGAGCAGGTCGTCGGCGGCGGTGGAATAGAGCCGGGCGACCTCGACCCCCTCGCCTCCGGCCTCGAGACGGCGGGCGGTGCGCGCGCGGGCGGCGTCCCAGGACTCCTTCAGGATCGCCGCGACGGCCTTGCGCACGTCGGGCGCGGACGCGGCCTCGATCAGCCGGTCGTCGAGGGACGCGGTCACCGGCGGCCCAGACCCTTGAGCCGGTAGAGGGTTTCCAGCGCCTCGCGCGGCGACAGCTCGTCCGGCTCGATGGCCTGCAGCGCGTCTTCTACGGCGGACGAACGCGGCGAGGGCGCGGGTTCCGCCATCGCGAATAGGGGGAGGTCGTCGAGGCTGATCGCGGCGGCCTTCTCGCCTTCCAGCCGGTCCAGCACCTCGCGGGCGCGGCTGACGACGGCGGCGGGCACGCCGGCCAGCTTGGCCACCTGCACGCCATAGGATCGGTCGGCGGCGCCGGGTCGGGCCTCATGCAGGAAGACGAGATCGCCGTTCCATTCCCGCGCCGCCATCGACAGATTGCAGACATGGGCCAGCCGCGTCTCCAGCCCCGCCAGCTCGTGATAGTGGGTGGCGAACAGGGTGCGGGCGCGGTTGCGGTCGTGCAGGGCCTCGGTCACAGCCCAGGCGATGGCCAGACCGTCATAGGTGGCGGTGCCGCGCCCGATCTCGTCCAGCACCACGAAGCTGCGGTCCGTGGCCTGGGTCAGGATGGCGGCGGTCTCGACCATCTCGGTCATGAAGGTGGAGCGGCCGCGGGCCAGGTCGTCGCCGGCGCCGACCCTGGAGAACAATCGGTCCACGACGCCCAGCCGCATGGCCTTCGCGGGCACGAAGGCTCCGGCCTGGGCCAGCACGACCAGAAGGGCATTCTGGCGCAGGAAGGTCGACTTGCCGGCCATGTTCGGCCCGGTGACGATCGACAGTCGCGAAGCGGCGGCGCCCGATCCGTCCAGTTTGCAGTCGTTGGGCGTATAGGGATCGCCCTGCGCCTTCACGGCCGCTTCAACCACGGGATGGCGGCCGGCGGTGATCTCGAAACAGACGCTGCCGTCGACGGTGGGACGGACGGCGCCCACTTCTTCGGCCCATTCGGCGAGGGCGGAGTGGGCGTCCAGTTCGGCAAGGGCCTCGGCCACGGCCTGAAGCGGCCGGGCCAGCGACTGGACCGTGCGCCGCCACGTCTCGAAGGTCTCGCCCTCGATGGCCAGGGCGCGGTAGCCGGCCTGGCTGATCTTAGCGTCGAGTTCGGACAGTTCGACGGTGGTGAAACGAACCTGATTGGCGAGGGTCTGACGGTGGATGAAGGGGCTTTCGCCGGATGGCCTCAACAGGGGTTCGGCGGCCTTGGCGCTGGTCTCGAGAAAGTAGCCGAGCACCGCGTTGTGGCGCACCTTGAACGGCACCCCGGCCTCGGCGACGGCGCGGGCCTCAAGGTCGGCGACGACCCGGCGGCTGTCGTCGCGCAGGCGGCGGGCTTCTTCCAGTTCGGGGCGGTAGCCGGCCGAGACGAAGCCGCCGTCGCGGGCCAGATGCGGCGGCTCGGCGACCAGACCCTCGGCCAGATCGACCCGCAGCCGGCCGAGATCGGGCGACAGCGTCAGCCGGTCCAGGCAGGCGGCGATGCGGGCGGGCGGGCCGGTCAGCGGATCGCGGGCGGGCGGGAACAGACCGGCGATGGCCTCGGCGATCGACAGGCCGGTGCGGATGGCGGCGAGGTCGCGCGGTCCGCCGCGGCCCAGCACCAGCCGGGAGGTGGCGCGGGCGACGTCCGACGAGGCGCGCAGGCCCTCGCGCAGATCGCGGCGCAGGTCGCGGCGCTCCAGCAGCCATTCGACGGCGTCGAGTCCATGGGTGATGGCCGTGGTGTCGCGCAGCGGCCGGGCGATCCGCTCTGCCAGGGCCCGGGCCCCGCCCGAGGTGACGGTGCGGTCGATACAGGCCAGCAGCGAACCCTCGCGCTCCCCGCGCTGGGTGCGGTCGATCTCGAGGCTGAGGCGGGTGGCCGGGTCGATGGCGAGAAAGCCGCTGTCGCCCGAGCGGCGCGGCGGCGACAGGGCGGGGATCTTCCCGGCCTGGGTCGTCTCCAGATAGGCGGCAATCAGGCCGAGGGCCGAAACCTCGGCCTCCTCGAAGGCGCCGAAACCGTCCAGGGAGGCGACGCCGTACAGCCGCTCGACCCGGACCCGGGCGCCGGCCGGTTCGGCCAGGGCCTGAGGCAGGGCCTGGACCACGCCGCCGGACCCGTCGAGCGCGGCCTTGGTCGCCGCGTCCGAGAACAGCCGGTCGGGGACCAGCACTTCGGACGGTCGGAACGAGGCGAGCGTCGCGCCGAGGTCTTCCAGCGAACAGGCGACGGCGTCGACTGACCCCGCCGACAGTTCGACCACGGCGACGGCGGCGCGGCCCTTGCGCACGGAGACAGCGGCCAGCCGGTTGGCGCCGCGCGCGTCCAGCAGGCTGTCCTCGGTCAGGGTGCCGGGGGTGACGACGCGGACGATGTCGCGGTGGACCACGGCCTTGGAACCGCGCTTGCGCGCCTCGGCCGGGGCTTCCAGCTGTTCGCAGATAGCGGCTTTGAACCCCTGCCGGATCAGCCGCGCCAGATAGCCGTCCAGCGCATGCACCGGCACCCCGGCCATGGGGATGTCCTCGCCTTGGTGCTTGCCGCGTTTGGTCAGGGTGATGCCCAGGGCCCTGGAGGCGATCTCGGCGTCCTTGAAGAACAGCTCGTAGAAATCGCCCATCCGGAAGAAGACAATGGCGTCCGGCTGGGCCGCCTTGGCCGCCAGGAACTGCGCCATGACCGGCGTCGTCCCCTCGCTGGACGGGACCGCGTCGGCTTTCGGAGGGTGGACGAGGGGGGCGTTCATGAGAGCGCCGCAAGGTGAAGGATTGCGGGCTGCGCCTCAAGCGTCTTGCGCAAGCTGTGCTGCACTGCGACAAGTCCGGCAGGCGGTTAAGGGAACGCGGTCAGACACCGCGGCTGTGCCCGCAACTGTAGGCGGCGAGGCCGTCGTTCGATCCGGGGAGCGATCCCCGGCGCCACTGGGCAACCGGGAAGGCGAGAGCGGCGGGGTCAGCTTAGGCTGGCCAAAGGCGCTAAGCCCGGGTCTTCGACCCGAGCCGCGTTTGGCCTGTGACCCGCAAGCCAGGAAACCTGGCCGCCGACGTCGCTCGTCCGCTGTCCGGGACCAGACAGAGGCGTGGGGCCAACCCTTTCGCAGCTGCGGAAGCTGTTCCGTCGAAGCGACCCGACCCAAGCGCCGCGCCCCGTCCGGGGCCGGGTCGGTCGCTTTCACACGCCCCCGCGCAGCGCCAGCGCGGCGGAGACGGAGATCTGCGCATGACACGATCCATTCTGTACGCCACGGCCGCCGCCGTGCTGTTTCCCCTGTCCGCCCACGCCCAGGAGCCGAATGAGCCGGACGCAACCCTTCCCGAGGTGGTGGTCACCGCGACCCGCCTGCCGGCCATCGTCGCCGACACGCCCGGCGCCCGGGTCATCGACCGCGCGGCCATCGAGCAGCGCGGGGCGGTGTTCGCCGCCGACATCCTGAGCGACATCCCCGGCCTGTCGGTGGTGAGGTCCGGCGCCTTCGGCGGCGTCGCCCAGGTGCGGATGCGCGGGGCCTCGCCCGGCAAGACCCTGGTGCTGATCGACGGCGTGCCGGTCAATGACCCGGCCGACATCAGCGGATCCTTCGACTTCGCCGCCTTCGACCTGGGCGAGATCGAGCGGATCGAGGTGTTAAGCGGACCACAGTCGTCGCTTTGGGGTTCGGACGCCATCGGCGGCGTGATCGCCTTCACCACGCGCGAGACCGATGGTGTGCGACTGGAAGCCGAGGCGGGAAGCTATGACACCGTTCGTGGTCGGCTGGCGTTGGGAACCGCCAATGAGACCTGGGCCGCGAGCGGCTATGTCTCCCGGGTGCGGACCGACGGCATCTCGGCCGCCGACGAGGCCGACGGCAACCCCGAGGCCGACGGCGTCGAGGCGACGACCGTGGGCGGAAAGGTCCGCTACGCCCTGACCTCGGTCGCGACTGTCGATGCCGCGGCCCGCTGGTCGAAGAGCGAGGGCGACATAGACGGTTCGCCGCCCCCGGATTTCACGCCCGGCGACACGCCCGATTTCACCCTGACCGAGCAATGGTCAGGGTTCGTGCGCCTGTCGCTGGCCGCCCTGGGCCTTGAGCACCAGTTCAGCGTGGCGGCATCGGACATCTCGCGCGACAACGACGGCCAGTTTGCCTCGCAATTCGATGCTGACCGCCTGGTCTATCGGTGGCAGGCCGCAGGCAGCGTTTGGGACCAGAGGCTGGACTATACGTTCGGGGCGGAGCGCGAGGACACGGCGGGCACGGTCTCGACCGGCGAGGACGTCGACCTTGGCACGACTTCGGCTTTCGCGGTCGCGCGTGTCGAGCCTGCCGCAGCCCTGAGTGTCACCGCCGGGCTGCGGTGGGACGATACTGACGATTTCGGGTCCGAGGTCACCGGTCGCCTGTCCGCAGCCTATGATCTGCCGCGGGGGTTCATCCTGTCGGCCGCCTACGGCACGGGATTCAAGGCGCCTTCAATCAATCAGTCCGTCTGTGACTACTGCTTCGCCGCCGTCCCGTTCCCCGAACTCTCGCCGGAGACGGCCGACAGCGTCGAGGGGGCGCTCGGCTGGGGTTCGGCGGACGGACGGTTCGACGGGCGGCTGACGGTCTATCGTTTGAAGGTGGAAGACCAGATCACCTACGTCTTCGATCCGGTGACCTTCGACGCCTTTTATGTCAACGTTGCCGCGACGCGCACGGACGGGGTCGAGGTGGAGGGCCGCGCGGTGCTGCCCGCCGGCTTCGATTTGACCGTCGCCTATGCTTACACCGACGCAGTCGACGAGACCACAGGCACCCGCTTGTTACGGATACCGGAGCACGCCGGTTCGGCCACCCTCGGATGGGCGGGCGAGCGGGTATCGGGTGCGTTGACCGTTCGGGCGGAGGGCGACCAGCCCGACGCCTTCGGGTTGAGAGAAAGCTTCGTCACGGCCAATCTGACGTCAGCTTACAAGCTGACGGAGGCCGTTACCCTGACGGCGCGGATCGAGAACCTGACGGACGAACGCTATCAGCAGGTGTTCGGCTACGGCGAGCCGGGCCGGTCCGGCTATGTCGGGATCAGGCTGCGCTACTGATCCTGCGGGGGCCGGCGGCGATCGTCGCCGGCTCCAGCTGCAGGGACGCCCAGTCCAGCGCAGGTGTCGCCGCGTGCGCTGCGGCGACGACGGCGCGCAGCTCGGCGGCCGAGGCGATGCTGGCGACCACGGCGGACACCTCGGGCAGGCCCATGGCGTAGGCCAGGGTCGCCTGCATCGGATCGACGCGGGCCTCGGCCAGGCGGCGGCGGATGCGCGACAGGGTCGGGGCGTGCCGGTGCATCTCGAGCGGCAGAGCCTCGCCGCTCATGAACAGCAGGCCCTGAGCGAACACCGAGGCGGCATGAATGGCCACGTCGAGCGCCGCCAGGTCGGCGAGGACGCCGGAATGCTGGGCGCGCTGGTCAAGCAGGTTGCAGCGCAGCTGGACCACATCCGGCTTGAAGCGGCGGGCCAGCAGGGCCGGGCCGTCCTCGATCGTGGCGCAGAAACCGATGCGCCGATACAGGCCCCGGTCCTTCAGGGCCAGCAGGCGGTCCCACAAAGCGCGGCCCTCGGCGCCGGCCAGATCCGCGGCGGCGGAAACCAGCAACAGGTCGCCGCGTGGCAGGCCGAGACGTTCCAGCGAGCGGCGCGCGCGGGCCTCGACCCGGTCGACGCCGTCGCTGACGGTTACCGTTCGTACCGAGACGTGGAAGGGGGAAGGGAAGGGCCAGGCTTGACCCAGCCAGCGTTCGCCGTCGCCGTCGGGCCTGGTCGCGACCCGGGCGACGCCGGAATCAGCGGCGGTCTGGAGCAGCAGACGCAGGGATTCCTCACGCGCGCCGGCAGGCGCGGGGATGGCGCGGTCGGGCTGGTGCACGACGGCCAGGGCCAGTTTGTCGATCGGGGACGGGGCGCGGCTCGGGATCACCGCAGGACTGTGACGGCGAAAGTTTAAGGCCCCCCTTCCGAGACCTTGCACGAAGCTTAACCGGCGAACCGCGGTTTCGGTCCACAGACTCAGCCGGGAGCCTGCCGCAGGGCCTCCAGCACGCCCTTGCCGTAGCGGTCCAGCCTGGTCTGGCCGACGCCGGAGATGTGGCCGAGGCGGTCAAGATCGCCGGGTTCGGCGAGGGCGATCTCCAGCAGGGTCTTGTCCTGGAAGATGACATAGGGCGGGACATGCTGTTCGGCGGCGCGGTCGCGGCGCCAGGCGCGCAGGGTCTCGAACCGGGCGCGGACATCGGCGTCCAGGTTCTCGAGCGCGGCGTTGCGGCCGGTACGGGTGCGTTCGCGGGGGGCGGAGGCGGCGCGAGCGGCGGCGCGGCGGACCTCGACCCCCCGCTCGCCGCGATAGACGGCGCGCACGGCCCCGGGGTCGCCCAGCCGGACCAGCGGCTTGCCCTCGTTGGGATCCTCGACCAGCAGGCCCTCGAACATCAGGTGATCGATGATGTCGCGCCATGTGTGCTGGCCCGTATCGGCGCCGATGGCCCAGGTCGACAGGGCCGTCTCCCACGGCTGGACGTCCTTCGTCTTGCCCAGCAGGTGGTCGATGACCCGGGTCTTGCCGAAGCGCTCACCCAGCCGCTGCACGGCGGCGAGGGCCTTCTGGGCCGGGACGGTGGCGTCGAAGACGGCGGGCGGGTCGAGGCACAGGTCGCAGACGCCGCACCGTTCGGCGCCCTCCTCGCCGAAATAGCGGCGCACCGTCCGGGCGCGGCAGGCGGCGCCGTCCAGCATGGCGAACAGCTGGCGCGCCTTCCTGACCTGCACCGCCTTGACCTCTTCGGCCATGGGGCGGCCGTCCAGCCGCTTGAGCGTCCAGGCGATGTCGGACGGACCGTAGAGGGTGATGCCGTCGGCCGGTTCGCCATCGCGCCCGGCGCGGCCGATCTCCTGCCAGTAGGCCTCGAGCGAGCCGGGCGGGTCGGCGTGGATGACGAAGCGGACATCAGCCTTGTCCACTCCCATGCCGAAGGCGATGGTCGCCACCATCACCGCCCCGTCCTCGGCCAGAAAACGCTCCAGTCGCCGGTCGCGGTCGCGGGCCTCCATGCCGGCGTGATAGGCGATGGCGTTGGTCCCGGCGTCGCGCAGGGCCTGGGCCACCCGCTCGCAGCCGTCGCGGCTGCCGCAATAGACCACGCCCGACTTGCCGCGCCGCTGACGGACCAGATCGATCACGGCGGCGTCGGTCTTCGCCCGCGAGGCGGTCTCCTTGGGGATGGCCGAAAGCTGCAGATTGGGCCGGGCGAAACTGTCGACCACGACCCTGGCGCCCTCCAGCCGCAACGAGCGGACGATGTCGTCGCGCGTACGGGCGTCGGCGGTGGCGGTCACCGCGATGCGCGGCACGCCAGGGAAGAGTTCGGCCAGCCGGCCCAGCGTGCGGTAGTCGGGGCGGAAGTCATGGCCCCATTGCGAGACACAGTGGGCCTCGTCGATGGCGATCAGCGACAGCGGCAGATCGTGGAGCCGGTCAATCAGATGCGGCTGGGCCAGGCCTTCGGGCGAGACGTAGAGCAGGTCCAGCTCGCCGGCCCGGGCCTGCCGCCAGATCTCCGAGCGGTCGTCCATCGACACGCCGGAATCCAGACGCGCCGCCGCCACCCCCTGCTGCTTCAGCGCCTCGACCTGATCGGTCATCAGGGCGATCAGCGGTGAGACGACCAACCCCAGGCCGGGCCGCAGCATGGCGGGAATCTGGTAGCAGACCGACTTGCCGCCGCCGGTCGGCAGCACGGCGACGACGTCGCGGCCCGCGAGAATTTCCGTCACCACCTCGGCCTGAAGCCCGCGGAAGTCGCCGTGGCCCCAGACCCGCTCCAGCGTGGCGCGGGCGTCGGCGAGCGTCGGCGCGGACGGTGCGGTGAGGGTCGAGTCGGCGAGCATCGCGGCCTTGTGCCTCATTTGTTCCGGCCTGTCAGTCGGGAAGGCTATCTTTGTGGGGCCGCGGTCGTCGATCTCCCTCCCCACTTCGGGGGAGGGTGGTCGCGAAGCGACCGGGTGGGGAAGTGTGAAGCCGGGCGCCGGCGGTGCGGGACTGGCGTTCCCCACCCGGGCTCGCCAGAGGCTCGCCCGTCGTCGGATTGGCTCCGCCAATCCATCCTCCACTCCCCATGAAGGGGAGGGAGAAGGTTTGGCGCATGACTCATCGCCGCTTCAGGCGAAGCGGTTGAGATGGGAAGGGC
>NZ_JAUXQZ010000040.1 GCF_030682035.1 Brevundimonas sp. | reverse complement strand
CGCATCGAGCGCTGCTTCAACAGGCTCAAGCACTTCCGCCGCTTCGCAACACGCTTCGACCGGCTAGCCAGCCACTACCTGGCCTTCATCCACATCGCCGCCTCCATGCTCTGGATGCGCTGAATGTCGATTCGTCCTAGTACAGCCCCCAGCGCCTTGTCATCCCTGACGCCGCGCAGGGGTGATTCCCGACGACAAATGCTCAATCAAAAATGTCGAAGATGCTGTCGCGCTTCTTCTTGTAGCGGTGGTCGTCGTCGTCCCGGCTGCGGTAGCGCTCGTCGCGAGAGGCCCGCTGCGCGCCGCCCCAAGGCTGCTGGGGCGCCTGCTGCGGGGGATAGGGCTGGGCAGGCGGCTGCTGAGGGGGCGCGGAGGCGCGGCCATCCTGGGCCGCCGACTCCATCAGCTTCTCCAGTTCGCCGCGGTCCAGCCAGACGCCACGGCAACTGGGGCACATGTCGAACTGCACGCCGCCCCGCTCCAGCGTCTGCATCGCGGCGTTGTCGTTGGGGCACATCAAGAGCGGCATCGGCGTCTCCTACAAGGATCGACCCTAGAGCTAGGGGGCTGCCCCGGTTCCGCCAACGCGGCGATCAGCCGCGCCTGCGCCGGCCGGGACCGAACGGTCCTCAGTCCCGCGCCCCGCCGCCCGCCGCGATCCAGGCGTCGACCTGGTCCTCCAGCACCTCCAGCGGCACCGAACCCGAGCCCAGGACGACCGAGTGGAAATCGCGGATGTCGAAACGCGACCCCAGAGCCGCCTGCGCCCGCTGGCGCAGCTCCATGATCTTCAGCTCGCCGATCTTGTAGCTGGTCGCCTGTCCCGGATTGGTCAGGTAGCGCTCGACCTCCTTGACGATGTCACGCTCGCTGAGCAGCGAATTCCGCTGAAAATACTCAATCGCCTGTTCCCGGCTCCAGCGTTTGGCGTGCAGGCCGGTATCGGTGACGAGCCGCACCGATCGCCACAGCTCCAGCGACAGCCGCCCGAAGTCCGAATACGGGTCTTGATAGAAGCCCATCTCCTTGCCCAGCCGCTCCGAATAAAGGCCCCAGCCCTCGGCGTAGGCGCCGTAGCCGCCGAACCGTCTGAAGCGCGGCAGGCTCTCCATCTCCTGGGCGGATGCGATCTGGAAATGGTGGCCCGGCGCCCCCTCATGATAGCTGATGGCCTCGATCTGGGGCTTCAGGACCTGGGTCATATCCGACAGGTTGACGTAGTAGATGCCGGGTCTGGAGCCGTCGGCGGCGGGCGAGTTGTAAAAGGCGACCGAAGCCGTCGCCTCCCGCCAGGGCTCGACCGCCCGAACCTCAAGCGCCGACTCGGGCAGGTCGTGGAAATACCGCGGGCCCGCTTCCATCACCTGGGCGATAAAGGCGCGGGAGTCGGTCAGGTAGGTTTCCCTGCCCTCCGGCGTGTTGGGATACTGGAAGCGCGGATCGGTCTTCAGCCAGGCGAACATCTCCTGCAGCGAGCCGGTGAAGCCGACCTGCGTCATGATCGTCTGCATCTCGCCCTGCAGCCGCGCCACCTCGGCCAGACCGATCTCGTGAATCTGGTCGGCCGTCAGGTCGGTGGTGGTCGAGAGCTGTAGGCGGGCGTTGTAGAAAGCCTCCCCCTCGGGCAGCCGCCAGACGCCGCCGGCGTTGTCCGGCATGGCAGCCGCCTGGGCTCCGACCTCGGCCAGGGCCGTCAGCACCCCTTGATAGCCCCGCCGCCACGCCCCCGTCAGAGCCGCCCTGCCCCCGGCCAGCAGCCGCTCCTTCGTCGCCGGATCAGCCTCCAGCGCGCCGACCTTGCGCTGGAAATCGGCCCAGACCGGATTGTCGGCCGTATCGTCGAACGGAGCGCCCGAGATGATCGCCGCTGTATTCGCCAGCGTCGGCTCGAACACGAACACCGGTGAGATCACCCCCGCCGCGGCCCGCGCCCGCAGGGTGGCCGAAATCTCGCCCATCACCCGCTCGGCCTCGACCAGCCGGGCGACATAGGCCTCGGCATCGGAGACGCTGCTGACCCGGTGGTTGTTGATCATGAAAACCGGCAGGCCCGTCGTCGGATTGCCGTTGGCCGCGAACTGATAGCCCCAGTCGCGCCAGCGGTTCGACAGCCGCGCCTGCTCGACCCCGTATTCAAACAGCCGCCACGACAGCCGGCTGTCGGCGCTGAGGGTCTGCGGATTGAACTGGTCGTTCAGCTGCACCAGCTGCCGCTCGGCCAAGGCCAGCGCCCGCTCCGCAGCCGCGTCGGTCGCGTCGTCCAGCCGGTCGTAGTCAGTCTTGATGCCCAGCGAGGTCATCTGCTGCGGCGACAAGGCGATCCGCTCCTGAAACGCTTGTTCGAAAAACGCCGCCAGCCGCGCGTCCTCGCTCTGGGCGACGGCAGGCGCGGCATGGCCAGTGTGCCCCGCATGAGGATCCTGCGCTGCGGCGGTTGAAGCTCCCGCCAGCAGGGCGACGACGGCGGCGGACGAGACGAGCAGACGACGCATGGGAGCTCCCGGAAACACTGAGGGCGCGACCATCCCCGAGCCGACGCCAGTGCGCAAGTGACGGAGGTGTCACCAGCTCCCGGTATTGGCCATCGACACCCACGGCTCGGCGGGCGCCAGGGCCGGGCCCTCCTGCAACAGTTCGATGGAGATGCCGTCGGGCGAGCGGACAAAGGCCATGCGGCCGTCGCGGGGCGGCCGGTTGATAGTCACCCCGCCGTCCATCAGCCGCCGGCAGGCGGCATGGATGTCGTCGACCTTATAGGCCAGATGGCCGAAATTGCGGCCGCCGTCGTAGGGCTCGGGATCCCAGTTGAAGGTCAGTTCGACCTCGGGCGACCGCTCCGCTTCGGACCGCGCGCGGTCGGCCGGTGCGGCGAGGAAGACCAGGGTGTAGCGCCCGGCCTCATTCTCCATCCGCCGCATCTCCTCAAGACCCAGCAGGTCGCACCAGAAGCGAAGCGAGGCGTCGAGGTCGGTCACCCGGACCATGGTGTGCAGAAAGCGCATCGGGAAACCGTCCGGGCAGGAGGTGGGAGGCGGGAGGCCGCCTCTATAGCGACCCTTCGCCGCGACTGCGAATAGCGGACGGTTTCGACGGGTGCGCCCGCCGCCGGGGCCTGCTAGACGCGACCTTCGGCTTTTCCGGGACACACATGCTTCGCAAGCTCTACGACTGGGTCTTCGCCCTCGCCCGCAGCAAACACGCCACGCCGGCGCTGGCGGCGGTCTCCTTCGCCGAGAGTTCGTTCTTCCCCATTCCGCCGGACGTCATGCTGGCGCCGATGATCCTGGCGCGGCCGGACCGGGCGTATTTCTACGCCGGAGTCTGCACGGTCGCTTCCGTGCTGGGAGCCATGCTGGGCTATGCGATCGGCTATTTCCTGACCGATGTCGGGATGATGATCCTGAGCTGGCTGGGCAAGGCCGACACCTTCGAGGCGTCCAAGGCGCTGTTCCAGCAGCACGGCGCCTGGGTCATTCTGATCAAGGGCCTGACCCCGATCCCGTTCAAGCTGATCACCATCGCCTCGGGCATCTTCCAGTTCAACTTTCCGCTCTTCGTGGCGCTGTGCGCCGTGACCCGCGGCGGCCGCTTCTTCGCCGAGGCCTTCGTCCTGAAACGCTGGGGTCCGGCCATGCTGGAAATGGTCGAGAAGCGGCTGGCCATGTGGAGCGTCATCGGCCTGGTGGTGCTCGTCGGCGCCATCGTGGCGGTGAAGCTGCTCTGATCGGGCGAGCCTCATCGACGCGGCGTTCCGGCCCGGCTATGAACGTCGTCCGATGAGAGGCCTGTATCGACTCCTGACGCGGTGGTGGACCGCCTTTGCGCTCGCGGCCTCATTGGCCCTGCTGGGTGCGGCTCATGCGTTCGAGCGATTCGAGGGCCTCGCCCCCTGCAACCTGTGCCTCAAGCAGCGCGAGGTCTACTGGGGCGCTGTCGCCATCGCCCTGGTCGCCACCCTGTGGCATGTGATCAGCCGGGGCAGCCGTGGCACGCCGCGCATCGCCGCCTTCATGCTGGCCGTGGTCTTCGCCACCGGCGCGGTCACCGCCGTCTTCCATATGGGCGGCGAAATGGATTGGTGGGATCTGCCTGCGACCTGTTCCGGCGGCGGCGACATCAACCTCGAAAGCCTGGCCGCCCTGGCGCTGGGCACCGGTCCGATCGAAAAGGTCGTCATGTGCGACGCAGTGACGTGGCGCTTCCTCGGCCTGTCCATGGCAGGGTGGAACGCTCTGATCTCGACCGCCCTGGCCGTGTTCAGCCTGCTCGCCGCCAAGAGGCCCAAGGATGCCAGAGCCCCTCGAAACTGAGCGCCCCGAAACTGAGCCCCTCGACTCTGATCGGGCGCGGGATCGTCGCATCCCGCTGGCTCGGCCCGGCCGGGGCGCCCGCCGGCGCCGGCGCGCCGAAATCCTGCGCGTCGACCACGCTGGGGAATACGCCGCCGTCCACATCTACCGCGCCCAACGGGCGGTGTTCGAGGGCCGCGCGGGCCGCGAGACCGTCGCCGCCGACATGGGCGAGATGCAGGCCCAGGAGGCCGTCCACCTGGCCCGGTTCGAGGCCCTGCTGAACGCCGAGCGCGTGCGCCCAACGGTGATGACGCCCGTCTGGCGGCTGGCGGCCCTGGCGCTGGGGACCGGCACGGCCCTGATGGGCGAGAAGGCCGCCCACGCCTGCACCGAGGCGGTCGAGAGCGTCATCGAGGAGCACTACGCCGACCAGATCGCCGAACTTCGGGACCGCGACCCGGCGCTTGCGGCGGAGCTGGCCGCCTTCCGCGACGAGGAACTGGCCCACCACGACCACGCCGTCGCCCACGGCAGCCGCGACGCGCCCGGCTACGGCCTGCTCAGCGCGGTGATCAGGGCCGGCTGCCGCGTGGCCATCAAGGTCAGCGAACGGGTCTGATTTCCGGGTGGCTCACGCCGCCCTCCGTCGCCGCGCCGGCGCCGCCTTGGGCTCGCCCTCAAACAGTTCGGCCAGCTTCTCGATCATCACGCCCGCCAGTTGTTCGACATCCACGATGGTGACCGCCCGGCGATACCAGCGGGTGACGTCATGGCCGATGCCGATGGCGATCAGCTCCACCGGCGACCGACCTTCAATCTCGGCGATCACCTGACGCAAATGCTTGTCCAGATACAGGGCCGCATTGGCCGACTGGGTCGAATCGTCGACCGGCGATCCGTCGGAGATGACCATCAGGATGCGTCGCGCCTCGGTCCGCACCAGTAAACGTTCGTGCGCCCAGGTCAGGGCCTCGCCGTCGATGTTTTCCTTGAGCAGCCCCTCGCGCATCATCAGGCCGAGGCTCTTTTTGGCCCGCCGCCACGGTGAATCCGCCGACTTGTAGATGATGTGGCGCAGGTCGTTCAGCCGGCCCGGATTGGCGGGTTTGCCCGCGCTGATCCAGGCCTCGCGCGCCTGCCCGCCCTTCCATGCCCGGGTGGTGAAGCCGAGGATCTCGACCTTGACGCCGCAGCGTTCCAGCGTTCGCGCCAGAATGTCGGCGCAGACCGCCGCCACCATGATCGGCCGCCCACGCATCGAGCCGGAATTGTCCAGCAGCAGGGTCACCACCGTGTCGCGGAACGGGCTCTCGCTCTCGGCCTTGAAGCTGAGCGGCGATGTCGGATCGGTGATGATCCGGGTCAGGCGCGCGGTGTCCAGCACGCCCTCTTCGAGATCGAAATGCCAGCTGCGGTTCTGCTGCGCCATCAACCGGCGCTGCAGCTTGTTGGCCAGCCGCGCCACCACCGACGACAGGGCCGTCAGCTGCTGGTCCAGCAGGGCGCGCAGCCGCTCCAGCTCATTGGGATCGCACAGGTCGGCCGCATCGACGATCTCGTCATGGGCGGTGGTGAAGACGCGATAGGTGTCGACGGCGCGCCCGTCGTCGGCGGTCTGCTGGCGGTTGGGCAGGGCGCCCTCGTTGACGTCGGGCCCTTCGTCCGACGCTTCCCCATCCGGATCGCCCGCCGAGCCGTCCGGTCGGGCGTCGCGCTCATCGCCCTGGCTCCGGTCGTCGGCCGAGCCGTCCATGGTCTGGCCTTCGCCGCCGCCGGCGTCGTCCTCCTCGTCCTGATCGTCCGCGGCGTCGGGCGACTGCGGATCAGCCTCGTCGTCGCCCTCTTCGTCGGAGGCGTCGTCTCCTCGCCCGTCGCCGGGATCGAGGTCGAGCGCCCGCAACACGTCCTTCAGCCGGTCGGCGAATGCGACCTGATCGTCGGCCACCTCGGCCAAGGCGTTGAGCTTGGCGCCGGCCTTGTCCTCCATGGCGGTGCGGACGAGGTCCAGCATGGCGCCGGCGCCATCGGGCGCGCGCTGGCCGGTCAGCCGCTCGCGCACCAGCAGGGCTACCGCCTCTGCCACCGGCACCCGCTCGACCTCCGTGGCGCGCAGGGCGCCCATCTTCTCCAGCCGCGCCAGCAGGGCCGCGCCCATATTGGCCCGAACCCCGGCCAGAGATTGCGAGCCGATAGCCTCGACCCGCGCCTGCTCCACGGCCTCGAAGACCTCGGCGGCGCGGCTGTCGATGGGGCGGAGGCGGGCGTGCAGGGCCTCGTCATGGTTGGCCAGACGCAGCGCCAGCCGGTCGGCCTGGCCGCGCAGGGTCGCGCTCTCGGGTCCGCCCGGATCGCGCGGCGGATGCGGCAGGGTCAGAACGCCATTGGATAGTCGCGGCCCGTCGGAGCCGAACACGACCTCCAGCTCGGACTGCTCCGCCAACGCCCGCGCCGCATGGGCGAGGGCGCGCTTGAAGACGTCTGCGGGGGTTTCGGCGGCGGCCATGGGGTTCGTTAGCGTGTCCGGCGTTTCGAGAGAAGGCTGTCTTGTGGGCCGCGGTCGTCGGCCCTTCGGGATCTCCCGACCCGACGCGGCCTGCTTGTTGGGCCGCGGTCGTCGATCTCCCTCCCCCGACGTGGGGAGGGAGAACGCGCAGGCTGAAGCCCTCTCCGGCCGTGAGGCGGAAAGCGTGGGAAGGGCCGGCGGAGCGCCGGGCGCGAAACCCGGAGACCGTGGGAGAGTGTTTTTCGGCTTCGCGACGTCGCTCCGCACGAAATGTCTGACCGGGAGCTGTCGGCCTGAAAGGCAGTGGTCAGCTCCCTCAGGACCAGCGGCGCTGTTGACGCCTTGCCGACATGGCCTCCGGGCGGGCGGGTCGGAGTCTTGCGAACCGTTCGTCCGGGCGGCTCCGCCGCCCGTTCCTCCACCCCGGAACGGCGCGGGTTCCCTGCCCGTCGCCCTTCACGCTCGGCCTATGCTCGCCCCACGGGGGCTCGCGACTTGAGCCCGGCTGTGGCGGCCTGACGCTCGCCGCGCCACGGCTCGCTGCTTGAGGCCCGAGGGCGCTCGCGATCCGCTGCGACGAAGGTTCGACCCCCTCCCGCTCATCCCGTTTCCGCCGCGACAAGATCGCAAGGCCCTGCACCCTTCCCTGCGACGGAACGGGGGGAGTCTAGGACCGGGCCTTCCTGTGGTGGGCTGGGGACGCTGTATTTTTGGGAAACGGAACGGAATCAGCGGGTTGGCGGCGAGGGATATGCTGACAATCGGCGGATGGGTAGCAGAGCGCCACTCCCTTTTGCTATCGTCATTCCGGGCGGAGGCGAGCAAGGCGAGCCGCAGACCCGGAACCCGGCGGCGCCGCGACGGCGGCGAAACACCGGCGATGGCTACGAAGCACTATTCCCCGACCGCGCTCCCGACAGCTTCGCGCTAATCGCGCGCCGCTGGGTGCCGGCCTTCGCCGGAATGACGATAGCAAGAGGGGAGTGTGACAATAGCGGGTGGGGGTGGAAGCGTCTCTACCCCGCCCTTCGGATCAGCTCGTCGGCCAGATCGGCGGTCAGATAGCCGTCGGCGAGGCGGCCCTCAGCGATCTGCCAGCGGCGCAGGGCGGCGCGGGTGTTGGCGCCGACGACGCCGTCGATGCCCTGGGTGTCGAAGCCGAGCCGGGTCAGGGCGCTTTGGGCGCCGACGCGCTGCTCGCGGGACAGGGGGGCGTCGTCAGGCCAGGCGGCGACGAGGCCGGGCCTGCCGGCGATGCCGTCGGCGGTCAGGCCGATGGCCAAGGCGTAGCTGACCGAGTTGTTGTAGCGGCGGATGACATAGTGGTTCGGCAGGGCCAGGAAGGCCGGGCCGCGCGCGCCCTGGGGCAGCAAGATTACCCCTTCCTCCCGCGCCTCGGCGGCGTTGGGCGCGCCGCCCCGGGCCAGGCTGACGCCGCCTTGGGCCCAGTGCGCCCACGGATGGCGCGGGCCCTCGGCCTCGGCATAGTCGAAGCCGGCAGGCAGGGTGACCTCATAGCCCCAGGTCTGGCCGGGCTTCCAGCCCGCCTGGGCCAGCAGGTTGGCGGCCGAGGCCAGGGCGTCGGCGTCGGATCCCCAGATGTCGACCTTGCCGTCACCGGTCTGGTCGACGCCGAGGCGAAGATAGGCGTCGGGCATGAACTGCGTCTGGCCCATGGCCCCGGCCCAGCTGCCTTTCAGGCCGGCCCGGTCGCGGCGGCCGTCGATGACGATGTCGAGCGCATTCTTCAGTTCGCCCTCGGCCCAGTCGCGGCGACGGCCGTCGTAAGCGAGGGTGGCGAGGGAGCGGACCACGTCATAGTCGCCCTGGATGGCGCCGAAGGCGCTCTCATTGCCCCAGACGGAGACAAGGATTTCGCCCGGCACGCCGTATCGCCGGGTCACTTCCCACGGCACGCGGTCGATGCGGGCGCGGCCCTGGGCGATGCGGGTGGCCGAGGCGGCGGACTGGACATAGGCGCCGGCGGGGCGGCTGAACTCGGGCTGGTTGCGGTCAAGGCGGATGACGGAGAGGTCGGGCTCAAGGCTGGAAAGTTCTCGCTCGTATTCGGCGCGCCGGGCGCCGCCATGGCGGGCGAGGAAGCCCTGCTTCCAGCCGTCGAATCCGGCCTGATCGACCACGACCGGCGCGGGGACGGCCGGGGCGGCGGCGGGCGAGGCCGGCGGCGGGCTGGTCCGGGCGGGGGCCGTCACAGGCGGCGCCTCCGGCAGCATGGGGGCGCAGGCGGCGACAGAGGCGATGAGGATGAGGCGAAGGCTGATGCGCATGGCGATAGTTGTAGAGTCCCCGGAGGCCGCTCCCTCATAACAAGTCCGCGAGGGCGGAAAGCGTTGCTGCAAGACCGGGGCCAAGGCGAGGTCACGAGGCAAAGACGACATCCACTGTGTCGTTCAGGTCGCGCGCAATCGCGCCGGGCTAAGGTGCTACCGCTCGCTGGGGCGGCCTGGTGGCGGAGGGGCAAGGCGGCGGAGGTGCAACTCCGCAGACCTCTCGTGCAACCCCGAGGCGAGACTCCAGCCCTGTTCGGTGCGCCAGCGCGAGGACGACGGTCTCTCGTTTCCCGAGCGTGGACGGGCGCGGATCGCGCGCGGCACAGCGGTCCGCTGCTTGAGCGCGGGTGAGTTTCGCCCACGCTGGTCGATCATCTCGCCATACGTTGGTTTTTAATCTGCAACCTCAGGGCCTCTTGCGGGTTACTGTTGGCGGAGGCCTGTCGCCTCAAGGCGGCGAGAATGACGAATGCTCTGTGCAGGCTCGTCTACCGAAGCGATTCGCTTATCGATCACGGCGACTCTCCGGCGCTCGATGCGATCTTTCGGGTGTCTGTGCGAAACAACAGCCGGGACAAGATCACCGGCGCGCTGGCGCTTCCGGACGGCAAATTCGTCCAGGTCATCGAAGGCCGCCGACGGGACATCGATGCGCTGATGGTGCGCATCCAGGCCGATGAGCGGCACACCAATGTCGTTGTGCTCGGCGACTGGCCGATCGCGGCCCGGCTGTTCCCGGGCTGGGCCATGGCGCGGCCTGACCCGACCCCGCTGAGCGACCAGGCGTTCCGCATCGTCACCGAGGACGGCAGCGGCGTCCAGGTGACCAGCATCCTGCTGAGCATGTCCCGGGGACCGGCGGAGGTCTGGCTGTAGCGCTCAGAGTTTGCTGAAGGCCACGCCGCGCCAGCCCCATCCGGCCGCCTGCGCAGCCGCCACCAGCGGTTTCTTGATCTCGTCGGTGTCGAACCTGTAGCTGTAGACCTCGCCCCAGGAGAGGTCCTCGCGGAAGGCGTAGACGGTCTCGAAACTCTTTTCCCAGGTCTGGCCTCGGACGCCCTCGGCCGTGGCGGACAGGACGGGGACGCCGGCGCGCCACTCCACCTCCCACGACTGGTCGACGGCGCGGACCTCGCCCTTGGCCTCATCGAACTTCATCAGCACCTTGAAGACGCGCTTGATACCGGCCTTGGCGAAGATCTCGTACCACTCGGCATCGACGATCCGCCATTCGGCCACCATGTCGACCCCTTCGGGCGCGCCGTCGCGGACGACGAAGGGGGCGGTGTCGCGGTTGACCGCCAGCAGATGCTCCCGCAGGGCCGGGACGGCGAGGCGCGGCACGCCCGGCGGGGCGGGCTTGCTGCCGGTCATCCAGTCGAACAGTCCCATGGGCGTGGTTCCCGGCAGCCCGGCGGTTTCGGGCGCGGGCGCTGGAATCGGCTTGCACGATGTGGGCGGCGGGGGCAATCGCTAGCGGGCGCCGCCGGGTATGCCGATCAGACGATCGGGGCCTGCCCGTCTGGTTGACGAACCGGGGAAGCCTCTCTATACGCACCGCTCCGCCGCAGGTTCGCCTTGCGGCTTTTCTGTTTTGTTTTGCCCCAGGACGACGACCATGAAGGTCCGCAGCTCGCTCAAGTCGCTCAAGACCCGTCACCGCGACTGCAAGGTCGTGCGCCGCAAGGGTGTTGTCTATGTGATCAACAAGACCGACCCGCGCTTCAAGGCGAAGCAGGGCTAAAGGCTCTTTTTGCGCTAACGGCCGCGACGCGGTCGCGGCCTTCTTGAGCGCGAAAGTTTCAGGGCTGCGGACTTGTCCGCAGCCTTTTTCGCATCCGGCCCCGGCGATCGTTGAGTCGCGCCGGGCGACGTGGTTAGCGTCCTTCCCACATCCTTATTCGCCCCGGACGGTCGATAGCCGCCCGAGGGTCATGTTCCCGGAGTTCTCCCTTGGCTGACGACGCTTCCTTCGATTCCTCGCCTGACGTTCTGACCTCCGCCGCCCAGGGCCGTCTGCGCACCGTGATCGAGCGCCTCGAGCGGCTCGAGGAGGACAAGGCGGCGGTGATGGCCGACATGAAGGAGGTCTTCCTCGAGGCCAAGGGCGAGGGCTATGACGTGAAAATCCTTCGCAAGGTCATCCGCATCCGCAAACAGGACAAGGCCAAGCGGCAGGAAGAGGACGCGATCCTTGACCTGTACCTCTCGGCGCTCGGCGAGATCTGACGCTGAAACGAACCGGCTTCGGCGGAGGCAGGGGCGGCGCGAAGAAGCCGCCCGCCAGCCCGTTTGAAGCCGAACGCAAGGCGGCCCAGCGCGCCGCGCTCAACGCCCTCAGACGCGCCCGCCGCTCGGCAGAGAAGGCGGGCGTTTCGCTGTCCGAATGGGAGGGGGAGTTCATCGATTCGGTCAGTGAGCGGGTGAGGACCCACGGCCGCGCGTTCGGCGATCCCGAGAAGGGCGCGCCGGGGCAGGCGCTGTCGGCCCTGCAGGGCCGCAAGCTGAAGGAGATCGCCGCCAAGGCGAAGGGGGAAGAGCCGAAGCGGCGGTGGGGGAAGAAGAAGGGCTAGGCAACAGGCAACAGGCAGCAGGCAGTAGACGGGAGCCGGGCGTGGCCCCGGTGTCCCAGACTGCTGCCTGTTGCCTGCCGCCTGATCCCTAAAAGAGGATTTTGCGGAAGGTCAGGCTAACGACGCGGCCCTGGGGGTCGAGGTAGTCGGGCTGGTAGTTCAGCGGGGTGGCGCCCGAGCTGGCGGTGACCTCGGGACGGGTGTCGAAGAGGTTCTGGACCCCCAGATTGACGCGTGAACCCTTCAGCCACGGGACTCTGGCGACCCAGGAGGTCTGGGAGTTCAGGTCAATGAAGAGGTTGAGATTGACCGTGGCCTGATCCGAGAAATTGATGTCGGGTCCGGTCCCGCCGTCGACGCGCGTGCCCTCACGCCAGTTGGCGTTGACGAAGGCGCCCATGCCGTTGCGGAAGACGCCGCCCTGGGCCTGAATCTCGTTGCGGGGGCTGCCGCCGCGGGCGCCCGTGGCGGCGCCGTCGAGCAGATCCAGAACCGGCAGGCCGTCGGCGATGACGATCTCATCCTGCAGGCGCCAGGTGTGGTAGATCGACAGGTTGAAACGGCCCTGGCCGGGCTGCATGCCGCCCATGCCGCCGCGTCCACCGCCGCCGCCGCCCATACGGACCTGCGGTCCGCCACCGCCGGGGCCGCCGTGCGGACCGCCGCCGCCCTCGCGAACCTCCATCCGCATGGGTCCGCCGCCGCGGGGAGGGCGGGCGCCGCCGGGCGCGCCCGGCAGGGGCGTCGCCCCCGGATTGGGGGCGCCGAAGGCCCGCGAATAGTTGAAGCCGGTGCGGATGTCCTGACGCTCGAAGCGCTCAAAATTGAGCGGGCGGGCGTCGAAGGAGGTCAGGTTTCCGGCGGAGTCGCGGGTGAATCGGCCGGGCAGAGCGGTCTCCAGGTCGGGCGTCAGGGTCGGGAAGGACGCGATGGCGTCTTCGGTCAGGCTGTATGTCCAGGTCGAGCTGAAGCGCAGATCGGTCTCGGACCACGGCTTGAGGTTGACGCCGGCCTTCCAGACCTGGCGATGGTCGGCGTTCAGGTCGGGATTGCCGCCGTCGATGCGGGTGACCAGCACCGTCTCTCCCGTGGCGAAGTCGAACACCGGGACGTTGGGCGAGAAGATGGTCGGGTCGTTCAGCTGGGAGATGGTGGGGGAGCCGTTCTCGTCGGTGTAGCTGAGCGACAGCGACAGGGGCTCGACCGGGCTCCAGTTGAGGCCGAGGCCGAGGGTGGAGAGGCCGCCGAAGTCCGACAGCTCCTCATAGCCCACGTTGAAATTGGCCGAGAGGTCGCCGAGAGCGGGCAGGACGTCCTGGCGGCGGCTGGCGATCGGCAGGCTGAAACTGGCCTGGCCGCTGAGGCGCTGGCGGGACTGTTCCCGCTGCGTGGTCACGCCGCCGCGCGTGCTGGTGGAGTCGAGCGACACATCGTCGAAGCCGAATTTGAAGGTCGAGGAAACGCCGCCGGCGGGCAGGTCCCAGACGTCGCCGGTCAGGACCAGTTCCGTGTCGAGGCGCTGGGACACCGAGCGGGCGCTGTCGTCGGCGACGCGCGCGAAGTCGGCGGGCGCGAGCGGGCCGAAGGGATCGGCGCCGGGGTCGTTGGCGTCGAGCCGGGCCTGGAAGGGGTCGACGCCGTATCCGCGGCCGGTGAGGGTGTCGGTCTCGGTGCGCGTGTACTCGCCGGTCAGGGTCCAGCGCCAGTCCTCGCCGAGGAAGCCGTCGAAGACCAGGCCCAGTTCGCCGGTCAGGCCGTCGGTCTCGCGGCGAAGGGCGTCGGGGGCGTCGAGAAGGCGGAAGACCGGTTCGTTGTCGGGGGAGGTCGAATAGGGATTGCCGGTCGGCAGGATCAGGGCCACGCCCGGCAGGCCGTTGAAGCTGCGGCTGGAACGATCCTCGAGGCTGCCGCTGAGGGTCGCCTGGGTGGTGGAGTTGAGGTCGCGCTTGTAGGTGCCGCGCACGGTGCTGCGCTCGCTCTGGGCCAGCAGGGTCTGATAGGCGCCGATGTCTTCTGTGCCCGGGTCGCCCTCCACGCGCTCGCGGACGATGTCGCGCTCGGATTCGTACAGCGGGCTGGAGCGCTCGTGTTCGGCGTCGAGCGACCAGCGGCTCGGCCCCGAGATGCGCAGGATGTTGCTTTCAAGCTCGGTGGTGGTCCGGCCGCCCTGGCCCGGCCGACGGCCGGTCACCTCGCCGGTGAGGGAGTTGAAATTGTCCTTGAGGACGAAATTCACCACGCGCTGATCGGCGCGGTAACCGTATTCGAGCGCGACCTCCTCGGGCAGGATCTCCATCCGCTCGATCGCTTCGGGTGGAAGGCCGTGGATCTCGCGGAAGCCCGAGATGCGGCGGCCGTTGACCAGGAAGACCGGCTGGCCGTCGGCGCGACCGCGCGAGCTGCGCGTCAGGGGTTCCAGATAGGTCAGCAGCTCGGCGATGTTCGAGGCGCCGTAGGCCGCGATCTGTTCCGCAGACAGGGTGACGTCGGGAGGGATGTCGGAGTTGACGCTGCCGCGCGGACGCGCCCCGGTCGTCACCACGGTCTCGAGCTCATAGGCGTTCGGATCGGGGGCGGCGTTCGCAGGGGGCGCCGGCTCCTGCGGCGGGGGCGTCGGCGCAGTCTGGATCAGACCGGCCATGAGGCCGGACAGGGTGGTCGTGACGAGCAGCATGCGGACGGGTCCCGGGGAGAAACTAGCCCTGCAACGTGCCCGGCCAACATTTCCGTCGCATTACAGCGCGGAAACCGAAGGTTGAGCGCATGGCGAGCGTTCGCCCGTCTTCGGGGTTGAACTGGTCGCTGGCCAATGAACTTTTGGTCAGACTCCGGCCTTCGCCGGGCCGTTGCCGGAAAACCTCAGCCGACTTCCTTGAGGCTGCCTTCCAGCCCCTGTTCGCGGACCT
Source organism: Brevundimonas sp. (assembly GCF_030682035.1). Lineage (GTDB taxonomy): Bacteria > Pseudomonadota > Alphaproteobacteria > Caulobacterales > Caulobacteraceae > Brevundimonas. The sequence continues at coordinate 15,654 of NZ_JAUXQZ010000040.1, read as the reverse complement.
TGCGGTACAGGGTCGAGCGGCCGATGCCGAGGCGGCGGGCGATCTCGGACATATGGCCGGCATAGACCTCGATGGCGTGCTGGATCAGGTCGCGTTCGATCTCCTCAAGGGTGCGCAGGTGGCCACGTTCATCGAGGATGCGGATGGGGGTGTCGGGAAGGGGCGGCAGGTCGATCGAGAGGGCAGCGGCGTCGGCCCCCTCCGTCTCGCGGCTGTCGCCGCGATCCACCTCCCCCATGGGGGGGAGGAAACTGGCTGCGAGCCCCGAGATCGCCGGGAAGTCGTGCGGTTGCAGGAAGGGCGCGTCGGCCAGGACGATGGCGCGGTAGACGGCGTTCTCCAGCTGGCGGACGTTGCCGGGCCAGTCGAAGGCGCACAGCAGGGCCTGGGTTTCCCCCGAACAGCCTGCGACGCGCTTGCCCTCCTCGACATTGAAGCGGGCGATGAAGTGATCGATCAGGGCGGGAATGTCCTCGCGGCGCTCGCGCAGGGACGGGGCCTCGATCGGGAAGACATTGAGGCGATAGAACAGGTCCTCGCGGAAGGCGCCGGCGCGGACCTGCTGGGCCGGGTCGCGATTGGTGGCCGAGACGATGCGGACATCGACCTTGACCGAGCGTTTGGCGCCGACCGGATCGACCTCGCCCTCCTGCAGGGCGCGCAACAGCTTGACCTGCATGTCCAGCGGCAGTTCGCCGATCTCGTCGAGGAACAGGGTGCCGCCGTTGGCCTCCTGGAATTTGCCGAGGTGTTTGTCGTGGGCGCCGGTGAAGGCTCCCTTTTCGTGGCCGAACAGGATCGACTCGATCAGGTTCGACGGTAGGGCGCCGCAGTTGACGGCCACGAACGGCTTGCCCGACCGGTCGCTGGCGCCATGCAGGGCGCGGGCGATGACTTCCTTGCCGACGCCGCTCTCGCCGGTGATCAGGACCGGAATGGAGGATTTGGCGGCGCGGGCGCCCAGCGACTTGACCATCCGCATGGGCGGGCTCTGACCGACCAGATCGTTGAAAGAGGTGCGACCGAAGACGTGCTTCTTCAGCCGCCCAACCTCGGCGGTCAGCCGGGTCAGCTGCAGGGCGTTGGAGACGCCGACCAGCAGGCGTTCGGCCGAGACCGGCTTGACGAAAAAGTCCTGGGCCCCGGCCTGCATGGCCTTGACCACCGCGTCCACGCCGGCCGAGGCGGTCAGGACGATGACCGGGGTCGTTACGCCGGCGGTGCGGATTTCGGCGAGAGCCTCCATGCCGCTCATGCCCGGCATGACCATGTCGAGCAGGACCACGTCGGCGCCCCCGCCCTTGGTCAGGCGGTCGATCGCCTCGCCGCCTGATTCAGCGTGCACGACGGCGTATCCCTCACGCTCCAGCACGGCCTGCGCGAGGCGGCGCTGGGTGGGATCGTCGTCGACCACGAGAACGGTCTTCGCCATGGGTGCAGCCCCTTCAACATCACGATTGCGGCCGGTCCTCGTTCAAGCGGGACTGGCTCATTCCGGGACATTTTAGCCGTCACAAGGTGAAGATCGGGTTGGGGGGCAGGGTGAGCGCAGGGTTAACGGGGGGCGGTCGCCACCGGACGGCAGTCGCGATCCGGGTCGAAGGGTCCGGTGCGGACGCCGTCGACTTCAAGCTCCGGCCAGACAGGCTCGACGGACCGCAGGTCGCCTTTGCGCAGCACCACGCGCATGTCAGGCCGTGTGGAGCCTGGTCCGTAGCACTGTCGGGAGGTCCACTGGCCGGCTTTCGACCAGGCACCCGACGCTTCGCGGGTCCACAACTGGATGGCCCAGTTGTCCGCGACGAGAACCTCCAGTGAACCGTCTCCGTTCATGTCCCGTGCGGTCGCCACGCAGGTTCCCGACGTATTGCATTCGGCGCGTGCGTCGGTCGGTGGCACCGCAACGGCGAAGCCCGGCGGCAGCGCCGCGCCCACAGGAGCGATCTCGAACACCGGCGTCCGGTTGGGTGATCCAATGTCGGTGTTGTCCCAGCGATTCTCGACTTCCCGAACGTTGCGGGCGCTGCGCGCGACGACGGGATCGGTCGAGCCGGTGAGCCGCTCCAGCGCCGCCTCTCCGGCCGTTCCGCTCTGAAAGCGCAGGAAGCGGTAGTCGAACTGGTCCGGCTTGACAGCTCCGCGCTCCAGGCGGGCCATCTGATCCGCGACCGACAGGCGGGCGGGGTCGGCGATCGGGCTGAACAGGGCGAGGATGACGGCGACCTCCAGCACGGCCGTCCAGACGTTGGTGCGCTCCAGCGGCCGCATCCAGTCGGCGCCCTTGCGCCAGAAGGGGCTGAGGGCGGCGAAGCCGTAGCCGGCGGCGTAGGCGGCGCCGATGACGGCGCAGGCGAAGGCGATGATCCGGTCCGGCGTCAGGCCGTGCTGGCCGATCCGCAGGGCCAGACCCCAGACGGCGATGACGATCAGCGGGGTGATCAGGACAGCGGCGACGCGCACGCCGCCGCGCAGCACCGCGGGCGGCCGATTGTCGGGGCGGCCGTCCTGGTAGGCGGTGTTGATCAGGATGATGAGCGCGGCGGCGGCCGAGAGCACCAGGGCGGTGGCGCTGCCCGTTTCCCACAGACCGTCCAGCCCGGTGAAGGGCAGGGCGCCGAGGAAGCCGGCGGCCAGCACCGTCATGAGCAGGAGCAGCCACGACAGCAGCATCAGCACGACGCTGCGGACGCCGCGGATCAGCCCGTCGCGGACGTCAGTCAGATGCACGGCCGTGGCGAAGGTGACGCAGCTGACCGGGATGGAGAACCAGTCCTTGGAGATCAGGTCCTGGAGGAAGTCGAGGCCGATCACTTTGAACAGGGCCGCGCCGAGGAAGAGCAGAATCCACAGCGCGCCGGTGAAGCCGATGGACAGCGCCAGCTGGACGCCGGCCTTCCAGGCGGTGTCGAAATAGGTCGGAAAGGCCGCGATCCACTTCCGCTCCATATCGGCCGGCAGGACCAGATGGTGGCCGATGAACAGGGCCGTGGCCGCGAACAGGGGCATGGGCCAAGACAGGAACGGCGGGTATCGGTTCGATCCGAACTCGCCGGCGACATGGGAGGCGACGTCATACCAGCCCAGTAGACCGAGGAAGGCTGTTGCGGCCAAGGTCCAGCCCAGCAGGACCGGCCAGCGCATCCGTCCGGCGCCCGCCAGCAGCAGCACCGGTACCATGAACAGGATCATGGCCAACGGCCCGAACAGCGCCGGCACGGTCGCGGGCCATTCCATGGCGTCGCCCCGCGCCGAGCGATAGAGCCACCAGAGGGCCGCGCCCTGCAGCAGGCCTGTCAGCAGGCGAAAGCCCGCCAGCATGGGCGAAGCGGTTCGCCCCAGGCTGTTTCGGCCGGTCGCTTCGGTTGCTTCGGTCATGCTCACGTCCCCACGTTGCGGCATCTGAACCGGTTCGGTCACGCTTGGGAAGAGCCGGCGCTTGAGTTCTGCGCGGGTCCGTGTATAGAGCGCGCCTCTTCCGTCGCAGCTTCGGCCGCGGCGGTCCTGTCCGAGAACTTCGGGGTCTGGGGGTCACCTGGGCCATAAATGTCAGAGAGCCCTCTGACGCCGTGGGGAGATGGGGATGCAGACGACGCCAGACGTTCCGGTATCCGGGCGTCGGGGTTCGAGCTTCCTTCGGACAATACGACCGGCCTGAACGCTTCGCAGCGATGCGGCGCGCCTTGGCCAATCCGTCGTCGGGAATAAGCCCGGCGGCGAATACAGACTGGAGACCGCAATGGACCGCGCACAAAAAGCCGAGTCGATCGAGACGCTGAAGGGCGTTTTCGCCGACGCGGGCGCCGTGGTCGTGACCCACAACCTGGGTCTGACCGTTGCGGATATGGAAGACCTGCGTGGACGCCTGCGTACTGCCGGCGGCACGTTCAAGGTGGTCAAGAACCGCCTGGCGCTCAAGGCGCTCGAAGCCGACGAAGGCAGCGAATACCACGGCCTGTTCAAGGGTCCCGTGGGCATCGCATACGCCGACGATGCGGTGACGGCCGCCAAGATCACCGCTGAATACGCCAAGGCCAATGACAAGTTCATCGTCCTGGGCGGCTTTATGGGTGACAAGGTTCTGGACGCGAAGGGCGTGGAGGTTCTCTCCAAACTGCCGTCGCTGGATCAGATCCGCGCCTCGTTCCTCGGCCTGCTCAACACGCCTGCGACCAGGATCGCCGGCGTCGTGCAAGCCCCGGCTGCCCAACTGGCCCGCGTTTTCAACGCATACGCCACGAAGGACGCCGCGTAAGCGGACCCGCCTCTTTCATCTCTGCAAACTCTCTACTGAAACCCAATCCTCCGAAGGAAACACACCATGGCCGATCTCGCCAAAATCGTTGAAGACCTGTCCAAACTGACCGTTCTGGAAGCCGCCGAACTGTCCAAGCTGCTGGAAGAAAAGTGGGGCGTCAGCGCCGCTGCTCCGGTCGCCATGGCCGCTGCCGGCGGCGGCGCCGCCGCTCCGGTCGAAGCTGCTGAAGAGCAGACCGAATTCACGGTCGTGCTGATCAACGGCGGCGACAAGAAGATCAACGTCATCAAGGAAGTCCGCGGCGTCCGTTCGGACCTGGGCCTGAAGGAAGCCAAGGACCTGGTCGAAGGCGCTCCGCAGAACGTCGTCGAGAACGTCTCCAAGCAGAACGCCGAGGAAGTCGCCAAGAAGCTGACGGAAGCCGGCGCCACGGTGCAGATCAAGTAAGAAGCCATTTTTGCCCTGACGCGAGGCTCGCGGAGCCTCGCTGCTTGAGGGCGATCTTGAGAGACGGGCCGGGGAGTGATCCCCGGCCCATTTTCTTTACGGTGCAGGCCGGTCGATCCAGCCGGCTTCCGCGAGAAAAGCCGTCGTTGCGTCGAGCGCCTCACGGCGGGCCGGGGGGGCGGAAAAGACGAAGAAGTGCGGCTGCTCGGCCAAGGCGATCATATGGGCCGAGCCTGCGGCTGCGGTCACGAAGCGTTCGGCCGCCTCGAATTCGCAGGTGCGATCCGCCCTACCATGGATCACCAGCGAGGGAGGCAGTCCAGGCCCCGCCAGTACGACCGGGGAGAGGCGCGCCAGGTCCGCCTGGCCATCCAGCACCCGCCGGTAATAGGCGTCCGCTTCAGGTTCGTAACAGCCGGAAATCAACACTGCTGCGTCAGGCCGGGCCGGAACCGCCAGATCATCGTCGGGATCGTCGAAGCCGTCCACCGTGAGCGTCTGCGCTGCCAAGGTGGCTCCGGTCGAGAAACCGGCGACGGCGATGCGCTGGGGGTCAAGGCCCAGCCGTGGGGCGTTCGCCCTCGCCCAGCGCACAGCCGACCGCGCATCCGCCAAGGCGTCCAGGGGCGTCGAGTCGAAACGCTGATAGGTCCGATATTCAACCTGCAGAACGACGAGTCCAAGCTCCCTGAACCGTCGGCAGAACGCGGGGCAGTGGCTCCAGGCGCCGGTGTCGCCCGAGCCGCCATGGAACCACAACACCGCCGGCGCGCGGCGGGCCGGCGCGCCCTCGGGCCGGAAGATGTGAACGGCGAGGCTGGCTGGGCCAACGACCTTGTAGATCTCGACCAGGTGGTCGTGCTCGGCGTCAAGCTGTGTCTGATATGCCTGCCACGCTGCGGCGACCGCGTCGCGATCGGCGGCTATGCGGTCAAAGCGCTCGAGCAGCGGCTGGACGCCCTTCGCTCCGTTCTCATCAATGAAGGTCAACAACTCCTGGCCCAGAACGGCGTCGCGGACCGTGGGATTCGAAACATTCCGTTCGACCACCTCGAAGGCGGCGTTCAGCCAGACGACGTTTCCGACACGGCGCGCTGGGTCGGAACGAAGCAGGCGGCGCGCCTCCGCGCGAACCCAGGCATTCAGGAAAGCCCGGTGCGGGGGCAGGGCGAGTAGGGCGGGGTCGTTGCGATCCACGGCGTCGATGGCCGCCGTCCGGGCCTGCCAGTCAATCGATGCGAGATGACCGCCATCGCGCCACCGAAAGTACTCGTAGTCGAGATATCCTTGGGCCCAACGCGCCCTTAGCGCCGCGCGCTCAAAGGGTTCGGTGGCGACCTGCAAGGCTGCCGCCAGCCGGGCGTTCCATTCATATTCGAACTCGGCGGGCGCAAGTGGGATCAAGGACATCGCCGCGGACCGGTCAAGCCGGTCCACGGGTTGGGCGGACAGGGCCGGAGGGGCTAGGAAGATGAGCGCCAGGATTCCAGCAAACCACAATCTGACGGTCGCAACGGCCAAGGTTCGCATCGACTATCCCCAGAACTCCGGTGCGGCGATGGCTCCGGCATTCTATACGGTAGCCTACCTCGGCCGGGGCGCGAAGATGTCGGCCAAGCGGTCGCGGGCTCCCTCGATCCGAACCAGACGCGGGTAGCGCAGGCCGTCGTGGTAGTCGAACGACAGGGTGCGGAATTCGTCGCCGCGCTTCACCACCAGGACGATGGGATCGGTCCCCGTCTTCGCCGCAGTGACGGCGTCACGCAGGACCTCGGCGGAGGCGACGCGGTCGCCGACGGCGATCAGCTCCCAGCCGGCGCCGAGGCCCTGGTCAAAAGCCGGACTGCCCCAGCGCACGCCGGTGATGCGGTTGCCGGCGCCGAGGCTGAAGCCGAGCGAATACTGGAAGTCCGTCGCCCAGCCGCCGAGAATCCGTTTCTCGACCGCAGTCAGCTCGTCGACCCAGGTCAGTCGCCAGCCGGCGCGGGCGAGGCCGTCCAGCGGGGCGCTGGCGTCCGGCCCGACGGCGTCGAGCCGGGTGCGGAGGAAGGTCGCCCAGTCGTGGGGATGCACGGCGTTGAGGTGTGTGACCACGTCATCGAAGGTATAGGGCCGGGCCTCCCAGACGCCGTCCTCAATGCCGTAGAATGCCCTGGCGAAATCATCGAGGGATTTGCGGTCGTTGGTCGCCTCGCGGATCAGGGTGTCGGCGTCGAGCCAGATCAGCAGGGCTTCGCGGTAGTAGTCGCCGGTGCCGCGCATCCATGACGACCATGGATTGGTGGTGCGGTAGCCGAGCAGGTTGTGGTTGGTGGTGTCCTGCAGGGCGCGCCACCGGCGGCCGGGCTGCTGGTCGTAGAAGCCGGCCACCTCGGCGAGGTTGACGACGGCCTCCTCGACCGTGCCGAGACCGGAGCGGGGGGTCAGGACGTCGCCCCAGTATTCGGTCTGGCCCTCATAGACCCACATGAGGGAATTCTGGGTGGGGACGTTGAAGTTTGGGACGTATTCGTCTGACGGACGGCGGAATTTGCCGTTCCAGCTGTGGACGTATTCGTGCGGCAGCAGCCCCCGGGCCCCGTAGTCGGGGTTGGCGGTCGAGAAATAGTCGGGCGCGGCGGTGTTTTCGGACGATCGGTGATGCTCCAGGCCGATGCCGCCCATCTTCGCGGTCAGGCCGAGCAGGAATTCATAGCGGTCATAGTGGCGGGCGCCGAACAGGCGGTCGGCCTGATCGACGAGGGATTCATAGCGAGCGATCCACTCCGGCGTGGCGTTGATGGAGGCGGCGGTGTCGCCGATCAGGTTCAGATGCACCGGCGAGCGGCCGCCCGGATCGATGTCGATGCGGCGATAATGTTTGCCGGCGAACATCGGGCTGTCGGCCAGATGTTCGAGCGAGATCGGGGCGAAGGTCGCCACGTCGCCCTCGTGGGACACGGTGTCGAGGGCCACGCCGTACCGCCAGCCCGCGGGCAGTACGACGGAAGGGGCGAAGGTGATGCGGTCGTGGTTGTAGCCCGCCGGATAGAGCAGGGCTTTCTCCCACTGAAGATTGACCATCTCGGGCGTCATGACCACGCGCCAGACGGCGTTGTCGGGCTGGGTCAGCCATTCGAAGGCGACCTCGATTTCCGTCACGCCCGCCGGGATGTCGAGGTGGAAGGCGTGGGGATCAACGGTGTCGCGCACCCATTCGATCCGCTGCCCGCCACCGGTGACTGTCACGCCCGAGACCAGCTGGATCGGCCCGGTGTCGGCGTGGTTGCCGGGAATGAATTTCGGATATTGCAGCACCAGATGACCGGCGCTGACCGGAATGGTCTGGCGGGTGCGGATGACCTTGTGGTCGAGGTCGGTGAGATCGACCCGGATGCCGATGGTCCCCGGATAGTCGCGGTCCTGCGGGGCCGGGATGGGCGGCAGGGCGTGCGGCAGGCTGGTCGGGGCGGGAAGGGGCGTCTGGGCCTGGGAGGCCGGAACCTGGGCCAGGGCCGGCAAGGCGGCCGAGGTCAGGAGCAGGGCGAGGGCGGCGGTGCGGATCATCTTGTCCCTCACAATCAACGGCGGCGGGGGGCGAGGATGTCGCCGAGACGGTCGGGGGTTCCCTCGATGCGTTCGAGAGCGGGGTAGCGCAGGCCGCCGTGATAGTCGAAGCGGATGGTGCGGAAGCGGTCGTCCTTCTTGAGCATCATCTCGATTGGGGTGGTGTTGCCGCTGGAGGCGGTGATCGCTTCGGCGATGGTCGTGGCGCTGGCGGCGCGGCCGTTGACGGCCACCACCTCCCAGCCCGAAGTCAGGCCGGCCTCGAAGGCGGGGGAGCCCCAGCGGACGGCGGTGACCCGGTTGGCGTTGTTCAGGCTGAGGCCGAGCGAATAGGCGAAGTCGACCCGCTCGAGCTCGGTGTTCAGCGCCCGGGACCAGGCGTTGGGCGTGGCGCTCCAGACAAGGCGATATCCGCCGCGCTCAATGCCGCCCAGCGGACCGGCGGCTCCGGGACCGACGGCGTCGAGCCGGGTGCGCAGGAAGGCGGCCCAATCGCCGGGCTGAACCCCGTTCAGCGTCGAGGTGACATCGGTGAAGGTGTAGGGGGCCGGATCCCAGTTCCCGTCCTGAACGCCGAAGAAGGCCTTGGCGAAGTCGTCCAGCGAGCGGCGGCCGCCCGACTGTTCGCGGATCAGGGTGTCGGCGTCGAGCCAGATCATCGCACCTTCGCGATAATAGTCCTCGCCGCGCTGGAAGCTGCTCCAGGGCTGGGGCCGGCGCTGGGTGATGATGGGATCGTTGGTGGTGTCCTGCATGGCCCGCCACGAGCGGCCGGGGTTGTCCTCGGCATAGGAGGCGGCGGTGTTGGCGAGGATGTCCAGCGCCTGCTGTTTCGACATCAACCCGGCGCGGGCGGTCAGGATGAGGCCCCAGTACTGGGTCTGGCCCTCATAGACCCAGAGCAGGGAGTTCTGCAGCGGCTCGTTCAGCGTCGGCGTGAGCTGGTCGGCGGGCCGCCGCCATTTGCCGTTCCAGGAGTGGGTGTATTCGTGGCCCAGCAGATCGCGATCGGCGAGGGCTGAGGCCGGGGTGGTGAAATAGGTCGTGCCGACGCTGTTCTCGGACGAGCGGTGGTGCTCCAGCCCGATGCCGCCCAGGCGGTCCGAGACAGCCAGCAGGAAGTCGTAGTGGTTGAAATGGCGCGCGCCGTACAGGTAGTCGGCCTGATCGACCAGATTCCGGTGCAGCTGGATGTGTTCGTCGGTCGCGGCCAGCATGTCGGCGTCGTCGGCCACGATGTTCAGCCGCACCGGCGAGCGGCCGCCCGGATCAAGGTCGATCTGGCGATAGTGGGCGCCGGCGAAGACCGGGCTGTCGGCCAGATGCTCCAGAGTTATGGGGGCGAAGACCGCGACCCCGTTCTGGAACGAGGTTGTGTCCAGCGCCGCGCCGTACTGCCAGCCGGCGGGCAGGTGCAATGTCGGCTGGACCGTGATCTGACGTGAGTAGTAGCCGGCCGGATAGAGGATGGCCTTTTCCCACTGGATATTCAGCATCTCGTCGGTGATGACGACCCGCCCCTGCGGGTCCTCGATCGGAGTCAGCCATTTGAAGGCGACATCGACCGAGGTCGCGCTGGCCGGAACCTCGACCTGGAAGGCGTTGGTGTTGACCGTGTTGCGGACCCAGCGCAGTTCCTGACCGTTGGCGCTGACGTGCAGGTCGGCGACGTCGTCGACCGGACCGACCGGACCGTGTGCGCCGGGGATCCACTGCGGATAGAGCAGGACCAGCGGGCCGGGACCGGCGACGGGGATGGTCTGCCGGACCGAGACGATGTGGCGGTCGGTGTCGGTGGCGTCCACGTCGAGGGTAATGACGCCGGGATAAGCGACATCGCGCGGGGCCGGGATCGGCGCCAGCGGCCGGTCCAGGGCGGGCGTGCCGACCTGGGCGAGGACGGGAGCGGCGCCGAATACAACGGCGGCGGCGCAAACGGACAGGAGCAGACGCTTCATCGATGACTTCCGGCTGGACGGGCAGGGGCGCAGATCACGCCGGGCGCAGGCAAGGGTCAACCCGACGGAAGGCCCCCGGGATTAATTCGCTGTCATGTTGGTGGTTCCGCCAGTCGTTGGGGCTGGGGCTGCTTGTCGCGCGGAGGGCCGGGGAGGTCAGCTCGTCGCCGGGACGGGTTTCACTTCCAGCAGCTCAACGGTGAACAGCAGGGTGGAGTTGGGCGGCAGGTCGCCGCCGCCGACCCAGCGTTCGCCGTAGCCGAGCGCGGCGGGGATGACGAATTCGAACGTCTCGCCCTCGCGCATCAGGGCCACGCCTTCGGTCCAGCCTTTGATGACCCGGTTCAGCGGGAACTCGGCCGGTTCGTTCCGGCTGTATGAACTGTCGAACTCGCGCCCGTCGACGAAGGTCCCGCGGTAGTGGACCTTGACCGTGTCGGTCGCGACCGGCTGGCGACCGTTCGGATGGGCACGACCGACGCGGCGGTACTGAAGGCCCGATTCGGTGGTGGTCCAGCCGCGCCGGGCGCCGTTGGCGACCAGATATTGCGCATTGCCGGCGGCCCAGGCTTCCAGCGTGCCGACGCCCGGTGTGGCGGCGGGCGCCCGCTCTTGCGCGGTGGCGCAAGCGGCGAGGGAAAGGGCGGCGGCGACGATCAGGAGGGTGCGGGTCATGAGGCGACGCTAGCAGGATCAAGCCGCCCGCGTGAAGCCGTGGCGCCATTCGTAAACGAAAGGGGGAAAGGGCCTTTATTTCGTCGGAAAAGCGAGTATATGACCCGGTTCCGCTAACTCAGTATGAGATGCGCGCGAAAGCGCCGAGGCCCGGTTTGTCGCCCTCCGACCGGTGCGAAGGTGCGCTCCTCCCCAGGGAGCCCTGCAATTTCAGACGTCCTGGCGCCGCAAGGCCCGAGGGTGGACGTCGAAACCGATGGTCACGGGTCGCCCGAGAGGCGGAGCCGTGGCTGCTGCATTGATCGCGACCTGCCCGGGTTGCGTATTGGGAAGACAGAATGGCCAAGTCCAAAGCCGAAGTCGCCGTCGCCAACGGCCAGTTCGCCCACGCCACCACCTTTACCGGCAAGAAGCGCATCCGCCACTCGTTCGGCCGCATTCCTGAAGCGGTGCAGATGCCGAACCTGATCGAGGTTCAGCGCGCCTCCTATGAGCAGTTCCTGCAGCGCGAAGTGCGCTCGGGACCGCGCAAGGATCAGGGCATCGAGGCGGTGTTCAAGTCGGTGTTCCCGATCAAGGACTTCAACGAACGCGCCATCCTGGAATACGTCTCCTACGAGTTCGAGGACCCGAAATACGACGTCGAGGAATGCATCCAGCGCGACATGACCTATGCCGCGCCGCTGAAGGTCAAGCTGCGCCTGATCGTGTTTGAGGCGGATGAAGAGACCGGCGCGCGCTCGGTCAAGGACATCAAGGAGCAGGACGTCTACATGGGCGACATCCCGCTCATGACCGACAAGGGCACCTTCGTCGTCAACGGCACCGAGCGGGTCATCGTCTCGCAGATGCACCGTTCGCCGGGCGTCTTCTTCGACCACGACAAGGGCAAGACGCACAGCTCGGGCAAGCTGCTGTTCGCCGCCCGGGTGATTCCGTACCGCGGTTCGTGGCTCGACTTCGAGTTCGACGCCAAGGACATCGTCTACGTCCGTATCGACCGCCGCCGGAAGCTGCCGGCCTCGACCTTCCTGATGGGTCTGGGCATGGACGGCGAGGAAATCCTCAAGACCTTCTACGAGACCGTGCCCTACGAGAAGCGCGGCGAAGGCTGGGTCACCCCGTACAAGGCCGAGCGCTGGAAGGGTGTGAAGCCCGAGTTCGATCTGGTCGACGCCGACACCGGTGAGATCGTCGCCGCCGCCGGCACCAAGATCAGCGCCCGTCAGGCCAAGAAGCTGGGCGACACGGTCAAGGCCCTGTCGCTGGCCGCCGACGCCCTGCTGACCAAATACCTGGCCGCCGACGCGGTGAACTATGAGACCGGCGAAATCTACGCCGAGGCCGGCGACGAGCTGGACCAGCCGACCATCGAATTGCTGGAGAGCTTCGGCTTCACCACCATCGACGTGCTGGACATCGACCACGTCACGGTCGGCGCCTACATGCGCAACACCCTGCGCATCGACAAGAACACCGGCCGCGAGGACGCTCTGTTCGACGTCTATCGCGTCATGCGTCCGGGCGAGCCGCCGACGCCGGAGGCCGCCGAAGCCATGTTCAACTCGCTGTTCTTCGACAGCGAGCGCTACGACCTGTCGGCCGTGGGCCGGGTGAAGATGAACATGCGTCTGGAGACCCCGGACGTTTCGGATGAAATCCGCGTGCTGCGCAAGGACGACGTCCTGCGCGTGCTGCAGATCCTCGTCGGCCTGAAGGACGGTCAGGGCGAGATCGACGACATCGACAACCTGGGCAACCGCCGGGTCCGTTCGGTCGGCGAGCTGCTGGAGAACCAGTACCGCGTCGGCCTGCTGCGGATGGAGCGCGCCATCAAGGAGCGTATGTCCTCGGTCGATATCGACACGGTGATGCCGCACGACCTGATCAACGCCAAGCCGGCCGCCGCGGCCGTGCGCGAGTTCTTCGGTTCGTCGCAGCTGTCGCAGTTCATGGACCAGACCAACCCGCTCAGCGAGATCACGCACAAGCGTCGCCTTTCGGCGCTTGGCCCGGGCGGTCTGACGCGCGAGCGCGCCGGCTTTGAAGTCCGCGACGTGCACCCGACCCACTACGGCCGCATCTGCCCGATCGAGACGCCGGAAGGCCCGAACATCGGCCTGATCAACTCGCTGGCCACGCACGCGCGGGTCAACAAATACGGCTTCATCGAGAGCCCCTACCGTCGCGTTAAGGACGGCCGGGCCACGGACGAGGTGGTCTACATCTCGGCCATGGAAGAGGCGAAATACACCATCGCCCAGGCCAACATCGAGCTCAAGGACGGCATGATCGTCGAGGAACTGGTCCCGGGCCGGATCAACGGCGACTCGCAACTGCTGATCCGCGCCGACGTGGACATGATGGACGTGTCGCCGAAACAGGTCGTTTCGGTCGCCGCCGCCCTGATCCCCTTCCTGGAAAACGACGACGCCAACCGGGCCCTGATGGGCGCGAACATGCAGCGTCAGGCCGTGCCCCTGGTCCAGTCCGATGCACCGCTGGTCGGCACCGGCATGGAGGCCATCGTGGCCGTGGACTCCGGCGCCGTCGTGGTCGCCCGTCGTGACGGCGTCGTCGAACAGATCGACGGCACCCGCATCGTCGTGCGCGCCACCAACGAAGCCGACGCCGGCCGTTCGGGCGTCGACATCTACCGTCTGTCGAAGTTCCAGCGTTCCAACCAGTCGACCTGCATCAACCAGCGCCCGATCGTGCGCGTGGGCGATGAAGTGAAGGTCGGCGACGTGATCGCCGACGGCCCGTCGACGGACCTGGGCGAACTGGCCCTGGGCCGCAACGCCCTCGTCGCCTTCATGCCGTGGAATGGCTACAATTTCGAAGACTCGATCCTGATCTCCGAGCGTATCGTGCGCGACGATGTCTTCACCTCGATCCACATCGAGGAGTTCGAGGTCATGGCCCGCGACACCAAGCTGGGGCCGGAAGAGATCACCCGCGACATCCCGAACGTCGGCGAGGAAGCCCTGCGCAACCTCGACGAAGCCGGCATCGTGGCCATCGGCGCCGAGGTCCAGCCGGGCGACATCCTGTGCGGCAAGGTCACGCCGAAGGGTGAGAGCCCGATGACGCCGGAAGAGAAGCTGCTGCGCGCCATCTTCGGCGAGAAGGCTTCGGACGTCCGCGACACCAGCCTGCGCCTGCCGCCCGGCGTCGCCGGCACCATCGTCGACGTGCGCGTCTTCAACCGCCACGGCGTCGACAAGGACGAGCGCGCCATCGCCATCGAGCGTTCGGAAATCGAACGCCTCGGCAAGGACCGCGACGACGAGCTCAAGATCCTCGAGCGCAACGTCTATGGCCGCCTGAAGCCGCTGATCCTGGACAAGAACGCCACCTCGGGGCCCAAGGGCCTGGGCCGCGGCGTCGTCACCGAAGCCAAGCTGGGCGAGCTGTCGCGCGGCCTGTGGTGGCAGATCGCCCTCGACGATGAGAAGGCGATGGGCGAGCTCGAAGCCATGAAGAAGCAGTTCGAGGACGCCCGCAAGGCGCTGGACCGCCGCTTCGAGGACAAGGTCGAGAAGCTGCAACGCGGCGACGAACTGCCCCCCGGCGTGATGAAGATGGTCAAGGTCTTCGTGGCCGTGAAGCGCAAGCTTCAGCCCGGGGACAAGATGGCCGGCCGTCACGGCAACAAGGGTGTCATCTCCAAGATCCTTCCGATCGAGGACATGCCGTACCTGGAAAGCGGTCAGCACGTTGACATCGTTCTGAACCCGCTGGGCGTGCCTTCGCGGATGAACGTGGGTCAGATCTTCGAAACCCACCTCGGATGGGCGGCTGCCGGCCTCGGCAAGCAGATCGCGGATCTGCTCGAAGCCTGGCAGAACGGTGGTCAGAAGCAGGCCCTGCTTGATCACCTGCGCGACATCTACGGCCCCGACCAGGAGCTTCCCGATACGACGGAAGAGCTGATCGAACTGGCCAAGAACCTGTCGAAGGGCGTGCCGTTCGCGACCCCGGTATTCGACGGCGCCCACATCGACGACATCGAGAACCTGTTGGAGAAGGCCGGCCTGGCGCGTTCGGGCCAGTCGATCCTGTACGATGGCCAGACTGGCGAGCAGTTTAAGCGTCCGGTCACGGTCGGCTACATCTACATGCTGAAGCTGCACCACCTGGTCGACGACAAGATCCACGCCCGTTCGATCGGTCCGTACTCGCTGGTCACCCAGCAACCGCTCGGCGGCAAGGCGCAGTTCGGCGGCCAGCGTTTCGGCGAAATGGAAGTGTGGGCGCTCGAAGCTTACGGCGCCGCGTACACCTTGCAGGAAATGCTCACCGTCAAGTCGGACGACGTCGCCGGCCGTACCAAGGTGTACGAAGCCATCGTGCGCGGCGACGACACGTTCGAAGCGGGCATCCCCGAATCGTTCAACGTGTTGGTCAAGGAAATGCGCTCGCTCGGCCTCAACGTCGACCTGCACAACTCCAAGGCGCCGGGCCATGGCCCGTCGCCGACGGCGGAAGCCGCCGAATAACAAGCGTCCGGCCGGGCTCCAAAAGCGCGAAGCGCGTCTTCGTGAAAATGCAGCCCGGCCTCTAACGCCTTTGTTTCTAGAATTTGCGGCCGGTGGCATGCCGGCATAGCGGAGATGGCAATGAATCAAGAGATCATGAATCTTTTCAGCCCGACGGCGCCGGCTCAGGTCTTCGACCAGATCCGGATTTCGATCGCGAGCCCTGAGAAGATTCTGTCCTGGTCGTACGGCGAGATCAAGAAGCCCGAGACCATCAACTACCGGACCTTCA
>NZ_JAUXQZ010000029.1 GCF_030682035.1 Brevundimonas sp. | reverse complement strand
CGCACGATTATCGTCCTGCGAAACCCCCGTACCCCTTTAGCTGGACATCTCCGGCGGTCCGGGAAGGTGTCATTGGCGACGTGGCACTGAAGGTATCCTTCTCGATCGTTGCGCCGCTTCTGCAATGGATCACCCGTTCGGTTGCTGCCCGCATCGTCCGCCATCGCGTCGCCAACAGCGTGCCCGACGAACCTGCCAACGGGGTGTGGTTCTGTTCCTGAGCAAGGCGCCGTTCTCCTCGAGAAATCGACCGCGAATCGCTTTGGGAGGCCATTCCGGATCGGGCTCGGCACACGATCGTCGAGGAGACTTCCCGGCCTGCTCAGGAACTGATCCACACCCCAGCCAACACGGGCACTCACAGCTTTGGGGCCGCCGCGCCGGCCGCGCCGGCTGCGCCTCGCTGCCCAGTCGCCGTCTGTTCGGATCGCTACAGATCGGGGGATGCCAGCCGATACCGGTGCGCGGGGGTGCGAAGGAGATACCGTGCGACTCGACATGCTCTCGGTGGAGGACTTCTGCTCAGCCCAGTCTCGGAGCCCCGTGGCAAGTGATCTTGTTTCGCGCGTGCGCGCGCCCGTCGTCAGCACGGCGCGGACGCTGGATTGGTCAAGCTCAAGCTCGCTTCGCCTAGCACCGGGGTGGGCATGAACGAGGCGCGATCCCGGATCCTCGTCGTCGACGATGAGCACGACAACCGGCGACTTCTCGAGTCCGTTCTCGTCAAGGCCGGGCACGAGATCACCATGGCGGAGAACGGAGAGACCGCGCTCACACTGGTTCAAGTCGGGCGATTCGACCTGGTTTTACTCGATGTAATGATGCCCGGCATGGATGGCATAAAGGTCTGTCGCACCATCCGGGAGGATTTCGAGCTTCCGCTCCTTCCCGTCGTTCTCGTTACAGCCCTGAGCGATCGAGAGTCGCGGACTCGTGGCAAGGCAGCAGGGGCTGACGAGTACTTGACGAGGCCAGTGCATCACGACGAGCTGCTCGCCCGCGTCCGTTCGCTTCTAAATCTCAAGCGAGTCAACGACGCACTTGCGGCGACCAGTCGCGTCGCTCATCTGGAAGCGCGCCGCTGGCGCATCGTCTCTCGTGTCGCTGCTGGTGTTGGCGCAGCCGCCTCGCTCGCCGACGTGGGCCCTTCGCTCGTCGAGGCGATCAGCCCCGATGTGCCGTTGGAATTCTTGCGGCTGTGTTTTGACGGAGCCGAGGCGAGCGACCTAGAAGGGTCAGACGGCGTGGTCGCGATTCCGTTAGGACTCAGCGAGCAAGGCGCATTGTACGTACGCCCACGGGCCGGGTACGCATTCTCTGAGGACGACCTCGGTTTGTTCAACGCGCTTTCGCCGCATCTCGCCAACGCCGTCGCACGTTCCCGCTTCAACGAAGCTCAAGGCGATCTCGAAATGGCACGACGCCGCCTCAGTCAGCTGATCGTTCACGACCTGAAAAACCCGCTCGCGTCGATCAAAGCCAACCTCGAGTATGCGCGCCATCAGGTCAGCGGCGATGTTAGGGCCGCGCTGGAGGACTCCCGATATGCAGCGGCGCAATTGCAGGCCATGCTGCTCGACTTTCTGGATGTCGGACGCGCCGAGGATGGTCGTCTTCCGTGCAAGCTGCGCCCCGGCGATCTCGCCCCGCATGTCGCGGCTGTCGCCGACGGGATGCGCGCCATTGTCGAGGGTACCGGCGCCGGCCTCGAGGTCCGGATCGCCAGTGGGTTGCCGGTCGTCGATTTTGATCCAAGCCTTGTCAGCCGTGTTGTTCAGAATCTCCTGACCAACGCCGCGCGGTTCGCGCGCAAGCTGGTCGAGGTCGAAGTACGAATCGAAAACCGAGTGGCGGTAGTGTCAGTAGCCAACGACGGCCCGCGCATCCCCGACGACGTGAGGCCTCAACTGTTTGAGAAGTACGGCCAGCTCAATGCGAGTCAAGGCAGCGCAAATCGGGGGCTCGGGCTCTACCTCTGCCGTCTCGTCGCCGACCGCCATGGGGGGTCAATCGTCGCCGTCGACCGCGACGTCGGCGCCTGCTTTGAGCTTCGGCTGCCTTTGCCTCGGCTGGACGAATGTCAGGACGCCTGATCGACGGCCGCGAGCTCCGCGCTCTGAGGCTGCAAAAGTGCTCACGTGGGCAGAGAAGCATGCGGCCCGATCCCAACCCGACCAGCCAACACGGGCATGTGCGCAGGGCTTTTCGGGCTGCGCCCGAAAAGACACCTACGCGGTGCTCGCATGCAATGAAGGCTCGTGCCTCGCCTGCATTGCCTGCTCCGCGCCGCTCCGGTGTCGCACATGCTAACGTTGGCTGGTCTGAG
>NZ_JAUXQZ010000007.1 GCF_030682035.1 Brevundimonas sp. | reverse complement strand
CCGCCCTCGCGGATGGCAAATCGCAGGCCTTCTTCCATCGCAATCGGCGCAATCAGCTTGACCGTGATGCTGACGTTGTCGCCCGGCATCACCATCTCCTTGTCCGTGGGCAGCTCCACCGCCCCCGTCACGTCCGTCGTGCGGAAGTAGAACTGCGGCCGGTAGTTGTTGAAGAACGGCGTGTGGCGCCCGCCTTCTTCCTTGCTCAGCACGTAGATCTCGGCCGTGAAGTGCGTGTGCGGCTTGACGCTGCCGGGCTTGCACAGCACTTGCCCGCGCTCGACTTCCTCACGCTTGGTGCCGCGCAGCAGGATGCCCACGTTGTCCCCCGCCTGCCCTTGGTCCAGCAGCTTCCTGAACATCTCCACGCCCGTGCAGGTGGTCTTTTGCGTGGCACGGATGCCGACAATCTCGATTTCCTCGCCGACCTTGATCACGCCGCGTTCCACCCGGCCCGTCACCACAGTGCCGCGCCCGGAGATGCTGAACACGTCTTCCACGGGCATGAGGAAGGCGCCGTCGATGGCCCGCTCGGGGTTGGGGATGTAGCTGTCCAGCGCTTCGGCCAGCTTCATGATCGACTGCTCGCCGAGTTCGCCCTTGTCACCCTCCATGGCCAGCTTGGCGCTGCCGTGGATGATGGGGGTGGCGTCGCCAGGGAATTCGTACTTGTCGAGCAGTTCGCGGACTTCCATCTCGACGAGTTCGAGCAGTTCGGCGTCGTCCACCATGTCGCACTTGTTCATGTACACGATGATGTACGGCACACCCACCTGGCGCGCCAGCAGGATGTGCTCACGCGTTTGCGGCATGGGGCCGTCGGCGGCCGAGACCACCAGGATGGCGCCGTCCATCTGCGCCGCGCCGGTGATCATGTTCTTGATGTAGTCGGCGTGCCCCGGGCAGTCCACGTGCGCGTAGTGCCGGTTGGCGGTCTGGTACTCGACGTGCGCGGTGTTGATGGTGATGCCGCGGGCCTTCTCTTCCGGCGCCGCGTCGATCTGGTCGTAGGCCTTGACTTCACCGCCAAACTTCGCCGCCAGCACCGACGTCAGCGCCGCCGTCAGCGTCGTCTTGCCGTGGTCCACGTGCCCAATCGTCCCCACGTTCACGTGCGGCTTGGTTCGTTCAAATTTGCTTTTTGCCAT
>NZ_JAUXQZ010000003.1 GCF_030682035.1 Brevundimonas sp. | reverse complement strand
CGTGGACTTCCTGAAGACCCCGGAGCGATTCCGGGAGATCGGCGCCCGGATCCCCAAGGGAGTGCTCCTCGTGGGCCCTCCCGGTACGGGCAAGACCCTGATCGCCCGCGCCGTCGCGGGTGAGGCGGGCGTGCCCTTCTTCACGATCTCGGGCTCCGACTTCGTCGAGATGGTCGTCGGCGTCGGCGCCAGCCGCGTCCGCGACATGTTCGAGCAGGCCAAGAAGAACAGCCCCTGCATCATCTTCATCGACGAAATCGACGCCGTCGGTCGCCATCGTGGCGCCGGCCTTGGCGGTGGTAACGACGAACGCGAACAGACCCTCAACCAGCTGCTGGTCGAGATGGACGGCTTCGAGGCCAATGAAGGCATCATCCTGATCGCCGCCACCAACCGTCCCGACGTGCTCGACCCGGCCCTGCTGCGTCCGGGCCGTTTCGACCGCCAGGTGGTGGTGCCCAACCCCGACGTCGCCGGCCGCGAAAAGATCCTGCGCGTCCACATGCGCAATGTGCCGCTGGCCGCCGATGTCGACGTGCGCACCCTGGCCCGCGGCACGCCCGGCTTCTCCGGCGCCGACCTGGCCAATCTGGTCAACGAAGGCGCCCTGCTGGCCGCCCGCAAGAACCGCCGCATGGTCACCCACGACGACTTCGAGATGGCCAAGGACAAGGTCATGATGGGCGCCGAGCGCCGCTCGATGGCCATGAACGAGGAAGAAAAGCAGCTGACCGCCTATCACGAGGGCGGCCACGCCCTGGTGGCCATGACGGTTCCGTCCGACACCGGGGTGATGGGCACGGAGACCGAAGGACCGGCGTTGGGGAAATTGCTCTCGTCGCGGTTGGGGGCGAGGCCCTTCTCAAGCAGATCCTTGATCTCCTGACCGGACAGGGTCTCGTACTCGAGCAGGGCCTGGGCCAGGGTTTCCAGATCGGCGGCCTTGTCGGTCAGGATCTGGCGGGCCTCGTCCCAGCCGGCGCCGACAATGCGCTTGACCTCGGAATCGATGATCCGGGAGGTCTCTTCCGAGACATTCTGGCTACGCGCGACCGAGTGGCCAAGGAAGACCTCCTGCTCGTTCTCGCCATAGGCCACGGTGCCGAGGATGTCCGAGAAACCCCACTGGGTGACCATGCGGCGGGCCAGTTTCGAGGCCTGCTGGATGTCGGAGCTGGCCCCCGATGTAATATTTTGCTTGCCGAAGATCAGTTCCTCGGCCACGCGGCCGCCGGCCATGATGGCGATACGGTCGACCATCTGCTGGTACTTCATGGAGTAGCGGTCACCTTCCGGCAGCTGCATGACCATGCCGAGCGCCTGACCACGCGGGACGATGGTCGCCTTGTGCACCGGGTCGGCCATCTTGACGTTCATGGCGACGATGGCGTGGCCGCCCTCATGATAGGCGGTGAGGCGGCGCTCTTCCTCGTTCATGGCCATGGATTTGCGTTCGGCGCCCATCATGACCTTGTCCTTGGCGTCCTCGAAGTCGCGGTGGGTGACCATGCGACGGTCCTTGCGGGCCGCCATCAGGGCCGCCTCATTGACCAGATTGGCCAGATCGGCGCCGGAAAACCCGGGGGTGCCGCGGGCGATGGTCTTGACCACAACGTCCGAGGCCAGGGGCACGTCCTTCATGTGCACGCGCAGGATCTTCTCGCGGCCGTTGACGTCGGGGTTCGGCACCACGACCTGACGGTCGAAACGGCCGGGACGCAGCAGAGCCGGGTCCAGCACGTCGGGACGGTTGGTGGCGGCGATCAGGATGATGCCTTCATTGGCCTCGAAACCGTCCATCTCGACCAGCAGCTGGTTCAGGGTCTGCTCGCGTTCGTCATTGCCGCCGCCCAGTCCGGCGCCACGGTGACGACCGACGGCGTCGATCTCGTCGATGAAGATGATGCAGGGGGCGTTTTTCTTGGCCTGTTCGAACATGTCGCGCACGCGGCTGGCGCCGACGCCGACGAACATCTCGACGAAGTCCGAGCCCGAGATGGAAAAGAAGGGCACGCCCGCCTCGCCCGCGACGGCGCGGGCCAGCAGGGTCTTGCCGGTGCCGGGAGGGCCCACGAGAAGCGCACCCTTGGGAATCTTGCCGCCCAGTTTCTGGAACTTGCCCGGATCCTTGAGGAAGTCGACGACCTCCTGAAGCTCCTCCTTGGCCTCGTCCACGCCGGCGACGTCGTCAAAGGTCTTGCGGCCCTTGTGCTCGGTCAGCAGCTTGGCCTTGGACTTGCCGAAGCCCATGGCCCCGCGCGCGCCGCCCTGCATCTGGCGCATGATCAGGATCCACAGGCCGATGATCAGCACGAAGGGCAGCAGGCCGATGAGGGCGCTGACCCACAGCGACTGGCGCGTGGTCTTGACGTCCACCGCCGCGCCGGACGCCTGAATGGTGTCGACCAGGGCCGCGTTGGGCACGGGGGTGATGACATTGACCACCTTGCCGTCGCGCAGGGTCGCCTTCACCATTTCACCGCGCACCTCGATCTTGAGGATGTTGCGGTCGTCGCGGGCCTTGAGCAGGTCGGAATAGCTCATCGCCACGGGGCGAGCCGCGGCCTCCTTGGCGCCGGGGGCAGCCGTGAGGCCGCCGGGGCGGGTAGCGCCGACATAGAAGGCCATGGCCCCCAGGATGATCACGCCCCAGATGGCCAGATTGCGCAGATTCATTCTCGTCTCGTTCCCTGGGTGCGCCGAAGCGCCCGTTCGTCAGTGATGTCAGCGCCCGAAAATAGGTGGTTCCGGGGCGATGCGCCATGGAGGGCGCCGCCAAGGTCCCGTTCGTGCGTCATTCGGTCCAGCGCCAGCGCCAATCTTTGCTCGACCAGCGACCTCGCCTTCGCCGCCCTCCCTGCAAGAACCGGCGCAGTCGCATTGTTCCGGATCAGCACGGGCATGGACCCGCGGGCGGCGGGCGGCAGCGCCTTCAATACGGCCCGGTCGGCGTCGGACAGGGCCGCCATACGCCCGGCGGCCGGCGCGACGGACCAACCGGGCGAATCGGCCGTGATCGCCCAGCGGCCGTCCCAGACGGTCTCAACGCCGGGGATCAGCGGCAGCGGCGGGCGAGGCCGGCGGATGAACTCGCCCGCTTCGCGGATGAGGAGGGTTTGATCGCCCCGCGCTTCGATCCGGGCGCCGCAGAGGGTGGCTGTGAAATCTTCGCCTCCGGCCAACCGGGCGTGAATGGCGTCCAGACGATCCCGGCGTGGAAGCCGGTCGCCGCCGCCGACGCAGACGAGGGCGGCGGCGAGGCTGGCGGCGTCGGTGTCCCGGCCGATGTTGAACGACCCCTCTCCCATGGGGAGAGGGCTTGAGCGCACGGCGGCGGAGCCGTCGTCCTTGCGCTTAAGGGTGAGGGGGTCCGGTGGGCGCGTTTCCTGGCGTCGTAACCCCTCATCCTCCCACCCGGCTGTCGCCGGGCGGGTCCCTCCTTCTCCCAATGGGAGAGGGTATAGGGAGCGCCGGGCACGGCTCCTCGCAAACCTGGGATCCTCATTCCCCGGATCATCAATCCAGCCCGCTCCCTGCCCCGCAAGCCAGTCCCGCACCTCCCCCCGCCCCGCCCCCAGCATGGGACGCAGCAGCATCAGTCCCCGCCCCTCGGGCCAGGCCGGGGACGGGGACCAGTCGCGCAGCCGGCCCAGGGTCGATCCCTCAGCCCGCATCACCTCGCCCTCGGCGATGTCGTCAGCGGTATGGGCGAACAGGACGACCCGCGCCCCGGCCTTCCGCGCCGCTTCGGCGATCAGGCGATGGCGGGCCATCCGGGCGGCGGCGGGCAGGCCGGTCGCGGGCTTGGGGCCGGTCCAGCAAAGGCCGCGCCAGTCGGCTCCGGCCTCACGAGCGGCGCGTTCGGCGAAGGCGGTCCAGGCGGCGCTGTCGGGGCTCAGTCCGTGATCGACAGTCAGAGCCAACAAGCGTCGACCGTTCGCTCGCGCCCAGTCGGCGGCGAGGCGCAGCAGGGCGAGGGAGTCGCCGCCGCCGGACAGGGCCAGAGCGAGCGGGCGATCAATGTCGGCTTCCAGACGCGCGGACAGCCCGGCCTGCGCGGGCCCGGTCCAGTCCGCGGGGGCTGAGGTCAGCCCGGTCTCCGGGCCGGCGGCGCGGCCGGGCAGCCGATACGGGTCCGGGCCTCGGCTGCCCGCGCGCGCACGGCCGGGCTGGCGGCTTCGGCGTAACGGCGGGTGTATTCCGTCAGGGCGGTGCAGGCCTGGGTCTTGCGGTCGGTGGCGTTCAGGGCGTCCGCCAGCTCCAGGGTTGTCGAAGCGGCCCAGGGCGCGGCCGGCCAGCCTTGCAGCGCCGTGGCATAGGCGGAGACGGCGCCGGCGGGATCGCCGGCGGAGACGCGCAGGTCGCCGAGACGGCTGGAGGCCTCACGGGCCTGTGGCGTGTCGGGCCAGGCGGCGATGACGGTCTGCAAGGCGCGGTCGCCACGCGCCGGATCGCCGGCGGCCAGCCGGACCGCGGCGGTCAGGTCGCGCGCGGCGTCGCCGGTCGGGGAGGTGTTCGGGATGGGCGCGTTCAGCTCAGCCTCGCGCGTCGCCGCCGCCTCCATGGTGCGGATCCGGCCCTCGGCGTCGCGGACGCGGGTTCCGAGCGCGGTGTTGTCGCGTCCGGCCTCGTCCAGCTGGAAGGTCAGGCGTTCAAGGTCGCCGTTCACGCGCTGGACCGTCGCCTCCATGTCGGCAAGCCGGCGGTCCATCAGGCCGACGCGGCCCTGCAGGGCGATGACCTCGGGATCCGGCTCGATGATGACCGGCTGGCCGGCGGCGTTGCGCTGGGTCACCGCGCGCTCGAGGCGGCGGACGTTGCGGTCCAGCTGGTCCAGCCGCCGCTTGTCCCACTGCACCGGCTCCAGCGGCGTGGTCTGGGCCACGACCGTGGTCGTGCCCGCGATCAGGACGACGCCCAGAACGGAGATCAGGGCGTTGCGAGAGCGGAGGGCAGCGGGAAACTTCAGCATGGTCATTGTCGTCCCACCGATTTAAGGCCGGTTCAAGGTCTCCTCCCCATCGCGAAGCGACGGGAAGGAGGCCATGTCCTAGCGCGACGCGCCCGAGACGATAGCGGTGTGGGCGTTGCGGTTGCGTGCGAAGGCTTCCTCGTTCGAACCGGCCGCGATCGGGCGTTCCTTGCCGTAGCTGATGGTGTCGATGCGGCCGGCGGAGACGCCGCGCTCAACCAGATAGCTGCGCACCGATTCGGCGCGGCGGGCGCCGAGGGCCAGGTTGTATTCGCGGGTGCCGCGTTCGTCGGCATTGCCCTCGATGCGGATGGTCACGTCCGGATAGCGCTGTAGCCAGGCCACTTGCGCATCCATGCGCGGATAGGCTTCCGGACGGATCGCATAGCTGTCGAGATCGAAATAGACGCGGTCGCCGACATTGACGACGAAGTCCTGTTCCGAACCCGGCGCGGCGGCGCCGAGATTGCCGCCCGACACCGGACCTGCGCCGTTGTCTGTGTACTGGTCATTCCCGGCGGGCGGGATGTCATTGCCGGCGCCGGTGCTGGCGGGCGTGCGGGGAGTACAGGCGGCGATAGCGGTCACGGCCACGCCGACGGCGGCCAGACGGACGAGGGTCGAGGGCTTCATCATCGGGTCGTCTCCTTGAGTGGAGGCCGGAGCCTCCAGCTTGGCTGTAAAGGGTTGCTACTGACGCGCCAGCGGTTTCGCCAGTCGCGATAACGCGGGTTTGAGCCGAAAGGCTCCTGAAGTGATCAGGTGGGGCAGCCGTCCGGGCCGCCGCCGCCGAGGTTGACGGGCTGTTCGTCGAGCAAGGGCGACCACGCCGGATCAGTGCCGCGCCCCGAATACCCGGCCTGCGACACCACGCGGCCCGAAAGGTCCACGGTCCACAGGCGGGTGTCGCCGCCCGGCGACTGGCGCGCGAACATGATGTAGCGGCCGTTGGGCGCCCAGGACGGACCCTCCTCGAAATAGCTCGACGACAGGATGCGCTCGCCCGAGCCGTCGGCGGCCATGACCCCGGTCGAGAACCGGCCTCCGCCCTGTTTGGTGAAAGCGATCAGGTCGCCGCGCGGGCTCCAGTTCGGGGCGGTGTAGAGGCCGCCGCCGCGCGAGATGGCGCGTTGGCCCGAGCCGTCGGCCCGCATGGTGTAGAGCCGTGCGCTGCCGGACCGGTCCGAGGTGAACACGATCTGGCTGTTGTCCGGGCTGAAGGACGGGGAGGTGTCGATGCCCGGGTCGCTGGTCAGGCGGCGCAGATTGCGGCTGGCCAGGTCCATCACATAGACGTCGGTATTGCCGCCCCGGATGATCGAAAAGGCCATCTTCGACCCGTCGTTGGAGAATCGCGGGGCCAGCACCTGGCCGTCGAACTCGCCGAGACTCTCGCGCCGTCCAGTCGACAGGTTGAACAGATAGATGCGGCTGTAGTCCCGGCCCAGCGCCACATAGGTGATCTCATTGGGGTCGTTCAGCGAGAAGCGCGGCGACATGATCACCTCGTCGCCCTGGGTCAGATAGACGGGGTTGAACCCGTCCTGGTCCGAAATGGCCAGGCGCGACAGCCGGTTCAGCTGGGTGCCGCTTTCCGAGACGAAGATCACCCGGCTGTCGAACAGGCCGGTCTCGCCGGTCATGCGCTGATAGATCAGGTCGGCGATCTTGTGGCCGATGCGGCGCCACTGCTCGGGGGTGGCCGTGAATTGGTAGGAGGCCAGCTGGCACTGGCGATAGGGGTCGTAGAGGCGGAAGCCGAAATCGTTGCGGCCGTCGGGCCGGGGCGTCACCGCGCCGTACAGCACCGCCTGGGCGCCGATCGAGGTCCACTGCGGGAAATTGGGGGCATTGGCGAGGGTCAGGCCGGTCTCGACGAACCCGGCCGGGTCGAGCGGCTCGAAATAGCCGGAGCGGCGCAGGTCGGCGCGGATCACCCCGCCCAGGTCGGCGCCATTCTGGCCGTTGAAATTGACCACGGCGATCTGATAGGGGCGCAGCACGCCCTGATCGATGATGACCTCGACCGGATCGCCGGATTGTTGCGGGGCGGGGGGCGTCTGGGCTGTGGCCGCGCTCACCGTCATCGCCAGGACGGCGACGCTCGCCAGAAGTCGGTTCAGACGCATCAAGGGCTCCCGCAAGTTCAAGCTTCGCCGGTCCTTATCGCCAGACCGTGCGCAGAAAACCAGCATGGCCGCGAATGGGGCGACTTTCAGGCCCTGTCACGCTTCGTCAGGTGATTGTGACGCGGAATGCGCCGGGCGGCCTCAGTTGCCGCAGATGCGGCTGGTCAGGAACGTCGTGCGCGCCGTGCCGCCCTCGAAGCCCGCCGGCACATCGAAGGGCGCGGATTGGTACAAGGCGCGCTCGGCGCCGGCCGCGACGGCGATCCAGACAGGATCGGATCGGCGGCCGATCAGCGTCGGCGCGCGGGCGATCCTGCCGTCACGCGTCAGGGTGACGTCCATCTGGATGCGCATGTTCTCAACGCCGGGCGTGTCGCAGGGCGGAGACCAGTTGCGATAGACCTGATTGAAGATCGCCTGCCACTGCAAGGGACCAGTGGCCTGAGACGCCGTGCCCGGGCCGCTCTGACCGGTCGGCGGACGGGGGCCGGGACGCGGCCCCGGGCGGGGCGGGCCAGCGAGCGAGTCGAGATCGAGCGTGTCCTCCCGGCGCGGCGGGGTGCGCGGCGGCGGAGTCCTGGGCGGCGGCGTCGTACGCGGCGGGGGTGGACGCGGCGTGGCAGCCTTCTTGACAGGGGCCGGAGTCGGCAGCGGCGGAACGGGCTCGGGCGGGATCGGCTCGGGCGGCGTCGGGGCGACCGGCGCCGTCGCGGCGTCCTCGGTGACCAGTTCGTCGTCGGGATTATCGGCGGCGGCGGCCTCAATGATCGTGTCGGAGATGATCGACACCGGTACGGCCGTCTCCATCCTGACCGGCTCACGCGTGAAGCCGAGCAGGCCATAGCCCAGCACGCCGAGAACCACCGCCGCATGGACGACGATCGACGCGACCAGGGAGGAACCGGGCCTCTCCAAGCCGTCAGCCCTCCTCGTCCGTCGGGGCGCCGCCGGCCGTGTCGGTGATCAGGTTCAGCCTGGTGAAACCGGCCGAGGACAGCCGCGCCATGACGCGGGCCACGGCCTGATAGGGCGCCCGGCCGTCGCCGCGCACGGAGACGGCCTTCTCGCGGGCATCGGCCCCGCCTTCTTCCGCCACGGTCAGCACGAGGCGGTCGAAGCTGACCTCACGCTCGCCGACATAGATGGTGCCGTCGCGCTTGATCGAGATGATCACCGGATCGTCGGAGGCGTCGACCGCGCTGGCGTCCGTCTTGGGCAGTTCGACCGGCACGGCCACGTTCAGCAGCGGCGCCGAGATCATGAAGATGATCAGCAGCACCAGCATCACATCGACCAGCGGCGTGACGTTGATCTCGCTCAGGGGCCGTTTGCGCGGCCGCCTGCGGCCCCGGACGTGTCCGCCACCGCCGCCTCCTGCGAGCGCCACGCTCAGAGCTCCCGGCGGCTGTGGTCATACAGCCCGGACGAGTGGGCCGGCTGCGGCGCGGGGCTTGTCGGTCCGCCAAGACGGCGCGCCACGGCGGCCTGAAGATCGTCGGCGAAACTCTCGAGCCGGCCGGTGAACTTGCCCGCGTCGATCGAGAATTTGTTGTAGGCGATATAGGCCGGAATGGCCGCGGCCAGACCGAGGGCCGTAGCGAACAGGGCCTCGGAGATCGCGGGCGCCACGGTCGCCAGATTGGTGTTTCCCGACGAGGCGATGGCCCCGAAGGCGTTCATGATCCCCCAGACCGTACCGAACAGGCCGATGAAGGGCGACGACGTCGCCACAACCGACAGCACGCCCAGCCCGTTCTCGACCCGTTGGCCCTCGCGGGCGATCAGGCTGTCCAGCGCGCGGTCGATGCGCGACATCAGCAGATTGGCCTGGTTCTCGGTCAGCGGCCCGCGGGTGCGCGCCTCTCGCCAGTCGGCCAGGGCGATGACCAGCATGCGGGGCAGCGGATGCACCGGATTCGGTCCCGCCTGGGCGGCGACATCCTCCAGCGGCCGGCCCGAGCCGACAGCGTCCTCAAAGGTGTTGGCCTGGCGGTTCAGCGCGCTGAACCGCATGGCCTTGTCGATGATCACGGCCCACGACCACAGCGAGGCGATCGCCAGGCCGACCATGATCGCCTGCACGACGATATCGGCCTCCATGAACAGGGCTACCGGGTTCATCATCGAGGCTTCGGCGGCGGTGGTCATTCAGGCGTCCCTTGCGTCTGTCCATCCACTGTGCACCGGACGGGCGTGGCCGTTGTGTGGCGGTTTGAGCCGGGTCTAGCGACGTGTGGCCGCGGCGTCACCTGTCTGCACGTGACAGGCGGGAGAAATGGTCAAGCTTCGCGCGCCAGCCACGGCCCGATCCGGTCGCGCAGGGTCTGGGTCGGTCGGCGCGGCCGCCCGTCCATATGGATGCAGACCACCTCGACCGCGGCCCGGCACAGCACGTCTTCGCCGTGCGTGATGGCCTGTGAGATCAGCAAGCGCGGGCCCTTGATGGCGTCATAACGGGTGCGGACCAGCAACTGGTCGTCAATCCGCGCCGGTTTGAGGAAGCTCAGTCCCATTTTCGAGACCACGAAGGCCATCGGCCTGTCGCCGTCCAGCAGTTCGGCGTGGCCGATCCCCATCAACCGCAGGCAGTCGGAGCGCCCCCGCTCGAAATAGCGGACATAACTGCCGTGATAGACCAGACCGGTGAAGTCGGTGTCCTCGTAATAGACGCGGACCGGCAACCGATGCTCGCGCCCCTCGAAGCGGCCGGCGGTGGGGGTGTCGGGCTGGTTCAATCGACCACAACGCTCCCAGCGGGCGGCTCCGGAAAGCCCGGGCAGTCGGTCGCGATCATGGCGCGGAACTCCCCGTTCAGCGGGTCTTCGCTCAGCAACATGCGATTGGGTCGCGAGATGAAGCCCACACCGAGATAATCCCGTCCGGCGGCCACGTAACCGCACACGACCCGTCCGCGACCCGGCTCTATCAGCCGAACCTCCGCCGCCGGCCCCAATTGCTCGCGCGCCTGGCGCAGCACGCGGCGGGACGCCGGCTCCTCCGTGAGGCCTCCACCCGAGCCTTGCGTGACGAACCACAGCGCCAGAGCGCCGAGGACGATCACCGCCACGCCCAGCACCGCGATCAGTCTGTCGGATCGTATCGCCCGTCGCGCCATGCGGCCTCCCTGAAGCGCAACCATGCCGGGGTTCGGGCGGCAGGTGAAGCCTGGGGCGGTGGATTGGAGCATCGTGAACTGGATGCTAGGCCTTGGGCCTTCAACGGGAGGGAATGATGCGACGCACTCTGGCCTTGGCTCTGGTCCTGACGCTGGGAACCGCCGTTCCCTTGCAGGCGCAGACGCCCGCTCCCGTTACGGCTGCCACTCCGGCGCCTTCCACGCTGCAGGAGGCGATCCCGGTCATCGACGCGGCCTTTGACCGCTGGCAGGCCAACGCCCACGCCCCGGGGCTGGTCTATGGCGTGGTGCAGGACGGCCGGCTCATCCACCTGCGCATGACGGGCATCCGCACGATCGACGGCCCCGCCGTGACGCCCGACACCCTGTTCCGCATCGCCTCCATGTCCAAGGCCTTCACCGCCCTGGCGATCCTGAAGCTGCGCGACGAGGGCAAGCTGTCGCTCGACGATCTGGCCGAGACCCATGTGCCCGAGATGGCGAACTGGACCTACGCCACCGCCGACTCGCCGCGCATCCGGGTCCGCGACCTGCTCAACCATACCGGCGGCTTTGTCACCGACGACCCGTGGGGCGACCGCCAGCAGGTCATCACCGAGGCCGAGTTCACCCGGATGCTGACCGACGGCGTGCCATTTACCCGGGCCCCGCAGACGGCGTTCGAATATTCCAACTTCGGCTACGCCCTGCTGGGCCGGATCGTCACCAACGTCTCGGGGCGGCCCTACAACGAATACATCGAGGCCGAGATCATGGCCCCGCTGGGCATGACCTCCAGCGGCTACGACGTCTTCGCCTCCCCGCAGGACCGCCGCGCCATCGGATACCGCTGGGAGAACGACGCCTGGTCGCGGGAGCCCGACATGCGGCACGGCGTCTTCGGCTCCATGGGCGGGGTCCAGACCAGCGCCGAGGACTATGCCCGCTGGATCTCCTTCCTGCTGTCGGCCTGGCCCGCCCGCGACGACCCGGAGACCGGCCCGGTCCGGCGCTCGACCGTACGTGAAATGGCCCAGGGCTCGAATTTCGTCTCATCGCGCAGCCGCGCCGGCGCCGACGGCCAGCCCTGCCCCGGGGCCGGGGCCTATGGCATGGGTCTGCAGGCCAACACCGACTGCGAGATCGGCGCGTTTCTGGCGCACGGCGGCGGCTACCCCGGCTACGGCTCTTACATGATCCTGATGCCGGACCGGCGGACGGGCTTGTTCGCCTTCTCCAACCGCACCTACGCCGGGCCGTCAGGCCCGCTGCTGGAGGCCGCCTCGACCCTCGTGCGTGGCGGGCTGGCCCCGGTCCGGCCGCTCGCGACCAGCGACATCCTCGCCGAACGCTATCTCGACCTCGGCCGCATCTGGGCGGCTGGGGACGTGAGCGTGGCGGGCGACCGGCTGGCGATGAATTTCCTGATGGATCGTTCGGTGGAGAACTGGCGGACGGTGCTGGGGGCGCTCCGGACCGACGCGGGCGCCTGCGCCACAGATGCGCCGATCACCCCGACGGGCGACCTGTCCGGGACCTTCCGCTGGACCTGCGACAAGGGCCTGATCGAGGGCCGGCTGCTGCTGGCCCCGACCCGGCCTGTAACCATACAGGCGCTGAATTTCCGATTCACGCCGACGCCGGCTCCGGCACCGCAATAGGCGTGATCAGGCGGCGTGCTTCTTCCGCGCCGCCTCGGTCAGGGCCTCCGCCATCCGCTCCCGCCAGTCCTCGCCTTCCTCGGCGAAGGCCCGAATCGTCGCCGCAGGCAGGTTCAGCGCCACCTCTTCCCCAGCAACCAGGCGCGCATAAAGTTCCGGCAGCACCTCACGCAGAGGCCGCGCCGTGGCGAAGGCCTCGTCGGTCAGTTCCGGGTTGTCATCATCGTCAATCTCGACGTCGTCGTAGTCGTCAGGATTGAGAACCCACTTGTCCGCCATAGCGGCGCACCTCTCGCTTGTTTGCTCGCCTCAAGCTGATCACCCTGTCGCCGCCTGAGCGGGGATTGATGACCAACACATGCAGTCTTCCTTCAATCATACCATAAACCTGAACACGGACCTCACCGTAGTCCCGGCGGGTATCGACCACCTTGAGAGCGGTTTCAAAATCGAACGAATGGGCCTTCTCCAAGGACAGGCCGTGCTTGACCAGATTGGCTTGGTCCTTCGGAGAATCGAAGGTGAAGGATCGTCTCATTTTCCGAACAGCCCACCTTGCTCCACCGGCTTGGGCGGCTCGACCAGACCGAGGTGGGCATAGGCCCGCGCGCAGGCCATGCGGCCGCGCGGGGTGCGCTGGATGAAGCCCTGTTGCAGCAGATAGGGCTCGATCACGTCCTCGACCGAGTCGCGCGCCTCGGCGATGGCGGCGGCGAGGGTGTCCATGCCGACCGGCCCGCCGCCGTAGTTTTCGATCAGGGCCTTGAGGAAGCGGCGGTCGAGGCTGTCCAGCCCGGCCTCATCGACCTCCAGCCGCGCCAGCGCGCGCGCAGCGGCCAGCCGGTCGATGACCGGCGAACCCTCCGCCTCGGCGAAGTCGCGCACCCGGCGCAGCAGCCGTCCGGCCACGCGCGGCGTGCCGCGCGAGCGGCTGGCGATCTCGCGCGCGCCCTCGTCATTGACGGCCACGCCCATCTTGCGCGCCGCCCCGGTGATGACCCGGACCAGCTCCTCGGGCGTGTAGAATTCCAGCCGCAACGGAATGCCGAACCGGTCGCGCAGCGGCGTGGCCAGCAGCCCCGCCCGCGTCGTCGCCCCGACCAGGGTGAAGGGCGCCAGATCGATCCGCACCGACCGCGCCGAGGGCCCCTCGCCGATGATCAGGTCCAGCACATGGTCCTCCATGGCCGGATACAGGATCTCCTCGACCGTCGGGGCGAGGCGGTGAATTTCGTCGATGAACAGCACGTCGCGCGGTTCGAGATTGGTCAGGATGGCGGCCAGATCGCCCGCCTTGGCCAGGATCGGGCCGGAAGTGGCGCGGAAGCCGACACCGAGCTCGCGCGCCACGATCTGCGCCAGGGTCGTCTTGCCCAGCCCCGGCGGGCCGAACAGCAGGACGTGGTCCAGCGACTCGCCCCGGCCTCGCGCCGCGTCGATGAAGACCTTCAGATTGCCCTTGGCCTGCTCCTGGCCGACAAATTCCGACAGGGTCTGCGGCCGCAGGGCGCGGTCGTGGGTCTCGCCGGGGGCGGGCGCGCCGGAGATGATGCGGTCGTCAGACATGCGCCGCCCCAGTGGCGAGTGGCGAGGGGCGAGTGTCGAGCACGCCTGCCGCAAACGAGAGAATCCAACCGGTACGGCCAGGAACAACTCCGACATCACGGAGAGTTCCTCGCCACTCGCCACTCGCCACTCGCCACTCCCTCCTCACCGTCCCAGCTCCTGCAGGGCGGCGCGGATGACTGCCGACAGATCGGCCTCATCGCCCAGCCGGATCAGCGCCTGATCGACGGCGCGGCGCGCATTGACCTCGGCCACGCCCAGGCCCAGCAGAGCCGAGACGGCCTCGCCCGTGACGCTGGGCGTCGCCGGCGCGATCTCGGCATGGGCGCCGGGGGCCGAGGGCGTGAACGAGGCGTCCCCCAGCGGCTTGCCCTTCAGTTCGGTGACGATGCGCAGGGCCAGTTTGGGGCCGACGCCGTTGGCCCGCGCCACCGCCGCCTTGTCCTCGCGCGCCACCGCCGCCGCCAGCTCGCCCGGCGGCAGGACGTCCAGCACCGACAGCGCCGCCTTGGGGCCCACGCCCTGAATAGCGGTCAGGGTGGTGAAGGCGCGCCGCTCATCGCGGGTCAGGAAGCCGTACAGCCGCGGCCCGCTCTCAGCGTTCCAGTTCGACTCGATATGCAGGGTCACCTCATCGCCGGGCGCCGGCAGCCGGCCCAGGGTCCGCGCCCCGCACGCCACCACATAGCCCACGCCGGCGCAGTCGATCAGACAGTGGTCCGCCTCGACCTCGGCCAGCACCCCTCTCAGACGACCGATCATGATGTAATCCTCCCCCGTCGGGGGAGGGGGGCCGCGAAGCGGGGGAGGGGGCTCACCCGTACCTCCGGTGTCCGGGTCCGGCCCCCTCCACCATGCTTCGCATGGTCCCCCTCCCCCGATGGGGGAGGAATGAGCAGGGCCCGCTTGCGCATCTGCGCATGGGTGATGGCCACCGCCAGCGCATCGGCGGCGTCGGCCTTTACATCCCCCGCGGAGGGCAGCAGCCGCTTCACCATGAAGGCGATCTGGATCTTGTCGGCATGGCCGGCGCCGACCACGGCCTTCTTGATCAGGTTCGGGGAGTACTCGGCGACCGACAGGCCGCGCCGCGCCGGGGCCAGCATCACCGCCGCCCGGGCATGGCCCAGCTTCAGGGTCGAGACCGGGTTCATATTGACGAACACTTCCTCGATCGCCGCTTCGTCGCAGTCATGGTCGTGGCAGACCTGACCCACCGCCTCGAGCAGGAACAGCAGCCGTTCGCTGAAAGGCGCGGCCTCGGGCGGGCTGATGACGCCATGGGCGATCCAGCGCAGACGCGACCCTTCCGCCACCAGCACGCCCCAGCCGGTGCGGCGCAGGCCGGGGTCCAGCCCCAGGATTCGAGTCGAAACGTTCGTCATTCGTTCCATTCATGCCTCAATCCCGGTTACCGAACAATGACCCGGATTCGGACCGTCTCAATTGTCGCGCGGCATGACCGAGAACCCGGCCAGGCCGGGAGTGGCTGAAAGCCGCCGGACGACCGAGTCGATTTCGAGCGGCATCTGGCCCCGAGCCTTGATGTGATGCTCATGCATCTGACCGTCAGGGCTGACGACGTGGCCGATCTGGACGCACTTCAGGGCGCTGTCGGCCAGCAGGGCGCGCACGGCGGCTTCGCCCGGGGCGGCGGCCCGCGTCCAGCGCAGGTGCAGGTCCATGACCCCGATCTGGGGCAGGCGCGCATCCAGCAGCCGCAGGACGGCGAGCACCCCGAGCGTCGCCACGGATCCGATCAGCGCCAGGTTCCACATCCCCACGCCGAACAGCACCCCGACGGCCGATGTCACCCACAGCGAGGCCGCCGTGGTCAGGCCCTTGACCGAAAAGCCCTCGCGGAAGATCACCCCGGCGCAGAGGAAGCCGATGCCGGTCAGCAGGCCGTGCGACATCCGCGTCGGGTCGATCACCACCGTCTGCCCCGGCAGGGCGGTGAAGGCCCAGGTCGACTGGTGCATGGCCGCTAGCATCAGCAGACAGGAGGTCAGACACACCAGAATATGCGTGCGGAATCCGGCCGGATGCCCGTGATAGGTCCGCTCGACCCCGATCAACCCGCCGGCCGTCATGGCCGCCAGGACCGGCCACACCAGATCCCAGTTCATTTGTGTAAATCGCTCCGCTGACTGACGAATCTTCAGCCTAGCGCCGGCAGAGCTTGTCGATCAAGGACCGATCTATTCGGTGGTCTTGCCGTCGAAATGTTCTTCCTTCGCCTCGGCCTCGGCCCTGGTGGCGCGGATGACGCCATCCTTGTGATCGGGGGGACCGTAGATCGTGTACAGGGTCAGGGGCGCGTCACCGGTGTTGACCACATTGTGCCGGGCGCCGGCGGGCACGATGATGGCGTCGTCGTCCTTGATCGGCGTGCGCTTGCCGTCGATCAGCA
Source organism: Brevundimonas sp. (assembly GCF_030682035.1). Lineage (GTDB taxonomy): Bacteria > Pseudomonadota > Alphaproteobacteria > Caulobacterales > Caulobacteraceae > Brevundimonas. The sequence goes on along the minus strand of NZ_JAUXQZ010000003.1, from coordinate 129,434 downwards.
CCTCGCCCGCGCCGGATTCAATGCGGAAGAACTGGTCGTGGTCCTCGTGGACCTCCTCGCCGATCTCCTCGCCCGGCTTCAGGGCCATCAGCACCAGCTGCAGATATTCGCCGGTGTAGAGCACGCGGCGGAAGTCCGTGTTTTCGGTGGTCAGGGTTTCGATGTTGTCGACGAAGCCTTGCATGGGAAATCCTTGGGGAGGGAGACAGGAGGGTCAGTGAGATCGGCATTCTGATGGTGCGAACCAGGCGGGCGCCTTGCCCGCCGACGTCCGCTCAATGCCACGGCAACGGTTGCGCGGGCCTGCTGTTCCGCCCCGGCCCGTTCCGGGCTAGTGTCCGCGCCTGACCGGGGAATACAGCGATGTCGAGTTCAGGCGGGGCGGTGGTCGTGGCCATGGCGCGGCGGGCCGAGCGAGCGGTGGTGCAAACTCTGCGCGAGCATGGAGCTACATCAGCGGACCGGGCAGCGCCCCTGTCGTTGAACCGCCCCGGCGGCCGGGCGGCCGTGAAACGGCTGGTGCGGCGCGAGGCCGTGCGCGAGAGCGGCGACCGCTACTGGCTGGACGAAGCCGCCTATGAGACGATGCGCGACGGTCGCCGGGTCCGCGCGGTCTTCGCCATGATCGTCGTCGCGGCCATCGTCATTGCGATCATCGCCTTCGGGGCCTTCCGGGCCTGAGCCCGGTTCGCGGCTCGCGGCCCCTGTGGGGAACAGATCGTGCGCACCGGGGCGGCACTCCCGCATGAGCAGTTGCTCGATCTGGCCGACGCCCTGCACAGCCTGATCCGCCTTCGCCGGCCGGGACGGCCGATCCGGCGCACCGACGCCTGGGTCGAACCCCGCGCCTTCGCCTGACGAGCGTCAGCCCGCGTACTTCGTCAGGTCGTCGTCCGAAATGTCCTCGTTCGAATAGACGTTCTGAACGTCGTCCTCGGCGTCCAGCGCATCGAACAGCTTCATCAGCGTGCCGACTGCCTCGCCGGTGACCGGAACCTCGGTCTGCGGGCGCCAGACCAGCGCCGTCGACCTGGCGTCACCGAGGATTTTCGACAGGGCCTCGGCCACTTCATTGAGGTCCTCGAAGGTCGTCCAGATGGTGTGGCCCGGCGCGTCCTCATAGATGTCCGGCTTGACCAGATCGCTCTCGACGTCCTGCGCGCCGGCCTCGATGGCGGCCTCCATGACCGCGTCCTCGCTGCCGGCCTCGGCCGGGTATCTAATCTGTCCAACTCTGTTCCACATGAAGGCGACCGAGTTCATCTCGCCCAGCTGGCCGCCGTTCTTGGTGAAGCAAGACCGGATGTTGGAGTTGGCGCGATTGCGGTTGTCGGTCAGGGCCTCAACGATGATGCCCACGCCGCCCGGTCCCCGGCCCTCGTAGCGGACCTCTTCCATCGTATCGACGTCGCCGCCCGCGGCCTTGTTGATGGCCCGCTGGATCACGTCGCGCGGCAGGCTCTCGGCCTTGGCGTTGTTCACGGCCAGACGCAGGCGCGGGTTCATATTGATGTCGGGCATGCCCAGTTTGGCCGCCACGGTGATGTCGCGCGACAGTTTGGAGAACAGCTTGGAGCGCACCGCATCGGCGCGACCCTTGCGGTGCATGATGTTCTTGTACTTTGAGTGGCCGGCCATGTGAGCGTCGTCTTGCTGAGAGTCATGAAAGTCGGAGCCGGCATCTAGCCGATGGCGGAGAGCCTGTCACGGCACGGCGCCGCTCCGCGTCGGGTTTGGGGCAGGAACCGGGGCGCGCGGCGCGGATTACATCTGCAACGCCACCGGAGCCTCCCATGACCGTCGAAGACGCCATCTACGACCCCGATCTCTACGAGGACAGCGATCTGGACCTTGACGACGCCGACCTCGTCGAATGGTACGAGGCCCGCTCGGTCAACGTCTCCACCCCCGTGGCCGCCGGCGCCATCATCGCCGCCTTCACCCTGGGCGTGCTGACCGCCGTGGGGGCGCTGGCCCTGATGGGACGGCTGGACGACTAAGAGTGAGGGTTCTCCCTCCCCTCATGGGGAGGGTGGCTGTCGCGATAGCGACAGACGGGTGGGGTGGAGGAGGAGGGTCGCACGGCGACCCGACGACGGCCGCAGGGTCTTTCGCTGCCCTGATATACCCCACCCTGTCGTCGCTTTGCGCCGACATCCCTCCCCATGAAGGGGAGGGAGAACGCCAGCATCAACTTTTCAGACTCTCCAGAAAGCCCCGCATCTTGTCGTCCACCGAGACCGGCCGCTTGCTCTCGCGGTCGACATAGACGTGGACAAAATAGCCGACCGCCGCCGCCTCCTGCTCCTTGTTGCGGAACAGACCGACCTCGTAGCGGACCGATGACGTGCCGACGTGCGCCACCCGGACGCCGGCCTCGATCTCGTCCGGAAAGGCGGTCGGCGAGAAATAGCGGCAGCCCGTCTCGACCACCAGGCCGATGGTCTTGCCCTCGTGGATGTCTATCAGGCCGTTGACGACCAGCAGCCGGTTCACCGCCGTGTCGAACCACGAATAGTAGACGACATTGTTCACATGACCGTAGACGTCATTGTCCATCCAGCGCGTGGATATGGCCTGGAACCGGCGATAGTCGCCCCGCTTCGTCCGTTCGATCGTTCCGGTCATCTCATCCCTTTTTGCGCTATCGCTCGGCGCGCGGCGCCTCGCTGCTTGAGTGCGATTGGCGCGCTTCATTGAGTCCCAGCCTTGGGCTTGGCGGACGCGGCGTCAAGCGCCTAGCCTCCCCGGATGCAGACCACCGCCGCCGTTCTCAGGACCACGGGCGCCGCCCGCCCCTATGCCGACAGCCGCCCGCTGTCGCTCGAGACGGTGACGCTCGATCCGCCCGGCCGGGGGGAGGTGCTGGTGGCCATAAAGGCCGCCGGCCTGTGCCATTCGGACCTCAGCGTTATCAACGGCGACCGGCCCCGGCCCTTGCCGATGGCGCTGGGCCATGAGGCGGCGGGGGTGGTCGAGGCGCTGGGTCCCGGCGTGACTGATCTCGAAATCGGCGACCATGTCGTCATGGTCTTCATGCCCAGCTGCGGCCATTGCGGCCCTTGCGCCGGCGGACGCCCCGCCCTGTGCGAGCCCGGGGCGGCGGCGAATGGCAAGGGCGAACTGCTGACCGGTGGCCGGCGCATCCACAATGCGGCGGGCGATCTCAATCACCATCTCGGCTGTTCGGCCTTTGCGGCGCATGCGGTGGTGTCGCGCCGATCGCTGGTGAAGGTCGACCGCGACCTGCCGTTCGAGCACGCCGCCCTGTTCGGCTGCGCGGTGCTGACCGGGGTCGGGGCGGTGGTCAATACGGCGCAGGTTCGGGCCGGCCAGAGTGTGGCGGTCATCGGCCTCGGCGGTGTCGGCCTGTCCTCGGTGCTGGGGGCGCTGGCCGCTGGCGCCGGGCCGGTGGTCGCCGTGGATATCAGCGAGGACAAGCTGGCCCTGGCGCGCAGCCTCGGGCCGGTCCAGACGGTCAACGCCGCCGCCCCCGACGCCATCGAGCAGGTCCGGGCCCTGACCGGCGGCGGGGTCGAGTTTGTGTTCGAGATGGCCGGATCGGTCGCGGCGCTGGAGGCGGCGTGGCGGATGACGCGGCGCGGCGGGACCACCGTCACCGCGGGCCTGCCCCCGCCCGACGCCGCGCTGGCGGTCAATGTCGTCCAGCTGGTCGCCGAGGAGCGGACCCTGAAGGGCAGCTACATCGGGACCTGCGTGCCCAGCCGCGACATCCCTCGTTATGTCGCCCTGTTCCGGCAGGGGCGGCTGCCGGTCGACCGGCTGCTGAGCGGGACGATCGGGCTGGAGGGCATCAACGCCGCCTTCGACGATCTGGCCGACGGCCGCGCCGTGCGGACGGTGATCCGCTTTTAGGCCTTGTCCCGGATCCGCATGGCCCCGCCGGCGGCCCCCGTCTGCACCTCGAACCGCCCCGTCGCCCGGATCAGGTCCGACAGTTTGGCGTGGCCGTAGGAGCGCTGGTCGAAGTCCGGATAGGCGTTGCGCAGCCGGTCGCCGAGGCCGCTGACCGTGACCCAGCCGTCACCGTCCTCGTCCATGTCGGCGATCACAGTGGCGATCAGACGGGCCGCCTCGACCGGCTTGCGCTTGCCCGGGGCCGCCGAAGAAGCGCCCGGTGTCGAGGTCGCCATAGCCGCTCGCCCGCCAGCCGCCGGCGCCGGCTCCTCGGCCGCGGGCGCGGTCAGGTTCTCGGTGTAGATAAAGCGGGTGCAAGCCTGGCGGAAGCTCTCGGGCGTCTTGCGCTCGCCGAAGCCATAGACATCGACCCCCTCCTCGCGGATGCGCGACGCCAGGCGGGTGAAGTCCGCGTCCGAGGAGACGAGGCAGAAGCCGTCGAACCGGCCCGAATGCAGCAGGTCCATGCCGTCGATGACCAGGGCGATGTCGCCCGAATTCTTGCCCTTGGTGTTGGCGAAATTTTGCTGCGGCTGGATGGCGAACCGGGCCAGCACCCTGGTCCAGCCGCCCAGCTGGGCCGAGGCGAAATCGCCGTAGATGCGCCGCGCCGAGGCCTCGCCCAGGGTGGCGATCTCGGTGAACAGAGCCTCGGCGATGCGGGCCGAGGCGTTCTCGGCGTCAATCAGTACGGCGAGACGGGGAGCTTTTGAGACGACGGTCATGCGGACATGCTCTCGACCGCAGCGCGCCCCGGGTCAATGCCGTCAGTTCGCGACCGCCGGCGCCGCCCTCATCAGCAGACCGTCGATCGGCTGCACCACGCCGTTAGAGGCCACGGTCTCGGAGCCGCTCAAGCGCGCGCGGGCGCCGTTGTCGCCCATGACGATCACAGTCTCGCCTTCCTTCGAAAAGGTCAGCAGGCTGTTGGCCATGGTGCGCATCTGGACTTGGCCCGAGCCCTCGCGGGCGATGGCGGCCTCAATGTCGGCGCGGGTCAGGGCCCCAGGCACGATGTGGGCGCGGAGCATGGCCGCGCCTTGGGCCTTCATCGCCTCATCGCCCAGATCGCCGGCCGAGGCGGTGAAGGCGGCGTCGGAAGGGGCGAACACCGTATAGGGACCCTTCCCCGCCAGCACGTCGCCGAGGGCGGCGTTGTCCAGCACCCGTTCGAGCGTTCCGAACGCGCGGTCGTCCTTCAGCGTCGCAGCGATGGTCCGGTTCGAGGGCGCCGCAGCCCCCGTCCCGTCCGCCTTGCCGGCGCCGTCGCCGCACCCGGCCAGAGCCATCACACAGAGGGGCGCCAGCGCCCACCGCATCGTCAGTCCCATTCTCGTGCTCCGGATCAGGTCAGCAGCTGGATGACGGCGGTGATCAGCTGGGTCTTGGGATCCGCCTGGTACACATAGCCGTCGTTGTAGCGATACATGGCATTGGCGTTGTCGGCGTACTGGCTCCGGTAGGCGGAGGGCACGTTGTAGATGTCATAGCCGCTGGGCATGGCCTGGCCGACGCTGAGGTTCTGACCCGTCAGCAGGGCCGCGACCTGACTGATCATCTGCGTCTGCGGATCGACGCCGTACAGGGCGCCGTCGGCATAGCGGTAGTCCCGGCCCTGCGGCAGGCCGAAATAGCTGGAATAGTACTCCGGCGCCGCCTGATACGCATACTGCGACGGCCATGTGGCGCCGGGGGCCAGCGCCCCGCCGAGTACGGGCAGATAGCCCAGCAGCGAACCCTGCTGGTTCATCCGGTACAGATAGCCATTCTCATAGCGGTAGCGGGAGTCGTCCCCGTCCCGGCGCCACAGCGACTCATAGCGGTCGGCGGCGGCGTCGCGGGCGATCCGACGCGCCTGTCCCGGCGGCAGGCAGCCGTTATCCTTCCGGGCCAGCCCGGGCGGGCAGCCGGCGATCAGGCCGCGGTCGCGGTCGCGCTGGAAATAGACCACGGGGCGGCCGTCGCGGGTCTGGAACACCTCGCGCGCCACCTCGCGGCGCATCTCGCGCCGGTCGTCGCGACGGTCCTCGCGGTATTCCCGGCGGTCGTCATCGTCGCGGTCATCATCGTCGCGGTCATCATCGTGGCGGTTGCCACGGACGATCTCGATGACGCGCGTGTCCGGGCGTTCGGCGCGGCGATCATCGCCCCGGCCATGGCCGTTGCCGCGACCATTGCCGCGGTCGTCATCGCCGCCACGATCGCCGCGTTCCTGGCGGTCGCCGCGTTCCTGGCGGTCGCCGCGCTCCTGGTGGTCGCCGCGTTCCTGGCGGTCGCCATGGCCGGGAGCGTCGGCCAGGGCCGCCGTCGGGGCGGCCAGTGCGAGCAGGAGGGCGGAGGTGATCGAGATACGCTTGTACATGGGAAGCCTCTTTCGGTTCCCCTCCGTAACGTGCGGGGATGCGGGGCGTTCCCGATCGCGCCGCCGGGCGCCCCCGGCGGCGCCGCGAGGGTGCGGGCGGACCAGTGATGGGCTAGAGACTGCGGCCATGACCCAGTCTTCCGAAAACCCCGCCGGCCTGCGCCGCCTGCTCGACCTTCCGGGCGTCGATGCGCTCGAACTGAAGGCGCTGATGAAGCCGCGCGCCGCCGACCCGGACGAGCGCCATGAATTCCCCGACATCGCCGAGGCCATCGATGAAACCGCCCGCGCCGCCTTCGGCCTGACCCCGGATGAGGCGGGCGCCGTCGCCCTGCCGGCCGACTGGGACGGCATCGAGCGGCTGGATCCCGCCGACATGGCCGAGGCCTTCGCCGCCGAAGGCTGGGACGTCATGGACGCGCGGCGCAAGCCGCTGCGCATGCTGGCCCACTGGGCCCTGCCGCTGGCCCTGTCGATGCGCGGCGTCGCCGGCGCCTTGCCGTTCCACGCCGAGCCCGACCAGCCGGTCACCGACTGGGGCTCGAACCTGAAGTCGGAGGCCACGCGGTTCAGGAAGCGGTAGCGGCATTCTTGTTGGGCCGCGGTCGTCGGCCCTTCGGGGCCTCCCGACCCGACGCGGCCAGGCGCTTCGCGCGGCTCCCCGGTCACCGACCAGCGGGGTCCCGCGCCTCGGCCCCGTCCTCGCCTTCGCCCCCGGCTTCAAGGCGGGTGGGGGATGTGATCGCCTCGGGCCCCCACCCCAGCACCTTGCGCCGCACCGCCTCGAAGGCCGCCTCGTCCGGCTCCGCCCCGCCCCATTCGTCGTCCCCGCGCCGCCCGGCCCGTTCCGCCAGCCGCGCATAGCTCTCGGCCAGCGCAGCCAGCGCCCTCGCCTCGTTCCACAGCCGCCCCTTCATCGCCCGCCCCGACGCCAGCGTCGCCGCCCGCGCGAGGGCGGCCGGGTCGGCGGCCTCGGGGTCGTCGGTCGGCGCCGGGGCGAAGAGGTTTTTCAGCGCCCGCTGCTCACGCCTCGCCGGCTCGGCCCGCACCGCCTCGGCCGCCTCGATGGCCTTGGCATGCTCCCTCGCAAGCTGATCGCCGTTCCGCTTCTTGCTCCAGCCCGCGCGCCCGGCCTGATAGTAGACCGACCCCGGCGACACCTTCCATTTGACCGCCAGCTCCCGCGCCGTCGCGCCGCTGCGATAGGCTTCGACGACCTCCACCCAGGTCTCCTTGCTCAGGTGATAGTGACACGGGACGACGGGAGGGCGTGTGGGCATGTCGGAGACTCTACGGCGCCCCGAAGTCCTGCTGAGGAGAAAGCCGGAAACGCCGGCTGCGGCTGAAATCGGAGTGTCGGAATAGAGGCCCCGCCCCTCACGCCATCACCCTCCGCTTTCGTCATTCCGGGCGCAGAGACGCGCAGCGGCTCGCAGACCCGGAACCCAGCGGCGCGCGTGAGCGCGAAGCTGTCGCGGACACGGTGCCTGAACAGATCGCCTTCGGCGCCGCTGGATCCCGGCCTTCGCCGGGATGACGAAAGAGGGAAGCCGGCTTGACCGCTCCGGCTACTGTCGCGCTCGAACGACGGACAGGAAGTCCGCGACGGTCATCAGCCACTCCTGCTGCCTTGAGCGAAAGGTGCTGTGCAGCCGACGCGGTATGACGAGTTGCAAGTGCTTCGCTTGCATCTCATCAGTCTGGTTCTCGGAAATACCGGGCTCCAGCGTCAGTATATGTTTTTCCTCAATGCGCTGCGCCTCCGACAGAACCTGCCGCCAGCGGTCCTTCAACGTGGACTTCGCCCCTAGCATTGTGAGGCGTTCAGCAGGAAATACCCGATCGCGATACTGTTCGCCACCTGGGAAAAGGAAGTCCGGCTTGTTGCGATTTTCCGTCTCGGCGCCGCGCTGGTAGCCAACGTCCTGTGCGGTGAATACCGCCTCAAGATGGTTCTCAAGGGCCAGACCAACGCGGGATTTTCGACGGTTCTGGACACTGAGGGAGAAGGACAGGAAACCGTCCACATCTATCCCTCTGGGTGACTGAAATCCGTTCCCAATTCGGTCCGCGACAATCCGGCGTTCGAGACGGCGGAAGAGCTGCTCTTCGCGATCCATCCATTCGATCAACGCATGATCGGGATCGTCGGCGGCCGAAACCTCCGGCAATGACGCTCGGGCAAACTCGGAAAAGATCCGAGTGGTTGGAAAGACCAGCCCAAACCTCTCGATCAGCTCGTCAAGCCGCGCCGCTTCCGGCTCCTCCGACTCGATCCCAAGCTCTTCAAGAATGTACCGGGTGGCAAAATCCAGCTCGACGTTGTGCTTCTCGTCGATCTTCTGAAGGCTGAAATCGAAGTCTGGTTGCTGTGGCAAGCTGAACAGCCACAGAAGTTGGTTTTGGATGGTGCTGGCGGCGGGTGTGACGATCACTAGCAGTGAATCGTCCCGCTGGAGCGCCAGGAACAGCTGGTCGCCTTCCTGCATCCGTTCCGTGACTGAATTCCCCGAATAGTAGAGATGGAACTCTGCCGCCCGCGGCTTCCCTTTGCGGACGTCCGACCAACTCATGAATCCCTCTTCGGAAAGCGCCTCTTGCTTGTCCGAGACCCAGATAAACCGGGTCGGAATCCCGCGTCGGTCATCTTCGCCCAGAAGGCTCCTGAGTGGTCGCGTGCCTTGGATTTCGTGCTGGTTTGACCGCTCCGAAATGGTCTCGACAAGCGTCAGCCGCTTCGTAACGACACCAGCGAACAAGTCCGACAGGATGCCTCGACGCACTTATCCTCCTCTGATCTCAAGCCGCATTTGATCTGAGTTCAACCAGTTTGCGCAGGTCGAGATCACATCCTCAAGTGGCAGATGTTCCCGGCCCTTCAAGGCACATTCCCAGATAACCGCCACTCGCCAGCCGCTATCCAACAGACGACTATCCGCCGCTCTATCGACCTCGCAGTTCCGCCCAATCTTCGCCCGCCAGAATTCCGGTCGCGTCTTCGGCCATTTGAACAAATGGCACCCATGCCCGTGCCAGAAGCAGCCGTGGACGAAGATCACCGCCCGATGCTTCGGCAGACAGATATCCGGCTTGCCCGGCAGGTCACAGTGCAGCCGGTAGCGGAAACCCCGCGCGTGGAGCGCCTTGCGGATCAGCAGTTCCGGCTTGGTGTTCTTGCCCCGGATGCCGGACATCATCCGGCTGCGGGTCGCCGGATCGACGACGTCAGCCAAGCCCGGCCTTCGGCCGTTTCCCGAGCGCAGCGAAGAGGTGCGGCTTCATATGTTCGGCGACGGCTTTCACGGCCGGCACCACAACAGAATTGCCGAACTGGCGATAGGCTTGCGTATCCGACACCGGGATGAGGAACTCATTCCCTTGGGGATCATCGAAACCCATCAGGCGGGCGCATTCGCGGGGCGTCAGCCGACGGGGCGACCTGCCCTCCTGCTTCACCAGGATTTCCGACCCGTCCTTGTGGTACCGGGCCGACAGGGTTCGGGCCACGTCGCCGGGTCCGACCAGGCCGAAACCGAAGCCGTTTCCGGCGGCCTGGTGCTTTTCCTTATAGCGCTGCAGGTAGGTCCAGAGGTTGTCGGTCAGGGTGTAGCGGTCAGCCACCCGCCCCGAGTTGCCGACGGTGAACCGCTGGTCCGGCACCTCTGACCCGTCCCCGGGGTGGAGGATTTCCGCCAGCTTCGGCGCGGCGTCAGGCAGCTTCATATCGGCGAAGCGGAAGCCCTGATCCTCGCGGAAGCCGATGATGAAAATCCGCTCGCGATGCTGGGGCGTCCACGAGCGACCGTCGATGACGCGGAAGTCGATTGTGTAGCCGAGCTCTTCGGTCAGCACGTCCTTGATGGTTTGAAAGGTCTTGCCCTTGTCGTGACCGACCAGGTTGCGGACGTTTTCCAGCAGGAAGGCTGCGGGCCGATGGTGAGCGATAATGCGCGCCACATCGAAGAACAGGGTGCCCTGGGTCTTGTCCTCAAAGCCGTGCGCGCGTCCGAGGGCGTTCTTCTTGGATACGCCTGCGATGGAGAAGGGCTGGCACGGGAAACCGGCCAGGAGGACATCGTGGGCCGGAATGTCGGCGGCTTCGACGGCGCGGATGTCGCCGTTGATCTCGTGGTCATCGTCCGGAAAATTCGCCCGGTAAGTCTGCTGGCTGAACTTGTCCCACTCGGAGGTGAAGACGCACCGACCGCCGATGGATTCGAAACCGCGACGAAGACCACCGATGCCGGCGAACAGGTCAATGAAGGTAAAGTCGCCGGGCGGTTGGTCCTTGCCCCCGCGCAGCAGTTTCAGCTTTGGCTGCGGACTCGCAGGCGTGACCGGGCCGTCAATATATCCCCGCCTCACAGCCGCGTCGGCGGTCGCCTGTCCGGCCTGCTTCACCATGAGGGCATACTCCGACACGGCGATTCCGCGCTTGTTGAGGGTGGCAGACTGGGGAGATTCTGCCAGGAGAACAAGTCAGGAACAAGGACTTACCAACCCAAGGCTGCCAAGTTTCGTCCGTTCTACCGAACCGCCCCCATTAAACCAGCCTCACCCCCACGCCCTTCTCGCCGCCCGGCTTGCTCACCGACACATCAAACACCTCGCCCCCGAAGGCCAGACCGCGGGCGGCGCGATTATCCGGGAGACGGGTGGGCGCCGGGCTGTGTACCGACCCGTCTCCCGGCTCGCGGCTGGCGCCGCGGCCGGGAGGGAGCCGGGAGTGATCGAGCGTCCCGGATCTTCGCGTCGCTGCGTCCGGGATGACAAGGGGCCGGCGCGGACCCGGCGTTCCCTGACCTCAATCATCGTCCATCTTCAGCGCCGCGATGAAGGCCTCCTGCGGGATCTCGACCTTGCCGAACTGGCGCATGCGCTTCTTGCCGGCCTTCTGCTTCTCCAGCAGCTTCTTCTTGCGGGTGGCGTCGCCGCCGTAGCATTTGGAGGTCACGTCCTTGCGCAGGGCGCGGACGGTTTCGCGGGCGATGATCTTGCCGCCGATGGCCGCCTGAATGGGGATGACGAACAGATGGGGCGGGATCAGCTCCTTCATCTTCTCGACCATCGAGCGGCCGCGCATCTCGGCCCGGCCGCGGTGGACCAGCATGGACAGGGCGTCGACGGGCTCGGAGTTGACCAGGATGTTCATCTTGACCAGATCGCCGACCTTGTAGTCCGACAGCTCATAGTCGAACGAGGCGTAGCCCTTGGAGATGGATTTGAGGCGGTCGTAGAAGTCGAACACGACCTCGTTCAGCGGCAGCTCATAGACCACCAGGGCGCGGGCGCCGACGTAGGACAGTTCGACCTGCGAGCCGCGGCGGTCCTGACACAGTTTGATGACGCCGCCGAGGTATTCGTCGGGGGTCAGGATGGTCGCCTTGATCCACGGCTCGCTGATTTCCATGATCTGCATCACGTCGGGCAGGTCGGCCGGGTTGTGCAGCTCCATCTCCGAGCCGTCGCGCTGGGCGATCTTGTAGACCACTGACGGGGCGGTCGCGATCAGGTCGAGGTTGAACTCGCGGGAGAGCCGCTCCTGGATGATCTCGAGGTGCAGCAGGCCGAGGAAGCCGCAGCGGAAGCCGAAGCCGAGGGCGGCGCTCGATTCCATCTCGAAGGTGAAGCTGGCGTCGTTCAGGCGCAGGCGGCCGATGGCGGCGCGCAGGTCCTCGAAGTCGGCGGCATCGACCGGGAAAAGGCCGCAGAAGACCACCGACTGCACGTCCTTGAAGCCCTTGAGCGGCTCGGTCGTGGGCTTGCGTTCGTCGGTGATGGTATCGCCGACGGCGGCGTCGGCCACCTCCTTGATCTGGCCGGTGAAGAAGCCGATCTCGCCGGGGCCGAGCTGGTCGACCGGGGTGTTCTTGGGCAGGAAGACGCCGACGCGGTCGACCAGATGGGTCGAGCCGTGCTGCATCATCTTGATCCGCTGGCCGGCCCTGAGCGTGCCGTCGAAAACGCGGACCAGCACCACGACGCCCAGATAGGGGTCGTACCAGGCGTCGACCAGCAGGGCCTTCAACGGCGCGTTCGGATCGCCCTTGGGCGCCGGCAGGCGCGTTACGATAGCTTGCAGCACCTCCTCGATGCCGATGCCCGACTTGGCGCTGCACAGGACGGCGTCCGAGGCGTCGAGGCCGATGACATCCTCGATCTGCTGGCGCACCCGCTCAGGCTCGGCGGCGGGCAGGTCGATCTTGTTCAGGACCGGGACGATCTCGTGGTTGTTGTCGATGGCTTGATAGACGTTGGCCAGGGTCTGGGCCTCGACGCCCTGCGAGGCGTCGACGACCAGCAGACTGCCTTCACACGCCGCCAGCGACCGCGAGACTTCATAGGCGAAATCGACGTGGCCGGGCGTGTCCATCAGGTTCAGCACATAGTCGAGGCCGTCCCTGGCCCGGTAGTTCAGGCGCACGGTCTGGGCCTTGATGGTGATCCCCCGCTCCTTCTCGATATCCATGGAATCGAGCACCTGCGCGCTCATCTCGCGCGCGGTCAGGCCGCCGGTGAATTGAATCAGCCGGTCGGAAAGCGTGGATTTGCCGTGGTCAATGTGAGCGACCACACTGAAATTGCGGATGCGGTCGATGGGAGGGGTCGTCATGGCCGCGCCGGTAGCACGGCGGGGCCGGATCGCCAACGGACGCGCCGTCTCCGGACTGTTCCGCCACCGGCTCCAGCACGGATTACTTCGCCGTAAGGCCGCGCTTTGGCGTTTGAGAAGCGGCGGTGAAACCGCTATTCAACGGCTGATGACAGCGGCGCCCAGGCGGGCGACCCGAACGCGAGACGCACGGCTCCCCTCCGCAGCGTCCATGGGGATCAGACGTGGCGAACATTGTGCGGAACAGCCTGGCCGGCGCGGCCATGACGGTCCTGGCTCTCGCGCTCGCCTCGTGCGGCGGCGACGAGGCGGCCAGAAAGGCGGAGGCCAAGGCCGAGACCAAGGCCGGCGGCGGGGGGTCCAGCCAGACCGTCTCGATCGCCGTAGCGTCATTGCAGAACCTGCCGCGCACCGTCACCGCCTCGGGCACCGTCTCGGCCTGGGAAGAGGTGCCGATCGGCGCCGAGACCGGGGGCCTGACGGCCACGGGAGTCTTCGTCGATGAGGGAACCTGGGTGCGACAGGGCCAGCCGCTGGTGCAGCTGAATGACGCCGTGCTGCGCGCCCAGCTGCGGCAGCAGCAGGCCGCGGTGCAGACCGCCCAGGCCAACGCCGCGCGGGATCAGGCGGCGCTGGAGCGCGCCCAGGAACTGAAGGGGCGCGGCTTCCTCAGCCAGGCCTCGCTGGATACGGCGCTCGCCAACCAGCGCGCCTCCAGCGCCAATGTCGCCGCCGCTCAGGCCTCGCTGTCCGAGACCCGCATGCGTCTGGCACAGGCCACGATCAAGGCGCCCGTCTCGGGTCAGGTGATCCGGCGCAGCGTCACCCGCGGCCAGATCGTGGGCGCCGGGACCGAACTGTTCCGCATCGTCCGCGACGGCCGGCTGGAGCTGGACGCACAGGTGCCGGAGACCGAACTGGCTCTGGTCCGCTCGGGCCAGACCGCCGTGATTTCCTCGGATCAGGTGGGTGAAGCCACCGGCCGCGTCCGCATCGTCACCTCCGAGGTCAATGCCGAGAACAGGCTGGGGACCGCCCGCATCTCGCTGACCGGCGGCGGCTTCCGCCCCGGCATGTTCGCCCGCGCCCGCATCCAGGTCGGAGCCCAGCCGGCCGTGACCGTGCCGACCGCTTCGGTCCTGTACCGCGAGAACCGCGCCGGGGTCTTTGTCGTGCGCGGAGACAACCGCGCCCATTTCCAGCCGGTCACCGTGCTGTCGCGCGTGGCGGACCAGACGGCGGTCGACGGACTGACGGCGGGTTCGCGCGTGGTGGTGGCCGGGGCCGGATTCCTCGGCGACGGCGACCGCGTGACCGTGGCGCCCGCCGCCGTTCCGGCCAGGAACCAGGGCGCCTGACAATGAAGAACCTGTCGTCCTGGTCGATCCGGAATCCGATCCCGATCATCCTGCTGTTCGTGCTGTTGACCCTCGCCGGGATCAACGGCTTCCTTGGGATGCGGATCAACAACAATCCGGACATCGATTTTCCGTTGGTCAATGTGTACGCGGCCCGTCCCGGCGCGGCGCCGAGCGAGATGGAGATCCAGGTCACGCGACTGATCGAGGACTCCCTCGCGGGCCTGTCGGGTGTCCGCCACATCAACTCCCAGATCACCGACGGCTCGTCCTCGACCACGATCGAGTTCGAGCTGGGGACCGACACCGAACGCGCCACCAACGACGTCCGCAACGCCATGAGCGGCCTGCGCGCCAGCCTGCCGCAGGATATGCAGGAACCCAGCGTCCAGCGGATCGACATCACGGGCGACGCCCTGATCACCTGGGTCGTTCGGTCTTCGACCATGACGCCGGAAGAGATCAGCTGGTTCGTGGACAATGATGTCAGCCGCGCCCTGCTGGCGATCCAGGGCGTCGGCGAGGTCAACCGCTCAGGTGGCGTCAGCCGCGAGATTGCGGTTGAGCTGGATCCGGACCGCCTCGCCTCCTACGGCGTCACGGCCGCCTCGGTGAGCCAGGCTCTGACCAGCGTCAATAGCGACCAGCCCGGCGGGCGCGTTACCGTAGCCGGTTCAGAACGGTCGATCCGCACCCTCGGGGCAGCCGGCTCAATAGAACAGTTGCGCGAAACCCTCATCCCCCTGGGCGGGGGCCGCACGGTCCGGCTGGGAGACCTCGGCTCGGTCGAGGATCACTGGAGCGAACCGCGCCGCCTGGCTCGTTACGACGGGCAGGAGGCCGTGACGTTCAACTTCCTGCGCTCGCGTTCGGCCAGCGAGGTCAAGATCGCCGAGCGTGTCCGTGAAGCGGTGGCGCAGATTGACGAGGCGCGCCCGGAACTGAGCATCGAGCAGGTCACCGCCAGCGTCGAGGAGATCGAGGAAAGTTATATCGCCTCGCTGGAAGCCCTGGCGCTCGGCGCCGTCCTGGCAGTCATCGTCGTTTTCATTTTCCTGCGTGACTGGCGCGCCACCCTGATCACCGCCACCGCCATCCCCATGTCGCTGGTCCCGACGTTCGCTGTCCTTGAGCCGATGGGCCAGTCGCTCAACGGCATCAGCCTGCTGGCGCTGTCGCTCACCATCGGGATCCTCGTCGATGACGCCATTGTCGAGATCGAGAACATCGTGCGCCACATGCGCGATGGCAAAACGCCCTACAACGCCTCCATGGAAGCCGCCGACGAGATCGGCCTCGCAGTCGTGGCCACCACGGCCACAATCATCGCCGTCTTCGCGCCCGTCGGCGCCATGCCGGGCATCATTGGTCAGTTCTTCAAGGCCTTCGCCCTGGCGGCCTGTATCTCGGTGGCCTTCTCGCTGGTCGTGGCGCGTACCCTGACGCCGCTGATGGCCGCCTATCTGCTCAAGCACCAGAAACACGACGACAAAGACCCTTCCTGGATGTCGGGCTATCTGAAGGCGCTCGGTTGGAGCCTCAAGAACCGCTGGAAGGTGTTCGCCCTCGGGACGGCGCTGTTCGTCGGATGCGGATTCCTGGCGACCAAGGTGCCGTTCGAATTCCTCGCCAGCGGAGACCGCGGTCGAGCGAGCTTCTCGGTCGAACTGCCGCCCGGCGCCACCCTCGCACAGACAGACGCCGTAGTTCAGCGGCTGACCCGCGACCTGCGGGAGCGGCCCGAGGTCACCTCAGTCTACGCCGCGATCGGCGGACAGGATGTCAACCAGGCTAATATCTATGCCGACCTGGTAGGCAAGGGTGATCGATCGCTCAGCCAGAAGGCCTTCGCCCGCACCATGGTAGACGGATGGAAGACCGTCCCGGGAGCGCGCATCGGCGCCGGCATCGCCCAACAGGGCGGAGGTCCCAGCGACGGCACCAGCTATCAGTTTTCGATCCTGGGCGACAACGGGACAACCCTGCTCGAGGCGGCGCGCAGGGTAGAGGCCGAAATGCGGACCGTTCCGGGGCTGGCGAATGTGGTCAATACCGCCGCGATCGCGCGGCCGGAAATTCTGGTCACCCCCCGCCCGGATCAGGCTGCCCTGATGGGCGTCTCGACCAGCGCCATTTCTCAAACGGTCCGGGTGGCGACGATCGGCGACATCGCGCAGAATCTGCCCAAATTCAATCTCGGCGACCGTCAGGTGCCGATACGCCTGCGACTAAATCGGGATGCGCGGGAAGACCTCTCGGTGGTCGAGAACCTCAGGGTACCGACGGCCTCGGGCGGGTCGGTGCCTCTGAGCGTCGTCGCGGACATCCAGTTCGGGGCGGGACCCTCGCAGGTCCTGCGCCAGGACCGGTCGCGGATCGCGACGATCACCGCCGAATTGGACGGCATCCGTAGCGGGGAGGCGGCCACGCTGGTGAACAAGTTGCCCTCGGTCAACAACCTGCCCGAAGGCGTCCGTCAGGTTCCCGCGGGGGACACCGAGTTCATCCAGGAGATGATCGTCGGATTTGCTACCGCCTTCGCCACCGGCATCCTGCTGATGTATGCGGTGCTGGTGCTGCTGTTCCGCAGCTTCGCCTATCCTGTGACGATCATGGCGTCCCTGCCGCTGGCTATCGGCGGCGCGTTCGTGGCCCTGATGATCGGGGGCTCAAGCTTCTCCATCTCCTCCCTGATCGGGGTCCTGATGCTGATGGGCATCGCGGCCAAGAACTCCATCCTGCTGGTCGACTATGTGGTCATCGCCCAGAAGGAGGGCATGACCCGGCTGGACGCTCTGATGGACGCCGCCCACAAGCGGGCCCGGCCGATCCTGATGACCACCTTCGCCATGGGGGCCGGCATGATGCCCGTCGCCCTGGGCTGGGGCGCCGATGTCGAATTTCGCCAGCCGATGGCCATTGCGGTGGTCGGGGGGCTGATCTCCTCGACCTTCCTGTCGCTGCTCTTCATCCCGCCGATCTTCACCATCGTCGATGACTTCCCGGGCTTCGTGAAACGCGGGCCGGGCAATGTGATGAAGGCGGGACGATGGATCGCCCGCAAGGTGCGCGGGGGCCGCACGGTCAGCACCGGCGGGGCGCGGGACCTGTAGATTCTGAGGCGGGCGGCCTGTTCCCCGCCGACGGCGGGAAAGGTCGTCCGCAAAGCGCTTGAACGCCACGACATCGGCGGACGACCCCGGGTCCAACGGGCGGGCGTCGCAAAGCACGGCCGCGAGCGCGCCGGCGGGCGTATCAGACCGGACCGGCTGCCACGCCGCGTCCGGGGAACGTCTCGAGCGGCGCTCCCCCGGCGAGGAAGCCCGGCTGGTGCACGACTCGCTACCGGGACCCGGCGCAGTCGATCTCGAGATCCATCACCATGAGCGCCAATCCTCGGCCGCCGCCGCGCCGCCCGCCATCAGCGCCGCGGCCGTGGTCGTCGCCCCCCCAGACCGTCTCATCGTCTTCACCGGATCAGTCTTCCCCAAAACAAAACCGGCCGGGGTTTCCCCCGGCCGGCCTGATCTCCGTCCTGCGACGGGGGTCTTAGTATTTGATGCGCAGGGTCGCGCCGTAGGTGCGCGGTGCGCCCAGGAAGGCATTGTAGGTCTGGGTGTCGCGCGCCGGGTTGTAGAAGGTGCCGTTCGGCTGGACTGTGCTCTGGAACGCCGACCCCTGGAGGAAGGCGTTGTAGGCGACCTGGGTGTATTCCTCGTCGGTGAGGTTCTGGCCCCAAACCTCGAACGTCCAGCGCTCGTCCTGGGACCCGATCAGAATGCGCCCGTTCAGGGTGGTGAAGGCGTCCTGGTTCTTGAACGGCAGCAGGTCGGAGCCGGTGTTGTAGTCGCTGACATATTTGCCGGCGAGGCTGAAGCCGGTGCGCAGGCCCGCGCCGATGTCGCGGTCGAAATTGATCGCCAGCGTGGCGGACCATTCCGGTGCGAACGACGCCCGGGCGCCGGGCAGCAGCGACAACTGGGGGAAGTTTCCGGGATTGGCCATGTCGGCGGCGGTGAAGTTCCCGTACTCCGCCTCGGTCCAGGTCACGCCGCCCTGGAAGCTCAGGCCCTCAAGCGGCGAGAACCACAGGAAGTCGGCGTCAACACCGCGCGAGGTCAACTCGGGGATCGATTCGACCACGAAGGAGGTGCCGAGGAAGGTATTGAGCTGGAAGTCCTGGAACCTCTGGTCGAAATAGGTGGCGTTGAGCAGCAGGGAGCGATCGAGCAGGGTCAGTTTGGCGCCGAGCTCATAGCTGTCCACCACTTCGGACGGGAACAGCAGGGAGGCGTTCGGCGTGATCCCGGTCTGCACACGGTCAAGGTTGTAGCCGAAGCTCTTGTAGCCGCGCGCGAACGAGCCGTAGATCATGGCCGCCGGCGAAATCCGGTAGGAGGCCTTGATGGTGCCGGACAGTTGGCCGTCGCTTTCGTTCTCCGAGACGGTGCGCCCGGCGTAGAACGGGTTGGACCAGGGCAGGCACAGCCGCCCGAGGATCAGGGGCGTATTGGCGGCGCCGATCGCCCCGGCGATGGCGGCCTGGTTGCCGAGACCGGCGGCGCAGGTGCCGGACGCCGCGCCGGTGCCGTTCGTCTGCAGCCCCCGGAGGCTCTTGTCGTCGTAGGTGTACCGCAGGCCGAGGGTGATATCGAACTGGTCGGTCACCGCGAAGGTGTTGTTGGTGAAGATGGCGATCGACTCGGAGCGCTGGGCGTAGACGTCCTCGAGCGACTGGCCGGCCGGGAAGGCCGGTCCGGTCGGGGCCAGGGGACTGGGCGAGGGCATGGCGCCGCCAGTGCCCAGGCAACCCTGGATCTGCGCCGACGTGGTTCCGGCCCGGGTGAAGCAGCCGATGATGCCCGGGCTGATTGGGATCAGGGGGTTAGCTCCGTTGAGGGCGGCGCTGAGCTGGAAGGACAGCAGGGGAGCGTAGTCGGCCCCCAGGTAGAAGCTGTCGTTACGGCCGATCTCCTCGCGGGTCATGAACAGGCCGACCAGCCAGTCCAGACGGCCCGTCTGACCTGCCAGACGCAGTTCCTGGGTCACGTTCTCGACGTCAAAGCCGAAATCGCCGTCGGGCAGACGATAGGCCACGTCGGCACCGGTGAAATCTGAATCCTGGCCGTTGACGAACTCCCAGTTACGCCACGACGTGATTGAGGTCAGGGTGGCGTTCATCGACGTGAGGTCGATATTGGCCTCGGCCGAGAGACCCATATCCTCGACTTCCTGGTCCGTTCCGCGGTTGGCGAACGCCGTCCGGGAGAAGGGAAGCGCGCCGAAGCCGGCGGCCGGAGGCGTCTGGCCCGTGCCGTTCGACAGCGCATTGACGAACGGATAGGTCGGGCCGGTGCGGATCTGGGTGCCGACGCAGCAGTACTCGTCGCGCGTCGAATAGTCGGCGATCAGCCTGATCGAGGCGCTGTCGCTCGGCAGGATCAGCAACTGGCCGCGGACGGTCGAGAAATTCTGGTTGCCGTCATCGGTTTCCCCGCGCGGGCCGTCGCCGGTGTCGATGTTCATGAAGCCGTCACGCTCGCGGGTGGCCGCATAGAAGCGGTACGCCACCTGGTCGTTGATCGGGCCGGTCACCGAACCGGCGACGCCCCAGGCGCCGTAGTTGCCCATGGTGACTTCGCCGTTGAAGCCGGGGGTGAACGAGGGCGCCTCGGTGAGGATGTTGATGACGCCGGCCGAGGTGTTCTTGCCGAACAGCGTGCCTTGCGGGCCCTTAAGAACCTCGATGCGGGCCAGTTCGCCCAGGTCGCCGAAGCCGACCGAGTTGCGCGAGCGATAGACGCCGTCGATGACCACGCCGACCGAGCTTTCCAGACCGGGGTTGTCGCCGACCGTGCCGACGCCGCGGATGCGGGCGGTGGTCGAGGCTTCCGACGCCGTCGAGGTGACGGTCATGCCGGGGGTCAGGATCTGCAGGTCCTTGATGTCGCGGACGCCGGCGTCCTGCAAGGTTTCCTGCGACAGGGTCGTGACCACGATGGGCACGTCCTGAAGGTTCTGCTCACGCTTCTGGGCGGTGACGATGATGTCGTCGATGGTCTGTGGTCCGTCCTGGGTCGTGTCCTGGGCGGAGGCGGCGCCGGCGAAGCCGAAGGCGCAGGCCCCGACCACGGCGGCCGACACAGTGGTGCGAAGAAGATTGGTAAGGCGCATGGTGGCTCCCCGACATGGGCCGGGCCCCCGTGATGAACGGCGGCCTCAGCGTTTCCTGATCCCTCGACCGCACCCTTCTGTGGAGCGCGGAAAGTCCAGTCTCCGGGGTAGTCCAAGCCGGACTCAGCGACAAGGCGTGGCGGGCCTCAGCGCCTCATTTCCGCCACGGCGGAAGCCTGACTGTGACGTAAAAGCGACAGAAATCGATGACGCTAGGTCAATATTCACCTAGTCCGTGTGAGTATCCGTGGACGCTTCGGCCAAAATCGTGCGCCGACGCGTCGCCACGGCAAGAACCGCGGCCCCCGCGACGGCGGACAGGAACGAGCCGCCCAGCACCCCCAACTTGGCCTCGACCTGTTCGGCCGAGTCGATGGCTCCCGGAAAGGCCAGGATCCCGACAAACAGGCTCATGGTGAACCCGACCCCGCACAGCAGACTGACGCCATAGAGTTCCAGCCAGGTCGCATCTGTGGGGCGGCGTCCGATTTTGAGGGCCGAAGCGAGCCAGGCGGCGCCGAACACCCCGATCTGCTTGCCCGCGAACAGGCCCAGGGCGACGCCCAGCACCAGCGGCGCGAAGGCCTGCTCCAGCGACAGGCCGGCGAACGATACGCCGGCCTTGGCGAAGGCGAACAGGGGCAGGACCAGCCAGGCGACCCAAGGGTGCAGGTCGTGCATCGCCTCCTTCAGCGGGCTCTGGCCGTCATCCTTGCGATCGACCACGGGCACGATCAGGGCAAAGGCCACCGCCGTCAGCGAGGTCGACAGGCCGGACAGGACCGTCAGATACCAGACCAGGCCGAAACCGAGCACCCAGAAGGGGGCGGCGACCCGTCGCCCCCTCGCGAACACGGCCCCGACCGCCAGCAGGCCGGCGATCCAGGCCAGCGGAACCCAGTCGACTCCGCTGGAAAACAGGACGGCGATCAGGGCGATGGCGCCGAGGTCGTCAACGATCGCCAGGGTCAGGAGAAAGACCCGCAGCGAGGACGGCAGTCTGCGCGCCGCCACGGCGAAAACCGCCAGGGCGAAGGCGATGTCGGTGGCCAACGGGATCGGCCATCCGCCGTGCGGCCCGTTCATGAGGCCGGAGACGGCCAGATAGACCGCGGCCGGAGCGACCATACCGCCCACCGCCGCCAGCACCGGCGTAGCCAGCTTGCGCGGATCGCTGAGTTCGCCCTCGAGAATTTCGTATTTGATCTCCAGCCCCACCACGAGGAAGAAGATCGCCATCAAGCCTTCCTTGATCCACTCAGAGATCGTCAACTCCAGCAGCAGAGGGCCGACCTGCAGGATGTGTTCGCTCGTCAGCCAGCCGAAATAGGCCGGAGAGAGGGGCGAGTTGGCCACGATCAGAGCCGCCACGGCCGCAAGCCCCAGCACCATGCCGGAGGCGGCCTCGGTCTTGAGGAAGTCGAGAGTGATCTTGCGCGCCACGGCGGTCTCCGGAAGTCTGGAAAGGACTGTCGTGGCGTCAGGTTATCGACGGACGCCGGACCGGATTCGCACCATTTTGCATGGGCGCCAGCCTGACCGGGGCGAACCGGCCTGATCTCTGCGTCCCACAATACCCGGGGGCGCGCGGCGTTCAACCGCAGGCCAGTGGTTGCGTCCCAAGGCGGGAGACCGCATCTGCGCCGGATGCCCGTCTCGCCCGCCTATGCCGCTGATCCGCGCTTCTTCGAACTGGGAGGGGACTATGGCGACGCCGTCCGGGCGGCGGACTTCCCGCAGACGATCCTGCGCGTCCGCAACGACCGGGCCGCCGCGAGCGTCGGTCTGGAGGCGCTGACCGACGCCGAATGGATCGCCCATTTCGGCCGGTTCGAGCCTCTGCCCGGCCAGCCCGGCCCCCTCGCCATGCGCTATCACGGGCATCAGTTCCGCACCTACAACCCCGACCTTGGCGACGGGCGGGGCTTTCTGGCGGCCCAGATGCGGGACGCCCGGGGCCGGTTGCTCGACCTGGGAACAAAGGGCTCGGGGCAGACGCCGTGGTCGCGGGCCGGGGACGGACGGCTGACGCTCAAGGGCGGGGTGCGCGAGGCGCTGGCCGCCGCCATGCTGGAGGCGCTGGGCGTGCCGACCAGCCGGGCCTTCTCCCTGATCGAGACCGGAGAGGATCTGGAACGCGGGGATGAGCCGTCGCCGACGCGGTCGGCGGTGCTGGTGCGGCTGTCGCACAGCCATATCCGCTTCGGCACCTTTCAGCGGGCGGCCTATCTGGGCCGGGCCGACATGGTCGAGGCCCTGATCGAGCACGCCCGGGCGCTCTACCACCCGGCCGTGGCGGCGGGAGACGTGCCCGGTTTCCTGCGCGCCGTGGTCGAGGCGTCGGCGCGGCTAGCGGCGCGATGGATCGCGGCGGGCTTCGTCCACGGGGTGCTGAACACCGACAATCTGAACGTCACGGGCGAGAGCTTCGACTACGGCCCATGGCGCTTCCTGCCGCTCTGTGAGCCCGGCTTCACCGCCGCCTATTTCGACCAGACCGGCCTGTATGCCTTCGCGCGCCAGCCCGAAGCGGTGTTCTGGGCCCTGACCCAGCTGGGCGGGGCGCTGAAGCTGGTTGCGGACGCCGAGCCCCTGACCGAAGCCCTGAACGGATTCGGCCCGGCCAATATTCGCGAGCTGCGGGCGGCTTTTCTCGAACGGCTGGGGGTACAAACCCTCGGCGAGGCGGCCGACCAGCGGCTGCTGGACACGACCCTGGCCCTGTTGCGCGAGGGCGGCGAGGCGCTGCGCTGGGAGCCGCTGTTCTTCGACTGGTTCGGCGGCTTCGCCTCCTCGGCGCGGGCGCTGCAGGGACCGCGCGGCAGGTTGTATCAGGGCGAGACCTTCGACGCCTTCCGCTTCGCCCTGTTCGAACACGCGCCGGACCGGCCGGAACGGCTGGAGGCGCCGATGTTCGCCGCTCCCGAGCCCGAGGAAATGTTGATCGACGAGGTCGAGGCCCTATGGGCCGCCATCGACGCGGATGACGACTGGTCCCCGCTGTACGCCAAGCTGGCCCGTCTGGAGACCGCCCGCCAGGTTCTGTCGCTTAACCCCGCCTAAATCGAAGTCAGATTACAAGGAATTATGCATACGGCCACGCTCTGGCCCCGTAGCTCACGCAGAAGGCGGTCACGGATGGTTACGCTCACGCTTCGCACCCTTGCGGGACGGCTATTGCGATCCGACATCGCTGCTGTTGCAAATAACAAGAGCGCCCTCCCCGGCGTAACCAAAATGACTTCTCAGACTCTCTCCCCCTCCCGTTCGCGCCTCAACGCCAGCTACCGCAATCTGACGCTCTGGACGCTCCAGGGGTGGATCGCGATGTTCTTCATCGCCGCCGGCTACGCAAAGCTCAGCGAGCCGATGGCCAATCTGATCGAGCTGATGCGCTGGCCCGCCCTGGTGGCGCCGACCCTGGTCCGCGGCCTCGGCATCGCCGAGATCATCCTCGCCGTCCTGGTGCTGGCCCCGCTGGTGTCCTGGAAACAGGGCCGGCCGTTGCTCGTCATGGCCGCGAGCGGCCTGCTGGCTCTGGAGGTCGTGATGCTGGCCGTCCACGCCACCGGCCTGGATGTCGGCCCGGCGGTGACCAACCTGGTGCTGATCGCCATCACGGCGCCGGTCCTGTGGAAAAGGGCGCGCGAAGTTCGCCAAGGGTGATCGGCTGGGGCTTCGTCCACCTTCGACGAGCGGATATTCGCAATGGCGGGCCGGTCGGGAAGCGGACATCGTTCTAACGTGAGGGTGGACTGGGGATTCACGCTCCAGCTTTCGGGCACACGAGAGCGCCAGATCCATGCGCAGAAGCCCAGACGCCGGATGGATAGGGGCAGGGCTATCCTTGGTGAAAAATCACCCAGTGCCGCGCGGGACCGGGGCGGCCATGCGGCGCTGCAACAACAGCAGGCTGACCAGCACCACCCCGTAGGCAGCCAGCTGAATCCCCATCGGGCGATCGGAATAGCCGACCAGCACATGCAGCGACCGGCCAAGCAGCCCGTTGTCCGGCAACCTGGCCGAGGTGTCCCACATCTGGTCGCCCAGTGGCGGCAGCAGGCCGGCGCGGACCAGATAAACTGCTGCCTGTCCCGCCATGCCGGCGGCTAACAGGCTAAGCAGCAGGTTGGTGACCCCGAACAGCCGGCCGGTCGGAATGATCAACAGGCCACGATAGATCAGCCAGGACAACAGCCCGCCGACGACAATGCCGCCCAGGCCGCCAAGCAGGACGGCCGCCGGGGCCTCGCCGCCGGCGACAACGATGCCGAACAGGAACAGCACCACCTCGGCCCCCTCGCGCAGGATCGCCACCCCGACGACCACCGCCAGAGCCACCAGCGTCCGGTCGCCGACCGCCACCGATCGGCCCAGTGCGGTCATGTCCTGTGACAGGGCCCGGGCATGGCCGGCCATCCAGACGGTGTGCCAGGCCAGCATCAGGACCGCGACACCCAGGACGGCGGCATTGAACAGGTCCTGCCCCGCCCCGGCGAAGGCTTCGGCCAGACCTTGGGCGAACACCGCCAGCAGACAGGCCCCGGCGAGACCCCCGGCGGCCCCGTAGCCGATAAAGCGCAGCCGCCCGGGCGTGCCGACGGTCGCTGCCAGCACAATGCCGATGATCAGTCCCGCCTCAAGCACTTCGCGAAAGACGATCAGGAGCGCCGCCAGCATGACTATTGCCCCGCGACGGCGACGATCTGGCCCTGGGCGGTAAGCGGATGGAACTCGCCGACGAACTCATAGGCGCCCGGCCGCAGCGGGCCGATGAAGAAGCGCACCGTCGCGCCCGGCGTAACCATCTTTTCGATGCGCAGGTCGTGGCTGTCGAACTCCTCGGTGGCGCGATCCTGATTGATCAGCACCACCTGCACCCGCTGCCGTGCCGGCACGGTTACCGTCGCCGGGGTGAAGCGGTGGTCCCGCAGCGTCACCGTCACCGATGGCTCACCACCCGCGAAACTGCCGGTCGCGGAAAGTCCGGATATCAGGGCCACGGCCAACAGCCGCAGGGACAGGCGCTTCATTGTCATAACACTCCAAAACCAGGCGTGGGGGATTACCGCGATTGACAATCGTTCGCAAGATGGAATACGCGATTGCCTCTCAACTACAGGAATGACTATGACGAGAGCACGATCCGCGGCCGCCGGCGTTTTCACCCTGGCCCTGTGCTGGGCCGGCGCGGCCGCGGCCGAACCCGGCCTGGGCCAGACAGTCTATACGCCCTACGTCAACAACGGCCTGACCGAGTTTGAGGTACGCAGCGGACGTTTGTCCGGTGGCAGCGCCGACGGCGACCAGACCACGGTCTACGAGCTGGAGCACGGCTTCAGCGACCGTTTCAGCCTCGCCGTCCTGGCCGAGGTCGAGGACGAGCCGGGGGCCGCACGCAAGCTCGACGCCATCGCCGTCGAGGGCGTCGTCTATGTCGGCCAGATCCCGGGCCTCGGCATCGATGTCGGCCTCTATGGCGAATACGAACAACGCATCCACAATGAATCCGGCGTCGCCGAGGGCAAGCTGCTGCTGGCCAAAACGCAGGACAATTTCCAGGCCCTGCTCAATCTGGTCGTGAAAAAGCCCCTGACCGACCGGCCCGGCGAGAACACCACTGAATACGGCTACGCCGCCTCCACCACCTGGGAGGTCGCGCCCTATCTGCGTCTCGGCCTCGAGGCCTTCGGCGACCTCGGCGTTGCCGGGGCCCTCGGCGGCCGTCAGGCCCACTACATCGGCCCGATGGCCAAATGGGAGACCCACCCGTCCTGGCTGCCCGCCGAACTCGAGATCGAGGCCGGCTACCTGTTCGCCGCCGGCGCCGCCCGCGACCATACCGACGGCCAGATCCGCCTGCTGGTCGCGCTTGAGCGACGGTTCTAGAACCCGGCTGCCGAGCTCGCGCCGCCAGCGTGACCGTAGCTAGGCGGGTATGAGCTGATATTACCGACGTCGCCTAAGGGCCCGGCGACGGTCCGAACAGACCTTCACCGCCTCCCGGTCCCGCGCCCGTTTCCGGCGCCAGGAGAACGGCCGGCCGCAGACGACCCAAGTCTGCTGCGGCAGATCGCGTTTGTCAGGGGCATTGCAGAGGTTGACGTGTTTGCGACCCATGCCGAGCTAAAGGCTTCCCTTTACGTGCACGTCAAGTTATGACGGCTGTATGGCGACCGCCGACGATCATCGCACCTATTCCATCCGTCAGCTCTGTCGCGAGTTCGGGGCGACGGCGCGCGCCCTGCGCTTCTATGAGGACAAGGGTCTGCTGACCCCGGCCCGCAAGGGTCAGACGCGGGTCTATGACGCCCGCGACCGGGCACGGCTGAAGCTGATCCTGCGCGGCCGCCGCATCGGTTTCAGCCTGCTGGAGATCCAGGAGATGCTGGATCTCTACGACCACGATGATCACAACGCCCATCAGATGTCGGTCGCCCTGCGCCGCCATCGGGCCCAGATCGCGGCGCTGAAACAGCAGCGCGAAGACCTCGACGCCGCCATCGAGACGGCCGAGGAAGCCTGCGCCGTGATGGAGCGCAAGCTGGGCGAGCACCGCCCCGACCTGCTGCCCGGCGCCGACGAATACGCCAATCTCCTCAAGGCCCGGCTCAACCCGGACCACCACCACCAGCCCTTCAAAGCGAGAGCATAACTCCATGGCTTACAAGGCGCCCGTCCGTGATCTGACCTTTATCCTCAATGAAGTGCTGGAGATCGACCGCTACGCCAACCAGCCCGGGTTCGCCGACGTCTCCTCCGACCTGGTCGGCCAGATCCTCGAGGAAGGCGCCAAATTCGCCGAGGAGGTCATCGCGCCCCTGAACCGCATCGGCGATCAGGAAGGCTGCAAATGGGATAACGGCAAGGTCACCGGCCCGACGGGCTGGAAGGAGGCCTACAAGGCCATGGTCGAGGCCGGCTGGCCCGCCCTGTCGGCCCTGCCCGAGCATGGCGGTCAGGGGATGCCGGCTGTGGTGGCCATGGCCTTCGGCCAGATGACCGCCGCCGCCAGCGCCGCCTTCTCGATGTATCCGGGCCTGACCGCAGGCGCCTACTGGGGCCTGAACGCCAACGGGTCGGATGAGCAGAAGGCGATGTATCTGCCCAGGATGGCGACCGGCGAATGGGGCGGGACCATGAACCTGACCGAGCCGCAGTGCGGCACGGACCTGGGCCTGATCCGCACCAAGGCGGTGCCGAATGGCGACGGCAGCTACAACATCACCGGCCAGAAGATCTGGATTTCGTCGGGCGAGCACGACTTCACCGACAACATCATCCATCTGGTGCTGGCCCGGATCGAGGGCGCGCCCGAGGGGATCAAGGGCATCAGCCTGTTTGTCGTGCCCAAGGTGTTCGTCAATGAAGACGGTTCGCTGGGCGAGCGCAACGTCGGCGCGGCCTGCGCCGGCCTCGAGCACAAGATGGGCATCCACGGCAATTCGACCTGCGTCATGGCCTATGACGGGGCGAAGGGCTGGCTGGTCGGGACCGAGAACAAGGGCATGGCGGCCATGTTCGTGATGATGAACGAGGCCCGCCTCGGCACCGGCCTGCAGGGCCTGTCGATCGGGACGGCCGCCTATCAGGCCGCCGTCGAGTTCGCCCATGACCGGTTGCAGGGCCGTTCGCTGACCGGGCCGAAGAGTCCCGAGCTGCCGGCGGATTCCATCATGGTCCACCCCGACGTGCGCCGCATGCTGCTGGAGGCCAAGGCCTTCGTCGAAGGCGGTCAGGCCTTCATTTTGTGGACGGCGCTCCAGGCCGATCTTCAGCACTCGGACGATGCGGCAGAGGCGCAGAAGGCCCACGACTATATGGGTCTGATCACCCCGGTGCTGAAAGCCTATCTGACCGACAAAGGCTTCCACGTCGCCAGCCTCGCCATGCAGGTGCACGGCGGCAGCGGCTACACCGAGCATTTCCCGGCGTCCCAGTATCTGCGCGATGCGCGGATCACCATGATCTACGAGGGCGCCAACGGCATCCAGGCGCTGGATCTGGTGGGCCGCAAACTGCCCGCCAACGGCGGCCGGGCCATCATGAGCTGGTTCGCCGAAATCGACGCCTTCGTGTCGGAGAACGGCGGCGACACGCCGATCAAACCCTTCATCGACGGCCTGACCGACGCCAAAAAGAAGCTGCAGGAAGGCACCATGTGGCTGATGCAGAACGGCATGGCGAACCCGGACAATGCGGGCGCGGCCTCGACCGACTATCTGCACATCTTCGGTCTGACGGCGCTGGCCTACATGTGGGCGCAGATGGCCATCGCGGCCCAGAAGCAGATCGACGCCGGGACCAGCGATCCCTTCTACGCCAACAAGCTGATGACCGGCCGCTATTTCGTCGAGCGCATCCTGCCCGATACGGGGGCGCATCTGGCCAAGCTGAAGACCGGCGCCGAGGTGCTGATGGCGATGCCGGCGGAGGCGTTTTAGAAACCCCTCTCCCGAGGGGAGAGGGAGGGGCCCGCTCGCGCCAGCGAGTGGGAGGGTGAGGGCGTCCCGCGGAGGACGTCCGGGCGCCGTATCCCCTCACCCTTTCGCGCAAGAACGATCGCTGGCGCGATCGTGCGCTCAAGCCCTCTCCCGCCGGGAGAGGGGCCATTGAAGCGGATTTGATCATGAACGTCCTCAACGTCCCCGAGCCCGCCTTCATGCAGGAAGAGGAGATCACCCTCTTCTCCGACAGCGTCGGCAAATGGATCGACGAGCATGCGTCGCCTGAGGTTGTGCAGTCGTGGATCGCCAAGGCGTCCGTGCCGCGCGCGCTGTGGAACCAGTCCGGCGAGGCCGGCCTTCTGGGCCTGTCGATGCCCGAGGCCGACGGCGGCATGGGCGGCGACTACCGGCATGAGGTGGTGCTGATGCGCCAGCTGGGCTGGAAGGGCGCGGATCACTTCGGCATCTCGCTGCACAATGCGATCGTCATGCCCTACATCTGGCACTACGGCACCGAGGAGCAGAAGGCGCGCTGGCTGCCGCGGCTGGCCTCGGGCGAGCTGGTCGGGGCCATCGCCATGACCGAGCCGGGCGCGGGCTCGGACCTGCAAGGGGTCAAGACCACCGCCGTCAAACAGGGCAACCAGTATGTGGTGAACGGGTCCAAGACCTTCATCACCAACGGCCAGCTGGCCAACTTCGTCATCGTCGTGGCCAAGACCGATCCGGCCGAGGGCGCCAAGGGCACGAGCCTGATCATCGTCGAGACCGACGGGGCGGAGGGCTTCGAGCGCGGCCGCAACCTCCACAAGATCGGCATGGAGGGCAATGACACCTCCGAACTGTTCTTCAACGAGGTGAAGGTCCCCGGCGAGAACATCATCGGCGGCGGCGAGGGTCAGGGCTTCATCCAGCTGATGCAGCAGCTGCCGCAGGAGCGGCTGAACATCGCCGTCCAGGGCGTGGCCGCTGCCGAGCGCGGGCTTCAGGAGACGCTGGCCTACGTCAAGGAACGCAAGGCGTTCGGGAAACGCGTCATCGACTTCCAGAACA
This sequence comes from Brevundimonas sp., assembly GCF_030682035.1. Taxonomy (GTDB): domain Bacteria; phylum Pseudomonadota; class Alphaproteobacteria; order Caulobacterales; family Caulobacteraceae; genus Brevundimonas. The sequence goes on along the minus strand of NZ_JAUXQZ010000003.1, from coordinate 99,509 downwards.
CCCAGTTCAAACTGGCCGAGGTCAAGACCAAGCTGACCGTGGCCAAGGTGTTCGTCGACCACTGCATCGGCCTGCACCTTCAAGGCAAGCTCGACGCCGCCACCGCCTCGATGGCCAAATACTGGGTCACCGACATCCAGGGCGAGGTCATCGACGAGATGCTGCAGCTGCACGGCGGCTACGGCTATATGAACGAATATCCGATCGCCCAGCTGTACAAGGATGCGCGGGTGCAGCGGATCTACGGCGGGACCAATGAGATCATGAAGCTGCTGATCGCGCGGACGCTCTGAGGGTCAGCCGGCTTGCGTTCGACGTTTGAACGTCCGCCACGCCCATCGGACTGCAAGGATGATCGCGCCCACCCAGACGATCAGAATGGGCAAGCCGATTATCGGGGCGAGCGGCACGAAGAAGCCCAGCAGCCAGAAGCACCCCCAGGTCAGGTACCAGGCCCATGTGAGAATAGGCTCAACGAAACCGGGAACGCCGTCACCGCAGGCGATGAATACGATGAGTGCGTCGCCGAAATAGCAGCCTTCCAGTGGCGGGCCCCCACGCCAATACGGAAAGGCGAATTGGGCGTAGGTCCCAAGCAACATCACTACGGCAACGATTGACGCCGCGACTGCTCCTAAATAGCGATCCAGGATTCGGAGCATGCACGGTCCAGAACAACCAGCGGCGGTGCGCGATGTTGGATGATATCGAGCTGCACAGCAACGGTGCGCAAGGGTGACCCAATGATCCGCCTCCACGTCCCCACCCCGCTCGCCCCCGAAGCCGCCGTCCTGCCGACGCTGGACCAGTCGCGCTATCTGACCCAGGTGATGCGGCTGAAGATCGGGGACAGTCTGCTGGTCTTCAACGGCCGCGACGGGGAGTGGCGCTGCGTCATCACCGAGGTGCTCAAGAAGGGCGCGGTCCTGAGGGCCGAGGAACAGGTGCGTCCGCAGGCCATAGGGCCGGATGTGCAGTTGCTGATCAGCGTGGTGAAGAAGAGCGCGCTGGAGTTCGCCGTTGAGAAGGCGACTGAGCTGGGTGCGCGGCGGGTCGGGCTGGTGGTCACCCACCGGACCCAGACCCAGCATGTGCGGATGGACCGGCTGGACGCCATCGCCATCGAGGCCGCCGAGCAGACCGGGCGGCTGGACGTGCCGATGGTCGACGAGCCGGTGAAGCTGGCGGACCTGCTGGACGGCTGGGAGGCCGGGCGGCGGCTGATGTTCTGCGATGAGACGGGCGGGGCGCCGGTGAGGGGGGCGCTCAGTCCTCCCCCATCGGGGGAGGGGGACCATCCGAAGGATGGTGGAGGGGGCAAGCCCCTGACGCCGGCGGATGGGTCGGCCCCCTCCATCGCTTCGCGGTCCCCCTCCCCCGATGGGGGAGGAATACCTTGGACCATTCTGATCGGGCCCGAGGGCGGTTTTTCCCCCGAGGAGCGCGACCGGCTGCGGGCCCTGCCCTTCACCACCGCCGTATCGCTGGGGCCGCGCATTCTGCGGGCGGACACCGCCGCGATCGCCGCCCTGACCCTGTGGCAGGCGGCCGTAGGGGACTGGGAGCGCTGACCCCTTGAGTGGAGCCTCGATCTCTCCCATCTAGCCGCGACAACAGGGCTGAACGCATGACCGACGCCGCGCCGCTTTCCCGGGACGATCTGATCGGCGCCATGGCGAAGGGCGCCAAGCCCAGGGATCAGTGGCGCATCGGCGCCGAGCACGAGAAATTCGGCTTTGATCGCTCGACCCTGCGCCGCCCGACCTATGAGGGAGAGAGCGGAATTCTGGCCATGCTGACGGGTCTGCAGCGGTTCGGCTGGGCGCCCGTTGAGGAGGCCGGCCACGTCATCGCCCTGGAGCGCAGGAACGACGAGGGCATGACCGCCTCCATCTCGCTGGAGCCGGGCGGTCAGTTCGAACTGTCGGGCGCGCCGCTGAAGGACGTGCACGACATCTGCAACGAGACCGGCCAGCATCTGATGGAGGTCAAACAGGTTGCCGACCAGATCAACCTCGGCTTCCTCGGCGCCGGGTTCGACCCGATGTGGCGGCGCGAGGATGTGCCGGTCATGCCCAAGGGTCGCTATGGCGTCATGCGGGCCTATATGCCGAAGAAGGGCAAGCTGGGCCTCGACATGATGCTGCGCACCTGCACCATCCAGTCGAATCTGGATTTCGCGGACGAGGCCGACATGGTGGCCAAATTCCGCACGTCCCTGGCGCTGCAGCCGATCGCCACCGCCTTGTTCGCCTGTTCGCCCTTCATCGAGGGCAAGCCCAGCGGCTTCCTGTCGGCGCGCGCCAATGTCTGGACCGACACCGATCCGGACCGGACGGGGATGCTGGACTTCGTCTTCGAGGACGGCTTCGGCTTTGAGCGCTACGCCGACTATGCGCTGGACGTGCCGATGTATTTCGCCAAGCGCGGCGAAACCTATGTCGACCTGTCGGGCCAGTCGTTCCGGTCGTTCATGACCGACGGACTCGACGCCCTGCCCGGCGATCGGGCCACGCTGAAGGACTGGAACGACCACCTGACGACGCTTTTCCCCGAGGTGCGGCTGAAGTCGTATCTGGAGATGCGTGGCGCCGACGGTGGGCCGTGGAGCCGGATCTGCGCGTTGCAGGCTTTGTGGGCCGGGGTCTTCTACGACGGAGCGGCGCTGGCCGCGGCCTGGGACCTGGTCAAGGGCTGGGACATCGCGGACCACGAACGCCTGCGCCGCGACGTGACCCGTCTCGGCCTGAAGGCCGAGGTGGCCGGGCGGTCCGTACGCGACGTGGCCGTCGATCTGGTCGACATCGCCCGCGAGGGACTGAAGAACCGCGCCCGCTTCTCGGGCGGCATGGTCGATGAGCGCGGCTATCTGGCGGAGCTGGAAGACATCGCCGATAGCGGAATCACCCCCGCCGACCGGTTGCTGGCGCTGTATCACGGCGAGTGGGCGGGGGATGTGAGCCGGATGTACCGCGACTTCGCCTATTAGGTCGTGGGCCGAGCCGTCAGGTCGGCGGGTCGGGCCTGGCCCTCAACGCCTGATGAGGGGCAAAATCCAGGGGCGGCGAGGACGAGCGGCGCGAGGGCCGGCCCGTCTTGAACGCGCCCTGCCGAAGGCCCGAATTCGCCGGCGAGATCGACAATCTGGTGGATGAGAGGCCACCGTCGTTTTGCGGCGTCCGGGACTGCGGAAGACCCCTCGGGTTGTCGAACCCGGCCCGCGCCGCGTCCCCGGAGGACCGAAGGGGGGAGGGATCGCCGTCCGGGTCGAACCGTCTACTCATCAGCATCTCCATGAGCAGACGACGCTCCGACGGGTCGTGATAAAGGCTGTCGTAGCGAAACCGGGGCCCGGCCTCCGGGCGGTGGATCGCAAGCGGCTTTTGCTGGAGGGCGACGACGGCGCGCGCCAGGCGGCGCACGCCCGGGACAGAGCCGCGCTGATCGACGGGGCCATCGACTTCGCCTTCCGCGAGCCGCTCGAGGTGAGCGGCGAGGGCGTTATAGGGTTTGAGCGTCGCCCGGCGGATGGCGCGCGTGATGAGGGCGCAGACCGCCCAGCACACAAGCCCGGTCAAGCCCGCCACTGCCGCGGTTTGAATCAGGGCCTCCTGACCGGTCGGATGCAGGAGCCGGTCTCCGAAGGCGATGACGAGGTCCAGGTGCAGCGCTGTCAGGGCGCCCAGCAGTGTCGCGCCCAGTGCTCCCCAGATCAGGACCGCATGGCCCCGGAAAGGAAAATTCCAATGGTGGCGGGAGATCTCCGAGATCCTTGTACGCCCCGGACCAGACTATGGCGCGACTTCCGTCTCAAGGGTAGATTAATTCTACCAACGGGCCCTCTGACGTCTCCCATCTCGCGTCGACCCAGAGCCTGGAGACGGTCACCAGACTGCGTGTCTGGAGCTTTTCCATCACGTGTAACCGGTGCATCTCGACCGTCCGGACGCTGACCCCCAGGTCGTGGGCGATCAGCTTGTTGGGCCGCCCTTTAGCCCGGCCGTCGCCGACGGCCAGACCTTCAAAGATGCGGGTCAGAAGAGCGCCATTGGCGGCGCTCACCGGACCGCCGCGGTATTGCATTGGGCCAGCTGCGCCTCGGTCAGGGCCGCGCCGTCCCGCTCGTACCGGGTGACCATGCCGAAGCGGGCGACGAAGCGGCGGCACTCGCGGGTGACGGGCTGGGAGATGCCGGAGCCGCGGGCGACACAGACGCCGTCGGGGCCGCAGGTCCAGTTCCGTCCGTCGAAGATTTCGCTGCGGGCCTCGCCGGGTGCGGCCAGGACAGCGGCGGCGCCGAGCGCAGCGGGAGCGGGTTGGGCGGAGATCAGGGCCGCCGTCGAGATCAGGGTCATGAGAAGCATGGCGCTTCCTCCAAAGGGACTTTCCAAACCGACCCGTTCGAGATAAAAGTAACCGGTCGGTCACCGATAAGTGCACGATCGGTTACTTTTGGTCAAGAGGCAATTTCGTTGGGCAAGGGCGAGGACACCCGGGCGCGAATTCTGGACGAGGCGATGCGTCAGGTCAGCGTGCGCGGCATGACCGGCGTCAGCCTGGGCGATCTCGCGACCGGGATGAACCTGTCCAAGAGCGGCGTGCTGAAGCATTTCCAGTCGATGGAGACGCTGCAGCTGGCCCTGCTGGACGCCATGACCGACCGCTTCGTGACCGAGGTCTGGAGGCCGGCGGAGCCGTTTGAGCCGGGTCGTGAGCGGCTCGACAAATTGTTCGAGCGCGAACTGGCCTGGAACGACAGCGAGCATCTGCCCGGCGGCTGTCCGCTGACTGCCGCGGCGACGGAGCTGGACGACCAGCCGGGTCCGTTGCGCGACAAGTTGAAGGACAACCGGGTGCGCTGGGGCCGGACGCTGAAGCGCGAATTCCACGCCCTCCGGCCCGAGGCCGACGATGCCACGCTGGAGACGCTGGTGTTCCAGTGGAAGGGCATACTGCTGGCCTACGGCCATTCGAAGCGGCTGCTGGACGACGAGGCGGCCAGGGCCCAGGCGACGGCGGCCTGTCGGATGTTGATCGGCGGCTGAGGCGACAGCGAGATGCCCGAGGCCATGGACGCGCCCTTGGAGGTCTTGCCGGCGCTGGAGCCGTTCGTCGCCTATGCGGTGACGCGCGCGCGGCAGGGCGAGTTCGTCAATTCCCGGTTGGCCGATCCGGGCTATGCTGCATTCCTGACCTACTGACCTGTGCGGAGCCCATCATGACCGGAACCATTCGCGTCGGCATCGGCGGCTGGACCTATGAGCCGTGGCGCGGCGTCTTCTATCCTGAGAAATGGAGCCAGAAGCGCGAGCTGGAGTACGCGTCCGGCAAGCTGACCTCGCTCGAGATCAACGGCACCTACTATTCCGGCTTCAAGCCCGAAACCTGGATGAAGTGGCGCGACGAGACGCCCGACGATTTCGTCTTCGCGGTCAAGGCCAGCCGGTTCTGCACCAACCGGAAAGTGCTGTCCGAGGGCGGCGAGAGCGTCGGGCGATTCCTTGATCAGGGGCTGACGGCGCTGGGCGACAAGCTGGGGCCGATCAACTGGCAGTTCATGGCCACCAGGAAATTCGATCCGGTCGATTTCGAGGGCTTCCTGAAGCTGTTGCCGAAAGAGAAGGACGGGGTCCGGCTGAGGCACGCGCTGGAGGTCCGCAGCGGGACGTTCGACACGGCGCAGTTCATCGACCTGGCCGCGAAATACGGGGCGGCCATCGTCTATGCGATCGACGAGGAGGCGCCGGAGTGGCCCCGGATCGATCAGGACACCGCGGAGTTCAAATACGCCCGGCTGATGTCGAGCCGCGAGGACGAGCCGACCGGCATGTCCGCGGCCGAGCTCGACGGAATCGTCAAACAGACCCGCGACTGGGCGAAGAACGGCGACGTCTTCGCCTATTTCATCGCCGGGGCGAAGGTGCGCAATCCGGCGGCGGCGCAGGCGCTGATCGAAAAGCTGGGCTGAACCCGTTGCGCCGGGTCATCGGCGCGCACACTTGAGCCCGGCCTTTCAGGAGCCCGCCCATGCCCATCGCCACCCGCGCCTTCGCCGCGACGTCCAGCACCGCGCCCCTGTCGCCCTACGACTTCAACCGGCGCGATCCGGGTCCGGATGACGTGGCCATCGAGATCAAATTCGCGGGGGTCTGTCACTCCGACCTGCACATCGTGAAGAACGACCTGGGGAACACCCGCTATCCGATCGTTCCGGGCCACGAGATCGCGGGCGTGGTGACAGCGATTGGCGCAGACGTCAGCCGCTTCAAGGTCGGCGACCGCGTCGGCGTCGGCTGCATGGTCGACAGCTGCCGCCAGTGCCAGCCCTGCCGCGACGGCGAGGAGCAGTACTGCGTGCCCGGCATGGTCCAGACCTATGGTTCGCCCGACCCCAAGGCGGCCGGAACCGGCCAGAGGATCACCCAGGGCGGCTATTCCACCGCCATCGTGGTCGACCAGAACTATGTCGTGACCATTCCCGACAGCATCCCGCTGGACGCCGCCGCGCCGCTGCTGTGCGCTGGCATCACCACCTATTCGCCGCTGAAGCACTGGAAGGTCGGGCCGGGGTCGAAGGTCGCGGTGATCGGCCTGGGCGGTCTGGGTCATATGGCGGTCAAGCAGGCCGCGGCGATGGGGGCGGAGGTCACCGTCCTGTCAACCTCGGACCGCAAGAAGGCGGACGCCGAGCGGATGGGAGCGAAGCATTTCCTGATCAACTCGGACAAGGCGGCGATGCAGGCGGCGGGCGAGAGCTTCGACCTGATCATCAACACCGTCTCGGCCACGCACGAGATCGCCAGTCACGTCCAGTTGCTGGCCAAGGACGGGACCATGGTCATGCTGGGCCTGACCACCGAGGGTCTGCCGGTCTACGCCATGGGCCTGCTGTGGCGGCGCCGGGCGGTGGCCGGATCGCTGATCGGCGGCATTCGCGAGACCCAGGAGATGCTCGACTTCTGCGCCGAGCACGGCCTGGCCTGCGACATCGAGGTGATCGCCCCGGATCAGATCAATGAGGCCTATGCGCGACTGGAGAAGTCGGACGTGCGGTACCGGTTCGTGCTGGATATGGCGCGGATCTAGTCCTCCCCCTTCCCCTGTCGCTCCGCTCCGGAGGAATGACGGAGACTTCCCGCGCAACCGCCATCCCGCTAAAGCGTAACGCTTGAAGGCCCCGCACCAGACGCGGCTCCAAGGGACAAGGAAACGCACATGGCTCGAGTGGCTCTGGTCACGGGCGGCACCCGCGGCATCGGCAAGGCGATCGTTCAGCGGCTGAAGGAAGACGGCATGCTCGTCGCCGCCGGCTATTCCGGCAATGTCGAGGCGGCCGAGGCTACGGCGAAGGAACTGGGCGTCTCCATCGTCAAGGGCAACGTCGGCTCGTTCGACGACTGCGCCCGGGCCGTTAAAGAGATTGAGGACCAGCTCGGCCCCATCGACATCCTGGTCAACAACGCCGGCATCACCCGCGACGGCTTTTTCCACAAGATGAACTCGGAGCAGTGGTCCGACGTGATCCGGGTGAACATGGACAGCGTATTCAACATGACGCGTCAGGTCATCAACGGCATGCGCGACCGCGGCTTCGGCCGCATCGTCAACATCAGCTCCATCAACGGTCAGAAGGGCCAGATCGGCCAGACCAACTATTCGGCGGCCAAGGCCGGGATGATCGGCTTCACCAAGGCACTGGCGCTGGAGAACGCGCGCAAGGGGGTCACGGTCAACTGTATCGCGCCGGGCTATATCGACACCGAAATGGTCGGGGCCATGGACGAGAAGGTCCTGGCCGGAATCATCGCCCAGATTCCGGTCGGAAGACTCGGAAAAGGCGAGGAAATCGCCGACATGGTCTCGTGGCTGGCCGGCGAACGTGCCGGATATGTCACAGGTTGCACCCTGTCCCTGAACGGCGGTCAGTATCTGGTCGGCTAAGCTGGTCTGCCCAAAATCCGCCGCGTGGCTATCGCACCACTGCTCGCCATGGAGTTGACGGCGAGGGTCAGAACGGCACGAACGCCGCTTCCGGCCGCGATGGCGATCGCCCTCGCGGCGGCGGCGCTGTCGATGCTGCCCCTCGCCTCCCAAGCCCAGAACCAGGGCAACGCCCAGGCCGAGCAGAGCCAGTCCCTGCGCAACCGCAATGCGTCCGCCGCCCGTGCCCTGCCCCCGACCGGCCGCTATGTCGCCGATTCCGGCGAGGGCTTCATTCTCGACCGGTCCGGACAGCGGCCCCTGTTGCGTTTCGACCGCCGGGACGAGACCTGGGTGCTGCGGCCCACCGCGGCCCCGCGCGGCGACGTGATCTATCGCAATGACGCCGGCGACCAGCTGCTGCGGGTGACCCCGGGCGGCGGCATGACCGTCTATACCGCGCAGGCGCCCGGCGGCTCGCCCGCCTCCTTCTCCGGCCCCGGCCAGAGCCTGACCCCGCCGACCCTGGGCCCGACCCAGCTGTTCCAGCTTATGGCCCGGCGCAGCGCCATGTTGAGCCAGACCATGGGTCGCCTGATCGAGATCAATGTCGATACCGATGGACAGGCCGAGGGCCTCGCTGTCGAGGCCCTGATCCTGTCCACCGACGCGGTTCTCCGGATCGCCCGCTCCCCGACGGCCCGGTCATCGCTGGACCGACTGCGCAGCATCACCATTGTTGAGGGCCAGCGCGCCTCGGTCACTTATGCTCGCGGGGACCTGCGGATCGTGGTGGCCCCGGTGCAGGGCGTGGCCGGCCGCCCGTCGTCGGCCCGTGTGATCCAGGCCTTTCTGGCGTCGCCGGCGCCAACCAGACGCTAGAACACGTCCTTGGCCGCCCGCACGGCCGCAAAGACCTCGGCGTCACCTGCGCGCAGGAAGGGATTGAAGGCCTTTTCCGCGCCGATGGTGGTCGGAACGGTAGCCTCGCCGCGCTCCCGCATCGCGAAAATCTCCGCCGCCCGCGCCGCCATTTCGGGTCGGTCGTCGACGCTGAGGGCGAAACGGGCGTTGGCGGCGGTGTATTCGTGGGCGCACCAGATGACGGTATCGTCCGGCCAGCCCGCCAGGACCTGCAGACTGTTCCACATCTGCGCCGGCGTCCCTTCGAACAGCCGTCCGCAGCCGAGGGTGAACAGCACGTCGCCGACGAAGGCCTGGGCGTCCGCGGGCGAGCGATAGACGATGTGGCCGAGGGTGTGGCCGGGTGCGTCGGCAACCTCCAGCGCCGTGGCTCCCAGCATGACCGTGCCGCCCCCCGCCACGATCCGGTCGATCGGCGCGGCCTTGCGCACCTCTTCGGGGCCGACGATCTCGCAGCCCGTTTCGGCCTTCAGCCGGGCGTTGCCCTGGGTGTGGTCGGGGTGCCAGTGGGTGTTGAGGATCAGGTCGAGCCGGCCCCAGCCGCTGCGCTCCAGGTCGGCCAGAATGGCGTCCGCGTCGGGCGTATCGATCGTGGCGACCGCCCCGGTGTCCCGGTCCCGGACCAGAAAGCCGTAGTTGTCATTGAGGCAGGGAAACAGGCGTACGTCGAGGGTCATTCGCGCATTCTAGCAGCCGCTCCCGGCGTGGCCTATGGTGGTGGCATGCGGCGCAGTATCGAGGAACTCCGGACCTTCTACGGCGAGCCCACCGGCGCCTTGGCGCGTCGGTTGTTGGCGCGACGGCTGGAGGACGCCTGGGGCGAAGCGGCCAACAGCGACGTCCTCGGCATTGGCTACGCCACGCCGTGGCTGGAGGCCTTCGTCGGAGCCCGACGCGTGGTCGCGGCCATGCCGGGCGGTCAAGGCGTCGAACCATGGCCCTCGGTCGGAAAGAACCGCAGCCTGCTGGTCGATGACCGCCGCCTGCCGTTCGCCGCAGGTTCCTTCGACCGAATCCTGCTGATCCACGCCCTGGAAGAGGCGGACGACGCCCAGGGACTGATGAATGAGGCGGTGCGCGCCCTGTCTCCGGCCGGGCGGATCATCCTGGTCGCGGCGGCGCGGGGCGGGATGTGGGCGCGGGCCGAGGCCACGCCCTTCGGCCACGGACGGCCCTTCACCCGCCGCCAGCTTGAACGGCTTGTCCGCGGCGCGGGCCTCGAGCCCACGGCCTGGTCCCAGACCCTGTATGTGCCGCCCTGGGGCCCGCTGTTGCCGCTGGCCGACGGTTTCGAACAGATCGGCAAGCGGGTCATGCCGGGCGCGGCGGGGGTCATCCTGCTGGAGGCGACACGGCAGGCCTACGCCCGTATCCGACCGGGCGGGGCGGTGGCGACAGCGCCCGTGCTGACGCCCGCCATGCAGCCGCAGCCGGCCTCACGATCATCGCGCGATCAGACCGGTCATGATCTGGCGGGAAGCGGCAAACGCCCTTAAAGCCCTGCGCATGCAGCGACTGATCCTTATGCGTCACGCCGAGGCGGAGCGGGCGGCCGGTTCCGGTCGGGACCGCGACCGCGTGCTGTCGGCGCGTGGCCGGGGGGACGCCGCCGCGATGGGCCGGGCCCTGGCCGGGCGGGGCATGCGCCCCGATCTGGCGTTGGTCTCGCCCGCCGCCCGCACGCGCCAGACCTGGGATCTGCTGCATGACGCCTTTGGCGACGTGGAGGTGCGCGAGGACGAGCCGCTGTACAACGGCGGCTCCGAAACCCTGCGCCGGTTCGTGGAAGCGGGAGAGGAGGAAGCCGGCTGTCTGATGGTGGTGGCCCACAATCCGGGGGTCCATCTGCTGGCGGTGGAATATCTGGTCGAGAGTGCAGCCTCCCCCGCCATTCTGGACCGGATGAGCGGCGGCTTTCCGCCCGGTGCGGCGGCGATCTTCACCGTGGATGTGGCCGGGCGCTGCACCTTCGAGGGCTTCATCCAGCCGCGCGATCTGGGCGGCGAATGAGCGCGGTCGCCTACAAGTTGGTGGACCGGGTCGAGTGGACAGCGGCGCTGGCCGACGGCGCCTATGCGGGGTCGGCGGTCGATCTGGCGGACGGCTATATCCACATGTCCACGGCGGCCCAGTTGGCCGAGACGGCGCGGCGGCACTATGCGGGGCGGACCGATCTGGTTCTGGTCGAGGTCGCCCTGGCTCCGCTGGGCGAGGCGCTGAAGTGGGAAGCGTCGCGCGGGGGCGACCAGTTTCCGCACCTGTTCGCTCCCCTGCCCGCCACGGCGGATGCCCCTCAGCGCGGGCTGTCGGTCGATGCTGAAGGCGTCATGCGATTTGAAGACGGGACCGTTGGATGGCCGTGACCGACATCGGCGCCGCCCTGCTGCGCGTGCTTGATCCGGAAACCGCCCATGGCCTCGCGATCCGGGCCTTGCAGTTGGCGCCCCTGCCGCCCGCGCGGACGGACGATCCCATTCTGGCGACCACCGTGGCGGGACTGGACCTGCCCAATCCGCTCGGGCTGGCCGCCGGTCTGGACAAGAACGGCGAGGCTCTGCATGGCCTGTCGCGGCTGGGCTTCGGCTTCCTGGAATGCGGCTCGGTTACGCCGCTGGCCCAACCGGGCAATCCGAAACCGCGCCTGTTCCGCCTGAGCGAGGACCGGGCCATCATCAACCGGATGGGGTTCAACAATGCGGGTCTGGAAGCCTTCGCCGCCCGGCTGGCCGACCGGCCCCGCAACGCCGTCGTCGGCGCGAATCTGGGAGCCAACAAGGACACCGACGACAAGGCGGCGGACTATGTCGCCGGGCTGATCCGGCTGAAGGGCCTGGCCGACTATCTTACCGTGAACGTGTCCTCGCCCAACACGCCGGGCCTGCGCGCCTTGCAGGGGCGGGCGGCGCTGGACGACCTGCTGGGTCGGCTGGCCGAAGCGCGCGGGGACGATCCGACGCCCGTCTTCCTGAAGATCGCGCCCGACCTGACCCCGGCCGAGATCGCCCTGATCGTCGAGGCCAGCCTCGACCACGGCATCGACGCCCTGATCGTGTCCAACACCACCCTCGATCGGCCCGACAGCCTGCGGTCACGCGACCGAAACGAGGCCGGTGGTCTATCGGGCGCGCCGCTAAAGGCACGGGCCGGAGCCGCCCTGCGCGCCGCCGCCGAGGCTGGAGGCGGCCGCCTGCCGCTGATCGCCGCAGGCGGAATCGACAGCGGGGCCGAGGCCTATGCCCGCATCCGGGCCGGGGCGTCCGCCGTCCAACTGTATTCCGCCCTGATCTATCAAGGTCCGGCCCTGATCGGAGGGATCAAGCGGGACCTCGCCGGGCGCCTGCGCGCCGACGGGTTTTCCACAGTCTCGGAGGCAGTTTCCGCCGCTCGTTGACGGAGCGTTAGGGCAAGCCGGTCATGGTCGCGGGACGGGCGAATTCGCTCACGCCGAGGGGCCGCATGGGGAACGCCACAGCCGACATGCCTGCTGACGCGTCCGTCGCCGATCCCGGCGACTGGGCCGCCGCGATCCGTCAGCGGCGCAAGGCGTTGCTGCAGCGGCTTGGCATGGCCTCGGCCAGCGCCCTGATCTTCAGCCCGCTTCTGGGTTGGTCTTTGAGCTTTGCCTGGGTCGTCGGCTATTTCGTCGTCCAGCTGCTGGACCTGTGGGTCTTCGCCCCGATCATCGGTGGCAAGGCCGAGCAGCTGCGCGGCGCGCGCGGGGTCGCCGGCTGGGTCGTATTGACCCTGAATGCAGGGTATTTCGGCAGTCTGTCGGTGCCGCTGTGGCTGATCGGCGGACCGATGGGCGGGATCTGCGCGGCCATGCTGCTGTCGGCGGGCGCCATCTATTCGGTGATCAATGCGCCCCGGTCGACCTCGGTCATGCTGATGACCGCCTCGGTCCAGTTCGTCTATCTGGCGGCGACACCGGTGTTCATGGCCCTCCACGGCGCCACGCCGGGCTTCGTCACGGCGGCGGCCATCGCCGTCGGCGTCTTCATCACCTACTGTCTGTCGACCTGGCAGCGCATGAACGAGGCGCGCCTGTCAGAAGGCGCCGCCCGGATCGAGGCCGACCAGAAGCGGATGGACGCCGAGCGCATCATGGCGGGCCGCAGCGCCTTCCTGGCCGCCATTGGCCACGATCTGCGCACCCCCATCAGCGCCATCCTGACCGGCGCGGCGGAGCTGGAACGGGGCGCAACTGACTCCAGCGCCCGGTCGCAGGCCCAACTGATCACCGACGCGGGCTTCATGATGAAGGCCATGCTCGACGACCTGCTGGACCACGCCAAGCTGGACGCCGGTCACATGACGGTCGATCAGGTCGATTTCAATCTGCGTGACCTGTTAAACCAGACCACGCGACTTTGGCGCGGCCCGGCCCGCGCCAAGGGTCTGAAGCTGCGGGTCGAGGGCGCGGCGTCGATCCCGGCCAACGTCCGGGGCGATCCGATGCGGGTCCGTCAGGTGCTTAACAACCTGATCTCCAATGCGATGAAATTCACCGAGACGGGGTCGATCACCCTTCGTCTCAACGCCTGGAGCGAGGAGCCGGGCGGCCATGCGGTGCTGATCGCGGTGGAGGACACCGGACCCGGCATGACCCCCGATCAGGTCGCTCGCCTGTTCACACCTTTCGACCAGACCAGGTCGGGGGTCAGCGCCCTGCATGGCGGCACTGGTCTGGGTCTCGCCATCAGCCGTCAGCTGACGGAACTGATGGGCGGACGGGTCACCGTCCGCACAAGCCCCGGCGCCGGCGCCAGCTTCACCCTCGCCCTGTCCTTGCTTCAGGGCGAGGCTGTGGAGGCCGCGCCGCAGATGCTGGATCAGGAAAGCCGCGACGCCGTCGCGCGCGCCCTGTCCGGCCGCCTGACCAGCCCCTCCACGCCGGCCCCCGCTGCGCAATCGCTGACCCCGGTTCTCCGGCCCGTCGCAGCGCCGGCCCCCCACATCCTGGTCCCAGCGTCCGAGCCGGTCGGCATCGCCGTTGCGGTCGAGGCCCAGCCAGACCCCGTGATGGATGAAGGCGACGAGGACGAGGGCCGACCGATGCGGGTGCTCGTAGTGGACGACCACGACATCAACCGCCGCGCCATCCAGCTGATCCTGCAGCCGCTGGGCTGCGACATCGCCACCGCCGCCGACGGTATGGCCGCGCTGAAGATCTGCGAGAACACGGCGTTCGACCTGATCTTCATGGATGTGCGGATGCCCGAACTGGACGGCCGCGAGACCACCCGCCGCATAAGGGCTGGAAATGGTCCCAACGTCGGCGTGCCGATCATCGCCGTCACGGCCGACACGGCGGCCGAGGACATCGCCGCCTGTACCGACGCCGGCATGACCTATTTCGTGCCCAAACCGATCACGCCGCCGATGCTGCTGGGCGCCATCACCCATGTGATGACCATGGTTCAGGCGGACGAGGTCCCGGAGGACGAGGTCCCGGAGCCGGAAACCGTCGCGGCCTGAGCGCGGACTTCGGCGACCAAGGCCCCGGCGAAACCGGCGGTTCTCATGCCGCACTCCCAAACCGTGACCACCCGCCAGCCGGCCGATTGCAGCGCCGAACACACCGCGACGTCGCGGGCGCGATTGCGTCCGATCTTGGCGGACCAGTAGTCGGCGTTGGCCTTGGGCTGGCGCGCGCCGCGGGCGCAATCGTGGCCGTGCCAGAAGCAGCCGTGGACGAAGACCGCCACCCGCCGCCCGGGCATCACCAGATCAGGCCGCCCCGGCAGGCCGCGGCCGCCCAGCCGATAGCCGATGCCCGCCGCACGCAGAATGCGGCGCACGGCCAGCTCCGGCGCGGTTTCGCGGCCCTTCACAGCGCGCATCACCGCACTGCGCTTTTCGGGCGTGAAGACGTCGCTCATCAGGTCCTGCCCCAACGGGGGAGGTGGCGCGGCGCGGCTCCGCGCCTTGACAGAGGGGCCGTGAAGCCGCCGCTGGCGCTCCACCACCCTTCGCCTTCGGCTTCGGGTGGTCCCCCTCCCCCGATGGGGGAGGAACTCATCTCAGAGCTGAGCCAGCAAATGCTCGGCCGAGGACACCCGGAACTCGCCCGGCTGTTCGATGTTCAGCTGGCTGACCACGCCGTCCTTGACGATCATGGAATAGCGCTGCGACCGCTCGCCCATGCCGAAGCCCTTGGCGTCCATCGACAGGCCCAGCTGGCGGGTGAAGTCGCCGTTGCCGTCGCCCAGCATCAGGATCTCGTCCTTGCCGATGCCCTGGCTGTCCGCCCAGGCGCCCATGACGAAGGCGTCATTGACCGAGACGCAGGCGATGGTGTCGATACCCTTGGCCGACATCTCCTCGCGGTGGTCCTTGAAGCCGGGCAGGTGGCGCGCCGAACAGGTCGGAGTGAAAGCGCCGGGAACGGCGAAGATGGCCACGGTCTTGCCGGCGAAGATCTCGTCGGTGGTGACGGGTTTGGGGCCGTCGTCGGTGGCGCGGGTCAGGTTGGCCGAGGGGATGCGGTCGCCGATCTGGACGGTCATGGCAGGCTCCGGGAGTGTGTGAGGACGCAATGTCCCCGACCAGATAGGCGTTGCGGCGCCCGACGCCAACCGCGTCATCTCCATCCGCCGCCTTGCGCCCGCCGCCCCGCGTGCCGATGATAGAATCATGGACGATTTCCAATCCCTGGTCGGGCGGCTGCTGGTGGCCATGCCGGGCATCAGCGACAGCCGGTTCGAACACGCCGTGATCCTGATCTGCGCCCACCGGCCGGACCACGCCATGGGTCTGCGGCTGGACCGGCCCGCGCCGGGGGTGACCCTGAAGAAGGTGCTGACCCGACTGGAAACCACCGCTCCGGATGACGCCGCCGGGCGGCAAGTGCTGATCGGCGGGCCGGTGGAGCGGGAACGCGGCTTTGTGCTGCACACCGACGACTGGTTGGTCGATGACGCCTCGGTGGCCTTCGCCGAGGGCCTGGCCATGACCGGCACGCGCGAGGCCTTGCTGGCCATGATCGACCCGGCGTCCGGCCCCCACCGGTCGGTGCTGCTGCTGGGCTACGCCGGCTGGGGCGAAGGCCAGCTGGAGGATGAACTGGGCGAGAATGTCTGGCTGACCGCCGACGCCGACCCGGAGTTGATCTTCGATCCCGACTACGACGGCAAATGGGCCAAGGCACTGGCCGGGCTGGGGGTCGATCCGGCGCAACTGTCAGGGCAGAGCGGGCGGGCGTAGCAGGCGGAGGACGGTTTCGGCCCTGAGCCGAACTGGCCGGTGTTTAATGGGCATGATACGCCGACACCTCTTTCGGAGGCTTTCGTTCGGCCATGCTCGACTGGTTTGACAAACAAAAGAAGCAGGATCGCGCTCGCCGCGATCGTGCCCAGAGGCAGCTCGCCGTCGAGGTGACAGGTATTGTTCCTCCATACGGCGCGGCCCTCGTGCGAATGCGCGACAGGCCAGCTGAGGAGGTTGTTACCTTTTACGTTTGGCGGGTCGGAGAGGGGCCTCTTGAGGCAGGAAACCTTCGGCTGGTTCAGGAGAGTATAGGCGACAGTCCGCCGTTTGGCTCGCTCAGAGCCTTTCCCCCCGGATCGGTCATAGCAGCCAAGGCAAGGTTGGCTCGTACCGACGAAGGAGCGTTCGGCGTTGTTGCCGGGCCCGTTAAGCTTGTTGATCCCGACAAGGCTTTTGCCGAGGCAATCGAACTTCAAAAGACGCCGCCCACATTCCACGATCCACACTTGGGAATCCTCACCTCCGATGTTCTTTTGGGTTGGGTCGGCGAAGCCAAGTGGCTGGGCAAAGACTGCGCGTTGTCGATCGATCAACTGGACGACCTCGCGGTCGCGCACGCGCTTTGGGGTGATCAGCAGCGATGGACCATGAACGCAATCAACTTCGCCACTGAACGACTTCTCGTCCTGAAGAACAACGAGTGGCTCGGTGAAGAAGAGGAGCAAATATCGCCGACTGAATTTGGGGATAGACTCTCGCTGACTTCAATTTCGATTGAAGCCGGCGGAGACTTCATTCTCGACTTCGATGACGGCAACCTGTTCTGGGGCCACACCATCACGGTCGAAGGTAGTCTGCCGGACGGACTGACGGACGCTGGTCTCGCCGGGTAGAGTTCGCTGGCTGGCCGCTTCCCACCATAGCGGACGTCAGTCCGTGAGACCGCAGCCTACGCCGACCGCGCCTTGATCGGGGCCGTGCCGTCGGCGAGCGATTCGTTCAGATAGACCTCGGCCTCCTGGGCCGGCAGGGCCTGGGCGTAGCCGAAGCCCTGACCGTAGTGGCACTGAGCCTCAAGCAGGAGTTTGGCGAGGCCGGCGTTCTCGACGCCCTCGGCGACGACTTCCAGCGACAGGTCACGGCCCAGGTTGACCACGGATTTGACGATCTTGGCCGAGCCCTCGTCCTTGTCCATGGTCAGAACGAAATAGCGGTCGATCTTCAGCGTATCGAACGGCAGCTTGGCCAACCAGGTCAGGGACGAGAAGCCGGTGCCGAAGTCATCGAGCGCCAGCGAGGCGCCGGCCTCGCGCAGCCGGGTCAGGGTGTCGGCGGCGCGCGAGGTGTCGCGCATGATGTCGCCTTCGGTGACCTCCAGCTTCAGCGCGCCCTTGGGCAGGCCGGCGTCGGCGATGATGCGGGTCACGTCCTCGACCAGATTGGCCCGCTCGATCTCACCGACCGACAGGTTGACGCTGCAGAACAGCTTGCCCGCCGACGGGTGCCGCACCAGCCATTCGGCCAGTTGCCGCGAGGCCTGGGTCATCATCAGCAGGCCGAGGTCGTTCATCAGGCCCATCTCGTCGGCCAGACCGAGGAATTCGTCAGGCGGGACCAGACCGCGCTTGGGGTGACGCCAGCGGGCGAGGGCCTCGAACCCGGCCACGGCCCCGGTCAGCAGATTGACGATCGGCTGGTAGAAGGGCTCGATCTCCCCGCGCACGAAGGCGTTGCGCAGGTCGGCCTCCAGCGCCAGTCGGGACAGGCTGTCGCTTTCCAGCGCCCGGCCATAGGCGGCGACCCCGCCGCGCCCCGCCGTCTTGGCCTGTTCGACCGCCAGCTCGACGCGCCTCAGCATTTCGGCCGGATCAGGCGCGTCCGGCCCGCCCTCGGCCTGGGCCGAGCCGATCGAGACGGTCGGATAGATGTCGAAGCCGGCGACGCGCAGCGGCTGTTCCAGCGCCTCGCGCACCCGTTCGGCGACCATCCCCGTGCCCCGCAGGGCGAGGACCGCGAATTCGTCCTCGCCGATGCGGGCGGCGTGGGCGTCATGGGCGAAGGCGGCGTTCAGGCGGGATCCCAGCGCCGACAGCACCAGATCGGTGCGCTCATGCCCCAGCGCTTCGTTCAGACGGCGCAGGCGATCCACGTCGGCGACCACCAGCTCATAGTCGCCGGGTTGGGTCAGTTGTTCGCCGGCGCGGGTCAGGAAGGTGCGCCGGTCCAGCAGGCCGGTCAGATGGTCACGGTGCGAGGCGGCGAACTTGGTCTCCAGAGCCACCACGCCGGCGGCGCGAAGGCCGTCCTCCAGCCAGACGCCGCGCCAGATACAGGTCTCGGAATCGCGCATGCGCAGGCGAATGGCGACCTCGGTCCCTTCCGCCTGGGGCTTCAATATCTTTTCGGCCAGCGACCGGTCCTGCGGAATGGCCACGGCGGTGAAGGCGGCGCCCGAACACTCCGGCGCCAGCGGACCGAGCCCCAAGGCCCGGGTCGCGCCGGTGAAGCGCATCTGGTCGTCGGACGGCGTCCATATCCACAGGGCGGTGTCCGCGGCGGCAAGCGCCTCAATGGCGGTCGTCGCGTCCCAGGCCAGACTTCTGGAGCGAGTGTTCAACGCCTGAAGAGCCCCACAGGACGGCCGGAATCAGCCGCCGCGCCCAGCCGCGTCATTGACGATGCCGAACAGCAGATGATCTGCCCATGCGCCGTTAATTTTGAGATAAGCCCGCGCCTGTCCCTCAAGCTGGAAACCGGTCTTTTCGAGCACCCGGCGGGAGGCGAGGTTCTCCGGCACGCAGGCCGCTTCGACCCGATGCAGGTTCAGGTCGTCGAAGGCATAGGCGACCATGGCCTGGACGGCGGCCGCGCCATATCCGCGACCGGCGAAACCCTGACCGATCCAGTAGCCCAGCGTCCCGGTCTCGGCCACGCCACGGCGGACGTTGGACAGGGTGATGGCGCCCACGAGCGACTGATCCGAATCGGCGAAGACGAAGAAGGGCCAGGCGTGGCCCGCCTCCATCTCGCGCCCGTAGAGCGACAGGCGGCGCTTGAAGGCCGGGCGGGTCAGGTCATCCTCGGGCCAGACAGGCTCCCAAGGCTGGAGCCAGGCGTGGGACGCCTGACGCTGGGCGGCCCAAGCCTCGTAGTCAGACGCGCGCGGGGGACGCAGGGTGACGCCCCGGCCCTTCACCACCGGCCCGGTCGCCTCATTGATCCAGTCCAGCAGGGCCATGAGTCTGTTTTAGCGCAGTGTTCTCGCGGGGTGAACCGTCTCGGTGCGTCGCCGGAAGACCCGATGCAGTTTGCGTTGGAGGCTGCCCAGAGACCTTGTCATCCTGTGTATTGGCGCGGCCCGATGCGGCAATACACAGGGATGACAAGGGCAATCAGGACTATCCGAACAACGCCTCGCGGAAAGCCGCGCCCGCGGGGGCCGCCGCCTTCGGGCCCAGCACCGCCGTGGCGCAGCGACCCGCGGCCAGCGAGGCGGCGGCGGCCATGCGCACCGAGTCCGTGGTCTGGGCCAGCGTACGTTCCGACATGGTCTGGGACGGGATCAGGGCGCCGAAGATCAGCACCTGGGCCGCGGCGCGGCCGGCGCGGGCGGCGGGGCTTTCGTCCGACATCCACAGTCCGGCGTTGAGCACCGCCTTGGCGCGGGACAGTTCGGCGGCGGTGGGTCCGGTCTCGGCCAGCGCCTTCAGCTCGGCGGCGCACACCCGGGCCAGTTCGACGGCGCGGTCGGCGGCGGCCCCGGCGTAGATGCCCAGCAGGCCGGCGTCTTCATAGGACTCGTGCCAGGCGTCGATGGCGTAGGCGAGGCCCCGCTCCTCGCGGGCGCTCTGGAACAGGCGCGAAGCCATGCCGCCGCCGAGGATCTCGGTCATCAGCCGGGTCGCCGCATAGGCCGGGTCCATGGCAGAAGGCGCGGGCAGCTGGAAGACGATATTGGCCTGTTCGATCCGCCGGGTCAGGGCCGCGTCGCCGCCGGTGAAGCGCGGCGCCGCCGGCGCCTCGGCCGGGGTCGAGGTCTCGGCGCCGAACCAGCGCTCGGCCAGGACCAGAAGCTCGACCTCCTCGACCGCGCCCGAGACGGCCACGACCATCCGGTCGGGGGAGTACAGGCGCGCGCGCCAGTCGCCGATCGAGGCGCGGGTGATCGGTTTGAGGCTTTTCACCGAACCCAGGATCGGCCGTCCCAGCGGCTGACCCTCGAAGGCGCGGGTCTGGGCCATTTCGAAGACGTGGTCGTCGGGGGTGTCGAAGGCCTCGGCGATCTCCTGGGCCACCACGTCCTTCTCGCGCTCGATCTCGGCGGGGTCGAGGGTGGGGCGGAAGATCAGGTCGGACACCACCTGCATGGCCAGCGGCAGGGAGCCGTGCAGGGCGCGGACCTCGAAACTCGTGCGCTCATAGCCGGTGGCGGCGTTCAGAGAGCCGCCCTCGGCCTCGATCCGCTCGACGATCTCGCGTGCGCCCATGTCGCCGGCGCCCTTGAAGACGAGATGCTCGAGGCAGTGGGACCAACCGGATGTCGCCTCCGTCTCCCACTTCGCACCGCCGCGCACGGCGACGGTCAGGGCCAGGGTGCGCAGGCCGGGCATGGGATCACAGACGACGCGCACGCCGTTGGACAGGGTGTGGAGTGTAGCGGTCAGGGCGTGTCCTTTGTCCCTAGCGCCTCGCTCGTGGAGCGAGGCTGCTTGAGGGAGGGCTTTCTGCGAAGCAGGGCGATGTAGAAGCCAACGACGGCCAGCGCGAGTCCGAACCACGTCAACGCATAGCCAAGATGGTTGTTCGAGAAGGCGGCGGGCGGTGCGGACGGCTGCAGCGCCTGCCATTCCGGATTGGATGACGTCAGGGCGAACAAGGTGTTCGGATCGGGATCGGCCACGCCGAGCGCACGCGCCATGCCTTGCGTGTCCCGGGCGAAGAACCGGCCCTCATCCGCGGGCAGGGCCATCGGACCTGGCGGCGGAACCTCACGCAGCTCGGCCGTCACATGGAACGGAACGACCGAGGCCGCGACCGGCGGTCGCGACGAAATACCCTCAGCGACAAAGCCTCGGTCGATCAGGAACTCCGCCGGAAAGTCGGTCGGACGGCAGGCCGAGATCAGCCGGACGCCCGCCTGCCCTTCATGGATGGTCTGGAGTTCGACATAGGGCGCGGTGGCCAGACCGGGGCAGTCGATCAGGACTTTGCGAAAAACCGGCTCATGCAGAACCAGCACATCGACCAACGGGGCCGGCGGCAGCGCCGCAGCCGCCTCGGCCTGGGCGATCAGTCCGTTCTTCCACTGCATCCGCTGGACCTGCCAGACACCGAGGCCGCACAGCAGGACGAGGGTAGTGGCGCAGACGATCGTCAGGCCCCAGGGGAAACGGGCGCGCATCTATTCCTCCCCTTTCAGGGGAGGGGGACCATCCGAAGGATGGCGGAGGGGGCCGACCGCCGGCGTCGGTACGAGGGGTTGGCCCCCTCCACCGCTTCGCGGTCCCGTCGTCGGATCGGCTTCGCCGACCCTTCCTCCACCCCCTGCGGGGGAGGAACGCATCTGCAGGGCGATCATCACGCCCTTGCCGGGCCGCATCAGACCCAGCGACAGGCCGGCGACCAGCGGCAGGGCGGCGAGAAGCATGGCCCAGATCGGCGGATTGTACGCGACCTGCACGAACAGGGCGCCGAACACCACGATCCCGCCGGCTATCTGCATGATGAAGATGGCAGCGCCGTCGCCGGTGTTCAGGCGGGTGAAGTCAAAACCGCAGGCGGCGCAACGGTCGACTACCTTGAGGAAGCCCGTGAACAGCGGACCCTTGCCGCAATGGGGACAGCGGCAAAGCAGACCGGCGCGGACCCCGGCTTTCGCCGGGGTGAGCGAGGGGCCTGGATTCACCCGAAGGTGACGTAGACGAAGGCGAAGAGGAACAGCCAGACCACATCCACGAAATGCCAGTACCAGGCCGCCGCCTCGAAGCCGAAATGCTTCTGGGGCGTCATCTGGCCGGCCATCAGGCGCAGCAGGCAGACCAGCAGGAAGATGGTGCCGAGCAGGACGTGGAAGCCGTGGAAGCCGGTCGCCATGAAGAAGATCGAGCCGTAGAGCCCCGAGTTCGCCGCTTCCGCGTTGAAGAACAGGTGCTCGTGCAGAATGTGGTTGTACTCATAGACCTGCACGGCCGTGAACAGGACGCCGAGCAGGACGGTGATCAGCAGGCCGAGCTTGGCCGCCTTGCGGTCGCCGACCTGTAGCGCGTGGTGGGCCCAGGTCACCGTCGTACCGCTGAGCAGCAGGATGACGGTGTTCAGCAGCGGCAGCTGCCAGGCATCCAGGGTCTCAACCCCCTTGGGCGGCCAGGTCGACCAGGCGGCGGCGGTGCCGGCCCAGTTGCTGACTTCCGGGATGTGGGCGCGGGCCTCGTTGAAGACCGCCATCTCGAAGAAAATCCAGAAGAAGGCGGCGAAGAACATCACCTCGGAGGCGATGAACATGATCATGCCATAGCGCAAGCCGATCGAGACGACCGGCGTGTGGTCGCCGCCCTTGCTTTCCTTGATCACATCCGCCCACCAGGCGAAGGCGGACAGCAGCACACCGGCCAGACCCGCGAAGAACAGCGCCGCCTTGCCGTCGGACAGGAGGGCGGTCGCGATCGGGCCCGCATCGGGTCCGACTATGCCCTTCATCCACACCACCGCCCCGACCATCATGATCGTGACCGCGATCGAGGCGATCAGCGGCCAGGGACTGGGGTTCACCAGGTGATAGTCGTGATGCGGAGTGGCGTGGGCGTCGGCCATCGGGGTCTCTTGCAACAGTCGAGAGTCGTGTGAGGCAGGCTATAGCGTCGGCTATCCGGCCGCGCCAGTAGGCGAGGTCGCGATTGCGGCCTGATCGAAGCCCCTGGTCGGATAGAAGGTGTAGCTGAGGGTGATTTCCTCGACCCCGCGGGCCTCGCGATCGGTCGCCATTTCGGGCGCCACAAAATACTGGACCGGGAATTTCACGGTCTGGCCGGGCTGGATGGTCTGCCCCTCGAAGCAGAAACACTGCAGCTTCTGGAAATAGGGCCCCGCCCGTTCCGGCACGACATTGTAGGACGCCGTCGCATGGATGGGCGCGTCGGAGGTGTTGGTCACGTCGAAGAAGGCGATGCCGGTCTCGCCGATCCGCACCCGTTGGGTGACCTGTTCGGCGCGGAAGGTCATGGGCAGGCCGCGCACATTGGTGTCGAAGCGGATCAGCACCGACTGATCCAGCTGCACGTCCGGCGCCTTGTCGGCCTTGCGGACCGTGCCGTCGAAGCCGGTGACCTGGCAGAACATGCGATACAGTGGCACGGCGGCGAAGGCCGCGCCCGTCATGAACATCACGCCGACCGCGCAGGCGATGGCCGCGACGGCGTTGGCGGTGGGCTTCTTCATCGGGCGTAGTCGACCGGCTGGCCGGCCGCGATGGCGTCGGTCCGGGCCTCGATGTTGCGCTTGAGGTTCAGCACGGTGACGGTGAACACCAGCACGATGAAGGCCACCAGGGCGCCGGCGATGGCGAGGTTGCGCTTGTTGCGGGCGGACATTTCTTCGGGGGTCAGGCGGCGCATGGTCGTTACAATCCGGGAAGGGCGGTCAGGCTCTCGACCAGCAGGGCCGCGAACAGGGCCATCAGGTACAGGATGGAGAAGGCGAACAGGTTGCGCGCCGGTTTGGCCTCGGCGCGGACATCATACAATGCGGCCTCTCGTCCCACAGCCTCGGCCTTGTCCGGTTGATCGCCGGCGCGGCTGCGCGAAAGGCGGGCAGCGAGAAACAGGAAGCCCAGGCCGCCGATCGCCGACACCGCCAGATACAGGTACCCGCCGAGGCCCAGCAGGCCCGGAGCGACGGCCACCGGAACGAACACAAGGCTGTAGATCAGGATCTGCAGCCGTGTGCTCTTCGCGCCGCGCGCCACCGGCATCATGGGAATGCCTGCGCGGGCGTAGTCGCCGGCCGAATACAGGGCCAGGGCCCAGCTGTGCGGCGGGGTCCACAGGAAGATGATGGCGAACAGCAGCCAAGCCTGCCACGGGGCCTGACCGGTCGCCGCCGCCCAGCCGATCACCGGCGGAAAGGCGCCTGCGGCGCCGCCGATGACGATATTCTGGGGCGTCCGGCGCTTCAGCAGCAGGGTGTAGAAGACGGCGTAGTAGAGGATGGTCATCAACAGCAGGCCGCCGGCCAGCCAGTTGGTCGTCATGCCCAGCAGCATGACCGAGAAGATCGACAGGATGACGCCGAAGGTCATGGCGTCGTTCTTGTTGACCCGTCCGGCCGCCACGGGCCGCCCGCGGGTGCGCCGCATCAGGGCGTCGGTCTTGCCCTCCAGCGCCATGTTCAGCGCGCCCGCCGCGCCGGCGCCGACGGCGATGCAGAGGATGGCGATCGCCGCCGAGAGCCAGTCGAGATCGCCGCCAGCGACGACCAGGCCGACCACGGCGGTGAAGATGACCACCGACATGACGCGCGGCTTCAGCAACTGGAAGAAGTCTTCCGGCTGGGCGGTGGAGATCGCTGCTGGCGTGGCGTCGGCAGGCATCCGCGACCTTCTACTCCGTCATCCTCGGGCCTGTCCCGAGGACCCCTTCGTCCGTCGCAATGGACGAGGACCCAGACGCACTGACGTCTGAGCCCCTTCTCATTCTATCCTGCCGGTCCGCCATGGGTCCTCGGGACAAGCCCGAGGATGACGGGAACCGGGTAGGCCTAGTGGTCGTCGCCCTTGACCACCGGCAACTCGTTGAACTGGTGGTGGGGCGGCGGTGAGGACAGGGTCCACTCCAGGGTCGTGGCGCCTTCGCCCCACGGATTGTCGACGCCCGGACGACGGCGGATGGCGGCCTCGGCCAGCATGACCAGGAAGACCAGCACGCCGACGGCGGTGATCACATAGCCGATCGACGAGACGTGGTTCCACAGAGTGAAGGCGTCTGGATAGTCGACGATCCGGCGCGGCATGCCCTGCAGGCCGAGGAAATGCTGCGGGAAGAACACCAGGTTGACGCCCACGAACATCAGCCAGAAATGCGTGCAGCCGAGGAACTCATTGTACTTCACGCCGAACATCTTCTCGAACCAGTAGTAGAAGCCCGCGAAGATGGCGAAGACGGCGCCGAGCGACAGCACGTAGTGGAAGTGGGCCACGACATAGTAGGTGTCGTGCAGGCTGTAGTCGATGCCCGCATTGGACAGGACCACGCCGGTCACGCCGCCGAGGGTGAACAGGAAGATGAAGCCGATCGCCCAGAGCATGGGCGTCTTGAAGCTGATCGACCCGCCCCACATGGTGGCGATCCAGCTGAAGATCTTCACGCCCGTCGGCACGGCGATGATCATGGTCGCGGCGATGAAGTAGGCGCGCAGGTTCACGCCCATGCCCACCGTGTACATGTGGTGGGCCCAGACGATAAAGCCCACGAAGCCGATGGCGACCATGGCGTAGGCCATCGCGAGATAGCCGAAGATCGGCTTCTTCGAGAAGGTCGAGACGATGTGGCTGATGATACCGAAGCCCGGCAGGATCAGGATGTAGACCTCGGGGTGGCCGAAGAACCAGAACAGGTGCTGGAACATCACCGGGTCGCCGCCGCCGGCGGGATCGAAGAAGCTGGTGCCGAAGTTGCGGTCGGCCAGCAGCATGGTGATGGCGCCGGCCAGGACCGGCAGCGACAGCAGCAGCAGGAAGGCCGTGACCAGCACCGACCAGGCGAACAGCGGCATGCGGTGGATAGTCATCCCCGGCGCGCGCATGTTGAAAATGGTGGTGATGAAGTTGATGGCGCCGAGGATCGAGCTGGCGCCCGCGATGTGTAGCGAGAAGATAGCCAGGTCCATGGCCGGCCCGGGATGCCCCTTGGTCGACAGGGGCGGATAGATGGTCCAGCCGCCGCCGAATCCGAGGCCGCCGCCGGGTTCGCCGGGCACGAACATGGACAGGATCAACAGCACCCAGGCGGCCACCAGCAGCCAGAAAGAGACGTTGTTCATGCGCGGGAAGGCCATGTCGGGCGCGCCGATCATGATCGGCACGAACCAGTTGCCGAAGCCGCCGATCATGGCCGGCATGACCATGAAGAAGATCATGATCAGGGCGTGGCCGGTGACCACGACGTTGTACCCGTGGTTCGACTGCTGGATCAGGCCCAGCAAATGGACCGACGAGCCCTCACGGAAGATCTGGATGCCCGGTTCGGCCAGTTCCCAGCGGATCAGACCCGACAGGGCGCCGCCGACCAGGCCCGCCATGATGGCGAACAGCAGGTACAGGGTGCCGATGTCCTTGTGATTGGTGGACAGGAACCAGCGGGTGAAGAAACCCGGCTTGTGGTCATGATGCCCGTCGTGGTCGTGGGCGAGGTTTTCGGCTGCGGTGGCCATGTCTATGGGGCTCTCGCGGTTCGTTACTGAGCGGCCGGGGCGACGGCGGAAGCCGTGGCGGGCGCTGCGGGTTGAGCAGGGGCGATGACGGCTGTGTCGGAGGCGGTCGGGGCGCCGGTAGCGCCGGCGGCGACCTGGGCGGTGGTGCCGCCGGGCGCCTGTTCCGCCGTGCGGGGCGTCATCGAGCCGCCCTTGGAGGCGACCCAGGCGGCGAACTCAGCCTCGGTGACGACATTGATCTGGATCGGCATGAACGCGTGGTCGACGCCGCACAGCTCGGAGCACTGGCCGTAGAAGACGCCCGTGCGGTCCGCGCGGAACCAGGTCTCGTTGATCCGGCCCGGCACGGCGTCGGTCTTCAGGCCGAAGGCGGGCAGGGCGAAGGCGTGGATCACGTCGGTCGCGGTGACCAGCACCCGCACCGTCTTGCCGACCGGCACCACGATCGGCTCATCGGCGGCCAGGCGATACAGGCTGTGCGGCATGCCCCGCGCCGCGATTTCGTCTTCCGGTATCATGCTGGAGACGTATTCGGCGATGCCCTGGTCCGGATACTCATAGGACCAGTTCCACTGGTTGCCCGTGGCCTTCACCGTCAGGTCCGGCGTCGGCATGTCGTGATAGGCGAACAGCAGCCGGAACGAGAACAAGGAAATGCCGACCAGGATCAGCACCGGCAGGACGGTCCACACGATCTCGATCATCGTGTTGTGGCTCCACTTGGCCGGAACCGGGTTGGCCTTCTTGTTGTAGCGGATGCAGATCCAGATGATCAGGCCCAGCACCAGCAGGGTGATGAAGGTGATGATCGGCATCAGGATGGCGTCGTGGAAGAAATGCGCCTCGACCTTCAGCGGCGAGGCGGCCGGCTGAAGACCCAGACCGCCCGGCGTCGGCTGACCCACCAGCTCGGTGGCCCACGACGGCGTGGCGGAGAAAACGGCCAGGCTCAGGGCGGTGATGCCACCGCCGATGATCGCCCGGGCCCGCGTGCCCATCCCCATGCGAGATATCCTCATTAAACCGTTTCGCCGCAAACGCTTGCGAGTGAATCGCAAACAATCGCCGGGACTCGGCGGTCCGCAGCGGTACTTCGCGCGGTCCATATCGCCCCCTCCTGCGCTTGCCAAGCGATTGCCGGTGGATTGAACGACGCAGGGCGTCGCGTCCCCGGATTAATTCTCCGTCATGTTATGACAGCTACCTTGCGTAACCAGCTACCTTGCGATACGTCTTGGTCATCACAAGGAGGGCCTACGGTGCCTGAAACAATCGAGATACAGCTGAAGAAGGGGGTGTTGACGCTTTGCGTCCTGGCCCTGCTGAACCGGCACGACAACTATGCGTATGAAATCGCCTCGACCTTGTCGGACGCGATCGACATGGGCGAGGGCACCATCTACCCGCTGATGCGGCGGATGCAGTCCGACGGACAGGTAGAGACCTATTTGGTCGAATCGCCTTCCGGGCCGTCGCGCAAATACTATCGCCTGACCGACGCCGGCCGACGGGCGCTTGACGCCCAGACGACCGAGTGGCGCGCCTTCGCCCGCGCGGTCGAATCGGTTCTGGAGGAGCCGGCGCAATCCGCGACGCCCGCCCGGACCACAGATGTCACTGCCGAAAGGGGAGCTGAACAATGACCCGCGCCGAATTCATGGGCCGGTTGCGCCGCGGACTGGTCGGCATGCCGACATCCGCCGCTGCCGACATCGCCTCGGACTATGAGACCCATTTCGAGGACGGCGCCGCCGCCGGCCGCTCGGAAGCCGAGGTCGCGACCGCCCTGGGCGACCCCGACCGCCTGGCCCGCGAACTGAGGGCCGAAGCCGGCGCCCAGCGCTGGCATCAGGAGAAGAACCCGTCGGCCGCCGCCGGGGCGGTGTTCGCAGTCCTCGGCCTGGGCGCGATCGACCTGCTGATCCTGCTGCCCATCTTCATGAGCGTCGTCGGCGTCCTGTTCGGCTTCTTCATGGCCGCCATTGGCCTGTTCATCGGCGGAGGGGCGACGATGATCGCCGGTCCGTTCGCGGGCTTTCCCGGCGGCGTCGCAACGGCGATTCTAGCGGGCATCGGCCTGATGGCCGGGGCGACTGCTCTGGGCGCCCTGACCGCCATCGTCACCATCCTGCTGGTCAACGCCACCGTCTGGTACGCGCGCCTGCATTACCGCCTGCTGAAGCCGGCGCTGGGGGATCAGACCCCGGCCGACGCCAAGTTCTGAGGGAGGAACCGACATGATCCGCACGCTTCTCATCATCACCGGCGCCAGCCTCGTGCTCTGCGTCGCTACCCTGTCCGGCGCCGCCGCCATCGGAGGCCATGAACTGAACCGCCACGGCTGGACCTGGACCTTCCGCGAGGATGGCAAGGATCGCACCGTCCGCTTCCGGCGCGGCGACGACGGTCCGTCGGTTACCCGCAACCTGACCTGGACCGGCGGTGATCGTCTGCAGATCGAGATCCCGGGCGACGTGACCTATATCCAGGGCGACACGCCCTCGGTCGTGGTCACGGGCAAGAAGTCGATGGTCGATCAGGTCAACCTGCTCGAGGGTCGTCTCACCTGGAACCGGGACGACGACCCCGCCAACCATGTCGTCTTCGGCTGGGGCCATCATGACAGACTAAGCGTGGTGATCACCGCCCCGGCGGTAAAGGCATTCGACCTCGAAAGCTCGGCCGACCTGACGATCCGGAATTACAACCAGCCGACGTTCGATCTGACCGTTTCGGGATCGGGCGATGTTACCGCCACCGGTACGACGCAGACGGCGGCGATCAACACGACGGGGTCAGGCGATTCTGACCTGTCGGGGCTTCGGATGGTCGACGCCAGCGTCGATACATCCGGGTCAGGCGACCTCAGCGTGGGGCCGACGGGAAAGGCGGACATCTCCATCTCGGGCTCCGGTGACGTGGACGTAACGACACGGCCCGCGACGGTGACCCAGAACATTTCGGGTTCGGGCGATGTCAGTATCGAAAGCGTCCGGAGTGACGGTGTGAGCAGCGATGAGCCGCGGGTAACGGTGCAGACCACCACCACCACGACCCGAGAGATCGCTGAACTGCCCGGCGTGTCCGTAAAGACAACCCGGACGGTCCCCACGCCCTAGTTCTGCTGGCGTCGTATCCAGGCTTGCCGTCCTGCGAACGGAAGGCAGGCCGCAGGTGACGCGGGGACGGTCAGCCCCTACTTAGGCTCCATGACCGTCCCCGTTTCCCTCCCCGCGATTCTCGATTCCGCCGACGTCGGCTCTGATGAGGCCCTGTCCATCCTGCAGGAGGCCCTGACCGGGGCGGACGACGGCGAACTGTTCCTGGAACGGTCAGAACTCGAATCGCTGGTCTTCGACGACGGCCGGTTGAAGTCCGCCGCCTATGACGCTTCCGAGGGCTTCGGCCTGCGGGTGGTGGCCGGCGAGACCGCCGGCTACGCCCACGCCAATGAGATCAGCGGTCCCGCCATCCGCCGCGCGGCGGACAGCGCGGGTCTGGCCCGATCCGGCCATGCGGGAGTCATCGCCGAGGCGCCACGCGCCACCAACCAGCAGCTTTACGAGGCCATCGATCCACTGGCCTCCCCCGCCTTTTCCGACAAGATCGCCCTGTTGGCCGAGATCGACGCCTGGGCGCGGGCCCGCGATCCGCGCGTGGTCCAGGTCTCCGCCTCCATGGTCGGCGAGCGGCGCCATATCGAGATCCTGCGCGGCGACGGTCGGCGCGTCACCGACATCCGCCCCCTGGTCCGGCTGAACGTCTCGGTCACGGTCGAGAAGGACGGCAAGCGCGAGAGCGCCTCGTCCGGCGCCGGCGGCCGGGCCGGGTTCGAGACCTGGATCGCGCCCGATCGCTGGCAATGGCAAGTCGACGAGGCCCTGCGTCAGGCGCTGGTGAATCTCGAGGCCGTTGACTGCCCCGCCGGCGAGATGGACGTCGTGCTCGGCGCAGGCTGGCCGGGCGTGCTGCTGCACGAGGCCATCGGCCATGGGTTCGAGGGCGACTTCCACCGCAAGGGCAGTTCGGTCTTCACCGGCATGATGGGCAAGCGGGTGGCGGCGCCGGGCGTCACCGTCGTCGACGACGGCTCAATCGCCGGCCGCCGCGGCTCGCTGTCGGTCGATGACGAAGGCACGCCGACCTCGCGCACCGTCCTGATCGAGGACGGGATCATGGTTGGGCTGATGCACGACCGCCTGTCGGCGCGTCAGCTGGGCGCCCGGGCCACGGGCAACGGTCGGCGCCAGTCCTTCGCCCATATGCCGATGCCGCGCATGACCAACACTTTCATGGAGGGCGGCAAGGACTCGCAGGCCGACATGATCGCCTCGACGAAGCGCGGCCTCTACGCCGCCAATTTCGGCGGCGGGCAGGTCGATATCACCAACGGCAAATTCGTCTTTCAGTGCACAGAGGCCTACCTCATCGAAGACGGGAAGATCACCGCGCCGGTGCGCGGCGCGACCCTGATCGGCGACGGGGCCACGGCCCTGCAGCATGTGCAGATGATCGGCGACGACTTCGCCTTCGACCCCGGCGTCGGCGTCTGCGGCAAGGGCGGTCAGGGCGTCCCGGTCGGCATCGGCCAGCCCTCGTTGAAGATTGCCGGGTTGACGGTGGGGGGGACGGCGGTCTGAGGGAGTAGGCAACAGGCAGTAGGGCGAAGGCCGCGCCCGTCGCGGGCTCAGACTCGAGACCCCCGTCCCCTGCTGCCCGTCCCCTGCTGCCCGTCGCCTACTGCTTAACCCCTATTTCCACTCCGGCCCGACGACGTCGAAGCCACGCGCCTCGAGCCCGTCCAGCACCCCGCCTTCGTCCGCCAGCAGGCGGATCGGGGCGACGCCCATGGTCACACCCGGGGAAATCATCGCCGTTTCGATCGCCGCCGCCCATTGTTGCCGCAGCTGCGGTGCAATCTCAGGGTCGCCCCAAGGCCAGCACTGGTTCAGCGCCCGATCGATGGGCGAGGCGACGACGTCTGCGACCCGCAGGGCGCGCCAGTCCTCGGCCCGCTCGCGGGCGGCGTCAGGGCCTTGTTCGGCCGCAGCGATGGCGGCCTCGACACAGGGAACGTGGGCCGTTTGGGGGGCGGTGATCAGGCTGTCGATCAGCTCGTCGCCGCGGACCGTGCCGACCGGCCGCATCTCCACCCGGGCCCGGCGGGCTGCGCGCCGGATCACATCCGTCGCGTCATCCCCACTTCGGCCCCGCGTATAACCGGCCTTGTCCTGCATCAGGTCGATCCCGACAAACAGCAGGCTGGTGCGCCGCCAGTTCTGACTACGCTCGTCCGCCATCACGGCCTCCAGCCGCGCTTGGTATTCCGGCGTCAGATAGTCGGCGGACGTCCGGCCCTCGGGCAGCAGACCGATGGTCCGGGCACGCCAGATGGCGCGGAACAGATCGGCGCCCGAGAGCCGGCCCTCCTGCGGGAACAGGATCTGGTTCGAGCGGGCCGCCGCCGCCTCGAGGTCGTCGGGCCGCCACGACAGGTCGCGTGGAATACGGGTGATGGCCCCGACCAGGATCAGCGTGCTGTCGCCCCGGGTCACGGTCCACATCGGGGCGCCGGAGCGACGGGCCAGCACCACGACATCGTCCAGTTGCGACACCTGGGACCCGGGAGTCTGGCCATAGGTCATGCCCGGGAACCCGGCTCCGGCCATCAGAACCAGTGCTGCAGCGACGACTGCGAATATTCTCACAACTATACCTGCTTCGATTGAACAAGACCGAGTAACGCCACGCCCATTTCAGAACACAAACGTGACAGCGCCGTAATGATAACTTCGAATTAATCCACCTGTCTGTCTTGTAACTGGAGAGCGGAACGACAGGACGCCACACCTTCGTCACACGACGAGGGGAATCCTGCAATGACCAAGACCATCCTGCTGGCGACGACGGCCTTTCTGCTGACTGCGGGCACGGCCGCCGCCCAGACTCCCGCGCGCGCCCCGGCGCCCCAGGCGGAAACCTCACAGCAGGGCGTGCTGGTCTTCACCCCCGACTTCTTCGCCGACCAGCGCCCGAATACCGCCCTGGACATGGTCAGCCGGGTGCCCGGTTTCTCGGTTCAGGACGGCGACGGCTCGCGCGGCTTCGAGGGTGCAGTCGGCAACATCCTGATCAATGGGTCGCGACCGGCCTCCAAGAACGACACCGGCTCCTCGGTCCTTTCGCGGACCTTGGCGCCCCAGGTCGAGCGCATCGAACTCATCCGTGGCGGAGCCCCGGGCATCGACATGCAGGGCTATGCAGTAGTCGTGAACGTCATCACCCGCAGCCAGGCCAGCACGGAACAGATCCTGACGGCTAATATGGCCTTCTTCGAAGGCGGCGCCGATCGCGGCTTCGGCCAGTACCAGTTCACCCGCCGCAACGGCGACCGGGTCTGGGGCTTCACCCTGGCAGACGGCGTGGCCATCGACGATTCCAACGGCGTCGGCAGGGTCATCCGCCGCGACGCCAACGGCGCCATCCTGCGCGACGAGGGCTACTACAGCGACCAGACCGGCGGAGGCCAGGGCGTGCGGGTCAATTTCGCCAACGCCTTCATGGGCGGCAAGATCGACCTCACGGCCCGCCTGGGTGTCAACGACTACAGCCAGTACAGCCTCCAGGACGGACCGGGCATCCTGCGCGACAACCGTTTCGCCGAAGAAGGCACGAGCGGCGAAGTCGGCGCCGTCTTCACCCGGTCGATTAGCGAAGGCCTGACGTCCGAGACCCGCTTCATCCGCGAATGGAACGATTTCGAGAACGCCTCGACCTCCCGGACAACGGCAAATGGCGTCGCAAGCCCCGAGCAGCGCTTCGCCTCGGAGGGCAATGCGTCCGAGACGATCCTGCGTTCGTTGATTCGCTGGGAACGATCACCGTCCCTTACGCTGGAGGCCGGCGGCGAGCTCGCCTACAATATGCTCGAAATCGACCAGGCGCTCACGGTCGGCGGCGTCGGCATTCCCCTGCCGTCCGATCAGATTATGGTCGAGGAGACGCGGGGGGAGCTGTTCAGCAAGGCGACATGGCGCATGCGTCCCAACCTGAGCGTCGAGGGCGGGCTGCGGCTCGAGGCCTCGACCATCACCCAGTCCGGCGATGCCGATCAGGAGAAGAGCTTTTACTACGCCAAGCCGCGGCTGCAGCTGACCTGGACGCCCCGTCCCCAAAATCAGGTCCGTTTTCGCTTTGAACGCGACGTGGGCCAGCTGGACTTCGGCGACTTCGCGGCGGGCGCGGATCTGGAAGACGAACAGCTGTTCGGCGGCAATGTTGACCTCGAGCCCGAGGAGCGCTGGATTTCGGAACTCACTTATGAGCGGCGGTTCCTCGGCGACGGCATCGTCTCCATCGGCTACCGCCATGACGAGATCATTGGCGTCATCGACCGCCTGCCCTTGCCGCAAGGTCTGTCGGCGGTGGGCAACATCGGCGACGGGACGCTGGACCAGCTGGCCGTCAATGTGCTTGTTCCGCTCGATTGGACCGGCTTCTCGGGGGGCCAGTTCCAGTTCAGGAACACCTGGAACGACACGACCGTGACCGATCCGACCTCGGGCGAGGAACGGCCCATCTCCGGCATCCGGCCTTCACAACCCGCCTTCACCATCTCCCAGGACATCACCACCTGGAAGATCAACTGGGCGGTGACATACCTCGAGAGCCTGCGCCAATTCCGCTTCGACCCGGACCAGGTCTCGGGCTTCACCGGCAGCGACTATTTCGAGGCCAACATCGAGTACAAGCCGACGCCGACCTTGGCCATCCGTGCTCAGGTCAACGTCTGGAACGACTTCCAGGCCGAGCGCACCGTCTTCGCCGACCGGTCGGCCGCCCGCCCCGTCGCCTTCACCGAACTGCGCTCCACGGATCCACGCACCTTCTGGCAGATCCGGATCAGGAAGACGTTCTGACGATGGGCCACCCCGCCGCCCCAAGCCTGTCGGCGATTTAATCCACCTGTCCAGCTTGTAACTGGAGACGCCGCCGGCCGCCGGGCACCGTTTCCTCCAACAGGGAGAGGGACGGATGAACAAAGCGATCTGGCTGGCCGGGGTGGCCGTATGCGGGTTGGGCGGGCCAGCGATGGCCCAGACCGCGCCCGTCCAGAATGGGCCGGTCGCCGCCGCCCAGCAGGGCGTGCTGGTTTTCGAACCGGCCTTCTTCGCCGACGCCCGGCCCGACACGGCCCTGGACATGATCTCCCGCCTGCCCGGCTTCGCCTTCGAGTCGGGCGACAGCGGCACGCGCGGGCTGGCGGGCACAGCGGGCAACGTCCTGATCGACGGCGCCCGGCCCTCAACCAAGAGCGACAGCCTGGATCAGATCCTGCGCCGCATCTCGGCGGCCGGCGTCGCCCGCGTCGAACTGATCCGCGGCGGTGCGCCCGGGATCGACATGCAAGGCCGATCCGTGGTGGCCAACGTCGTCCTGATCCGCACCGTAACGACCGAGCGGGTGATTGAGGCGAACACATATGTCTATCCCGACGGCTACCTCGGCTCGGTGCTCTCGGCGCGTTGGTCCAGGCGCGAGGGTGATGAGCAGATCGAAGGCTCGATCAGCGGCTTCTCGGACCGGACTGACGGCACAGGGGAAGGCTTCCGCCGCCGCTATGACGCAGGCGGCGCCCTGATCCAGGACGCCGATCTGGTGCTCTGGGACCGGATCCGCAATGTGCGCGCCACCGGCGCCGTTCAGCGCCGCGTCGCCGGCGGTCTTTTGCGTGTCAACGGCCTGCTGGGCTGGTTCGGCAAGGAGAACTCGCAGGACCTGCTGATCCGCTCCGGCCCCGGCGCCGACAGCTTCAACGATGAGGAAGCAAGCAACGTCAACAGCGAGCTGGGCGTCAATTGGACCTGGGACCTGAGCCCGCGCACCGGGCTGGAGTTGACCGGTCTGCAACGCTATTCCACCGAGGAATACACCGGCGTTTCGGAAAGCAGCGGCGACAGTTCGACCTTCACCGCCGACGGAACCTCGGGCGAGTCCATCGGTCGCGCCGTCCTGCGATTCCGCCCCAACGACCGCTGGTCGCTCGAGACCGGCGGCGAGGTGGCCTACAACTTCCTGGACAGCGCCACCGCCTATTCAGAGAACGGCGTCCCGATTCTTCTGCCGTCATCCTCGGTCAAGGTCGAGGAACTGCGGGGCGAGGTCTTCGGCCAGGTCACCTGGCGCCCGAGCCCGACCCTGACCGTAGAAGGCGGACTTCGCGTCGAAGTCTCTGAAATCAGCCAGTCCGGCGACAGCGACCTGACCAAGTCCTTCGTCTATCCTAAGCCCCGCCTCCAGGCGACCTGGACGCCCTGGACCGGCCACCAGTTCCGCTTCCGCGCCGAGCGCGAGGTGGGCCAGCTGGATTTCGGCGACTTCATCGCCTCGGCCGACATCGACATCGGCCAGGTCGAGGGCGGCAACCCCGATCTGGAGCCGCAGAAATCGACCGTGCTGGAAGCCATCTACGAGCGCCGCTTCTGGGGCGAGGGCGTGTTTGACGCCACCTACCAGTACGCCGAGGTCGAGGATGTGGTGGACGTCATCCCCCTGACCGGCGGCTTCGACGGCGTAGGAAATATCGGAGACGGAACCGCCAGCTTCTTTCAGCTGCGCCTGACGCTGCCGACCGACCGGCTCGGCATTCCCAACGGCCGCTTGCAGACGCGCGGCAGCTGGTCCTCGACCTCGGTGCTTGATCCGGTGACGGGCGAGGAGCGCCGCTTCCAGGGTAATCAGGCCTTCGGTTGCGGCATCGGCTTCAATCAGGATCTGGCGGGCGGCCGCTGGTCCTACGGTTTCGACCACGGCTGCAACGTCGATAAGGGCCGCGCCTTCCGGGTGCGCGAGGTGCGGACGTTCCATTCGGAGCCGAACGTCAGCGCCTTCGTGCAGTGGAAGCCAGAACGCGACCTGACCGTCCGTCTCGATCTGGGCAACGCCACCGACCGCGCAAGGGGTTACGACCGCGACATCTACACCGGCCCCCGCGACACCGCCCCGCTGGCCTTCCGCGAGGTGCGCCGCACCCATATGAGCCCGTGGCTGTTCGTCCAGATAAGAAAGACCTTCTGAAGAAGGCGTCCCCACGTCCCCGAAACTGACGGCGCGCCCGCCCTCGACGCGCCAAAAAGGGCGGAACCTCGCGGTTCCGCCCTTTCTGTATTCGGCGGTGGTCCCGATCAGCCCGCGGTGCTGGCTCCGGGATTGGCGACGTTGCCGTCTTCCTGACCGCGATCGGTCAGGGTCGGGCCGGGGTGGTTGCCCGCGTCATTGGCACCATGCGACCAACCCTTGATCAGGAAGCTGATCAGGATGAAGCCGATGCCGATGCCGACGCCCCAGAGACCTAGCTGGTTGAAGACACCCAGAGATGTCTCGAGTGCGCCGGCAGGGTCCAGTACTTGTCCCCCCACGGTCTCGGTGCCCGCAAGGCCCGAGATGACGCCGCCGACGTACTGGGCGATGGAACTGGCGAGGAACCAGACGGCCATCATGAAGCTGACCACCGAGGCGACAGACAGCTTCGTGATTTCCGAAAGACCGACCGGCGACAGGAAAAGCTCGCCGGTGGTATGGAACAGATAGAGCAGACCCAACGTGATGAGCGGCACCCGAAAGGCGCTGTCCACCATACCCGCTCCTGCTGCCCAAACCACGATCAGGAAACCAAAACCAACCTGAACGATCCCGAGACCGAACTTCATGGTTGGGTTCGGGTCCATCTTGCGACTGGCGAGGAAGGCCCATAGGGCCGCCAGGATCGGCGCGAAGATCAGGATGAAGCCGGCGTTGAACGACTGGGTCTGGGCGGCCGTAATGGTCGCGTCGATCCAGAAGCCGGTGGGTGTCGCGATCCCTGCGGCCTCCAACTGCGCCGGCGTGCCCACGGTGACGCCCAGCAGGTTGAAGGCCGTCGGCGTCAGGCTGAGGTCGACGTTGCGGTCGGCGAACAGGTTCAGCGAAGTGCCGGCCTGCTCGAACAGGGTGAAGAACACGACGGCGCCGACGATCAGCACCATGGCCAACTGCATCCGCTCGCGCTGGACCTTGTCGCACTTGGTGACGAGGAACCAGACTATGTAGGCCACGGAGGCAACGGTTGCGGTCAGCAGCAGGGCGCCGATGACGTTGAGGAACTCGATCGCCTTGACGGCGAAGGAGACCTCGCCGCCCATCGCCGCCACCGTCGCTACGGTTTCGGCGACCCAGACCCGCACCGCAGCATCAGCCACGAACAGCAGGACGATCGGAATCACCCCGAGGACGCCGAACAGATAGATCGTCCATTCGCGGTTCAGCGGACCGAACGCCCTCTCACGCAGAAGAGCCGGGTTCGGCGGCTCGCCATTGCCGTCCAGCAGGGGCTTGCCGAGCATGAACACGACCCAGCCCAAGGCCATACCGATCCCGGCAAGACCGAAGCCCGCCCACCAGCCGACCGTCTGGCCCAGCAGGCCGCAGAGAACTGCGGCCCAGAAGGCCCCCAGGTTGATGCCGTAGTAGTAGAGGGTGAAGCCGGAATCCCGCCGCGGATCACCCTGCGGATAGAGCTGTCCGACGATCGTCGAGATGTTCGGCTTCAGGAAGCCGACCCCCATGATGATCAGTGAAATGGCGAGGTAGAAGACGTTGACGCCCATGGCGTCGCGAGACTGCTTCATCTCGTAGGAGTCGGGGGCCAGCGTCGCCGGCAGCGGCGAACCCGCCGGCAGGTCTGCAATGGCGATTCCACCGCCCTCGGCCGGGCCGAAGGTGTAGTTCTTGCCATCAACAACGATGGCGACCTCGCGAGCCGCGCCACGTCCCTCCGCAGCGATCTCATAGGCAGTGCCGCCGTAGGTCAGGGTCTCCGTCGCGGGACGGCCCTCAAGCGCCATCATTCCGTGCCCGGCCACCAGCAGCAGGGCGCCGAAGGCGATGGCCTTGCGGGTGCCGAGGAACCGATCCGCCATCAGACCGCCCACCAAGGGCAGCAGATAGACCAGCGAAGTGTAGGAGCCGTAGGTGGAACCGGCTCGCGCATCATCGAACAGGAAATGTTGGGTCAGGAAGAAGATCAGGATGCCGCGCATGCCGTAGTAGGAGAAGCGCTCCCACATCTCGGCGAAGAACAGGATGATCAGTCCGCGCGGGTGGTTCTTCAGGATCTGCATCAGCACGGGGATGCCCGTGAGCAGGGTGATAATCAGGCCTGCGATAATGACGATATTCATGCCTGGTCTCCCCAGATGCATCGGGACTCAGTCCCGCCGGGCGTCAAAAGCGCCCCCCCAGTGTCCGTTCTACTCAACGGCCCGCTCCCATATTGCTGCGCCCCACCTGACGCGCGAGGTCGCATAAGCAGCACGCGGAGGAAGACCGGACAAGTGTTAAGGGTAAATTGGCTGTGAGGTGGCGCGTCAGCGTGCGACGCGGCAGGATGGCCGAGAATAGGTTTTGGGCGAGCTGCAATGACCACGACGCGGCGATCAGCGCTGATAGGATTGGGCGGTGTCATGGCCCTCGCGGCCTGCACGCGCGACGCGGGCGGTCGTGCCGGAGACGTGGTCGCGGCGGGCTCCCCGGCGGCCCTGCTGATCTGGGCGGTGGCGCGGGAACGGTTGGCCGGCTGGCCGCGCAAGCCGTCAGCGCAGGCGCTGGCGGCCCTGCCCTCCCTCGCGGCGGACCTGCCTGAACTGGGCGCGTTGGGCGGTGGCGGCCGGCCCGCCAATCTGGAGGCTCTGGCCGCGCTCAAGCCCCGGCTGGTCATCGACTACGGCGACACCGATCCCGAGAATCAGGCCCTCGGCGAGCGCATGAAGACCCGGTTGGGCGTCGACTGGCGTCTGATCGACGGCGCCCTGGCCCGGATTCCCGAGGCCATTCGCGAGGCCGGCGCCCTGCTGGACACCGACCGCGCCGCCGTCGGCCTGGCCGAGGAGGCCGCCAGGGTGCTGGACCGCTGGCGGCGCGCCCTAGGCGGGCCGAGTTTCTACTATGCGCGCGGCGTCGACGGGCTGGAGACCGGGTTCCGCGGCGCCTTGGCCACCGAGGTGCTGGAAGGCGCCGGCTGGACCAATGTCGCCGAGGGGTCACGCGACATCGGCCGCGTCACGCGCGAACAGGTCGCCGCCTGGGACCCCGAGGTGCTGGTCACCCTGAACCCGGCCTTCGCCGCCGCGACCCGTCGCGATCCTGTCTGGCGCACCCGCCGCAACGGCGGCCGGCGACGACTGTTGCTCCTGCCCGACAGGCCATTCGGCTGGATCGACCGCCCGCCCTCGGTGAACCGCCTGCTGGCCTGCACCTGGCTGGCCGATCCGGCCGGGTCGCCTCTGGCGCTCGCGAGCCTGACCCGCCGCCTCTACGGCATGGCGCCGGTCGAAGTGCCCCTGCCGAGATGGACCGATTGAGCGCGTTGAGGGCCGCCCTGATCCCGGTCGGCCTGATTGCGTTGGCGCTGGCCGGGGCGCTGGCCGTGTTGGCGACCGGGCCGCTGGCCGTGACGCCGGACGCGCTTTTGGCCGCCGTGATCGGGCGGGGATCGCCCGAGGCGGAACTGGCTCTGAATTTGCGCGGACCCCGGCTGCTGGCGGCCCTCACCACCGGCGCGGCCCTGGCCGGAGCGGGGGCCGGGTTCCAGATCCTGTTCCGCAATCCGCTGGCGGCGCCCGACCTGCTGGGCGTCTCGTCCGGCGCCGGGCTAGGCGCGGCCCTGGCCCTGCTGCTGGGCGCGGGAGCGGCTCTCGTGCAGGGCGCGGCCTTCGCGGGCGGACTGGCCGCCGGCGCCTTGGCGCTCGCCTGCGCCGCCCTGACCCGCAGCGGCGACGGCCGGCTGGCCCTCATTCTGTGCGGCGTCGTCGCGGGCGCCCTGGCCTCCGCCGGTCTGGGCCTCGTGGTCATCCTCGCCGAGCCCTATTCGCAGCTGCCCTCGATCACCTTCTGGCTGCTGGGGTCTTTTACGCGGGCGACCTTGGCCGAGGCGGTCGTCGCCCTGGTCCCGGTCGCGGTCGGCGCCGCGGTGCTGATGGGACTGGGGTTCCGGCTCGACATCCTGTCGCTCGGCGACGAGCAGGCGCGGTCGCTGGGCCTGCGCGCCCGTCCGTTGCGACTGTTGGCCCTCGCCGGCGCCGCCCTGATGACCTCCTCGGCGGTGGCCGTGGCGGGCGTGGTCGGCTGGATCGGCCTGCTGGCCCCCCACGCCGCCCGGCTGATCGTGGGCGAGCGGGCCGGGCGGCTGATCCCCGCCGCCATGGCGCTGGGCGGCCTGTTCGCCCTCGTCATCGACCGGCTGGCCACCGCCTTCGGCCCGGCGGAAATCCCCGTCGGCCTGTTGTCCGCCGCCATCGGCGCGCCCGCCTTCCTGATCCTGTTCGTCGCCACATCGAGGCGGACATGAGCGGTCTCCGGCTGGAGGGCCTGGTCGCCGGACGGGCCAAAGGCTTCCGCCTGCCGCCGCTCGACCTGACCGTCGAACCCGGCGAGGTTCTGGCCCTGGTCGGCCCCAACGGGGCGGGCAAGACAACCCTGTTGAAGACCCTGGCCGGACTGTTGCCGCCGCGGGCGGGCGGGCTCGTCGATACCGGCGCCCCGGCCTATCTGCCGCCGCCGGGCGCGGTGTCCGCCGGCTTTTCAGCCCTGCATCTGACAGCCCTGGGCCGGGCTCATCTGCGCCGCTGGTCGCCGGGCCTGACGCCCGGGGACATCGACGCCGCCCGCGGCGCTCTCGACCGGCTGGATGTGCTGGACCTCGCCGAGCGGCCGTTCGACCGGCTATCCAGCGGCCAGCAGCAACTGGTCCTGATCGCCCGGCTGTTCGTACAGGACGCGCCGGTCTGTCTGCTGGACGAGCCGCTGGCCCTGCTGGACCCGTCGCATGCGCAGGCCGTCGAGGCGGCGATCCGGGCGCTGGCTGCCGAAGGCCGGGTCGTCATCGCCTCGACCCACCACCTGCCCTTCGCCGCCCGCGCAGACCGGGTGCTGGCCATCGGCCCCGACTGGATGGAGGTGGGCCCGCCCGCCGAGGCCCTGGCTCCCGACCGCATCCGCGCCCTGTTCGGGGTCGAGGTCGCCGGCTGCCCATGCTGCGGTCAGGCCTTGAGTTGAGCCTTCGCTTGGCCGAGGTTGACGCATCGCTTTTTGGAAGGCCGACCATGTTCCGTTCCCGCCTGACTCTCGCCGCCGTCGCCCTAGCCTTGTTCGCCTCACCCGCCGCCGCGCAGGAGGCGCCGCGCTGGTCTTTCGCCATCCATGGGGGCGCAGGGGTGATCGAGCGCGACAGCCTGAGCCCAGAACAGGACGCCGCCTATCGCGCCGCCCTGCACCGCGCGCTCGAGGCCGGGTCGGCGGTGCTGGCCGCCGGCGGCTCGGCGCTGGACGCGGTCCAGGCCGCGATCGAGCTGATGGAGGATGATCCGCTGTTCAACGCGGGTCGCGGCGCGGTCTTCACCGCCGCCGGGCGCAACGAGCTGGACGCCGCCGTCATGAACGGCTCGGACCTGAGCGCCGGGGCCGTGGCCGGCCTGACCACCACTCGCCATCCGATCGCCGCCGCCCGGGCGGTGATGGAACAGTCGCCGCACGTCATGCTGATCGGCCAGGGGGCCGACAGTTTCGCCGCCTCGGTCGGGCTGGAGCAGGTCGATCCAGCCTTCTTCTTCACCGAGCGCCGCTGGCAGGGACTGGAGGCGGCCTTGCGGGCGCAGAATCTGCCGGTCCCGGAACGGCCCGCCGGGGCGCCCGGACCGCAGGCGGAGAACACCCTGCCGGCGCCGCCGCTGAACGAGCGGAAATTCGGCACGGTCGGCGCGGTGGCTCTGGACAGCGAGGGCCGGCTTGCCGCCGGCACCTCGACCGGCGGCATGACCGCCAAACGCTGGGGCCGGGTCGGGGACGTGCCGGTGATCGGGGCGGGGACCTATGCGTCGAACCGTGAGGGGTGCGCGGTGTCGGCGACGGGAGACGGGGAGTTCTACATCCGCGCCAGCGTGGCTCGCGACATCTGCGCCCGCATCGCCGGGGGATCGACATCTCAGACCGCGGCGCAGGCCGAGGTTGATGACGCCCTGTCGCTGGGCGGTTCCGGCGGGGTCATCGTCATGGACCTGCAGGGCCGACCCAGCTTCGCCATGACCAGCTCAGGTATGTATCGCGGCGCCGTATCCGACAGCGGAGCCGCGGGCGTCGCCATCTACGGCGACGAGGACCTCCGTCCGTGACCCATCCCGGCGTCCTGGATCTGGCCGACAAGTTCGCCGGGTTCTCCGACCACTGGCGGCCGCGTGTGGCGGCGCAGCTGAACGGGCAGGACGTGCGGCTGGTCAAGGTGCAGGGCGTCTTCCCGTGGCACAGTCACGCCGAGGCCGACGAACTGTTCCTTGTTTGGAAGGGCCGGTTCCGGGTCGAGTTCCGGGATCGGGTCGAGACGCTGGATCCCGGCCAGTTCATCGTCGTGCCGCGCGGCGTAGAGCACCGCACCGCCGCCGACGCGGAGGCCGAGGTGCTGGTCTTCGAACCATCGGAGGTGGTCAACACCGGCGACGCCGCCGTCTCCGAATTCACCGCCCCGATGGGACTGACGATCTGATGAACAAGTCCGACATACCCGGCGTCATCGCCCCGCCGCCGCTGATCTATCTCGGCTTTCTGCTGGCAGGCTGGGGTCTGGCCGAACTCGGCGCCCGGCCCGAGGCGGTGGAGGCCGGTTTCGGCTGGCTGGCGGCCCCCTTCGGGCTGGCGATCGAGGTCCGGCGCGGCGTCGCCCTGACGCTGATCGTCGGCGGCCTGTTGCTGGACGGGATGGCGGCGGGGCTGTTCCGGCGCCGGGGCACGGCGGTCCAGCCGTGGAAGCCGTCGACCGCCCTGGTCATCGAGGGTCCCTATCGGTTCAGCCGCAATCCGATCTACGTCGGCTTCGCCATCACCTATGTCGGCCTGGCCATCGCCATGAACAGCTGGGTCGCCCTGCTGCTGCTGCTGCCCTGCCTTGTGGTCGTCGACCGGTTCGTGATCCAGCGCGAGGAGCGGTATCTCGCCGCCAAATTCGGCGCCGTCTATGAGGCCTATCGCGCGCAGGTGCGCCGATGGCTGTGAGCGATGACGAACTGTCGGCCATGGCCATCGAGGAGCTGGATCAGGCCTGCAGCTTGATCTGGCCCGAGCTGATGAAGGTCACGCCATGGGGCGACAGCTTCATCGGCATCGCCCCCTCCGGGCGTGAGGTCGAGATCGAGCGCCGCTACCTGTGGGCGCATGAACCCGAGGGCGCTGTCGCCGTCGAGATCGAGGTCCGCGACGTCGGCGCCCGCACCGGGGCCGAGGCGCGGGCGCTGATCACCCCGCCGTGCTGATTGCCGCAAAGATCGCCTCCGACGGGAATCGATTACACCGTTAACCTTTGTCGTTGCCAAGCGTAGCGGTGGGGGCAAGATGCGCCCCGCACGGTTCACGGTCTTCAGGGGAGAGCAGCATGTCCTACGGCGCCGACTTCGCCAACGCCGACCCGGCCAACGCCCCGCTGGACGGGCCGCTGTTCATCGGTGCCGATCCCTTCTTCTGGGGCGCTATCCTGCTGGGGCTGGTCGCCGCCCTGATGCTGGGATGGTATCTGGGCGCGCGGTCGAGCTCGCGCCGTGGCGACGCCGCCCACGCCATCTGGGAGGCGATCAACGACGCCGCCCGCTCCGCTATGGCTGTCGACGACAATGCCTTGCGGGGTCGCGCCGAACATCTCCAGAAAGTGATCCAAGCCCGCTTGGGCAAGACGCTCGGCCTTGCAAAGGGCATGTCCCGACAGATCAGCCGGCTAAAGGACGCCGTCGATGGCAAGGCGCTGGCCGAAGCCCACGGGCACGGCGGTCACGGTCATGGCGGCGGCCACGGCGCCGCGATCCACTCCCCGGCTCACGACGCCCCTGCCGCACACGACGTCCACGCCAGTCCCGCGGTCACCATCGTCAATGTCAACGCCGCGGCGACGGGCAACACGACCGGTGATCATCCCCCGAGTCCCGACGCCAGGCCGGAGATGCGCGACCTGAACCGTCGCGAACAGACCGACGCCCTGCGCCTGGCCGTCGCCCATTTCGCCGAA
This sequence comes from Brevundimonas sp., assembly GCF_030682035.1. Classification (GTDB taxonomy): domain Bacteria; phylum Pseudomonadota; class Alphaproteobacteria; order Caulobacterales; family Caulobacteraceae; genus Brevundimonas. The sequence continues at coordinate 54,958 of NZ_JAUXQZ010000003.1, read as the reverse complement.
CACTGGCGCGAGGAAGGAGCCCGGGTCCGCGAACTGCGCGACGCCCACGCCGAGCTGGGCAACCCGGGTCCGCCGCGTGCGGTCCGCTCGACGCGCCCGCCCGCCGGACGCATCAGCGGAACCCGCGCCACCCATTGAAAACCCGGTTTCGTCCCCCGGAGAAACCGCCTAAGCCTTGAGCCATGAAACTCGCCTCGCTCAAGCACGGCCGTGACGGTCGCCTCGTCCTCGTCTCCAACGACCTCGCCTGGTTTACCGACGCCTTCCTGATCGCCCCGACGCTACAGGCGGCGCTGGACGACTGGGACCGGCTCGAGCCCGACCTGCGCGCCTTGGCCGAAAGTCTCGAACACGGCGGCGTGCCGCGAGGGCGGTTCCACGAACGCGAGGCCGCGGCGCCCTTGCCGCGCGCCTATCAATGGGCCGACGGCTCGGCCTATGTGAACCACGTCGCCCTGGTGCGGCAGGCGCGCGGCGCGGAAATGCCCGACAGTTTCTGGACCGATCCTCTGATGTACCAGGGCGGCTCCGACGGCTTCCTCGCCCCACGCGACCCCATCCCCCTGGCCGACGAGAGCTGGGGCTGCGACCTTGAGGCCGAGGTGGTGGTCGTCACCAGCGACGTGCCCCAGGGCGTGACGCGCGAAGAGGCGCTGGACTGCATCCGCCTGGTCGGACTGGTCAATGACGTCAGCCTGCGCAACCTGATCCCGGCGGAATTGGCCAAGGGCTTCGGCTTCGTCCAGTCCAAACCCGCCTCCGCCCTGTCGCCGGTGTTCGTCACCCCGCGCGCGCTCGGCGGCCGCTGGGCCGACGGCAAGCTGAAGGGCGAACTGAACGTCCAGCTGAACGGCGCCGAATTCGGCAAGGCCGACACCGGGACCGACATGACATTCGACTTCGGCGCCCTGATCGCGCATCTGGCCAAAACTCGCGCGTTGTGCGCCGGAACCATCATCGGTTCAGGCACCGTCTCGAACCGCGACGCCGACGGCGGCCCGGGCAAGCCGGTCAGCGACGGCGGCCTCGGCTATTCCTGCATCGCCGAGGTCCGCACCGTTGAGACCATTCTGCGCGGCAAGGCCGAGACGCCCTTCCTCAAGGCCGGCGACACCGTCCGCATCGAAATGCTGGACGACCACCACCACTCGATCTTCGGGGCCATCGAGCAGACGGTCGCTGCGGTGTAGGTCTCGCGCGCCATCACCGCAGCCGGTCCCTGACAGGACAGCACCAGGCCGCTCAGGGCGATTGTCAGCCATCGTCTCATCGCGCGCATCCATCGGTTTCCCGGACCAGAGGCGCTGACGGCGCTTTACGGATGCGCCGGACGGATTAAGCTTCCGCCACGTCTGCGCCCCGAACGCGGGCAAGCGGCGAACTGTCGATAGGGGATCACCATGCCGGAAATGTCGCCACAGGTCCTCGGACCGCTGATCGGGCTGGCGATCGCCCTGCCGCTGATTTTTCTGCGCAACCGCAAGCCCCGGACCCTGAATCCGCAGTGGATGTGGGTCATGCCGGCGATCATCGTGCCGTTGATGGGTCTCGCGCTCTGGGGAACCAGCATGGACCCGGCGACCCCGCACGTCGCGTTCGACGGACTGGCGTGGGCCATCGTGGCGATCGGTCTCATCCTCGGCGGAGCCTTCGGCTGGGGGCGGGGCAAGATGACCACCATCGAGAAACACGCTGACGGAACGCTGAGTGCGCAGGCCTCGCCCATCGGCCTGATCCTGATCATCGCCGTTATGCTGGGCCGCCGCGCCCTGAGCGGTTTCCTTGAACCGCACGCTGCGGAGTGGGGCCTGAATGCGCTGGCCATCACCGACGCCTTCCTCGTATTCGTCGTCGGCATGATCGTCATCCAGCGCGTCGAGATGTTCATCCGCGCCCGCCGCATCCTGGCGGGAGGGACGGACAGCCATGTCGAGGCGGCGGCGTGAAGCCCCGTCACCCCATCCGACGTCGGGCCGGCATGAACACCGATCCGCATTGACCTGATCTAACCCCCCACGCTACCAAGCGCGCCTGCCGAAGCGAGCAACCGGCCTGTGCGGGCGTGGTGGAACTGGTAGACGCGCCGGACTCAAAATCCGGTTCCGAAAGGAGTGCCGGTTCGACCCCGGCCGCCCGCACCATCTCTTTGTTGGCCTATCGCCTTTCGGCTGCTTGAGGCCGGTTTGGCCTGTCGCGCCGTCGCGCTACCTGAGGCGGACCACTTCCCCGTCTTCCTTTACGAAACTGTCCGGCGTCCGTTCGAGCAGGTCGAAAACCCGTTCCGACGGCCGGCAAATCGCGGCGCCCTTCGGCGTGCGCACCATGGGGCGGTTCACCAGCACCGGATGTTCCACCATGGCGGCGAGGATGGTCGCGTCGGACACATCGGCAGCCAGCAGGCCGAACTCGGCGGCGACCGCTTCCTTCTCCCTCAGCGCTTCGCGCGGCGTGATCCCCGCCTCGGCGAACAGGGCTCCCAGCTGGTCCAGGGTCCAGCCGGCCTGCAGATATTCGACCACCTCAGGTCGATAGCCCGCGGCCTCAACCATGGCCAGGACGTTGCGAGAGGTGCCGCAGGCGGGGTTGTGAAAGACAGTGATGGGGAAGTCGGTCATGGGGCGCTCTCCTCGCGCAGAAGCCATCGGAAAACAACCAGCGCAGCGAGGGCGCCGGCGATCTGGGCGGCGATGAAGGTCGGCGCGGACGAAGGCGCGATCCCGGCGAAGGTGTCGCTCAGGCTCCGCGCCAGCGCCACCGCCGGATTGGCGAAGGAGGTCGAGGCGGTGAACCAGTAGGCGGCGGTGATATAGAGGCCCACGAGCGCGGGGACGGCCTGCGGCCGGAACTGGAGTCCGGCAAGGATCACACCGATCAGTCCGAAGGTCGCGATCCCCTCCGACAGCGCCTGCGCCGGCCCGTCCCGCAACCGGGTCGAGGTCTGCATGACCGGCTCGGCGAACATCAGGTGGGCCAGCCAGACCCCGGCGACCCCGCCCAGAGTCTGGGCAATGGCGTAGGCCGCCGCCAGTGGGGGCGGAAGTTCGCGGCGCAGTGCCAGCACCAAGGTCACCGCCGGATTGAAATGGGCGCCGGACACCGGTCCCAGTGTCGCGATCAGCACCGCCAGACCCGCGCCGGTCGCGACCGTATTGGCCAGCAGGGCCAAGGCCGCATCCGGCGTCAGCCGCTCGGCCATGATGCCGGAACCGACAACCACCGCCAGCAGCAACGCCGTTCCCAAGGCTTCAGCGGCCAGCCGGCGGACCGGGTCGAAACCCGGCGCGACCGGCGCAGGAACCGCTTCGGTCATGTCAGGACGCCGCCACGGACCGGCATGCCGCCCGTGCCGCCGCCTCCGCCACCGGCCCGCAGACTTCGGCGGCGCCGCCGCAGCAGTCCTCGGCGAGGAAGGCCATCAGCGCCGCCATCCGGTCAAAACGCGCCGAATAGACGATGGAGCGGCCGGCGCGCCGCGACGCGACCAGGCCGGCCTGGAGAAGGACGTTCAGATGGGTGGACAGGGTGCTGGGCGTCACCTCGACGCGGCGGGCGATGACGCCCGCGGCGAGACCCTCGGGCCCCGCCCGCACCAGGGCGCGGAACACCGCCAGCCGGCTGCTCTGGGCCAGGGCCGACAGGGCCTGGATCGCGGTTTCGCCGTCCATCAGCAGCAGGTCGCCAAAGCGTCCGGCCGACAGCGCCCGCGTTCGCTGGGGACATCGCGTGGCCCCATGTCCTCGCCATAGGTCGTCGCTTCACCGAAGGTGTGGAAGGTTTCCCAGGCCAGGCCGGCCGGATCCCGCACCCATGTCTTGTCCGACCGGGCATAGCAGCAGGTCGCCCCGACCTGATCGACGACAGACTCGCCCGCATCCCTGAGACGCCGCGCGAGCTTCGCGAGGTCTTCGACGCTTTCGACCTGGATGCCCACGTGGTCGACGCCCGTCGATGAGCCTCGCGTTGATATCGCGAAATTCACCGCAGGATCGTCAAGCATCCATTTGGCGTAGTCGTCCTTCACGACCGAGGGACCCGCGCCGAACAGCGCCTGATAGAAGGCGATCGAGGCGGGCAGATCGGCTACTCCCACATGCAGATGAAAGCGGCTCATGATCTGAACTCCCAAAATTTCGATATTACTCGAACTATCGAAGCATCAAGTCAAGCGTCCTGTTTTCGGTGGCGCCCCGGGCGTCGTCCTCGTAGTTGAACGCAACCGGCTGTTCAGGGCGAGGAAACCCCCGGCCGATCCCGGCTTGATCTTTTTGGCCCGCCGGGGCGTTGTCCCACGACGCAGGGAACACGGCCTCAAGCAGCCCGAAGGGCGGTAGGCCAAGCATGAAGGACACGCCGCAATGATGCGCAAGCTCGGACTGGTCTCCGCAATGGCGCTTGCCGCCGCCCTGGGAGGTTGCGCCATGATGCCCGGCTTCGGCTCCGGTTCCGACATGCCCGCGGTCCCGCACTCGGCCACCGCGCCGGTCGAATATGTGCGCGACATCCATTCCCATGCCCGGCCCGAGATCGCGCGGGTCAAGCACGTCGCCCTCGACCTGACGGCCGACTTCGCCGCCAGCACCCTGTCGGGCACGGCAGCGCTGGACATCACGGCCGAGCCGGGCGCCCGGGAGATCGTCCTCGACGTCCGCAACCTCAATATCCAGGACGTGCGGGACGCATCCGGCGCGCCACTCCAGTTCCAGACCGGCGACAACGATCCCCTCCTCGGCCAGCCGCTCACCATCCGCTTCCCGGCCTTCGCGCCCGGCGAACAGCGCCGCATCGTCATCCGCTACGCCACCCGTCCCGACGCCGCCGCCCTCCAATGGCTGACCCCGGCCCAGACGGCGGGCGGCGAGCAACCCTATATGTTCAGCCAGGGCCAGGCGATCCTGACCCGCACCTGGGTTCCTACCCAGGACAGCCCCGGCATCCGCCAGACCTGGGACGCGCGCATCACCGCCCCGTCCGAACTCAAGGTGGTGATGAGCGCCGAGGGCCTGACCACCAGCGGCGAGCCGGCCGGCCCCGGCATGACCGCCTGGCGCTTCCGCATGACCAATCCCGTGCCGCCCTATCTGATTGCGGTGGCCGTCGGCGACGTGGCCTTCGCCGCCATCGACGAACGCACCGGCGTCTGGACCGAGCCGTCGATGCTGGCCGGCGCCCGGGCCGAACTGGTCCCGACGGCCGAGATGGTCGACGCGGCCGAGGCTCTGTACGGCCCCTACCGCTGGGGCCGCTACGACCTGCTGGTGCTGCCGCCCTCCTTCCCGTTCGGCGGGATGGAGAATCCGCGCCTGACCTTCGCCACCCCGACCATCATCGCCGGGGACCAGTCGCTGGTTTCGCTGGTGGCGCATGAGCTGGCGCACAGCTGGTCGGGCAATCTGGTGACCAACGCCACCTGGAACGACTTCTGGCTCAACGAAGGCTTCACCGTCTATTTCGAAAACCGCATCATGGAGGCGCTCTACGGCCGCGACCGCGCCCTGATGCTGCAGTCGCTGGGCTGGGGCGACCTGCAGTCGACGCTGGCCGACCTGCCGCCCGCCGACACCCGGCTGAAGCTCGACCTGGCCGGGCGCGACCCGGACGAGGGCCTGACTGACGTGGCCTATGAGAAGGGCGCCGCCTTCCTGCGCACCATCGAACGCACCGTCGGCCGCGAACGGTTCGACATCTGGCTGAAGGGCTATTTCGAGCGCAACGCCTTCCGGCCCATGACCACCGAACGGTTCCTCGAAGACATCCGGACGCATCTGGTGCGGGGCGACGCCGCGCTGGAAAGCCGGCTGATGATGGACGCCTGGATCTATCAGCCCGGCATGCCCTCCAACTGGCAGCCGCCCGTCTCGACCGCCTTCGCTCCGGTCGACGCCGCCGCCCGCGCCTTCTTCGCCGACAAGGGGCCCGCCTCGGCCATCCCCTGGGCGGGCTGGTCGACCCAGGAGCGCCAGCGCTTCCTGGCCTGGCGTCCCGAGGCCGCCGCCGGCGGCGCCGACTGGCTGACCCCGGCGCAGTTGGCCGATCTGGAGGCGACGCTGAACCTCCGCGGCGAGGGCAATGCCGAACTGGTGTTCGCCTGGCTGCAGATCGCGGTCCAGCACCGCTACCAGCCCGCAGTTCCGACGCTGGAGCGGTTCCTGACCACCATGGGCCGACGCAAATTCGTCCTGCCGCTGTTCACCGGCCTGTGGGCCGAGGGTGACTGGGGCCGGTCGATCGCCACTCCGTTGTATGCCCGGGCCCGCCCCGGCTATCACCCGGTGACGACCAACTCGGTCGACGCCGTGGTGGGCCGGCCCTGACCCATGCGCCTTGACCGCCGCAGTCTGATCGCCGCCGCCGCAACCCTGCCGTGGATCGGCGGCGCGGCGCGGGCGAAAGCGGACGCGCTGGCGCTCGGGGGCCTCGCCGATCCGGCCCGGCCGGACACGGTCATGGGTGTGGGTGTGATCGCTCGCGACGGCGGCGGGGCGGTCGTGCTGGATCAGGCCCACGGTTCGGGCCGGCTGACGATCGACGGCGGCCTGAGAACGCGCCCCTTCACCCTTGATACGCCGATGCGCATCGCCTCCATCACCAAACTGGTCGCCATGACCGCGCTGATGACTCTGGTGGAGGCGGGTCAGCTGTCGCTGGACGACGACGCCGGCGACCTCGCCGGCTTCCCCCTGAGCCACCCCGCCCATCCGGACATCCGCATCACTCCGGCCATGCTGGTCAGCCATACTTCGGGCTTGCGCAACGGACCCAGCTATCCGGTGCCGGTGGGCCGGCCGCTGGCCGAGGCGTTCACGCCCGGCGGCCGGCATTTCGACGAGGGCGGCTGGTTCGCGCCGGTGTCCGAACCGCCGGGTTTCTTCACCTACGCCGACGTCAATTTCGCCGTCCTCGCCCAGATCGCCGAGCGCGTGTCCGGTGAGCGGTTCGACCGCTTCCTGAAACGCACCACGCTGGATCCGCTAGGGCTCGACAGCGGGCTGAACTGGAGCGGCGTCTCCGACGCCGTGCGCGCCCGCGCCTCGGCGGCCTGCCGCCTCATCAACGGCGTCTGGGCTCCGCAGGTCGACGGCGAGGTCCCGCCCGCCCCCGCCATCCGCGTCACCACGCCGCCCGAGGCGCCCGGCCTGACCGCCGACGACTATCGTCCCGGCGAGAACGGCTTTGTCTTCTCGCCACAGGGTGGCCTGCGCGCCTCCGTCCGCGACCTCGACCGTCTGGCCCGGTCGTATGCCGGTCATGACGGGGCTCCACCGCTCGTCTCCCGCGAGACCCTCGACCGCATGAGCGCGCCGCTCTGGACCTGGGACCCGGCCCGCCCGAACGGCCATACCGACCGTGGCCTGCTGCAAAGTTACGGCCTCTCCGTCCACATTCCGACCGGCCGCGACGGCGACGCCTTCTTCGGACCCGGATCACAGGACTGGCGCGGTCATTTCGGCATCGCCTATGGGCTGCAGTCCGGTCTGTTCTGGAACCGCCGCGATGGGCGCACCCTGACGTATATCATCTCCGGCACACCCCGCGACGGCGAGGGCCTGTCCGGCGCCCGCTCGGCCGCCTCGCCGTGGGAGGAGGTCATTTTCGACGCCGCCCTGGCCGCGTGGACGGAACGCTGGTGACGCTCCCGGTCCTGTGACTACGCCCAGCCTTCCCTTCGCGCTTCTCCACCCCTAGGTTCCGCCCCACAAACGGCGGCCAACGCCGACACGCGCTTTCAGGAGACGCCCCATGCATGACGCGCCCCCCCGGGAATCAGAAATGGCAGACGCGGCTGCCCGCCTCGACAAGGAAAACCCGCTCGGCGTCGATGGCTTCGAATTCGTGGAGTTCACCGGCCCCGATCCCGCCGCCATGGTCGCCCGTCTGGAGCTGATGGGCTTCACCCAGACACACGTGAACCCGGCCAATGACGCGGTGCGGCTGAAGCAGGGCGACATCACCCTGCTGGTCCACCGCTCGCCCAAGGGTCAGGCCGGCGAGTTCGCGACCGAGCACGGCCCGTCCGCCAACGGCATGGCCTTCCGGGTCGCCGATGCGAAGGCCGCGTACGACGGCGCCGTGTCGCGCGGCGCCCGCCCGGCCGAAGGCCACGACGGCGGCGCCCTGGGGGGCGGCTACCCGTATGTCCTGCAGGGCATCGGCGGATCGCTGCTGTATCTCGTCGACCAGTATGGCGACGCCGGCTCGCTCTATGACGGCTGGGACGAGATCGAGGGCTGGGAAGAAGCCGAGCGCAAGAACTCGGTGGGCCTCTATCTGCTCGACCACCTGACCCACAACGTCCGGCGCGGCCAGATGCGCACATGGTCCGGCTTCTACGGCGACGTCTTCGCCTTCGAGGAGCAAAAGTACTTCAACATCAAGGGCAAGGCGACCGGCCTGCTGTCCCAGGCCATGATCGCGCCCGACCGCGCCATCCGCATCCCCCTGAACGAAAGCCAGGACGAGAACTCCCAGATCGAGGAGTTCCTCAAGCGCTACAACGGCGAGGGCATCCAGCATATCGCCCTGGCGACCGACGACATCTTCGAGACGGTGGAAGAGCTGAAGCGTCGCGGGATCCCCTTCCAGGATACGATCGAGACCTATTTCGACCTGATCGACAAACGCCTCCCGGGCCACGGCCACGACGTCGCCCGCATGCGTCTGAACCGCATCCTGATCGACGGCTCGGACGAGGACGGCCTGCTGCTGCAGATATTCACCCAGGACACCTTCGGTCCCATCTTCTTCGAGATCATCCAGCGCAAGGGCAATCAGGCGTTCGGCGAGGGCAATTTCCAGGCCCTGTTCGACTCCATCGAGCTGGACCAGATCCGGCGCGGCGTCATCAAGGTGGATGCCTAAGCCCCCGTCGTGGCTGCCCTGGCTCGGCCCCCTGCTCGCGGCGGGGGTCGGGGCGGCGGTCGGCGAATACGGCCTCGGCGGCGGCTTCTGGACGGTGCTGATCGCCGCCTTGGTCTGCGGGTTCGCGCCGATCGTGGGGTATCGGGTGTGGAAGTGGCGGTTTCAGCGGCGGGGGTAGGTGGCAGTGGATCGCGAACGTTCGATCTGCCAGATTGACGTTATGTCGCCGTTTCAAAGAGCCGTCTCGAATAAGCCTCCAGAAGGCTGGTCATTCACCGTTACGGAAGTCACGGCGGGAATGTATCGGGTCCGGGGCATCGGGCCCGATGGGTTGGCGATTGAGCGACATGGAGCCGACGACGGCAGTCTTCTGGATCAGTTGATTGAAGATGCCGCAAAACTGGCTCGGTGAACGCCCGGAGTGCGACTAATGAAAATCCCGTGACCCCGGCAACACCCGCACGTCCCGCGGATGTCGCCCCCGCGCCGGCGAATGGCCTGATCCCGGCGCGTTGTCGGACGTCAGTTCCCCCAGCATCGGGGTCCAGTCCTCCAGATGATCCACCACCAGATGGGTCACCCCCTCGGCCGTCTGCACCTTGCCCCGCGCCAGCACCATGCGCGCGCCCATGGCGACCGGCCGGAACCGCTCGAACACGTCGGGCCACAGCACCAGATTGGCCACGCCGGTCTCGTCCTCAATGGTCATGAAGCAGACCCCCTTGGCCGTGCCGGGCCTCTGCCGGACCAGCACCACCCCGCCCACGGCGACGGTTCGACCGTTGGGCCGCCCCGGATAGTCCCGCGCCGTCACCGCCCCCGCCCGCGCCAGCCGTTCGCGCAGGAAGGCGACCGGATGGCCCTTCAGCGACAGGCGGATGGTCTGGTAGTCGCCGACCACCTCCTCGGACGGAGCCAGAACCGGCAGGGCCTCGGGCGGGCGGCCGTCGGCCTCGTTCAGCCCCATGGCTTCGAACAGCGGCGCTGTTGACGCCGGGGGGGCGCCCTTGACCGCCCACAGCCCCTGCCGGCGTGTCAGGTCCAGCGAGCCGAAGGCGTCCGCCTCGGCCAGCCGGTCCAGCGCCGATGGCGGCAGCGTCGCTCTCAGCCTGAGGTCTTCCAGGTCGGCGAAGGGCGCCGTCTTGCGCACCGCCTCGATCCGCAAGGCCCAGTCCTTCTTGAAGCCGTCGATCGACCGCATGCCCAGCCGCAGGGCGCAGGGTTCGCCCGGACGGGGCTCCAGCGAGGCGTCCCATCCGCTCTGGTTCACATCCGGATGCCTGACCTCGGCTCCGTGCTCAACGGCGTCCCGCACCAGCTGCGCCGGCGCGTAGAAACCCATCGGCTGGCTGTTGAGCAGGGCGGCGGTGAACACCTCCGGATACCAGCGCTTCATCCACGCCGAGATGTAGACCAGCAGGGCGAACGAACAGGCGTGGCTTTCCGGGAAGCCGTACTCCCCGAACCCCTTGATCTGATCGAAACAGCTGCGGGCGAAATCGGGATCGTAGCCGCGCGCGATCATCCGGCCGGTAAACCGTTCCTCGTGCTCGCCGATGGTGCCCATGTGCCGGAAGGTGGCCATGGCCCGTCTCAGGCTGTTGGCCTCGGCGGGCGAATATTTCGCCGCCTCCATGGCGATCCGCATCGCCTGTTCCTGGAACAGCGGCACGCCCAGGGTCTTGTGCAACACGCGCCTCAGTTCGTCCCTGTCGCCGTGATCGGGGTGGGGATGGGGGAAGTCGATCACATGGGGGCGGTCCAGTCTCTCCGCCTCTCGCCGTTCCGCCCGTCGTTTCAGGTAGGGATGCACCATCCCGCCCTGGATCGGGCCCGGCCGCACGATCGCCACCTCCACCACCAGGTCGTAGAAGGTGCGCGGCCGGAGCCGCGGCAGCATCGACATCTGGGCCCGGCTCTCGACCTGAAAGACCCCGAGGGAGTCTGCCTTGCACAGCATGTCATAGACCTCCGGATCCTCCGCCGGGACCGTATGCAGTTCGAACCGGCGCCCATAGTGGTCCGCGATCAGGTCGAAGCCGCGCCTCAGCGCGGTCAGCATGCCCAGCGCCAGCACATCGACCTTCATTAGCCGCAGGAAATCGATGTCGTCCTTGTCCCATTCGATGAAGGTCCGGTCCGGCATGGCGGCGTTGCCGATCGGCACGATCTCCAGCAGCGGCGTCTGGCTCAGCACATAGCCGCCGACATGCTGGCTGAGATGCCGCGGGAATTTGATCAGTTCGGACGTCAGCTCCAGCGCCAGCCGCATCCGCGCGTCGTCGCGGCTCAGCCCGGTCCTGTCGACATGCTCGTTCTTCACGCTGTCGCCCCAGGAGCCCCAGACCGTGTCGGCCATCCGCGCCGTCACGTCCTCGGTCAGCCCCAGAGCCTTGCCCACGTCCCGGATCGCCGAACGGGGCCGGTAGTGGATGATCGTCGCCACGATCGCCGCCCGGTCGCGCCCATAGCGGCGATAGACGTACTGCATCACCTCCTCGCGCCGTTCATGCTCGAAATCGACATCGATATCCGGCGGCTCGTCCCGGTCGGCCGACATGAAGCGTTCGATCAGCACGTCCTGCTCGGCGGGATTCACACTGGTCACGCCGAGGCAGAAACAGACCACCGAGTTCGCCGCCGAGCCCCGCCCCTGACACAGGATCGGCTTGTCCTGTGATCGCGCCCAATGGACGATGTCGTGCACGGTCAGGAAATAGTTTGGGTATTTCAGAAGCTTGATGAGCTTCAGCTCCTTGACGATGGTCCTGACGATGCGGGCGCTCACCCCTTCGGGCCATTTCTCCCGCGCGCCCTTGAAGGTCAGCCGGATCAGCTGGCGCTGCGCCGACCAGCCCGACGGCACCGGTTCGTCCGGATACCTGTATTCGAGTTCCCGCAGCGAAAACCCGCAGGCCCGCGCCACCGCCATCGTCCGCGTCAGCGCCGCCTCATGCCCCCGGAACAGCCGGGCCATCTGCGCCGGCGGTTTCAGATGGCGTTCGGCGTTGGCCTGCAGCCGCCGTCCCGCCTTGTCGATGGTCGTCCCCTCGCGGATACAGGTCAGAACGTCCTGCAGCATCCGCCGGTCGGGGTGGTGGTACAGCACCGCATTGGTCGCGATCATCGGCGCCCCCGTACGATGCGCCATCGCCGCCAGCCGGTTCAGCCGCTTGCGGTCGTCGCCGCGCCACAGGGGCGCCGCCGCCAGATACAGGTCGTCGGGCCAGGCGCGACGCCACGCTGACAACCGGGCCTCGAATGCGGCGTCGGGCTTTTCCGGCGCGGGGGCGAGGGCGATCATGCCTTCGCCCAGACCGATCGCCTGTTCAAACGTCAGCCGCGTCTCGGCCTTCTCGATACGCTCAGCATTCGGATCGGCCCCGGCTTGCGGCACAGCCTCGCTCTTGCCCAGCGACAGCAGTCGGCACAGCCGGCCATAGGCGGCGCGGTCGCGGGGGAAGACGATCAACTCGCTCCCGTCGATGAAGCCCAGCCGCGACCCCACGACCAGCGGAAGATCGACATCCTCCGCCCCCATGAGCGCCCGCACCATCCCGGCCAGGGTGTTTCGGTCGGCCACGCCGACGGCGGCCAGGCCGAGGGCCTTGGCCTGATGCATCAGTTCGCCCGGATGCGACGCCCCCTCCAGAAAGCTGAAGTTCGTCATCGCCCCCAGCTCGGCGTACCGGCCGTCCCAACCGGTCACGGCAGCACCCCGTGCATCCACCATGAGGGCGCACGCTCCTGAACGTCGCCGGAATATTCCCGTCCATACAACCCCTCGCGAAACAGCCAGTAACGGCCGCCCGTCTCGTCCTCGACGCGATAATAGTCTCGGGTGCGGACCTGCCGGTCGTCGGGGCGGGGTCGCCACCATTCGGGCGACAGCCGCTCGGGACCATCGGCGCGGGTCACCCGCCGCGACAGCCTGCGCCAGGTGAAACGAGCCGGCGCCCCGTCTGGAAGTTCGGCGATGGCCTCCACCGGCTCCGGCGGATCGAGCAGCAGGATGGGGCGACGGGCATCCGCTTCTGGCAGTGACAACGGTTGCCCCAGCGCCGGCCGCCACCGCTCGGCCCGTTCCGGAATCCAGCTATCCACCGGTTCGGGCGTCAGCACGCAGTCCTCGCCCAGCCGCGCGGTCAGGCGGTCGATCAGGGCGGCCAGGCTCTCGGCCTGTTTCGCCTCGGCCTCGCTTTCCAGCGTCCCCTGCCGCGCCGTCATCGCCTCAACGGCGTCGGCGGTCAGCATCATGGCGTCCAGACCGAACCCCAGCTCCAGCCGCCCAAGCCCGGCCTCGCGGAACAGACGCAGCCAGATGCCCGCGTCGCGTCCGGGCCGGGCCATGCGCACCGACAGGCTGGTGGTCCCGCCGTCCGAGCGGAAGCCGGTCAGGGTCAGGGCCTTGGCCCCCTGTCCGTCGCGGAGCAGCGGCGCGGACAGGTCGGCGGTCAGCTCCGTCAGCCGCGCCTCCACCCCCTCGATATCCTCGACCGGCTCCATCCAGGTCCGCCAGGCGCGGTATTTCGGCGGCGGCCGTACTGGCGTCAGGGCCTCGCCCGCAAACCCCAGCGCCTGATCCAGCCGTTGGACCAGACCGACCCCCGCCCCGTCCCGGAACCGTCGCGCCAACCCGGCGCGGGGCATGGGATAGAGGTCGCCGATCCGCTTCAGCCCGAACCGCCGCGCCTGCGTCAGCGTACGGTCGTCGATGCGCAGGGCCTCGACCGGCAGGGGCGCCAGCAGGCCGCGCGCCGTCTTTTCATCCGCGATGGGCGGATGGCCTTCCCTCCCGCCCCAACGGGCCAGAGCCCAGACCGCGCCGACGGTGGGGGCCATGGCGACGCGCGCCGGCGCCCCGGCCTCGGCCAACCGCTCCCGGATCTGCGCCAGCAGGGCCGCTTCCCCGCCAAACAGATGGGCCGCGCCGGTGACGTCGAGAAACAGCCCCTCCAGCCCCTCCGACGCCGGATCGACGCTCACCGATGGCGACCAGCGCTCAGCCCAGACCGCCAGCGCCGTCAGAGCCCGGGCATCGGCCTCAATATCTGCGGGCTTGCAGATCAGGTGCGGGATCATGGCCCGGGCGTCGGCCTGGATCTGGCCCCGGCGCAGACCGACCCGGCGCGCGGCCGGATTGAGGGCGTGCAGGACCGCCGCGCCCCGGCTGTTCTTAAGGATCAGGGCGAACGGGTTCTGTGGATCAAGGGCGGGGTCAGGCGGCGAGGCCGGACGGCGCGCCCGCATGGCCGATCGCCGCCAGACCGTCACCGGCCAGTCGATCAGCCAGACGGAGACGATGCGTCTCATCATCCTGCTCCAGCATCCAGGCCCCGGGCCGCTCGCCCCGGCCGCGGACCAGTTCGGCGATCAGCCGGGCCGGACCGGGCGCCCGAGGATCGTCGGGATCCGTCGCGCTTTCGCAGGTCGAGATGCGCCAGCGCCGCCGCGCCGCGCTGAGCCCATCCAGTCGTCGTGGCAGCACCAGCGCCACGCACTCGCCTTGTTTCGCCGCGAAATACAGCCGCCGCGTCTGGGCCAGGGTCGTCCCGTCCACCGCGCCCAGCGCCAGGGATACAGCCCCTGACCGCAAGGCCTGCTCCAACGTCCACAATGCCTCGGCCGCCGTCGTGACCGGAGCCAGAATCGGGGAGACTCCCGACAGGCCGGGACCGTAGGGCCGGCCCTGTTCGCTGAGCCACGCCCGGGTCGCGGTCACCAGCACGGGCCGCGCGTCTCCTTCCAGCCGACGTGACAGGGCGAACAGCAACAGGGCCGCCATGTCGCGCGGCTCGGACGCGCACGCCTCTTCCAGCGGCGAGGGCCGCTCGGGCCAAGGGTCAGAAGAGGGAGGGGGAGCGGGGTTCATGAAAGTCCGGATATCAGATTGTTCACTCTTTGTTCCAAATCATCCGGGAGTCAAACCTGAACCAGAACGTTACGTCTTTGTGTCTGAATGGCCCGGCTGATGCAGCGAACCCTTCATGGGATCCCTTCGCTCCATATCGAGACGCTCGCTCGCCATGACCTGTCGACCCATATCCGAAGCCGACTTTCCAGCCCTCCAGGCTTTGCACCGCCATGTGGGCTGGCCCGAGAGGTCGCTGGCCGGCTGGCGATGGCTGCACGCCAATCCGGCGCGGGTCCGCGCGGGCGCGCCCGCGGGGTGGGTCGTCGACGGCCCGGATGGCCAACCGGCGGGACATGTCGGCAATCTGATCCAGCGATATTGGCTGAACGATCAGCCGCTGAATGGCGCGACGGGTTTCTCGATCATCGTGACCCCGCCGGTTCGCGGGGCCAGCGGAGAGATGCTCGGCGCCTTCGCCAGCCAACCGGGCATGTTCGCCGCCTGGGTCTTCAACGCGAATCGCAAATCCCAGCCCCTGTACGCCCGTCACGGCATGGATCCCTGGCCCGAGCCGACCCACGCGCTGAAACTGAGCTGGATTATCAATCCCGTGACTCTGGCCTGCGGCCGGTTTTACCGGGCGGCCCATCGGCTGGCGCCCGACATCGTGTCGCGCTGGGGCGAGCGACTGCTGAACAACCGTCTGTCCGAAAAGCCCCGCCTGGCCTTGCCGCCGGGGGTATCGGTGCTGAGCGATTTTCGGGATCAATCGAGATATGCGGAATTCTGGGCGGCCCTGCGCGCCGAAGGCCGCCTGCTGGCCGACCGGAGTCCCGAGGTCCTCCGCTGGCGGCTGGCCGACCCGGACCTGACCGATCCCCCGCTGGTGCTCGCCTTCAACCGGGGGCGCGAGATCACCGGCTACGCCACGGCCATGGTGGCCAAGTCCAACATACTGGAGCCGCCGGTTCTGGAGATCCTGGACCTTGAGGCCCTGGCTGGCGAGGCAGAGGCCATTCCGGCCCTGATGAAAGCCCTGAGGGGCGCCGTGGGACAGATGGGCGCGGCCAAGCTGCGCCTCCAGATGGTCAGCCCTCATATGCTGGAAAGACTGGGCGACCACGTCCGGGGCACGCGGCGCGAGGGCGGCTGGGGACATTGCCATGTGCGGTTCGCGCCGGGCGGTCCCGATCCGACGCTGTGGTCGCCGACCCCCTACGACGGCGACTACGCCATGTGCCTGAGGCCTGTGCCGGCCAGAGCCAGCGCAACCTTCCGCGCCGGCGGAGTGTCACATGGCGGCGGCCGGGCGTGAAAAAGTTTGCCGCGCGAGATGAAGTCCTTGAACCCGGCGGCCATCCCCATGGGGGCGTCAGGCGTCCCCGGCGTTCAGCCGCTCTCGCAGTTCCTTGCCGCTCTTGAAGAAGGGCACCGCCTTGGCCGGCACATCGACCGTCTCGCCGGTCCGGGGATTGCGGCCCGCCCGCGCCGGACGACCCCGCACTGAAAAGGCCCCGAAGCCGCGCAGCTCGACACGACCGCCGTCGCCGAGCGAATCCACCATCCGGCCCAGGACGATATTGACCACCCGCTCGACCTCGGCGTGGGTCAGGTGAGTGTTCTCGGCTGCGAGCTTCTCGATCAGCTCGGATTTTATCATCAGCAGGCCCCCGTCCAGTTGCGCGCTTCCCCAGGACGCATACGGGTGCATCCGAGCGCAGGATGCAACCCCACCCTAGCCTTCACCTGCCGGGGGAAAAAGGCCCCGTGACGGATTCAGCGCCGAAATGTCGGTTAATGAGGGCAAGCGGGGGGAATACCGTCAATGCGGTACGGGCCTGGGCCACGAAAAAGGCGGCCGGATTGCTCCGGCCGCCTGTCCATTTCGACGGATGAAGGAAACTAGTCCTTCGACGCCGCCTTCTCACGCATGGCCGCGCCCAGGATGTCGCCCAGCGAAGCGCCCGAGTCGGACGAGCCGAACTGTTCGATCGCCGCGGTTTCGTCCTTCATTTCCAGGGCCTTGATCGACACCGAGACACGGCGCGAGGCCTTGTCGATGCCGGTGACCATGGCGTCGACGCGGTCGCCAACCGAATAGCGCTCGGTGCGCTGGTCGTTGCGGTCGCGCGACAGGTCGGACTTGCGGATGAAGGCGGTCGCCGGCGCGTCGTCTTCACCGAACTTGACCTCGATGCCGCCGGTTTCGATCGACGTCACGGTGACGGTGACCTGCTGGCCCTTCTTGAAGGTGTCGCCTTCGATGGGATCGCCACCCAGCTGCTTGATGCCCAGCGAGACGCGTTCCTTCTCGACATCGACGTCGAGAACCTTGGCCTTGACCGTTTCGCCCTTGCGGTAGCGCTGGATGGCTTCCTCGCCCGAGACGTTCCAGTCCAGGTCCGACAGATGGACCATGCCGTCGATGTCATTGTCCAGGCCGATAAACAGGCCAAACTCGGTGGCGTTCTTGACCTCGCCCTCGACCGTCGCGCCGATCGGATTGGCGGCGACGAAGGCGTCCCACGGATTGTCCTGGGCCTGTTTGAGGCCGAGCGAGATGCGGCGCTTGGAGGCGTCGACATCCAGCACGACCACGTCGACTTCCTGCGAGGTCGAGACGATCTTGCCAGGGTGAACGTTCTTCTTGGTCCAGCTCATTTCCGAGACGTGGACCAGACCTTCAACGCCGGCTTCCAGCTCAACAAACGCGCCGTAGTCGGTGATGTTGGTGATGCGGCCGGTCATCTTGGCGCCGACCGGATATTTGGCTTCAACGCCGTCCCACGGATCGGTCTGCAGCTGCTTCATGCCGAGGCTGATGCGCTGGGTGTCCGGGTTGATCTTGACGATCTGGACCTTGACGGTGTCGCCGACCGCGAGGACTTGCGAGGGGTGCGAGACGCGCTTCCAGCTCATGTCGGTGACATGCAGCAGGCCGTCGATGCCACCCAGATCCACGAACGCGCCGTAGTCGGTGATGTTCTTGACCACGCCTTCGCGGACTTCGCCTTCCAGCAGCTGGCCGACCAGTTCGGTGCGCTGTTCGGCGCGGGCTTCTTCCAGAATGGCGCGACGCGAGACGACGATGTTGCCCCGCGGACGGTCCATTTTCAGAATGGCGAAGGGCTGTTCCTTGCCCATCAGCGGGCCGACGTCGCGCACGGGGCGGATGTCGACCTGCGAGCCCGGCAGGAAGGCCGAAGCGCCGCCCAGATCGACGGTGAAGCCGCCCTTGACGCGGCCGACAATGGCGCCGTTGACCGGCTGGCCTTCGGCGAACACGACTTCCAGACGGGTCCAGGCTTCTTCGCGACGCGCCTTGTCGCGGCTGATGACGGCTTCACCCAGGGCGTTTTCGACGCGCTCGAGGTAGACTTCGACATTATCGCCGAGCTTGGGGATCACGGCGCCTTCGCCGATGCCGAACTCGCGGGCCGGGATGCGGCCTTCGGTCTTCAGACCGACGTCGATGATCAGGATGTCTTTCTCGATGCCGACGACGCGGCCGTGAACGACCTGGCCTTCGCCGAGGTCACGGCCCTGAAGGGTTTCGTCGAGCAGCGCGGCGAAGTCGTCGCGCGAGGGGGAGAAGCTTTGGGTGTCAGTCATGCAGTTGTTGGGTTTCTAACGGTTATGGCGCGCGACCGAAGGGCCCCGCGCGAGGTGAGTGAAACGTGAGATCAGGTCGTCGGGATGCGAGGCGAATGAGCCAGAACGCCCGCGGAAGCCGAGGATGACGCGCTGGATTTGCCTTGGGGCCCCTAAAGACCGTGCCGGACACGCGCCGCCTCGACGATACGGCGGGCCGCATCGAAGGCGGTCTCTATATCCATATCGGTCGTATCCAGCAAGACGGCGTCGTCGGCCTGCACCATCGGAGCCGCGCCCCGGCCCGCATCGCGCTCGTCGCGGCGGACAATGTCGGCCAGCATCTCTTCATAGGCGATGGCGTCGCCGCGGCCGGCCAACTGCTTCCAGCGGCGCAGAGCGCGGACCTCAGGCGTCGCCGTCACGAACAGCTTGGCCGGGGCGTCCGGGGCGATGACGGTGCCGATGTCGCGCCCGTCCAGCACCGCCCCGCCGGGCTGGGCGGCGAAGGCGCGCTGGAAATCCAGCAGGGCGGCCCGCACGCCCGGATAGCCCGCGACCCGGCTGGCCGCCTCGCCGGCGTCGCCACTGGTCAGGCGCTCGGTGTCGCTGAGGTTTTCGGCCTTCAAGGCGCGCGCCACGGCTTCGGCGGCAGCTTCGTCGTCCAGCGATCCACCCGCGTCCAGCACACCCAATCCCACGGCGCGGTAGAGCAGCCCGGTGTCGAGGAACGGCAGGCCAAAGGTCCGCGCCAGCCGGGCGGCGATGGTGCCCTTGCCCGAGGCGGCGGGTCCGTCGACGGCGATGATGAAGGACGTCACGCGGCGGGTTTCTCTGCGGCCGCTTCCGGTGTGTCGAGGTGTTCTGCGGAGATAGTGGGAGACATCACGCGGCGGACTTGACCGTTACTGGCGTAAGCTTGAGCCCAAGTCCGCTGATGACCTTCAGAAGCGTCGGCCAGGTTGGCGGCGGCGTAGCCGGCATATCCCTCGTCAGGCCAGCCGCTTCGGCCACGGCCACGAGCCCCTTGGCTCGCGCGATGACGACCAAAGCATCAGCGATCTCGATGGGTTCGTTCGAGTCCAGCGCGTCCTGAAGGAAGGCCTCAACGGCCTCATCGCAATCGAGATAGTCTGCTGCGTCTAACGGAAAGGTCTTCAGGGGCATCAAACATCCTCCGCAAGTTCACGGGCGCGGACGATATCACGCTTCTGGCTCGACTTGTCGCCTCCGCTTAGCAGAATGACGACCGTTGTGCCTCGTTGAACGAAGTAGAGGCGGTAGCCGGGGCCATGATCGATCCGCACCTCGCTCACCCCTGAGCCGACGGGTTTGACGTCGCCGAAAGAGCCGCGCGACATACGATTGAGGCGGCGGCCGATGATGGCGCGAGCACGTATGTCGCGTAGACCGTCCATCCAATCTGTGAACGCCTGTGTGCGGCGGACTTCGATCATCGCTCACCCCATGCGATCTCTGCCCCCAGCCCGCGCATCAGCTCCACGAACCCCGGAAAGCTTGTGGCAATCATCCCCGGCTCGTCCACGGTGACCGCCTCCACCGCCGCCAGACCCAGCACCAGATGGCTCATGGCGATGCGGTGATCGCCGTGGGTGGGCACGGCCGCCCCGCCACGGACCGACCCGCCGAAGACGGTGAAACCCGTCGGCTCTTCCTCGACCCGGACGCCGCAAGATGTCAGCCCCATCGCCATCAGGGCGATGCGGTCGCTCTCCTTGACCCGCATCTCGCCGATGCCCCGCA
Organism: Brevundimonas sp.; assembly: GCF_030682035.1. GTDB lineage: Bacteria > Pseudomonadota > Alphaproteobacteria > Caulobacterales > Caulobacteraceae > Brevundimonas. The sequence continues at coordinate 34,893 of NZ_JAUXQZ010000003.1, read as the reverse complement.
TCACCGTGGCCCCGTCGGCGAAGGCGGCGGTGGCGGCCAGCACCGGATATTCGTCGATCATCGAAGCGGCGCGGTCCGGCGGAACGATCACACCCTTCAGCTTCGAATGCCGGGCGGAGACGTCGCCGATCTCCTCGCCCCCGGCCATGCGGCGGTTCGAAACGGTCAGGTCCGCCCCCATCTCGCGCCATGTCTCGAACAGGCCGGTGCGCAGCGGGTTCAGCATCACGCCCTGGACCGTGACCTCGGACCCCGGGACGATCAGCCCCGCTGCCAGCGGAAAGGCGGCGGAGGACGGGTCGCCGGGCACGGCCACGGCGGTTCCCGTCAGCGTCTGGCCGCCCTTGAGGCTGACGCGCCAGCCGCCGTCGATCGGCAGGACGCCGACCTCGACGCCGAAGGCCCTCAGCATGCGTTCGGTGTGGTCGCGGCTGGGCTCGGCCTCCGCCACCGTCGTGACGCCGTCTGCATTGATCCCGGCCAGCAGGATCGCCGACTTGATCTGGGCCGAGGCGACGGTCTGGACATAGTCGATGGCCGACAGGTCGCCGCCGGCGACCGCGACCGGCAACCGGTCCTCGACGCCCTGCCAGTCGAACCGGGCGCCCATGTCAGCCAGAGGCCCGGTCACCCGCTTCATCGGCCGCTTCCTGAGCGAAGCGTCGCCGTCGAAGGTCACGGTGATCGGATACCCCGCCGCCGCTCCCATCAGCAGCCGCACGCCGGTGCCGGCGTTGCCGCAGTCGATGGTCCCGGCCGGCTGCTGGAACCCGCCTTGACCGGTCACCCGCCAGCGGCCCTCGCCCAGTCGTTCGACCGTCGCCCCGAAGGCCTCGACCGCGCGGGCCGTGGCGAGGATGTCGTCGCCCTCCAGCAGGCCCTCGATATCCGTGACGCCGGTCGCCATGGCCCCAAGGATAAGGGCGCGGTGGGAGATCGACTTGTCGCCCGGAGCCCGCATCCGACCGGCCAGCGCGGGGCTGCGGCGGGCGGTCAGATGGGCGGGAATCGACACCCGGCGGTCTCCGGAAAGGCTCAGCGAGCCCAGAGTTCGAGGGCGCGCGCGGAGATGGCTTTTGACAGCGGCGTCAGGGGGTGGCAAGGGAGCCGCCCCATTTCCCCACTCCCGCCAAAGGTCTTCAACCGTGGCCAAACCCGAACTGGGCCAGAAGCAGGTCTGCCCGAACTGCCAGGCCAAATTCTACGACCTGGGCCGTCGCCCCGCCCACTGCCCCAAATGCGCGACCGACTTCGATCCTGAGGAGGCGCTGAAGCTGCGCAACCGCCGCGGCCGTCCGGCCAGCTATGCCGCCGACGACGCCGATGAGGATCAGGTCAAGGACAAGAAGGCCGACGGCGACGAGGACGAGGAAGAAGAAGCGGTCGCGACGCCCGAGATCGATCAGGAAGGCCACGAGCCCATCCTGACCCCGGACGACGACGACGACGCCCCCGTCGACCCGACCGAAGAGTCCGGCATGGGCGAGGCGACCGAGGACGACGACGTCCTGGCCGACGACGACGACGATTCCGTCCCCTTCATCGAGGACGAGGACGACGATGGCTTCGAGGACGAAATCATCACGCCCAAGGAAGACGAATAGGCGGATTTTTCGACCCGACGCCTCCATCCAGAGCGCGTCGGGTCGAGAAGTCGGAGCCTTCTGATCGCGCTCAAAATAAATCCCTGAACCGGGCTTGATCGCGATCAGGGCCTGACATAGGTTCCGCCGCCTCGCCGCAGGGCCTCCCGGCCCCCACGTGATCCGACCGACAGGCCACACGCCTGAGGTTCGGGGCTTTAGCTCAGCTGGTAGAGCGCTTGCATGGCATGCAAGAGGTCAGCGGTTCGACTCCGCTAAGCTCCACCATCGAAGGCCCCGCGGGAAACCGCGGGGCCTTCGTCCCATCCGGCTCCCGTTGATCTCTCCGCAATCCCGCCCCATCTAGGGTGCTGGCCGACGCCTCGCCGATCACGGGGGGCGCAGACGGTCCAAGGCCTGCTTCGGGGGCGAGAGACGATGACGACGCGCACCATCCTGTTCGACAGCCCGTTCCTGCTGGGCTTCGACCACACGCGGGCCCTGATCGACCGGGCCGCCCGCGCCGCGGCGGACAGCTATCCGCCTTATAACGTCGAACAGCGGGGCGAGCATTCGGTGCGCATCTCCCTGGCCGTCGCCGGCTTTGGCCCCGATGATTTGGTGATCACCCTGGAAGGCCGCCAGCTGACCATCGCCGGCAAGCGCGAGCCGATTCCCGACCAGGCCGATCAGGCCTTTCTGCATCGCGGCATCGCCGGGCGTGGGTTCGTGCGCAGCTTCGTCCTCGCCGATGGGCTGGACGTCGATGCAGCCCAACTCGAGCACGGACTGTTGCACGTCGATATGAGCCGACCGGAAGACCTGCCCGCGGTCCGGCGAATTCCCATCACGGCAGGCTGATCGGCTGTTTCGGTCCCAGCCTTCGGGGCCGGACCCCAAAGCCCGTTCCGGGCGTTAGCTCAGTACAAGGAAGCGGTCTCGATGACGCCCACCACGATCATGACCAAGGAAGACTTCAGGGGGCTGGGCGCGCCGGACCTGGTCTATGTGCGCGAGATCCGCGCCTCTGATGTGCTGGCCGATGTCGCCGTGACGGCCGCGAAGGGCCTGTCGATCGATCCCGAAGCCACCCTGTACGCCGTCCATGGCGCGGACGGCGAGCGTCTGGCCGTGATGATGGACCGCGAAGCCGCCTTCGCCGCCGCGGTGGCCCATGAGCTGGAGCCGGTCTCGGTTCACTAGCCGCCCTGTACGATCCTGCCCGACGGGAGATGGTTCATCACGAAGGGCACAAAGGATCCACGAAGAACACGAAGAGTCTTCGAAGATGGCGGGGCCAGCCCTCGGTGCGGGGGAGACACCCTGATCGACGCCGAGGCGTCGATGGGTGAATGCGGCGTACGCCGCGATCATGCGACCAGCAGAAGAAGCCGCCGACAGGGACACATCTCCGGTCCCGTCGTGTCCTTTGTGAATTCTTTGTGCCCTTTGTGATGAACCATCCGGCGGTCGCCGCCAGAGGTCTCTGATCAGGCAGCTGTGGCCGGGAGGCTGTCGCGCACGAACAGGGCGCGGATCGCGTCGGCGGTGCGGGCCTGACGCAGCTGTTCGCGCATCTCCGGCGAGCGCAGGGCCCGCGAAATCGCGGCCAGGGCGCGCAGATGCTCGGCGCCGTCTCGCGGCGGAGCGAACAGGGCGAACAGCAGGTCCACGGGGCGGTCGTCGACCGCGCCATAGGCGACCGGAGTTTCAAGCCGGACGAACACCGCCGTTACCCGGGCGATACCCTCGAGCCGGGCGTGCGGGACCGCAACGCCCGAGCCGAGGCCGGTCGAGCCCAAGGCCTCGCGCTCGAGCAAGGCCTCCATGATGCGGCTTTCCGGCATACCAAGGGCCTGCGCGGCGGCTTCAGCCACTGTGTGCAAGGCCTGACGCTTTGACGAGGCGCCGCTGCGCAGGACGACGCCGCCGTCCGCCAGCAATTCACCAATGTCCATGAGGAGTTCCCGACTCTGCCCATACATCCCGAATGGGCGGGGGCCCTTTAGACCACCCGCCTCGATTGGGGAAGACTATACGCCGCTACCGTTTACCGAACCGTGTCCGTTGATCGACTTCACCGTTCGCTCGGGATCGATCCAGCCGATATTGCCGTCCGGGCGGCGATAGACCACCGAAAGACCGCCGTGGGCAGCGTTCCTGAACAGCACGACCGGATAGCCGGTCATATCCAGTTCAAGCACCGCCCGGCCGACGGTCAGGGTTCGAATCTCGTGCTCGGTCTCGGCGATAACCATGCCCACCGGCGGCGCTTCGTCGAGGGCCCCGGCGTCACCGAAAGCCTCGTCGTCGACGCTGTCGGGATCGCGCAGCACCATGCTGGAAGCCAATTCGCGGGCCGCGTTCTCGGTCTTCTCGGGCGAGAGGCCGCGCGGGCCGGCATGGTGGTTCTTGAGCCGGCGCTTGTAACGCCGGACCCGTTTTTCGAGCTTCTCGAGCGAGTCGGAGAAGGCGCCGTGAGCGTCGCCGCCCAGGCCGCTGGTGACGATAGCCTCCCCGGACGCGAGGCGAACCCAGCAGTCCACCTTGAAGCCATGGCCGTCCTTGGACACCACGACTTCAGCGTCCTGCGCCCCTCGTTCGAAATATTTGCCGATCCCGTCTTCGAGTTCTTGGGAGATGCGCGAGCCTAACGCGTCGCCGACATCCACGTGCTTACCGCTGACTTGGATTTGCATGGCAATAGAACGCGACCGAATGGGAATGGTGTCAACGTCGATCACCGAAATGTGGTGAAGGTTACCCTGCCCGTTCTCCCTCCCCTTCATGGGGAGGGTGGTCGCGCAGCGACCGGGTGGGGAATGGGAAGCCGGGCGCCGCCTGTTCGGGACTGGCGTTCCCCACCCGGGCTCCGCTGCGCTTCGCCGTCCCTCCCCACTTCGGGGGAGGGAGACCTCAAACGCCTAACCCGTCTTCAGCATCCGCTTGCGCTCGACCGACGAGGGGATTCGCAACGCCTCGCGGTATTTGGCGACGGTGCGCCGGGCGATGTCGATGCCCGTCTCCTTGAGGATCTCCACGATCCGGTCGTCACTGAGCACGTCGCCGTCGCGGCCCTCGCCGTCGATCATGGCCTTGATCCGGTGACGGACGGCCTCGGCCGAATGGGTCGCGCCGCCGTCCGAGGACTGAATCGCGGCTGTGAAGAAGAATTTCAGCTCGAACACGCCGCGCGGGGTCGAGACGTATTTGTTCGAGGTCACGCGGCTGACAGTCGATTCATGCATGCCGATGGCGTCGGCCACGGTCTTCAGATTCAGCGGCCGCAGGAACTCGACCCCGAAGGCCAGAAAGGCGTCCTGCTGACGCACGATCTCGGACGAGACCTTCAGGATGGTCCTGGCGCGCTGATCCAGCGACTTGACGAGCCAACTGGCCTGGGCGGCGCAGTCGGCGACGAAGGTCTTTTCAACCGCCGAGCGGGAACCCGCCGCCACCACCCCGTGATAGCGCTTGTCCATGATCAGCCGGGGCAGGGTGTCGGTGTTCAACTCCACCTTCCAGCCGCCGGCGGGATCGGCGCGCACATGCACGTCGGGGATGACGGTCTGGGCTGGTTCTCCGCCGAAGCCCGCGCCGGGCCGGGGCGTCAGGGCCTTCAGCTCGGCGATCATCTCGGCCATGTCCTCGCTGTCGACGCCACAAGCCCTCCTCAGCCCGGACAGGTCGCGTTTGGCCAGCAGGTCGAGATTGTCGAGCAGACAGGCCATGGCCGGATCGAACCGGTTGCGCTCGACCAGTTGCAGCTTCAGGCATTCCGGCACCGAGCGGGCCATGACGCCCGTCGGCTCAAACCCGTGACAGACCGCCAGCACCGCCTCGACCCGCTCGAGGGCGATGCCCAGCCGGTCGGCGATCTCGGTCAGTTCGCCGCGCAGATAACCGCCCTCGTCCACGCCGTCGATCAGGGTCAGGGCTATGGCGTGGTCGGAGGATGAAAGGCCCGCCTGCGAGGCCTGGGCCTGCAGGTGTTCCCACAGGGTCGCCTCGCGGCTGTCGGGCTGTTCGCGCCCCTCGCCGTCCGGCAGGCCGCCGCCCGAGCCGGCGCGGGACCAGTCGGTGAGACCGGGCTGGGCCTCGCCCACGCCGACATCCTCCATCCGGTCCGAGGTGCGCTCACCGGGGCTGGCGTCGCCGTAGACGTCGTCGGAACGGGCGTCGAGCGTCCGGTCTGCTTCCTGCACCCTGCCCTCGTCAAAGGTCATCTCAGCGGCGTCATGGCTCTCGGCCGCCGCCGGGGCGTCGGCCTCGCCGCCGGGCTCGCCGTCCTCGCGCTGCAACAGCGGATTGCGCTCCAGCTCGGCCTCGACAAAGGCGTCCAGCTCGATGTTCGACAGTTGCAGCAGCTTGATCGCCTGCTGCAGCTGGGGCGTGATGACCAGCCCCTGGCCCTGCCGTATCTCCAGCCTCTGTCCGAGCAACGTATTTCCCCCGCAAATCATTACCGGGGCGCGTGGCCCGAAACTTGCTGCGGCCACCTTGTGGCCCAAGCGGTTAACGGCGTTCTAAACCGCTGGACCTGCCGCCCGCGCTTTGCTCCCCTGTCAGGATCGTCCGTCCCGAGTGAGAGCCCTGATGCGCCTGATCCTTGCCGCCCTCCTGCTCATGGCCCTGCCCGCCGCGGCCCGGGCGCAATCCAGCCCGACGGAACAGACCATGATGCAAACCGTCGTAAACGAGCATGACCGCCACATCGCCCTGCTGGAGCGGATGGTGAACCAGAACAGCGGCACCCTGAACCTCGAGGGCGTGCGGGCCGTCCGCGACATGGTCCGCGCCGAACTCGAACCGCTCGGCTTCGAGGTCCGCTGGGTCGACATGATCGAAACCGGCCGCGCCGGGCATCTCATCGCCACACACGCCGGCCGGGGGCGCAACATCCTGCTGATCGGCCACCTCGACACGGTGTTCGAGGCCGACAACCCGTTCCAGCGTTTCGAGCGCGACGGCGCCCGCGCTGTCGGGCCGGGCATCGGCGACGACAAGGGCGGGGTGGTGGTCATCATCTCGGCCTTGCGCGCCATGCAGGCGGCGGGGACGCTGGACGACGCCAACATCACCGTCTTCCTGACCGGCGACGAGGAGCGGATCGGATCGCCCGCGGCGGTGGCCCGCCGTGACCTGATCGAGGCCGGTCGGGCGGCGGCCTTCGCGCTTGAGTTCGAGAACCTGGCCGTCGATGGCGAGGCGGATTTCGGCACGATCGCGCGGCGCAGCTCGTCAAACTGGACCCTGACCACCTCCGGCCGCACCGGCCACTCCAGTGGCGTGTTCAACGATACGCTCGGCTATGGCGCCATCTATGAGATGGCCCGCATCCTCGACGGCTTCCGCCGCGACCTGCCCGAGCCGAACCTGACCTATAATGTCGGGGTCATCGCCGGGGGTACGCCCGCCGCGATCGACGCCGAGGGCTTCAATGTCACCGCCTCGGGCAAGACCAATATCGTGGCCTCGACCGCCATCGCCCGCGGCGACCTGCGCACCCTGACCCGCGAACAGGACGAGCGTATCCGCGCCGGCATGCAGACCATCGTCGCCGATCACCTGCCGCGCACCGGGGCGGAACTGGTCTTCGCCGAGGGCGGCTATCCGCCCATGGCCCCCAGCGAGGGCAACCGCGCCCTGCTGGCCCGGCTGAACGCCGTGAACCGCGACCTCGGCCTCCCCGAGATGGCCGAATACGACCCCGCCCGCCGCGGCGCCGCCGACAGCGGCTTTGTGGCCGGGGACGTGGACACGCTGGGCGGCCTCGGCGTATCCGGCGGCGGAGCCCATGCGGACGGGGAGTGGGTCGATCTGGACAGTCTGGTGCGGCAGTCCCAACGGGCGGCGGTGCTGATCTCGCGGCTGAGTCTGGGCTCGGACTGACGCCTTGTCATCCCGGACAATCGCGCTGCGATTTCCGGGAGGGCGCAGTGGTTGATCACGCCGTCCCGGATCGCCGCTTCGCGACGTCCGGGATGACGAGAGATCACAATCTCTCGTCCGTTCGGGCCTCAGCCGTACATGTCGCCCAGATAGACCCGCCGCACTTCGGGGTCGCGGATCACGTCCTCGGCCTTGCCCTCGAACAGCACCGAGCCGCCCGAGATGATCGAGGCGTGATCTATGATCTCCAGCGTCTCGCGCACATTGTGGTCGGTGATCAGCACGCCGATGCCCTCGCCCGCCAGATAGCGGATCACCTGGCGGATGTCGGCGATGGCCAAGGGGTCGATGCCCGCAAAGGGTTCGTCCAGCAGCATGAAGCTGGGCTTGCCGGCCAACGCCCGGGCGATCTCGCAGCGCCGCCGCTCGCCGCCCGACAGGCCCGAGGCCGGGGCGTGGCGCAGGTGGTCGATGCGCAGTTCTTCCAGCAGGCGGCTGGTCTCCTCGGCGATGGCGGCATGGCCGGTGTGGTGCAGTTCGACCACGGCCTTGACGTTGTGCTCGACCGTCATGCCGCGGAAAATCGACGCCTCCTGCGCCAGATAGCCGAGGCCCATGCGGGCGCGCTGGTACATCGGCTGGGCCGTGATGTCCTCGCCGTCCAGCCAGATCGTGCCGCTATCGGGCGGGATCAGGCCGGTGATCATGTAGAAACAGGTGGTTTTGCCGGCGCCGTTAGGACCCAGCAGGCCCGCGACCTGTCCGCGCTCGACATGCAGGGAGACGTCGCGCACCACCTGCCTCTGACCGAACGAGCGGGCGATATTGTTGACCCGCAAGCCCGTCATGCGCGCGGGCTCGACCGCCGGGGACGCCGGGGTCTCGTTCACATTGAGGGCTGAGAGTTCCTTGCGCGCCACGCTTCAGTCCGGGCCCGGGGGCTCAGTTCCCGCCGTTGTCGGGAAAGAAGACGCCCCGGATGCGGCCCCCGCTCGATCCGGCTCCGCCTTCCATGCGGGCCGACTCTGTGCGGGTATCGTAGACCAACCGGCCGCCGGTCAGGACGTTCTGACCCTGGGTCAGGATCACATCCCCGGTCACCACAACCTCGTCGTTGGCAAAGGTATAGACCGCCCGGTCTCCGCGGATGGTCTGGTCAGGGGTGACGAAATAAACATTGCCCGACGCCTCGACCCGGGTCAGGTCGCCGCTGACGATCGTGCCGTTGATCGAATCTGCGCGCAGACGGTTTTGTCCCTGCACCACTTCGGCCCGGCCGCGCAGGGCGATGCCGGTCGAGGTGTATTCGCCGCCGTCGGCGCCGAAGGAGACCGCACCTCCGCCGCCGCCCGCGGGCGGCGTCTGCGCTCCGCCTGTCGCCGGCAGGGCCAGCATCGTCAGCGCGACTGCCGCCATCCCGAGAGTTCTGGTCATGCTCATCCGTTCGACCTCGCGGGGTTCATGGTTCCGCGCACCTTGTTGTCGCCCGCGCCCCGGAACTCGATGCGCTCGCCCTGTTCATGGATCACATAGGACGAAGCGGAGATGGTTCCAAGCGGGCCGGAACCCTGCACGCCCTTGTTTCCGGTTACGATGCCGGTCGCTGTGTTGACCACCGCCTCGGGCGTGACCAGCGTAAAGCCCGAGCCGCCGTCGGAAATCCGCACGTTCGGGCCGATGGTCACGGTCTTGCCGGCCTCGTCATAGACCCCGCCGTCGGCGGTCATGGTGGTGACCTTGCGGCCGCCCAGGTTCAGCCGCAGCGCGGGGCCGATCAGGCGGTAGCGGCCCGTGTCGGGATCGCGCACGGCGCCCTTGGCGCCGATGACGAAACTGCGGCCTGCCGCGTCCTGACCGTGGAACCTCAGCGTATCGAGGCGAATCTCGCGGCTGGTCCCGGCCTTGCGCTCCACGTCGGACATGACGCTGCGCAGCACGATCCAGCTCAGCGTGCCGCCCGCCAGGACGATGATCGCCACCGGCAGAACCCGGCGCAGCAACTGCACCCGCCGCGAGCGGGCGCGAAAGGCCTTGGCCGTCGCGGCGACGCGGGCCTCGTCCAGATGTGCATGGCTGTCGTCGGGATCGGTCATCAGCTATGCGCGAAGACGTCCATCTCGTCCCAGCCCGCCAGATCAAGCGCAGACCGGGTGGGCAGGAAGTCGAAACATTTGCGGGCCAGCTCGAGCCGGCCCTCGCGCGCCAGCATTTCATCCAGCCGAACCCTGGCGGCGTGCAGATAGAGGACGTCGGAGGCGGCGTACTCCAGCTGGGCCAGGCTCAGTTCGGCGGCCCCCCAGTCGCTGGACTGCTGGGCCTTGGACAGATCGATGCCGACCAGTTCACGCACCACGTCCTTCAGGCCGTGACGGTCGGTATAGGTGCGGGCCAGTTTCGAGGCGATCTTGGTGCAATAGACCGGCCGGGTTTCGACCCCGAGGTGCAACTGGAACATGCCGATGTCGAAACGGCCGAAGTGGAACAGCTTGAGCACGGCCGGGTCGGTCAGCAGCCGCTTCAGGTTGGGGCAGTCATAGCCGGGCCGGGCCATGCGCACGACATGGGCGTCGCCGTCGCCGGCCGACAGCTGGACAACGCACAGCGGATCACGGCGGAAGCGCAGCCCCATGGTCTCGGAATCGATGGCGACCTCGGGACCGAGATCGAGGTCGTTGGGCAGGTCGCCTTCGTGGAAATGGATCGTCATGGGTGGGTCTTGTGTCAGTGAAGAGTGCTAGTGAGCAAGAGGTGAGCGATCGGGATCCGCCGCCTGCGCCAGCCGCTCACCCCTTCGCTCACTAGCACTCTTCACTCCCGAGCGCCCAAAACAGAAACGGCGCCGCACCGAAGCGCGACGCCGTCTGCACATTGGTGCCCAGGAGAGGACTCGAACCTCCACGACATTTCTATCACTGGCACCTGAAGCCAGCGCGTCTACCAATTCCGCCACCTGGGCCCAGACCTTGCGCGCTTGCACACGTTTCGCCCGGAAGGCGCGGACCCTTAAGGCAGGGTCCGGGGCCGGTCAACAGGGATTTGCGGCCTTTGCGTTGCGAGCGCCGCGACCATCGTCTAATCCCCGGCGCGTCGAGGGTTTCGCTTCCTCGCGCCGTCGCCTTTCGGAGCCTGCCATGAACGAAGTCGCCCCCGGCCTGGTCACCGTCTTCGGCGGCTCCGGTTTCGTCGGCAGCCAGGTGGTGCAGGCGCTGGCCCGGCGCGGCTGGCGGGTGCGCATCGCCTGCCGCCGTCCTGACCGGGCATACAAGCTCCAGACCTCGGGTCAGGTGGGCCAGCTCCAGTCGGTCCGCTGCGATGTGACCCGGCCGGAAGACGTCGAGGCGGCGCTTCGCGGCGCCGGCGCGGCGATCAATCTGGTCGGCATCCTGTACGAATCGGGCCGCCGCACCTTCCACGCCCTGCACGTCGAGGCCTCGCGCAACATCGCCGAAGCCTGCGCCGCGGGCGGCGTCGGCCGTCTGGTCCAGGTTTCGGCCATCGGCGCAAACCCGGAAAGCCGCTCGGACTACGCCCTGTCCAAGGCCGCGGCCGAAATGGCTGTGCGCGAGGTCAAACCGGATGCGGTGGTGATCCGTCCGTCCATCGTCTTCGGAGCCGGCGACGGCTTCCTGAACCGGTTCGCCGCCTTGGCCTCCATAGCGCCCGCCCTGCCACTGATCGGCGGCGGCCAGACGAAATTCCAGCCCGTCTATGTCGCCGACGTGGCCGAGGCCATCGCCCGCGCCACCGCCGCCCCCGAGGCAGCCGGCCGCACCTTCGAACTCGGCGGACCCGGGGTGATGACCTTCGAGGACGTTCTTAAACTGATCCGGCGCGAGACCTATCGCAGCTTCGGCCTCATTCCCCTGCCTTTCTTCGCGGCACGCGCCATCGGCTCCATGGCCCAGCTGACCGCCATGGTCGGCATCGCTCCCGTGTTGACCCGCGATCAGGTCGTGCTGCTGGAAAGCGACAACGTCGTCGCCGATGGCGCCGAGGGACTGGCTGCGCTCGGCATCGAGCCCACCGGGATCGAAGCCATCGCCTCGTCCTATCTCTGGCGCTATCGGCGCGGCGGGCAGTTCGCGGAAGCGCCTGCGACCTGAGCCCTGCGCTGGCGACGGCTGGTTCGCCACAACGAACACAACGGGGTCACGACGGACACAACGGGTTCTGAGAGGCCGAAAGAGCCGAACTCACCGCCGATCAAATAAATGCGGCGGACGCCGCAATTCCAGGCCGCGCGGAGGAAGACACGAACTTGGAAGCATCTCCGGTCCCGTCGTGTCCTTTGTGACCTCGTTGTGCCCGTTGTGATGAACCTTCCAGCCGCGGCGCGCCGCCCAGAACGGCGCCGCGTCGGCCAAGTCAGCCGTACAGCCAGATCGCCAGCAGGCCCACGATTCCGACAAGGATGCGCCACGCCGAGAACGGGGCGAAGCCATAGCGGCCGACGAAATCCACCAGGAAGCGGACCACAAACAGGCCGCTGATGAAGGACACTACGAAGCCGATCGCGATCAGGCCGGCGACGTCGCCCGTGATCAGGTCGCGGCTCGACCAGAAATCCAGAGCGAAGGCGCCGACCATGGTCGGGATGGCGAGGAAGAACGAGAATTCGGCCGCCGCCTTCTTGTCGACGCCCAGCAACAGGCCGCCGACGATCGTCGCACCGCTGCGCGACACGCCCGGAATGATGGACAGGCATTGCCACAGGCCGACGCCAAGCGCCGTCTTCCATGACAGTTTCATCGCGTCCTCGGTCAGTTCGCGCTGTTCGAGGGTCTCGACCCCGTTCCTGACCACGCGCCTCAGACCCATGGTGCCCGCATCCGACCAGCGTTCCAGCACGATCAGGGCGATGCCGCCGACGATCAGCATGACGCAGACGATGGTGGTGTTGAACAGCACGTCCTTGATGAAGTCGTGAAATAGCAAACCCAGCACTGCGGAGGGGAAGAAGGCCAGCAATACGGAAATAGCGAACCGCCTCGCCGCAGGGTCCTTGCCCGGCAGGCCCAGCAAGACCTTCCACAGTCGGGCGAAATAGACCGCCACCACCGCCAGGATGGCGCCCAGCTGGATCATGACGATGAAGGTGTCCCAAGGCGTGTTGGATAACCCCAAGGCTTCCTTGGCCAACAGCAGATGTCCTGTCGAGGACACCGGGATAAATTCGGTCAGGCCCTCGACAAGGCCCAGAATGATCGCCGCAATCCAGTCCGCCACGCACGCCCCCCAAGACTATGGGCCGTCAATGCGCGCCCGGTTCGGGTCCCACATAGCGCAGCCGCGCCCGGATAGGCGAGCCATTCGTCGATTGATCCAGCGCATGACCCAGCAGCCCGGCCAGCCGGCCCAGCAACAGCAGGTCTCCGGCGGCGTCGCGCGGCAGTTCCAGACGCCGGGCGACCACCGCCAGCGCCAGGCGGAAATTTGCAGGCCGACCAGTCGCCGCCTCGCCCTCCTGCACCGCCCGTGACAAATCGGGCGGCAGGTCTGTCGCGTTCAGCAAGGCGGCGGCCCGCGGATCGCCGGCCGGATAGTCGGCGCTGCCGAAGCCCACCAGTCCGCCGGCCGCATGGGCCCGCCGGGCTGCGTCCGTCGCCTGACGCCGCACCGCGACGATCCAGTCCGAGGCCCGGGTCAGTTCCGCCATCATATCGGAGCCAGTCAAGGTCAGCAGGCCGGCGAAGGCCGCCGCCGCAGGGGCCGCGCCTCCGTCCGCCGCCGCCCGCGTGGCCAACACCGCCGCATTCATTTCATTGTCCGCCGACAACACGAGCGCGCGGCGAATCAGGTGGGCGTCACGATCCGGTGTCTTCCAGGAACGCGCCAGCCGCTGATGCAGAAACAGGCGCGGACCCGATCCGGCGGCGGCGTCCACCGCCTCGTCCAGCACCCGGGCGCATTCGAGCCGCAGGGTTTCGGCCGTACGCGTCTTTGGATCCGCGTCCTCCTCAGCGCGGCGGGCGAGGGCCGCGAACAGCCGGGCCCGGATCGAGCCGCCGGGCACAGCGCCGACGCGCGGCCGGATTTCGGCGAAGGGATTGGTCGACCGGGCATCCCACAGACGACGGGCCACATCTTCCAGCGTCGCCGTCTCGGCCAGCTGTGCCGCGTCCAGTCCGCGATAGAACAGCCGCCCGCCGGCGATCACCGACAGGGACGACGAAACCTCGGCCTCGCCCCGGCTGGCGACGCGCGGGATGGGCCGCTGGGCAGCCTGCTGGTCGTCATCGACCGCCCCGCCGCTCAGACGGGCGATATCCTGAACGGCGTAGAGGCTGCGGCGCGGGTCTGACGGGTCCGGTCGGGCAGCGATGCGCCCGCGGCTGACATAGGCATAGAGGGTTTGGGTCTTGACCCCGAGCCGGGCCAAGGCCTCTCCCCGTCCGATCCACCGGACGGCCTCCCGGGCTGGGTCTGCAGGTTCCAGGTCGCAACCTCCGCAGGGAGCGTCAGGCTCCTGCCCCTATGGGGCTCGCAACATGGGGCGGTTTCGTGACGATCCCGCTAACAGGCTGATCGGACTGGCCTTGGCAGGGAGCAGGCTTTCCGCGACAAGGCGATGATGACGTCCCCCACCGCTGCCGCCGCCCCTGACGATGCCCACGCCGACGCCCATACGGCGACCCGGGCCGTAACCCGTCTTTCGGTGGCCGTCGCCGTGGTGTTGATCGCGCTCAAGGCCTTCGCCCTCGGTGCCTCGGGCTCGGTGTCGATCCTGGCCTCTCTGGCGGATTCCGCCCTTGATCTTGTAGCGTCACTGGGAATTTTCTTCGCCGTGCGCTGGGCCGCGGCGCCCGCCGACGAGGACCACCGTTACGGTCACGGCAAGGGTGAGGCCCTGGCCGCCCTTGTCCAGGCCGGACTGGTCTTCGCCTCGGCCCTCTTCATCGGCTGGGAGGCCGTTCAGCGCATCTTCGATCCCCGGCCCGTCACCTCGGGGTATTGGGGCGTTCTGGTCATCCTGATTTCGATCGCCCTGACCGGCTGGCTGGTCTGGATGCAGGGCCGCGCCATGCGCAAGAGCGGCTCGATGGCGGTCGCGGCCGACCGCGCCCACTACGCCAGCGACCTGGCGGCCAATGGCGTCGTCCTGATCGGGGTGATCTCCGGAACCTTCCTGGCCGCCCCCGGCCTGGACGCCGCGGCGGGCCTGATTGTTGCGGTCTGGCTGTTCTGGGGCGCGCTGGCGGTCCTGAAGACGGCCGCCGACCATCTGGTCGACAAGGCCGTGCCCGATGCAGACCGCATCGCCATCACCACCGCCGTCCTGGCCGATCCCCGCATCTCGGGCGTGCACCAGCTGCGCACACGGATGGCCGGCGCGGTGACGATGATCCAGATGCATATCGATCTTGAGCCGACCCTGACCCTCGACGCTGCTCACGCCATTGTCGTCGAGGCCGAGAACCGCTTGCTGGCCGCGTTTCCGCGCGCGGATATCCTGATCCACCCCGACCCCCGCGGCCGCGCAGAATCCTATCCCGGGGTGTTCGTCGAGAGCGGGCAGGACGGCCTGAGGTAGCGCGAGGCGCGGCAGGCCAAACAACCCGCCTCAGGTAGCGCGAAGCGCGGTAGGCCCAGCGAAAGACAGCTAACGCGGACTTAACGCCCTCGCGTGCAAGACAACCCCATGTCGGCTTGCGTCCTCTACCATTTCGCCTTCGATCCGGGCTCCCGCGCCGTGCGGTTGGCGCTGGGGGAAGCGCGGATGGGGTTCTGCGAAACCCCCGTCCGCCCGTGGGAGGACGGCTGTCCGGTCGCAACGCTGAACCCGTCGGGCATGCCGCCCGTGCTCCAGATGGCCGACGTCGGCGGACGCCCCCTGACCCTGTGCGAACCCGCCGCCATACTGGGCTGGCTGGAGGAGCGCACGACCGAGCCCTTCCTGCTGCCCGCCGACACCGCCGAACGCGCCGAGGTGCGCCGGCTGCTCACCTGGTTCGAACGTCGCTTCACCGACGAGGTCAACGCCGTCCTGCTGCATGAGCGGATGGAAAAGCCCCTGCTCCGCCTCGGCCCGCCCGAGGCCCGCGCCCTGCGCGCCGGGCGCGACGCGCTGAAGTCCCATCTGGCGATGATGGATGGCCTTCTGGCCCAGCGCGACGCCCTGGCCGGCCGTCGCATCAGCCAGGCTGACATCGTCGCCGCGGCCCATCTGTCGGTGCTGGACTATTTCGGCGAGATCTCCTGGGCGTCGTATCCGGGTCTCAAGACCTGGTACATGAAGCTGAAGTCGCGCCCCTGTTTTCGCCCCTTGCTTGCAGACCGTTTTCCGGGCGTCCACGCATCGGCCTGGTACGCAGACCTGGATTTCTGATTTCGCCGTAGAGGGCGGTGTGGGAGAGAAGGCCATGCAGGCCGACCCCCGCGACATCATCCGTCACAGCGCCGCCGCCCTTGGCTTCGACGTCTGCCGGTTCGCCTCGGCTTCCGAGCCGTGGAGCGCCGGCGAACGGCTGGCCCATTTCGTCGAGGCGGGGCGGCATGGCGAGATGGGCTGGATGGAGACGACGCTGGAGCGCCGCACTCACCCCACCGCCATGTGGGACGGAGCCCGGACCGCCGTGGTGCTCGGCCTCAACTACGGCCCTGACCAAGACCCCCTGCGCGGGATGGAAGACCGTTCAGCCGGCTATATCTCGGTGTATGCGCGGGGCGATGACTATCATGAGGTTATCAAGGGCCGGCTGAAGATGCTGGCGGGCCAGATCGCCGCCCGCACGGGTCAGGACGTCAAGGTCTTCGTCGACACCGCCCCGCTGATGGAGAAGCCGCTGGCCCAACGCGCCGGCTTGGGCTGGCAGGGCAAACACACCAATCTGCTGAGCCGCAGCCACGGCAATTGGCTGTTCCTCGGCGTCATCCTCAGCGCCGCGGAGTTTGAGCCGGACCCGCCCGAGGGCGAACACTGCGGGACCTGCACCGCCTGTCTGGACATCTGCCCGACCAACGCCTTCCCGGCCCCCTTTCAGCTGGATGCGCGCCGCTGCCTCTCCTATCTGACCATCGAATTCGCCGGACCCTGGCCGGAGGAGTTCCGGGCGGCGACCGGCAGCCGCATCTATGGCTGCGACGACTGTCTGGCCGTGTGTCCATGGAACAAATTCGCGGCCGCCTCGCAGGAGGCGCGGGTGCAGGCGCGCGAGGCCCTGGTCTCGCCCCGCCTGGCGGACCTGGTCGCCCTGGACGACGCCGCCTTCCGGTCCCTGTTCGCGAAGAGTCCGGTCAAGCGGATCGGTCGCGACCGGTTCGTGCGCAATGTTCTGTACGCCATCGGCAACAGCGGGGACGCAGGACTGGTCCCCGCCGCTGAACGATTGCTGGACGACCCGGACGCCGTGGTGCGTGACGCGGCGGCGTGGGCTGTGGGGCGGCTAAGAGCGGCGGCATAAAGCGCGGTTCTCCCTCCCCACTTCGGGGGAGGGAGAAGCAGACCCCTTACCCCTGCGCCACGGCCCCGCCGCGTTCCCCGCCCGGAGCTCGCGCGATGTCCAGCAGCTTGAGGCGGAACACCATGACTGCGTTCGGCGGGATGCCCGGACGGCCTTGTTCGCCATAGCCCAGGGCGGGCGGCAGATAGACGACCCATTCGTCGCCGACCCGCATCTGCTGCAGGACCTCGGTCCAGCCGGGAACCACGTCGCTGACAGTGAACACAGCCGGCTGACCGGCCTGGAACGAGCTGTCGAACACCGTCCCGTCGGTCAGGGTGCCCTCGTAGTCGACCCGAACCAGATCGTTGCGGTCCGGGCGCTCGCCGCCCGCCGGTCCCGAGCGCACCACCTTGTACTGGACACCGGAGGGCAGGGTCTGGACGCCTTCGCGGCGGGCGTTGGAGGTCATGAAGAATTCGGCCGCGCGAAGATTCTGCGCCGCCGTCTCGTCGGGCGCCGCGGGCGCGCGATCGCAGGCCGCCAGAGATCCGCTTACGGCTACCACTATCGCCAGCGCCGCCGCGCCTCTAGCCCATCCGCAATTCATATCCCGCCTCTTCCAGTCCATGCCTGATTTCTTCCGCGTGAGCCTCGCCGCGGGTCTCGACCATGATGTCGAACTCCGCGCCCTTGGCCGGCACGTCCAGCGCCAGCCGGTTGTGCACCACGTCGATGATATTGCCGCCCAGACCGCCGATCACGGCGCTCATCCTGGAGAGCATGCCGGGGCGGTCGTCGCCGAGGATACGATAGACGATCAGTCGCTTCTCGCGCACCAGCTCGCGGTTCAGCACCACGGCCAGCATCCGCGAATCGATATTGCCGCCGGTCAGCTCGATGCCGACCTTCAGCCCCCTGAACTTGTCTGGATAGGCCAGCAGGGCCGCCAGTCCGCCGGCCCCGGCGCCTTCGGCCACGGTCTTCTCGAGGGTGACGAGGAAGGCGACGCCCTTTTCGAAATCGGCCTCCTCGACGACCAGCACCTCCTCGATCAGTGGATCGGCCAGGGCGAAGGGTATCTCGCCCACCGTCTTGATGGCGATGCCCTCGGCGATGGTCTGGCCGCTGCATTTGGGCGGCTTGCCCTCGCGCCGCGCCGTGAACGACGGATACATGGCCGCCTCGACGCCGAAGATGCGGATCGAGGGCTTCATGGCCTTGGCCGCGATGGCCGAGCCCGCGATCAGCCCGCCGCCGCCGACGGGAATGATCAGCACCTCGAGATCAGGCGCGTCCTCCATGAATTCCAGCCCGCAGACGCCCTGACCGGCGATGATCCTCTCGTCGTCGAAGGCCGAGACGAAGATGAAGCCCTGCTCGTCGCGCAGGCGGTGCGCCTCTTCGGTCGAGCCGGTGAAGTCGAGACCCTTGATGACCACGGTCGCGCCGTGGGCCCGGGTGCCGTCGGCCTTCACGAAGGGGGTGCCCTCGGGCATGACGATGGTCACCGGCACCCCGAGCCGGGCGCCGTGATAGGCAAGGGCTTGGGCGTGGTTGCCGGCGCTCGCCGCCACCACGCCGCGTTTGCGCTCGTCCGGGGTCAGCTGCAGCAGCCGGTTCAGGGCGCCGCGCTCCTTGAAACTGCCGGTGAAATGCAGGTTGTCGAACTTGACCCAGACCTCGGCGCCGGTCAGCTGCGACAGTCGCCGCGAGTAGCGCACCGGGGTGCGATCGACCTGACCGGCGATACGGTCCCGCGCCGCCAGAATGTCGTCAAACGTGACTGTCATGGGCCTTCCCTATAGCCGGTCTTTCGCTGGCTTGATGCGCGCTTTTGGCCCACGGCCCGACGCGCCGCAACCTTGACCTTATGACGGCGTTGAGCGTCTGATCGGGACGTTCGACCCGCGCCCCTGACGGAGAGAGCCTGCATGTCCGCCCGCCACCTGATCACCATCGCCGCCGTCGCCGCCTCACTGGCCGCCTGCGAGACCGTTCCGATGAACGCCTCCAGCTACGGCCCGCAGCCCACCTCCGCCGCCTTCAGCGCCGACGACTTCGCCTGGTCGGCCCGATCGGGGCGCGGCTCCATCGACGGCCGCGTCGCCTTCAGCCGCGACGGCCAGACCTTCGCCTGCACCGGTTCGGTCGCCCTGACGCCCGACACGCCCTACACCCGCGCCCGGTTCCAGACCCTGTACGGCTCAACCGAGCGGGCGGCCATCCCGGAAGCCATAGTGCGGGCCCGCACCGTGGAGAACCCCAGCGCCGACTATCGCGCCTTTGTCCGCTCGACGACCTGCCAAAACGGCCGGTTCGAATTCTCGGGACTCCCGGACGGCGACTGGTTCATCATCACCCCCGTCAGCGCCGGTGGCGACCGCATCGTTCTGATGCGGCACATCGGCACCCGCGGCGGACGCGTGTCCGTCACCCTCTAAGCGTCTCGTCTGCCAGTGCCTGTGTCTTTGGGGCCGCGTATCTGGCCGCTTCGGAGAGTTAACCATGTTCCGTCTTGTCCTGATCGCCACCGCCGGCCTGAGCCTGTCCGCCCTTCCCGCCGCCGCCCAGTCGTGGGGCGGAACCTATGACAACGGCTATGGAAGCGGCGACAGCTACCGCTCGTATGACAGCGATTACGGACAGCGGTCCTATGGCTACGGCTCCGAACCCTCCAACGCCGTGCCGTCGAATTTTGACTGGCGCAGTCAGCTGGACCGGCCGGGCGACTACCGCTGCGACCAGTTCTGGGACGCCAACCGCAATGACTGCGGCGCCCGCTGGCGCGACCAGCGTCATCGCGTCAGCCCCCAGGCCCGGCGCGACTATCGCGAACTGGCGGGGTACGGTCGCGCCTACGACAGCTACGGCCATGGCTACAACCGGTCCGGACATGGCCACGGACGCGGCTATTCCCGGCGCGGCTACGGCTCGGCCTACGGCCACGCCCAGGGCTCGACCACCTACCACGGCGCCTATGGCCGGCCCGACCACGTCTATCCGGGCGGCGGGGTCAGCTACGGCGGCTACACCGGCGGCCATGGCGGCGGCTACAACTCGCGCGCCGACTGGTGCCGGGCCACCTACCGCTCCTACGACCCGTCCAGCGGCTACTACCGGGCCTACAGCGGCCGGCTGGTCTACTGCGGCTGACGCGCTCAAGCAGGGAGCGACCGCATTCCTCCCCCCGCAGTGGGGAGGGGGATCGCGAAGCGGTGGAGGGGTCCGGTCGCGACCGCGACCGGTGGGCGAGCGTTAGCGCGCTTGCAACTAACCCCGTTCAACCGATCACGGATCGGTGCATAACCACCGTTCGCCATTGTTTCGCCTTGTCGAACCCGCTTCGGTGCATGTGACCCGCAAGGGGCGGTGGATCAGGGAGCGCGTAAATGTCCCAGCACAATATTTCCGGTTCGGAAGTCTTCGGACCCAAGCCCGGCGTCATGCTGCGATCGGTCAAGACCAGCGGCCTGCGGCGCCAGCGCGCCGCCCGCACCTGGGCGGCGTTTATCGCCGGCGCCGTCGTCGCCGTAGCGGGTGGGGCTATCGCACTGGCCGCGGTCTTCGGTCCTACGCTGTTCGGCTAGGCCAGCCACACCATCCGGCGCGTCTGAGCCTCGGCGCCGCGCGCGCGGCTGAAGCCCATGCGCACCTCGCCCGTATAGAGGAAGCCCGCCTTTTCCAGCACCCGGCCTGACGCCGGATTGTCGCTGAAATGGCCCGCCATCAGTGCACGGCGCTTCCATGCCTTCGACGCCCAGGCCGTGGCCCCCTGCAAGGCCTCCGTCGCCAGGCCCCGACCCCAGAAGGGGCGGGCGATCCAGTAGCCGACCTCGGGCGCGGGATCGGCGTCCTCAAACAGGCCGATGACGCCGACCGGGCCATGGTCCTCATGTTCGATCAGGAAGGTCCGCGCGCGCGCCGGATCCTGCACCGCCACCTTGAGCACGAATTCCTCGGCGTCCTCGAGTCCGTACGGGTGCGGCATGCGCAGCGTCATGCGCGCGATCGACGGATCATTGGCGAAGACCGCCAGCCGGGGGATATCCTGGGCGCCGGGCGAGCGCAGGACCAGACGCCGCGTCTCGACGACGGGAGAGGGTTCGATCACGCACATGACACAGGCCTCGTTCGATCTGCCGCCTCCTTGGAGGGCTCGGACGGCGTCGAGGCGGGGAACGAAAACGGGGAGCCTGGTGATCCAGACTCCCCGCGGAAACTTGTCCCTGGTCCGGATCGCGGCTCTCGAGCCTTGCGCGATCCGGGTGTCAGTCGGTCTGCGCTACTCGGCGGCCATTGGCATTTCGGCGGTGGCCGGGAGAATCGACACGTAACAACGGCCGTTCGCCTTCTTGGTGAATTTCACGGCGCCGTGGGTGGTCGCGAACAGGGTGTGGTCGCGGCCCAGGCCGACGTTGTCGCCCGGGTGGAAGGTGGTGCCGCGCTGGCGCACGAGGATGTTGCCGGCCAGCACGCGCTCGCCGCCGAACTTCTTCACGCCGAGGCGTTTCGACTCGGAGTCGCGACCGTTACGCGACGAACCACCGGATTTCTTGTGAGCCATGGGGCTGTCCTAACTCGTCTTTGTTCTTAGGCTTCGTCGGTCTTGGCGGGCTTGGCCTTGGGCGCGGCCTTCTTGGCGGCGGCCGGCTTTTCAGCGGCGGCTTCAGCCTTCGGAGCAGCAGCCTTCTTGGCCGGCGCCTTGGTGGCCGGAGCGGCCTTGGCTTCGGTCTTCGGAGCAGCGGCGGCCTTCGGGGCCTTGGCCGGCTTGGCCTTGGCTTCGGTTTCCTCAGTACGCGGAGCCAGGCCACGGGCACGCAGGTTCATCTCGGCCTTGGTCATCAGCGAGGTCTCGCCGTCCCACTTGGCCTTCTCGCCGCCGCCGTCGATGCCGGTGATGCGCAGGACCGATTCCATCTGGCGATGGCCGTTGGTGCGGCGATAGCCCTGACGGCGGGTCTTCTTGAAGATCTTGATCTTCTCACCCTTGCGGGTCTCGACCAGGGTCGCGGCGACCGCGGCGCCCGCGATCAGCGGAGCGCCCAGGGTCACGCCCTTGTCGCCGCCCAGCATCAGCACGTCGCCGAACGAAACGTTCGAACCGACATCGCCATCGAGCTTCTCGACCACGATGACGTCGCCCGGCTGAACCCGGTACTGTTTGCCGCCGGTCTTGATCACCGCGTACATGTTGAAGCCTCAGCGAAACGCAAAAAGAATAAGCCCGACGGGGGATCCCCTCGGGCGAAGAGCGGCGACATAGACGCAGAGGGGTGTTCGAGTCAACGCGATTTGGCCGAAAAACAGCGTCCACGCGGCCCCGGAAGACCTTGCCACTGGCCTCGCCCGGGCTTCAAGTGACGCGTTCCACGAGAGATGATGTCCATGCTGCTCCGACTGCTGACCGCGACCGCACTATCCGTCGCCGCCCTGTCCGCCGGCGCCTGCGCCACCCTCTCCGAGCCTGCCTTGGCCGTGGAACCCGTTTTCACGACCAGGGCCTGCCCCGCCGACTGGGTTCCGGGCGGCCGCGCCGTCGAGTGCGGGACCCTGACCGTCGATGAGGCCCGCGACGGTTCGGGCGGCCGCCGCATCGACATCGCCGTGGCCATCGTCCGCGCCAGTGCGCCTTTCCGTGACGCTTCGGGACAGGCGCTGCCCCCCGTTGTCGTGTTCCATGGCGGTCCCGGCGGGGCTGAAGTCGCGGGCGTCGGCGCCAGCCTGCAGCGCCTCGCCGCCCGTCCGGGCGCCAATGTACTGATGGCGGTGGACCAGGACTGGATCTTCTTCGACCAGCGCGGCGGCGGCCAGGGCGACCCCTCGATGGACTGCCCGGGCGTCCAGCTGACCGACGCCGGCCTGCCCTCGGACGCGGACGCCGACGGGTTGAAAGCCTGTCTCCGGGCCTTCGCCGATCAGGGCGTCGACTTTCGCTGGTACAATGTCGCGGCGGTGGCCCAGGACGTGCGCGACCTCACCCATGTCCTGAACCTGCCGAAGATCGACCTGTACGGCGGCTCCTATGGTCCGCGGGTCGAGGCCGCCGTCATTACCCACGCACCCGAGATCGTCCGCGCCGCCGTCATGGACAGTCCCTGGCCGCCCGAGGGCAATTGGGCCGTCGGCACGCCGGAACAGGTCTCGGCCGCAGTGAAGATCATCCTCGCCAAATGCCAGGCCCAGGCGGCCTGCGCCGCGCGCCACCCGGACCTTCAGGCCCGCTTTGAGGCCAACGCGCGCCTGTGGCTGGAGGGGCCGCGGACCGGCAAGGACGGCAAGACCTTCACCGTCGATGACCTGTCCGCCTTCCTGATGGACACCACCTATTCCCGAACCGGCGTCCGCCGCCTGCCCGCTGACCTTGAAAAGATCATCGCCGGCGACCTGTCGCCCGTCGCCGGCATCGCCGAGGACCGGACCTATTATTTCGAGGGCCAGCACATGGCCTACATCTGCAAGGAGGAATTGCCCTTCGAGTCCAGAGAGCGCCTCGCCGCCGGAGCCGCGGGCGATCCGGTCGCTGAAGTCCTTGTTCCCTCGCTGTCGCGTCTGTTCGACGTCTGCGGCGCGGTGAACTCCGGCCGGGCTGACCCAATAGAGAACCAGGCTGTCACGACGACCATCCCGACCCTGTTCGTGGCCGCCGAGATCGATCCGGGCTGTCCCCCCGCCCTGACCGAGGCCGCCGCGCGCGGCTATGCCAACAGCCAGGTGGTGATCGTCACCAACGCCACCCACGGCGTCATCAACGCCAGCCCCTGCACCCAGCGCATGGCCCGCGACTTTCTGCGCGATCCATCGAAGCCGGTTGATCGGACATGCCTGCCCGCCGCCGATACGCCGCTGGACTTCATTGAGTAACCTTCCGCGTTCGAGGCGGAAAGCCCTCGACTGTTATAAAGTAACACGCTAAACAGGCCGCGATGACGCCGTCCGACCTCGAGCAACCCGTGATCTTGTCCCTTCTGGGCGTGGGCTTCGTGACGGCCTTCCTGCACGCCGCCCTGCCGACCCATTGGCTGCCATTCGTGCTGGTTGGCCGGGCGCAGCGGTGGAGCCTGGCGCGCATGCTGGGCGCTGTGACGGCGGCGGGCCTCGCTCATATCGCCACCACCGCCGTCGTCGGCGGCCTGATCGTGGCGGCCGGGCAGGCCGTGGACCAATGGATGTCGGGCCTGCTGCCGTACCTGTCCGCAACCCTGCTGTTCCTGTTCGGCGCCTTCTATCTCAGCCGGTCCCTGCTTCGACGGCCGGTTCCCGCCGACGGTCCGCCGCTGGAAGCTGTTGAACCTGCGGGAAGTCACGCCGCCGCCTTCTGGGGGCTGGTCGTCCTTATGGCCGCATCGCCCGGCGAAGTGCTGCTGCCCATCTATCTGTCCCAGGCCGGAGAAGGCCTCGGCGTTCTCGCCGCCCTGACGGCGACCTTCGCGGTCGGCACCGTCGCCGGCATGGCGGTCTTCACCTCGGCGGCCCGCGCCGGCTGGTCCGTCCTGCGGCTGGAACGTTGGGCGCGGTACGAAGGGGCGGTGCTGGGCGGAGCATTGATCCTGATCGGCCTTCTCGTCGTGGCCCATCAGCTCTAGGACTGGTCCCATGGCCCACCCGCATCACGACCATTCGCACGACCATGACCATGGGGATGGCCACGGCCACACGCACGGCGGCGACCATCACGGCCCGGTCGACACCGGAGACTGGCGCTACGCCGTCGGCCTGCTCGTCAATCTGATCTTCGTGGGCGTCGAGTTCGGCGCAGGCGTTTTCAGCGGCTCCACGGCCCTGATGGCCGATGCGGGTCACAATCTGTCGGACGTGCTGGGTCTGGCCATGGCCGGCGGCGCGGCCTGGCTCGCGCGGCGGGCCAGCGGCTCGCAGCAGACCTATGGCTACGGCAAGGCGACGGTGCTGGCCGCCCTCGCCAACGCCCTGCTGCTGATCTTCGCCTGCGGGGCCATCGCCTTCGAGGCCGTCCGCCGTCTGGCCGAACCCGCCCCGGTGATGAGCGGCCTGATCATGATCGTCGCCGCCATCGGCTTCGTCATCAACCTGGGCACCGCCCTGCTGTTCATGCGCGACCAGCATTCCGACCTGAACGCCAAGGGGGCGTATCTGCACATGATGGCCGACGCAGCCGTCTCGATCGGGGTGGTCATCGCCGGCGGGGTCATCATGTTCACTGGCTGGTCGATCCTCGACCCCCTCGTTAGCCTCGTCATCGTCGCCGTCATCCTGATTGGGACCTGGGGCCTGCTCAAGGACTCGGTCAATCTGGCCCTGGACGCCGCGCCGCGCGGAACGGACGTCGAGACGATCCGCGCCGCCTTCCTCGCCCTGCCCGGCGTCAGCGCCGTGCACGACCTGCACGTCTGGGGCCTGTCCACCACCGAGACGGCCCTGACCGCCCACCTCTGCCACGACCGCCCCGACCCCGACGCCCTGCTGGCCGAGGCGCAGGTGATGGCGCGAAGCACATTCAACATCGGCCACACCACGCTTCAGCTGGAAGCCGAGCCGCTGGCCGACTGCCCGACCTGCTGACCCCTTCCCATCCGGCGCCGCAGCCGCCATCTAGCCGCTCATGTCAAACAAGATCCCCGTCACCGTCCTCACCGGCTACCTCGGCGCCGGCAAGACCACCCTGCTCAACCGCATCCTCACCGGCGACCACGGCAAGCGCTATGCCGTCATCGTCAACGAGTTCGGCGAGATCGGCATCGACAACGATCTGGTGGTCGGCGCCGACGAGGACGTGTTCGAGATGAACAACGGCTGCGTCTGCTGCACCGTGCGCGGCGACCTGATCCGCGTCGTCGCCGGCCTGATGAAGCGCCAGCGCCCCGGCAAACCGGCCTTCGACGCTATCATCGTCGAGACCACCGGCCTGGCCGACCCCGGCCCGGTGGCCCAGACCTTCTTCGTCGACGAGGACGTCAAGGCGAAGACCCGGCTGGACAGCGTCACCGCCCTGGTCGACGCCAAACACGTCATGGCCCGGCTGGATGACTCGAAAGAGGCGCGCGAACAGGTCGCCTTCGCCGACCGCATCATCCTCAACAAGGTCGATCTGGTCACCGAGGCCGAACTGGTCGCGGTCGAGGCGCGGCTGCGCCGGCTCAATCCGTTGGCCCCCATCACCCGCGCCACCCGCGCCGAGGTGCCGCTGGATCAGGTGCTGGGTCTCGGCGGTTTCGACCTCGGCCGCATCCTCGACATCAATCCGCAGTTCGCCAATCCGGGCCATGGCGAGCACGGTCACGTCCACGACGAGCACTGCGGCCATGACCACCACGACCACGACCATGCGCCCGATCAAGGCCATCACCACGGCGCACGCGGCCACGCCCATGAGGACGACATCAAGGGCATCTCCCTGTCGCTGGACCGGCCGATGGACGGCGCCAAATTCACCGCCTGGCTCGACCGCCTGCTGGGCGAGCAGGGCCAGAACATCCTGCGCGCCAAGGGCATCATCGATGTCGACGGCGAGGACCGCCGCCTGGTCTTCCAGGCCGTGCACATGATCCTGGAGGGCGACCTGCAGAAGCCTTGGGGCGCCAACGAACGCCGCTGGTCCCGCGCCGTCTTCATCGGCCGCGAACTCGACGAGGCCGCGCTGAAGGCCGGGTTCGAGGCCTGCGCGGCGTGAGAACCACCGCTTTCGACGCCCAGATCACCGCCGCCGTGTTCGACAACACGGGCGCCGTCTTCGCCCTCGGCGACGGCTCGGTCCGCTTCGAGGGCGGCGAGTTCAGCGCGGCCCATGACGGGGCGATCCTGTGTGCTGTGGCGCACCCGTCCGGCGACGGCGTGATCACCGGTGGCGATGACGGCCGCCTGATCTGGCACCGGCGCTCCGACGCCGGGGTGCTGGCCACCAGCGCCCGGGGACAGTGGATCGACGCAGTCGACGCCTCGGCCGAAAGCGGCCTGATCGCCTTCTCCGCCGGCAGGACCCTGACCGTGCTGGATGCCAGGGACGCCGGTTTCCGCCGCGACTTCCAACACGAGCGCACCGTCTCGGGCGTGGCTTTCGAGCCCAAGGGTCGGCGGATCGCGACCTCGACCTATGGTGGGGCCGCCCTGTGGTTCGCGCGCATCGCCGAACAGAAGCCGACCTTCCTCAAATGGGCCGGATCGCACACCGGCGTCGCCTTCTCACCCGACGGGGCCTTCGTGGTCACCACCATGCAGGACGCCCAGCTGCACGGCTGGCGACTGAAAGATCAGAAGAATCTGCGCATGGGCGGCTATCCG
The DNA here is from genome assembly GCF_030682035.1 of Brevundimonas sp. GTDB lineage: Bacteria > Pseudomonadota > Alphaproteobacteria > Caulobacterales > Caulobacteraceae > Brevundimonas. Next base: position 7,781 of record NZ_JAUXQZ010000003.1, on the reverse strand, counting down.
TCCAAGGTCCGGGCCATCAGCTTCCTGTCCAACGGACAACTGCTGGCGACATCCGGCGCCCAGGGGGCCGTGCTCTGGCCCTTCGTCGGCTCGAACGGACCCATGGGGCGGGAAGCCACCGAGATCGGTTTCGACGAGGGCAGTCTGGTCGCCCTCGTCGCCTCGCAGCCGAAGCACGGCCTGCTGGCTGCGGGCCTGAACGACGGGCGGGTCTGGCTGGCCGATCCGGCGGGTCAGGGGCTGAGTTTTCTCAAGGCTGAAAAGGGCTCCCCGATCACCGCCCTGGCCATGAGCGCCGATGCCTCCCGGGTCGCCTGGGCCGACGAGGACGGGAAGGCCGGAGTGGCTGACGTCTGACTTCTGACCATGAGAGAAGGGCGCTTGCCCCTCATCGCCGCCCGTGCTGCCATTCCCACATGTCGGGGCTGACCAGAAACGTGAAGAAGGGCCGCCCGGTGCTGACCCTGGTCCTGCTGCTGCTCCTGCTTAGCTCCAGCAGCATCGTCATCCAGCGCTGGGCCGCCCCGCCGACCACCTTCCTGATGGTCAGCCGGGCCCTCGGCGGCGACGGCCTGTCCTACCGCTGGCGCTCGCTGGACGACATCTCGCCCCGGCTGGTCCAGGCTGTGATCGCCTCGGAGGACTCGACCTACTGCACCCACCGCGGCTTTGACATGAAGGCCATCGAACGCGCCCTGAAGGCCAACGCCCGTTCGGAGAAGCGCGGCTCGGGACGGGTCCGCGGCGGCTCGACCATCAGCCAGCAGACGGCCAAGAACGCCTTCCTGTGGCCCGGCCGCGACTGGATCCGCAAAGGGCTGGAGGCCGGCTACACCGTCGCCATCGAGACCGTCTGGGGCAAGCGGCGGATTATGGAGGTCTATCTCAACATCGCCGAATGGGCCCCCGGCGTCTACGGCGCCGAGGCCGCCGCCCGGCACTGGTTCGGCAAGCCGGCGAGCGAACTGACCCCTGGCGAGGCCGCGCGTCTGGCCGCCATCCTGCCCTCGCCCCGGCGCTACAGCGCCGCCTCGCCCGGACCCTATGTCCGCCGCCGCGCCTCACGCATCCAGGCCGCCATGGGCACGGTGCGAAACGACGGACTGGCGAGGTGCGTTCTGGGCTAGCGGCCACGCTTGACGCCACGGCCCTGCTCCCTTCACCTGCGCTCCAACGGCGCGGCGTCAGACCGCGCGAGGAGGACAGCCCCATGAAACGCTCCCTGATGACGGCGGCCGCCGCCTGCGCCCTGACCCTGGTGGCCGGTTGCGCCAGTCTGGGCATGAACGGCTCCGGCGAGACCGCAGAGGTCGCGCCTGTGCCCGTTCCCGCCGCACCGCCCGCGACCGCCGAAGCCGCCGTCGCCTTCGTCGCCGACGCCGAGACGCGGCTGGCCGCCCTCAGCGAGGAAGCCGCTCGCATCCAGTGGACCCGCGCCACCAACATCACCTTCGACACCATGTGGCTGGAGAGCCGGATCAACGCCGAATATACCGAGCTGCAGGTCCAGCTGGCCAATGGCGCGGCCCGTTTCAACGAGGTCGAGGTCACCCCCGACGTGCGCCGCAAGCTGAACCTGCTGCGTCTCGGCATCGTCCTGCCGGCCCCCAACCGCCCCGGCGCCGCCAGCGAGCTGGCCGAGATCACCACCCGCCTCGACTCGACCTATTCGGTCGGCAAATTCGAATATCAGGGCCGTCAGATCACCCTGGACGAAGCCAGCGCCATGCTGGCAACCAGCCGTGACCCGGTCCAGACCCGGGCCCTGTATGAAGGATGGCGCACCATTTCGCCGGTCATGGCGCCCGACTATGCCCGCATGGTCGCCATCGCCAATGAGGGTGCCACCGAGCTGGGCTTCGCCGACACCGGCGCCATGTGGCGCGCCGGCTACGACATGGAGCCGGATGCCTTCGCCGCCGAGACCGACCGGCTGTGGGAACAGGTCAAACCCTTCTACGAGAACCTTCACTGCTATGTCCGCAGCCGCCTCAACGCCCGCTACGGCGACGCCGTCCAGCCCGACAGCGGTCCGATCCGGGCCGACCTGCTGGGCAATATGTGGTCGCAGCAGTGGGGCAACATCTATGACGTGGTGGCCCCGGCCACCGGCGGCGCATCCAGCTATGACATGACCGAGCGGCTGGTCGCCAACAACTACGACGCCCGCAAGATGGTCGAGACCGGCGAGGGCTTCTACGTCTCCCTGGGTCTGCCCGAGCTGCCCGAGACCTTCTGGGAACGCAGCCAGATCACCCGCCCGCGCGACCGCGAAGTGGTCTGCCACGCCTCAGCCTGGGACCTCGACAACGCCGACGACATCCGCATCAAGATGTGCACCGAGGTAAACGCCGAGGACTTTTACACCGTCCACCACGAGCTGGGGCACAACTACTACCAGCGCGCCTACAAGGATCAGCCCTTCCTGTTCAAGAACGGGGCGAATGACGGCTTCCACGAAGCCATAGGCGACTTCGTCGGCCTGTCAGCCCTGACCCCCACCTATCTGAACCAGATCGGCCTGCTGCAGACCGTGCCGGGCGAGGCGGAGGACATCCCCTTCCTGCTCAAGATGGCGCTCGACAAGATCGCCTTCCTGCCGTTCGGCTTGATGGTCGACCGCTGGCGCTGGGGCGTGTTCAACGGCGAGACCAGCCCGGCCGAATACAATGACGCCTGGTCGGCCAATATGCTGCGCTACCAGGGTCTGGTTCCGCCCGGACCGCGGCCGGAGAACGCCTTCGACCCCGGCGCCAAATATCATATCCCGGGCAATACGCCGTACACCCGCTACTTCCTGGCCCACATCTACCAGTTCCAGTTCCACCGGGCGGCCTGCCAGCAGGCGGGCTGGACCGGGCCGCTGCACCGCTGCTCCGTGTACGGGAACAAAGAGGTCGGCGCGCGCTTCAACGCCATGATGGAGATGGGCCAGTCCCGGCCCTGGCCCGAAGCCATGCAGGCCTTCACCGGTCAGCGCGAGAACGACGCCTCGGCCGTCGCCGACTATTTCGCCCCGCTGAACACCTGGCTGACGGCCCAGAACCGCGGCAAGGACTGCGGCTGGGAGGCCTAACATTCCTCCCCCATTGGGGGAGGCGGACCACCCGAAGGGTGGTGGAGGGGTGGTGGAGGATCGCATGCGATCCGATGTCCGCCGAACAACGGTCTCGTTAACCCTCGACGTGAAGCCTTCTCTTAACCGGCTTGGTCCATTTTCGTCCGTATGAGCGCGGGCGAATTGCGCCCGCGACCCACGGGGCGGACGCGGCGATGGGGTTGAGCGCCTGGATTGACGGCATGGGCCGGGGCCTGCGGGCGTTCACACGCCGTTTGGCCGATGACGCACGCGGCAATGTCGCCATGCTGTTTGGTCTCAGCTTGCCCGTGCTGGTCCTGATGACGGTCGGAGGGGTCGATATCCACCGGGCCTCGACCGTGCGGGTCAACCTGCAGGATGCGTTGGACGCCGCCGCCCTGTCCGCCGCCCGGTCGCCCTACACAGCAGCCCCCGATATCCAGCGGGTCGGCCTGGCTGCTCTGCGCGCCAATCTGAAGGCCTATCCCGACATCATCCTGCGCGAGACAGACACCAGTTTCGTCCTGAACAGTGACGACGTGGTGATCGCGTCCTCCAGGGTCGATGTGAAGACCCTGGTGGCCAACCTCTTCCTGCCGCCCTATGGCAAGTTCATGGACGACTACCTGCCGGTCGGCGCCCATTCGGAGGTCGACCGGTCGTCGCGGAACATTGAGGTGGCGCTGGTGCTGGACACCACCGGTTCGATGGCGGGCCAGAAGATCATCGACCTGCGTGCGGCGGCCAAGGATCTGGTCGACATCGTTGTGCAGGACCTCCAGACACCTTGGTACTCCAGGGTCGCCATCGTTCCCTATTCCATGGCCGTCAACGTCGATAGCTACGCCGACAGCGCGCGCGGCTCCATCATCGGCTCCACCAACATCACCAACATTAGCTGGTACACGGGGGTGCCCGGAACCGTCACCCGGGCGACCAGGGCGAATCCCGCCGTGATCACGGCCTCAAGGCATGGGTTCAGCAACGGCGACAAGGTCGCCTTCTGGAACGCGGCAGGGATGACCGAGCTGAACGGGGTGTCCTTCACCATTTCCAATGTGACGGCCAACACCTTCAGACTGAGTGGCGTCGACAGCCGGAATTGGGGAACATTTTCGGGCACGGCTTCTGTGGCGGTGTGCGCGCGCAGCGACTGCAATCCCACGGTGACCGCGCCCGGCCACGGCATTCCCAACAACGGCTATGTCTATTTCACCGACATCGTCGGCATGACGCAGTTGAACACCCAGACACATCGGGCGTCCAACATCACCGCCAACACCTATACGATCGACACCGTCGGCGCCCGATCCTATCTATCCGGCGGCAGGTCCTGGTGCGCCCAACAGGGCTGCACCTGGTTCGCCTTCGAGAACGTCTATGACGACCTGGTGACCCACCGGGTCAGCACCTGTGTGACCGAACGAACGGGCAGGAACGCCTACACCGATGTGTCCCCGACGTCGGCCCGGGTGGGGCGCAACTATCCCTCGACCTCGAACCCCTGCCTGACCAACACCTTGCGTCCCCTGTCCAGCAACAAGGCCGCGATCAAGGCCAATATCGACACCTTGGCCGCAGCCGGTTCGACCGGCGGTCACATCGGCGTGGGCTGGGGCTGGTATGCGGTGTCGCCGAACTTCAGCACTCTGTTCGGATCGTCTGCGGGCGGCGCCTACAACACCGCCGATACGCTCAAGGCCGTGGTGATCATGACGGACGGCGAGTACAATAGCGGCTATTGCAACGGCGTGATCAGCGCAGACTCGACCACCGGCTCGGGCTCGCCGAGTCAGCACATCAACTGCAACGCCCCGAACGGCCACCCCTTCGACCAGAGCCTGGCGATGTGCACGGCCATGAAGGCCGCGGGCGTCATCGTCTACACCGTGGGCTTCCAGGTGGTGAACGACCAACGGGCGCGCGATCTCATCAATGGCTGCGCCACCAGCGCCAGCCACGTCTATCTGGCGGATTCAGGAGCCAGCCTGCGCACCGCCTTCGCGGCCATCGGGCGAGATATCAGTCAGCTGCGGATTTCGAGGTAGCCGGGGCGCATGCGCACTCAAGCAACCAGCGGAGCGGGCGATAGCGCCCTTAAATCAGCCGGATTTCCTTCAGCCGTTCGGTCAGGAAGTCCTCGGCCATGATCGCCTTGCCGGCGTAGCGGTCGGGGTTCTCCGTCGAGATCATGGTCGGCAGGGTCTCGATGACGAAGTCGGGATTGAAATGCAGGAAGAAGGGCGTGGAGTAGCGGGCGAAGCTGGCCCGCTCCGGCGCCGGATTGATAACCCGATGGCTGGTCGACGGCAGGACGTGGTTGGTCAGCCGCTGCAGCATGTCGCCGATATTGACCACCAGCGCCCCCGGCGGCGGCGCGATATCCAGCCATTCGCCATCCGCGTCCTTCAGCTGCAGGCCAGCCTCCTCGGCCCCCAGCAGCAGGGTGATGACATTGATGTCCTCGTGCGCCCCGGCCCGCACACCTGACGCCCCCGCGGGCACCGGCGGGTAGTGCAGCATGCGCAGGATCGAGTTGCCCATCTCGACCTTGTCCTCGAAGTAGCGGTCGCCGAGTTCCAGATAGCGGGCGATGGCGCGCAGGATCTTCGCGCCCAGTCCGTCCATGGCGGCGAACATACCGTAGAGATGCGGCCGGAAACCCTCGACCTCGGTCGGCCAGACATTGTCGCGCATGTATTGGCGATAGGGATGGCCAGCCGGCAGTTCGCGTCCGACGTGCCAGAACTCTTTCAGATCGACCGTGGCCGCGCCCTTGGCCGCCTCGACCCCGAACGGGGTCAGGCCACGCGCGCCCCCGGTGCCCGGCTGGTGATACTGGCGCTTGGTCTCCTCCGGCAGGGCGAAGAAGGCTTTTGTGTCGGAGATGGCCGCGTCGATCACAGTCTGGTCCAGCCCGTGGTCGGCGATGACCGCGAAGCCGTAGCGTTTGAACGACGCCCCCAGCCTGTCGGCAAAGGCCTGGAAGTCGGTGTCGTACAGCGTCATGGAAACCGGCTCGATCGCCTTGCGGGCGGATGCTGCGGTTTCTTGGCTGGGGGTTGCGCTCACGGCAGGGCCTCATCGTTCTGGTGCAGGCGGTTCCATACGCCCTAAGGCGCGAACTTGGCAAAGCCGAGACAGGTCGCGCACCGGGATTTGCTCGTTCAGGCGCGGTACAGGTCGGAACCTTCACCGTAAGCTCGCGTTTCGGCGCCACACAGTTTTTGCAAACGGGACACCCTACCATGCACAGCAAGCTCCTCCTTACCGGCGCTACGATCGCCATCCTGCTGGGCGGCGTCGCCTGCACCACCACCGACCCCTACAGCTCTGCGCCGCGCCGCAACAACACCGGTACGGGCGTGATCGCCGGCGCCTTGGGCGGCGCCCTGCTGGGTTACCTGACCAACACCTCCAACTCCGAGGAGGGCCGCAAGAACGCCCTGATCGGCGCCGGCATCGGCGCATTGGGCGGCGCTGCCGTCGGCCAGTACATGGATCGTCAGCAGCGCGAACTGGAAGCCGAACTGTCGGGTTCTGGCGTCGGCGTGGCCCGCCAGGGCGACAACCTGATCCTGCGCATGCCGTCCGACGTGACCTTCGCCTCCAACCAGTCGTCGATCAACACCCGCTTCTACGCCACCCTCGATGACGTGGCCGGCGTGATGAACCGCTATGACCAGTCCATCGTCGATATCGTCGGCCACGCGGATTCCGACGGCGCCGACGACTACAATCTGAACCTGTCGCGCCAGCGCGCCTCTTCGGTGGCCCAGTATCTGGTCAGTCGCAACGTGCTGGCCGACCGGCTGTACGTCGACGGTCGCGGCGAAAGCGCCCCGATCGCCTCGAACGACACGGCCGAAGGCAAGGCGCAGAACCGGCGGGTCGAGATACTGATCCGTCCGTTCCGCGGCTAGGCGCTCATGTAGCAAGCGACCGCATTACCTCCCCACGCAGTGGGGGGGGGGACCGCGAAGCGGTGGAGGGGTCCGGTCGCGTTCGCGACCGGTGGGCGAGCGTTAGCGCACAGGAAAAAGGGCGGAGCTTCGCGGCTCCGCCCCTTTTTGCCGTCAGACACCGTTCCGTGACTTGCGGACGAACGCGTCCGGTGCTGGAAACAAAGCGCGCTCGTTGCGGGGAATCGTTTGCGTCCGGACCATCAGGAATTCGCCGACGGGGTGAAACTGGCCGCCATCGCCGCGGTCTCGGCCGTGCTAACGGCCACCGTCGTCATCGGCGCCGGTCGGACATTGTTTCCTCAGGCCGAGGTTGTCGCGGCCGAACGCCCTGAGCTGACCTCCGTCGTGCTGCGTTAGGCTCGCCCGATTGAGCTGTAGCGGAAGCCGCGGGCCCGCATTTCCTCTGGCCGATAGACGTTTCTCAAATCGACGAGGACCGGCTGGTGCATCAGCAGCTTGAGTCCTCGATCGCGGCCGCCTCGCGCAGGAACTCCGGATTGGAGACCACGGCGAAATCGGCGTTGGGGCGGCGTTCGCGGATGATGCGCTCGATCTCGTCGCCCGTGCCGACCGGAACCGTGGATTTGGTCACCACCACGGTAAAGCCCTCGATCAGGCCCGCGATTTCCTCGGCGGCGGCATGGACATAGGACAGGTCAGCGTGGCCGTCGCCGCGCCGCGACGGCGTGCCCACGGCGATGAAGACCGCATCCGCCCCGCGGATCGCCTCGGCGCCG
>NZ_JAUXQZ010000028.1 GCF_030682035.1 Brevundimonas sp. | reverse complement strand
CAGTGGTGAACTCCCTCAGGACCAGCGGCGCTGTGGACGCCTTGCCGACATAGCCTCCGGCGGGCGGGTCGGAGCCTTGCGAACCGTTCGTCCGGGCGGCTCCGCCGCCCGTTCCTCCACCCCGGAACGGCGCGGGCTCCCTGCCCATCGCCCTTCACGCTCGGCCTATGCTCGCTCCACGGGGCGCGCGACTTGAGGCCGGGCTGTGGGGGCCTACGCTCGCCGCGCGGCGGCTCGCTGCTTGAGGCCCCGATGAGCCTTCTGGCGATCCGCTCTGCGTTGAGGTGCGACCCCCTCCCGCTCATCCCGTTTCCGCCGCGACAAGATCGCAAGGCCCTGCGCCCTTCCCTGCCACGGAACGGGGGGAATCTAGGGCGGGCCTACCTGTGGCGGGCTGGGGACGCTGTATTTTTGGGAAGTGGAGCGGAATCAGCGGGTTGGCGGCGCGGGATATGCTGACAATCGGCGGATGGGTAGCGGAGCGCAACGCGCCCATCGCTCCGAAGCGGGCCTGCGATGACTGCGGAAAGTGGTGTGCGTCCCCACTTCTCCCCATCGGAACGCGCTATCTATCCGCGAAAAACACCTTGTGTATTGCAAAGGTCAAAGGGCCCTACGCCACCTCCGCCAGCGCCTCCTCCGCCGCCACCCAAGCGGCTTCGGCCGTGTCCAGATCGGCCTGCGTCTTGGCGCGAGCGCGGGTCAGGCCTTCCAGGGCCTTGGGATTGCTGACCGAGGCGTTGGCCATGTCGTCGTCGATGCGGGCGATCTCGGCGGTCAGCTGGGCCATCCGCTCCTCGGCCTTCTTCACGGCGTGGCGCAGGGTTGAGGGTGAAGGGCCCGATTTCTTGTCGTTCTTTTTCTTGCCTCCACCTCCGCCTCCGTTCTGGACGGGCGCGGCCGCCTCGTCCTTGATCTGGCTGGGCCTCACCGCCGCCTGTTTGGCGCGGTCGAGGACGAAGCGCGCGTAGTCGTCCATGTCGCCGTCCCACGGCTTGACCGTGCCGTCGGCCGCCAGCCACAGGCGGTCGGCGACCATCTCCATCAGCGAGCGGTCGTGGGTGATCAGGATGACGGCGCCGGAATAGTCGTTCAAGGCGTCCAGCAGGGCCCGGCGGCTGTCGATGTCGAGGTGGTTGGTCGGTTCGTCGAGGATCAGGATGTGCGGCGCATCCATCGCCACCTGATTGAGCAGCAGGCGCGCGCGCTCGCCACCCGACAGGCTGGCGACGGTGGTTTCCTGCTTCTCATAGCCGAGGCCCCACTGCGCCAGTTTGGAGCGGCGGGCGCTCTCGGCGGCGTCAGGCATGGCGCGGCGGATGATCTCCAGCGGCGTGTCGGTCGGGTCCATGGCCTCGATCTGGTGCTGGTGAAACCAGCCGACGCGCATCTTGCGGTCGCGGTGCAGTTCGCCCTCGGACACGGTCAACGCCCCGGCGATCATCTTGGCGAAGGTCGACTTGCCGGCGCCGTTGACGCCCAGCAGGCCGATGCGGTCGTCCAGGTCCATGCGCAGGTTCAGATTGCGCAGGATCGGCTTGCCCGTCTCATAGCCGACATTGGCCCGTTCCAGCCGGATCAGCGGCGGGGCCAGCGGGCGCGGCGGCGACGGCAGGATGAAGGGGGCGACGCGTTCCTCGATGGTGGTGGCCACCGGCTGCATCTTGGCCAGCCGCTTCATGCGCGACTGGGCCTGGGCGGCCTTGGAGGCCTTGGCCTTGAAGCGGTCGACGAAGGCCTGAAGGTGGGCGCGTTCGGCGTCCTGTTTGGCCTTGGCCGACAGTTGCAGGCGGGCCTTTTCGGCGCGGGCCTTTTCGAACTGGTCGTAATTGCCCGTGTAGAGCGTCAGGTTGCGGTTCGCGAGGTGCAGCACGTGGGTGCAGACCTCGTTCAACATCTCCCGGTCGTGCGAGATGATCAGGGCCGTGTGCGGGTATTTCTTCAGCCGCGCCTCGAGCCACAGGGCGCCTTCCAGATCGAGATAGTTGGTCGGCTCGTCGAGCAGCAGCATGTCCGGCTCGGCGAACAGGGCCGCGGCCAGGGCCACGCGCATGCGCCAGCCGCCGGAGAATTCCGACATCGGCCGTTGCTGGTTCTCATGGTCGAAGCCGAGGCCGACGAGGATTTCGGCGGCGCGGGCGGGGGCGGCGTCGGCGTCGATCTCAATCAGCCGGGTCCAGATCTCGCCCATCTCCTCGGGCTGGGCGGTCTCAAGCCGGCCCAGCAGGCCGTGGCGCTCTTCGTCTGCCTCAAGGATGGTCTCCAGCACGCTGACGGGCGTGGCGGGGTGTTCCTGATCCACCGAGCCGATGCGGGCGGTCTTGGGCAGGCTGATCTCGTCGCCGCCGGCGGCCAGTTCGCCGAGGATCAGCTTGAACAGGGTCGACTTGCCGATGCCGTTGCGGCCCACAAGGCCGACCTTGGCGCCGGGCGGCAGGGAGACGGAGGCGTCCTCGAGGAACTTTCGGCCCCAGGCGTTGAAGGTCAGGTCGGTGATCTGGAGCATGGCGAAGACGAGGGTCCGAGAGGCGAGGATGGCCCCCCGACAGGCGGTGAGCGACAGGGCAGGATGGGTTCGTCCCTCAAGCAGCGAGCGGCCGCGCCGCGAGCGATAGGGACGCCTTGGAAAGGGCGGAGGGCGCGTCTATAAGCCCGCGACCTTCAATCTCCCAACAAGAAGTCACTCCCATGACCGAACGCACCTTCTCGATCATCAAGCCCGACGCCACGCGCCGCAACCTGACCGGGGCCGTCAACGCCGTGATCGAGGGCGCCGGCCTGCGCATCGTCGCGCAACGCCGCGTCAAGCTGACTGACGCGCAAGCGAAGAAATTCTATGAAGTCCACGCCGAACGCCCCTTCTACGGCGAACTGGTCGGCCAGATGACCGCCGAGCCGGTCGTCGTTCAGGTGCTGGAAGGCCCCAACGCTGTCGCCGCCTATCGCGACATCATGGGCGCCACCAACCCCAAGGACGCGGCCGACGGCACGATCCGCAAGCTGTTCGCCCTGTCGATCGGCGAGAACTCGGTCCACGGTTCGGACTCGATCGAGAACGCCGGCATCGAGATCGCCCAGTTCTTCACGGACGACCAGATCGTCGGCTAGGCTTCACAAGCCCCGAAAAAACAAGCGGCCCCGGCGAGTGATCGCCGGGGCCGTTTCCGTTCGAAGCCGTCGTCTACCAGATGCGGGCGCGGGCTTCCGGGGCGAGATATTGCTCGTCGCCCGGCTGGACGCCGAACGCTGCGTACCAGGCGTCGATGTTGCGGGGCGGGACGGCGGCCCGATACTGCTCGGGCGCGTGGGGATCGGTCGTCACCTGCTGGCGCAGGGCCTCGTCACGCATGTTCGAGCGCCACACCTGGGCCCAGCCGAGGAAGACCCGCTGGTCGCCGGTCAGGCCGTTGATGACCGGAGCCTCGGCCCCGTTGAGTGAGAGGTGGTAGGCGTCGAGCGCCAGCAGCAGGCCGCCCAGGTCGGCGATGTTCTCGCCCATGGTCAGGTCGCCGTTGACCTTGGAGCCCTCGATCGGGCTCAGCGCCGAATACTGGGCCCCCAGCACGGCCGCCCGGGCCTCGAACTGGGCCGCGTCCGCAGCGGTCCACCAGTCGCGAAGCACGCCGTCGCCATCGACCTTGCGGCCCTGGTCGTCGAAGCCGTGGGTGATCTCGTGGCCGATGACCCCGCCGATGGCGCCGTAGTTGATCGCCGCGTCAGCGTTGGCGTCGAAGAAGGGCGCCTGCAGGATGGCGGCCGGGAAGACGATCTCGTTGCGCGGCGGGTTGTAGTAGGCGTTCACCGTCTGGGGCGTCATGCCCCATTCCAGCGGATCGACCGGCGCGTTGAGCTTGCCGAGGTTCCAGGCCCAGTCGAAGGCCGAGGACCGCTCGACATTGCCGTACAGATCACCCGGTTCGAGCCGCAGGCCGTCATAGGCGCGCCACTGCTCGGGATAACCGATCTTCACCCCGAACCGGCTCATCTTGTAGAGCGCCTGCTGCCGGGTCTCGGGGCTCATCCAGTCGAGAGTCTCGATACGCGCGGTCATGGCGCGGCGCAGGTTGGCGACCAGTTCCTCCATCTGGGCCTTGGACTCGGCCGGGAAGTGGCGCGCCACATATTCGCGGCCCAGCATCTCGCCGAGCGAATCGTCGACCAGGGTGACGCCGCGCTTCCAGCGCGGGCGGTTCTCGGGCTGGCCATTCAGGGCCTTGCCCCGGAAGTTGAAGCGGGCGTCGACGAAGGCCTGCGACAGATAGGGCGAGGCCTGGTCGATGACATGGAACGCCTGCCACGACTGCAGGGTCTCGACCGGCGTCTCGGCAAACACCCGCGCCATGCCCGGGAAGGCCGTGTCATTGGCGTTGATCAGGCGGTTGGCCCCCGCGATGCCCGCGGCCTGGGCCCAGCCGGCCCAGTCGAAACCAGGGGCCATGGCGTTCAGGTCGGCGAGGGTGGTCGGCTTGTAGCCGGCCTCGATGTCGCGGCTCTGGACCTGGGTCCAGTGCTGTTCGGCGATCCGGGTCTCGAAGGCGATGACGTCGGTCGCCGCCTGTTCCGGCTCGGGCCAGCCGGCCAGTTGCAAGGCGGTCGTCACATAGGTCCGGTAGGCCTCGCGCTGCGGGGCGAAACTTTCTTCGAGATAGTAGTCGCGGTCGGGCAGGCCGATGCCGCCCTGGACAATATAGGCGCTGTGCAGGTCGGGCTCTTTCAGATCCTCGGAGACATAGACGCCGAACAGGCTGGAGCCGAAGCCGCCCTGGGTCCGGCCCATCAGGGCGGCGATTTCCTCGCGGGTGTCGGCGGCGCGGACCTCGGCCAGGTCGGCCGCAAGCGGCGAGGCGCCGAGGCGCTCGACCGTCGCCTCGTCCATGAAGCTGCCATAGAAGGCGCCGATCCGGGCCGCGTCGGGGCTGGCCGCCGGACTGGCGGCGCTCTCCTCGATCAGAACCTTCAGATTGTCCTGCGAGCGGTCGTAGAGCATGTTGAACACGCCGTACGCGGCCTGGTCAGCCGGGATCGGTGTGTTGGCGAGGTAGTGACCACTGGCGTAGCGGTTGAAGTCGGCGCCGGGACGGATCGAGGTGTCCATGCCCTCGGTGTCCAAGCCGAAGGCGCCGATCTCGGCCTGGTCTGTCGCAGGGATCTCCACGATCGGCGGGGCCGTCTGGGCTTGCCCCGCGCCGGCGGCGAACAGAAGGGCCGCGCCGGCGGCGCAGGCCATGAGATTGTGTCTGAGCATGAGAGCCCCCGTGTGAATTTCAGCGGCACGCTGCCTCAGGCGTTCGCGGCTGTCGCCGGAAAAGGCGTGAGATTACGAACTTCTAATCTAGCGTCCGGCAGAAATCGGTCAGGGCTTGCGGATAAAGTCGGTGCTCGCTCTCCAGCACACGCTGCGCCAGCGAGGCCGGGGTGTCGTCCGGCTGGACCGGCACGACGGTCTGGCCCAGCAGAGGGCCGTCATCGACGCCCTCGGTGACCAGATGCACCGTACAGCCGGCCTCCACGTCACCCGCGGCGATGGCGCGCGCATGGGTGTCCAGCCCCGGGTATTTCGGCAGCAAACTGGGGTGGATGTTGAGCATGCGCCCGGCCCAGCGCCCGACGAGGAAGGGCGTCAGCAGCCGCATATAGCCGGCCAGGGCCACGATCTTGACGTCGTGGGCTTCCAGCACGGTCTGGATCGCCTGTTCGTGCGCCACCCGGTCCCTGCCGAAGGCGGCGTGGTCGACCACGGCCACCGGGACACCCTTGACCTCGGCGAGGGCCAGGCCGCCGGCCCCGGCCTTGTTCGAAAGGACCAGAACCACCTCGAACGGCGCGTCGGACTGTCCCGCGGCGTCGATCAGCGCGGCCATGTTCGACCCGGCGCCCGAGATCATGACGGCCACGCGGACGCGACCGGTGCGGAGCTCTGGCATCAATTGGCCGGGCGAGGGGCCGGATCGCCGACCGGGACGAAGGAGCCGGCCGGGCCGGGGAAGACGACAGGGCTTTCGTAGCCGTCTTCGGACACCGCCGAGACGCCGAAGAACCAGTCGTCAATGACGATGCCCGGCAGCACCAGTTCAGTGGCCGAACCGGCCCAGCGGCTGTGGGTCCATTGCGGCGCGGTGGTGGAGCGCCACCAGACGCGATAGCCGGCCGCGCCGGGCACGGCCTGCCATTTCACCGTCGTATCCGGCTTCACGGCGCCCTCAATGGTCACGCCCAGCGGACTGCCCGGCGCATTGGCGAGGGCGGCCATGGCGACGATGTTCAGCCGGGCGACCTGACCCAGATAGGCGAAGTCCACGCCGTCAATGGTGTCGCCGTACTCGACGCCGTTCTCGGTCCGCAGATCCTGATGCTGACGGTCGTAGTTCTCGGCGCCTTCCGAGATGCGCACGGCCGGGAAACCGTGGCGCAGCATCTCGACCTGATCGCCGCCGCGACCGTAGCGGTCCGTACGGTAGATAAGATCGACGTCGAAATTGGCCAGATAGCGGTCGGACAGACCGTCCACGAAGCGGGCCAGATTGCGAGACGAGGAATCGACCTCGCCGCCGTTGTAGCGCCGGCGCTCTTCCTGTGCCTCGGTCTCGACGGTCTTGGTGCCTTCCGAGAAGACCCGCACCCGGGTGGTGTCGCGCACGCCGGACTGGCCCTCGGAATTGCCGACGATGTCGTTGTTCAGATTGGCCTCGACGCGCCAGCCCTGGGTCTGGGCGTAGTCGGCCAGGATCTTGCCGCCGAACAGGCCCTGTTCCTCACCGGACAGGGCGGCGAAGACCAGTGTGGCCTCGAAACGGTGTTTCGAAAGCACTCGCGCGGCCTCCAGCACGGCGGCGACGCCCGAGGCGTCGTCGTTGGCGCCGGGGGCGTCGGCGGTGAAATTCATCACATCGGTCACTCGGGAGTCGATGTGGCCCGAGATGATGATGACCCGGTTGGGATCGCCCGTTCCGCGCTGGATGGCGACGATATCCACCACCTCGGTCGGCGTGGGCACGCGCGGGCCGGTGATGGTGTCGGATGGGGTGATGACGGTCAGGCAGCTGTTGCAGTCGCGGCTGATCGCCTCGAACTGTCCCTGGGCCCAGCGCCGCGCCGCCCCGATGCCGCGGGTGTCAGAGACAGTTTCTGACATCGTGTGACGGGTGCCGAAGCCGACGAGCGCCTCAATGTCGGCGCGCATCCGCTCGGGCCGGACCTCGGCGGCCAGCTGGTGCAGCAGCGCCTGTTCTTCCACGGTCTGGGCCGAGGCGGGGACCGAAGCCAGGATCGCTCCGGCCAAGGCGATAGACAGCGCACGCATCGGCGACCTCACGGAAAATGGAAGGCGCGGACCTTGCCGGGCGGGTCGTGTCGGGTCAACGGCGGCGGCCGCACTCTCAGGCGGCTTCCAGCTGGCCGCAGACGAAGGCGACCTCGCCGGCGTTCAGCAGGGCCTCGAGCACCGGCTCGGCGTTCTCGGGCGCGACGATCAGCATGAAGCCGACGCCGCAGTTGAACGTCCGGCGCAGTTCGTGGTCGGAAATCCCGCCGGTCTCGCCCAGCCACTGGAAAACATGCGGCATCGGCCATGCGTCCCAGTCGAACCTGGCCTGCAGGCCCTCGGCGATGCAGCGGGGTGGGTTTTCGATCAGGCCGCCGCCGGTGATGTGGGCCGCGCCCTTGACCAGACCCGCCTTCATCAGCGGCAGGACCGGCTTCACATAGATGCGGGTCGGCTCCATCAGAGCCTGGGCGAGGGTGCGGTCCTTGGCGAAGGGCGCGTCGTCGCCCCATGCCAGCCCCGACTTCTCGACCACCTTACGGATCAACGAATAGCCGTTGGAGTGCGGACCCGAGGAGGCGAGGCCGATGATGACGTCGCCCGCCGCCTGACGATCCAGATACGGCAGGGCGTGGCCGCGCTCGACGGCGCCGAGCGAGAAGCCCGCCAGATCATAGTCGCCGCCCTGATACATGCCGGGCATCTCGGCCGTCTCGCCGCCGACGAGAGCGCAGCCGGCCTGGCGGCAGCCTTCGGCGATCCCGGCGACCACGCGCCGCGCTGCGTCGATCTCCAGCTTGCCGGTGGCGTAGTAGTCGAGGAACAGCAGCGGTTCGGCGCCCTGGGCCAGCAGGTCATTGACGCACATGGCGACCAGATCGACGCCGACGCCGTCATGGCGGCCCGTCTCGATGGCGATCTTCAGCTTGGTGCCGACGCCGTCGGTCGTGGCGACGATCAGCGGATCGACAAAACCCGCCGCCTTCAGGTCGAACAGGGCGCCGAATCCCCCCAGCGACGCCTCGGCCCCGGGGCGGCGAGTCGACCTGGCCAGCGGCTTGATGGCGTCCACCAGCATTTCGCCGGCGTCAATGTCCACGCCCGCATCGGCATAGGTCAGACCGTTCCTGAGGCCGTCATTCCGGGAATCGGAGGTGTCGCTCATGGGTCACGGGCCTGAATCAGTGGGCGGATTTGTGCGGCGGGTCTTGCCACAACCACATCGCGCGGGGCTATAGCATCCGAATGACGCCGATCACCACCACCGAGGCGCTTCGCGCATTCTGCGAGCGCCTGGCCGACCAGCCCTTCATCACCGTCGATACCGAGTTCATGCGGGAGACGACCTATTGGCCGCGCCTGTGCCTGATCCAGGCGGCGTCGGCCACGGACGCGGCCATCATCGACCCGATGGCCGAGGGTCTGGACCTCGAGCCCTTCCTCGACCTGCTGCGCGATCCGAAGATCATCAAGGTCTTCCACGCCGCGCGTCAGGACACCGAAATCTTCGTCAAACTGGGCGCCATGCCCAAGCCGATGTTCGACACCCAGGTCGCGGCCATGGCCGCCGGTTTCGGCGACCAGGTCTCTTACGAGGCGCTGGTCCGCCAGATGCTGAGGCAGGAGGTCGACAAGGGCAGCCGATTCACTGACTGGGCCCGACGTCCGCTGTCCGAGGCCCAACTGGTCTATGCGCTCGGCGACGTGACCCATCTGGCCGCCCTGTATCCCAAACTGCGCGACCGCTTGCAGAAGGAGGGCCGTCTGGACTGGGTCATGGCCGAGATGGAGGATCTGACAGATCCGGCCCTGTACGACACCGATCCCGACAAGGCCTGGAAGCGTCTGAAGCCCAAGAAATGGTCGGCGAAATACCTGTCGGCCTTTGTCGCCACTGCGGTCTGGCGCGAGCGCACGGCGCAGGACCGCGATCAGCCTCGCGGCCGGATTCTCAAGGACGAGGCCATCGACGAGATCGCGGCCCAGGGTCCGACCGATCCCGACGCTTTCAACCGGCTGCGCTCCGTGCCCAAGGGCTTCGGCGCCTCGCGCCTCGGTATCGAGCTTTCTGCCGAGATCAAGCGGGTGCTTGAAGACCCGGAGGCCCATGCGCCGAAGCTGGACCGCCCGGCCCACAACCAACCGGCTCCGCCGTCAGTGGTCGAGCTGTTGAAGGTATTGTTGAAGGCCAAGAGTGACAATGCCGGCGTGGCCACCAAACTGCTGGCCAATGTCTCTGACCTCGAGAAGATCGCCCTGGACGACGAGGCCGACGTCGACGCCCTGAAGGGCTGGCGCCGCCAGCTGTTCGGCGAGGACGCGCTGAAGCTCAAGCGCGGCGAGATCGCCCTGGTCCTGAACGGGGCCCGGGTCGAGGTGGTGGAGATCGAGTAGGCTCAGGCGGCGGGCGGCGGGCCGTTCGAGCTCCACGAATCGCGCGCGATCCGCCAGACGCCGTCGGTGCCGCGACGATAGACGTTCAGGCCCTTGCCGACGTCCGTCGTGACCGCGCCGGTCGCCTTGTCCGTGTCCGTCGACCGATAGGCGTAGCGTTCGAAGGCCCAGTCGCCGCTGACGATGAAGTCCAGCGAGGTCTTCTCCCACTGGGTCCGGTAGGCGCCGAAATAGCCGGCGACCCATTCCCGCGCGGCGGGTTTGCCGACCACTTCGGGCATGTTCGGGGCCTGATAGACGACATCGTCCGTCAAGAGCGCCATCAGCGTTTCCGTGTCGTTCGAATTGATCGCCGCGACGTAGTCGTTGTGGGCCTTCTCCGCGATCGCCGCGATCTCGGCTCCGGTCGGCGCGACCGGGGCGGGCGTGGCGGGTTGGCACCCGGCCAGCGCGGCGCTGATCAACAACACCCCCATGACTGGAAACTTCATCGTTCGGTCCCCTGCGCCGCAATGGCGTGGACGAACGCTAACATCGAGCAGTCAGGAAGAACAGCGTTCCTCCTACGGCGCGGCCTCTACGGACCCGGACCGAAAAAGGCCGCCCCGAAGAGCGGCCTTTGCGGGATCAGCCCACCGCCGCCTTGACGATCTTGCCCGGCGAACGGGGAGGCTCGCCCCTGGGCAGGGCGTCGACGTGGTCCATGCCTTCGATGACCTCGCCCCAGACGGTGTACTGGCCGTCCAGGAACGAGGCGTCGTCCAGGCAGATGAAGAACTGGCTGTTGGCGCTGTTGGGATCGCTGGTGCGGGCCATCGAGCAGACGCCGCGGGCATGGGTCTCCCTGGAGAACTCCGCCTTCAGGTTCGGCTTCTTCGAGCCCGAGGTGCCCGTGCCGGTCGGGTCGCCGCCCTGGGCCATGAAGCCGGGGATGACACGGTGGAAGACCACGCCGTCATAGAAGCCTTCGCCGGCCAGTTCGGTGATGCGGGCGACGTGGCCGGGGGCCAGGTCGGGGCGAAGCTTGATGACCACCTCGCGGTCGGCGCCGTCGCCGGTGTCGAGGGAAAAGGTCAGGGTCTGGTCGGCCATCGGCGCGCTCCTTTGCGAAATGTCGCGGGTCCATAGCCCGCAAACCCGCCGGGGGCTATGTGGATGCGATGAGTGACGAAGAAAAGCCCGACGCCAAGGAACCGGAGCGCCGCCGGATGGTGCGCCCGCCCTCGGGCGGCACGGCCGCCGGGCGCGGCATGGGCACGAAGATGAAGACGGCGGACACCAAATCGATGTCCAGCCAGCAGTGGATCAAGCGCCAGCTGTCCGACAAATGGTCCGAGAAGGCCCGGGCCGAGGGCTGGCGCAGCCGCGCCGCCTTCAAACTGCTGGAGATCGACGACCGGTTTCACCTGATCAAACACGGCAGCCGGGTCATCGACCTGGGCGCCGCGCCCGGCGGCTGGACCCAGGTGGCGGTCAAGCGCGGAGCGACGGCGGTGGTCGGCGTCGATCTGCTGATGATCGAGCCCATCCCCGGCGCCATCCTGATCCAGGCCGACTTCACCCATCCGGGCGTAGACCAGCAGATGATGGACCTGCTGGGCGGCGCGCCCGACCTGGTCCTGTCCGACATGGCCCACAACACCGTCGGCCACCGCCAGACCGATCACCTGAAGATCATCGCCCTGATCGAAATCGCCGCCGACTTCGCCATCCGCACCCTCAGGCCGGGCGGGCATTTCGTGTCGAAGAATTTCCAGGGCGGGGACGCCGGCGGCGTGCTGGCCCGGCTGCGGGCCGAGTTCGAGACGGTGAAGTACGTCAAGCCGGAGTCGAGCCGGAAGGACAGCGCCGAGGTGTTTCTTGTGGCGATGAACCGGCGCTAGGCCGAAGCCATCTCCGCCCGCGCCGCTTTGCGCGCCTCGATCCGGGTCCAGATGCGGTCGTGGGCGGTGAAGAAGACTGTCTGCACCAGCGGCTCGATGATGCCGATGGCCAGCGATATCCGCCAGTCGCGGGTCAGGGCGAAGGCCACCGACACCGCCACCAAGAAATGCAACAGGCCGTAGGTGACGGACTTGATCGCGATCTCTTTGAACGAGCGGGGCAGGGCGTGGCTGTGGCCGTGATGGCCGTGAGCGCGGGTCTGTTCTTCGGGGACCATGATCTGCAGGCGGGCGGTGAAGGCCTCGGACGCCTCTTCCAGCCCTGACAGCATCCGCCGCCGTTCGATCCGGTGCCAGACGCGATCGTGGATCGAATAGGCGATGGTCTGGAAGAAGGGCTCGACCACCCCGACGGCCAGCGCCAGCCGCCAGTCCCGCGTGATGGCGAAGGCCACCAGTATGGCCACTACCAGGTGCATCACGCCATAGCTCGCGATCTTGAGCGCGAGGCGGCGGGCGGTGCTGATGAGCGTGCGGACCATGGGTCTCCAGATGTGGGGCCGGCGCCGCATCCGGCAAGCCAATTGTTCTTATCGTCACGATAAGTCCGAGCGGGCCTTGCCGTTCCGCGCTGCAACACGTTATACGCGGCCCGCAAAACGGAGACTCCTCATGGAGATACGCGAAGGGCTCACCTTCGACGATGTTTTGCTGGAACCCGGCCCGTCAGAGATCATGCCCGCCGACGCGGACGTCTCGACGAAGCTGACCCGCGACATCAGGCTGAACATCCCGCTGACCTCATCCGCCATGGACACGGTCACCGAAAGCCGGCTGGCCATCGCCATGGCCCAGGCCGGCGGTCTGGGCGTCCTCCACCGAAACATGACGGTCGAGGAACAGGCCGACATGGTGCGCGAGGTCAAACGCTACGAAAGCGGCATGGTCATCAATCCGGTGACCATCACGCCGCAGACGACGCTGGGCGAAGTCCGCGCCATCGTGGCCAAGAAGAAGATCTCCGGCTTCCCGGTGGTGGACCCCAGAACCGGCAAGCTGGTCGGCATCCTGACCAACCGCGACATGCGTTTCGACACCGACCCGAACCGCAAGGCCATCGAGCTGATGACCACGGGCGATCTGGTGACTGTGCGCGAGGGCGCCGGCCGCGACGAGGCCCGGGCCCTGCTGCGCGACCGCAAGATCGAGCGCGTCATCGTCGTCGACGAGGACTACCGCGCCACCGGCCTGATCACGATGAAGGACATCGAGAAGGCCCAGGCCCACCCCCACGCCGCCAAGGACGATCAGGGCCGGCTGCTGGTCGGGGCCGCCTCGACCGTCGGCGACGCGGGCTATGAGCGGGCCATGGCGCTGGCCGAGGCGGGCGTGGACGTGGTTGTCATCGACACCGCCCATGGCCATTCGATCCAGGTCTCTCGCGTGGTCGAGCGCATCAAGCGCGAGTCCAACCGCATCCAGATCATCGCCGGCAATGTCGCCACCTATGACGCCGCGCGCACCCTGATCGACGCCGGCGCAGACGCGGTGAAGGTCGGCATCGGCCCGGGCAGCATCTGCACCACCCGCATCGTCGCGGGCGTCGGCGTGCCCCAGCTGACCGCCATCATGGAGGCCGTCCGCGCGGCCAGGGAATCCGGCGCGCCGGTCATCGCCGACGGCGGCATCAAATACTCGGGCGACCTGGCCAAGGCCATTGCGGCCGGAGCGTCCTGCGCCATGATGGGCTCGATGTTCGCGGGCACGGACGAAAGCCCCGGCGAGGTCTTCCTGTACCAGGGCCGGTCCTACAAGTCGTACCGCGGCATGGGCTCGGTCGGGGCCATGGGGGCCGGCTCGGCCGACCGCTATTTCCAGAAGGAAGTCGAGGACAGCCAGAAGCTGGTGCCTGAGGGCATAGAGGGTCAGACGCCGTACAAGGGGCCGATCGCCCCGGTGCTGCATCAGATGGTCGGCGGTCTGCGCGCCGCCATGGGCTATGTCGGCGCCGCGACCATCGCCGATTTCCAGGAACGCGCGCGCTTCGTGCGCATCACAGGCGCCGGCCTGCGGGAGAGCCACGTCCACGACGTGATGATCACGCGCGAAGCGCCCAACTATCGGCAGGGATGAGTTGGGAGGCTCACGCCATGGATATGACGCCCGAATTCCTCATGCTGGCCTTCACCCTGATCCTGGCGATCGTTCAGATCGGCTGGGCAGGGGCTGCGCGAACGGCCGAGCTTGGCGTGAAGTGGAACGCGGGCCCGCGCGACGGCGAGGCGCCGGCGCCGGGCAGGCTGGCGGGCCGCTTGATCCGCGCCCAGGCCAATCTGTTCGAGACCCTGCCGCTTTTCGCCGCCGCCGTGATCATGGCGCATATCGCGGGTAAGGACGGGCAACTCACCTTGGTGGGCGCCCCCCTCTATTTCTTCGGGCGGTTGCTCTATCTGCCGCTCTACGCCCTCGGCACACCCTATGTCCGCACCCTGGCCTGGCTCGTCGCCCTGGCGGGGCTGGTCATGGTGATCGTCGCTCTTTTCGTCTGAAAGTCCGCATTGACCCCAGCCGCCCGTCTCGCCGCCGCCGCCTCCGTACTGGACAGCATCGCCCAGGGCCGCGCCCCCGCCGAGGTGGTGATCAAGGCCTGGGGGGCCGCAAACCGCTATGCGGGGTCCGGTGACCGCCGCGCCGTCGCCGAGCGCGTCTATCAGGTGCTGCGCGCGCGCGGCCGGCTGGTCGCCGCCATGGGTGGGCGTGAGGACGGCCGAGCGCTCGTCGTAGGCTCGCTGGCCTTCCTCGATCATCTGTCGCTGGAAGAGATCGAGGCGTTGCACTCCGGCGACGGCTACGGCCCACGCCCGCTGTCGAAACAGGAACGCGCCCGCATTGCGGCCGGTGAGGGCGACCTGCCGGAATCCGCGACCGACCTGCCGGCCTTCGTGGTCGAGGACCTGAAGGCGACCTTCGGCGATCGCTGGGCGGATGAGGCGAAGGGCCTGTTGGCGCGGGCGCCGGTCGATCTGCGTGTCAACACCGCCCGCACCACCGTTGAGGCCGCCAGCGCGGAACTGAAGGCGGCGGGTCTGACGCCGGAGCGCACGCCGTGGTCCGCCGTCGGCTTGCGCCTGCCGTCCGAGCCCGCGCCCAACGTCCAGGCGCTGGACGCCTTCAACGCCGGACGCGTCGAAATCCAGGACGAAGGCAGCCAGATCACTGCCTGGCTGGCCGGCGCCGGCCTGTCGTTCACCCCGGACAGCATCGTGGTGGACTATTGCGCGGGCGGGGGCGGCAAGACGCTGTCGCTGGCGCAACTGATGTCTCCTTCGCCCCTTGCGGGAGAAGGTGGCGGCCGAAGGCCGACGGATGAGGGGTCACGCAGTTGGTCCCCCGTATCGACCGACAAACCTTCATCCGATGATGGTGAAACCCCTCATCCGACCCGCTCCGCGGGCCACCTTCTCCCGCAAGGGGAGAAGGGAAGCGGGCTGATCGCCTGCGACGTGGTGCAGAAGCGGCTCGACAACATCCGCCCGCGCCTGTCCCGCGCCGGCGTCGCCGCCGACCTGCGCCTGATCGGCCAGAACGGCGGCGGGGTGGAGGAGTTCAATGGCAAGGCGGAGCTGGTCTTCGTCGACGCCCCCTGCAGCGGCTCCGGCGCCTGGCGCCGCCGTCCCGAGGACGCCTGGCGGCTCAAGGCCGACGAGATCGAGCGGTTGCACGCCCTTCAGCTCCGCATTCTCGCCCAGGCCGCGGCATTGGTTAAGCCGGGCGGGCGGCTGGTCTATGTCACCTGTTCGATCCTGAGCCGCGAGAACGAGGCCGTGGCCGACGCCTTCGAGGCCGCTCATTCCGGCTTCCGCCCTCTGCCGGTCGCCGATGCGCTCGCCGCCCCGACCCTGACCGATGCCGCGCGCACGCGTCTGGCCGAGGCCGCCTCAGGCGGCCGCCTGCGCCTGTCGCCGGCCTCGACCGGAACCGACGGCTTCTTCGTGGCCCTCTATGAGCGGCGGGCGTGAGCGGGGACTGGACCCTTTCCAGCTTCGGTCGGAAGACCGCCCTCTGCGTCATGGCCGCCGAGCCTGAATATGGCCGGGCCCTGCGCAGCCGCATCCGCCCCCTGATCACCGGTGTCGGCCCGGTCGAGGCCGCAGTCGGCGTCGCCCACGCCCTGGCCTTGCTACAGGCGGAGAACGGCCTGCCGGACCTGATCATCTCGCTGGGCTCGGCGGGTTCGCGCACACTGGAGCACGCCCGCGTCTACCGCGTCTCGTCGGTCAGCTATCGCGACATGGACGCCAGCGCCCTTGGCTTTCCGAAGGGCGAGACGCCCTGGCCCCGCATCCCGGCCGTCCTGCCGCTGGCTGAGGGCCCGCCCGGCCTGCCGAACGCGCGTCTGGCCACAGGGGCCAGCGTCGTCTCGGGCCCCGCCTATGACGCCGTCGACGCCGACATGGTCGATATGGAGACCTTCGCCGTCGTTCGCGCCGCCGCCCGGTTCGGCGTGCCGGTGATCGGCCTGCGCGGCGTCTCGGACGGCCGTTCGGACCTGTCCGCGCTCGAACACTGGACCGACGCGCTGGCCGACGTCGATCAGGCGCTGGCCGCTGCGCTCGACCTGTTGCATGACCATTTCACGCTTGTCCTCACGGAGCCCGCATGACCGCCCTCGCTGATCACCAGAAGGTCCTGATCGTCGATTTCGGCAGCCAGGTCACCCAGTTGATCGCGCGGCGCCTGCGCGAGGCGAGCGTCTATTGCGAGATCCACCCCTACGCGAAAGCCGAGGCCGCGCTGGCGGCCATGAATCCGCAGGCGATCATCCTTTCGGGCGGGCCCGAGAGCGTGCACGAGGCGGGCAGCCCGCGCGCGCCGCAGGGCGTGTTCGAGGCCGGCGTTCCCGTGCTGGGCATCTGCTACGGCGAGATGACGATGTGCGAACAACTCGGCGGAAAGGTCGAAGGCGGTCATACCCGCGAGTTCGGCCGCGCGGAGATCACCGTCCGGAAGTCCTCGCCTCTGCTGGCCGACCTGGCCGCCGTCGGTGAGGAGGAGACCGTCTGGATGAGCCATGGCGACAAGATCGTCGCCATCCCCGAGGGCTTCGACGTCGTCGCCACCTCGGACGGCTCGCCCTACGCCGTCATCGCCGACGAGACGCGCCGCTTCTACGGCGTCCAGTTCCACCCGGAGGTGATGCACACCCCGCGCGGCGCGACGATGCTGAAGAATTTCACTCATGGCATCGCGGGCCTGACCGGCGACTGGACCATGTCCGCCTATCGTGACGAGAAGATCGCCCAGATACGCGAACAGGTCGGATCGGCAAAAGTCGTTTGCGGCCTGTCGGGCGGCGTCGACTCATCGGTGGCCGCTGTCCTGATCCACGAGGCGATCGGCGACCAGTTGACCTGCGTCTTCGTCGACACCGGCCTGCTGCGCAAGGATGAGGCGACGCAGGTCACCACCCTGTTCCGTGAACACTACAATATCCCGCTGGTGCACGTTGATGCGTCGAAGGAATTTCTCGGCGAGCTGGCGGGCGTTTCGGACCCAGAGACCAAGCGCAAGATCATCGGCCGGGTCTTCATCGAGATATTCGACCGCGAGGCCAACAAGATCGAGGGGGCCGAATTCCTCGCCCAGGGAACCCTCTATCCCGACGTGATCGAGAGCGTGTCGTCCTCGAGCGGCAAGGCCCACGTGATCAAGAGCCACCACAACGTCGGCGGCCTGCCGGACTTCATGAAGCTGAAACTGGTCGAGCCGCTGAGAGAACTGTTCAAGGACGAGGTCCGGGCCCTGGGCCGCGAGCTGGGCCTGACCGACGCCTTCGTCGGACGCCATCCGTTCCCGGGGCCGGGTCTGGCCATCCGCATTCCCGGCGAGATCACGCCGGACGCCGTCGAGACCCTGCAACAGGCCGACGCCATCTATCTCGAGGAAATCCGCAAGGCCGGCCTCTACGACAGCATCTGGCAGGCCTTCGCCGTCCTGCTGCCGGTCAAGACCGTCGGCGTCATGGGCGACGCCCGGACCTACGAGAAGGTCTTGGCCCTGCGCGCCGTCACCTCGACCGACGGCATGACGGCCGACTTCTTCGAGTTTCCTTGGGACGTGCTGGGCCGCTGCGCCACCCGCATCGTCAACGAGGTCCGCGGCGTGAACCGGGTGGTCTATGACGTGACATCGAAGCCGCCGGGGACGATCGAGTGGGAATAGTCCGGGCCTTTGCGGTCTTTCGAGATTGCTTCCGAATCCGGTATGGCCAGATCGCAATCCCTCCCGGTGTGTGCACCCAGCTAAACTGAGTCCCCGGCCGGTTGCCACAGGCTGAAGCTGCCGCCCTGGTCGTCGCTGACCACGACCGAACGGCCGGTGGCGCTCTCCGAGGGAACCGCCGCCTTGCCGCCCAGCTCGGTCACCCGTTTGCACAAGGCGTCCACGTCGTCGACGCGAAAATACAGATGGGGGAGCTGGCTGGCCCGCTCCGACTTGGTGAAGCCGAAGGGCGGGTCGCTGTCGGCGACATGGGCATAGGTCGGGTTCGATGCGTCTTCGTCAAACGTCCAGCCGAACAGGGCGTTGAAGAAGGCGCGCGCCTTGTCGATATCGGGCGTGTCGAGGGTGAAATAGCCGAGCTGGACCATTCGGGGCGCCTTTGCGGGACGATGTTGCTGTTAAGCGCTGACCAGCAATGAAAGTTGCCGGGCCGCGACCTCGCGGCCGCCTTCCTCGATCTCGCGATCCAGCAGGCGGGTCGGGTATTCGCCGGTGAAATAGTGGTCCGTGAACTGTGGCTGGCGCGGATCGCGCGGTCCGGCCTCCATGGCGTCATACAGACCATCGACCGACAGGAAGCCGAGGGAATCGACCTCGAGATGAGCCCGCATCTCTTCCACCGTCATATTGGCGGCGATCAGCTGGTCCCGCTCGGGCATGTCGATGCCGTAGAAGTCCGGCCAAAGGATCGGCGGCGAGGCCGAGCGCAGGTGAACCTCTGTGGCGCCCGCGGCCCGCACGGCGCGGACCAGTTTGACCGAGGTCGTGCCGCGCACGATCGAATCGTCGATCAGCACAACCCGTTTGCCTTCCAGCACCGACCGGTTTGGGCTGTGCTTCATCCGCACGCCCTTTTGCCGGGCGCCCTGGCTGGGCTGGATGAAGGTGCGGCCCAGATAGTGGCTGCGGATGATCCCCATCTCATAGGGAATGCCGCTCTCCTGGGCATAGCCGAGGGCCGCCGGGACGCCGGAGTCCGGCACCGGCACGACCACATCAGCCTCAACCGCGTGTTCGCGGGCCAGTTTCATGCCCATACGCTTGCGCACGCCATAGACCGAACGGCCGTTCACGACGCTGTCCGGGCGGGCGAAGTAGACGTATTCAAACAGGCAGGGCCGCGCCCCGCGGGTCGGAAAGGGCTTGAGCGACAGCAGGCCGCCCTTGTCGATGACCACGACCTCGCCATGCTCGACATCGCGTTCGAAGGTCGCGCCGATGGTGTCCAGCGCGCAGGTCTCGGACGCCAGCACCCAGGCCTCGCCCAGCTTGCCCAGCACCAGCGGGCGGATGCCCAGCGGATCGCGGGCGCCGATCATCTTGGAGCGCGTCTGGCAGACCAGGGCGTAGCCGCCCTCGATCCGGCCGATGGCGTCGATGAAGCGGTCGACGATCTTGGCCTTACGGCTCCGGGCGATCAGGTGAAGGATGACTTCCGAGTCCGAGGTCGACTGGAAGATGGCGCCTTCGCCGACCAACTGGTTCCGCAGATAGAGGAAATTGGTCAGGTTGCCGTTGTGGGCGATGGCGATGCCGCCCTGGTCCAGATCGGCGAACATCGGTTGAATGTTGCGCAGGAAGCTGCCGCCAGCGGTGGAATAGCGGGTGTGGCCCACGGCGGCCGACCCCGGCATCCGGGTCGACAGGTCCGCGCCGCCGAAGGCTTCGCCGACCAGCCCCATGTGACGTTCGGTATGGAAGCGCGTCTCGTGCACGCTGGCCATGCCGCAGGCTTCCTGACCGCGGTGCTGCAGGGCGTGAAGGCCCAAGGCCACGACCGACGAGCCGGCGTTCTTTTCCGCCCCCCAGACGCCGCAGACGCCGCACTCAAGCCGAAGCTGGTCGTCATCCACGTCGCGATGATGCGCCCGGTGGATGACCGGGTCGGCGATGGAATGGACGGGACTGCTCATCGTGGGGCTCCGATGATGCGGGGAACTCTAGTCGGCGGCGGACGGCGGCGGAGTATTGTTTGTTTGGGGCGAGGGCAAGGCTTCTTCGTTGGAAAACCCCTCGTTCACGGACGAAGTCACGACCGGCGCGAGGGCGTCGGCGCCCCGTCCGATGCCCGGCAGTACGACCTGGATCATCCGCGCGGCGCCCGCGGTGACGGGCCGCAGCGCCGCCTCGCTGAGCCAGCGCGGGGTGCGCTCGCCCGGCATGGCGGCGACGACGACCAGATGGATGGCGCCCAGTAGAACCAGAGACCGCGCCGCGCCCACGAAGACGCCGACGATACGGTCGATCCCGCCCAGCTGAGGATGAGCCTGCGCGCGCTTAGACAGCACCGAGCCGAAAATGCGGATGCCGAAATAGATCAACAGGAAGGAGACGACGGCGGCGGCGATTGTGCCGGCCCAGTCCGGATTGACCAGCGCCCGCCCGAGCGGCGCGGTCAGCGGCAGGGCGACCAGGGCGATGAAGGCGGCCAGCACAAAGCTCAACAGGGTGATTATCTCGCGCGTGCCCCCGCGCACCCAGCCGGCCGCGGCCGAGGCGAGGATGACCAGAATGGCGATTACGTCGAAACCAGTCACTTCCGTCGCCTCCCCATCACAGATGGGGAGGGGGACCGCCGAAGGCGGTGGAGGGGTTGGTTGTGAACTGACATCGCCCCTCCGTCTCGCTGCGCGAGCCACCTCCCCATTGCTTCGCAACAGGGAGGAGACAAGGTCTCAATAGCGGTTTTGCGAGATTCGTTCGACTGCTTCGGTCAGGCGCGTCACCGAGGTGACGCCCACGCCCTTGTGCTTGACTGTCAGAGGGGGGGTCAGGGCCCGGTCGAAGCCAAGCTTCTGCGCCTCGCGCAACCGCGCCTCGGCCCGTCCGACGGCACGAACCTCGCCCGAAAGGCTGATCTCGCCAAAGACGACGCAGCCCTGCGGCAGAGGCGTGTCTGTCGCCGAACTGATCAGCGCCGCCGCCGCCGCGAGGTCCGCCGCCGGCTCGTTGATGCGGAGGCCGCCCGCCACGTTCAGATAGACATCCTGATCCCCGAACCCGAAGCCGCACCGCGCCTCCAGAACGGCCAGGACCATGGCGAGCCGCCCTGTGTCCCAGCCCACCACGGCCCGACGAGGGGTGCCATAGGCTGATTTCGACACCAGGGCCTGCATCTCGACCAGCACCGGCCGCGACCCCTCGATGCCGGCGAACACCGCCGCGCCCGGGGCTCGGTCCTTGCTCTCGCCGAGGAACAGGGCGGACGGATTGGCGACCTCGCGCAGGCCGGCGTCGCCCATTTCGAACACGCCGATCTCGTCGGTGGCGCCGAACCGGTTCTTGCCGGCGCGCAGGATGCGGAACGGATAGCCGCGCTCGCCCTCGAAGCTCAACACGGCATCGACCATGTGTTCGACGACGCGCGGCCCGGCGACCTGACCGTCCTTGGTGACGTGTCCGACGAGGATGACGGCCACCCCCTGCGATTTGGCCAGCCGCACCATCTCACCGGCGCAGGCGCGAACCTGGGTGACCGAGCCGGGGCCGGCTTCATGGGCGTCAGACCACAGGGTCTGGATCGAATCGACGATGACAATGTCGAACCGCTCGCGCTTCAGCGTGCCGAGGATGTCACGCAGCGCCGTGGCCGAGGCCAGCTCGACCGGCGCCTTTTCCAGCCCCATCCGCTTCGCCCGGGCGCGGATTTGCTCTACCGCCTCCTCGCCCGAGATATAGGCCACGCGCCGTCCCGACTGGGCCGCGCGCCCGGCCACGTCCAGCAGCAGGGTCGATTTGCCGACGCCGGGGTCGCCGCTGAGCAGAATGGCAGAGCCGGGCACGACCCCGCCGCCGCAGACCCGGTCGAACTCGGCCACGCCGGTGATGATCCGGGGCGGTTCGGGCGTGTCGGATTGCAGGGTTTCGAATTGGACGCCCCGGCCGCGGGCCGCGGCTCCCGTGGTGGGCTTCATGGCGCCGGGTGGGGCCGAGCGGCTCTCCTCGACGATGGAGTTCCACTGGTTGCAGGCTCCGCATTGACCCGACCATTTGCCATGGACGGCCCCGCAGGCCTGGCAGACATAGATTGCGCCGTCACGAGCCATGGCATCGACTTACAGGAAGAGAGCGCGGCGGGGCAGGGGGTGTTGGCGGGCCTGCGACCGATACTGACGTGGGCCTTCCGTCGGCCCGCCCTTTGCGCATCCGGCGGCGCGGTCCATATCTGCGCGCATGGCGATGCGAGGCGAGCGGGCGGTACGGCGAGGGGATTCAGTCGCCAAGGCGGCGCAGGCGGGGGCGCCCGCCCAGGTCACGGACGGACCGCCGGCCTGGCGGGCGCTGGGCGATCTGGTCCGGCTGGTTGGTCGCTCCAACGCCCCGCAGCTGCGCCTGCGTCTGATCGCGGCCATCGGCATGACCCTGGCGGGCAAGGGGCTGGGCGTACTGGGTCCGCTGGTCCTCGGCATGGCGGTCAACCATCTGGCCGCCGGACAGGGCGCCACCGTCGCGGTGGGCCTGGGTTTCGCCGGCTTCGCGGTGGGCTGGGCGATCGTGCGGCTGATATCGGCCATAGCGCCCAACGCCTCGGACGTGGTCTTCGCACCGGTGCGGTCGGCCGCTCAGCGGCGGGCCGCCACCGAGACCTTCGCCCATGCGCTCAGCCTGTCGCTGGACTTCCACCAGACCAAGCGGTCGGGGTCGCTGTCGCGGACGATGGACCGGGGCTCGCGGGCGGTGGACTTCCTGCTGCGCATCCTGGCCTTCAACCTGATCCCGACCGGGGTCGAGCTGGTGCTTGCGGCGGGTGTGCTGGCCGCCCGCTATGACTGGCGGTTCGGAGCCGTGGCGGTGGCGGTGGTCGCCGTCTATGCCGCCTCGACCTTCGCCCTGGCCAATTGGCGGCTGGAGCACCGACGCGAGATGAACGCCGCCGACACCGAGGCCGCCGGCGTCTCGGTCGACGCCCTGCTGAACTATGAGACGGTCAAATCCTTCGGGGCCGAGGCCCGGGCCGCCGGCGCCTATGACCGGGCGCTGGGCGATTACACCCGCGCCGCGCTGAAGGCCAACAGCTCGCTGGCCCTGCTCAACATCATGCAGGCGGTGATCATGAACATCGGCCTGGCCGTCATGGCGGTGATGGCCGGGTTCGAGGCGGCGGCGGGCCGGATGGGGCCGGGCGACGTCATGGCGGCGGTGCTGATCATGATCTCCCTCTATGCGCCGTTGAACATTCTGGGGTTCGCCTATCGAGAAATCCGTCAATCCTTCATCGACATGGAGGAAATGCTGAAGGTGACGCGGCAGACGCCGCAGGTCGCCGACGCGGCTGACGCGGTCCCGCTGCCCCGTCCGGCGGACGCCCGCGGCGCGGCCCTGACCTTAGAGCACGTCGGCTTCCGCCACGATTCCCGCGCCAACGGTCTCGAGGATGTCAGCTTCATCGCTCCGCCGGGCACGACCACGGCCCTTGTGGGGCTCTCCGGTTCCGGCAAATCGACCATCGTCAAACTGGCCCTGCGGCTGCTGGACCCGCAAGAGGGCCGGGTGCTGATCGACGGCCTCGACGCGCGGCAGGTCACCCAGGCCTCCCTGCGCGCCGCCGTCGCCCTGGTGCCGCAGGATGTGGCCCTGTTCAACGACAGCATCCGCGCCAACATCGGCTTCGCCCGGCCCGACGCCGACGACGCCGCCATCTGGGGGGCGGCCGAGGCGGCCGAACTGGCCAATTTCATCCGGGAACTGCCCGAGGGGATGGAGACCCGCGTCGGCGAGCGCGGTCTGAAACTTTCGGGCGGCGAGCGTCAGCGTGTCGGCATCGCCCGCGCCCTGCTGGCCGATCCCTGTATCCTGATCCTCGACGAGGCGACCAGCGCGCTCGACAGCCGCACCGAGGCGGCCATCCAGAAGACGCTGCGGAAAGCCCGGGCGGGCCGCACCACCCTGGTCGTCGCCCACCGCCTGTCGACCATCGCCGACGCTGACCAGATACTGGTGTTGAAGGCCGGTCGGATCGTCGAGCGAGGCGCCCACCACGAACTGGTGGCGCATCTCGGCGGAGAGTATGCGGCCCTCTGGCGCAAACAGACCCGCGGGGCCCGAACACAGCGTCAGCCGGTCTGAGCCAGCTTCCGCTCGATGACTTCGCTGAGGCTTTCCAGGATGCGGGCCCGTTCTTCAGCCGCCTCGAGAGGCAGGGTCTGCAAGAGCCGGAGCGACCGGGCGTGGACGGTTACAATGCGCCAGTCGAAAGCCTCTTGCGGGTCGCTAGCGCCGATCAGGTCGCACAGTCCGGCGGCCGCGCGACACAGATCGTGCAGTTCAAACGGTCCGGCCGCATCGATCAGGGTCGTGGTCGCACGATAGGCCTGGTCGAGCCGGGCCGGCAGGTCTTCAGGACTGCCTGGAGCCGGCAGGGCCTCAAGGGCGCTGATCCCGGCATCAATGACCATCAGGGCCTGGGCGCGCATCGCTTCGATATTGGCGCGGGCCTGGGTCAGGGCGACGCCGACGCTGACCCCGCCCGCCGAGTCGATCATCGTTGCGAGCCGGGATTTGCGCCGGGGGTGGGTGATGACGGTCAAACCGCCTCTCCCCCGGCCGCGGCGGCGGCTTTGGCGGCCTCGAATTCCCGTTTCCGGATCAGGTCGGCGCGACGTTCCTCGCGCGGCGCGGGGGTGCTGCGAAAGCGCCGATCGGGTCCGAAATAGTCGCCGACCTCAAGGAATGGTCGACCGTCCCGCGCCACCCAGACGATGCGCTCCAGCAGGGCGGCGGGGCTGAACGGCTTGGTGATGATGAAGCTGGCGCCGCAGTCCCGCGCCTCGGTCACGCGAGGCCGCCGGATGTGCGCCGCCGTCATGATCACCGGCACAAAGGCGTTGGGCTCAACTCCGGAGCGGCGCAACCAGCGAACCAGTTCAAAGCCGTCGATCCCGGGCATCTCGCAGTCGACGACCAGCAGGTCGATGTGCTGGTCCTTGAGGATCTCCATGGCCTCGGTGGCGCTCGTGCAGGCGTGACGGGTGCGGATGCCGAACCCCATCAGGGCCTGGATCGTCAGGTCGAGGGCAAACGTCGAATCGTCGACGACCATGGTCACCGCGCCGGTCAGATTGATCACGGCGCTGTCGCGCAGCGCCTCGCCGAGACCGCTCATCGCAACGAGAATCGCAGGGAGGGGGGTTGGACAGCGTACATGGCGGCGACGCTGGCAGCTTCCGGTAGCGGAGTGATTAACGCGCCGCCTGCCCGTCGCCGGTCCGGTCAGCCGGCGCGGCCGATGGCGTAGAAGCGGTCTGCCCGGGCCTTGCGCAACTGGTCCGGCGTGAGCCCCGAGAGGGCCGCCAACTCCTCGGCCAGGACGTCTCCGACCGTTCGGATGGCCGCCTCGCGGTCGGCGTGCGCTCCGCCCACGGGCTCGGGAATGATGCGGTCCACGATCTTCAACTCGACCAGATCAGGCGCGGTGATCTTCATGGCCATGGCCGCATCGCGCGCCCGGGCGCCGTCGCGCCAAAGAATGCCTGCCGCGCCCTCGGGCGAGATCACCGAATAGATCGAATGCTCGAGCATCAGCACCCGGCCCGCGGCGGCGATGGCGATGGCCCCGCCCGAGCCGCCCTCGCCGGTGATGGTGGCGATCGAGGGCACGGCCAGCGTCAGGCAGCGTTCGGTCGAACGGGCGATGGCCTCGGCCTGGCCGCGCTCCTCGGCCCCCAGACCCGGATAGGCGCCGGCGGTGTCGACGAAGGTCAGGACGGGCAGGCCGTACCGTTCGGCCAGGTCCATCAGCCGCACCGCCTTGCGGTAGCCCTCGGGCCGGGCCATGCCGAAGTTGTGGACCACGCGGGTCTGGGTGTCGTGGCCCTTCTCATGGCCCATCAGGACAACCGGGGCGCCGCGGAACCGCGCCAGACCGCCGATAATGGCCTGGTCGTCGCCGAACTGACGGTCGCCCTTCAGCTCGACGAAATCGGTGAACAGCCCCTCGACATAGTCGACGAAATGCGGCCGCTGCGGGTGGCGCGCGACCTGGGTCTTCATCCACGGATCGAGGCCGGCGTAGGTCTTCCGGCGTAGCTGCTCAGCCTTCTTGCGCAGGCCGTCGACCTCGGCGTCGAACGAGCCGGAGGTCGCGGAGAGCAGGTTCAGCTCCTCGATCTTCGCCTCCAGATCGGCGATCGGCTTTTCAAATTCGAGGTAGTGCACGGCCATCAGGCGTCCGGAACAGGCGCGCCACGCGGCGCAGCGGAAGGCGGCGGAACCTAGTCAGGTCAAGGCCGGGGAGCAAGCGGCGGTTCAAAAGGTCTTGGGAAGGCCGGCCTGTTTGAGGACCTCATTGGCGGTGTGGCGGCTTTTCGACCGGGGGACGAACACGGTGTTTGCCCTGTCGGGATGCCGCCATCTCTCATGGCTACCCTTTGCGTTTCCGACACGTCGCCAACCGGCAGAATGAAGGAGGGCGGTGAGTTCGGGGTAGAAGTCCTTGGGCATTTCAGCTCTCGTGCGTCTGCGGAGCGTTCAATGTCGTCTTCCCTTCAGTGGAGGGGGACGGACAGGCGGATCGGCCTGTCCCGGCGGTTCGCTGCGCCACCCTGGTCGAGCTAACCTCTTGGAGTACCTTTGCCCGAATAGGGGGGGGACGGCATCGGTCAGGCCGCGATTACATCAAAGCCGCCCGCGGCCTCGAAACGGATTGGCACCGGGCCGACAAGGCCGAGGTTTTCAGCCAACAGTTCCGGCGCGAAATGGCGCGCCAGCGATTCGAACTCCGCCAACGTCGCGGTCTCGATCACCAAGCCGGGAATATCGGACTGGCTGCACCAGACCTCGGCCTCCGGATCCCAGATCGCCTTGACGAAGAATGACTGGCTCATGCGGCTGAATATGCGCCGTCACTCATCCCGCGCCAAGGGGTGCTTGTCACGCACCACCTGCGCCAGACGGTCCGTGGCGACGTGGGTGTAGATCTGGGTCGTGGCGATGTCGGCGTGGCCCAGCAGGGTCTGGACCACGCGCAGGTCGGCCCCGCCCTCCAACAGATGGGTGGCGAAGGCGTGGCGCAGGACGTGGGGGCTGACCCTCGCCGGGTCGATCCCGGCGTCGATGGCGGCCTGGTCCAGCAGCTGGGCGAAGCGGCGCGGGGTCAGATGGCCCTTGGCCGAGGCCGAGGGGAACAGCCACGGACTGTCCGGAGCCTTCTCCTGGCGGGCGGCGTCGCGGGCGATCAGCCAGGTCTTCACCGCCTCGCGCGCCGAGGCGTTCAGCGGGGCCAGCCGCTCCTTGCCGCCCTTGCCGCGCACGATCAGGAAGGCGGGGTCGCGCCGGACGGCCTCGACTTTCAGTCCCAGCAGTTCCGAAACGCGCAGACCCGAGGCGTAGGCCAGCTCCACCAGCGCCACCAGCCGCAGACCCGCCGCCCCGTCGCGGGTCGCCGCCGCCTTCAGCAACTGTTCGATCTCGTCGCCGCCCAAGGTCCGGGGCAGGCTGCGGCCCTGTTTCGGCGCATCCAGCCGCCGCGAGGGATCATCGGTCCGCCAGCCCTCGCCGAGCGCGAAGCGGTAGAACTGCCGCACCGCCGAGCGCCGTCGCGCCTGGGTCGCCGGAGACAGGCCGAGCTTCCCCAGACTGGCGTACCAGACCTCCACCCCCGCCTCGTCGCCGCGCATCAGGCCGCCCGCGATTCCCACCTCGGCGTCGGCGAGATCGCGGCCATAGGCCGACAGGGTGTGGGGCGAGGCGTCGCGTTCGACCGCCATCATTTCCAGAAAGGCCTCGACCTGCGGCGTGCTCATGCGCTTGGGCGCTTTGCGCCGGCGACGCTTGGTGTAGAGGGTGGTGGGGTCATGCCGTGCCTGCCGCCGCCCGTTCCGTCGCCGTCCAGCCGCCTCCCGCGAGGCCGGTCGTGAGCCATGACGAACTGATTCCCGTGCATGATCGCACCATAGCCCTGGTCGGGTTGATGGGGGTTGGCAAATCGACGGTCGGGCGCCGGCTGGCCAAACGGCTGCGTCTGCCTTTCGCGGATGGGGATATCGAAATCGAGGCGGCGGCGGCCATGACCGTCTCAGACATCTTCGCCCAACTCGGCGAGGCCGAATTCCGGGCCGGAGAGGCGCGGGTTCTGAAACGTCTGCTGCATGCGCCGCGCATGGTGCTGGCGACCGGGGGCGGGGCGGTGCTCAACCCTGAAACCCGGGCCGAACTCAAGGCCCGCGCCGTCACGGTCTGGATGCG
Source organism: Brevundimonas sp. (assembly GCF_030682035.1). Taxonomy (GTDB): domain Bacteria; phylum Pseudomonadota; class Alphaproteobacteria; order Caulobacterales; family Caulobacteraceae; genus Brevundimonas. The sequence continues at coordinate 82,569 of NZ_JAUXQZ010000028.1, read as the reverse complement.
GGCCGACCTCGAGACCGTGGCCGGCCGGGTGCAACGCCGTGACACCCGCCCGCTGCTGCGCGGCCGCGACCCGCTGGAGGCCCTGAAGGCCATGGCCGAGGTACGCTATCCCTTCTACGCCGGCGCCGATTTGATCGTGGACGTGGCCAGCGGCGCTCATGCCGAGGCGGTCGAGGGCATCGTCCGGGCACTGGAAGCCTATTGGACCGAGGCGGCGGCATGAGCACGGTGATCGGCGTTTCCGGCGGTGGCTTTGCGCCCTATGAGGTCGTCATCGGCCGAGGGCTGATGGCTGAGCTGGGCGCGCGGATCGCAGCCTTGGCGCAGGGACGAACCGTCATCATCACCGACGAGACCGTCGCCGCCCTGCACGGTCCCGCCGTGCTGGCGGCGCTGGAGACTGCCGGGGTCCGGGCCCGGCTGCTGACCGTGCCGCCCGGCGAAGCCTCCAAATCCTTCGCCGAGCTGGAGCGGGTGATCGACCGGCTGCTGGCTTTCGGGCTCGACCGGCGCGACCTGATCGTGGCCTTGGGCGGCGGCGTCGTCGGCGACCTCGCAGGTCTGGCGGCGGCCCTGTTCATGCGCGGCATCGACTTCGTTCAGGTTCCGACCACCCTGCTGGCCCAGGTTGATTCCTCGGTCGGCGGCAAGACGGCGATCGACACGCCGCGCGGCAAGAATCTGGTCGGCGCCTTCCACCAGCCGCGGCTGGTCGTGGTCGATATCGACCTGCTGGCCACCCTGCCGCCCCGCCAGCTGCGCTCGGGCTGGGCCGAGGTGCTGAAGCATGGCCTGATCTGCGACGCCGTCTTCTTCGACTGGCTGGCGGGCGAGGGGGCGGAGGGCGCGCGCGGCGATGCGGAGGCTCTGCGCCGGGCGGTGGTCAGGTCGATCGAGATCAAGAGCGCCATCGTCGGCGAGGACGAGAAGGAGGCCGGGCGGCGCGCCTTGCTGAACCTCGGTCATACCTTTGGCCACGCCATTGAGGCCGAGCTGGGATTTGACGAGACGAAACTGACCCATGGCGAGGCGGTGGCCTTGGGCTGTGCCTTGGCGTTCCGGTTCGCCGCGACCAAGGATCTGTGTTCGGGCGAAGACGCGGCGCGGGTCGAGGCGGTCATCGCGGCGGCGGACCTGCCGACCCGGCTGGACGCCGTCGGCGGCTTTTCCGCTGAGGCGCTGTTGACCCGCATGGCGGGGGACAAGAAGGCCGAGGGCGGGGGGCTGACCCTGATCCTCGCCCGCGCCGTTGGCGAGGCCTTCGTCGACAAGGCCGTGGATCGCATCGCGGTCGCCGCCTTCCTGAAGGCCGAGGGTGCGTCATGAGCCATACGCCGATGGCGTTGGCCGTGCTGCCGCTGGAAAACCGCTTCGTCCGGCTGGAACCCCTCACGGCGGCGCTGGAGGATGAAGTCCGGGCGGCGCTGGATTGCGACGCGGCGTCCTGGGACATCATGGTCGCGGCCGGCTACGGCCCGCATTTCGACGGCTGGTGGCGGTCGGCGCTCCGGGCGATGGAGCAGGCGACGCGCATCGCCTGGGCCGTGCGGCGGCAAGAGGACGGTGCGGTCGTCGGCTCGACCAGCCTGTATGAGATCAAGCCCGACTATCGCCGCTGCGAGATCGGCTCGACCTTCTACCGGCCCGAAGCGCGCGGCGGCCCGGTCGATCCGTCGTGCAAAAGACTGCTGCTCGGCCACGCCTTTGACGGCGGCGCGGTACGGGTCGAGATCATCACCGACGCCATCAATCCGGGCAGCCAGGCCGCGATCCGCAAGCTCGGAGCCCGCGACGAGGGGGTGCTGCGCAAGCACAAGATCACCTTCAAGGGCCGGATCCGCGACACCGCCCAGTTCGCTGTCCTCGACGACGACTGGCCCGAGGTTCGGGCGCGGCTGGATGCGCGGCTGGCGGCGTTCGCTTAGACAGTTCGGCTAGTCTTCCTCCGATCCGTCCATCTCGCGCGAGGCCGCCTTCAGCCGCTGCATGGCCGCGATCTCGTTGAGGGAGTTGATTTCGCCGGACGAAATATCCCTTGCGATCTCCCGACGATTGAATCCGAAGACGCCGCCCAGCAGTTCCGCGATCATGCCCCAGATCTCGTCGATCAGGACGAGCAGGTCTTCAAGCCAGTCGGGCACCCGACGGAAGATCAGCGTGACGATGAACCGGATGATCTTCTTGATCTCGGTCAGGTATTTGCTGATCCAGGAGAAGAAACCGCCGCCGAAGATTCCCTTGGCGAGGCTCGATCGGGCCGTTTTCTCGCCCGTAGCCGCGATGAAGACCCCGTCCGAGAGCGCCAGATATTCGCCGACGGTGGCGCGGGTCGCCGGATTGGTGCCAGCGTAGACCTCGGAGGTCTTGGCAAACAGTTTTTGAAGATGGTTCTGGACCAGCGCGCCATTGGTCCGGATCAGGTCGGCGTCAGGATCGTCGCCACAGGCCTTCACCATGTCCTGAGTCACGTTCGAGACGAAAGACAGGGTCGCCGCGAAAAAGGCGGCCAGCGGATCGCCTTCGCCGGTGTTCGCTCTTTCAGCCATGGACTCGTCCTCCCAAGTAAACACAACCAGAAGAACGAAAATCGACGTTATGTCAATTCATTGTCGACTGCCCCCGGCGCCCCGATACGGTCAGTCGACGGCCCGACATTCCGTCGGCGGACGGCCGTCCGAGGTCCAGGTGGCCATGACGCCCTCGCCACGCAGCTCATAGCCCGAGGCCTTGTACCAGATGCCTTCGGTAGCCCGTTCCTGGTAAAGATCCACGGCCTCGCCGCTGGAGTTGCGCACGGTCGCCATCTGGCGCGGATTGTCGAAATCGACCGACAGACGCTCGCTGTTGTCGCACAGATAGACGGTGCGGATGACCCGGTTCAGGGCCCGGTCCTGGGCTTCGGCCCCGGTACGACGCCGCGCTGTCTGGGCTTCCTGCGCCCGTTCGCGCACGGCGTCTCCGTCGGTCGGCGCATCCTTCGGCTTCTGGCCGCAGGCGGCGACCACGAGACAGGTCAGGACGGCGGCGAGGACCAGGGACTTCATGCGGACTCTCGGACAAGCTGAGCCGTGCGGCCCGGCGGACTAACGTGCATCCGGGACCGCCGTTCCTTTGCGCCGGGCGCGGAAGAAGGACCGCAGCAGGTCGCCGCCCTCGACGGCGAGGACCCCGCCCTCAGCGGCGGGTTTCCAGTGGCAGGTCGGTTGGTCGAAGAAACGGGGGCCATGCGCGACCGCCCCGCCCTTGGGATCGTCCGCGCCCCAGACAACACGGCCGATGCGGGCGTGGCTGATGGCGCCGGCGCACATGGCGCAGGGCTCGAGCGTCACATAGAGGGTCAGGCCGGTGAGGCGATAATTTCCCCGCTTCGCCGCCGCAGTCCGCATAGCCACGATCTCTGCGTGGGCGGTCGGATCGTGGGCGCCGATGGGGCCGTTCCGACCCTCGGCGACCACCTGCCCGGTGGTTTCGTCGACGATCACGCAGCCGACGGGCGTCTCGCCAGCGTCCGCCGCCGCTTGCGCACACGCCAAGGCCATGTGCATGAACCGTTCATCATGGCCAGCCATCCCCGAGACAACGACAAGAAGCCGCGCCCGCGTCAAGACGACAGCCGCGACGGCCCCCGCAAACCCTACGTCAAGCGCGTCGAGAGCGGCGAGGATCGCGGTCCGCCCAAGGGCGGCAAATCCTTCGGCAAACCGGGTGGAAAGTCCTTCGCGAAGGACGGCAAGGCTGGTCCCAAGGTCGATGAGGCCCCCAAGCGCAGCGAACGGATAGCCAAGGTTATGGCCCGGGCCGGCATCGCGTCGCGCCGTGAGGTCGAACGGCTGATCGGCCTCGGCAAGGTAGCGGTCAACGGCAAGATCCTCGACACCCCGGCTGTGCTGGTGACGCGCGAAGACGTCATTACCGTCGACGGCAAGCCGATCGGCTCGGCCGAGGTGACCCGGGTTTGGCGCTATCACAAGCCGGCCGGCCTGCTGACCTCGCATACCGATCCGGCTGGACGGCCGACCGTGTTCGACGCCCTGCCTAGCGGCCTGCCCCGGGTGTTGTCAGTGGGCCGGCTCGACCTCAACACCGAAGGCCTGCTGCTGCTGACCAACGACGGCGAGCTGAGCCGGGCGCTGGAGCTGCCCGCGACCGAACTGGTCCGCCAGTACCGGGCCCGCGCCCGCGGTCGGGTCAGCCAGTTGCAGCTCGATTCGCTCAAGGACGGCGTCACCGTTGACGGTGTTCGCTATGGCCCGATTGAGGCCACGCTGGACAAGGCCAGGGAGGGCGAGGGCAATGCGCCGGCCAACCTGTGGATCAGCGTCTCCATCACCGAGGGCAAGAACCGCGAGGTCCGCAAGGTGCTGGAGCATCTGGGCCTGACCGTGAACCGCCTGATCCGCCTCGCCTACGGTCCATTCCAGCTTGGCACCCTGCCGCTGGGTTCGGTCGAGGAGGTCGGCCCCCGCGTGATCCGCGAGATGCTGGCCCAGCATATCCGGCCCGAGACCCTGCCGACCGGAAACACGGTCTCCACGCCCGCGCCGATCCCGGGCCGCCGCACCTCTGCGCCGATCAACAAGGGCGCCTCTGGCTCAGCCATTTCGGATCCGTCGCGCAAGCCCAGCCGTGTCCGCGCCGCCGGGGCCGCCGCTGACGCCGCCGCCGACCGCGCCGCCCGGCCGCAGAAGAAGCCCGGCTGGGCAAAGGCCGCGCCGAAATTCGAGCATCCAAAGAAGAATTTCACCCCCCGGGCCCGATCTGAGGGCGCCGAGCCGGCGTCCGGCGAACGGCCCAAGCGTGTGTTCAAGCCGCGCGAGGACCAGTTCATCGACCGGCCGCGCGGCGACGCCCGCACCGGAGCCCGGCCTGCCGCCCGATCCGACGACCGGCCCGGCGACAAACGCCCCTTCGACCGCAAGCCCGGGGGCAAGCCGCCGTTCGCGGGCAAGCCCGGCGGGTCCCATCCGGGCGGCTTTTCGAAACCGGGCAGCCCCCGTCCGGGCGCCGGTCCCGCCGGCGGGCGCGGCAGTCCGCGTGGTCCGCGCTCCAGGGGCTGATCCGTGCGCATCGTCGCGGGCAGTCTGAAGGGGCGCAGCATCGTCACGCCGGAGGGGCAGGGCACGCGCCCGACGTCCGACCGAGCGCGTCAGGCGGTCTTCAACGTGTTGGAACACGCCGCCTGGGCGCAGCCGCTCGATGGCATGCGGGTGATGGATCTGTATGCCGGCTCCGGCGCCCTGGGGTTCGAGGCGATCAGCCGGGGCGCCGCCTTCGCCCTGTTCGTCGAGACCGATGAGGAGGCGCGCGGGGCCATTCGCGAGAACGCCGACGCCTATGGCGTCATGGGCCGCACGCGGGTGCATCGCCGCAGCGCCACCGACCTCGGCGGGCGGCCCGGCCCGGACGGCGAGGCCTTCGATCTGGCCTTCCTCGATCCGCCGTATCGCACGGGTTTAGGCGAGCAGACCCTGCAGCGCCTGCTGGAAGGCAATTGGCTGAAATCCGGCGCCGTCGTGGTCTTCGAACGCGGCTCCGACGAGCCCGAGACCGACACACCCGGCTATGAACGGCTGGACGCGCGCGACTACGGCGCAGCGCGCGTGCTGTTCCTCAGGGTCAGATGATCTAACGCCGCCCGAACAGCTTCTCGAGATCCGCCAGCTTGAGCTCGACATAGGTCGGGCGGCCGTGGTTGCACTGGCCGGAATGGGGGGTGACCTCCATCTCGCGCAGCAGGGCGTTCATTTCGGGCGCTGACAGGACGCGGCCGGCGCGGACGCTGCCATGGCAGGCCATGGTCCCGCAGACTTCGCCCAGCCGCTCGGACAGGGCCAGGGCCGCACCGTGTTCGGCCAGGTCGTCGGCGATGTCGCGGATCAGGCCCTGGACGTCGGTGTCCCCGAGCAGGGCCGGAGTCTCGCGGACCAGCAGGGCCCCGGCGCCGAACGGTTCGACGATCAGGCCCAGCTGCGCCAGTTCATCGGCGCGGGACGAGACGCGCTCGGCCTCGGCAGGGTCCAGTTCGACGACCTCGGGAGCCAGCAGGGCCTGACGCGTCACCGAACCCGCGGCCATCTGGACCTTCATCCGCTCATAGACGAGCCGTTCGTGGGCGGCGTGTTGGTCGACGACGACGAGGCCGTCGCGGGTCTGGGCGACGATATAGGTGCCGTGCAGCTGGGCGCGGGCGGCGCCGAGGGGGTAGTCGACGGGGTCCGGGGCGTGGGGTGTGGGGTGTGGGGTGTGGGGGGCGGGGAAGTCGGGTTCCACCCGCGCGCTTTGCTCCTTCAGGCCGGGGATGAGTTGGGCGACAGTGGCGGGAGCCGACCAGCCGGTCCAGCCGGACCAGCCCGGGGCGGCGCCGCCAGCCGCCCCCACACCCCACACCCCACCCCCCACGCCCTCGTGGGCGGTGAAGCCGGCCAGCGCATCCGCCGCCACCGTGGTCGAGGCGCGGTGGCCGGCGGCGGCGAGGGCGTGGCGCAGGGCGCCGACGATCAGGCCGCGCACAAGGGCGGGGTCGCGGAAGCGTACCTCAGCCTTGGCCGGGTGGACGTTCACATCGACGTAGAGCGGGTCGATCTCGAGGAACAGCACCGCCGCCGGATGCCGGTCACGGGCGAGGAAGTCGGCGTAGGCGCCGCGCAGCGCGCCTTGCAACAGCCGGTCCTTCACCGGGCGACCGTTGACGAACAGATACTGATGGCCGGCATTGCCCCGGCTGTAGGTCGGCAGGCCCGCGTAGCCGGTGAGGCGGACATTGTCCCGCGCCTGGTCGATCAGCAGGGCGTTGGCCTCGAAGTCGCGGCCGAGCATGGCGGCGAGCCGCTTCAGCCGGCCCTCGTCGCCGGGGTGTTCGGCGGGCAGCCGCAGGGTGGTCTTGCCGTCGAGGTCGAGGGTGAAGGCGACGCCTTCATGGGCCATGGCCTGACGTTTGATCTCTTCCGAAATGGCCATGGCCTCGGACCGTTCGGATTTCATGAACTTAAGCCGGGCGGGGGTGGCGTAGAACAGGTCACGCACCTCCACCCGCGCCCCGTGCGGGCCGGGGAAGCCGGCGGGGGCGACGGGGCGCTGGTCGCCGCCCTCCACCGTGATCGCGTGCGCGTCGCCGCCATCTTTCGGGCGACTGGTGATGGTCAGTCGCGCCACCGAACCGATCGAGGGCAGGGCCTCGCCGCGGAAGCCGAGGGTGTGGATGCGCAGCAGGTCGACGTCGCCGGCGTCATCGGGCTCCAGCTTTGACGTAGCATGGCGCTCGACCGCCAGGGCCAGCTGGTCCGCCGCCATGCCGTGCCCGTCGTCGGCGATCAGGATGCGCGTCAGCCCGCCGCCATCGGCCTGGACTTCAATCCGCGTGGCGCCGGCGTCGAGCGCATTCTCGACCAGCTCCTTGATGGCGCTGGCCGGGCGTTCGACCACCTCGCCGGCGGCGATGCGGTTGACGGTCTCGGGGGGGAGGCGGCGGATGAGCATGGGATTCGTGACTATGGCGCTTTCCGCGCCCGGCAAGAAGAGCGCGTGGCCTGGTTTGAGGCAGGGGCAGTCGCCTCGCGCCGGACGACGGGAGGGGATGGGAAGGGCCGGCGGAGCGCCGGGCGCGAAGCCCGTCGCCCTTTCTTGGGGGCCTACGCTCGCCGCGCGGCGGCTCGCTGCTTGAGGCCCGGAGGCGCTCTGCGATCCGCTGCGACGAAGGTTCGACCCCCTCCCGCTCATCCCGTTTCCGCCACGACAAGATCGCAAGGCCCTGCGCCCTTCCCTGCGACGGAACGGGGGGAGTCCAGGACGGGGCCTTCCTGTGGTGGGCTGGGGACGCTGTATTTTTGGGAAGCGAAGCAGAGTCAGCGGGTTGGCGGCGCGGGATATGCTGACAATCAGCGGATTGTGAGCAGTGCGGCACCGCCTAACTGCTATCGTCATTCCGGGCGAAGCGCAGCGAAGACCCGGAACCCAGCGGCGCGCGGAAGCGCGAACCTGTCGGGAGCGCGGTCCGGGAATGGTGGTCCGCCGCCATCGCCGGTGTTTGACGCTTCGCGCCGCGCTTCGGGTCGCCGCCGTCGCGGCGCCTCCCCCGGTCCGAGCTTCGCTCGGCCGAAGGATGACGAGGGGTTCCGGGTCTCCGAGCCGCTGCGCGTCTCTGCGCCCGGAATGACGATAGCCGGAGAGGAGCGGGCCGAGGACCCGCTTGGCTTGTCGAAAGCCGCCGCCTAGAAGGCGCGGATGATACAGACCGCAAAACTGATCGCCGGAAACTGGAAGATGAACGGCCTGGGCGCGAGCCTGGCCGAGGTGGCGGCGCTGCGCGCGGCGCTGGCGGAGGCGGCGCCGGCCTGCCGCGTGGCCCTGTGCCCGCCCGCGACCCTGATCGAGCGGATGGCGCGCGCAACCGGCGACGGCGTCGAGATCGGCGGACAGGACTGCCGGGCTGAGACCCACGGGGCCTTCACCGGCGATGTCTCGGCCGCGATGTTGAAGGACGCGGGCGCGACCCTGGTGATCCTGGGGCATTCCGAACGCCGTCAGGGGCATGGCGAGTCCGACGCGCTTGTGGCGTCCAAGGCCGAGGCGGCCCTCGCCCCGGGCCTGGCCCCGATCATCTGCGTCGGCGAGACCCTGGCGCAACGGGAGGCGGGCCGGGCGGTCGAGGTCGTGCGCGGACAGATCCTTGGGTCCCTGCCGTTGGCTCTGGCGGGCCGGGACTTCGCCGTGGCCTATGAACCGGTCTGGGCCATCGGCACGGGCCTGACGCCCACGCTGGACCAGATCGAGGACGTGCACCGGGCCGTTCGCGCGGCGATGATCGAGCGGCTGGGGCTGGGCGTCTCCGCCACGCCGATCCTGTACGGAGGCTCGGTCAAGCCGGACAACGCCCGCGAAATCCTGGCCGTGCCGGAGGTCGGCGGCGCCCTGGTTGGCGGCGCTTCGCTGAAGGCGGCGGATTTTTTGGGGATCATACGGGGGGCGTGAGCGCCTCCGTTTGCTCCTGCCCGCCATCAATGTTAGACGCCGCCGCTTGATCGGCGCGGCCTCGCGCCACACATATCGGCTGCCATGCTCCAGACCATTCTCCTCGTCGCCATGATCCTCATCTCGGTCGCGCTTGCCGGCGTGATCCTGATTCAGCGTTCGGAGGGGGGCGCCCTCGGGATGGGTGGTGGTCCGTCCGGCTTCATGACCGCGCGCGGCGCGGGCAATCTGTTGACCAAGACGACCTGGGTGCTGGCGACCCTGTTCTTCCTCTGCGCGGTAGGCCTGACCATTCTGGGCAATGTCGAGCGTTCCAACCGTTCGATCGTGGATGCGGATGCGATCGGCGAACTGATCGCGCCGGCGACGACGGACGCGGCTCCCGCCGTGGATCCCGCAGCTCCGGCAGCACCCGCCGCGCCCTCGCTGCAGAATCTGGAATCCAGCCTGTCGGGCGTTTCCGCCGCTCCGGCCCCAGGTTCGGCCCCCGCGCCGGCGCAACCGGCCCCCGCGAACCAGGAGTGAGCGGGGACCTTATCCCCGCCTTCCTCTCCCGCCCTCAATGTCTTCGCAGTACGCCGCTCGAATCAGCGGTAGAGTGACCTCCCATGGCCCGTTACGTGTTCATCACCGGCGGCGTGGTTTCCTCATTGGGAAAAGGCCTCGCCTCCGCCGCGCTCGGCGCATTGCTTCAGGCAAGGGGCTACAAGGTCCGCCTGCGTAAGCTGGATCCCTATCTGAACGTCGATCCGGGCACGATGAGCCCGTATCAGCACGGCGAGGTCTTCGTCACCGACGACGGCGCGGAGACCGATCTCGACCTCGGCCACTACGAGCGCTTCACCGGCGTCTCGGCGGCCCGGTCCGACAACATCACCACCGGCCGCATCTATTCGACGATCCTGGAGAAGGAGCGGCGCGGCGACTATCTCGGCGCGACGGTGCAGGTCATCCCGCACGTCACCGACCAGATCAAATCCTTCTGCCTGACCCCGGCCCTGACCGATGACGGCGAGGACGTGGACTTCGTGCTGGTCGAGATCGGCGGCACGGTCGGGGACATCGAAGGCCTGCCGTTCTTCGAAGCGATCCGCCAGTTGGGCCAGGATCTGCCGCGGGGTCAGTCCTGCTTCGTGCATCTGACCCTGCTACCCTTCATCAAGACCGCGGGCGAGATGAAGACCAAGCCGACGCAGCATTCGGTCAAGGAACTGCGCTCGATCGGGATCCAGCCCGACATCCTGCTGTGCCGCTGCGAATTCCCCATCCCGCCCGAGGAAAAGCGCAAGATCGGTCTGTTCTGCAATGTGCGCGCGACCGGCGTGATTCAGGCGATGGATTCAAACGACATCTACGCCGTGCCGCTGGACTATCACCGCGAGGGGCTGGACGCCGAGGTGCTGGCCCATTTCGGCATCACGGATGCGCCGGCGCCCGACCTGACGATGTGGCAGGAGATCGCCCGGCGCCGGTTGCACCCGGACGGCGAGGTCATCGTGGCGGTGGTCGGCAAATACACGGTGCTGAAAGACGCCTACAAATCCCTGATCGAGGCCCTGCACCACGGCGGTGTGGCCAATAACGTCAAGGTCAATATCGACTGGGTCGAGGCCGAGACCTTCGAGGGCGACCGCGAGGCCTGCGATGCACGGCTGCAGGCGGCTCACGCCATCCTCGTACCAGGCGGCTTCGGCGAGCGGGGCTCGGAGGGAAAGATCGAGGCGGCCCGCTTCGCCCGCGAGCGCAAGATTCCCTATTTCGGCATCTGTTTCGGCATGCAGATGGCGGTGATCGAGGCGGCGCGGAACCTGGCCGGCTATCCGAAGGCGTCATCGACGGAATTCGGCCCGACGGCCGAGCCTGTCGTCGGCCTGATGACGGAATGGACCCAGGGCAACCAGCGGGTGCTGCGCCAGCAAGGCGGCGACATGGGCGGCACCATGCGACTGGGGGCCTATGACTCGACGCTCAAGCCTGGGTCGAAAATTGCGCAGATGTACGGATCGACCACGATCAGCGAGCGCCACCGCCACCGCTATGAGGTCAACATCAACTACCGCGACGCCATCGAACAGAAGGGCGGTTTGATCTTCGCCGGCCTGTCGCCGGACGGCGTCCTGCCCGAGACGGTCGAGCGCGAGGACCATCCGTGGTTCGTCGGCGTACAGTATCACCCGGAACTGAAGAGCCGCCCGTTCGCGCCGCACCCGTTGTTCGCGGGCTTCATCGAGGCGGCGGTGGTGCAGAGCCGGTTGGTCTGATCCCAGGGCATGGAAGGCGACGGGTCAACCCGCGCCTGGTCTAGTGGTTCGCGGTCGAAGCGCTGTCGGATGAGGCGTTGCTGTTGGGCGGCGGGGCGAGGCCTTCGAAGGGTTTGCGGAACCGACAGCGGACGCAGACCTGGGTTCCAGGCTGGCTGCGACTGTCGACGTACATGTGCCCTTTCAGAAGACATTTCATTGACTTGAGCATGTTCATTCCGTGCGATGGCAAGGAAACTCAGACTATAGCGAACAATGTTACATTATTTGTTGCAGCGCGAGAATGAAGCGCGAGTGGGAAACTCTGATGAGGCGTTGACCCTCGAAGGAGAGGCCGCTTCTGGCCATGGGGGAGTCGGCTGACAGTCCGTCGGGATTGATGCTAACGTCGTTCGGTCGGGCCTCCGCAAGCGGGCCCACGGGGGAGGCGGGGACGTTTTGAGCACGACGACGATCAGCGTGGGTCGTTTCCGCCCGGTTGCGGTCCGGGCGAGCGTGGCCATGTTCCTGATGCTCTGCTTCGGGATCGGCGCCGTCCTGCCTTCCACGGCCTCCGCCACCCAGATGTCGTCGCCCGGCGTCCATGAGGGCGTGGCGTCCTGCGCCGGATCGACCTGCCATGGCCGTCAGGCGCCGACCGGAGCGGTCGTGCGCCAGAACGAACTGGTCAGCTGGCAGGATCCGACCGGCCCCGGCGGATCGCACAGCCGGGCCTGGCGCACCCTGACCTATGCGCGCGCCCAGGCGATCACGCGTCGGCTGGGTCTGGGCCCGGCCCAGAACGCCCCGGCTTGTCTGGGCTGCCATGCCGAGCCCGCCGCGGCGCGGGGCGCCCGGTTCCAGGTCTCCGACGGCGTTGGCTGCGAGAGCTGTCACGGCCCCTCGGGCGGCTGGGTGGCCAGCCACTACACCGTCGGCGTCAGCCACGCCTCCAATGTGGCGCGGGGCATGACCCCGCTCGAAGACCCGGTCGTGCGAGCCAATGTCTGTCTCGACTGCCATTGGGGCAGCGACAAGCCCAACCAGTTCGTGACCCACGAGATGATGAGCGCCGGCCATCCGCGCCTGTCGTTCGAGCTGGAGCTGTTCACCGCCTTCCAGCAGCACCACGACGTCGACGCCGACTATGTGCAGCGCAAGGCGACGATGGAGTCCGCCCGGCTGTGGGCCATTGGTCAGGCCGTGGCCCTGCAGCGCATCCTGACCGTCTATGGCGAGCGGGCCGGGACCGGCGTCTTCCCCGAGTTCTACTTCTTCGACTGCCACAGCTGCCACCGGCCGATCTCGGATGAGCCGAATGCGCCCCTGCTGGTCGAGGCCAATCCGGGACGGCCGATCCCGGCGGGTACGCCGCCCTTCAACGACGAGAACATGATCATGCTGGCCGCCGCAGCGCGAACCGCCCCCGCATCGCTGGCGCAGCGCTTCCAGACCGATTCCCGCGCCTTCCATCAGGCCCTGGGCTCGGACCGCGCCGGAGCGGTGGAGGCCGCCCGCCGTCTGGCGGGCACGGCGGGCCAACTGTCGGCGAGTTTCGCCTCCAGCCCGTTCAGTCGCGCCGACACCTTCGCCATCCTGGAGGATGTGCTGGGGGAGGCGCTGGCTCCACGATATACCGACTATTCCGGCGGGGCGCAGGCGGTCATGGCCGTCGATACCCTGCTCAACGCGCTCGTCGCCCAAGGGCAGATCGAGGCAGGGGCGGTGCGGGCGATGCGGCCCGACATCGATCGCGCCTATGCCGCCGTGCGCGACCCCAACCGCTACCGGCCGCAGGAATTCCGCCGCGCCATGGACGGTGTCGCAACCGCCGTGAGGCGCGCCCGATGAGCGCTCGGGCGAAGGGTCTGGTTCTGGGGGCGGTGGCCGGTCTGGTGCTGGCGGGCTGCGGCGGAGGCGGCTCGTCCAGTAGCAGTGGCGGCGGTGGCGGCGGCGGCGGGAGCGGCGGCGCCCTCTATGCCGTTCCGGCGGCCGAGGCCCTGTCTGTGGCCGATGTTGAAGGGGTGCTGGCCCGCGCCGTGGCCGAGGCCCACGCGCGCTCGCGTCCCGCTGTGATCGCGGTGACCGACCGGGTCGGCAATGTGCTGGGGGTCTATTCCATGACCGGGGCGCCGGCGACGGTCACCCTGCGTCCGGGCGCGACGGCCAATGTCGACCTGCAGGGCGTGGTCGCCCCGGCCGCGGCGGGGGCGATCGCCAAGGCCCTGACGGGGGCCTATCTCTCATCCGGCGGCAACGCCTTTTCCAGCCGCACGGCCAGTATGATCGTGCAGCAGCATTTTCCCCCGGCCCCCTCGACCGTGGGCCTGGAGAGCGGGCCGCTGTTCGGGGTCCAGTTCAGCCAGCTGCCCTGTTCGGACATTTCCCGCCGGTTCGTCGCCAGCGGCGGACCGTCGGCCCTGATCGGACCCAAGCGCTCGCCTCTGGGCCTCGCGGCCGATCCCGGCGGTTTTCCGCTCTACAAGAACGGCGTGCTGGTGGGTGGCGTCGGCGTGATCGCTGAGAGTGATTACGGTTTTGATATCAACGTTCTGGATGTTGATGTTGATATAGAAGAACACATCGCTTTCGCCGCTGGAACGGGATTGGCTCCCGCCGTGGACATCGTCGCCGACCGCGTCGCGGTGGATGGAACCACGCTGCGCTACAGCGACGCCGCCGCCGCCACGCTGATGAGCGCCCCGGCCTCGGCCCCGGGGTTCGGAACCCTGCCGGCAGGAACGGGCGTGTTCACCGCGGTTCCGGGCTATTACGCCGGATCGGGCATTCTCGCGGGTCAGGCCTATGGGACTGAAGCCTCGGGCGTACGCAAGGCGACGACGGGGGAGTTCAACAATGCCGACGCCTTCATCCTGACGGACGGATCGGGCGGTCCCCGCTATCCGGTGCAAGCCGGCACCGATGCGGGTTCGGTCGGCGCGTCGCTGACAGCCGCCGAGACCCGCGCCATACTCGAAGAGGCCTTCACCATCATGAGCCGGGCGCGGGCGCAGATCCGCCGCCCGCTGGACAGCCGCGCCCAGGTCTCGATCGCGGTGGTCGATACCCATGGCGTGACCCTCGGCCTCGTCCGCTCGCCCGACGCCCCGCTGTTCGGCATCGATGTAGCGGTGCAGAAGGCGCGAACCGCCAGCTTCCTGTCGAACGCCGCCGCCGCGGCCGACCTGTCCGGCGATCCCTCGGCGGACGTCAGGGCCTTCGTCGGCCAGACGCGGACCTTCCTGTCCATGCCGACAGCCCTGACGGGGCAGACGGCGTTCAGCGTGCGCGGCATCGGCAATCTGGCGCGTCCCTATTTCCCCGACGGCGAGGTCGGACCGACCAGCGGTCCCCTGTCACGACCGATTGCGATGTGGAGCCCCTTCTCGACGGGCCTGCAGACGGCGCTGATCCTGACCAACCTCGGCCAGCATGTCGGCTTCGTCAGCGGACTGGGACCGGACACGGTGGCGCGCTGCACCGCCCTGCCTGACGCCGCGCCGGGGCGGAACCGGCTGCAGAATGGCCTTCAGATCTTCCCGGGCGGAGTGCCGATCTATCGCGGTACGCAGCTGATCGGGGCGATCGGGGTGTCGGGCGACGGCATCGACCAGGACGACATGATCTCGTTCCTGGGTCTCCAGAACGCGGCCATACGGGTCGGCGGCATCGGCCAGGCCCCGGCCGCCATCCGGTCGGACCAGATCGTCGTCACCCATCCGGGTGGGTCGACCCGCCTGCGCTATGTCAGCTGCCCGTTCGCGCCCTTCCTCGATTCGTCGCAACAGAATGTGTGCAGTGCGCCGTGATGAAGGTGGCATGGCCCGCCCTGATCGTTGTGAGTCTGGGGTGCCTCTCGGCCTCTGAAGCCGACGCGCAAGGCCTGCCGCTGGTCATCCAGCCTGCTGTGCCGCAGCCGTCCCGGGAATCTGCGCCGCCGCAGCAGGTCGACCCGGACGCGCCCATCCGCCGCCGTCCGGGCCGGGTCGAAACCTTTCCTGACGCCGTCATTCAGACCAATCCCGGCGCCGTCCGCGCGCCGCCGCCTGAGGCCTTTCCGACGGATCACCTTCCGCTGCCCGATCGCTGGCGGTTGATCGAGGCTGTCGGCGTCAACGAGCGCTGGTTCGACCCCTATAACCAGAACACCCTCAAGGGCGACCGGCCGCTGCCGGGCCATGAGAACCTGTTTGTCGTGGTCGCGGGCGTGTCTGACACGGTGATCGAGCCGCGGTCCTTGCCGCTGCCCGTCGGGGTTCAGACGACGCAGGACCCGAACAGTCTGGACGTCTTTGGCCGCTCGGACAGTTTGATCCTGTCGCAGACCTTCGTGGCGTCGGTGTCGCTGATCGAGGGAACGACGGCGTTCAAGCCGCCGGACTTCGAGCTCCGCCTGACCCTGGCCTTCAACTACAGCGATGTCAGCGTGCCGGAACGGCGCATCCTGTCGGTGAAGCCCTCGCGCGGACTGGACCGGCAGGACTCCTTCCTGGGCGTGCAGGAAGCCTTCATCGACTACCATTTGCGCAATGTCTCGAAGCGCTACGACTTCGACTCCATCCGGGTCGGGATCCAGCCCTTCACTTCGGACTTCCGGGGCTTCCTGTTCCAGGACAGCCAGCTGGGCGTGCGACTGTTCGGGAACCGTGACAACAACCGCTACCAGTACAATCTGGGCCTCTTCCTGCGACTGGAGAAGGACACCAATTCGGGTCTGAACGACATCACCCAGTCGATCCGCGACGACCAGATATTCGTGGCCAACCTGTATCGTCAGGATCTGCCGGTCCCGGGCCTGACCTCGCAATGGACGGTGATCTACAACCGCAACCGCGAGCGGGACGACATCCATATCGACGACAACGGCTTCCCCGCCCGGCCGGCGCTGCTCGGCGACCTGCGGGGCAGGGACTATGACGTCGTCTATCTGGGCTACAACGCCGACGGCCGGATTGGACGGATCAATCTGACGGCTTCGGCCTATGCCGCGCTGGGCGAGGACCGGAACAGCATGTTCACCGGCCAGCCGGCGGACATCCGCGCCTGGTTCCTGGCTGTCGAGCCTTCGATCGATTTCGACTGGATGCGGTTCCGCGCCTCTGGCCTCTACGCCTCAGGCGATACGGACCCGTATGATGATGTCGAGGAAGGGTTCGACGCCATCTTCGAGAACCCGCAGTTCGCCGGGGCCGACACCAGCTACTGGATCCGCCAGTCCATTCCCTTCGCCGGCGGCGGCCGGGCCATCGGCGTCAACGGCCGCAACGGCGTGCTGAATTCGCTGCGCTCGTCCAAGGAGGAGGGGCAGTCCAATTTCAACAACCCCGGCACCATGCTGCTCGGGTTCGGGACCGATCTGGACCTGACGCCCCAGCTGCGGGTGAGCGCCAACGTCAACCATCTGTGGTTTGCGGACACGGCGGTGGTTCAGGCCCTTCGGCAGGAGGGGTCGATTCCGAAGGAACTGGGCCTTGACGTGTCGGTCTCGGCCATCTGGCGGCCGATGATGACGCAGAACGTGGTCTTGCGGGCCTCGGCGGCGGTGTTCGAGCCCGGCGACGGTTTCGGCGACCTGTTTCAGGCGACGAATCGGGACGATCGCTTCTATTCCGTTCTATTGAACGCTGTTCTTACTTTCTGAGGGGCGAATGAGGACCTGGGGGGGCAAACGACTGGCGATCGGGGTGCTGTCCGCGCTCATGATCGTCATCGCCTGGTCCCCGGCCGTGGTGATCGCCGAAGACGACGAGGCTCCGGTTGCGCGCGTCTACGTCACGGCCCCGCCGGCGCCGCTCAGCCAGACCCCTGAACAGGCGGCCGCCAAGAGCGTCGGCTGCGTCAGCTGCCACAGTCCGGTGGACGCCGCCAGCATGCATGCGTCTCCGGCCGTGGTGCTGGGTTGCGTCGACTGCCACGGCGGCGACGCCTCGGCCGTGGCCCCGGCTGGTGCGGGCAAAGGGTCTTCAGAATACAGCGCTGTACGCGACAAGGCTCACGTCCTGCCTCGTTATCCGGGCAGCTGGCATTTCCCCAGTTCGGCCAATCCGGAGCGGACCTACACCCTGCTGAACCGCGAGGCTCCGCAGTTCATTCGTTTCGTGAATCCCGGGGATTATCGCGTCGCGCGTCAGTCGTGTGGCGCCTGTCATATGGAACTGATTGAAAAGGCAGAGCGCTCCCTGATGGCCACGGGCGCCATGTTCTTCGGCGGCGCCTCGTACAACAACGGCATCCTGCCCTACAAGAACTACATCATCGGCGAGGCCTATACGCCCGAGGGCGAGGCGGCGCGGCTGCTGTCGCCGGGCAATCCGCCCGGAACGGTGACCCTGGATGAGCAGCGGCGGGGCGCCCTGCCGGTCCTCTATCCGATCCCGACGTGGCAGGTGACGCCGCCGGGCGACATCTTCCGGGTGTTCGAGCGCGGCGGGCGCAACATCGCGACCCAGTTCCCGGAAATCGGCCTGCCCAGCCCGACCGGCCAGATCCAGCGGCTGGAAGAGCCCGGCCGTCCGGACTTCCGCCAATCGTCGCGCGGACCGGGCACGGGCCTGCGCATCGCCGTGCCGGTGCTGAATATCCACAAGACCCGCCTGAACGACCCCTACACCTGGTTCATGGGCACCAACGACCAGCCGGGTGACTACCGCTCCTCGGGCTGCACCTCCTGCCACGTCGTCTACGCCAACGACCGTGAGCCGCGGCACAGCCTGGGCTATTCGCAGTTCGGACGCGACGGCCAGACGGCGACGGTGGACCCGACGATCAACCGCGAGGAATCGGGCCATCCGATCCGCCACGCCTTCACCCGCGCCATCCCGACGTCCCAGTGCATGAACTGCCACATGCACCAGCCGAACATGTTCCTGAACAGCTACCTCGGCTACACCATGTGGGACTATGAGGCCGACGCCCCGACCATGTGGCCCGAGCGGCAGCGCTATCCGACCGCCGAGGAGATCCGCGAGGTTCTGGACCGCAACCCCGAGGGCGCCGCGCCGCGCGGCAACTGGGCCGACCTCGACTTCCTGCGCGCGGTCAACGACCTGAACCCGACCCTGCGCGACACCCAGTTCGCCGACTATCACGGCCACGGCTGGAATTTCCGCGGCGTGTTCAAGCGCGACCGCGAGGGCAATCTGCTGGACGCCGAGGGGGCCGTCGTCTCGCCCGATGATCCCGAGCGCTGGCGCCGGGAAGGGGAGGGCCAGTTCGTGCCGCCGGGGACCAATCCGGGCCGCACGGTCCATATGATGGACATCCACGCCGAGAAGGGCCTGCAATGCGCCGACTGCCACTTCTCGCAGGACAGTCACGGCTCGGGCCTGATCATGGGCGAGGTGGCCGCAGCGGTTGAGATCGGCTGCAAGGACTGCCACGGCTCGTCGCGCGCCTGGCCGACCCTACGCACCTCAGGCCCCGCGGCGCCGCCCGAGGGCACGGATCTGACCCTGCTGCGGAATTCCGACGGCCAGCGGCGCTTCGAATGGATCGAACGCGATGATCGCCGGGTGCTGATCCAGCGCTCGATCGTCGATCCGAGCCTGGAATGGGAGGTCGCCCTGGTCCGTGACTCGGTCGACCGGTCGAGCCCCCGCTTCAACCCGGCGGCGGCGCGGGCCAAGCTGATGTCTGTGTCGCGGCCCGGACAGGCCAGCTTCTCGTGGGGCCCCGGCGTCGCGACCACGGATCTCGCCCACGATGACGAGGAAATGGCCTGTTACAGCTGCCACACATCCTGGACGCCGTCCTGCGGCGGCTGCCACCTGCCGGTCGAGGCCAACTGGCAAGCGGAGAGCCATCGCGCCGAGGGCGGGACGACCCGCAACTACGCCACCTACAATCCGCAGGTCGCGCGCGATGACATGTTCCAGCTGGGGCGGCACCAGACCACCCGCGGCGGGGTGATCGCCCCGGCCCGGTCGTCCTCAGCCCTGATCCTGTCCTCGACCAATATCAACCGCGAACGGATCTATGTGCAGCAGCCGCCGATCTCGGCGGTCGGCTTCTCCAGCCAGGCCTTCGCACCGCATTTTCCGCACACGGTGCGCCGGACCGAAACCAAGACCTGCAGCGACTGCCACGTCTCGGAGGCCGAGGACAACAACGCCATCATGGCCCAGTTGCTGATGCTGGGGACCAATTCGGTCAACTTCGTCGGCATGCATGCCTGGGTCGGGTTGCAGACCGGCATCGAGGCGGTGCGGGTGACCGAGTGGGACGAGCCCCAGGCGGTGTTCGGCTCCTACCTGCAGCGCTACGCCTATCCGGATTTCTTCGCCCAGCATGTCGAGCGGAATGGCCGCGAGCTGATCAACTGGACCCGCGGGGAGGCCTTCGATCTGGAGGCCGGCGGCAGTGGCGACACGCGCCCGGTCGAGGAGATCACCAACACACTCCAGGGCACGGGCGGCGAGGCGCGCTGCCTGCAGCTGCGCGGGGAATATATGTTTGTGGCCGAGGGCCGGGGCGGCTTCCGCGTCTATGACGTGGCCTCGATCGGCAACAAGGGTGTCTCGGACCGCATCGTGACCGCGCCCTTCTCGCCGCTGGGCAACGACACCCATGTCGCGTCGGGCAACGCCACCTGCATGGCCCTGCCGACC
Source organism: Brevundimonas sp. (assembly GCF_030682035.1). Lineage (GTDB taxonomy): Bacteria > Pseudomonadota > Alphaproteobacteria > Caulobacterales > Caulobacteraceae > Brevundimonas. Next base: position 62,756 of record NZ_JAUXQZ010000028.1, on the reverse strand, counting down.
AATCAGCCGATCGCGCCGACGCGCAACACCGTCGAGATGCGGACCGCCAACCAGGAACAGGCCTTCCACCCGATATACAGCTACGCCGTCGTCACCGACGCGCGCGAGGGGCTGATCCTGGTCAATGTCGACACCCTCGCCGACGGCGATCCGCGCAACAACAACCTGCGCCGCGCGGCGACCTGGAACCCCGGCGGGGTGCTGGACGGCGCCCGGCACGTGACCCTCGCCGGCCACATCGCCTATATCGCCGCGCGCGCCGGTCTGGTGGTGGTCGATCTCGATGACCCGCTGCGCCCGCGCCATGTCACCACGGTCCGGCTGGACGACGTCCGGGCCTCGGCGCTACAGTTCCGCTATCTGTTCGTCACCGATGCCCAGGGGCTGCGGGTGCTGGACGTGACGAAGCTGGATGACCCCCGCGCCATCGAGGGCGCCGTGGTGCCGCTTGGGGATGCCCGTCGCCTCTATGTCGCGCGGACCTATGCCTATGTCGCCGCCAAGGGCGAAGGGCTGGTCATCATCGATGTGATGAACCCGCGCCGTCCGCGTCTGCACCAGCGGGTGACGCTGGACGGGCGGCTCAACGACGCCGAGGACGTGGTCGTGGCCTCCACCAACGCCTCCCTGTTCGCCTATGTCGCCGACGGGCGGAACGGACTGAAGGTGCTGCAACTGACCAGCCCGGACAGCCAGCGGAATTTCTACGGCTTTTCGCCCGAGCCGCGCCCTGAACTGATCGCCTGGGCGGGGACGCCTTCGCCGGCCCTCGCCCTGTCCAAGGGTCTGGACCGCGACCGGGCGGTGGACGAGACGGGCTCACAGATCGCCGTGTTCGGCCGGCTGGGCTCGCGGCCGTTCAACAGGCGCGAGATGGAGCGACTGTTTCTCGACTATCGCGGCGAGGTGTACCGGGTCAGCGACCGGCCTTCGCTGGACGGCTGGCTGGCGGCGCAATAGCCGTCCTCGTCAGTGCGGCCCGGCGGTTCCGGCGCGTTCGTGGGCCAGATGCCGCATGAAACCCTGCATCTTGTGGGTATAGCGGGCGAGGATCTTGTGGCGCTCGACGGCGGTGAAGTGGCTGACCAGACGCCGGCCGTTCCAGCGGTGCAGGCCGAACGACGGCGGGGCCTCGACGATCATCGGCCGCTTGTCCGGGCGGTCCAGATTCATCGGCTTGAGGTCCAGCACCACCTGCGGCGCGGTGGAGGGGCAGACCGTCAGGGTCGTGCCGGCCCATGAGGTGACGATGGTGCGGTGGACGTGGCCGCACAGGGCGCCGACGACCTGGCCGTGGCGGGATACGACGGCGGTGAGCCGCTCGACCCAAGGCTCGGCGGGGCCGATGGTCATCCATTCAATGCCGGTGTCAATCGGCGGGTGGTGCAGCACCAGTAGTGTCGGCCGGTGCGGCGCCTCGGCCAGACGGGCCTCCAGCCAGGCCGCCCGCTTCTCGCAGAAACCGCCGCCGTGACGGCCTTCCTCAAGGGTGTCCAGCACCACGATCCGCAGCGGATGGTCGTCGACCACATACTGGACGAAACCGTCCTCTTGCGGGGTGTCGGGGAAGACCTGAGTGAAGCCGGCTCTCAGGTCATGGTTTCCAAGGCACATCAGGATCGGCAGGGAAAGCTGCTGAATTTCCTGACGAAACCACTCATAGGAAACGACATCGCCCTTGTCGGCGATATCGCCCGAGACCACCACAAGATCGGGTTTGGGATCGACCTTCATCACCGCCTCGAGCGTCCGGCGGAAGCGCTTCTTGTTGAGCTCGAAACGGCTTTTCTGATCGAAGCCGATATGGATGTCGGTGATCTGAACGATCAACATGACGCTGTTCCCCCGCTCAAAGTCATGTCGCCCCTATTTCTCAAGCGCCTGGCTGATGCCGTCCCAGTCCTCGGGCGGCGGGCTCTGGCGGAAGTCCGAAACTCGCTTGGCGTAGATGCCCGCCACGCCTTCCAGACCCGGCAGCGTACCCACTCCCCGCAGTGTCTCCAGCGCAGCCTCGGCTGCGGCCCAGTTACGGGACCGGTAAGCCTCAAGCGCAGCGGCCATTCGGGCCCCTGTTTCAACGAAGGCTGCGTCCGACGACATCTCCGGCGGTCCCATCAGGGCGAAGATGCGCTCGGGCGCGTCGCGGCCGACGACGCGGATGATGTCCAGTTCGATCAGGGCGAAGCCGGGCAGGCGGGCGGCGAGATCCTCGCCGACCAGAATGGACACCGCATAGGCCTTGGTCAGGCTCTCCAGCCGCGACGCCAGGTTCACGGTGTCGCCGATCAGCGAATAGCTGAGGCGCTGGCGCGAGCCCATGTTGCCGACGCAGCACGGGCCGGTGTTGAGGCCGATGCCGATCGCCACCTGACCCGGCCAGGCAGGATCGCGGTCGTTGTCCGCGTTCAGGCGTTTTAGCGTCTCGAGCATCTCCAGCGCTGCCCAGGCCGCGTTCTGCTCGTGATCGGGATCGTCCAGCGGCGCGTTCCAGAACGCCAGGACGGCGTCGCCGATGTATTTGTCGATGGTCGCCTTGCGGGCCAGAAGCACGTCGGTCATCGGCGTCAGCAGGTTGATCAGAAAGCTGATCAGTTCCTGGGGCCCGAAGCGTTCCGAGATGCGAGAGAAGCCCCGTACGTCGCTGAACAGCACCGTCATCTGGCGGACTTCGCCGCCCAGCTCCAGCTGGCCGGGGTCGCGAGCGATCCGGTCGACCAGTTCGGGGGACAGATAACGGTCGAAGGCGTTGTGGATGTGACTTCGCGCCCGCTCCTCCCGATAGAAGGAGACGGCGGTGATGGCGATATAGACCGAGACGACGCCCAGCGCCGGGAAGATGGGTTCCAGCAGCAGGCCGCTGTTCCTGAAGGCGAACCAGGATCCCGCCAACACCCCGCCGAGCGCGAGCATGGCCAGCACGCCGCCGCGCAAGGCCCCCAATGCCGGCGCGGAAAGCGCGATCAACAGACAGAGCACCACCATCAGCGCGCGCTCCACGCCCACCGCCCAGTCGGGCCGGGTGAGGAAACGTCCGAGGATCATCTGCTCGGCGGCCTGGGCGTGGATGACGACACCCAACTCGACCGCGTTGGTTGGGGTGCTGCGGAGGTCCCGAAGACCTTGCGCGCCCGTGCCGATGAAGACGATCTGGCCCTGGAACAACCGTCGCATTTCCGCGTCCGAGAGGTCGCCCTGAAGGATGCGCCAGGCGGGCACGATGCGTTCGGGGTGCGGCGCGGTGTAGTACATCGACAGTTCGCCGATCCCGGTGGTCGGGATCTGGAGGTCTCCGGTCTTGACCGCGACGACCTCCGTCAGCCCCCGTCCGCCACTTTCGCCGCTACCGTCCGTGCTGCGGACCAGAATCGCGCCCGCGCCCTGAGCAACCCTGAGCGCTTCCAGCGAGAGCGACGGAACGATCTGGCCGTCGAGATTTGCGATGAGGGGCACGGCGCGGATGATGTCGTCCCGGCCGGCGTCCAGGCTGAGAAAGCCGGCGCCCGAAGCGCGATCTCCGATCATCGGCAGGTTGACGATCGCCCCATTGTATTCACGCAGAACGTCCAGCGGCGGCGTTCCCGAAACGGCGACGCCGGCGTGCTCTTTCGGGCGTGCGTTGTTGGCCTCCCCCGTCAGGAAATAGCCGGTGACGGTAGGCCCACGCTCCATGGCCTGGCCCAGTAGTTCGTCATGGTCGGTCAAGGCTGCAATTTCGGAATAGTCGCCGCGCGCCTCCGGATTCTGCCGCAGTATCTCAACGGCGCGGGCCGGCGAAGTCCGGTCCGGCTCCGAGAAAACGATGTCGAAGGCGATGGCCGCTGCGCCGGCGTTCGTGAGCGCGTCCGTCAGGCGGACGGCGTCCGTGCGCGGCCACGGCCATTGGCCAAGTCTCCGGATGCTCTCGTCATCGATATCGACGACCCGGACCCCGGCGTCCTCATAGGGGCGCGGATGGGCCCGTTGGTAGGTGTCGAACACCAGATCGCTGATGCTTCCCACGAACGGCGGCTGGAATATGTGCAGGATCAGCAGGAGCAAGGCCATGGTCAGGCCCGGCCCGGCCTTCGCGATATATCGCGTAAGCGAAAGGCTGGAGCGCGCCAGGCGCGACCCCATGTCCTTCAGCCGCTCGGTTTCAGGCTCCGCCCCCATGCGTCCGCCTCACTCGAAAAAGCACTCGTCGATTAGGCTATGCGCTCCTCGCGGAACGATGTTAGCCTGTTCGCTCCGCTGTTCGGGGATAGACTATCCCGGACAATCTGCAAGCGGTGGGGGGATTACATGAAGCGTCCAGGGTACCGTTCCGCCTCGATTTTTCGGGCCGGCTTGTTCATTTCCGCTGTGGTGGGGCTTTCCGCCGTTACGGTTGAGGGCGTCGCGGCCCAGGACTTTGACGCCGTGCTCGCGGCGCCGGACGATCCGGACCTCAACCTCGATTTCGCGCGACGCGCGGCCGACGCCGGCGATCTCAACGGGGCGGCCGGCGCGTTGGAGCGAGTACTGATCGCAGACCCGAACCGCCATGGCGCCCGGCTGATGTACGCCCTCATCCTGTACCGGCTGGACGACTTGCAGGGCGCCCGCGACCAGCTGGACCTGCTCGATCCCGTGACCCTTACCTCTCTGCAACGCGCCGAGGCGACCCGCTACCGGGCAAGGATCGAACGCGCCCGTTCGTCGACGCGTTTCAGCGGCAGTCTGTCGACCGCCCTGACCTATGAGGAAGACGCCGCCGGCGCGCTGACGACGCAGTTCGACACGATCCCGACGCCCCCGGCCACTGAAGAGGGCGGCGCCGCGGTGATCGCGGGACGCCTGAACGTCGCCCAGGATTTGGGAAACGCGTCGGGTTACGCTCTGTACGGCTCGGTGGGAGGCTCCGACAGATCGACCTTTGACGACATCGACGGCGACGTTCGCCGCGGCGATGTCGAAGCGGGCCTGTCCTACACCGGCCGTCTGAACTCCTGGGCTGTCAGCGCTGTGGCGCGGGCCCTGGACCTGATGGATGAGCCCAATCTGCGGGAAGCCGGCATCAAGGCCCAAGCCCGGTGGCGCGCCAGCAACGCCACGATGGTGTCCCTCTCGGGAGAGGCCGTGAACCAGGCGTTCGACGAACCCGCCGTGGACGCCGTGGCCGCGATCATCGGCGGCGACCGTGATGGCTGGCGTTATGACATCAACCTCGGCGTCAGCCACCGGCTGACCGCCCGCAGCAGCGTCGGGGCCTCGGTCGGCTGGGTGGACAAACAGGCTGACTACGAACCCTTCGGCTACTCCGGGCCAAGCCTCCAGGCGCGCTACGACACGGCCACCCGTCGCGGCCACTATCTGGCGATTTCCGGCGGTATGCAGTGGCTCGAATATGACGCGCCCGATCCGGTCTTCATCGGGTTCGGCGCGCCGGCGCGCGAGGACGTCCGCAGTTGGGCGCGCGTGGCGGTCGGAGCCCCGATCAGCGCCTTCACAGCGGCCGGCGCGACCGGCGACTGGCGACAGGACGTGGGTATCGAGGGCGCGCTGACCTATGGCGCCCGCGATTCCCTGGCCCCGCTGGGGGACTATGACAGCTGGGGCGCGGAACTGCGCCTCACGTGGCGCTTCGGCGCGGCCAACTAGGAGAGATGGTTATGAACCAGGTTCGAACCCTCGTCGCCGCCGCCGCCATGGCCTGCGCCGTGTTGGCCGCCCCTACGGTCGAGGCCCAGGAGGCTGTGGGCGTCAACGCCGCCATCCGAAACAGTATCCGGACCCAACCCGCTGGAGAGAGCGCGCTCAGGCCCGCCGCGCTCAGAGGGCAGGTCCGCACCGGCGACGTCTTCGTCAGCGGCGCGCAGAGCCAGTTGCAGATCCTGCTTCGGGATCAGTCGATCTTCACGGTCGGATCAAATGCGCGGGTGACCATAGACCGCTTCGTGATCGACACCGACCGCAACGCCGCCGGCGCGTCGGCCGCGGTTGCGCGCGGGGCGTTTCGCTTCGTCTCGGGCCGGGGCGGTGCCCGCCCGGGCGCCGTGCGGACCCCGGTTGCCTCCATCGGCGTGCGCGGCACCGTGCTAGAGGCGGTGGTCGGCCCCGACGCCCTGTTCGTGCTGGAAGGTCATCCCGGCCTGCCCCCGTTCGCCGGCTCGCCGGATGAAGCGACGCTTATCGTCCTGCGCGGTCCCGGTCCGCGGGGCTCGGGTTTCGATACGCCCGGCGCGATTGACGTGACCAGCGGCGGCTCCACCTTTATCGTCGAGCGCCCGGGGCAGGCGATGTTCGCCTGGGCGGGCGGCGCCTTCGGGCCGTTCGAGCTGTCGGACCAGGCCTCGGCCCGGCTGAGCTCCCTGCTGAGGGCGGCGCCGTCGTCCAATACGGATTCGGGTCCGGGTGACGTCCTGTCGGCGAGCATCGACTCGGGCGACGCGGCCTTCTTCGGCGCCAGAGGTCCCGGCGGTCCTGACACGATCGAGCCGACCGTCAAATGCCTTCCCGCCGGAGGGCAGAACGGCCCGCCCAGCAACAGTCCTCCCGCGGGGGGCTGCGACGCGCGTCCTTTCGACCCCGCTCCCTGACCCCATGGAAGGAAGCAGCCATGGCCGTTTCGGACCACGTCGATCTGCCCCGGTTCATTGAGGGCGTCAAAAGGCGGAATCCCGGCCAGGACGAGTTCGTCCAGGCCGTTCAGGAAGTAGCCGAAGACATCTTCGACTTCATCCAGGACAAGGAAGAGTACCACCACTATCAGATCCTGCGTCGCATCGCCGAGCCGGACCGGGTGATCAGCTTCCGGGTCTGCTGGGAGGACGACAAGGGCAATATCCGCGTCCAGCGCGGCTGGCGGGTGCAGAACAACAACTCGATCGGCCCCTACAAGGGGGGTATCCGCTTCCACCCGAGCGTGACCGAGAGCGTGCTCAAATTCCTGGCCTTTGAGCAGACCTTCAAGAACAGTCTGACGGGCCTGCCTATGGGTGGCGGCAAGGGTGGCTCGAACTTTAATCCCAAGGGCAAGTCGGATCACGAGGTGATGCGGTTCTGCCAGTCCTTCATGACCGAGCTTTACCGCCACGTCGGCGCTGATATTGACGTTCCGGCAGGCGACATTGGCGTGGGCGGCCGGGAGATCGGCTATATGTTCGGCCAGTACAAGCGGATCACCAACCAGTTCACCGGCGTGCTGACCGGCAAGGGTCTGTCCTACGGCGGCAGCCTGATCCGCACCGAGGCGACAGGCTACGGGGCCGTGTATTTCCTGAAGGAGATGCTCGGCCACATCGGCCAGGAGGTGGCGGGCAAGACCGCTGTAATTTCCGGGTCCGGCAATGTCGCCACCCATGCGGCGGAGAAGATCGTCCAGCTGGGCGGCAAGGTTTTGACCCTGTCGGATTCACAGGGCTTCATTCACGATCCCGACGGCATCGACCAGACCAGGATCGACTGGGTCAAGGCGCACAAGACCAAACGGCGCGGACGCATCGCGGACTATGTCACCGAGTTCCGCAGCGCCACCTATCACGAAGGCCAGCGGCCGTGGGCCGTGCCCTGTGACGTCGTCCTGCCCTGCGCGACCCAGAATGAACTGAACGGCGCGGACGCCCGGACCCTGGTGGCCAACGGCTGTACGGCAGTGTCCGAGGGGGCCAATATGCCGACTGATCTGGAAGGCGTGCACGTCTTCAAGGCCGCCGGCATCCTGTATGCGCCGGGCAAGGCCGCCAATGCGGGCGGTGTCGCTGTCTCGGGCCTGGAGATGAGCCAGAATTCCGGGCGCATCGCCTGGAAGGAGGCCGAACTGCAGCAGCACCTTATCGACATCATGCGTGGCATCCACCAGCGCTGCGTCGAACACGGCGGCGTCGCGGGCACGCAGCGGATCGACTATGTGCGCGGCGCCAATATCGCGGGCTTCAAGAAGGTCGCCGAGGCGATGCTGGCCTACGGCGTGGTCTGAACTGACGCTGCCGGACGAGGCGGGGCGCCAAAGTTCGGCCGCGGCGGCCGGGGCGCGGGATGCGACGGCGCATGGAAGCTGTGGCAGGTCTCGCAGTCAGCCGGAGCCGGCGTCGGCGAACGGGCCGTGGTCTGGCCGTGGCACTCCACGCATTCGCTGACCGACGGGAGCAGCAGATCAGTCGCAGAGCCTGACGTCGCGGCGGCATGGCACTGGGCGCAGGCGGGCTGGCCCAGCCGGTCGATGCGATGTTCGCGGACGCTGTGATCGAACGCCCCGCGGCTGAGAAAGTCGCCGGGCAACCGAACCGGCGTGAACCGGATCGTCGGCGTCCGAAATATGGTGTGGCAGTCGAAACAGGCCCCGCGGGGACCGAAGGCGCCGCTGACGGTGGTCACCGCGCTGGCGCCGGCTGGCGAGCCGCCCACGCCCAGGCCGCCTTCGCCGATCTGGCCCGGCCGACGCCGCGAGGTACCGCCGCCGGCGACCGGCCCGCGGCCCTGCCAGGCCATCAGGGCGGCGACTACCTGACCCGGTTCGCCGTGCGGCAGCTGGCGAACCCCGCCCGGCGTGGCGAAGGCCAGGGAGTGACAGCTGGCGCAGTCCCGCTCCATCTGGACGGGAGCAAAGCCCTTTTGATCGGCGTCGGGGCGATGACAGTTGGCGCAGGTCAGGGCCGCGCCATAGCCGCGTCCGCCCAGCGTCTGGGCCATCCGCGAGGGTCCGCCTGAGGGCGACAGGTGCAGATCGTGCGGGAAGGTCAGGCCAGACGCCTCGCGCGGGCGGGTATTCAATGACACCCGGGTTGGACCGGCCGGACCGGGCAGGGCGGGGCGGAAATTCGGATGGCGAGCCCAGGACGGCGCATCCGCCAGGTCCGTGTCCTTCAGCCGGTGCGTCAGCCCCGTGTGGCACTGGATGCAGGTCCGGGTCGCGGTCAGGGTAGGGATTGGCTCGGGCGGTCGGAGCGAGGCCGGATTGCCGACGTGCTCGACGTGACAGCTGGCGCAGCGTTGCTCGGGCATGTTGAAAGTGCGCCGGAACCAGGCCGTGGCCTGTCCGGTGAACCCGGCCGGGGTCGGGGCGCCCCACAGAATGCGGCGGCGGGGCGCGTGGTCCCTGACGAAGGACAGTTCATCGGGCGAGCCCGCGCGTCGTGCTGATATCGCGGCGGCGGCCTTGGCGGCGGGGGTCTGGTCGCCGGCGTGGCAGGTCTTGCACGACGCGTCGGTTACCGCGACGAACGCCTCCTGGTGACAGGACTGGCAGTCATCCTCGAGGAAGGCGTGGGCGGTGGACAGTGGGCCGGTCGACCACTGCTGGTCAGGATCGATCCGCGCCTTGAGGTGGCCGTAGAAGGCGGCCAACGGCCACAGCAGACAGAGGGCGACGATCCCCAGACCCAGGGTCCAGGCGATGCGCCGGCGACCGAAGACACGGGCCTTGGGGATGACGCCGCCGGCTGGAACCCCCGATGACGATTCTCCTTCGGCCGGCTCGGCGGCGGCGAGGTTGATCAGAATCCGACCGCCGTCGCCATGCGACAGGGTCAGGATGTGATCGCCGAAGGTCAGGCGCGGCGCGCGGCCGACGTCGATATCAGCCTGGGTGACGAACCGGCCATCGACGCCGAACGGCTCTCGCCCTGCCGAGGCCACGCTCACCCGCCCGGGTCCGGTCGCTGTCAAGGTGGCGTGGTGCAGGCTGACCGCCAGGTCGGGCAGGCGGATTTCACAGTCCGCGCCGCGACCGATCCGCGCCGTATCGGTCGGCAGGACTTTTTCCCGGACGATCTCGGCTCCGCTGATGCGGCGTGTGACCTGGCGAAGGACAAGGGTCATCGGGCCATCACCAGTAGATGAAGACGCTGAAGACGTGGGCGGTGATCGCGGCGATGAGCGCGATGGTGGCCGGGACGTGCACGGCCAGCCAGACGCTCAGCCAGGCGCGGATCTGCAGGTGGCGGCGCACCTGGGACAGGGCGGCGGCCTTGCGCTGCAGCAGTTCCTCCATCCGATCCAGCATCTGCAGCTCCCCGTCGGTCGCCTGTCGCCGCAGGCCAGGCAGGCGCGACAGGGCCCGCCGATTGCCGCAGCCGCCGCTCCCGCCCGAAATCCGCCGCCAGAGGCCGCCGCCGACCCGGCTGTCGTCCAGTGACATCTGCACGACCCGCGCCTGGACCTCGGACAGCGGCTGGGCGGCCTCGTTGATCTGGCGGTCCAGCGCCTTGAGCGTTTCCAGCATCTGCTTCTGGGTCGTCTCGCCGCGATTGCGACTGAGGTAGCGCGGGAGCAGGGCGTAGACGGTGATGCCGAACAGGCCGGACACGACGACCAGCACCATCAGCCCATAGGCCAGGGTGTGGATGTTCCAGCCGAACTGGAATCCGGAATGCAGGGTGGCGACGACCAGTACGGCCAGCCCCAGATAGACATGGGCCGAGACCCAGGCCTTCAGGGACCAATTTCCCGAGGTGATCGCGCGCTTTCGCAGGCCCAGCAGGGTCAGCCACAGCACCAGCAGCGCCGCGATTGTGCCCGCCACATAGCCATAGACGCTGCCGCCGTTCGGCCGGGGCTCGGCGTCCATCAGCAGATAGCCGATGATCGCGATCACGCAGAGGGCGCCGGCCCGCCAGACCCAGCGGAAATTTCCGTGCCGAAGGAAGCCCTCGTGCTGGACTGCGTTGGAGCGTTCGCCTGTTTTCGTCGTTTTCGCCAAGGGTCTATTCGCCCCTGTTCATGCGTTTGACGGTGAGGAACTCTTCGGGCGAGACCCGGATCGCCGCCCCGGTCGGACAGGCGCGCACGCAGGCCGGACCGCCCGACTTGCCGATGCACATATCGCATTTGATGGCGACCTTGGGCGGTTCCGCGCCCTTGGGCTTGTGTTTGGCCCGCCAGGCCTTGTCGGGTTCGCCCGGTCCCGGACCGGCTCCGAACAGCATCCACGAAATCAGGTCCGGCTTGTCGGGCGGCCGGGAGTCCATCCGGATCACGTCATAGGGACAGTTCCGCTGGCAGTTGCCGCAGCCGATACAGGTCTCGTCGATGAAGACCTCGCCGTCTGGCCCCCGATGGATCGCATTGGGCGGGCAGTCGGTCATGCAGTACGGATGTTCGCAGTGCCGGCACGAGGTCGGAACGTGCAGGTGGGCGTAGGTCCGGCCCGCCTCGCGGTCCAGCCGCGACAGGCCGTCGTGAACGTCGGCGCAGGCCTTTTCACAGTTGTCGCAGCCGATGCAGAGGGTTTCGTCGATCAGCAGAACGTCCGTGGCTTCGCCGATGCCTTGTTCGACCAGGAAGTCGGCCACGGCGCTGTACATGTCGACGACGTCGCCGAACCTGCCCTTCTGTTCCTCGATATAGCCGGTAACCCGACGGCGGTCGGCCATGTCGGCCCGGAGCTTGTCCTCCAGCTCGGGCTTGCGTTTGAGCAGGGCCCGGAAGCGGTCGCCGTCCAGCTTGACCACTTCGGAGCGGATGGCCGCCTGAACGGTGGCGCTGCGCCGCCCGCCGTCGACCAGGGCCATCTCGCCGACGTAGGAGCCGGCCGGAAGGTAGGAGAGGAAGACCGGCTTTCCGCCGATCTGCTTTTCGACCACCATACTGCCCGAGCGCACGACGAAGATGTCGTAGCCATCCTCGCCCTCGTTGATGATGGCCTCGCCGGTCTTCACCTGGCGGATTTCCGCCGTCTCGAGCACGTCGGTCAGATCGGCGGGGGTCAGGCCGGAGCCGAACATCTGCAGTAGCTGGCGCTCGGTGGTGATGCGGTTGACGGTGTCACGCGCTTCCCTGACAGAGGCCATCAGGCGCAGGGCGGCCATGCGCGGAATCTCCAGCAGGATGCTGGGCTGGGCCGCGCGGACAGTGGCGCCGCGGGGACGGCCGGAGATCAGTCCCACCTCGCCGACGATCGACCCGGTCGGGATGGGGACGGTCAGGCGCTTCTTGCCGCTTCCGACCTCGACCTCGACCGAGCCGGAGGCGATGCCGAATAGCGACGAGCCGATCGAGTTGCGCTTGAAGACAATGTCTCCGGACTGATAGGCGCGCACCTCGGAATCGAGCAGGAACTCGCGCATCTGCAAGGGCGACAGGCCGCGAAGGATCTCGATCTCCTGACGCAGGAACTCCAGCCACTGCGCAACCGATCGGTTGCCGGGCAGGCCCTTGAGCCGGGCCTCCAGAAGGGGTTCGTCGGCGGGCTTCAGATCGACGGCGCCGCCGATGTATTCGACGACGTCATAGCCCTGGTTGATACAGTGTTTGATCAGCGGATAGCCCGCCAAGGCCCCGATCACATAGATGCCGGGTACGGTGCTTTCGAACGTCGGCGACAGTTTGGGGAAGGCCTCGCGGGCGGCGCTGGTGAACTCCAGCCCGATCGATTCGACGAATTTGCGGGGCGGGGCAGAACCCAGGCGCGCGATGATTCGATCGCACTGGAAACGGGTCGCGCCCTCCGGCGTGTCGACGGTGATCCAGCCGGGCTCGATCAGCGTGGTCTCGGCGGTGGTCAGCAGGGTGATGTGGCCCGCCTCCTGCGCCGCGAGCAGCGCCTTGGCGTTGGCTTCCTTGGCCCGGGCGAAGTCGGCGCCGCGGTTGACCAGGGTCACCGTATTGCCCTGGGCCCGGTCGGCGATCAGGCCGAGAGCATTCTCGATCCCGGCGTCGCCGCCGCCGACGACGCAGATATGTTCGTCGACATATTCGGCAGGGTCGTCGAGCTGGTACTGGATGTGGGACAGCCCGCCGCCTTCGCAGGATATCAGGTTGGGATTGCCCTGGGTGCCGATGGCCAGAACGATCGTCTCGGCGCGGACGATGGAGCCGTCTGACAGGCCGATGCTGAAGTCGCCCTTCGCGCCCGTGACGGACTTCACCTCGGCATGGTGCCGGACGTTGATCTTGTGCTTCGACGCCTCGCGGGACCAGGTGTCGAGGATGGCCTCGCGCTTGCCGGGCTCGAAACTGACATCCGCGCGCACCACCAGCTGGCTGGGCGTGGCCATGATGTGTTTGCCGCGCTGGTAGCGGAAGATGGTGTCCGACAGGTGATCCGACTTCTCGAGCAGGATGTGGCTCACGCCGCGGGCAGCCGCGTGCGCGGCCGCGCTCAGGCCGGCGGGCCCAGAGCCCAGAATGGCGATCCGATGGACCCCCTCCACCACGTCCCCCCGCGTCGCGCCTGGGCCGCAAACGGCCTGTGATGCCGCTCCGACCCGTCCCCCGCGCTGCTTTACCATAGGAGCGCCGCTCGCTACAGTACAGGTCGGGTGGCGGAGCATATTGAATGAGCGCGGAAATCGGCCAGCTGGCGCTGATCCTCGCCTTCATGCTTGGACTGATACAGGCGGTGGCTCCGTTGTTGGGAGCCCATCGGGGGGACTCGGTCCTGATGTCGCTGGGGCGGGCCTCGGCCTTGCTGCAGATGGCCTTCGTCGTCCTGGCGTTCGGCGCTCTGGCCACGGCCTATCTGACAATGGATTTCTCCGTCGCCTTGGTCGCCAAACACAGCCACAGCACCCAACCCATGGCCTACCGGTTCGCCGCCACCTGGGGCAGCCATGAAGGCTCCATGCTGCTGTGGGTGCTGATCCTCGCCCTGCACGGCGGGGCTATCGCCTTCTTCGGGCAGACCCTGCGCGAGACGCTTCAGGCCCGGGTGCTGGCGGCGCAGGGGATGCTGAGCGCCGCCTTCCTCGGCTTCTGCCTGTTCACCTCCAACCCGTTCTCGCGACTGAGCCCGATCCCGCTGGATGGGACCGAGCTCAACCCGCTGCTGCAGGACCCAGGCCTGGTGATGCATCCGCCGCTGCTCTACCTCGGCTATGTCGGCTTTTCCGTCGCCTTCTCCTTCGCTGTCGCGGCCCTGATCGAGGGCCGGGTCGACGCGGCCTGGGCGCGCTGGGTGCGGCCCTGGGTGCTGTCGGCCTGGATATCGCTGACCGTCGGCATCGCCCTGGGCAGCTGGTGGGCCTATTATGAGCTCGGCTGGGGCGGCTGGTGGTTCTGGGACCCGGTCGAGAACGCCTCGCTGATGCCGTGGCTGATGGGCACGGCCCTGCTGCATTCGGCCCTGGTGCTGGAAAAGCGGGGAGCCCTGATCAGCTGGACGATATTGCTGGCTATTCTGACCTTCTCACTCAGCATGATCGGCACCTTCCTGGTCCGTTCCGGCGTTCTGACCAGCGTCCACGCCTTTGCGGTCGATCCCGAGCGGGGGGCCTATATTCTGGTCTTCATCCTGATCGCCACGGGATCAGCGCTGGGCCTCTACGCCTGGCGGGCGCCGGCGATGCGGACGGGAGCTTTGTTCTCGCCATTGTCGCGCGAGGCCGGGATCACCTTGAACAATCTGTTCCTGCTGGCGGCGACCGCCACGGTGTTCCTCGGCACCTTCTATCCGGTGTTCATCGACGTTCTGAGCGGGGGCAAGATTTCCGTCGGCCCGCCATACTACGCCCTGACGTTCGCGCCGCTGTTCATTCCGCTGCTGGTGCTGGTCGGCTTCGGGCCGATGCTGAACTGGAAGCGGGACACGGTTCGCGCCGTGCTGATGCGGCTGCGCTGGCCGATCGCCGCCGCCGTCGTCACAGCGGGCCTGGGGATCGTGGTGTTCGGGGTCGCCAAGGTCGGAGCAGCCCTTGGGATCGCCCTGGGCGTCTGGCTGATCGCGGCGGCCTTCATGCTGCTGGCGCGGCGCTGGGGCATCGGCCGCAAGGGTGCTGAAACAGCGCGACTGATCCGCACCACGCCGCTGGCCTTCTGGGCGGTGGCGGTCGCGCATGCCGGCCTGGGCGTCACCACGATCGGGATCACAGCCATGGCCGCCTGGACCGTCAGCGAGGTCGCGACCATGGTTCCGGGCCAGACCATCGCGTTCGCCGGTCGGCGCATCACCCTGGACGCCGTGGGTCCGGCGACGGGGCGGAACTATCAGGCGCAACAGGCCCGTTTCCGGGTCGAGGGGGAGGGACAGCCGTTCCTGATGCTGTCCGAGAAACGCTTCTATCCGTCCAGCCAGACCCAGACGACCGAGGCCGGCATTCGTGGCGAGGCGATGGGCAACCTCTATATCTCCGTGGGTGAGAGCGCGACGCCAGGCGGGGTCACCGTCCGGCTGTGGTGGCATCCGCTGGTCGGCTGGATCTGGGGCGGCGCCATGATCATGGCGCTGGGCGGCGTGCTGTCGCTGTCGGACCGGCGGACGCGGCTTGGGATGCCCATCCGCAAGGCGACCTCGGCCAAGGCTGCGGAGGCGCCGACATGAGGCGGCTGGCCTTCATCGTTCCGATTGTACTGTTCCTGATGGTCGCCGCGGCCCTCGGCCTGGGCCTGCGCCGCGATCCCAGCATCCTGCCGTCCATGCTGATTGATCGGCCGATCCCGGCCTTCGACCTGCCGGGCCTGACGCCCGAGGACACCGTGGGGCTGGCGTCGTCGGACTTCACCGGCAAGCCCCTGCTGCTCAACGTTTTCGCCTCCTGGTGCGTGGCCTGCGTCATCGAGCATCCGATGCTGCTGCGCCTCCAGTCCCAAGGGGTGACCATCCACGGACTGGACTGGAAGGACGAGCCCGCCGCCGGGTCCGAATGGCTGGCCCAGCGGGGCAATCCCTATACGCTGATCGGATCGGACCCGCGCGGCCGCACCGGCATCGACTTCGGCGTCACAGGCGCGCCGGAGACCTTCGTGATCGACGGCCATGGTCGGGTTCGCTACCGCCACGTCGGTCCGATCACGCCGGAGGTCTGGACGGAAATCCTGCAGCCGATGATGGACAGGCTGGAGAGCGAGACATGAGACGCTTCGTCCTGGGACTGTTCGGCGCCCTGTTGATCGCCGGACCCGTCGCGGCGGTCCTGCCGGAAGAACAACTGGCCGATCCTGTGCTCGAGGCCCGGGCGCGGGAGATCAGCCGGGAACTGCGCTGCGTCGTCTGCCAGAACCAGTCGATCGACGATTCCGATGCGCCGCTGGCCGCCGACCTGCGGGCTATTGTGCGCGAACGGCTGTCGGCCGGCGACACCGACGAAGAGGTGATGGCCTATGTCGTCGCCCGCTATGGCAATTTCGTGCTGCTGAAGCCGCCTCTGGACCTGCAGACCATCCTGCTGTGGAGCGCGCCCCTGCTGGTGCTGATCCCCGGAGGGCTGGGCGTCGCGCTCTATCTGCGGCGTCGTGGCCGGGCAGGCGCGGCCGATCCCACACCCCTGTCGGCCGAGGAGCGACGTGCGCTCGCCGCCATTCTGAAAACCGGTGACGCGCCATGATCCTCTGGATAGTCCTGACCCTGATGATCGCCCTCGCGGTGGTCGGGCTGGCCATACCGCTGATCCGGCCCGGCGGGGTTCTGGATCGGCGGACGACCTCCGCCGAGGTGCTGAAGGCGCAACTGGCGGATCTCGACCGACAGGCCAAGGCCGGGACGGCGCCCGCCGAGGATATTGCGGCGCTGCGTCTGGAGGTCGAGCGTCGGGCGCTGGCTGAAGGGGTCGAGACCACGTCGACGGGCCGGCCGCTGGGCGAGAAGGCCCTGGTTCGGCTGGCGCTGGGCCTCGCGGCTGCCGTCGCCCTGGGCGGCGCGGGGCTGTACGCCTTGTTGGGGCGGCCCGACCTTCCGGGCGCCGGACCGCGCAGCGCAGCCATGGCGGCGGCGCCTGCGGATGCGGCCCATGACGGCGCTGACGTCCAGGCGATGATCGTCCAGCTGGAGGCCCAGCTTCGCCAGACGCCCGAGGATGTCAACGGCTGGCGCATGCTCGGCTGGTCCTATTTCCAGACCGGCCGGTTCGCCGAGGCGGCCGAGGCCTATGGCCGCGCGGCGACGCTGGAGCCTGCCAACGCCGAGCATTTCTCGGCCCAGGGCGAGGCCCTGGTCCAGGCCGGGGGAGGGCGGGTGACTCCCGCCGCCCTGACGGCCTTCCGTGGCGCCCTGCGCGCCGATCCGCAGGACCCGCGCGCCCGCTATTTCATCGCCGTCGAGATGGACCAGCGCGGCGAGCGCGAGGCGGCCATGACGGCCTGGATCGACCTGATCAACTCGGCCCCCGCGGGCGCGCCCTGGGCGGGCGAGGTCCGGGCCTTCGTCGAGGATCTGGCGCGTGAGCGGGGGCAGGACATCTCGGCCCGGCTGCGACCCGCGCCGGCGGGAACGCCCGCCGCCGCCGTCCCGCCCGGTATTCCCGGACCGACCGCGGCCCAGATCGCGGACGCGCAAAATATGTCCCCCGCCGATCAGCAAGCCATGATCCAGGGCATGGTCGGCGGACTTGAAGAGCGGCTCAGAACCTCGCCGCGCGACCGTGACGGCTGGGTGCGATTGATGCGGGCGCGGATGGTGCTGGGCGACAGCGCCGCGGCGACGGTGGCCTATCGCAGCAGCCTGCGCGCCTTCTCCGATTCTTCAGCCGACCAAGCCGCCCTGACCGAGGCGGCGCGCGGGCTGCGCGTGCCCGGGGCCTGATCAGCCGGCTTATCGCGAGCGTGACAAAGAACGGCGTTCCGGGTCATGGTGACGCGCGCGCGGGGAAGTCGTCATGACCGGGCAATCGATACAGGACACGATCCTGCCGGCGGCAAGCCACCCGCTGGTCGTGGGCGCGCTGGTCCTTGTCGTCATGATCGCCTTTTTCGTGGTGGCGCGCGGCCTTGGCCGTCGTCGGCCCAACGCGGTCCGGCCCGCGGCTGAGCCCGCCGACCCAGTACCGCTTTCCCCATCCGCCCCCGCCGCGTCCGCAACGGTCGCCGGTCCCGTATTGGAAAAGACGATGATCAAGGCTTCGGACCTTTTTGTCGCCTGTCTGGAAGAGGAAGGCTGTGAATATGTCTTCGGCGTCCCGGGCGAAGAGAACCTGGATTTCCTCGACAGCCTGTCGCGCAGCCGAAAGATCAAACTGATCCTGACCCGGCATGAGCAGGGGGCAGGCTTCATGGCCGCGACCTATGGCCGGCATACGGGGAAGGCGGGAGTCTGTCTGGCGACCCTGGGGCCGGGGGCGACCAATCTGGTCACCGCCGCCGCCTATGCCCAGCTGGGCGGCATGCCGATGCTGATGATCACCGGCCAGAAGCCGATCAAGTCATCCAAACAGGGCCGGTTCCAGATCCTTGACGTCGTCGACATGATGCGGCCGATCTCCAAATTCACCCATCAGCTGGCCTCGGCCGACAATATTCCCGCCCGGGTCCGCGAGGCTATGCGTCTGGCCCAGGAGGAGAAGCCCGGGGCCACCCATCTGGAGTTCCCCGAGGACATCGCCCATGAGCAGACCACCTCGCCCGTCATCGTCGCCAGCCGGGTGCGCCGCCCCGTGGCTGACGACAAGTCGATCCGTATCGCGGTGGACCGCATCGCCCGGGCCAAGTCGCCCCTGCTGATCATCGGCGCCGGAGCGAACCGCAAGCTCACCAGCCGGATGCTGACCGAACTGGTTGAAAAGACCGGTATTCCCTACATCACCACCCAGTTGGGCAAGGGGGTGATCGACGAGCGCAATCCGAAATACCTGGGCTGCGCCGCCCTGTCGTCAGGCGACTTTGTGCACCGGATCATCGAGGCCGCGGACGTCATCATCAACGTCGGCCATGACGTGATCGAAAAGCCGCCCTTCTTCATGAAGCCGGGCGGCTGCGACGTCATCCACATCGGCTTCCGGACGGCCGAGGTCGATCCGGTCTATTTCCCGCAGATCGAGGTCGTCGGCGATATCGCCAACGCCATCTGGCAGATCAAGGAGACGCTGGCGGCCCAGCCGCACTGGATCTTCGACGCCATGGTCCGCGCCCACAAAGCCGAGCTGGATCACACCGCCGCCTCGGTCGGCGACCTGCGCTGCCCGGTCTATCCACAGTATCTGGTCGATCAGGTCCGCAAGGTCATGCCGTCCGACGGGATCCTGTGCCTCGACAACGGCGTCTACAAGATCTGGTTCACTCGCAGCTATCCGGCGCATATGCCCAACACCTTCCTGGTCGACAATGCGCTGGCGACCATGGGGGCGGGCCTGCCGTCGGCGATGGCGTCCAGCATGATCTTCCCGGGACGCAAGGTCATGGCCGTCTGCGGCGACGGCGGTTTCATGATGAACAGTCAGGAGCTGGAGACCGCGGTGCGGCTGAAGCTGAACCTCGTGGTGCTGATCCTCAACGACAACAGCTACGGCATGATCCGCTGGAAACAGGCCAATATGGGCTTCGAGGACTGGGGCCTGACCTATGGCAATCCGGACTTCGTCAAATACGCCGAGAGCTACGGGGCCCATGGCCACCGGGTGACCTCGGCCGAGGGGATGCCGGCCCTGTTGCAGCAGTGTCTGGATACGCCGGGGGTTCATGTGGTCGAGGTGCCGATCGACTATGCCGACAACGACCGCATCCTGAACAAGGATGTCCGCGAACTCAGCGCGGCCTTGCCGGTTTAATCTCCAAACCCCGCCCGGAGCGCCGATCCATGCCGTCCCTGAAAGCCTCCTATCCGCTGTACCTGGCCAATGAGGCGGCAGCGCCCAATCAGGACCTGGAAGTGACCGACAAATACTCTGGCAAGGTGGCGACGCGCGTGGCCATGGCCGACGCTGCCACGATCGACCGGGCCATTGGCGCGGCGGTCGAGGCCACGCGCCCGATGGCCGAGATGGCGGCCTATGAGCGGCAAGCGGTGCTGGCCCATTGCGTGACCCGGTTCACCGAACGCGCCGATGAGCTGGCCTATGCCCTGTGTATCGAGGCCGGGAAGCCGATCCGGGATTCGCGGGGCGAGGTGAGCCGGCTGATCGACACCTTCCGCATCGCCGCCGAGGAGTCGGTGCGCATCACCGGCGAGGTCCAGCCGCTGGACATCTCGGCGCGGGCCCGGGGCTATCAGGGAATGTGGAAGCGGGTGCCGATCGGGCCGTGCTCCTTCATCTCGCCGTTCAACTTCCCGCTCAATCTGGCGGCTCACAAGATCGCTCCGGCGCTGGCCGTGGGCTGTCCGTTCGTGATGAAGCCGGCTTCGCGTACGCCTCTGGGGGCGCTGATCATCGGCGAGGTGCTGGCCGAGACCGATCTGCCCAAGGGCGCCTTCTCCATCCTGCCGGCCACGCGCGACGGCTCGGACCTGTTCACCACGGACGAGCGGCTGAAACTGTTGTCCTTCACCGGATCACCCGACGTCGGCTGGGCGCTGAAGGCGAAGTCCGGCAAGAAGAAGGTGGTGCTGGAACTGGGTGGCAACGCCGCCGTCGTCGTTGACCGCGACAGCGACCTGGAAGACGCCGCCGAGCGGATCATCTTCGGCGCCTTCTACCAGTCGGGTCAGTCCTGCATCGGGGTGCAGCGCATCCTGATCCATGACGACATCTACAGTCCGATGCGGGACCTGCTGGTGAAGAAGGCCAAGGCCCTGATCTGCGGCGATCCGCGCGAGGAGACCACCTTCATCGGCCCCATGATCGACGAGAAGGAGGCGACCCGGCTGGAGGACTGGATCAATGAGGCCCGCGGCGCCGGGGCGACCGTGCTGTGCGGCGGCAATCGCACCGGCGCCATGCTGGACGCGACCCTGCTGGAGGGCGTGGGGCGAGGCTTGAAAATCCGGGAGGAAGAGGCCTTCGGGCCCGTCGCCATCCTGTCGCGCTTCTCGGATTTCGAGGCGGCCCTGGCCGAGGTCAATGATTCAAAGTTCGGGCTTCAGGCAGGCATCTTCACGCGCGACATCCACAAGGCCATGCGAGCCTGGGACGTCCTCGAGGTCGGCGGCATCCTGATCGGCGACGTGCCCAGCTATCGTGTCGACAACATGCCGTATGGCGGCGTCAAGGATTCCGGCCTCGGCCGCGAAGGCGTGAAATTCGCCATGGAGGACATGACCGAGATTCGCAATCTGGTCATCCGCCGGCGGCCGGTGGAAGGTGTCCCGATGCCTTCGCCGCGCGCTGCGCCGCCGGCCCCTGAACCCGCGCCTCCATCACCGTCCGGCCGGACCGGCTGGTTCGGGCGAAAGACCTAATCAGCCGTTCTGGGCCGATGGGGACTGTCCGGCAGCCATTGCGGCGGCGCGTCGGCGTTGGCGACCCGTTCGGTCAGGGTGAAGAAGAAGCGGTTGAACGCGCCCGCCGCCTCATGGTCGATCGGCGTCGTCATATTGTCCTGGGGCAGGTGGTAGCGGGTCGTGTACCATTCCCTGTAGCGCCGTTCCGCCTCGGTGCCGGGGTCATAGCCGAAGATGAAGCTGACCGCCGGAACGCCTTTCTGCATGAAGGGCCAGTGGTCCGAGCGGCGCAGCAGGCCACGCTCCGGCTCCCGGTCGGGCCGAACCTCGATCCCCATCGGCTCTGCGATCTCCCGAACCGTCTGGCCCAGCGTCGAATCGTCCAGCGCCATCGTGGTCAGGATGGTCAGCGGATAGAGCGGCCGAAGCTGGTCCAGATTGATGACGGCCACGGGCAGGGGTGCAGACGGCGTTGGATGGTCGGCCAGCCAGCGCGAGCCCAGCAGGCCTTTCTCCTCGCCCGTGAAGGCGGCGAAGATCACCGGCCGACGGAAGCCGCGGCCGGCCTGCCGGTCCGCCAGCTGGATCAGGGTGGCGACATAGGCGGCGTCGTCCAGGGCACCGTTGTACAGGCTGTCGCCATTGACCGGTTCGCCGTAGCCGTAGCCGTCCAGATGGGCGTCGACCAACACCGGTTGGTCCGCGAGAGCAGGGTCGGTTCCGGGCAGGACGCCCAGCACATTGTCCGAGCTGTAGTCCCGTTTCCGGATCGAAAACCGCGCCTGGAGTCGTGCCGGAATGTCGAACGAGGGCAGGGGCGTGGAGCGCGAACCCGCCGCCAGAATGGCGTCGGGGTCCTGACCGGAGCCGTCGATGACATCGCTGAACACGCTCGCAGACAACCGCATGACCGGGATGCGGGTCGGGCCGGGTGCGGCGTTGGCAAACCCGACCGAGCGGGCGTATGCGACCGGCCAGCGCGGCGGCTCGATATCAAAGCCCGGGTCGTCGACATTGATCAATCCGATGGCCCCGGCCGCTGTGGCGGCCGCCAAGCGGTCGCCGCCTCCGGGCATGCCGGTCCGCCGCGCGCCGAAACAGACGACGATCCGCCCCTGCACCGCCTGCATCTCCGAGGCCGAGCAATAGCCCCGGAAGACCAGCTCGCCGTCCAGTGCGGCGGGCAGGTCGTCGGTCGGGGTCACCGTGATGTCATGCAGGAACCGAAGCGGCCAGACACCGCCGGTGCTGCGGACCACAGACACGGCCGTGCCTTGGGAAGTGACGGCGACCTCATGCAGGGGAATGGATTGCAGGAAGGTCCCATTGTCCCCGGCGGGCTGGAGACCAGCAGCGCGGAAGCGCTCTGCAATATAGGCGACGGCGCGGGCGTGGCCCGGCGAGCCCGTGTCGCGGCCCTCCATGGCGTCGCTGGACAGGTCCGCCGTGGTGCGCCACCAGGCCGCGGTCTCCGCGTCGCCGGGAACGCCGACGCCCGCGCAGGCCGTCAGGCCGCACGCCGCCAGCAGCAGGCCTGCCAGGGGAAGTCTCTTCATCGCCGCCGCTCCATCCACCTGCTCAGGTGGCGGCCCAACGGGGGCGATGTCAACGCGCGCAGCGTGCTGTGCTCTGGAGCATGAACTCTTTGTCACGCGGCGGCAGGTTGCGACGCTCTTCCGGCTGGGTCATGGTTCGCAAAACCGGGTCGGACCCGGCGAGGAGAGATGTATGCGTATCCGTTTGATGTTGGCCGGCGTGGCGGCCGCGGGCCTGATGGCATGTCCGGCCATGGCCCAGGACGGCCAGTACGCGCCGCAACTGACCCGGATCATCACCGAAGCCGCCGATGGAAGCTGCCTCGCCGCCTATATGGCGCCGGCGCTGCTGGACGCCTGCAACGCCCAGATCGCGAACATGTCGCCGGCGCTGCACGCCATGGGGGCGATCCAGACCATGGCCTTTGTAAGCGCCGAGGACACGCCCGAGGGCAAGGTCGAGACCTGGAGCGTCAAGTTCGCGAGCGGCCCGACAATGAACTGGGTCATCGGCCAGGAGCTCGACGGCAAGTTCAGCGTCGTCGGCGCGGGGGGCTAGGGCCTTGGTCGCAGGCGCGGCAGCGGGACTTTTGCTGGTCGGACTGATCGGGATCACGGCAAGTCCGCAGACGCCGCCCATCTTCAACCCCGGCGCGCCGGGCGCTCCATCGCGCGTGATCAGCGCCCGGGAGGCGGTCGAGCTTGGCCGTAGCAGCTTCACGGGCGACGACGTCGCCTTCATGCAGCATATGATCGTCCACCACGCCCAGGCGGTGGAGATGGTCGAGCTGTTGCAGACACGGGGATCGAACACCGGCGTGGGCCTGCTCGGCCGGCGTATCGCCATCGGCCAGCAGGCGGAGATGGAGCTGATGCGCGGCTGGTTGGCCGACCGCGGCCGGCCGCTGGCGATGCCGGGCATGGATCATTCCGCCCATGCGGACCACGCCATGCCCGCCTCCGACACGCCGATTATGCCCGGCATGCTGTCGCCGGCGCGGATGCAGGCGCTGGCCGCCGCGACAGGCCCGGCTTTCGACCGTCTGTTCCTCGAGGGCATGATCCAGCATCATCAGGGCGCGCTCGACATGGTCGATGCCCTGATGGCCCAGCCGGGCGCGGCCGAGGATACGATGCTGTCCGACTTCACCAACTCCGTCGTTGCCGACCAGTCGGCGGAGATACTACGCATGCAATCCCTTTTGTCTGACCTCTGAAACCCTTCCCGAAGGAGCGACCATGAACGTTCGCAGCACCCTGCTTTCCACCGTCGCCGTTCTCGGCCTGTTGCTGGGGGCCAGCGCGGCCGCAGCGCAGCAGTCCTCCGGACCCGGCGCCGCCCAGGTGATCCAGGTCGACGGCCGGAGCACCCTGTCGGCCGGCCTGGCGGACGCCGGCCAACTGGCCTCCGGCCTGGCGCTGGAGCACGCCGTCGGCATGGCGCCGGGGTTCGCGGATCCCGACATCGGCTTCTCCCCGCCGACCAGCCAGGCGGAGGGCGAGGCGCTGACGGCCCGGGCGCGCGGCAATCCAAACTTCAGTCCGCTGGGCCGGGCCAACTCCGACATGGCGGTATCGAACGGCAAGCTGTTCGTCGGCAACTTCAATGGCTTCAACGCCTATGACATTTCCGGCGGGGGCGCTCCGCGGCTGGTCATGTCGGTGGTCTGCCCCGGAGGTCAGGGCGACGTCTCGGTGCACGGCGACCTGCTGTTCATGTCGGTCGAGGAGAACCGCGGCCGGTTGAACTGCGGCGCCGCGACCACGGAGGACGACGTAACCAGCCAGCGCTTCCGCGGCATCCGCATCTTCGACATCAGCGACCTGAACGCGCCGCGCCAGATCGCTGCCGTCCAGACCTGCCGGGGATCGCACACCCATACGCAGGTCCCGCATCCGACGGACGCCAATGTCCTCTACATCTACAACTCGGGCACCGCGGACGTGCGCGGGGCGGCGGAACTGGCCATCTGCACCGACGGTCAGCCGGACCAGAACCCCGAGACGGCCCTGTTCTCGATCGATGTGATCAAGGTGGAGCTGGACCGACCGCAGGACGCAGCGATCGTCAACCGGCCGCGCATCTTCGCCGATAGCCAAACCGGCCGTGTGGCGGGTCTGTGGCGCGGCGGTCGAGCCGGCATCGCGACCCAGAACACCGCCCAGACCAACCAGTGCCATGACATCACCGCCTTCCCCGAAGTCGGACTGGCGGCGGGCGCCTGCAGCGGTAACGGCATCCTGCTGGACATATCCGATCCGGAGAACCCGCGCCGCATCTCCGATATCTTCGATCCGGACATGGCCTACTGGCACTCGGCGATCTTCAACAACGCCGGCGACAAGGTCGTCTTCACCGACGAATGGGGCGGCGGTATCGGCGCCCGTTGTCAGGCTACGGATCCCTCGACCTGGGGTGCCGATATGATCGCCAGCATCGAGAACCGGACCCTGAAAGGGCAGAGTTTCCACAAGCTGCCGAGCGCGCAGGGCGCGACTGAAAACTGTGTCGCCCACAACGGGATGATCATTCCGGTCCCGGGCCGCGACCTGATGGTTCAGGCCTGGTATCAGGGCGGGGTCTCGATCATGGACTTCAC
This sequence comes from Brevundimonas sp., assembly GCF_030682035.1. Taxonomy (GTDB): domain Bacteria; phylum Pseudomonadota; class Alphaproteobacteria; order Caulobacterales; family Caulobacteraceae; genus Brevundimonas. The sequence continues at coordinate 37,704 of NZ_JAUXQZ010000028.1, read as the reverse complement.
CGATCCAGCCCGGCCGGTCGAGATCGCCTTCTTCGACCGGGGTCCGATCGACGCCAGCCGGCTGTATGTCGGCGGGTCCTGGTCCGCCTACTGGTTCAACGGCCGGATCTATTCGAGCGAGATCGCTCGCGGTCTCGATGTGTTGCGGCTGATTCCGAACGAACATCTGTCGGCGGCGGAGATTGCCGCCGCCGAGGCCGTCACGTCGGAGACGATCAATCCCCAGACCCAGACCCGGACAGCCTGGGCCGACACCCCCGACGTGGCCCAAGCCTATCTCGATCAGGTGGTGCGCGAACCTTGGGCCGACGCGAGCCTGACCGCCGAGGTCGGCACGGCGATCGAACGCTGGCGTGCTGGCGGTCGCGTCGATCGGCCCGGATCGGCGGCCCTGGCCGTGAAGCTGACGGCCGCCGCAACCGCGGCGGCCCTGCCTACCCCGGCGGCCGCGGCTCAGGTCGCGCGACTGCAGGCGCTGGCCGGGCTGTTCGAGCGGCGAGGTCGTTAGGCGCTGCTCTTGAGCAATGGGACGCTCGACCTCCGGTCCGGAGGCGGGAACGGCAGCCGCTGAGGGTCAAATCCCAGGCTTCAGCCCAGTGTTTCCTGACCACCGACGCGGCGATTTACAACGGCTTCAACATCCAGCGTCCCTTGACAAACAGACCCCCTCGCCGCCGCTTCCGCAGCGAAGCGGCGGCGAGGGGGCGGCGGCAGTTGCCTGATTTCAAGAGGGCAGGGCGGCTTTCTATCACGCGGGGTTATCCTGAGGGCACCCCCTCAGGCTGACTGAGCTTCCCGCGTAGAGGCGGGTCGCCCCGTCAGCATCTCCCTCAAGCGCGCGGCCAGTTCTGATCGCTCATAGGGTTTGTCGATCAGCGGAAAGTCATGCGGCTCGTGCCGGGCAGTCTCGCCGAGGTAGCCCGAAGTGAGCAGGACTTTCAGGTCCGGTCGCATCGCGACGGCGCGACGGCCCAACTCGATCCCGTTGATGCCGCCCGGCATGACGACATCCGAAAACAGCAGGTCGTAGTGTTGCTCGCTTTTCAGCCGGCGCAGGGCTTCGGCGGCATCCTGGGCGACGTCGCATCGGTACCCGAGGTCGGTCAGCATATCGAGGCACAGGTTCAGGACGGCCGGCTCGTCCTCCACAATCAGAATGCTTTCGGACCCGGTTTCGATTTCCGCGACCGGCGGGGGAGTGGCGGCGGATTGCGGTCGCCTGTCCGTCAACGGCAGCAGCAGTTCAAAAGCCGCCCCCTGACCCGGGGAACTGGAAACCTGAACCTTGCCACCAGACTGGGTAACAAAGCCATAGACCTGCGACAGGCCCAGCCCGGATCCGCTGCCAACGTCCTTGGTGGTGTAGAAGGGCTCGAACACGTGCTTGACCACCTCGCTGGTCATGCCGGCGCCGGTGTCGCGCACCACGATCCGGGTCCACGAACCGCCTGTATGGGCAGGCCCCTCGGACTCGATGGTCACCGTCCCCTCATTGTTCATCGCATCCCGCGCGTTGACCGCCAGATTGAGGAGCGCCGTTTCCAGATGAGTCGGGTCCACATCGGCGTAGAGAGGTTCGGGAGCGAGCGCGAGCGCGATGGTCACACCCTCGCCCACGGCCTGCTGCATCAGCGGTGCGAAGCCGCGGATCAGCGCGTTGAGATCGACGGCCTCGGGGTTCAGTTGCTGGCGCCGCGAGAAGGCGAGCAACTGTCGGGTCAAGGTGTGCCCCCGTTCGGCGGCGGCCCGGATCGCCGTCAGGTGTTTGACGATCCGGGGCTCATCCTCGACACGCCGCAGAAGGATGTCCGCATTGCCGAGCACCACTGTGAGCAGGTTGTTGAAGTCATGCGCGACGCCGCCCGTCAGCTGTCCGACCGCCTCCATCTTGCGCGCCTGGGTCAGTTGCTCCTCGAGAAGACGGCGCTCGGTGACGTCCAGCAATGTACCCAGAATCTGGGCCGTTCCATCCTCCTCAGCGGCCGCCCAGACCCCCTGATCGAGAAAGGTGCGGTACTCGCCATCGGCGCACTGCCAGCGATACTCGCAGGCATAGGCACCGGTTTCCGACGCCTTCATCAGGCATTCGACGACGCCGGCGACGTCGTCCGGATGAATGCGGCCCAGACCGATCTCGGGCTCGTCGACGAAACGGCTCGGTTCGAAACCGGTCAGAGGCATGATGCTGTCGCTGACGAACAGGGCGCCGAACGGGTGGATGGTCGTCCGCGAGGTGAACACCACAGGCAGGGATTTGAGAATGGCGTCCTGCCGTTCCCGCGCCCGGCGCAGGGCCAGCTCCGCCTCCAGCCGCGCCTCGCTGATGCGGGCGTTTTCCTGAAGCAGGGCATGGCGCTCATCCGCCTGCTGCCGGACCTGAAGCGTCTTCAGATGCAGGTCAACCAGGATCGATACCTTGGAGCGCAGGATGAAGGGGTCCGCCGGCTTGAACACCACATCGACGGCCCCGACCGTGTAGGCCTGAAAGATGTGGGCTTCGTCCCGGAACACCGCCGTCACGAAGACGATCGGCGTATCGCGCGTGCGGGGGTGCTCGCGGATCAGCTTGGCGGTCTCGTAGCCATCCATGCCGGGCATGTGGAGGTCCAGCAGGATGACGGCGAACTCCTGGGTCAGCAGAAGGCGCAGGGCCTCTTCGCCCGATCGAGCGACGACGAGCTCGTGTCCGAGAACCTCCAGCGCTTCGGATGCCGCGAACGCATTGCGCTCGTCGTCATCGACGATCAGCACCCGCGCGGACAGGGGCGCGGACGTGGCCTTCGGACGCCGCGGCATCAGAGCGCCGCCGGCGCAACGTGCGGGGCGCCGACGCCCAACCGGTTGGCGTCCGACCGCTGGATCGAGACCCGCATGACCGAGATCAGATAGTCGATATCAACCGGCTTGGAGACATAGTCGGAGGCGCCGGCCTGAATGCATTTCAGCCGGTCGCCCTTCATGGCCTTGGCTGTGACCGCGATGATGGGCAGGTCGGCGAACTGGGCGATGGCCCGGATTTCCCGCATCGTCTCATAGCCGTCCATGTCGGGCATCATGATGTCGACCAGGATGACGTCGATCTCGGGATGCTGGCGCAGCAGGTCCAGCCCGGCGCGACCGCTCTCGGCGTAGAGCAGGTCGACGCCAAACTCCTCCAACGCGCTGGCCATGGAGAAGATGTTGCGGATGTCGTCATCAATCACCAGTGCGGTGCGGCCCGTCAGGATGGCGTCCTCCTTGCGGGTCTGCGCCAGCGTCGTCCGGGCGGCCTCCGACAGGCGTTCCGTCGGCTCATGCAGCAGCAAGGTCGCCTGCTCCAGCAACTGGTCGGGCGTCCGCGCCATCCGCACATGGCCCGCGAACACCGCCAGCCGCAGCCGCCGTTCGTCCTCCGCGCTCAGGGGCTCTTCGGCATAGACCACAGCGGGCCGTTCGGCGGACTTCAGATAGTCGACCGCCGCCGGAACCGGCGTGCCGCCGGCGTCCATGATCAGGCTGTCGGACGACCTCAGCTTGATCTTGCCGAGCCCCTTGAGGGAGTCCACCCGAACCAGGCTTCCGAAGGCGGCCTTAAGGGCGTCCGCGGCGAGACCGGCCTTGCCGATCAGCACCAGCCGGCGCTTGGCGACGGAGACGAATTTCTTCACCTCGTCCAGACTGGCGACAACGCCTTCGCGGTCGATCGGCTTGGGCGTGAACCCGAAGGCGCCGATGGCCAGGCCCAGTCCGGCCTGGTCGTCGGCCGAGATCACATGGACCGGGATGTGCCGCGTCTCCGGCGTCCGCTTGAGAAGATCCAGCAGCGCCAGGCCGTCCATGTCGGGCAGGCCGATGTCGAGCATGATCGCCTGCGGCCCATAGCGGCGCGCCAGGGAGGCCGCGGCTATCCCTTCCTGGGTCACGACGCCCTTGAATCCGCAGTCCCGGACCAGGGCCAGCAGGATCGAGCCGAAGCGAGGGTCGTCCTCCACGATCAGGATGACGGGATCGCCCGGCGCCACGGAATCGCGATCGTCGCTGACCGGCTCTACGGCCTCTGCCTCGCTCTCGGTCGGCGCAGTCCGCACCGTGATCATCTTGGCCGCCTCGCGCCCGGAGGAACCGGCAGGCACGGCGGTCGGGCTGAAGTTGAGCGGGAGGTACAGGGTGAAGGTGCTGCCCTGGTCGGGCTCGCTCTCGACCTTCAGTTCACCGCCCAGTGTGCGCGTGATTTCGCGGCTGATGGACAGGCCCAGACCGGTGCCACCGTATTTCCGGCTGGTCGTGCCGTCGGCTTGCTGGAAGGCTTCAAAGATGATGCGTTGCTTGTCTTCCGGGATGCCGATGCCGCTGTCGTGGACGGAAATGGCCAGCACCTGACCAGTCTTGTTCAGGTGTTCATTGCCAGCGCTCCACCCGCGCTCGGCCCGATCAATCCGCATCTGAACGGAACCGGTGGCGGTGAATTTGAAGGCATTCGACAGCAGGTTCTTGATGATCTGCAACAGCCGCTTGTCGTCGGTGTACATCGACTTGGGCAAATCAGGGTCGATCTCGATGCTGAAGTCCAGTTTCTTGTCTTGAGCGATCTGGGCGAAGGTCCGCTGCATCTGGTTGCGCAGGGACTCGAAGGCCGTTTCGCTGATGTCCAGGGTGACGGTGCCGGACTCGATCTTGGACAGGTCGAGGATGTCGTTGATCAGGCCCAGCAGGTCCGAACCGGCCGCGTGGATGTTCTTGGCGAACTCGACCTGTTTCAGGGTCAGATTGCCCTGGGTGTTCTCGCTCAGCATCTTGGACAGGATCAGCAAACTGTTGAGCGGCGTGCGCAGCTCGTGGCTCATGTTGGCCAGGAATTCCGACTTGTATTTCGAGGTCAGGGCCAGCTGTTCGGCCTTTTCCTCCAGGGCGAAACGCGCCTGTTCGACCTCCTGGTTCTTGGCCTCCACCTGCTGGTTCTGCGCGGAAAGCAGGACCGCCTTGTCCTCCAGTTCGGCGTTGGACTGTTGCAACTCTTCCTGCTTGGCGCGAAGCAGTTCCTCGGATTGGCGCAGCGACGCAGCTTGCTGCTCCAGCCGGTCGTTTGTGGTCTTCAACTCATCCTGTTGCGCCTGAAGCTCGGCGGTCAGAAGCTGGGACTGGCTCAGCAGGCCCTCGGTACGCATGTTGGCGGCGATAGTGTTCAGCACGATGCCGATCGATTCCATCAACTGGCTCAGGAACGACTGGTGGGTCTCTGAAAACTCGCCGAACGTCGCCAGCTCGATCACTGCCTTGACCTCGCCCTCGAACAGGGCGGGCAATATGATGATGTTCAGCGGCGCCGCGCCGCCGAGTCCCGAGCCAATCTGGACATAGTCGGCCGGCACGTTGGTCAGCAGAATGCGCTCTTTCTCTTTGGCGCACTGGCCTATCAGGCTCTGGCCCAGCCGAAAGGTCGGCGATAGTTCCTCGTGCTGGGTCGAGGCGTAGGCGGCGGCAAGCACCAGGACCGGCTCATCCGCCGGGTCCTTGTCCGAGACATAGAAGACCGCGTGCTGGGCGTTGATCAGGGGCGCCAGTTCGGACAGCACCATGTTCGACACTGTGGACAGATCGCGCTCGCCCTGCAGCATGCGGGTGAAGCGGGCCAGATTGGTCTTCAGCCAGTCCTGTTCGGTGTTCTTGAGGGTCTGATCCTTCAGATTTCGGATCATCTCGTTGATGTTGTCCTTCAGCGCCGCGACCTCGCCCGAGGCCTCGACGGTGATGGAGCGGGTCAGCTCGCCCTTGGTCACTGCGGTCGACACCTCGGCGATGGCGCGGACCTGGGTGGTCAGATTGCCGGCCAGCTGGTTGACGTTATCGGTCAGGTCGCGCCACAGGCCGGCGGCGCCGGGCACCCGTGCCTGTCCGCCGAGCTTGCCCTCAATGCCCACCTCGCGGGCGACGTTGGTGACTTGGTCGGCGAAGATGGCCAGGGTCTCGATCATGCCGTTGATGGTGTCGGCCAGCGAGGCGATCTCGCCCTTGGCGTCCACCGTCAGTTTGCGCTTCAGGTCGCCGTTGGCCACGGCGGTCACCACGTCGGCGATGCCCCGCACCTGACCTGTCAGGTTGGCGGCCATGAAGTTCACATTGTCGGTCAAGTCCTTCCAGGTTCCGCCGACGCCCTCCACCCGCGCCTGGCCGCCCAGCTTGCCCTCGGTGCCGACCTCCTTGGCCACCCGGGTCACTTCCGAGGCGAAGGCGTTCAACTGGTCCACCATGACGTTGATGGTGTTCTTCAGCTCGAGGATTTCGCCTTTCACGTCCACGGTGATCTTTTTGGACAGGTCGCCCTTGGCCACGGCGGTGGTCACTTCGGCGATGTTTCGCACCTGACCGGTCAGGTTGCCGGCCATGAAGTTCACATTGTCAGTCAGATCTTTCCAGGTCCCGGTCACACCCTTGACCTGGGCCTGGCCGCCCAGCTTGCCCTCGGTGCCGACCTCACGGGCCACGCGGGTCACTTCGGAGGCAAAGGCGTTCAGCTGATCCACCATGACGTTGATGGTGGATTTCAGTTCGAGGATCTCACCCTTCACGTCCACGGTGATTTTCTTGGACAGGTCGCCGTTGGCCACGGCGGTGGTCACTTCGGCGATCTCGCGCACCTGACCGGTCAGGTTGGCGGCCATGGAGTTCACATTGTCGGTGAGGTCCTTCCAGGCGCCGGTCACCCCGGTCACCTGCGCCTGGCCGCCCAGCTTGCCTTCCGTCCCCACTTCGCGGGCCACGCGGGTCACTTCCGACGCAAAGGCGTTCAGCTGATCGACCATGACGTTGATGGTGGATTTCAGCTCGAGAATCTCACCCTTCACATCGACGGTGATCTTCTTGGACAGGTCGCCGTTGGCCACGGCGGTGGTCACTTCGGCGATGTTCCGCACCTGACCCGTCAGGTTGGCGGCCATGAAGTTCACGTTGTCGGTCAGGTCCTTCCAGGCCCCGCCGACGCCCTTCACGTTGGCCTGGCCGCCCAGCTTGCCCTCGGTGCCCACTTCACGGGCCACGCGCGACACTTCGGAGGCGAAGGAGTTCAGCTGGTCCACCATGACGTTGATGGTCGATTTCAGCTCGAGGATCTCGCCCTTCACGTCGACGGTGATCTTCTTGGACAGGTCGCCGTTGGCCACGGCGGTCGTCACCTCGGCGATGTTCCGCACCTGACCGGTCAGGTTGTCGGCCATCAGGTTCACATTGTCGGTCAGGTCCTTCCAGGCGCCGGTGACCCCTTCCACCTGGGCCTGACCGCCCAGCTTGCCGTCGGTGCCGACCTCCTTGGCCACCCGGGTCACTTCGGAGGCGAAGGCGTTCAGCTGGTCCACCATGACGTTGATGGTGTCCTTCAGCTCCAGCACCTCGCCGCGCACCTGCACAGTGATCTTCTTGGACAGGTCGCCCTTGGCCACGGCGGTGGTCACCTCGGCGATGTTGCGGACCTGGCCGGTCAGGTTGTCGGCCATCAGATTGACGTTGTCGGTCAGGTCCTTCCACGTGCCGCCGACGCCTTCCACGCGGGCCTGACCGCCCAGCTTGCCCTCGGTGCCCACTTCGCGCGCCACCCGGGTCACCTCCGAGGCGAAAGCGTTCAGCTGGTCCACCATGGTGTTGATGGTCGACTTCAGCTCGAGGATTTCCCCCTTCACGTCGACGGTGATCTTCTTCGACAGGTCGCCCTTGGCCACCGCGGTGGTCACTTCGGCGATGTTCCGCACCTGACCCGTCAGGTTGGCGGCCATGAAGTTCACATTGTCGGTCAGATCCTTCCAGGTGCCGGCCACCCCCTTCACATTGGCCTGACCGCCCAGCTTGCCTTCCGAACCCACTTCGCGGGCCATCCGGGTGACCTCGGAGGCGAAGGAATTCAGCTGGTCCACCATGGTGTTGATGGTGTCCTTCAGCTCCAGCACCTCGCCCTTCACGTCCACGGTGATCTTGCGGCTGAGGTCGCCGTTGGCCACGGCCGTGGTCACCTCGGCGATGTTGCGAACCTGACCCGTCAGGTTGGCGGCCATGAAATTCACGTTGTCCGTCAGATCCTTCCAGGTGCCGGCCACCCCCTTCACATTGGCCTGGCCGCCCAGCTTGCCCTCGGTGCCCACCTCGCGCGCCACCCGGGTCACTTCCGAGGCGAACGATCCAAGCTGGCCCACCATGGTGTTCACGACCCGCCCGATGCGCAGGAATTCGCCGCGCAGGGGCTGTTCCTCGTTCTCCAGGTCCATGGTCTGCGACAGGTCGCCCTTGGCCACGGCCCCGATCACGCGGGCCATCTCCGCGGTCGGATGGACCATGTCGGCGATCAGGGTATTGACCGCGTCGACGCTGGCCGCCCACGAGCCCGTCGCCGCCGGCACGCGAGCACGGTGGTTGATCTTGCCCTGGCGGCCGACCATTTCGCCCAAACGGCCGAACTCCCGGCTCATCCGGTCGTTCAACTCGACGACGTCGTTGAAGGCCTCGGCCAATTCGCCATCCATGCCCGTAAGGCCGCCGGGCAGTCGGACCGAGAAATCCCCTCTGCGAAAGGCTCTGAGGGCCGTCAGGAGCTGACGATTGTCGAGTACAGATTCGGCAGCCACGGCGGCGAGCGACATCAGTTATGCCTTCGGAACAGAAACGTTGTCTGTTCAGAGGTCGCCCAAGATGGCCGGTCTGATGCGGAACAGCGCTGTGCGCTGACCCCCACCCGTTGCCGATCACGCCATCCGCTGCTTCCCCCGAACCAACTGCTCACAACCGAGAAACTCGACAGAGGTTCCGCCGCGCGGCAAAAATCTCTGTCGTTGCCAATCGCGCGTCAGCCGCTAGGTTCCTGCTCCATGTGGTCAGGGTCAAAAACGGACCAACGGGGGTGAAGGCCCCCCCCGGATCATCGCTGGATCCCGATCTCGCCGCCTTCATTGAGGGCGCCATTCCGTCAGTATGGGCGCTGGAAACCCTGTTTCTCCTGCGCCGGCCGCCGGCGGCTTCCTGGTCCCCCGAAAGGTTGGTCACTGAACTGCGGGCAAGCGCACCCCTGGTCAACGATTGCATCCAGCGTTTGCAGCAAGCCGGCCTGATTCTGGAGACGGACGGGAGTTTCAGCTATGCGCCCGCCTCGCCCCGTCTTGGGGCGCTTTGCGACGAGCTTGAGGCCGTCTATCGTGAACGACCGGTGGCGGTAGTGAATACGATCACCTCCCGACGTCCGGATGCGCTGCGGGGCTTTGCGGATTCATTTCGGCTGGGGGGATGGAAATCTTGACCGACTGGGCGCCGGGCATTGTCTACGGCCTGTGTCTGTTGACCAGCGCGGTCTGCGCCGGTCTGCTGACCCGGTCATGGTTGCGGTCGCGGCAGCCGCTGTTGATGTGGAGCGCCGCCTGCTTCTGGCTGCTGGCGGCGAACAATCTGCTGGTGGTGCTGGACATGGTGATCCTCGCCGACGTCAACCTGTCGATCGCCCGTCAAGCGACCGCCTTGCTGGCGGTCGGCGTCCTGATCTACGGTTTCGTCTGGGAGGTGGACCGATGAGCATTATGCCCCTCATCAGCGGCGCCATCATCATGGGCTATGCTGTCGCCGCGCTCTTCTTTCTCAAATTCTGGCGGCGCACCAACGATACCCTTTTCCTGGCCTTCGCTGCCGCCTTTCTGCTGATGGCGACGACTCCGTTACTCACCATCGTCATGAAGGTACCCCGCGAAGAGCAGAGCCCGTTCTATCTGCTGCGACTGCTCGCCTTCCTCATTCTCATTGTCGCCGTCGTCGCGAAAAGCTCGGCCCGTTCCCTGTCCAGCGGGCCCTCCGGTCGTTAGCCTCGACCTTTGGCGGTCATGCAGTCACGTACGTTCAGCATCTTCCTCAGAGAGAGCATTCTGATCGACGGCGATGGGCTTGCTGAACTCCTGGTGGAGCACGGTGTGGGTGTGCGAAAGAGTCGGACCATCGCGGTGAAGCGGATCGACGAGGACTATTTCGCAGACGACTGAACGGGCTGGCGGAAGCGGTGGGATTCGAACCCACGGACGGCTCACACCGTCGCTGGTTTTCAAGACCAGTGCCTTAAACCACTCGGCCACACTTCCTTACCGGCCAGCGCTGCCGCTTACGACAGGCTTACGGGGCGGTTTTCGTCCCCATTCCGAACGATCCGCACGCGATGCGAACCGGCTGTAAACAGGCTCCTATTTCGCGGAGCCCTCACATTCAAGCGCTCAAGGTGCAGCAGCTTTCAAGACCGCTACCCTAAACCACACGGCGACCTGTCCGTGTTCCTCGAGCGGACTGGCCGCATAGCGCCAAACGGGCCGTTAACCAAAGCGGAAATGTCTTTGGCCATGCTGGTTGCCTTCACAGGTGGGGACATGGCCGGAAATATTCCCACGAAAGCGCTTCGAGGCGTCCTGGTTGCGGCCATGTTGTCCTTGGTCGCGGCCTGCGCCGGTGTCGCCCGTCCGGAGGCGACCCGCCTGCCGGTGGTGACCGATCCCGCCCCCATCGTTTCAGGCACGATGCGCCGCTATCAGGTGCGGGGGCGCTGGTATCAGCCGGCCGAACAGCCCGGCTATGACGAGACCGGCCTGGCGTCCTGGTACGGAGATCAGTTCAACGGACGGCCCACGGCGACCGGCGAGCGGTTCGACATGCATGCCCTGACCGCGGCCCATAAGACCCTGCCGCTGCCCGGACTGGTAGAGGTGACCAATCTGGCCAACGGTCGCCGCATCGTGGTGCGGGTCAACGACCGGGGACCTTTTGTCGACAACCGGATCATCGACCTGTCGCGCGGCTCGGCGGAGGCGCTGGGGATACTGCAGGCGGGAGTCGGCGAGGTTCGGGTCCGCTATCTGGGCCCCGCGCCCCGGACCGGCGGGGGAACGACCCTTCAATACGCCGCCGCCGAGCGCGCACCGGTCGTGTCGGCGGCGCCGTCCACGCGGAGCGACTACTGGATTCAGGCCGGCGCCTTTTCGGACCGTCGCGCCGCCCGCCGGGTCGCCGATGAACTGGGCGACCGGGCGACTGTGGAGGGAGGCCGAAACGACGGCCTGTTCCGGGTCCTGGTCGGCCCCTGGCCCGATCCGAACGCCGCCGAGCGCTCGCGTCAGGCGGTGATCGCACGCGGATACGCCGACGCCCTGTTGATATCGGCGCGCTGAGGCTTGCTTGATCGTCCGCCGTCGCCATTGTGCGCCGGTGACCCAGGGCAGATTCATCACGTTCGAAGGCGGCGAGGGGACCGGCAAGTCAACCCAGGTGGCGCGGCTGGTCGAGCGGCTGCGCGATCGTGAGCTGGACGTCGTCCAGACCCGCGAGCCCGGCGGCTCGCGGGGCGCCGAGGACATTCGGGCGATCGCCCTGAACGGCGACGCCGGGCGCTGGTCGCCGGTGACCGAGACCTTGTTGATGTTCGCCGCCCGGTCCGACCATCTGGAGCGCACCATCCGGCCCGCGCTGGAGGCCGGCCGATGGGTGGTCTGCGATCGTTTCGCCGACTCCAGCCGGGCCTATCAGGGCGTCGGCGGCGGCGCGCCGGCCGAGTTCATAGAATCGCTGGACGCCGCCATTGTCGGCGTGACCCAGCCTGACCTGACCCTGATCTTCGACTTGCCGGTCGAGGTCGGGCTGGAGCGGGCCTTCGGCCGCGGTCTGTTCGAAACCCGGTTCGAATCCAAGGGGCTGGAATTCCACGAGCGTCTGCGTCGCGGCTTCCTCGACATCGCGGCCCGGTACCCGGAACGCTGCGTCATCATCGACGCCGACGGCGATCAGGACGCGGTGGCCGCCCGGGTATGGGCCGCCGTCGAGGCCCGGCTGCTGTGAGCGAGCACGCGCGGGACCGATTCGACCTGGTCCCCGATGCGGCGGCCGAAGCCGCTTTTCTGGACGCCTTCGGCAGGGACCGGCTGCACCACGCGTGGCTGCTCTGCGGCCCCGAGGGATCGGGCAAGGCGACCTTTGCGTTTCGCGCCGCCCGCCGCCTGCTGGGCGCCGCGCCCGATCCGTCGCGCGGGCCGTTGGGGACCAGCCCGGACGACCCGGTCGCGCGACTGGTCACGGCCCGGTCCCATCCTGATCTGCTGGTGCTGGAGCGCGCCGTCGAGGGCGGCAAGACGAAGAAATCGATCTCGGTTGACCAGGCGCGAGAGCTGCCGGAGTTCTTTTCCAAAAGCCCGTCGCAGGCGCGCTATCGGGTGGCCATCATCGACGCCGCCGACGATCTGAACCTGAACGCGGCCAACGCCCTGCTCAAGGTGCTGGAAGAGCCGCCGGAGCGGGGCGTGCTGTTCCTCGTCACCCACGCGCCGGGCCGGTTGCTGGCGACGATCCGGTCGCGCTGCCGCCGTCTGGCCTTCCCGGTCTGGCCGTTGCACGCCCTGGAAGAGCTGGTGCGCAATCGCACGGGGGTGAGCTCAGCCGAGGCGGCGCGGATCGCGGGCATGGCGGGAGGCTCGCCGGGCCGAGCGCTGGCTCTGGCCTCCGGCGCCACGCTTGAGGCTGACCAGCTGGCCCAGGCCTGGGTCTCGGCGCCGACCATCGATCGCGCCGAGGCTCTGGCCGTCGCTGACAAATTCCGGGGTCCCGAGGGGCAGGACCGGTTCGAGACCCTGATGGACCGGCTGATCGCCGCCGTGCAGGTGCGGGCGCTGGAGGAGGGGGCCTCGGGAGCCCGCTGGGCCGAGCTGTGGTCGCGCCTGTCCGAACTGCCTGACCGGACGGCCGCCATCAATCTCGACCGGGGCGACGTGCTGGCCGGGGCGCTCGCGGACCTGCAGCGCGTCAAGGCGGGCGGATGATTATCGACAGCCATGTCAATCTGCACGCTCCCCAGTTCGATGACGACAGGGACGCTGTCATCGCCCGGGCCCGTGAGGCCGGGGTCGGCCTGATGGTCGAAATTTCCGACAAGCTGTCGACCTTCGAGGCCACCCACGGGCTGGCCATGGCCCATGACGACATCTGGTGCACCGTCGGGGCCCATCCGCATGAGGCGAAGGATCATGCCGACCTGACCGTCGACCGGCTAATCGAGCTGGCGGCGCGGCCCCGGGTCGTCGGCATCGGCGAATGCGGGCTGGACTTCCACTATGACCTCAGTCCGCGTGCCATACAGGCCGAGGTGTTCCGAACCCACATTCACGCCGCGCGCCAGACGGGCCTGCCGCTGGTCGTGCACACGCGGGAGGCCGATGACGTCATGGCCGGAATTCTGGCGGAGGAGCAGGTGGACGGCCCGTTCCGATTCCTGATGCACTGCTATACCAGCGGGCCGGAACTGGCGGAAAAAACAGCCGAACTTGGTGCATGGTTCTCGGTCTCCGGCATCGCCACCTTCAAGGCCGCCGCCGAGGTGCGCGAGATCGTCGCGGCCATGCCCGCCGACCGCATCATCGTCGAGACCGACTGCCCTTATCTGGCCCCCATGCCGCATCGTGGGCGGCGCAATGAGCCGGCCTATGTGACCCATGTGCTCGACAAGCTGGGCGAGATCCGCGGCTGGAGCCGCGACGAGGCCGAGGCGCGCACGACCGACGCCTTCTTCACCCTGTTCGACCGCATTCCGAGGCCAGCAGGCGCATGAGCGGGACCGGAGAGCTGGAAGTCGTCATCCTTGGTTGCGGCTCGTCCGGCGGCGTCCCGCGCGGTGACGGCGACTGGGGCGACTGTGATCCGGCCGAGCCGAAGAACTACCGTACCCGCTGCTCCCTGTTGGTCCGCCGCCACGGCGTGGCGGGGGTCACCAGCGTCCTGATTGACACCTCGCCCGACCTGCGCGCCCAGATGCTTGCGGCCGATGTGCGCCACATAGACGCCGTCCTCTACACCCACGACCACGCGGACCAGACTCACGGGGTCGACGACCTGCGCGTCTTCGCCATGCGGGCGCGGCGGCGCATTCCGACCTTCATGGACGCGGCCACCCGCGAGGCCCTGCAGGGGCGGTTCCGCTACATCTTCGAGAGCATGGAGGGCTATCCGGCCATACTCGAAGCCCATCCCGTGCCGCCGCATGGCCAGACTTGGACGGTTGAGGGGCCGGGCGGAGCTGTGCCCGTGGTCACCTTCGACCAGGCCCATGGACCGATCCGCTCGGTTGGCTACCGCATCGGACCCGTCGCCTATTCCAGCGATGTGTCCGAGCTCGACGAGGCGGCGATCAAGGCGGTGCAAGGGTGCGACCTGTGGATCGTCGACGCCCTGCGCTGGACGCCGCATCCGACCCACGCCCATGTCGAGCGGACCCTGGACTGGATCGCCCGGGCGCAGGTCAAGCGCGCGGTTCTGACCAATCTGCACCTCGATCTGGACTACAACGCCCTGAAGGCCGCGGTGCCCGCCAACGTCGATGTCGCATATGACGGCTGGTCCGCCCGGCTTTCGCTTGAGACCGGAGCGCCTGCGCCATGAAACGCCTTCTACCCCTGATCTGGGGTCTAGCTGCCCTGCTGCTGTCATCGGCGTCCGCCGCCGAACCAGAGCCGGTCGAGGGCGACTTTTCCGCTCCGGGCTTTGCCCTCGCTTCCGGCCAGTCGCTGCCGGAACTTCGGATGCACTACCGCACCCTCGGCCAGCCGCGGCGGGGCGCTGACGGGCGGGTCGAGAACGCGGTCCTGTTGCTGCACGGCACAGGCGGGACGGGCGCGCAGTTCCTGTCGCCGCAATTCGCAACTGAACTGTTCGGGCCGGGGCAGCCGTTGGACATCGCGCGCTACTATATCGTCATGCCGGACAACCTGGGCCACGGCGGTTCGTCCAAGCCGTCCGACGGGCTGCGGGCGCGGTTCCCGCAATACGGCTATGCCGACATGGTCGAGGCCCAGCGGCGGCTGCTGGTCGATGGGTTGAACGTGGACCGGGCGCGGTTGATCCTCGGGACCTCAATGGGCTGTATGCATATTTTCGTCTGGGGCGAGACGCACCCGGACTTCGCCGAGGCCCTGATGCCGATGGCCTGCCAGCCGACCGCCATCGTCGGCCGCAACCGGCTGTGGCGGACCATGCTCAAGGACGCAATCCGCAGTGACCCGGCCTGGGCGGGCGGAGACTATGCGGACCAGCCGGTCGAGGGCCTGCGCACGGCGGTCGACCTGCTGCTGCTGGCGGGTTCGGCGCCGATGGCGATGCAACAGGATCTGGCCACACCGGCGGCGGTGGACGAATGGCTGGCGGCCCAGCAGGCGCGGCGCATCCCGGCGCTGGACGCCAACGACCTCTGGTATCAGGTCAACGCCTCATTCGACTACGATCCCTCGGCGGGGCTGGAGCGGATCACCGCTCCGATGACCTGGATCAATTCGGCGGACGACTTCATCAATCCGCCGGAACTGGGGTTGGCGGAGCAGTTTGTCCCGCGGATCGCCGGCGTCCGGTACCGCCTGATCCCCAACAGCGTCGGCGGCAAGGGCCACGGAACCCACACCTGGGCCGCGTTCTGGAAGGACGATCTGGTCGAGCTGCTGGCGCGGTCGGAGCCCTGATCAGGCGTGAACCCGCTCGCGGGCTTCCGGCGCAGGAGCGGGGCCGTCGTCGAGATCGAGGAATTTGACCTGGCCGGAATGCATGTATTTCACCGCGGCCACGACCTTCAGGGCGCCGTCGGCGATGGCCTTGGCCAGTGAGGCGTCAGCCGTCGTCAGCTTGTAGGCGACGCGGCGGGCGTTTTCCTCGACCGCGCGCACTGCCGGGTCGGCGGCCCCGGTCCGGCGGGCTTCCAGCACGGCAGGGATGATCGGCAGGATCATCTCCTCCAGCGAAGGATCGAGCGGAGCCTTGCCGTCCACCACGGCCTCGGCCGCGGCCACGGCGCCACAGCCGGTGTGACCCATGACAACCACCAGCGGGCAGTGCAGATGTTTCACCGCATAGACGATCGAGGCGAGGCCGCGCCGGTCGACGGTGTTGCCCGCGACCCGGATGATGAACAGCCGGCCGAATCCCTGGTTGAACAGGATGGTCGGGGGGGTGCGGCTGTCAGCGCAGCCGACCACGGTGGCGATAGGCTGCTGGCCGCCCTGGAGGCTGTCCAGGTCGGTCGCCGAAACGTGGCCCAGGTTGCTTTCGCCGCGCCGGAAGGCGGTGTTGCCGTCGCGCAGGATCTTCAGCGCCTCGGCCGGCGTCGGCCTTGCCGGCGGGGCCGGAGCGGCGACCGGCGGCGGCGGCGTCTCAGCCCCTGCAGTCCCCACGCCGGGGCGACCCTTGGATCGCCGATTCCATCCCCACGCCATACACCCCTCCGCTCCCGCGACCGGCGTCTGTCGAACAAGGGTTAACGGCTGTCAAGGCAAAGCTTGATGACGCACTGGTCAGGCGGATATTGGCGGAAGCGCGATGGCTGAGGGTGGGGTGCGGCGGCGCCAGGCGCGGATCAGGGCGACGCGCGTGAAGTCCTTGAGCGTCATCCGCCCATCAACCGCGCCGCCTGCGGGGCGAAATAGGTCAGGACCCCCGCGCAGCCGGCGCGCTTGAAGGCGTGCAGGGATTCGAGGATGGCGCGGTCTTCCTCGAGCCAGCCGTTGGCCATCGCGGCCCGCATCATCGCGTATTCGCCGGACACCTGATAGGCGAAGGTCGGGACCTTGAAGGTCTCGCTAACGCGCTGAATTATATCGAGATACAACATCCCCGGCTTGACCATGACGGCGTCGGCGCCCTCGACGATATCCGTGGCCACCTCGCGCAGGGCCTCGTCGGAATTGGCGTAATCCATCTGATAGGTCTTCTTGTCGCCGGTCAGCGCCTTGGCCGAGCCGACCGCGTCGCGGTAGGGGCCGTAGAAGGCCGAGGCGTATTTGGCGGCGTAGGACAGGATCAGGGTGTCGTGGAGGCCGTTGGCCTCCAGCGCCTCGCGGATGGCTTGGACGCGGCCGTCCATCATGTCCGAGGGCGCCACGATATCGGCCCCGGCGTGGGCGTGGATGAAGGCCTGTTCGGCCAGCCGCTCGAGGCTGGCGTCATTGAGGATGCGGCCGTCCTCGACTACGCCGTCGTGGCCGTGGTCGGTGTAGCAGTCCAGGGCCACGTCGGTCATGACGCCGATCTCGGGCGCCGCGTCCTTGATGGCCTTGATACAGGCGGGGATCAGGCCGTCGGGATCGGTCGCGCCCGTGCCGATGGCGTCCTTGATGCCGCCGTCGACATTGGGGAACAGGGCCACGGCGGGGATGCCGAGATCACGCGCCTCGACGGCGGCCGCGGCGGCGGCCTTGGGTGACAGGCGGAAGACGCCGGGCATGGAGGCGACCGGGACCCGGTCGTCAGCGCCGTCGTGAACGATCAGGGGCCAGACCAGGTCGGCCGGGGTCAGCACGGTCTCGGCGACGAGCCGGCGCACCCACGGACTGCTGCGCAGGCGGCGAGGCCGGGCGTAGGGGAAGGCGGCGGGGGCGAACGGCTGGGTCATGGAGCCACCTATAGAGAAAGCCCCCTCCCGGCGGGAGGGGGTTGGGGGAGGGGTTACGGTGTTTGAATGCCATGGCGCCGGACGCCCTCACCCTTTCGCCTTGCCGATCGCTTCGCTCCCGGAGGCTCAAACCCTCTCCCTTTGGGAGAGGGGGTCAGATAGAAGCGCCCGAACACTCGAGGAATCTCCCATGGACTTCGCCCTCAACGACGACCAGCGCGCCATCCAGGACGCGGCCCGGCAGTTCGCCGAGGCTGAACTGGCCCCGCACAGCGCCGAATGGGACGAGACCAAGCATTTCCCCGTCGATGTCATGCGTCTCGCCGCCGAGATGGGCTTTTGCGGCATCTACACGGGTGAGGAGCACGGCGGCATGGCCCTGGGCCGGGTCGAGGCGGCGCTGATCTTCGAAGAGTTGTCGCGCGGCGACGTGTCAACGGCCGCCTTCATCTCGATCCACAATATGGCGACGTGGATGATCGACAAATTCGGCTCGGACGACCTGCGCGCCCGCTATGTGCCGCGGCTGGTGTCGATGGAGCTGATCGCCAGCTACTGCCTGACCGAGCCGGGCTCGGGATCCGACGCGGCGGGCCTGCGCACCACGGCGCGGCGTGACGGCGATCACTGGGTGCTGAACGGCTCCAAGGCCTTCATCTCGGGCGCCGGGACCTCGGACGTCTATGTCGTCATGGCCCGCACCGGCGCGGATGGGCCGAAGGGCATCTCCACCTTCGTGGTCGAGAAGGATGCGCCCGGCCTGAGCTTCGGGGCGCAGGAGAAGAAGATGGGCTGGAACAGCCAGCCCACGGCCATCGTCGCCTTCGACGACTGCCGCATCCCGGCGGCGAACCTGCTGGGCAAGGAGGGCGACGGTTTCCGCTATGCCATGATGGGTCTGGACGGCGGCCGGCTGAACATCGCCGCCTGTTCGCTGGGCGGGGCCCGGCTGGCGCTGGAGACGACCCAAGCCTACGTCACCATGCGAAAACAGTTCGGCAAACCCTTGTCGGACTTCCAGAATACGCAATTCAAACTGGCCGACATGGCGACGCAGCTGGAGGCCTGCCGCCTGCTGGTCCTGCGCGGGGCCTGGGCCCTGGACACGCGCCACCCCGAGGCCACCAAATGGTGCGCCATGGCCAAGCGCTTCGCCACCGACGCCTGTTTCCAGATCGCTGACGAGGCCCTGCAGCTGCATGGCGGCTACGGCTATCTGAAGGACTATCCGCTGGAGCGGATCGTTCGCGACCTGCGGGTGCACCGGATACTCGAGGGCACCAATGAGATCATGCGGGTGATCACGGCGCGGGAGATGTTGCGGCAGTGACCGGCGAGGTCATCTGCGAGCGGGAGTTCAACACGGTCATCGACGGCGAGACCTTCCCGATCGTTGTCCGATGGATGAAGCCGACGCCTGACCATTCTGACTGGCGGTGCGAGTATTCGATCGCATGGCCGGATGCGTCGGTGCGCCGAGGCTATGCGATGGGCGTGGATTCCACCCAGGCGCTGATCTTGGCGTTCCATCCGGTGAGCACCGATCTGGAGCTTGCGCCGTGGCCCGTCCGCTGGTTCGACAATGAGGTGAACGACCTCGGCCTACCCGGCTTCAGGGACCCCGAGACGCGGACGAGAGTGATCACCTCGCGAGGGATGTTGCGACCATGAAACCCGGTTTCTACGCCATCGCCCAGGCCGGCGGGGATCAGGACCCGCAGGACGACGAAGCCTATGGCCTCGCCGTCCTCGCCCATTTCAAGGGTGGCCGGTTCGTCGGCGTCGATCCGGGCGGATGCAAGATATCCGGCGACTATCGCACTGACAGTGACGGACGGCTGGCCCTGCATCTGAACTATGACTTCAAGGCCGGGGTCGAGCTGGCGAATGGCGCGGTGTTCGACCGAGAGACGCGGCTGGAAGCCGACCTGCTGCTGGCCCCCGGGGCCGCCGAGGGCCAGCCCCAGCCGGTCGATATCGGCCTGGGCCCCATGTTCATCCGCCTGAACTGGCTGGCGGATCCGGCGTAAGGGCCGCGACGGGCTGGACGGCTCCGCTTCGCCCCCCTAGAGCGGCGCCATGAGTGAGTCTGAAGTCCTGACCCGCGTCGATTCCGGCGTCGGCCGCATCACCCTGAACCGGCCCAAGGCGCTGCACGCGCTGAACCGCGCCATGTGCGAGGCGATGACCGAGGCCCTGCTGGTTTGGCGGACCGACGACGCGGTCCAGTCAGTGCTGATCGACCACGCGGGCGAGCGCGGCTTCTGCGCCGGCGGCGACATCCGCATGATCGCCGAGAGCGGGGCAGGGGATGCGTCCGAGGCCCGGGCCTTCTTCAAGGTCGAATACCGGCTGAACCACCTGTTGTTCGACTATCCCAAGCCGATCACGGCGATCGTCGACGGCATCGTCATGGGCGGCGGCGTGGGCATTTCGGAGCCTGCGGACATCCGCATCGCCACTGAACGCACCACCTATGCCATGCCCGAGACCGGCATCGGTCTGTTTCCCGATGTTGGCGGCGGCTGGTTCCTGCCGCGCTTGCCGGGCCAGACCGGGGTCTGGCTGGCGCTGACCGGGGCGCGGTTGAAGGCGGCGGATACGGTGGCGCTGGGTATTCACACCCATTTCGTCCCCGCCGAACGGCTCGAGGCGCTCAAGACCGCGCTGGCGATCCATCCGGATAACCCCCAGGCCGTGGCCGCCAGTTTCGCCGCCGATCCCGGTCCGGCGCCCACCGCCGCTCACCGCGAGGCAATAGACCGCCTGTTCGCGTTTGACACGGTCGAGGAAGTCTTCGCTGCGCTGGAGGCTGACGGCTCCGACTGGGCGCTGGCCCAACTGGCGACTTTGCGGACCAAGTCACCGCAGGCCCTGAAGGTCACCCTGCGGCAATTGCGGCTCGGTGGGTCCCAGCCGTCCTTCGCCGCGAACATGGCGCTGGAATACCGCCTCGGCGGCCGGGTGGTCCGGACCCATGATTTCCAGGAGGGTGTCCGCGCCGTGGTGGTGGACAAGGACAATAGGCCGAACTGGTCGCCCGCCGACCTGTCCGGCGTCAGCGAGGCCGACCTTGAGCGACTGTTTGCGCCGATCCCGCCTGATCAGGTGTGGACACCGCTGCCGTAGCACTTGCATCCCGGTGACAATCGGGGCGTAGTTTCGTCCTCGCCAAGGGGACCGTCATGCTGAAATCGTTGTTCGCCGCCGCCGTCATCGCCCTGTCCCTGGGCGCCTGCGCCTCCGGGGACTATCAGACCCCGGCGCTCGCTGAACTGCACCGCGCCGCTGTCGCCGATCCGCTGCGCCCGGCCGATGAAGTCGCCCGCGACCCCTTCCGCCATCCCGACCGGATGCTGGCCTTCGCCGGGGTCGCCCCGGGCTGGAAGGTCGCCGACATCCGCCCCGGCGCCGGCTATTTCACCCGGTTGTTCGCCCGCACCGTCGGCGACACGGGCAAGGTCTATGCCTTCGTGCCCAACCGCACTGCAGAGCGCGAGAACGGCCGGGCTGACGCCCTGGTCGCCGCCTATCCCAATGTGATGCGGGTCAACGGAGACCTGAATACCTTGAGCTTCCCCGAGCCGCTCGACGCGGTGTTCATGAGCCAAGAATATCACGACTTTCACATCCCGGCCTTCAACACTGATGTGGCCCTGATGAACCGGGCGATCTTCGCCGCCCTGAAGCCCGGCGGCGTCTTCATCGTCATCGATCACGCGGGCCGGGCCGGCACCGGGCACAGCGAGGTCCAGACCCTGCACCGCATCGAGGGCGCCTCCTTGCGGGCCGAGGTCGAGGCAGCCGGCTTCGTTTTCGACGGAGAGTCCAACGCCGTCGCCAATCCGGCGGATGATCGCACCGTCAATGTCTTCGACGAGGCCATCCGCGGCCGAACCGACCAGTTCGTCTATCGTTTCCGCAAACCCGGCTGAGCAAATTCATGTGGGGTGCTGGCGAGAGCGTGGGCGAGCGGCTAACCCTCCCGCCAGTTTATCGGGAGACGACGCCATGACCCACAAGATCGCCTTCATCGGCCTCGGCAACATGGGCGGGGGCATGGCCGCCAACCAGGCCAGGGCCGGCCACGCTGTCGCCGCTTTCGACCTGGCGCAGGCCGCGCTGGACCGCGCCGCCGCCGCGGGCTGCACGCCGGTCGGCTCGGTCGTCGAGGCGGTCAAGGACGCTGACGTCGTCATCACCATGTTGCCCGCCGGTCCGCATGTGCTGAAGGTCTATGCGGAACAGATCATCGGCGCGGCGCCGACCTCGGCCCTGCTGTTGGACTGTTCGACCATCGACGTGGACACGGCGCGCAAGGTGGCGGGTCTGGCCGGAGAGGCGGGTTACACCTTCGCCGACGCCCCCGTCTCGGGCGGGACCATGGCGGCGGACGCCGGAACCCTCGCCTTCATGGTCGGCTGCGACGAGCCGGAGTTCGCCCGCATCGAGGCGGCGCTGGAGCCCATGAGCCGGGCCAGCTTCCGCGCCGGTGACCACGGGGCGGGGCAGGCGGCCAAGATCTGCAACAACATGATCCTCGGCATCACCATGCTGGGGACCTGCGAGGCCATCGCCCTGGCGGAGAAACTGGGTCTGGACCCGGTGAAATTCTTCGACATCGCCGCCAAGTCCTCGGGCCAGAGCTGGAGCGTGACCACCTACTATCCGTGGCCCGGCCCAGTGCCGACCGCGCCGTCGAACCGCAACTACGACGGCGGCTTCGCCACGGTCATGATGCTGAAGGATTTGAAACTGGCCCAGGACGCGGCGGCCAGGTCGGGGGCGAGCACGCCCCTGGGCGCCCAGACCGAGGCCCTGTTTCAGCTGTTCGATCGGTTGGGTTACGGCGGCCGGGACTTCTCGGGCATCTTGCAGATGCTGCGGGGAGAACTGGACCAGTTGCCGAAGGCATAGTTGAGAACCGTTATCAATTAAGGACTTGCGGCCTTTTGTCCGTTCCGATTCATGGACAAATCGGCCTGATCGGCGCATCACCCGACCATCAGTTTCGTGCCGTTCGGGGCTCCAGCGCTTGTTCGACTACCAGGCCGCATTCCAGACCGCTGTGGAGCAGGTCAAGGGCGAGGGGCGCTATCGCGTCTTCGCCGACCTCAAGCGCGTGCGCGGCGAGTTCCCGAAAGCCATCCGCCGTCGCGCCGACGGAAGCGAGCAGGACGTCATCGTCTGGTGCTCCAACGACTATCTGGGCATGGGCCAGCACCCGGCGGTGCTGGAGGCCATGCAGGCCGAGATCGAGGCGGTCGGCGCCGGAGCCGGCGGCACGCGCAACATCTCGGGCACGACCCGGTCGGCGGTCGATCTGGAAGCCGAACTGGCCGGCTGGCACCAGAAGGAAGCGGCCCTGCTGTTCACCTCGGGCTATGTGGCCAATGAGGCGACCTTGACGACCCTGCAGCGCATCCTGCCGGGGCTGATCATCTTCTCCGACAGCCTGAACCACGCCTCGATGATCGCGGGCATCCGCAACGGCGGTTGCGAGCGGCACATCTACGCCCACAACGATCTGGAGCATCTGGAGGCCCTGCTGCGCGATGCGCCCGTTGATGCGCCCAAGCTGATCGCCTTCGAGAGCGTCTATTCCATGGACGGCGACATCGCCGACCTGGCCGGGACCATCGCCCTGGCCCGTAAATACGGCGCCCTGACCTATCTCGACGAAGTCCATGCGGTCGGCCTGTACGGCGCGACGGGCGCGGGCGTGGCCGAGCGCGACGGGGTGCTGGACGGGATCGACATCGTCGAATGCACCCTGGGCAAGGCCATCGGGGTGATGGGCGGCTATATCGCCGCCGACGCGGTGATCATCGACGCCGTGCGCAGCTGGGCCTCGGGCTTCATCTTCACCACCAGCCTGCCGCCGGCCCTGACCGCGGGGGCCCTGGCCTCGGTGCGCCACCTGAAGGCCCATCCGGAACTGCGCGAGGCCCATCAGGAGCGCGCCGCCACCCTCAAGGCCCGGTTCGCCGCCGCCGGCATTCCGGTGATGGACTCGGTCAGCCACATCGTGCCGGTGTTCGTCGGCGATCCGGTCCACACCAAGATGATCTCGGACATGCTGCTGGAAGAGCACGGCGTCTACGTCCAGCCGATCAACTATCCGACCGTGCCCAAGGGCACGGAGCGGCTGCGCTTCACCCCGTCGCCCAACCACACCGACGCCATGATGGACGACCTCGTCCGCGCCATGGACGCCCTGTGGACCCATTGCAACGTGGCGCGCCTTCCTGCCGTCGCCTGACGACATCGGCGAAGTCATCGTCGAACTGACCCGCAACGGGCCCTACCTGAAATGCTCCGCCGTGCACGTCGCGACCGGCGTAGAGGCCTCGGCCATCGGGCCGGCGACCGAACGCGCGGGTCTGGAGCGCATCGCCCTCGCCAAGCTGAAACGGGCCTTGGCGGCGCGCTGACCCACAAGATGTTGTGGTCCCTCGCCGGCGGGCCTAAATGAAGCACCGCAGTTTTCGGGGACTCCACGTGACCGCCTTCACCCATGACGCCTATTTCTCGAAAAGCCTCGCCGAGGCCGATCCCGACATCTTCGGCGGCATCCAGGGCGAGCTGGGCCGTCAGAAGGAGCAGATCGAGCTGATCGCCTCCGAGAACATCGTCTCGAAGGCGGTGCTGGAGGCGCAGGGCTCGGTCCTGACCAACAAATACGCCGAGGGCTATCCCGGACGCCGCTACTACGGCGGCTGCGAATATGTCGACGTCACCGAGAACCTCGCCCGCGAACGCGCCAAGACCCTGTTCGGCTGCGCCTTCGCCAACGTCCAGCCGCACTCGGGGGCCCAGGCCAACCAGGCCGTATTCATGGCACTGCTGCAGCCGGGTGATGCCTTCCTGGGCATGGATCTGGCCGCCGGCGGCCACCTGACCCACGGCTCGCCTGCCAACCAGTCCGGCAAATGGTTCCGGCCCGTGACCTACAAGGTGCGCGAGGACGATCATCTGATCGACTACGACCACGTCGCGGAAATGGCCGGGAAGGAGAAGCCGAAGCTGATCCTCGCCGGCGCCAGCGCCTACAGCCGCCACATCGACTTTGCGCGCTTCCGCGAGATCGCCGACAGCGTCGGGGCGTATCTGATGGTGGACATGGCCCACTATGCCGGCCTGATCGCCGGCGGCGTCTATCCCGACCCCCTGCCGCACGCCCATGTCGTCACCACCACGACGCACAAGACCCTGCGTGGCCCGCGCGGCGGCATGGTCCTGACCAACGACGGTGAGATCGCGAAGAAGATCAACTCCGCCGTCTTCCCGGGCCTGCAGGGCGGGCCGCTGGAGCATGTCATCGCCGCCAAGGCCGTGGCCTTCGGCGAGGCGCTGAAGCCGGAGTTCAAGCTCTATGCCCAGCAGGTCGTGACCAACGCCCAAGCCCTGGCCGCCGTGCTGGTTGAGCGGGGGGCGGCCATCGTCTCGGGGGGCACCGATAGCCACCTGATGCTGGTCGATCTGCGGCCCAAGGGCGTCACCGGCAAGGCCACGGAGGCGGCGCTGGAGCACGCCCTGATGACCTGCAACAAGAATGGCGTGCCGTTCGACAGCACGCCCTTCACGATCACCTCCGGCGTCCGCCTTGGTACGCCGGCCGGCACCACCCGCGGCTTCGGCGTGGGCGAGTTCCAGCAGGTCGGCCACTGGATCGCCGACGTCATCGACTCGATGAAGGGCGGCGACGAGGCCGACGCGGGCGTGTCGCAGCGGGTCGCGGCCGAGGTGCGTGAACTCACGCGTCGCTTCCCGATTTACGGATAGACCGCCGATGAAATGCCCTTTCTGCGGACATCAGGACAGTCAGGTGAAGGACAGCCGCCCGTCCGACGACGGCGCCGCCATCCGTCGCCGCCGGTCCTGCCCGCAGTGCAGCGGGCGGTTCACCACCTTCGAGCGGGTGCAGTTGCGCGAGCTGATGATCCTGAAGCGCAACGGCCGCCGCGCGCCCTTTGACCGCGACAAGCTGGAGCGGTCGCTGAACGTGGCCCTGCGCAAACGCCCGGTGCAGGCCGAGCAGATCGAGCAGCTGGTCAGCCGCATCACCCGCCAGCTCGAAAGCCTGGGCGAGACCGAGATCCCGTCCTCGACGGTCGGCGATTTCATCATGAAGGCGCTGAAGTCGGTCGATGAGGTCGCCTACGTCCGCTACGCCTCGGTTTACAAGGATTTCCGCCATACCGGCGATTTCGCGCGGTTCCTGGGCGATGAGGGTCTGGACGAAAGCTGATGCGCCCGCGCGTCACCCTGAAACTGGCCACCTCACTGGACGCCCGTATCGCCACGGCCTCGGGCGAGAGCCAGTGGATCACCGGCGAGGAAGCGCGTCTGGAAGGCCACCGCCTGCGCGCAGCCCATGACGCCGTTCTGGTGGGCGTCGAGACGGCGCTCGCCGACGATCCGCAACTGACGGCGCGGCTGCCCGGCCGCCCGATCGACCAGCCCGTGCGCGTGGTGCTCGACAGCCGTCAGCGGCTGGGTCTGGAGTCGAACCTGGTGCGGACAGCGCGCGAAACGCCGCTCATCGTCTTCACCGTCCAGTTTCCGTCCCCCGGGCTCGAAGCGGCCGGGGTCAGGGTGATCAAGGTGCACGCGGCGCCGGACGGGCGCCCGTCGCTGAGCCACACCCTGGCCGCACTGTACGGCGAGGGAATCCGGTCGCTGCTGGTCGAGGGCGGCGGTCAGGTGGCGGCCAGCTTCCTGCGCGCGGACGCCGTCGACCGGATCGAATGGTTCCGGGCCCCGATCCTGCTCGGGGCCGAGGCGCGCCCCGGCGTTGGCTCGCTCGACGTCGCCCTGTTGGGCGAGGCGCGACGGTTCCGCCGTATTGCGGTCGAGCCCCTGGGTTCCGATCTGTTGGAGCGCTACGAGAGGCTCTGATGTTCACAGGCATCGTCACAGACATCGGCCGCGTCCGGTCGGTCAGACAGACCGAGCGCGACCGGCGCTATGAGATCGAGACCGCCTGGGACACCTTGGGCATCGACCTCGGCGCATCGATCAGCCATGCGGGCTGCTGTCTGACGGTCACCGAAAAGGGCCAGGGCGCGCAAGGAGGGGGCTGGTTCGCGGTCGAGGTGTCGGGCGAGACCCTGTCGAAGACCACGCTGGGGTCTTGGCGCGAGGGCGATCCGGTCAATCTGGAGCGGGCCGCGAAACTGGGCGACGAACTGGGGGGTCATATCGTCTCGGGGCATGTCGACGGACTTGGCCGGGTTGTGTCAGTGACGCCCGAGGGCGGCTCGCACCGCATCGACATCGCCGCCCCGGCGCCCCTGCACCGCTATATCGCGGCCAAGGGGTCGATCACGGTCGACGGGGTGTCTCTGACCGTCAACGCTGTGGAGGGCGAGGTTTTCGGTCTCAACATCATCCCCCACACCCGGGAGGCCACGACGCTGGGTGCGCTGAAAGCCGGTGACATGGTCAATCTCGAGATCGATATGCTGGCGCGATATCTCGCGCGGTGGCAGGAGACGGCGTGATGCAACTGGCCGCCAACATGAACGACAGCCCGATCAGCCCCATTGAGGACATCCTCGAGGACGCCCGCAACGGCAAGCCCTACATCCTCGTCGACGCCGAGGATCGGGAGAACGAGGGCGACATCATTATTCCAGCCCAGTTCGCCACGCCGGACCAGATCAATTTCATGGCCCGCCACGCGCGCGGCCTCATTTGTCTGGCCATCACTGGTGATCGCGCCCGCCAGCTACGCCTGCCGCCCATGGCCGCCGAGAACCGAACCAGTATGGGCACGGCCTTCACGGTCTCCATCGAGGCGCGCGAGGGCGTGACCACCGGTATCAGCGCCGCCGACCGCGCGCGGACGGTGCAGGTCGCCTCAGACCCGACCAAGGGCGCCGACGACATCGTCTCGCCGGGCCACGTCTTTCCGCTGGTCGCCCGCGACGGCGGCGTTCTGGTCCGCACCGGCCACACCGAGGCGGCTGTCGACATCTCGCGCATGGCCGGGCTGACGCCCGCCGGAGTCATCTGCGAGATCATGAACGACGACGGCTCGATGGCGCGGATGCCCGATCTGGTCGCCTTCGCCCAACTTCATGGCCTCAAGATAGGCACCATCGCCGACCTGATCGCCTACCGCCGCCGCACCGAACGCTATGTCGAGCGGGTCATGGATACGCCGTTCGAAAGCGTCCATGGCGGACCCTTCCGGCTGATGCTGTACCGGAACACCATCGAGGGTCACGAGCATATCGCTCTGGTCAAGGGCAAGATCGAGCCAGGCAAGCCGACACTGGTGCGGATGCACCAGGTCGATTTCGCGGCGGATATCCTCGGCCATGTCGAAGCCCGCCAGAACTATGTGCCTCAGGCCCTGCAGGCGATCAGCCGGCACGAGGGCGCGGGTGTCACCGTCTTCCTGCGCGACCCGGACCTGCACGGGCTAGCCGAGCGGCTGGCCGGGGTTGAAAAGCCCGCGGCCGTCGACCGTTCGATCCGCAACTACGGCGTCGGGGCCCAGATCCTGCTCGATCTCGGCGTGCGCGACATGATCGTGATGAGCTCGACCCGCCCCAACCCCGCAGCGCTTGAAGGCTACGGCCTGCGCATCGCCGGCTGGCGCGACATGGACGGAGAAGACCAATCCTGAGCGATCCCCCCCGCGTCCTCATCGTCGAGGCGCGCTTCTATGACGACCTGGCCGACGCCCTGCTGGAAGGGTCGAAGGGCGCCCTGCGCGCGCTGGGCGCCGATTTCGACGTCGTATCGGTGCCCGGGGTCCTTGAGATCCCGACCGCCATCGCCCTGGCCGAGGAGGCCGGCCGTTTCCCGACCGCCCCGCGCTACGACGGCTATGTCGCCCTGGGCTGCGTCATCCGGGGCGAGACCTATCATTTCGAGATTGTCGCGGATCAGTCGGCGGCGGCGCTGGCCAGTCTGGGTGTCAAGGGCGTGGCCATCGGCAACGGTATCCTGGCCACCGAGGACGAGAACCAGGCCTGGGCCCGGGCGCGGATCAGCGAGGGCGACAAGGGCGGCGGCGCGGCCCGCGCCTGTCTGGACCTCATTGCCTTGCGCAAGCGGCTGCGGCTAGGACTGGGCGCGTGACCGAACCCGCCAGCCTCCAGTCCGTGCTCGAGCAACTCGCTGAGGCCGAAAAGCAGCGCGCAGAGCCGCAGCTGACCAGCCGCCAGCGGCGCGCCCGCACGGTTGCGCGCCTCGCGGCGGTCCAGGCGCTCTATCAGATGGAACTGGCCGGCGAGGGCGTGGACACAGTCATCGCCGAATTCTCGAACCATCGCTTTGACTCCGACATGGAGGGCGAGCCGCTGGCCGAGGCCGATGAAGCCTGGTTCGCCGGGATCGTGCGCGGCGTGGTCGGGAGCCAGCGCGACATCGACACGGCGGTCAAGGCGCGGCTGGCGTCGAACTGGCGGCTTGAGCGGCTTGATTCCACCCTGCGGGCGCTGCTGCGGGCCGGGGCCTGGGAGTTGCGAGACCGTCAGGACGTGCCTCGTGAAATCGTCATTGATGAGTATGTCGAACTGGCCAAGGCCTTCTTCGACGATGCCGAAGCCAAATTCGTCAACGCAGCGCTGGACGGCGTCGCCCGAGACGTCCGTCCGAAGGCTTAGCGAGCGAATGGCCGCGGTCGATGTCGCTGGCGAGTTCGAGACCATCCGGCGGCTGTTCGCGCCGCTGGCGCATCCGGAATGGGGTCGGGGGCTGGCGGATGATGTCGCCGTGGTGCCGTCGCGGGCCGGCCATGATCTGGTTCTGACCAAGGACGCCATCGTCGAAGGCGTCCATTTCCTGCCGACCGATCCGCTCGATACGGTGGCGCGCAAGCTGATGCGGGTGAACCTGTCCGATCTGGCGGCCAAGGGAGCCGAGCCGTTCGGCTATCTGCTGGCCTGCCACTGGTCCCCGCGCTGCGGCTGGCCCGAGCGAATGACCTTCGTGGACGGTCTCCGGACCGACCAAAAAGCCTTCGGCATCGCCCTGCTGGGCGGGGACACCGTCGCCACGCCCGGGCCAGCCAGCTTCTCGATGACGCTGCTGGGCTGGATCCCCAAGGGCCGCACAGTGGGACGCGCCGGCGCCAGACCCGGCGACCTGGTTTTCGTGACCGGAGCCATCGGCGACGGCTGGCTGGGGCTCGAAGGGGTGCAGGGTCGGCTGTCGCTGGACGCCGAGCGGGTCGGCGCCCTGTCGGACCACTATCGGACGCCCACGCCGCGCATCGATTTCGCCCTGCCGATTCGCGACATGGCCAGCGCGGCCATCGACGTCTCTGACGGCCTGATCGCCGACCTTGAACATCTGGCCGATGCCAGCGGCAGCCGCATTGAGATTGACCTCGAGAGCGTGCCGCTGTCGGCGGCGGGGCAGGCCTGGTTTGACGGGCGGGTGGACGAGCAGGCAGCGCTGGAGAAGCTGGTCACCGGCGGGGACGACTATGAGATCGCCTTCACCGCCTCGGCCCGCGATGAGGCCGCCCTCAGGCGCGAGGCCGATCGCCGGCATCTACGCCTGACCCGAATCGGCAGCGTAACAGCGGGGCAGGGCGTCGCCGTCCGCCTCGGCGGCCAGCCGGTCATATTCGACCGCGCCGGTTTCACTCACAGTTGACAACGATTTCTCAAGGCGTCGCCGTCACGGTGACGCCATGCGCCGTCGTGACCTTATCGCCGCCACCGCCGTCCTGTCTGCTGTCGCTCCGGCGGCGCTGGCCCAGGACGCGCCCGCCTCCGGCCAGAGCCTGAGCATGCCTGGCGTGGGCCTGCCGATCATCGCCGGCGGGCGACTGCGCAACTACGTCTTTGTGTCGCTCCGCCTGCATCTCGGTGGTTCGGCGACGCCGGAGACGATGCGCGCCAAGGAGGCCTATCTGCGCGACGCCCTGGTCCGGGCCGGTCACCGGACGCCCTTCGTGGTGGCGGATGACTGGACCCGAATCGATCCGGCCGCCCTGTCCACCAGCCTGATACGGTCAGCGACCACCATCGCGGGACGCGGCTCGGTCACCCGGGTCGAGATCGTCAGTCAGGCTCCGCGCCGTCGGACCGGCGTCCCAACGGGTTGATCAACATCGCCTGTTGCGTCGCCTGCCGGTATTTGGCACGTTTCCGCCGCAATTCCCCAAGGACGCAACATGCGTCCGGTGCGCACGGGGGGACCGGAAGGCGGAAAGAGGCGGCTAACGCCCACCGCGCCAAGGGACCGGGCGTCTGAAGATCACAGGACTTGGAAACGTCATGAGCAACTATCTGTGGCTGGTCATCGCCGCAGGCGCGCTGGGGGTCCTTTACGGACTGATCCAGACCGCCTCGTTGATGAAGGCCAGTACCGGCAACGACAAGATGCGCGAGATCGCTGCAGCGATCCAGGAAGGCGCCTCAGCCTATCTGCGGCGGCAGTACACCACCATCGCCATGGTCGGCGTGGTCATCCTCGTCGCAGCCTGGTTCCTGATCGGCATTTATGCCGCCATCGGCTTTGTCATCGGCGCGGTCCTGTCGGGCCTGGCCGGTTTCGCGGGCATGCTGATCTCGGTGCGGGCCAACGTCCGCACTGCGCAGGCCGCATCCGAGAGCCTCGCCAAGGGTCTGGACCTGGCCTTCCGCTCGGGCGCCATCACCGGCATGTTCGTGGCGGGCGGCGCGCTTCTGGGCGTGGCCGGCTACTACGCCTTCCTGACTGCCGGCGCGGGCTTTGAGCCTACCAGCCGCGAGGTCATCGACGGTCTGGTGGCCCTGGGCTTCGGCGCTTCGCTGATCTCCATCTTCGCGCGCCTGGGCGGCGGCATCTTCACCAAGGGCGCCGACGTGGGCGGCGACATGGTGGGCAAGGTCGAGGCCGGGATCCCGGAGGATGACCCCCGCAACGCGGCGACCATCGCCGACAACGTGGGCGACAACGTCGGCGACTGCGCCGGCATGGCCGCCGACCTGTTCGAGACCTATGCGGTGACCACGGTCGCCACCATGGTGCTGGCGGCGATCTTCTTCCGCGACCAGCCCTACGTCGACACCATGATGCTGCTGCCGCTGGCCATCTGCGGCATCTGTATCGTCACCTCGATCATCGGCAGCTTCTGCGTCCGTCTGGGCAAGAGCCAGAACATCATGGGCGCCCTGTACCAAGGCCTGATCGTCACCGGCGTGCTGTCGGCGATCGCCGTGTATTTCGTCATTGAGAAGCTGATCACCGGCCCGATCGTCACCAACACCGGCCTGACCATCGAACCGATGAGCCTGTTCTGGTCCGGCATGGTCGGACTGCTGGTCACTGCCGCCATCGTGGTGATCACCGAATACTACACCGGCTCCAACTTCCGCCCGGTTCGCTCTGTCGCCAACGCCTCGGTTTCGGGCCACGGCACCAACGTCATCCAGGGTCTGGCCGTCTCGCTGGAGTCGACCGCCCTGCCGGCCCTGACCATCATTGTCGGTATCATCGCCAGCTATCAGCTGGCGGGCCTGTTCGGCATCGCGATCGCCACCACGACCATGCTGGGCGTGGCGGGGATGATCGTGGCGCTGGACGCCTTTGGTCCGGTCACCGACAACGCCGGCGGCATTGCCGAGATGGCGGGCCTGCCCAGTGAAGTGCGTCATTCGACCGACGCTCTCGATGCCGTTGGCAACACCACCAAGGCCGTGACCAAGGGCTATGCGATCGGTTCGGCCGGTCTCGGCGCCTTGGTGCTGTTCGCGGCCTACACCTCTGACCTTAACTATTTCGCCGCCAACCCGGACCTGTTCCCGTTCTTCGCGGGCATGGGCGAGATCGATTTCGGCCTGACCAATCCGTACGTCGTCGTCGGCCTGCTGTTCGGGGGGCTGCTGCCCTTCCTGTTTGGCGGCATGTCCATGATGGCGGTGGGTCGCGCGGCCGAGGCTGTCGTGGCCGAGGTGCGTCGCCAGTTCCGCGAGAACCCGGGTATCATGACCTATGAGGTCAAGCCCGAGTACGGCCGGGCCGTCGACATCCTGACCAAGGCGGCGATCAAGGAGATGATCGTGCCGTCCCTGCTGCCGGTGCTGTCGCCGATCGTCCTGTTCGTCGCCGTGCTGTCGATCTCGGACAAGGCCACGGCCTTCGCCGCCCTCGGCGCCATGCTGATGGGCGTGATCGTCACCGGCCTGTTCGTCGCCATCTCGATGACCTCGGGCGGCGGCGCCTGGGACAACGCCAAGAAGGTGATCGAAGAGGGCTTCACCGACAAGAACGGCGTCGTCCACGGCAAGGGCTCCGAGGCGCACAAGGCCGCGGTGACCGGCGACACGGTCGGCGATCCCTACAAGGACACCTCCGGTCCGGCGGTGAACCCGATGATCAAGATCACCAACATCGTGGCGCTGCTGCTGCTCGCCGTCCTGGCCAGCGGCAAGGTGTTCTGATCCAGCCGAAACAAGCCGCCGCGTTCCGGAGCGGGACGCGGCGGTCGCCAGTGAAAGAGGCCCCGGAGAGCGATCTCTGGGGCCTTCTTTATTCCTCCTCCAAGCGTAGCGAAGGGGGAGGAATGGTCGACCTACTCCCGGCGCTGCTGGCCAGGCTGGTCCTCGTCGGTGCGCGGCAGCTGGCCGCGGCCCACGTTGCCGAGCAGTTGCTCGAGGATGGTCAGCTGACGCCCGCGGGTCGGGGTCTCGCGATCGTTCATGGCGAGCCGCTGGCCGTCTTCGAGGCCGAGGGTGCGAACCTCGGACACCAGACCCGCGTCGTTGAAGGTGATCTCGGTTACCGAGCGCTGGGTCACATGCGGCCGGTTGTAGGTGTATTTCTCGGTCACCTGGCTGATGTAGTACCAGACATTGTCGCGTTCGAAGGTCGAGGTCGTGGACGGCGTGCCCAGCCGGGTCAGCACCGTCTGTTTTGTGTCCGTGCCGGCGACGACGTCCGTCGGCTTGGCGTCGATCGCCTGGAAGCCGTTCTGGCCCACCACGGGGGCGCAGGCGCTGGTCAGGGCGACGGCCGCGAGAGCGGCGATCAGGAGGTTCGTACGGAGCATTTGCGGCGCCTGCGACTTCAACAAGGTCTTTGACCTAACCGGACCCGAGCCTTAGTTCAACGGCGCGGCGGAAAAGGGGCCGTATGATCATGCTTCAGAATCTGTTTCGAACCCGTCCCCGCGAGCGTCTGGGCCAGCCGCTGTATGAAGCGGCCGTGCGTCAGGCACGCGATCCGGCCTTCTATACCCGGTTCGGCGTGGCCGACCGGATCGACGCGCGGTTCGAGCTCTACACGCTTCACGTTCTGCTTCTGGTCATGCGGCTGCGCGACGAGGGGGGCCTTGGGGGCGACCGCGGCGCCGAGGCCGGACAGGATCTGTTCAACACCTATGTCTCGGCGCTGGACCACGCCTTGCGCGAACTGGGCGTGGGCGATGTCTCGGTCGGCAAGAAGATGCGCAAACTGGGCGAGGCCCTGTACGGCCGGATGACCGCCTGGGAGGCGCCTTTGCGGGACGGCGACGCGGCGGCGCTGGCCGCGGCCCTGGCCCGTAATGTGTATGAGAGCGAGGACGCCGCGACGGGTGACGCCCTGGCCGCCTATGCCCTCGCCAGCCGCGCCCGTCTGGCGGCCCAGACCTTCGCCGCTGTCACCGACGCCCCGGAATGGGCGGAGACAGTCGCATGACCCTTCCCGATCTTCCCTACAGCGAGCCTGTCCGCCTGCATCAGGTCGCTGGCGGCGTGAAGCGGACGCTCGAGCCCGACGCGGCCGCGCGCGCGCGGATCGTCAAGGCGCTGGATCTCGCCTCGCTGGACGCCTTCACCGCCGAGATGGACCTGGCGCCGTCGCCCGCGGGCTGGCGGTTGTCGGGCCGGGTGCGCGCCAGCCTGGCCCAGACCTGCGGCATCACTCTGGAGCCTCTGCCCCTCGAGATCGACGCCCCCTTCGTGCTGACCCTGGCCGAGGCGGTGGATGAGGAGTCTGATGAAGTCGTCATCACCATGGACGACGAATCGCCCGACCTGATCGAGAACGGCCAGATCGATCTGGGCCAGTACGCTGTGGAACAGCTGGCGCTGAGGCTGGATCCGTTCCCGCGCAAGGCCGGCGCCGAGTTCGTTCAGCCGCCCGAACCCGCTGAAATTTCGCCGTTCGCGGTGCTGAAGCAACTTCGGCCTTCCGACGAAGGTTGACGTACGGGTGGCGCGGTTGCATCCCCCCGATGCGGCGCTATCGTCGCCAAACTGACAAGCGCCGGACTGACGGCGCGACGGAGTCGAAACGGCTTGTCATCCCCGATCCTGATTTCGCTCGACGCCATGGGCGGAGACCATGGTCCGTCGGTCGTGGTCCCCGGCGTCCGGGACTACCGCAAACGGCACGGCGGCGAGGGCGTGCGCTTCATCCTGCACGGCGCCGAAACGGCGATTCGCGCCGAAATGGCCAAATGCGGCCTGACCGAAGACGTTTGCATCGTGCGACACACCGACAAGGTTGTGGCCATGGATGAAAAGCCCGCCCAGGCGATGCGCCGGGGCAAGGGTTCCAGCCTGTGGAACGCCATTGAGGCGGTCAAGTCGGGCGAGGCCGGTGCCGTGGTGTCCGCGGGCAACACCGGCGGCCTGATGGCCATCTCCAAACTGCTGTTGCGCATGTCCGCGCCGGGACTGGAGAGGCCGGCCATCGTGGCCAGCTGGCCGACACCGAAAGGCGTCACCGCCGTGCTCGACGTAGGGGCCAATATTGAAAGCGACGCCGCCCAGCTGGTCGAGTTCGCCATCATGGGCGAGGCCTTCATGACCGCCGTCCACAGGGTCGCGAAACCGACCATCGGCATTCTGAACGTCGGCTCCGAGGACATGAAGGGTCACGAAGAGGTGCGCGAGGCGGCGCGTCTGTTGCGTGAGGGCGGCTTCGGGCTGGACTATTTCGGTTTCGTAGAGGGCACGGACATCGCCAGGGGCACGGTGGACGTGGTCGTGACGGACGGCTTCACCGGCAATATCGCGCTGAAGACGGCCGAAGGGGTGGCCAAATTCATCGCCGGCCTGATGAAGGAAGCCCTGACCTCCAGCCCGACGTCAAAGCTGGGCGCGCTGCTGGCCATGCCGGCGCTGAGGCGCATGAGTCAGAAAATCGACCCCAACGCCAACAACGGCGGGCCCCTGCTGGGCCTGAACGGGATTGTGGTGAAAAGCCATGGCGGGGCGACACCGGGCGGCTTTGGCGCCGCCATCCGGGTGGCTGTCGAACTGGCCCGCAGCGACTATCTGATCAAGGTCAGCGAGAGCTTCAACCGCCTGACCGCCGTGCTCGAACAGCCGCCCGCCGTTCCGGCGGACCCGGCAACGGAGACTTCCCAGTGAGCGTCATCCGCAGCGCCGTGACCGGCGTCGGCTCTTTCCTGCCGGAACAGGTCATCACCAACGCCGATCTGGCGAAGATCGTCGACACCTCGGACGAATGGATTCAGGAACGCACCGGCATCCAGCAGCGCCACCGCGCCCGCGACGACCAGCCGACCAGCGACCTGGCCAGTGAAGCCGCCAGACGGGCCTTGGCCGACGCCGGCCGGACCGCCGCCGATGTTGATCTGATCATCGTGGCCACCACCACGCCTGACATGACCTTCCCGTCGGTCGCCTCGATCGTGCAGCGTAAGCTGGGCGCCCCGACCTGTATCGCCTTCGATGTGCAGGCGGTCTGCTCGGGCTTCGTCTATGCGCTGAGCATTGCCGACGGCTTCGTCGCTCGCGGGCTGGCGAAATGCGCCCTGATCATCGGCGCAGAGGAAATGACCCGGCTGATGGACTGGACTGACCGCTCGACCTGCGTGCTGTTTGGCGACGGCGCAGGCTGCGTCGTGGTTGAACCGCGCGAGGGGCAGGGGACCAAGGCGGATCAGGGTTTGCTGGGCTTCGCGCTGCGCTGTGACGGCACCAAGACCGACCTGCTGTATGTTGACGGGGGCCCCGCCACGACCGGCACTGTCGGCCATCTGCGCATGGCCGGAAACCAGGTCTTCCGTCATGCCGTAGTCAATATCGCCGAGGCCATCACCGCCTGCTGCGCCGCCTCGAACATCGAGATCGCCGACGTCGATTGGTTCGTGCCGCACCAGGCCAATCAACGCATCATCAAGGGCGTCGGAGACCGGCTGGGGCTGGACGAAAACAAGGTGATCTCGACCGTGGCCATGCACGCCAACACCTCGGCGGCCTCCATTCCACTGGCGCTGGACGCGGCGATTCAGGACGGCCGGATCAAGCGTGGCGACCTGGTCCTGCTGGAGGCCATGGGCGGCGGTCTGACCTGGGGCGCTTGCGCGTTTCGTCTTTAGGGCGATTTCCGCCTTTCCATTTGACGACGCTTGCCCTTTTATGTCCGCCGACCGACCTTTGGAGGGGAGCGGACCTTGCCCGAACACCAGACTCTGACACGCGCGGACCTTTGTGAGGCGGTGCACGACGAGGTCGGCCTGTCCCGGCAGGAGTGCTCGGCCCTGGTCGAACGGACGCTGGAACTGATCATCGAATCGCTGGAGCGGGGCGAGACGGTGAAACTGTCCGGCTTTGGCGTGTTCCAGGTACGCGAGAAGCGGGCCCGCATGGGCCGCAATCCCAAGACCGGCCAGCCGGCGGCGATCCATCCGCGGCGTGTCATCAGCTTCCGCGCCTCGCAGATCATGAAGGGCCGGGTTCACGACGCAGTCGTGAGCGGCTGACGCCCGTGGCCAAGAGCCCCAACGCCTTTCGAACCATTTCAGAAGCTGCGACCGAGGTCGGCGCGCCCCAGCACGTGTTGCGCTTCTGGGAGACGAAATTCGCCTTCCTGACGCCGCTGAAGCGGGCTGGCGGGCGGCGCTTCTACCGGCCGCAGGACGTGGTGCTGCTCAAGTCGGTCAAGCGGTTGCTGCATGAGGAAGGCCTGACCATCAAGGGCGTCCAGCGCCTGCATAAGGAACAGGGGCTGAGGCGTCTGGCTCACTATGGCGACCCCGACGGCGTCGTGACCTTCGAGCCCGAAGGCGCTGCCCCGGCTACAGTTCCCGCTTCGGCGGCGACGGGCCAGTCCTCGATCCGCCTGCGTCTGGTGTTGACCGAGCTGGAGGGCGCGCGCGCCCGTCTCGAGGCGGTGCTGTCCAGAAGCGGCTGAGCGCGTCTTTTTCGGTTTGCGGCACCGCGAACCCCGTCTATAGGGAGCGCCTCTCGGAGCGTGGCGCAGCCTGGTAGCGCACTTGACTGGGGGTCAAGGGGTCGCAGGTTCGAATCCTGTCGCTCCGACCATCTTCCTCAATGAAGACGGTTGGTTGAAGGGGTCGCTTTCGGGCGGCCCCTTTGCAATTGGGCGACCGGGTTTCAGCCTGG
>NZ_JAUXQZ010000015.1 GCF_030682035.1 Brevundimonas sp. | reverse complement strand
GGCCACTTCGTGGCCTCCTCAGACCGTATGTCCCTTTGCGGAACGGAGGCGACTCACCCTCGATGCGAGTGCGAGGGTTACCCGGATAGGCCGGGCAGAGCCTCACGCAAGGAGGGCGAGTCATGGGTGATTATAGCGAAGCCTTCGTGGGTTTCGATACGTCTAAGTTGCGCAATGCGGTTGCGATTGCAGAGGCTGGCCGAGGCGGTGAAGTTCGGTTCTTTGGGGAGATCGAGAACACGCCGGCTGCCACGACGAAGCTGGTTCGGAAGCTTTCCGCCAGGTACGAGCGGCTGACGTTCTGCTACGAGGCCGGGCCGACCGGCTACGGGCTGCACCGGCAGATCAGGGATCTTGGCTTCGAATGCGTGGTGGTGGCGCCCTCGCTGATTCCAAAGCGGCCAGGCGACAAGGTGAAGACCAACCGGCGTGACGCGCTCAGCCTGGCCAAGCTGCTGCGTGCGGACGAACTCACCCCGGTCTGGGTGCCGGACGGAGGTCACGAGGCGATGCGCGATCTGACGCGGGCGCGCGAGACGGCGATGCTGGATTTGCGCACGAAGCGCCAGCATGTCTCGGCCTTTCTGCTGCGGCTGGGAAGGCCTTATCCGGAGCGCAGGAAGACCGGGACCAAGGCGCATATGAGCTGGATCGCGAGCCAGAAGCTCGAGCATCCGCAACAGCGCCTTGTGCTGGAGGAGATGATGCTGGCTATCCGTCAGGCGCAGGAACGCCTCGTTCGCCTGGAGCAGGCCATCTCCGCGATGGTTCCGGAATGGTCACTTGCCCCGGTGGTCACCGCATTGATGGCCATGCGAGGCATCGATCTGATCTCGGCCACAACGCTGCTGGCCGAGATCGGCGATCTCTCGCGGTTCCGAACCCCGACCGAGTTGATGGCCTATCTCGGCCTCGTGCCTTCGGAGAATTCAACCGGCGATACCGTCAAGCGCGGACCGATCACCAAAGCCGGTAACCGACGGGCCCGGCGCATGCTGGTGGAGTGCTCGTGGAGCTATCAGCATCCGCCGCGGGTCGGACAAGCCAAGCAACCGAAGGTCGATGCGGCGCCGCCAGCGGTTCGCGAGATTGCCTGGAAGGCGCAGTGCCGGCTGTACCGCCGCTACCGTACGCTGATCAGGAACGGCAAGCTCAAGACCGTCGCCATCGTCGCGATCGCCCGCGAGCTCGCCGGCTTCATCTGGGCCGTCGCTCGCGCAGTCACCACCCCACCTGTTGCGGCTTAAGAGGCTTGGCAAGGGGAGCCAGGCAGACAGGGCCGAGCACTAATTAGGGAGCCCGTGCGCCGGGGCAGTGGTCCGGCGAAGTGATAAATCTCGTGCAATGGCGGGAGCAGAGCCGCGGCAAGGGGAATTCCCGATCATCCTGTGTGACCGATCGCTAGATTGACGTCCGACCTCAGACCGGGACAGCCCCAGACGAACCTACGGACATGCGTGAACCCGCGAATAAGAGCTTGTTGACCGACGTCTCTGGGTTCTGCTTCCACCCTTGCACGATCATCCCCTCTCATTCTTCTCCGCAATTCCTGGAGAAAACCCTTCCTCATGCCTCTACTCTTGACATGGGACATAAGAGGATGAGG
>NZ_JAUXQZ010000005.1 GCF_030682035.1 Brevundimonas sp. | reverse complement strand
CTAACGTTGGCTGGTCTGAGAGTGCGACCAGGCAAGGCTGGTCCGTAGGGATGGAGGTGAAGGGGTGTGAACCACCTCGAGAAATACGGTTTGTCATCCAGCGGGTGCAAATCCCGTCCGATCAACGCTGAGCCGGCGAATCGGAAGCGAGCCTTGCGACGTCCAAGGAAAGACCTCGACGGCGATGCGTAGGTGCGCGAACGCGTGGGCCGTCGGAACCAGCTCCGAAATCAGCGAATCCCATCGCCGAGAGGTTTCTCAGCCTCGAAGGCAACAGCGCGGACGTCGACAAGAAGGCGAGATGTCAGCGCGATGGCGGAGTGTATGGCGATGGCACGCACGAAGAGGGTGGCCCAGGCACCTGGGAGGTTCCTGTTCTTCCTCGACAAACTCCGGCGCCACGGGGAGCCGGTGACCAGACCCCGAACGGGGCCGCGTGCGGACGCGCGGACTCGGCAAAGAAGACGTCCGCATTCGAGGTAGGCCAAACGCAAGGGGAACCGGAGCGCAGGCCGACGAGGGCAGGGGAGTCGGAGGGCTGCAAGAGAGCGATGACGATGGGGAACGGCCGACACCGGACCCATCCGATGCAAAGGCGGCCCGTGTCGTCACGAACGCCACGAGGGAAACACGGTCGACGGTTCGACGTCGGGAACAGTGTCAACGGGACTTTTGGCGGTAGCGGAAAGATCGTGGTGGAGATCCTGAGGGACCGCGAGTCATGACGGCGGAGGAGCCGGATGGTGGAAATCTCCTTGTCCGGATCTGGCGAGGGCCGCGAGGGACTTCCAACCTCGCGGCTACTCTACAAAGACGAAGAATCCATTGCCCGATGGTTTCTCAAGTTGACCGCACGCCCTTGATCGGTTTTGGCCGATGCGTCTGCTGATATCGTCCGCGAGTGGAACAGCTGCACCGCCTCGCCGCTCTGCTCAAAGAACGGAATCGCCTCGACGGTGACATCGCGAGAGCGATCGGTCGCCCCGCGCTCCCCGGCCACATCGGCGAGTTCATTGCCAGCGTGCTGTTCGACATCGAGCTCATGCCTTCTGCAACCGCCCGCTTCCGCAGCGGCCCGCTCATGGGACGCTCCGTGAACGTGAAGCTTTATGGCAAGCGGGAGGGATTGCTCGACATCGCTGCTGTTCGGCCTGACTACTATTTGGTGCTCACCGGTCCGCGAACAGCAGCCGCGTCATCAAGGAACCAGACACGCCCGATTGTGATCGACAGCGTCTTCCTATTTGAACGTGATGCGTTGCTCGCAGAGCTGACTAAGACCGGGGTCAAAGTCGGCGTTGCGACGAGTGTGAGAAGTGCCGCGTGGGAGAACTCTCGCGTCTGGCCTCCACCTGGTTCACCGCTGTTGCCGATCACCGACGAGCAGGCAGGCGCACTCGCGGCACTTTCCTCACCGACCTGATGCTCAGGAGCCCGCCGTGCGTTACGTCCTCACCGCCGAATACGGCGGCCTTTACGACAGCACCATTATTCGCATCCGTTGGACGTATGATGTGCGCGCCGAATCGGTGCGGTCGGAGACAACACAATGGGCTGTAGGTGGCGTAGAGAGAGCAACGATTGCCGCGATCATAAATGCGATCGATCGCTCCGGGTCAAAGCACTGGCCGGTCTGGTCCTCGCGGCATGAGCAGCTGACTGTGCGCACCGACTTGGCAAATGAGTGGAGGGTCGGCGGAGGTCGAACGGGCGATGACGCCGCCGATGAGGTGCTTCACTCGCTCCGCGCCCTTCTCAGTCCAGGCGCGAAGGCGGCGATCGCGGACCTCTGTTGAGTTCGCGTTGACCCATGCGATCGACCTCGTCACGCTTCCCACGCGCGAAGAGGAACTCGTCGCCCGATCCCAACCCGACCAGCCAACACGGGCATGTGCGCTGGCTCGCCGGCCGCGGGTCGCGTCCGTCGAGACACC
>NZ_JAUXQZ010000024.1 GCF_030682035.1 Brevundimonas sp. | reverse complement strand
GATGGAGAGAAAGCGACCTTAACGGCTGTAGGTTGTACCGGCGGCACGATAACTTGGAGCACTGGCATAACAGGAGCAAGCATCCAAGTGTCTGAGTCAGGTAACTATACAGCAACCTGTACAACAGAGTGTGGCACAAGTGCAAGCTCACAAGTGATAACGATACAAAAACTACAAACACCTACTGCACCGACCATAACAGGAGGAGGAGATGTATGTGGAACAGAAAAAGTAACTTTGACTGCGAGTGTATGTACAATAGGCACATTGAAATGGAGTACTGGAGCAACAACACAAACGATTACAGTAGGAGCAGGTACTTATACTGCATATTGTGAGAATATCTGTGGCAAGAGTCCAAACTCAAACACGATAACAATTGGTACTAGACCAGCCCCAGTAGCCCCAGTGATTTCTACCAACAAAACAGTTATCTGTGGGGTAGAGAAAGCAACGTTGACTGCAACGGGATGTGCAGACGGAACGATTACTTGGTCATTAGGTTTGGGAACTGGAACAACGAAAGAAGTAGGAGCAGGAACCTATACAGCGACCTGTGTTAATTCATGTGGAACCTCGTCAGCTTCAAATACAGTGACCATAACAACAGGTACACCACCGCCAGCACCAGTGTTGACAAGCAATGTAAGCAGTGTTTGTGCAAACGACAAAGCTACAATAACAGCAACAGGCTGTATTGGCGGAACGATTACTTGGTCATCAGGATTGGGAGTAGGCACTAGCAAAGAAGTAGGTCCAGGAACTTACACTGCAACGTGTACCACAAGCTGTGGAAGCTCTGGAAACTCAAATACGATAATAATCGGAACGAAACCAACTCCACCAGTACCAGTAATCAGCACAGACAAGACGGTATGTTGTGATGGAGAGAAAGCGACCTTAACGGCTGTAGGTTGTACCGGCGGCACGATAACTTGGAGCACTGGCATAACAGGAGCAAGCATCCAAGTGTCTGAGTCAGGTAACTATACAGCAACCTGTACAACAGAGTGTGGCACAAGT
>NZ_JAUXQZ010000035.1 GCF_030682035.1 Brevundimonas sp. | reverse complement strand
AGGGCCCTCGGAACGACAAGTCGATCGACAGCCGCTCGCGATCGTGATCTACGCGAAGTGTGGAAGTCGAGGCGCTGATTCGGTCCAAGTTCGTCGCGCTGAAAGGCTCGATGGATGAGCGCGTGACGCGTTTGTGGGCCGGCGCCGAAGCCGAGGCGCTCGGTCGAGGCGGTATTGCTGCCGTTGCGCGAGCGACCGGTCTGGCGATCAGTACCGTGACCAAGGGGCGCAACGAACTTCGCACGGGCGCCAAGCCGGATGACCTCGTCAGGGTGCGCCGGAAGGGCGGCGGCGGGCGGATGCACGAGGACGTGCATCCCGAGCTCGTGCCCTCGCTGAAGAAGCTCGTTGACCCGGCAACGAGAGGTGATCCCGAATCCGCGTTGCGCTGGAGTGCGAAGAGCGCCGTCACCCTGTCGCGCGAGATGCTCGACGCGCACGGCATCCCCGTGAGCGACAAGACCGTCGGCAGGCTATTGCACC
The DNA here is from genome assembly GCF_030682035.1 of Brevundimonas sp. GTDB lineage: Bacteria > Pseudomonadota > Alphaproteobacteria > Caulobacterales > Caulobacteraceae > Brevundimonas. Next base: position 712 of record NZ_JAUXQZ010000035.1, on the reverse strand, counting down.
AGCTCGGATTCAGCCTCCAAGCGGCGAAGAAGACCGTCGAAGGGTCGCAGCACCCCGACCGCAACGCGCAATTTGAGTACATCAACGCTCAAGCCGAGCAGTGCCTCGAGCGCGGCGCGCCGTTCATTTCAGTCGATACGAAGAAGAAGGAGCTCGTCGGCAACTTCAAGAATGCTGGCGTCGAGTGGCAACCGACGGACTCTCCCGAGCTCGTCGACGTGCACGACTTCCCGACCCTTGCGATTGGCAAAGCGATTCCCTACGGTGTCTATGACGTGGCGGACAACAGCGGCTTCGTGAACGTCGGCACCGACCACGACACGCCAGTTTTCGCAGTGACGTCAATCGAAGCGTGGTGGCGGCGAATGGGCAGCCAGCGCTACCCGAATGCGGCGGAACTGTTCATCACCGCCGACGCGGGCGGCAGCAACGGGCATCGGCCACGCGTCTGGAAATTTGAACTTCAGCGCCTCGCCGACAAGCTCGGTTTGCCGATTCACGTGAGCCACTTTCCACCTGGAACAAGCAAGTGGAACAAGGTCGAGCACCGGCTCTTCTCTTTCATCACGATGAACTGGCGGGGCAAACCGCTCCGCACCTACGAGACCGTCGTGAATCTGATTGGCCACACCACGAACAGCGCGGGCCTGGTCGTCAAAGCGACTCTCGATCGTCGGCGATACCCGACGGGCAAGAAGATCTCAGCCAAGCA
>NZ_JAUXQZ010000023.1 GCF_030682035.1 Brevundimonas sp. | reverse complement strand
CTGAGTCTGGTGAGTTCATCAGTGACAGACTTTACCCGTATTGAGGAACACATGTCTGCAGAATGTGCTCTGACCTGGTACACCTTCAATCTTAGTCCACCGGAGCTTATCAGTGAGTACTAGAGAGCCTCTGAATAATTCTGTTGTGTCTCAGCGTCAATCTGTCGCGTGTTGCTGCAAGGTATCGTGCGCAGGCAATGACCAAAGACGCAACAGAGTTATTCAGAAGATCTCTGGTATCCAGACATGGCTGTTGATTTTTTCGCTGCTACTGTGGCCAGGGTTTGTTGATGCACAAACATTGGGCCGGATCATCACGACAGCCCAGGAACGCCAGTATCTTGACAGGCAGAGAGCTGCGATGTTTGCGGCGCTGAGTGACAGCGAGAGAGAGCTGGCACTCAGTGCCCCAGTGTCTGTGGTCTCCAGCCTTGAAGCTGAACCGACGATCATTCACATGGGGGGGAGCATTCGCCGTAGCGACGGCAGTCATTCTGTGTGGTTGAACGGAGTTGCCGTCAGCGAAAGTGATCTGCCGTCCAATGCTCGACTTGAGTTCACAAGGGGGCTTGGCGTTTTGCGAATCCGAACTGCGACGGGAGAACTGACGGTGCGACCCGGACAGACTCTCAATGCCACGACAGGTGAATTGCGCGAAGACTATCAATTGAGTGCAGAGCGAGTGACGGAGATAAATGCCGAACTGGCGCGCCGGGCAGAAGCCAATCGGCCAGTGGTCACAATTGCGGCACCTGCTGCAGATGCAGAGGTGAAGCAACCAGAATCATTGGATGCCACGCTCTCAACCATGGAGAGTATTGTCGAGAGTTTGCGATTGTTGCAGGAAGCGAATCAGATTCAGGACGCGCTGCAATGAAGATGAATTGTTTTGGCAAACAAAATGGTGCCGTGCTGATTCTGATGTTCGTTGGTCTCTTCATGGCTGGCGCTACCGTGGTGCTCACGGCGCTCAACAATCGCAATCCGCAGTTGCGGGAGAATGCGCGAGTGCAGGCTGCGATGCAGGAAGCCAAGCAAGCACTGCTCGCGTATGCAGTGATGTATAACAATGAATTTGTGGGCAGTGGACCTGGGCGACTGCCATGCCCGGACAAGAATAATTCCGGTGAGTTGGAGGAAGGTGTGGATTGTGCTGGCGCTGCGTTTGGACGGTTACCACAACGTCACACTCTTCCATTTGGTGCTTTGGTGGAATTTGGCAATCTCTATGCTGGTATTGATCAGCAGTTCTGGTACGCGGTGAGTGCAAATTACAGACATCCTGTGGTGCCGACATCGCCACTGAACAGCTCCACGCCCGGGACTCTCACACTGGATGGAGATGAAGTGGTTGCTGTGATCATTGCGCCAGGTCAGGCATTGGGCACTCAGTCGCGCATCCCTGCGAATGTGAATAGCTCAGTGCACTATCTTGACAGCGCCAACTCAGGTGGCACGAATTTCGTTTCGTTGGATGCGATCAGTCCGGAGACATTCAATGACCGATTGTTGCCAATTCGCAGACGTGAATTGATGACGCTGGTAACCGCACGCGTGGCTCAGGAGATCAAGCGAGTGCTTGATCCCGCCGATCCTTATCCCGATGTTGCAACCTTCGAGACAGCCATGGCAGCCGCTGGCGGTTGGTATATCACTGATGGTTGGGATGCCCGCGTCATCTATACACAGGATTCACCTCGTGCACAGGTGCAGTTCACTGATTGCAATATCGTGTATGTGCTTACTCCGGGCGATCCAGATCTGCAACGCACGAACTCAACCTCCTGTTAGGAATTCAATGATGAAAAGCAATTTTTTGAATGCCGGCAAGGGAAGCGGTTTCACTCTGATCGAGATGGCCGTTGTGCTGTTGATTGTCGGATTGATGCTGAGCGGTTTGTTTGCGTCTCTCGGGTCGAGTACGGAAAACAAGCGTCGCACTGATGCAACTGCACAGTTGAATCGCATAGAGGAGGCGCTATATGGTTTTGCTCAAACCAATGGGAGATTGCCATGTCCGGCGGTACCGGGAGTCCCAACTGGGCAGGAAGATCCATTGGCTGGTGGAGTCTGCACGAACAGTCGTGGATTTGTGCCAGCTGTCACTTTGGGAATTCAAGGTGCCATCAATACGGACGGGTTGCTGTTGGACCCATGGGGAAACCCTTATCGCTATGTGGTTTCGGAGCGAGTTCAAGTGCTCGACAGGGCATTTACCACGAGTAATGGATTGCGGGCCTTGTTTGCGAACGGATCCCTGACAATCGATCCGGCTACTCGACTATGCGTCAGCAGCGCCGTCAACTGCACAGGCACGACTTTCACCAACTCGGCACCAGCACTCGTTTTCTCGATGGGCAGTGACTGGCAGACATTCAGCTCGGCGATTCAGGTGGAAAACGCCAGTGCTCCACCTCATGCCTCATATCCCAACATTATCAATAATGATTTTGTGAATGCTCCCTATGCGGAGGATGGCACGCAAGCCTTCGACGACATTCTGGTGTGGCTGTCACCGCAGATACTTTTCTCACGCCTGATCAGTGCCGGACGTCTCCCGTGAGCGATGAAGATTTCAAGTTGATGCCTTGTGAACCACCTGCGAGTGCAGAGGGAACTGTGTTGCTGGTTGATGACGATGCAGCACTACGCAGCGCTTTGCGTAACGTACTGGACATGCGCGGCTACGATGTGCTGGAAGCTGACTGCAGAAAGTCAGCATTGGAGGTGCTGGGTAAAAAGGAACATATCGGTGTGATCATTCTTGATCTTGGCATGCCGCCAGCGGTGCATTCGACGGAGGAAGGACTTGCCGTGATTCGTGCAACATCAGAACTGATGCATCCTGCCAAGATTATTGTGCTTACCGGGCAGGATGAGGAACAGTCAGCTCTTGAGGCTATCAGAGAGGGGGCATTCGACTTTCTTTCGAAGCCAGCTCGCGCCGAGGATATCGTGCAGGCGGTGAAGCGTGCATTCCTGTTCCATCGCAATGATCAGGCCATGGCTGCCGAGGGCATGACACGTTTGCAGCTTAATGCCAAAGTGGCAGATGGACTCAAGGCAGTACGTGAAGAAGCAGAGGAAAAACTGGTGAGACAGGTGTTGAAAGACACAGGCTTCAATGTTTATCAAAGTGCAGCACGACTCGGTCTCAAGCGAGAAAGCATCTACTATTTTCTAAAGAAGTTCGAGATCAAACGTGACGACAGTTGATCTATATCCCTATCTAATTATTGTTGGCAGTTCGATTCTGTTGGCTGCCGCATGGCTGCTGCATCGAGCGCGTGCACAAACGCAGCGCAGCCAGGCCCTGGTCCAGCTGAATGAAGGAGTCCGATTCGACCTGTTGGATTTCTTGCGACAGTGTTGGCCTGAGTTATCTGCTGGTGGATTCTCCGGACTGGAGTGGAAACTCGATTGGTTCGGAGCGTCCGTGACAGGCTCACAGGGTGCTGTTGCTGAAGGAGTTCTGCACAAAAGTTTTGCTGTCCGGGAAATAGCTCTGGATATTCGTCTCTATCACAAGACGCGAGGTTGGGAGCAACGCTACTTCAGTCAGGTACTCGCCGACAAATTCTTTCTGCTGTTGCATATGGATATCTGGATCAAGTTGGGCACAGTGAGCGGCGCGTTCGATCAGACTGCCAAGATGACTGTATTTCTCCAGCACGACATGAAGAATCTGCTGCAACTCGTCAGCCTTGCGGCAGATCAATTGGAGAATCAAGTGCCCGGGCAGGAAGCAAGGCTTCTGGAGTCTCTGCAGACGACCATTCCTGCTGTACGGGATCGCGCTCGCCATATGCTCAAGGCGTTGATCAGCGATCAGAATATGGGGCAACCCGTTGCCGTCAGCATGGCTCCGACCCTGCGCGACACTGCCACGATGTACGAACTGGATATCAAGATCGTAGGCGAAGCAACTGTCATGGTACCGAAGGAATCACTGCACAGCATTCTGGAAAATTTGCTGGGAAATTATTCCTGGCAATCGCGACAAAAATCTTCGAACCCAACTAATCTCCAGGTGGAAATAGTCAATGAAGCAGACGCAGTGATAGTCAGATTGATGGACATCAATGGCAAACCCTGCCTGTGGCCGGAGCGATTATTCGAGCCGTTCTGGAGCGAGCGCGGCAGCGGGCGAGGCATTGGTCTCTATCAATCGAGACAACTTGCCAATGCAGCAGGGGGTAGTCTGGAAGTCAACGCATTGAGCGATAGGCCGTTGCAGTTTGTGCTCAGTCTTCCCTCTGCTAATGGAGTCTCTGGCATGTAGGTAAAACCTACACTGTAAGCGTCGCCTACATGGTAAAAAAACCTACATCTTGTCGTAAGTTCTGAATCCATTACATTAGCCTCGCGTAATGGATGAAGCAGCGGAATCACTCTGCTGCAAGATGTCACAACTGAACATATTGAGGTTTTGCAATGAATCAAATGACCAATATTGGCAAGAAACAATCCGGCTTCACGCTGATTGAAATCGCGATCGTACTCGTGATCATCGGCCTGCTGCTCGGCGGCGTGCTGCAGGGTCAGCAACTGATCGAGAACTCACGCGTACGTGCTGCGGCGAATGATTTCGACGGTATTCCTGCTGCGATGTTTTCCTATCTGGATCGTTATGGTCGCCTGCCAGGTGACGATGGCCCGACTGCTACACTCGCTGCGCGAGGAGCTGCCTGGTCTGGTATTACTGCGCCAGTGACAGCCACGAACGGTCTTCTGGATGCTGCTGCTGCCGGTACTTTTACAGGTGCCGCTGAAAATGGTGTCTTGTTTCAGCAACTACGCGCATCCGGTTTTATTCCGGGTGACCCAACTCTGACAGGCGCAGCAGCGTTGCCCACAAATCCCTTCGGTGGTCTGATCGGTCTCACGAATGCTGCAGTAATGCCAGCCGGTGTAACTGGACTGCAGGGCAACAAAATCTGCATGAGCAACGTGCCTGGTTCTGCTGCGATCGCGCTGGATACTCAGCTTGACGATGGTGTTGGTACCACAGGTCGCTTCCGTGCCACTCTGGGTGTTGCAGGCGCCCACACTGTGCCTGCAGCCATATTGGCTGCTCCGTACACAGAAGATGCTGTCTACACGATCTGCTACCGAATCTAACCGACACCCGTCGTGAAGATCTGAAAAGCCCCGCTCAGCGGGGCTTTTTTTGCCTCAGAACATCACCCCCTTGGAATCCCCACCCCCTTTATCATATGATCCACCCCGGTCGCCCCACCTCGGGAAGACCACAAGTCCTGCCCCATCGGAGTGTAGCTCAGCCTGGTAGAGTGCTACGTTCGGGACGTAGAAGCCGGAGGTTCGAATCCTCTCACTCCGACCAAATATTCTAGACCACGGTTCCAAACAGTCGGCCGATGCCGGCGGTGGCGGCCATGGCGACGACGCCCCAGAAGGCCACGCGAAGCACCGAGCGTGGCACATTGGCGCCGCCCGCCGCCGCGCCGAGCGCGCCGAGCCCAATGAGGCCAGCCAAGGCGATGATGCTGACCCAGATCATCAGGCCTTCGACCGGGGCAAGCAGAACTACGACCAGTGGCGGAGCGGCGCCCAAGGCGAAGGTGAGGGCCGAGGTCAGGGCGGCCTGCACCGGTCGGGCAGTCGTGACGTCCGAAATGCCCAGCTCGTCGCGGGCGTGGGCGCCCAGTGCGTCCTTGGCCATCAACTGCTGCGCGACCTGACGCGCCAGAGCCGGTTCGACGCCGCGCGCCGCGTAGATGGCGGCCAGTTCGTTGACCTCGGCTTCGGGATCGGCGGCCAGTTCGGCGGTCTCGCGGGCGAGGTCGGCCTTCTCAGTGTCCGACTGGGAGCTGACCGAGACGTATTCGCCAGCCGCCATCGACATCGCCCCGGCCACCAGTCCGGCGACGCCGGCGATCAATATGCCGCTGCGGGAAGCCTCGGCCGCGGCTACCCCGACAACCAGGCTGGCCGTGGAGACAAGGCCGTCATTGGCACCCAGCACAGCGGCGCGCAGCCAGCCGATACGGGCGACCAGGTGTCGTTCGCGATGGCGTTCGAGGCGGCTCATGACGGTCTCCAGCCTGGCGACGACGAGGGCCGCGTGAGTTTGATGGAGTTTCTCGATCCGTCCGGCAAGATCCTTGTCCGTCGCGACGAGCGGCGGCAGTGACAGGCCGAAAAACGGAATGGTCTCTCCTTCGCCACTAAGAATCAGCCATCCGAGCAAAGGCATGGCGATCATCAGGGCATAGAGCGCCAGATGCCCCGTCGCCGCTGGCCAGCGGGTCCAGCCTGGCGTCGACGCAAGAAGCGGCGTCCGCCCGCGCGCCGCCAGCCGGACCCACACGAGGATAAACCCGACAGGCCGAGCATGAAATGCCAGGTCTTGAGCCCCTCGCGGATGTCGCCGCCGCGCGGGTAGTGCTCGCGCAACTCGATGCAGGCATGGACGACCGCCAGCAGGAGCAGCATCAGCCAGTGCAGGGCGATCATCGGCGGCTGTAAAACAGGTGGCTCTCGTCGGCGACCGATTCGGCGGCGATCATCGGCGGCTTCCCGGAACAGAATTGTTCGGCAAGGTGCGCCTGATTCTGCCGGGGTAGCTTGCGCGACCGCGGCTGCCGGCGAGAAACCCCGCAGTGCCCTCCGGCGCAGCGCTGGACCCCGCGCCGACCACGCGGTAACTGGACCCCGCGCGGGTCCGCCCGCCGTCGTCACGAGGATTGGTCATGCTCGCCCGCATCTATCGCCCCGCCAAGACCGCGATGCAGTCGGGCAAGGCTTCGTCCAGAGGCTGGCGGCTGGAGTTCGAGCCGGCCTCGGCGCGCACCATCGATCCGCTGATGGGCTGGACCAGCTCGAGCGACATGAACGGCCAGGTGCGGCTGAGCTTTGACTCGTCCGAGGAGGCGGTGGCCTATGCCGAGCGGCACGGCATCCCGTTCCGCCTGCAGGCGCCGCAGGAGACGCCGGTGATCCTCAAGGCCTATGCCGACAATTTCGCCACGGGCCGCAAACAGCCCTGGACGCATTAGGTCATAGGTCGGCTACCGCTCGCCGCGCGGCGACTCGCTGCTTGAGCCGCGGGGTCGGGGCGGCTATCGCTCGCCACAGCCATCGGGCGCCCATAGCTCAACCGGATAGAGCACCCGCCTTCTAAGCGGGATGTTGCAGGTTCGAGTCCTGCTGGGCGCGCCACGGCCCGCGACGCAGGCGGCTGCCAGTCGGCGGGTCTGCGACGGTCAGTTGATCGCGGCGCGCCAGGCGGTCAGTCCGGCCTCCAGATCGGCGATCAGATCGGTCGGGTCCTCAAGGCCGACGTGCAGGCGGAGCAACTGTCCGACCAGTGTGGGCGGCGAGATGCGGGCGGCCAGCTGGCCCGTTTCGTGGGTGATCAGGCTTTCGAACCCGCCCCAGGAATAGCCGAGGCCGAACAGTTCGAGCGCCGACATCAGGGCGTGGGCGGCGGCTTCGTCGCCGCCCTGCATCACCACGCCGAAAATTGAGGCGGCGCCGGTGTAGTCGCGCGTCCACAGGGCGTGGCCGACCGAGCCGGGCAGGGCGGGGTAGAGGATGTCGGCGACCTCGGGCCGCGCCTGCAGCCAGTCAGCGACGATGCGGGCCGATCTCGCCTGTTCCTGATAGCGCAGGGGCAGGGTGCGCAGGCCGCGCAGGGCCAGCCAGGCGTCATCGGGCGCGACGCGCCAGCCGAGGTCTTCCAGGGTTTCGGCGATGGGCCGGCCGACGGCGGGGTCGGCCACGGCGATGGAGCCCATCAGCAGGTCCGAATGGCCGGCGACATATTTGGTCACCGCCTGGACGCTGACATCGACGCCGTGCGCCAGCGGGCGGAAGGCGAGACCGGCGCCCCAGGTGTTGTCCATCACCGTCAGCACCCCGCGCGCGCGACAGGCGGCGGTGAGAGCGGGGATGTCGAGCATCTCGAAGGTCAGGGAGGACGGGGATTCGATCAACAATACGCGGGTGTGGTCGGTGACGGCCGCGAGGATGTCGTCGGTTGTGGCGCCGGGGTTGTGGAAGGCCGTCGTGATCCCGCGCGCGCCCAGATGTCGTCTGAGAAAGCGACGACTGGGGCCGTAGAGGGCGTCGGTGGTCAGGACCTCGTCGCCGTGACGCAGCAGGGCGGTCAGCGGCACGGTGACAGCGGCGAGGCCCGACGGGACCAGCCATGCGTCCGCGGCGCCTTCGAGGTCGCACAGCAGGTCGCGCAACTCGCGGGCGGCCGCCAGATCCTCGATGCCGTAGACCGGGCCCTGGCGCTCGTCGCGCATGGCGGCGGGCGTGTCGTTGAGCAGGGTTGAGGCGCGCTCGACCGGCGGCGCGACCGGACGGCGGCCCTTGCCGCGGCGGGTGGCGGAGGCGATCAGGCGGGTGCGGTCAGTTCGATCGGTCATGCGCGCCGGAACGGAGGGTTGCGGTTCAGCCTCCAAAGGCCTCTAAAGCAGGCAGGGCGCAAGGTCTGACGAATTTCGGCGAGGCGCGGATGCGGGCACAATCGACAGGGCGAAAGGCGGCAGGCGGGGCCGGATTTGCGCTGGTGATCGCCCTGTCCCTGACCGTCGCCGCATGCGGACGCGGCGAGCCCCGGGACGACGCCGGGGACGGCGCCGACCCCGCCGCCCAGAGCCAGACAGCGGCGCCCGATTTCGCCAGCCCGACTCTTGCGGCCATCAAGCGGCGCGGGCGTCTGAACTGCGGCGTGCACGAGGGACTGGTCGGCTTCGCCTATACCGACAATCGCGGCGAATGGCGGGGCTTTGACGCCGACTTCTGCCGCGCCCTGGCGGCGGCGGTGCTGGGCAATGCGAACGCCGTCCGCTTCGTGCCCCTGACCAGCAGTCAGCGGTTCGAGGCACTGCGCAGCGGTCGGGTCGACGTGCTGTGGCGCTCGACCTCCTGGACCCTGTCACGGGAGGCGCGGGAAGGCGTGCGGTTCGCCGGCGTCAACTACTATGACGGCCAAGGCTTTCTGGTGCGTCGCTCGCTGGACCTGGCCACGGCGGCCGAGCTGAACGGCGCCCGCGTGTGCGTGCAGCGCTCGTCGACCACAGAGCTGAACGTCGCGGACTGGTTCCGCGCGCGGGCGCTGAACTACACGCCGGTGGTCGGCGCCAATGAAGAAGCGGCGCGGGCGGCCTATGCGCGAGAGGACTGCGACGCCCTGAGCGCGGACATCTCAGCTCTGGCCGCGGCGCGGGCCACCCTGTCCAATCCGGAACAACACGCCATACTGCCGGATGTGATCTCCAAGGAGCCGCTGGGGCCCGCGGTCAAGCGGGGCGACGAGGCCTGGACCTCGATCGTGCGTTGGACCCTGAACGCCCTGATCCTGGCCGAGGAACTGGGTGTGACCAGTGACAATGCCGGCCAGATGGCCGAGGACTCGCCCAATCCGGCCGTCCGCCGGTTGCTGGGCGTCGAAGGCGAGGTTGGACCGATGCTGGGTCTGCGCAAGGACTGGGCGAAGGCGGCCATCGAGGCCGGGGGAAACTATGGTGAAATCTTCTCGCGGAACGTCGGGACGGATTCCTCGCTCGACCTGGCCCGTGGGCTTAACGCACAATGGAACGCAAGACCGGCCGGGCTGATCTACGCCTTGCCGATTCGATAGGACGCCGGGACAGGCGCCGGGGGAAAGATGGAAACGACAAAACGTGGCGGGATCCCGCTCTATCTCTGGATGTTGCTGGGCTTTGCGGTCGGCATGGGCGGAGGGCTTTACGTCAATCTGATGGGCCTGGAGGTCCTCCCGTGGGTGATGGACATCATCCGGGCGGTCGGCCAGATTTTCCTGCGCCTGCTGTTCATGCTGGTCCTGCCGCTGCTGTTCTCGGCGCTGGCGGTCGGGGTCGCCGAGATGGGCGATCTGAAGTCCCTGGGCCGGGTGGGCTTCAAGACCCTGTTGTTCACAATCATCGTTTCGGCCATCGCTGTCGGCATCGGCCTGGGCATGGTCAACTATTTCCGCCCAGGCGACGGGGTCGATCCGGTGCTGGCGCAGCAACTGCTGGCCCAAGGCGCCGAAGGAGCCTCGGCTATCGTCGGCAATGCGCCCAAATCGATCGAGGCGGGCCAGTTCTTCCTCGACATGATCCCGTCCAACGTCGTCACCGCCGCAGCCGAGAACCAGATCCTGCCGGTGATGGTCTTCGCCCTGATCTTCGGCATCGGCATGGTCATGGCCAAGTCGCCGGCCACGGACGCGCTTCAGCAGACGCTGCAGGGCCTGTTCGAGGTGATGATGAAGCTCATCAACCTGGTCATCAAACTGGCCCCGATCGCGATCGCCGCCCTGATGTTCAATCTCTCGGCCGTGTTCGGCTGGGAGCTTCTGGTCAAGCTGGGGGCCTATGCGGGCGTGGCGGTGGGCGCGATGGCGATCCACATGTTCATCGTCTATCCGCTGCTGATCCTGATCTTCGGCGGTATGAACCCGTTGAAGTTCGCCAGTGGCGTCCGCGAACCCTTTGTGGTGGCCTTCTCGACGGCCTCGTCCAATGCGACCCTGCCGATCGCCATCAAGGCGGCGGAAGAGAAGCTGAAGCTGCCGCGCCGCATCTCGCGCTTCGTGCTGACGGTGGGGGCTACGGCCAACCAGAACGGCACGGCCCTGTTCGAAGGTGTCACGGTCCTGTTCCTGGCCCAGTTTTTCAATATCGACCTGAACCTGCAGCAGCAGCTGGTGGTGATGCTGGTCTGCATCCTCGGCGGCATCGGTACGGCCGGCGTGCCTGCGGGATCGCTGCCGGTCATCGCCCTGATCCTCGTGATGGTCGGCGTACCGGCCGAGGGCATCGGCCTGATCCTCGGCGTCGATCGCTTCCTCGACATGTGCCGCACCACCCTGAACGTTACGGGCGATCTGGTGGCGGCGACGGTGGTGTCGCGCGGCGAGAGCGATGCGATCGTGCCGGATGATCTGAAGCTGCCGGACGTCGCGCCGGCGAACTAGGCCAGTCGTCCGCTGAGTTGAACCGGGCGGTTTGCGCTTTCCGGGCGGGGGGGGGTGCGGCGGCTGGAAGGTTCATCACAACGGACACAAAGGAATTCACAAAGAACACGACGGAACCGGGGATGCGTTCAGGTCCATGTCTTCTTCACCGGACTTGAGGTCGCGGCGTACGCCGCATTGCTTCACGGGCTCGGCTCGGAACCGGATTCTTTCACTGCATCGACGGCCGGTTCGGCTCTGGCATCCGCTCAGGACCCGTTGTGTCCTTTGTGAATTCCTTTGTGTCCGTTGTGGTGAACCAGCTCTCGCTGGAGCACGCGCGTCAACTCACGCGACGATGGCTCTAGGAAGCGACGAAGCTGGCCGCAGCATCGCTGCGTGCCCCCGCTTCCGGCGAAAGACGCCCGAGCACCGCCTGAACGAACAGCCGTTCGGCGGCGACGTCGGAGAAATAGCGTTTGGCGAGGAACAGCGCCGAACCCTGAGACAACAGGACCCAGTAGGGCCCGACCGGGAAGAATTCCGAGATCACCGACCAAGGCCCGCGGCTTTCCACGACGCCGAGGACATAGGTCCAGCCGTCGGCTCCAACTTCGAAGCGGACGGGCAGCGGGTTCTGAACGTCGCGTTGCAACAAGGCCCGCCGGAACCGGCCAATCTGCCAGCGACGCAGGAACGACATCGAAGGCCAAATGACCAGCAGGGCGAGGCCGGCGAAGGTGAGGCCCCACCAGTCTTGCAGAACATCAAGGAAGACGCCGGCGAACACGGCTAGGACGCCCGCAAGGCCCATCCCCGCGAGCGCGACCACGAGAGCAATCAACATCGACCACGGATAGCCGTTGAGCCGACTGCACGCCCGTTGCGCCCAGCCCGCGGCCTCTCCGATGTAGATGGTTCCACTGACCTGCACGACGCTCTCCCCCGGGCTTCGACCTCAGTCGCCTAACACAGCCGTGTCCGCCCGTCCGCCCCATTCGGCCCAGCTGCCGTCGTAGAGGCGCGACGGCCTGTCCAGCACGGCGAGGCCGAGGCTGAGGATGGCGGCGGTGACGCCGGAGCCGCAGGTGGTGATGACGGGGCGGTCCAGATCGACCCCGGCCGAGCGGAACGCCTGCGCCAGCGCCTCGCCCTGTTTCATCGTGCCGTCGGGGTTCAGAACGCCCGAGAAGGGCAGGTTCAGGGCGCCGGGCATGTGGCCGGAGCGCAGACCCGCGCGCGGCTCGGCGGCCCGGCCCGCGAACCTGTCGGTGGCGCGGGCGTCCAGCACCTGTTCACCGGCATCAAGGGCGGTTCGGACGGCGTCGATGCCGGCGACCAGGTCAGGCTGCGGTGACGGCGTGAAGGTCGCAGCGGTGGCTGGCGCGGCGGGGCCGGTTTCGACCGCCCGACCCTCCGCCAGCCATTTCGGCAGGCCGCCGTCGAGGACACGGACGTCCGACACGCCCATAGCCCGAAACATCCACCATGCCCGCGCCGAGGACCGTATGCCGACCGTGTCATAGACGACGATGCTGTCTTCGGCGGCGATGCCCAGCCTGCCCATGCGCCTGGCGAATTCAGCGGGCGGGGGCAGCATGTGCGGCAAGTCGCTCCTTTGATCCGAAGACGCTTCCAGGTCGAAGAAGACCGCGCCGGGCAGGCGCGCGGCCTCGAAGTCCGGTCGGCCGTCGCGACCGTCCAGATGCCAGCTGGCGTCGACAAGGCGCAGGCCGGGCTCGCCGAGGCGGGCGGCGAGGTCGGCGGTCGAGATCAGTGGAGAGGTCATGCCACAGTTCCAGCATCGCCCGACGGTCAGGTCAGGGGCGGGTGAGCGCCAGCTGGACTACATCGGTTCGCGTCGAGCGAAAACCCGCCTCGCAATAGGCTAGGTAGAAGCGCCACAGGCGGCGGAACCGTTCGTCGAAGCCGCCCATGCGCCGGATATCGCCCCAAGCGGCCTGGAAGCGCTCGTCCCAGAGCTTGAGCGTGTCGGCATAGTCCTGGCCGAACCGTTCGACATTGCTCCAGCCCAGACCGGCGCGGTCGATGACCGGCTTCAGACGATCCTCGGACGGCAGCATCCCGCCGGGGAAGATGTATTTCTGGATGAAGTCCGTGCGCCGGTTGTAGTCGTCGAACAGGGCCTCGTCGATGGTGATGATCTGCAATCCGGCGACGCCGCCGGGCTCCAGCACGTCGTGGATCTTGCCGAAATAGGCCGGCCAATACTCCTGCCCGACCGCCTCGAACATCTCGATGGAAGCGACCCGGTCGAACCGGCCCTGGACGTCGCGATAGTCGATCAGCTGGATATCGACCCGCTCGGCCAGACCGGCGTTGAACATCCGCCGACGGGCGAAGTCGCATTGTTCCTTTGAGATGGTCACGGCGGTGACCCTGGCGCCCACTTCGCGGGCCGCGAACTCGGCGAACCCGCCCCAGCCGCAGCCGATCTCGAGCACCGACTGGCCGGACCGAAGCTCCATGAGCCGGGCGAGAGAGGCGTATTTCTCTTTCTGAGCCGCATCCAGCGCCATGCCTGCGCGGGTGAACCGGGCCGAGGAATAGGTCATCGTCGGGTCGAGCCAGGACGCATAGAAGGCGTTGCCGAGGTCGTAGTGGGCGTGGATGTTCTTCCTGGACCCCGACCGGCTGTTGCGGCGTCGCTTGTGAGACAGCCAGTTGAGGGCCTGCATCAGGGGATTGCCGTCTGACAGACGCCGGATGTGATCATAGTTGTGGGCGAAGGACTCGAGCAGGGCGGCCAGCTTCGGGCTTTCCCACTCGCCTGCCATATAGCCCTCGGCGAGGCCGATATCGCCGGATGCGAGCACGCGGCGGGCGAAGCGATAGTCCTTGATGTCGAAGATCGCGGACGGACCCGGCCGGGCCCCGTCGAGCTGGTGGACCTCGCCGTTCGGCAGCAGGACTGTCAGCCGGCCGAAGGTCCAGTTGGCGGCGAGCAGGCGCAGCAGCAGCGTAAACCCGCGCGGCGTGAGGGCGGTGGTCTCGATGCGCTCGGCAGTGACCGATGTCATGATTGGAGAGCCTGGGTGTGAGGGGAACGCCCGTCAATACCCCTCTGCGGCGCGACCTGCGGCGACGGTCCCCAGAGCCTCCAGCGCGCGCTTGCGGGCGAGGTCGTGATCGACGATCGGGCGAGGATAGTCGAGACCGAGCCGGACGCGGGCATCGCGAAGGACTTCCGGGGGAGCGGTCCAGGGCGCGTGGAGCCATCGGTCGGGGACTCCCCGGAGCTCCGGAGCCCACCGGCGGACATATCGGCCGTCTGCATCGAATTTCTGTCCCTGGGTGACCGGGTTGAAGATTCGGAAGTACGGTGAAGCGTCGGCTCCGGATCCAGCGACCCACTGCCAATTCTGCACATTCGACGCGAGATCGGCGTCCACGAGGGTGTCGCGGAACCAGGCCTCGCCCTCACGCCAGTCGATCAGCAGGTGTTTGATCAGGAAGGAGGCGACGATCATCCGCACCCGGTTGTGCATGAAGCCGGTCGCCCAAAGCTCGCGCATCCCGGCGTCCACGACCGGATAGCCCGTCAGGCCACGCTTCCACGCCGCCAGCCCCGCCGGATCAGCCCTCCAGGGCATCGCGTCATACTCGGGCCGGAATGCGGTGTCGGCGATTTGCGGAAAGGCGTGCAGCAAATGGGCCGAGAATTCGCGCCAACCGATCTCGGCCACGAACTTTTCGGCCTCGGCGGCAGGCGCCCTGCCGGCGGAGGCGGCGTCACGGGCGGCCCGGATGGCGCGCCACGGGCTGATTTCACCGAAATGCAGATGCGGCGACAGGCGGCTGGTTGCCGGCTCGGCCGGAATGTCGCGACCCACAGAGTATGATTTCAGGCCCCGGCCCACGAAGGTCGATAAGGCGTCGGATGCCCCGGCCTCCCCGGGCGTCCAGTCGAACCCGCCGGACCAGTCGGGACGGGTCGGATGCAGGCCCCAGGTCTCGATATCGTCGGAGGCGAGCCCGGACGGGGTTGCGATGGCGCGTGGGCCAGTCGTGTGCGTTGGCGCTTCGGCGGCGGCGAGCAGGGCCTTCAGGAAGGGGGTGAAGACCCTGTAGGGCAGGCCCGAGCCGTTCAGCACGCCGCCGGGGCGGCACATGAGGGCGGCGTTGTAGCCCTTGCAATCGATGCCTTCGGCCTGAAGGGCGTGGGCGATGTCGGCATCGCGGGCGAAGGCGTCAGGCTCGAACAGGCGATTGATGAAGACGGCGTCGGCGCCCGTCTCGGCGATCAGGCGATGCAGCTCGGCCTCGCTGTAGCCCCGCCGCAGGATCAGCTGCGATCCGCGTGCCTGCAAGGCGGCGTCGAGAGCCCGCAGGGACTTGTCCAGCCACCAGAGGGAGGCCGCTCCCATGGGGCGGACGGTGGAGCCTTGGTCGAGGATGTAGACGGGGACGATCGGACGGCCGGTTTCGGCTGCGTGGTCGAGGGCCGGGTTGTCCGCCAGCCGCAGATCCTGGCGGAACCACAGGATGACCGGGCGATCGTCGGCCTTGGTGGTCATGCGGTCGGGCTCCGTGATAGCTTGCGAACCTCACCGTCCGACGCCACCTGATCGCCGCATGAGTGCGGCATCGACCGCGCGACGCCAAGCTGCAAATCCGGGAATCCGCCTTGTCCAAGCCAAACGCCATCATCGACATCAAGGATGGGCTGAAGCGTCCCGTTTCCATCGGCGGCGGCCAGCGCATCGTCTTCATCGCCGGGCCCTGCCAGCTGGAAAGCCGCCAGCATGCGCTGGAAATGGCCCATGCGCTGAAGGAGATCGGCGAGCGGCTGAACGTCGGGATCATTTACAAGACCAGTTTCGACAAGGCCAACCGGACCTCGGCGACCGCGGCGCGTGGTTTCGGCCTGGAGGGCTCGCTGCCGATCTTCGCCGAGATCCGCGAGGTCACGGGCCTGCCGGTGCTGACCGATGTCCACACCGAGGAACATTGCCGCATCGCCGCGCAGGCGGTGGATGTGCTGCAGATCCCGGCCTTCCTGAGCCGCCAGACTGATCTGCTGCTGGCTGCCGCGGCGACGGGAAGGGTCATCAACATCAAGAAGGGGCAGTTCCTCGCCCCTTGGGACATGAAGAACGTCATCGCCAAGGTCGTCGGCGCGGGCAATCCGAACGTCATGGCCTGCGAGCGCGGGGCCAGCTTTGGCTACAACACCCTGGTGTCGGACATGCGGGCGCTGCCGATCCTGCGCGAGATCGGCTGTCCGGTGGTGTTCGACGCCACCCACTCAGTGCAGCAGCCGGGCGGACAGGGCACGTCCTCGGGCGGGCAGCGCGAGTTCGTGCCGGTGCTGGCGCGCGCGGCGGTCGCGGTGGGCGTCGATGCTGTCTTCATGGAAACCCATCAGGATCCGGACAACGCGCCCTCGGATGGACCGAACATGGTGCCGCTGGATCAGTTCGAGGCTCTGTGCGCCGACCTGATCGCCTATGACGACCTGACCAAGGCGCGGATGGCGAAAGCTGCCTGAATCCGATAGGCCAAGGGAATGGCTGAACGGACGCTGGATCTCGGACAATTGCAGGCCCTGCTGGAGCGGGTGCGAGGGGTCAGGGTCGCCTGCGTCGGCGACCTGATGCTGGACCGCTATGTCTATGGCGAGGTCAGCCGGATTTCACCGGAGGCGCCGATCCCTGTGCTGCGAACGCGCCGGACCATCGCCATGCCGGGCGGCGTCGGCAATGTGGCCCGCAACGTGGCCGCCCTGGGCGGCGTGGCCCGCCTTGGGGCCGTCGCGGGACAGGACGCGGCCGGCGACGAACTGGCGGCCTTGATTGCGGCCGAGCCGGGCATAGAGGACGCCGTCGAGCGCCGGGCCGGGGTGGCCACCATCGTCAAGACCCGCTTCGTCGCCGCCGGCCAGCAGCTGCTGCGGCTCGACGAGGAGGCGGTCGCGCTTATGGCCGACGAAAGTAACGCGTTTACCGGTGCTTCCATCTATCTCCTATCAGACTACGCCAAGGGTGTGGTCAGCGATCTGGTGATCGCCCAAGCCCTGTCCGCCGCGCAGAAGAGTGGTGCGCCGGTCGTGGTGGATCCCAAGGGCCGCGACTTCGCCCGCTATGGGGCGGTTGACCTGATCAAGCCGAACGCCAGCGAACTGGCCGCGGCCACGGGCCTGCCGATCGAGAGCGACGCCGAGGTCGAGGCGGCGCTGAAGGCGCTGTTGCATGCGACGACGGTCAAGGCGGTGGTGGTCACCCGCGCGGGCAAGGGGATGAGTTTGATGCGGCGTGGCGAGGCGGCGCAACATTTCCCCGGCCGCGCGCGCGAGGTGTTCGACGTTTCGGGCGCGGGCGACACCGGCCTGGCGGCGCTGGGGCTGGCGCTGGGGGCGGGGGCTTCGCTCGAGACGGCGGTGGAGTTCGCCATCCTGGCCTCGGGCGTGGTGGTCGGAAAGGCGGGCACGGCGGTGGTCACACCGGCCGAACTGATCGACGCCGAGATGAGCCAGCACGCCGCCGGGGCCCATGCCAAGGTCATGCCTCTGGAGGAACTGGCGCAGGTGGTCGAGGGCTGGAAGCGGCAGGGGCTGAAGATCGGCTTCACCAACGGCTGTTTTGACATCCTGCACCGGGGGCACGTCGCCTATCTGGCGCAGGCGCGTGGCTGGTGCGATCGACTGGTGGTGGCCCTGAACACGGACGCATCGGTCCGCCGGCTGAAGGGCGAGGGCAGGCCGATCAACGATCTGGACAGCCGTGCGGTGGTCATCGGCGGGCTTCAGTCCGTGGACCGGGTCACCGCCTTCGATGATCCGACGCCCATAGCCCTGATCGAACGGCTGCGGCCCGACGTGCTGATCAAGGGGGCGGACTACAGCCGCGAAGGGGTGGTCGGCGGCGACCTTGTCGAGAGCTGGGGCGGCGAGGTTCGTCTGGCCACGTTCGAGGACGGCTATTCGACGACGAAGACGATCGAGAAGATGAAGGACGAAGCATGAGCCGGCGCATGATCGTGGTCACCGGCGGCGCGGGCTTTATCGGCTCCAACATCGTCGCCCGGCTGTGCGCCGAGGACCGGCGCGACATCGTCGTCTGCGACCGGCTGGAAGACGCGTCCCTGGGCAAGTGGAGAAATATCGCCAAACACCCGATCGCCGACTTCTGGCAGCCCGAGGAGCTGTTCGAACAGCTGGAGCGGCACGCGGAGTCGATCGAGGCGGTGGTCCATATGGGGGCCATCTCCTCGACCACCGAGCCGGACGCCGACCTGATCCTGCGCACCAATTTCAGCCTGTCGCGCGACCTTTGGGACTGGTGCGCCCTGCGCGACGCGCGGCTGATCTACGCCTCCTCAGCGGCGACCTACGGCGACGGGGACGGCGGGTTCGAGGACGATGACAGCCTTGAGGCTCTGGCCTCGCTGAAGCCGCTGAACGCCTACGGCTATTCGAAAATGCTGTTCGACCAGTATGCGGCGCGCCAGTCGGACCGCGGCCAGTCGCCGAGCCAGTGGGCAGGACTGAAATTCTTCAACGTCTATGGGCCGAACGAGGGCCACAAGGGCGGGATGAAGTCGGTTGTGGCCCAGATCTGGCCGAAGGTTCAGGCCGACCAGCCGGTCACCCTGTTCCGCTCGCACAACCCGGCCTATGCCGACGGCGGCCAGATGCGCGACTTCGTCTTCGTCGAGGACGTGGTCGATCTCGTGGAGTGGCTGCTGGCCACACCGGAGGTTTCAGGGGTGTTCAACGCCGGATCGGGACAGGCGCGATCCTTCCTCGACCTGGCCCATGCGACCTTCGCCGCGGCAGGCAAGACGCCGAAGATCGAGTACGTCGACACCCCCGAGAGCATCCGCGACAAATACCAGTATTTCACCGAGGCCCGGATGGATCGGGTGCGGGCAGCGGGCTTCCAGGGGCAGTCGACGCCGCTGGAGGAGGGCGTCCGGCGCTATGTCCAGACTTTCCTGGCCACGGCGGATCCGTATCGATGAGGCCGGGCCGCATGACCGCGCGACAATGGATCGGCTGGATCGGCCTGACCATCGTCCTGCTTCTGGCCACGGCGGCGGCGGTGTGGCGCGGTGATATTCTCAAGGCCGGATTGGACCCGCAGGTGCCGTTCCAGACCTATAGGCCGCCGCCGGCCCCCGACTACAACGATCCCAGGGCTTGGGCGCTGCGCGATGTGCGCGGGCCGGGGTCGGGGCCCGCCGCGGTCTTCTTCGTGCATTCGACCACCTATGACGGCGGCCGCGAATGGAACGGCCCGATCGGCGATCCCGACGCGGACGCCTGGCTGAAGCGGGTGGTGCTGCCCAACTACGCCGGACCCTTCGCCCGGGCGGGCTCCATCAGCGCCCCGCGCTATCGTCAGGGCAGTCTCTACACCCGGCTGACCCTGCGCGACGATGCGCGCGAGGCGCGGGCCTTCGCCTGGCGCGACGTCGCCGCCGCCTTCGACGCCTGGATCGCGCGCCATCCGGACGGCCCGATCGTGCTGGCGGGTGTGGAACAGGGCGGCGACCTGATCGAGCGGCTGGTGCGCGAGCGGATCGCGGTCGATCCGGCGCTGAGGGCCCGGCTGGTGGCCGTCTATCTGATGGATGTGATCGTGGCCGCCGACGCCCTGTCGCCGCAGGTTCCCGCCTGCGCCGGCCGCGACCAGGTCGGCTGTATCGTGGCCTGGTCGCCGGTCAGTGACGACAACGACGGGGCGGGCCGTCGGCGGCTTCGACGCGCCCTGGTCTGGGACGGGCGGGGGCGGCTGGTGGATCTGAACGGCCGTCCGGCCCTGTGCGTAAACCCGGTGACGGGCTCGACCGATACACGCGCGGTTGAGGCGCGGCTGCATCAGGGGGCGACCAACGCCACGGGGCTGGAATGGGGCGTACGGCCAGCCTTGATGGCCCGGGAAATCGCGACCCAGTGCCGCGACGGCCTGCTGCGCCACACCGAGCCGCGGACGGAGTCGTTCCGCGAGACCGGTGGTTGGGCAGACCGAAGAAAGTCTCGTCCGTACAATCTGTTCTATGGGGACATTGAAGCAGATGTTCAGGCGCGGTTGGCGGTCTGGCAGGCGCGTTCGGCCGCCTAGGCGGGCGCGGGGGCAGGATGTCGGCCAACGGTGGGAGGCGTTGTTGCACCGTGACGAGCGTAAAGGCATCTTCAGCGAATGGATGAGGCGGAAGGTCATCGGAAACAGGCCGCTCTGGCTGCCGAGCGCGCACATTGGTTGTTGGTGCAACCGGCGACGCTAGATTCCCACGAATGGCTGCTTGTCGCCACTCTGGTCGTCGAAGCCGATGGAGCGCTGAAGAACGCTCAGGATACCGATCCGACCGTGTGTCTCCCCATCCTCGACACCGTTGTTGAAGAGTTGCGTGAAGCCACGTCGAACTTCTCCGATTCTGGCTTTCTCCGCGCGACCAAGTCTGCTCGACGACACAACCCGAGCCTCTTCGCTGCAAGACGCTGACGTCCGCTACGGGGCAAAGCGACCTTCGCCCCATGAGGTAAGGCGACGTGGGTTTGAGCTTCTTGTCATCCCCGACGTAGCGAAGCGAAGATCGGGGACGGGAGACGCCTCCTCTCTGGTCTCTCCCGGACAGCCCTCTTGGGCTGAGCCGGGAGACGGGTGGAGGCCGCTCCGATCGTGGGGGTCGCATCGCTGCCCAAGGGACAAGCCCTTGCCTTCTGTGCAGTGGCAGCCTTGCTCCCGGCTCAGCCCAAGCGGGCTGTCCGGGAGGCCGGAGAGAAGGGGGTGCTTCAACCGTCCCGGCTCTCCGCTTCGCTTCGGCCGGGATGACAAGGCATCCTGCTTCGCTTCGACCTAATCGATCCCCGGCCGGTCGTTGCGCCAGTCGAACAGGGCTTCCAGCACCTTGACCGCCTCGCCGCGGGGCGATGTCAGGTCCGGGTCGCGGCCGAGCACCAGCCGGGCGTCGTCGGCGGCCGCCAGCAGCAGCGATCGGTGCCGGATCGGGTCGGCGAAGCGATAGGCGGGGAAGCCGCTCTGCTTCAGCCCCAGCGGATCGCCGCCGCCGCGCAGGCGGAAATCCTCCTCGGCGATCTCGAAACCATCCTCGGTGCGTCGCAGGGTCTCGAGCCGCAGCCGAGCCGTCTCGCCGAGCCCGTCGTCCCCGCCGCCGTACAGCAGGATACAGGCGCTGGCCTTGGACCCACGACCGACGCGGCCCCGGAGTTGGTGCAGCTGGGCGAGGCCGAAGCGGTCGGCGTGTTCAATGACCATGATGGTGGCGTTGGCCACATCGACCCCGACTTCGACCACGGTGGTGGCGACCAGTAATGGAATGCGGCCGTCGGCGAAGTCGGCCATCACCGCCTCGCGTTCCGGTCCCGGCATCTGGCCGTGGGCGAGACCGACCTCGACCTTGAGGATGCGGCGCAGGTCAGCAGCCCGCGCCTCGGCGGCGGCCAGATCGAGGGCCTCGCTCTCGGCCACCAGCGGGCAGATCCAGTAGGCTTGGGCGCCGCTGTCGATGGCCGCCTTCAGCCGCTTCGCCACCTCGCCGATGCGGGCCAGCGGCAGGACGGCGGTCGTAACCGGCGTGCGGCCCGGCGGCTTTTCGGTCAGGCGCGACACCTCCAGCTCGCCGTACTGGGTCAGCTCCAGCGTGCGGGGAATGGGGGTGGCCGACATGGTCAGCAGATGGACGCCGCCTGTCCTCGGGTCGCCCTTGGCCTGCAGTCGCTGGCGCTCATTGACGCCGAAGCGGTGCTGTTCGTCGATGACGGCGAGGGCCAGTCGGTTGAAGCGGACGGCGTCCTGAAACAGGGCGTGGGTGCCGATGGCGACCCTCGCTTCGCCCGAGGCCAGGGCGGCCAGACGGACGCGGCGCTCGGCGGGCGTGTCGCGGCCGGTCAGCAGGATGGTCGGGACGCCGGCGGCCTCCAGCATCGGCGCCAGCCTTTGCCAGTGCTGGCGGGCGAGGATTTCCGTGGGGGCCATCAGGGCGGCCTGAAAACCGGAGGCGGCCGCGTCGGCCAGCGCCAGGGCGGCGACCGCGGTCTTGCCCGAGCCAACGTCGCCTTGCAGCAGCCGGCCCATCTGTTCGCCCGAGGCCAGGTCGCGGCGTATCTCGGCGACGGCCTGGGTCTGGGCGCCGGTCAGGTCGAAGCCGAGGGCGGCCAACAGGTGGGTGGAGGCGTCGCCGGGCGCGATCCGCGGGCCTGGCGTGATCTGGCGCGCGCGGCGGCGGCGGGCGAGGGCCAACTGGTGGGCCAGCAGTTCGTCATAGGCCAGCCGCTGCCGGGCCGGGGCGTCGGGCTCCAGCTCGGGCTCGCAGGTTGGCGCGTGCAGGGCCTCGAGAGCCGCGCGCCAGCCGGGCCACCGATTCTTCGCCATCCAGGCCGGGTCCTGCCACTCCGGCAACTCCGGCGCATGCGTCAGGGCCGCCTGCGCCAATTTGCGCACCACGCGTGAGGAGAGGCCGGCAGTCGCCGGATAGACCGGCTCGATGGCCGCGATCTCGCCGGCCTGCTCCGGCGTGTAGATGTCCGGGTGGACGATCTGCACCTCGGCGTTGAAGCGCTCAACCTTGCCGGAGACCAGGCGCTTCTGGCCCTTGGGCAGCAGGCGGTCGATGTGCTGGGCCGAGCCGCCGAACCAGATCATGTGGACGAAGCCGGTGTCGTCGGACGCCCGGACCTTGATCGGCACGCCGGGCTTGCCGGGCACGATCAGCCGGTCGATGACGACTTCGAAGATCCCGACCTGGCCCTCGACGGCGTTCACCGCCGTCATCGGCTGCCGCACGATCAGGCCGGAGGGCGACAGAAACAGGACGTCGCGAACCAGCGGCCCGGCCAGTTTCTGGACGAGCGGCAGGATCTTCGGCCCCACGCCCTTCAGGGTGGAGACCTCCGCGAACAGGGGAAAGAGACTCTGCGGCCGCATGGATCGACAGCATAGCTGGCGAAAACGAGTCTGGAACGCTATCTCGGCAGCGCGATTGAACCTGACCGACCGGGCAAGGAACCTTGTGGCCGATATTGACGCACGTCTGAAGCAACGCCTCGGCCGGATCACCTTCCGCGCATGGCGGCGCGGATTCCGCGAGGCCGATCTCGTTCTGGGTCCCTTTGTGGATCAGGTCGGGCCGACGCTCGACGAAAGCGAACTGGATTTCCTCGAGGCCCTGCTGGCCGAGGACGACGATCATCGCCTGTACGCCTGGATCATCGGAACGGAGCCGACGCCGTCGGCGCACGACACCCCCGTCATGATCAAGCTGAGGACGTTCATGCGCGACCATGTCGCCGCCGCCGTGGCCGAAGGGGCCGGTTGATGGACGGCGCCCTTCCCAAACGCAGCGATCAGGACCTGGGCGGCGCGCCCGAGGGTCTCGACGCGCTTGTCGTGGCCGAGCGGCTGAAGGCCGACGGCGGCGTCGGTTTATTCGTGGCGCGAGACTATGCCCGCATGGGCGAGTTCGTGCAGGCGTTCGGCTTCTTCGCTGACGGCGTGGACGTGGTGGAGTTCCCGGCCTGGGACTGCCTGCCCTACGACCGGCTGAGCCCGACGTCGTCGGTGTCGGCTGAGCGGATGGCGGCGCTGACCCGGCTGGCGCAGCGCGCGCGCGGCGACCGCAGACCGGTGCTGGTCGTGACGACCGTGGGCGCGGCCATGCAGCGCACGCCGCCGCGGGAGGTGACCAACGGGGCCGGGTTCCAGACCACGGTCGGGCTTGATCTCGAGACCGCGGCGCTGGAGCGGTATTTCGCGGCCAACGGCTATATGCGCGCCTCGACCGTCTCGGAAAAAGGCGAGTTCGCGGTTCGCGGCGGCGTCATCGACGTCTTCCCGCCGGGCTTCGAGGAGCCGGTGCGGCTGGACATGTTCGGCTCCGAGCTGGAATCGATCCGCACCTTCGATCCAGCGACCCAGCGGTCCACCGGCCAGCTTCGCGAAGTGCACCTCGCGCCCGTGTCCGAGGCCCTGCTGGACCCCGACAGCATTTCGCGCTTCCGCACCGGCTATCTCGACCTGTTCGGTGCTGCCGGGGACGACCCGCTCTATTCGGCCATCAGCGAGGGCGCGCGGCGGCAGGGCATGGAGCACTGGCTGCCGCTGCTCTACGACCGGCTGGAGACGCTGTTCGACTATCTGCCCGACGACGCCCGCCTGTTCCTCGACAATCAGGTCGAGGCGGCCCGGAACGAGCGCTGGAACCTGACCCGCGACGCCTGGGAGGCCCGGCGGGACGCCTCGATGGGCAAGGGCGGGGCGGCCTATCGCGCCCTGCCGCCCGAGCGGCTGTATCTGGGCGAGAGCGACTGGAACAGCGCGCTGGCAGGGCGCTGGGTACGGCGGCTGTCGCCCTTCCATGGCCCCGGCGAGGACGCCGGCGGTCGGCTGGGCCGCAGCTTCGCCGCCGAGCGGGCGCAGGACAGCGTCAATCTGTTCGAGGCCGTGGCGCGCCACGCCGAGGCGGTAAAGGCCAAGGGCAAGCGGGTGCTGTTCGCGTCGTGGACCGAAGGCTCGTCCGAGCGCTTGGCGGCCATGCTGGCCGATCACGGGCTGGAGCATGTCGTCGCAGTGCGCGGCTGGGCCGATGTGCTGAAGGCGCCGAAGGACCTTTATCTGCGCGGCGTCCTGCCGGTCGAGCACGGGTTCGAGACGGATGCGATCGCCGTCATCTCCGAGACCGACATGCTGGGCGACCGGCTGGCGCGGCCCAAGAAGAAGCGGCGGGCGTCGAACTTCCTGGCCGAGGCGTCGGCGCTGACCACGGGTGATCTGGTCGTCCACCTAGATCACGGCATCGGCCGCTATGAGGGGCTGAAGACGCTGGAGATCCAGCAGGCGCCGCACGACTGTCTGGAACTGCTCTACGCGGGCGACAGCAAACTCTATCTGCCGGTCGAGAACATCGACCTGCTGACCCGCTATGGTTCGGATACCGACGGGGCCCAGCTGGACCGGCTGGGCGGCGCGGCCTGGCAGGGGCGCAAGGCCAAGGCCAGGGCTCGCCTGCGCGACATGGCCGAGGGTCTGATCGCGCTGGCGGCCAAGCGGTCGCTGCGGACTTCGGAGGCCATCGTACCGCCGCAGGGCCTGTTCGACGAGTTCTGCGCCCGTTTCCCTTACGAGGAGACGGACGACCAGCTGAACGCCATCGGCGACGTGCTGGAGGACCTCGGCAAGGGCACGCCGATGGACCGGCTGATCTGCGGCGACGTCGGTTTCGGCAAGACAGAGGTGGCGCTGCGGGCCGCCTTCGTCGTGGCGATGACGGGCCAGCAGGTGGCCATCGTCTGTCCCACGACCCTGCTGGCGCGGCAGCATTTCAAGACCTTCAGCGAGCGGTTCGCCGGCTGGCCCATCAAGGTGCGCCACCTGTCGCGGATGGTCACGACCCGGGACGCGGCCGAGACGAGGGCAGGCCTCAAGGACGGCTCGTTCGAGATCGTGGTCGGCACTCATGCAGTGCTGAGTGATCAGGTTTGGTTCAAGGATTTGGGCCTTGTTATCGTTGACGAAGAGCAGCATTTCGGCGTCAAGCACAAGGAGAAGCTGAAGGGTCTCCGCGCCGACGTCCACCTGCTGACCCTGACCGCCACGCCGATCCCCCGGACGCTGCAGATGGCGCTGTCGGGCATCCGCGAGATGTCGATCATCGCCACGCCGCCGGTCGATCGTCTGGCGGTTCGCACCTATGTCACGCCGTGGGACCCGGTGCTGGTGCGCGAGGCTTTGCTGCGCGAGAAATACCGCGGCGGTCAGGCCTATTATGTCGTGCCGCGCCTCGCCGACCTGCCGGACATCGAGCAGTTCCTTCGCGAGAAGGTGCCGGAGATCAAATTCGTCGTCGGCCACGGCCAGATGTCGCCGACCCAGCTGGAAGACGTGATGAGCGCCTTCTACGACGGCAGCTATGACCTGTTGCTGTCGACGACCATCGTCGAGAGCGGGCTGGACGTGCCGACGGCCAACACCCTGATCGTGCACAAGGCCGACATGTTCGGCCTCGCCCAGCTGCACCAGATCCGCGGCCGGATCGGACGGGCCAAGGCGCGGGCCTTCGCCTATCTGACCACGCCGCCGAACAAGCCAATCAGCCTGTCGTCCGAGCGGCGGCTGCAGGTGCTGCAGTCGCTGGACAATCTGGGCGCCGGGTTCCAGCTGGCCAGCCACGATCTGGATCAGCGGGGCGGCGGCAATCTGCTGGGCGACGAACAGTCGGGCCATATCCGCGAGGTCGGGGTCGAGCTGTACCAGCAGATGCTGGAGGACGCCGTGGCCGAACTGCGCCAGGCGGGCGAGGGCGGGGGCGTGATCGACCGCGGCTGGTCGCCGGCGATCAACGTCGGGGCGGCGGTGCTGATCCCGGAGAACTACGTCCCCGACCTGAACGTGCGCCTGAGCCTGTATCGCCGCCTGTCGGACGCCGAGAATTCGGAGACGCGCGAGGCGCTGGCCGCCGAACTGATCGACCGGTTCGGACCGTTGCCGGACGAGGCCAAACAGCTGCTGCGCATCGTCGGCATCAAGGCCAACTGCAAGACGGCCTGTATCGAACGCATCGACATCGGGCCCAAGGGCGCGGTGCTGACGCTGCGCAACAACGAATTTCCCAATCCGATGGGGCTGGTCGGCCTGATCCAGAAGAACCACGCCTTCTGGAAGCTGCGGCCCGACCAGAAGATCGTGGTCAAGGGCGACTGGGACACGGCGGCGGAGCGGCTCAAGGTGGCGGAACGGATTACGGCCGATCTGGCGCGGGTGGCGACAGCCTGAGGCTGGGAACCGCGCGGCCCCCGCTTTAGGCTGACCTCCGCGAGTCGCGGCCGTCAGCCGGCGACGGGAGGGACGGCCATGGCGCGCAAGCCCACGACATCCATTGGCGGCCGCAAGCGCGCCCCGACCGTGAAAAAGGCGGCGCCCGGCGTCGCCGTGCCCGATACGAGTTCGCCGCCGCCCGCGCCGCCGGAGCGCAAACCGATCTGGACCCATCTCTATTTCCAGGTCCTGTTCGCCATCACCCTCGGCGCCCTGATCGGCCATTTCTGGCCGGTCTTCGGCGAGAGCCTGAAACCGCTGGGCGACGCCTTCATCCGGCTGGTGAAGATGATCATCGCTCCGGTGATCTTCCTGACCGTGGCGACCGGGATCGCCCACCTGCGGGACCTGGGCAAGCTGGGCCAGGTGGTGGGCAAGGCCTTCGCCTATTTCCTGACCTTCTCGACCCTGGCCCTGATCATCGGGCTGATCGTGGCCAATGTGGTGCGGCCCGGCGCGGGCATGAACATCAATCCGGCGACGCTCGATCCGGCGGCGGTCGAGACCTATGTCGCCAAGGCCCATGACACCGACATCGTCGGCTTCCTGATGAACATCATCCCCGAGACGGTGGTCGGCGCCTTCGCCGGCGGCGAGATCCTGCAGGTCCTGTTCTTCGCCATCCTGTTCGGCATTTCGCTGGCCGTCATCGGCGACCGGGCCCAGCCGGTCCTGACGCTGTTGGAAAGCGTGTCCGAGGCCTTCTTCAAACTGGTCGCCATCCTGATGAAGGCGGCGCCGATCGGGGCGTTCGGGGCCTTCGCCTTCACCATCGGCCGGTATGGCATCGAGTCCGTCATCAACCTCGCGGCGCTGGTGGCGACCTTCTACCTGACGTCGGCCTTATTCGTGGTGGTGGTGCTGGGCCTGGTGGCCCGGTTCAACGGCTTCTCGATCTTCAAGCTGATCCGGTATCTCAAAGAGGAGCTGCTGCTGGTGCTGGGCACCTCATCGTCCGAGGCGGCCCTGCCCAGCCTCATCGAGAAGATGGGCCGCGCCGGTTGTGACAAGTCGGTGGTCGGCCTGGTCGTTCCGACCGGCTATTCGTTCAATCTGGACGGCACCAACATCTATATGACGCTGGCGGCCCTGTTCATCGCCCAGGCCTGCGGGGTCGAGCTGTCGCTGGGGGATCAGCTGCTGCTGCTGGCCGTGGCCATGCTGAGCTCCAAGGGGGCGGCGGGGGTCACCGGCGCCGGATTCATCACCCTGGCGGCGACGCTGGCGGTGGTGCCCTCGGTGCCGGTGGCGGGCATGGCCCTGATCCTCGGCGTCGACCGATTCATGAGCGAATGCCGGGCCCTGACCAATTTCATTGGCAACGCCGTGGCCACCATTGTTGTGGCGAAGTGGGAGAACGGGCTGGACCGCGAGGCTTTGAACATGGCGCTCGCGAGCCATCCGACTCCCGTCGCCGTCGGCAGCCGGGAATCAGACGACGACTAAACCTTTCGCGGCGCGTTCCAGTTCGGCGATGTTGAGCCGCTTCATCTCCATCATGGCGGCAAAGACGCGCTTGCGCACGGCGAGGTCGGGATCGGCGAGGAAGCGATTCATCGCATAGGGCACGATCTGCCACGACAGGCCGTAGCGGTCCTTGACCCAACCGCACTGTTCGGCCTCCGGGACCGCTGAGAGGGCTTCGGTCAGGCGGTCGACCTCGGCCTGATCCTCGCAGTCGATTTGCAGCGAGATCGCTTCGGTGAATGAGAAATGCGGGCCGCCGTTCAGGGCGGTGTAGCGAGTTCCCGCAAGGGTGAACTCGACCAGAAGGACGTCGCCGGCCTTGCCGGCGGGATAGTCGCCGGGCGCGCGAACGACGGCGTCGATGCGGGAGTCCGGCAGGAGGGAGACATAGAATCCCGCGGCCTCCTCGGCCTGTTTGTCGAACCACAGGCAGGGAATAATCTTCTGGCGCGAGGGCAGGGCGGTCATGACGGGCTCTCCTTTGCTGACAGGAGAGGTATATTTAACTACAGAGTTAAATGCAAATGCCCGGGTCGGCCGGAGTCGTCAGCCGCACCGGAACCAGTCTGTGGAGCCAACGACCCGGACCTGATACTCCTCCAGCGTATCGTTGGTGCTCCAAGAGCGATCTCCTGGCGTGTCGGCGGTTCGGGCCCAACGGTGATATCCTTGATCAACCGGTGGTCCAAAGTACCAGTGCACCCGCGGGTACTTCATGGACATGTAGCTTGCAGAAGGCAGCCCGTAGTGTGGCATAGGGGCGATGACCCGATAACGATGCCCTCCCGCGTCCCACGACCCGCTCCCGTCGCATTCTCGCTGCATGGAAACGAGGAAATGGCCCGGGGCCTCGAGGCATTGAATATCCTCGTCAGAGCAGTCGATCAGCTCCCAACTCCATGAGGGTGTCGTCACCCGCATGGCCTCTAAATCCAGGGTCATGCCGCCAAATACCTCGGGCTCCGGCGTCGTGGGCGCGATGGCGCACGCGCTCAGGGCCAAGCAAGCCACGAGTGGAAGCGCGACAACGAGGGCTGGCTTCGCGCGAGATGTCGGGGCCACTGTGAAGAACTCCGGTGCGATCTGGTAAGCCAGCAGCCCGACCTGATGTATCGAGTCAACAATAAGAGCGAAGTCCCATGCTCACCCTCTACGGCATCCCCAATTGCGACACGGTCAAGAAGGCGCGCGTCTGGCTGGACCAGCACGGCGTGGCCCACATCTTCCATAACTACAAAAAGTCGGGAATCGACCGGCCCCGTCTGGAGGGCTGGGTCGCCGAGCATGGGTGGGAGACGGTGCTGAACCGCGCGGGAACGACGTTCCGGGCGTTGCCGGACGCCGACAAGGCCAACCTGGATGCGGGCAAGGCCGTCGCCCTGATGCTGGCCCAGCCGTCGATGATCAAACGGCCGGTGCTGGATATGGGCGACCGGACCCTCGTTGGGTTCAAGCCCGAACGATACGCTGCAATCCTGACCTAACCTTCGACGGCGACCTCGGGCCGGTCGTGGCCGTCGGCGCGCTCGGTGATCCAGCGGCCGGAGGGATCGGCGAATTCGATCAGCGTGTCCTCGTCGGGCACCTTCTGTTCGCGCGACGCCGCGATGGCCGCGGCGCGGGCGGCGTCGTGATCGGCGAAGGTCTCTGACCAGGTCTCGCCCAGACGATAGGCCCAACCTCCGTCGTGTTCGACGATGCGATAGGTGAACTGGGCCATGGTGCGGTCTCCGGCGTAGCTGCGTTCGCAAGCCAACGCGGGGCGGGTAGCGGCGTTGCATGCAGACTTCCCGGCGGGAGGCCGGAAAAACTCACATCGACTGCATCTACTGGCGATGACGGCGCCGATTACCCTATGAAAGCGTGGGCGATGGGCTCCGTGCGATGAGGGGTGACGACGATGGAAGACCTGTTCCGTTCCTACTGGTGGCTGATCTTCCCGATCGGCTGGTTCGTGGCTTCGGGCTTTTCCAGCCTGCTCAACTACCGCCGTCAGAAGGATACGTTGAAGCTGATCCAGACCTATGCCGAAAAGGGTCAGGAGCCGCCCGCGGCCCTTCTCAAGGTGCTGGAACGCCCGATCGATGCCGACGACGACTCCTGGCATACGCGTCGTGAAGGTCGGCCCGGCGATGGCTCCTGGTTCTCGGTCGTGCTGTTCGGAGTCATGGCGGCGGGCTTCGGCTACGCCAGCTACACGGACATCTACGGCGCGGGCGACGCCTTCCTGATCGTCAGCTTCGTGCTCAGCGCCCTGGCTCTGGCCTCGCTGGTCGCGGCCCTGCGCAGCGGCGGGCGCGGCCCGCGGGTCTGATGCTGGTCAGGAATCAGGGCCATGGGGGGACTACAGACCGACGCCGAGTTGGTGGGCCGGGCGCTCGCCGGCTCGGACGTAGCCTTTTCACGGCTGATCGAGCGGCATCAGGCGGCGGTGCGCGGCTTTCTGCGGCGGATCCTGGGCGGCGGCTGGGCCGAGGCGGACGACGTGGCCCAGGACGCCTTTCTCGCGGCCTGGGGGGCGCTGCGCTCGCTCAAGGAGCCCGCCGGGGTCCGCGCATGGCTGTGCGGCATCGCCTGGCGCAAGGCCCAGGACCGCATCCGCTCCTCGCGGCGAAGCGCCGCCCGCGACACCCTCTGGTTGGAGACGGTCGAGACGCCGGTCGGGGTCTCGCCGGAAGACCGGATGTCAATGACGGCCGCCATGGCCGAACTGCCGCCCGATGTGCGCGCCTGCGTGGCCCTGTGCCTGGCCGACGGCTGGTCGCATGGCGAGGCGTCGATGGCTCTCGGCTTGCCGTTGGGCACGGTGAAGTCGCATGTTGCACGCGGACGGGCGCGTTTGCTCAAGGCGCTGGGATGTCCGGATGACGCCTGAACAGAAACTGTCCGCCTTGTTCGCCGCCGAGGCGCCGCCCGCGCGCGACTACGCCTTTCAGGCCCGCATGGCCCAGGCGATCGCCCTGCGCCGGGCGTGGATGACCGTGGGCGCCCTCGTGCCCTGGGCCGTGGCCGCCGTTGCCGTGCTGTGGGCCCTGATCCCGGTGGTCGGGCCCATGCGCGACAGTCTGGGCGCCGCGCTCGCGCCGGCCTTGACCAGGCTGGCGGGGGCGGCGGTCACTGCCGTCGTCGCCCTGTGGCTGTCGCGCCGCTTCAACGGCCGTTTCCGGGGCCCTTTCAGCGCACGCTGAGGATTGGTCCGGGTGGTCTCGACCGCCTTACGAAAGTTTCACCTGCCGGATCGCATCTGTTCGGTCCCGCCGGCGCCTCTTGTCGTCAGGAGGCCGAGGCATCACGCTCCGGTCAGACAGAAATCAGAGGATTTGCCAGATGGATGAAGTTTTTATCCCGATCGCGATGTTCGCGATGATCGCCGCCATCGTGATCGTTCCGACCTGGCTCAAGAGCAAGGAGCGGCGGGAAATGCAGGCGACGCTGCGGGCTTCGCTGGACAAGGGGCAGCCGCTGCCGCCCGAAGTGATTGACGCCCTGACCCGCCAGACCGTCAAACCGCCTGCGAGCGCTGCCCGGGACCTGCGTACGGGCGTGATCCTGCTCGCCCTTTCGCTGGGCATCGCCGCCACCTTCTCTTTCATCGGCTTCAAGTTCGGAGAGACCGAGGCCTGGGGCTTCGGGGCCTTCGCTGCCATCCCGGGCGCCATCGGTCTGGCCTTCATTCTTCTGAGCGCCTTCAACAAGAACAAGGACTGAGGCCGGGTCGGACAGGGGGAAATATCATGACCCAATCCCTGGTAGACCGGCACGACGTCGAGCTCGCCGCCCTTGCGGCGGCGGGCGGACGGCGGGAGTTCGGAGAACTGGTGCGCCGCCACGGCTCGGCGGTGCGCGGCCTGCTGCGGCGGATGGGGGCCCAGGCCTCGCTCGCTGACGACATCGCCCAGGACGCCTTTATCCAGGCGTTCGAGCGCTGCGCCGAATTTCGCGGCGAGGGCACCTTCGCCGCCTGGGTCAAACGGATTGCGGCACGCCTCTACATCAAGCGGGTCGCCAAGGAGGCCCGCTATGTCGCCGAGGTCGGGAATGAAGACGCCGCGCCCGCGACCGATCATGCGGGCCTGGTCGATCTCGACGAAGCCCTCAAAATGCTCAGCGAGCCCGAACGACTGTGTGTCTCCCTTTGTCACGGGGCCGGCATGGCGCATCCAGAGATCGCCGCCGCCCTCAATTTGCCACTTGGTACGGTGAAGTCTCATGTCAAACGTGGTCTGGATAAACTCCGCGCGCGGCTCCAGCCGCAGGCTGGACAGCCCTTGGGGAGCACGCAGCATGTCGGCTGACGAGTTCGATCCCGATATCGAGCGCCTGTTCGCGCGCGCGCCCCAGATGCCCGATTCCGCCCTGTTCACCGCCCGTGTGGAGCAGCAGCTGCAGAAGGGCTCGCGCGTGCGCTTTCTCGCCCTCGGTCTGGCGGGGGTCATCGGCGGCGTCGTGGCGGTGCGCGAGACCATGAGCGTGAACCTCGGCGCCGGTGACGGCGTCGTGGCCGGCAATGCGCTGGGACAAGGCATCCGCAGCGTCTCGCTCAACACCCAGGGCGCGGTCCAGACCGGCTTGGACCAGCTGGGTCTGGCCAATCTGGAACTGGGCGCCATGGGCGGCATGCAGTTGTTCTGGATCGCCGCCGGAGCGCTCATCGCGCTCGCCGCCGCCGGGGTGATGAAGCTGTCGCAGGACGTTTGATCCGACGCTCTGTATGCCCCAGGGATGACGGGGCGGACGCCGGCGACTATCTAGGAGGTCCGAACAAGAGGATCTCCCCATGTCCAGCCAGAAGCAGGAAGCGGTCAAACGCATCACCGCGCCCGACATCCGGGCCCGCAAGGGCGGGGAGCCAATCGTCTGCCTGACCGCCTATGACTCCCCGACCGCCGCCCTGCTGGATGATCACTGCGATCTGCTGCTGGTCGGCGACAGTGTCGGCATGGTGGTCCACGGCATGCCCAACACGGTCGGGGTGACGCTGGAGATGATGATCCTGCACGGCCAGGCCGTCATGCGCGGTTCCAAACGGGCCATGGTGGTCATCGACATGCCGTTCGGCAGTTATGAGGGCGCCAAGGAGCAGGCCTATCAGAACTGCGCCCGGGTGATGAAGGAGACCGGGGCCCAGGGAGTGAAGGTCGAAAGCGGACCGACGGTGGCGGAAACCATCGCCTATCTGGTCCAGCGCGGCATACCGGTCATGGGCCATGTGGGCCTGCGGCCCCAGGCGGTGCTGACCGACGGCGCCTTCAAGGCCAAGGGCCGAACGGACGAAGAACGCCTGCGGGTCATGTCCGAGGCCGAGGCCACCGCCGACGCCGGGGCCTTCTGCGTCGTTATCGAGGGCGTGGCGGAAGGTCTGGCGCGCGACATCACCGAGGCGATCGACAAACCCACCATCGGCATCGGAGCCTCGTCCGCCTGCGACGGTCAGATTCTGGTGACCCCCGACATGCTGGGTCTGTTCGACTGGACCCCAAAATTCGTCCGGAAATACGCCGATATGCGCGGCGATATCGACCGGGCCGTCGCTGCCTACGCCGCCGACGTGAAGGCCCGCCGTTTTCCTGCCGAAGTCGAGACCTACTTCTCGAAAAAGCCCGCCACGCCCTAAGCCGTGCGTTGCGGCGGCGAATGTGACCCTCTAGGGTCCGGCCGGATTGAATTTTAGCGGCCTGAGAGCCGATCCTGGGGGCGAGTTATCCGTGGTTGATGTCTTCGAGCAGGTCGAGGAGGAGCTTCGCTCCGACCGCTACAAGCGGCTGGCCCGCACCTGGCTGCCTGTCGCGGGCGGCGTACTTCTGGTCGCCCTGATCGCGGCCCTGGCCTTCTGGGGCTGGGACAATTGGCAGACGTCGAAGGCCGACAAAGCCTCCGTCGCCTATGATCGCGGTCTGGAATCTCTGGAAGCCGGCAATCCCATCGGGGCCGACGCCGCCTTCATTCAGGCGGCCAAGGACGGCAACGGGGCCTATAAGGTCATGGCCCTGAGCCAGCGCGCGGGCATCGCTCTCGCCGCCAACCGTGTTCCTGACGCGATCGCGCTTCTGGACGAGGCGGCCAAGGCCTCCGGCGACCCGCTCCTGTCCGATCCCGCCGCGCTCAAGGCCGCCTGGCTGGCGATGGACAGCGAAACCCTCGAACAGATCGAGGCCCGTCTCGAGCCCCTGGCCAAGGATGGCCGCCCGTTCAGCGCCTTCGCCGTCGAAGCCCTGGCCATGGCCCGCCTGCAGCACGGCCAGGTCGCTCCTGCCCGTGAGGCGCTGGTGCTGCTCAAGAACGGTCTGGACACGCCCGAGATCGTCACCCAGCGGGCTGAACTCGCCATCTCGGCGATCGATGCCGGCGGCGCGCCCGGCCTCGCCGCCATCGTGCGCGCGCAGGCCGCCATTCCCGTCGCCCCGCCGGCTCCGGCCGCACCCGCGGCGCCCGCCGCCGCCCCGGCTCGCCCGTGATCATCGCTTTCAGGACGTACCCCATGAATCGCGTGCTTAAAGTCGCCCTGCTGAGCGGTCTCGCCGTCACCCTCGCCTCGTGCAGCACTGTGCAGGGGATGCTGCCGTTCGGCCTCGGCCGGGACAAGGCGCCCCAGGCCACCGCCACCGAGGGTCAGCGGATTTCGGTGCTGGAGTTCGAACAGGCGCTGGTCCCGTCGGCCGCCCTGTCGGGCCGTGACTTCTTCATCCCCGGTCCCCAGGCGGCGACCGCCTGGACCCAGCCGGGCGGAAACGCCGAGAATTCGGTCGAACATGTGATCGCGGGCGCTGAGTTCACCGTCGCCTGGCGTCGTGGCATCGGCGCCGGCTCGTCGCGCACGCGTCAGGTCATGGCTCCGGTCGTGGCCGACAATGGCCGCGTCTTTGTGCTGGACGGCGAGGCCAGCGTCTCGGCCCTCGACGCCGGAACGGGCGCCCAGGCCTGGCGAACCAACATCAAACCGGCCGAGGATTCGCGCCGCACCGGTTTCCTCGGCATGGGCGGCCGGTCGGACGGCGGCGGCTTCGGCGGCGGCGTCGCGGTTGGCGGCGGCAGGGTCTTCGTGTCCTCGGGCTATCGCACCGTCACCGCTATCGATCAGGCCTCCGGCGCGGTGATCTGGACCACCCCCGTCGATGTGCCGATCCACGGCGCACCGACCGTCTCGGGCAGCCGGGTCTTCGTCGTCGATGTCGAGAACCAGATTCAGGCCTTCGACACGGCGACCGGCCGTCAGGAGTGGTCCTATCGCGGCATTCCCGAGCCCGCCCGTGTCCTGCGCGCCTCCAGCCCTGCTGTGATCGGCGATACGGTGATCGCGCCCTTCTCATCCGGCGAAGTGGTGGCCCTGCGCGCCTCGACCGGCCAATCGCTGTGGCAGCAGGTCCTGTCGCGCACCAGCCGCACCAGCGCCCTGTCCGAAATCCGCGATATCGCCGGCCGTCCCGTGATCAGCCGCGGCGTCGTCTACGCCGTCAGCCACTCGGGCGTGCTGTCGGCCATGGATATCCGCTCGGGCCAGCCGAAATGGGCGCCACTGCCGATCGCCGGCGTCAATGCGCCCCTGCCGGTCGGCGACGTGATCTACGTCGTGTCCAAGGAAGGCGAGCTGACCGTCATCAACCGCGACAGCGGCCAGATCTACTGGACCCGCGACCTCAACGAAGGCCGCGTGCGTCAGGAGGGTGGTTTCCTTGGGTTCTTTGATCGCACGGTGCGGCCGATCTGGTCGGGTCCGCTGATGGCCTCGAACCGCCTGGTGCTGACCAATTCGGATGGCGAACTGGTGGCCTTCGATCCCAAGACCGGCGTCCAGACGGCGTCGATCAATCTGGGCGGCGGACCGGTCCACATCGCTCCGGCCGCCTACAACGGCGCGCTGTACGTCCTCACCGACAAGGGCGACCTCGTCAGCGTTCGCTGACCTGGTCCATTTTTGGTTCAGGTCGATTCGACCTGAATCCAAAAAATGGCCCTACTTTAGTTGGAGCGATGATCTGGGTTCAGATGCCAAGTGCATGTGAACCGATATCGCTCGCCCCCCGAACTGCGTTAGAAGGCCGACATGGCTCTCAAAGTCGCCATCGTCGGCCGCCCCAATGTGGGCAAGTCGACATTGTTCAATCGTCTCGTCGGCAAGCGCCTCGCGCTGGTTGATGACCGCCCGGGCGTGACCCGCGACCGTCGCTACGCCGACGGCAACATCGGCGACATGGACCTGACCCTGATCGACACCGCCGGCTATGAGGACGTCACCGACGGCAGCCTCGAATCGCGGATGCGCGAACAGACCGAGGCGGCGCTGGAAGACGGCGACCTGATCCTGTTCATGATGGACGCCCGCGAAGGCGTCACCTCGCTGGACCAGATCTTCGCCGACCGCCTGCGCAAACAGCACAAGCCCGTCATCCTGCTGGCCAACAAGTCCGAGAGCCGCGAGAGCGGCGGCGGCATCGGCGAGGCGTATTCGCTCGGCTTCGGCGAGCCGGTCGCCATCTCGGCCGAGCACGGCGAGGGCATGGCCGACCTCTACGCCGCCGTGGTGGCCGCGAGCGCCGACATCTTCATCGAAGAGATCGACGAGCCCGACAAGCCGATCCGCATCGCCATCATCGGCCGCCCCAACGCCGGCAAATCGACCCTGATCAACCGGCTGATCGGCGAAGACCGGATGCTGACCGGCCCCGAGGCCGGCATCACTCGCGACTCCATCTCGGTCGACTGGGAGTTCGAGGGCCAGAACATCCGCCTGGTCGACACCGCCGGGATGCGCCGCAAGGCCCGGGTGCAGGAGAAGCTGGAGAAGCTGTCGGTCGCCGACACCATCCGCGCCATCACCTTCGCCGAGGTGGTCGTGCTGGTCATGGACAAGGACGACGCCTTCGACACCCAGGACCTGCAGCTGGCCGATCTGGTCGAGCGCGAGGGCCGGGCCCTGGTCTATGTCGCCGCCAAATGGGACCTCGAGGAAAGCCCCCAGGCCAAGCTGGCCAAGCTCAGCCAGATGGCCGAGGACAAGCTGCCCCAGCTCAAGGGCTCGCCGTTCGTGGCCCTGTCGTCGCACAGCGGCCGCGGCGTAGAGCGGCTTATGCCGGCCGTGCTTCAGGCCCACGCCACCTGGTCGGTCAAGGTCAAGACCAAGGACCTCAACACCTGGCTGGCGCTGGCTACCCAGAGGCATCCGCCCCCCGCCGTCGACGGCAAGCGGATCAAGCCCAAATACATGGCCCAGACCAAGGCCCGGCCGCCGACCTTCGTGCTGATGGCCAGCCGCGCCGAGTCCATGCCGGAGCAGTACAAGCGCTATCTGGTCAACAATCTGCGCGAGAGCTTCGACCTGCCGGGCACCCCGATCCGCCTGCTGGTCAAGTCGGGCTCTGAGAACCCCTATGCGCCGGGCGGCTCCAAGTCCGGCCCCGAACGCTACAAGGGCGATGCCAAGACCGCGCCGAGGCGCGTCATCAAGAAGGCCGAGCGCGCCGAGATGCTGTCCAACCTGCCCGGCAAGGCGCTGGAGCAGAAGAAGGCGGGCAAGACCAAGCTGAAGCCGCTGGCCGGGCTGAAGGCCAGCGCCAACAAGAAGGCCGGCTCGTCGGTGGCGGTCCAGAAGGGCGCGCGGCGCGGGGCGCGGCAGGTGTCGCGGTCAGGGCGGGTGCGGACCGGGCAGAAGCACCTGCCGAAGAAGTAGGCGGCGGGCGCCGTGCGCGGCTGGTGGTTTGGTTGACAGCGCGTCGAACTACCACCCAGTAGTGGCGGAGAGCGATTTGCGGGGCGCGAATGGATTGGGCAGCAGTAGCGGCATTGGCCGAAGCCATCGGCGCAGCCGCCGTGGTGGCGTCCCTGATCTATCTGGCGCTACAGATTCGCTCGGGTGCCAAGGCCTTCAAAACCGAATACCGGGACGCCGCGATGCGCTCGCTGATGGAATGGAGCCACCATGTCATGGGCGACAAGGATCTGCCCTGGATTTTCCAGCGCGGGTGTCACGACTTCCAGTCGCTCGACGAGAGAGACCGGGCCCGTCTCGTTCACACCATGTACAGTTTCTTCAAGGTGTACGAAAACCTGTATCTGCACTATCTGGACGGCGTGATCGGCTGTGAGTTGTGGGAGGCGAATAGTTCCGTCCTCGCGACCTATTCGACTCAGCCGGGAGCCCAGTATTTTTTGAGCCTGCGCCAGAAGGCCTATGATCCCGGGTTTCTGGAAATGCTCAAGACCCTTGATGGAAGCACTATGGCGCCGGGTCACCTTGTCTCCCGGCTGGCGGACACGGAAGAAGCCGGCGCCGAGGCCTCAGCTCCCGCCGACGTTCTCAGATCAGCGCCGCCACCCCCGGTCCCGAACTCCAGTCCTTGAAACTGACCTCCAGCGGCGGCTCAAGATCACCGCGCGCCAGTTCGACCATCAGCGGGCCGATCAGCGACGGGTGGGGGATGTCCTCCGGGTCCTCGCCGGGCCAGGCCTGGGCCCGCATCGCCGTGCGCATCCGGCCCGGGTCGAGGATGGCGACGCGCACCGGTGTGGACTCGATCTCGTCGGCCCAGCATTTGACCAGGGCCTCGGCCCCCGCCTTGGTGGCGGCGTACATGCCCCAGAAGGCTCGGGGCGCCGCCGCGACGCTGGTGGTCAGATAGACGGCGCGTCCGGCGTCCGACGCCTTCAGCAAGGGCTCCAGCGAGCGGATCAGGCGATAGACGGCGGTGAAATTGGTCTTCTCGACCTTGGCCCAGACGCGCGGGTCGGCGTGGCTGACCGGCGTCAGGCCCGAGGCCCCCATGGTCGCCGCCGCCTGCACCCAGACATCCAGCCGCCCGAACCGCTCATGGATCGCTCCGCCCAACCGGTCGATCGCCCCGCCGTCCACAAGGTCGAACGGGATCAGGGTCGCGTGCTTGCCGGTCGCGGCGAAGATGGCGTCGTCCAGCTCCTCCAGCCCGCCCACCGTCCGCGCCGTGGCGATCACATGCGCACCCGCCTTGGCCAGCGCCAGGGCGCTCTCGTAGCCGATGCCGCGCGACGCCCCGACGACGAGGGCCATGCGGTCTCGGAGGGGGAGGTCGGTCATGGCGCGGTTGGTAGGCATGGCGCCGCGCGGGGTCAATGATCATGAGGCGCAGAATTGGACGGCGTGGTCACCCGAACCCGACGAGACGGCCTGGATGTTCAGTCTTGGTGTGCACTGTATCCATAGCCGGCCAGCGTCGCTGGCGAGCTGATAGTGGCATCGAGTTGGAACACCGTGTCTGGAATGACCGCTCCCGTCAGTCGCAGCCCGGCCCGACCGTCTCGAACCGCTCATCCCACCAGCCCTGCCAGCAGGCTCGCAGGTCGGCGAGGGCCGCCTCGCTGAGGCCGTAGGTGGTCAGGGTCAGCATGGTCGAGCCACGCGGCTGTTTCTCGCTGGGCGGGCGGTCCACCACCACCAGCAGGCCGTCGCCCCAGGCGTCGACGGTGACGCCGGTCTGGTGGCGCGCCAGATACCAGACATGGCCAGAGGCCGCCGCCTCCGGTCCCAGCGGCATGGACCAGGGTTCCCTCGGCGCGGGGGCGGCGTCGAGGCCGAGCAGGGACAGGGCCAGCCGGTCCTCGCGCGGCGGGCCCGAGAAGAAGAGCGTACGGCGGGTCTGGCCGGGGTGGCGGGCGAAGGCGAAGGCCAGCTGCCAGGTGAAGGAGATCCAGCCCTCGATCATGCCGTCGAAGACGTCGGACCAGTCGTCGCCGGCCGGGGCCGCGCGCAC
Source organism: Brevundimonas sp. (assembly GCF_030682035.1). GTDB lineage: Bacteria > Pseudomonadota > Alphaproteobacteria > Caulobacterales > Caulobacteraceae > Brevundimonas. The sequence continues at coordinate 121,942 of NZ_JAUXQZ010000023.1, read as the reverse complement.
CACCCTGACGATGCTGGCGTCGCCGTGCGCCTCGACCTCATAGCGGTCCTGGACGCCCACGAAGGTGACGACCCGCCTTTCCTCGTCGGCGGCGGCGTGGGTGACGAAGATGAAGTCGATCTCATCCTTCAGGCCGTCGGTCTCCCAGCCGAACCATTCCTTGATCTTCTGCGGGTCGCGCAGGGCCGCCCACACCGTGTCGGCAGGGGCGGGTATGGTGACCTCGACGAGGACGTGGTCTGTGGTCGGGCCATCGACGGCGGCGGGCGGCTGGTCGCTCATGATCGTGGGTCCTTGGTTCTTCAGCGGGGCCGACCGGCCAGGCGCGGCCGTCAGACGGAAACGCGAACATCCTTTGAAGCGCGTTCCAGCACCGTGGCGGGTGACTCCCCGGCCGCCACCTCGGCGACGCCCACCTCGAACTCGACCACAAAGGGCGACCGGTCGGGACCGGCGTCAAAGGCGGTGCAGCCTATGACGGCGGCGATCCGGTCGGCGGCGATCCGCCCGGCCGGTCCTTGCGTCGCGGGCAGGGCCAGGGCGAACACATCGGCCGACAGGCGGGCGGCGGTGTCCTCCGTGCGGATCAGGCGCGAGACCATGGCTCCGATCTGGGGCAGGGCGCGATCCAGCCAGCCGCCCTTGCGCGCCTCGACGACCGCCTCGGTCTCGGACACCCGCAAAACGGCGACCGAGAGCGGGCGGCGACGCAGACGGGCGCCCTCGGCCACGCGGGCCAGATGGCTGGCGAACAGTTCGGGGGTGAACAGGCCCGTCGTGCGATCAGTCAGGCCCGAGCCGCGGGCGCTCTCCAGCGCCTTGCGAATGGCGACGTGGCGACGATGGGCGCGGGCCAGAGCGGTGATTCGCTCCGCCGTCTCATCCTCGGGCGTGTCGGCCGCGGCGACGTCTGCGAAGCCGCGATTGTACAGTTCGGACAGATTGATCTCGCCCGCGCCGCGCAGATAGAGCACCGCCGGGATGTGATACAGGCGGGTGTTCCGCTTCATGCCCGAGGCGATGGACAGGGCCGGAGCATGGTCCTCTGCGCCCCACAGGACGGCGGCGTCGAACGGCCGCTCATGCAGGTAGTCGAAGGCGGTGTAGGGCGTCGGCGCCGCCACCACCTCGCAGCCGCGCGCGGTCAGGGCATTCGACAGGGCGAGGAAATGCCGGTCCGGCTTGCCGGCAGCCAGGACCCGCAACGGGGTGACGTCGAGGTCGGAAATCGGCAGCGGCTGGCCCCGCGCGGCGAATGTCGCCTCGCGCAGCGACACCTCCTCCTCGGCGATGGCGGACCGGACCAGACTTTCCAGCCGCAGCGCCGCCTGGGCAGCGTGCGGTGGATTGGACATCACGATGTCGGCCAGACCCGGCGCCCAGGCCGCGGCTTCGGACCCGATGGCGAGAATCGGCAGGCGGCGAGGGGTTACGGTCTGGCGCAGGGCGGCGATCCCCTCGACCGCGTCGGGCATCCGGGCGTCGAGAATCACCGTCTCCAGTGGCCAGTCGATCAGCACCTGGACGGCGCCGGCCATCGATCGGGCGGTCACGGTGCGCCAGCCGAGCGCGTCCAACCCCTGACACAACGGGCCAATCAGGCCGTCGTCGGGGGCGACGACCAGTATGCGCGGATCGGAACCCAAGGGCGAAATCTCCAGCCGCCCCCAGCCCCGGGCGCGGTCTCATGGCGGCGGACCATAGCGAGGGCAGGCGGCTACAGGCAACGGGTCGGCTGTCGCTTTCCGCAGCGGGTTTCCCGTGGCCCGAATTGGGGTAGTAGTGCGAGCTTGCAGGGTGTGGGGACCGGATTGCAGGCGAAATCGGACATCGAAGCAGCAGCGCGTTGGGCCATGCCCATGCTGTGGGGCCGCCTGTCGGTCAAGGCGTTCACGCGCAGCTGGGGCCGCGACGTGATGCTCTACACCGGTGGCGTGTCCTTCTTCGCCCTGCTGGCGGTCTTCCCGGCCATCGCCATCCTGATCGGTTTCTACAAGGCAGTGCTGTCCATCACCCAGGTCAGCGAACAGGCGGCGGCCTTGGCCGATGTCATGCCGACGGCCGCGCGCGCCATCTTCCGGCTGGAGATCGAGCGGCTGGCCAACGCCTCGGCGCGGACCGTTTCGGCCCAGAGTTTCTTCGCCGTGGTCATCGGCGGCTATGCGGCGCACCGGGGCTTCAAGGCCCTGCTGGCCGGGCTGAACCTGATCCATGACGAGAAGGAGCCGCACGGCTTCTTCAAGTTCAACCTGCTGGCCTTCTTCGTCGCCCTGGCGGCCTTCCTGCTGTTCACCATCGTCTCCGGGGCGGTGGTGACCTCGCGTCTGCTGGAACACGCCGGACCCGGCGGAGCGGCCGCCTCCAGCGGCCTTCCGCTGGAAGGCCTGTGGCCCGCGCTCGGGCTCGCGATCGGCCTGACCATGCTTTACCGCTACGCCATGTCACATCGCACGCCGGTGGCCTGGGCGCCGTCCATCGCCGGCGGGGTGGTGGCCACGGTGATGTCGACTATTTCGTCCTGGCTCTGCGCCATCTATGTCGAGCAGATCGCGCCTCTGGGGGCGACCTATGGATCGGTCGGCGCGGTGGTGGTGCTGCTGATCTGGCTGTCGTGGAACGTCAACGCCATCTTCTATGGCGGCGCCTTCGCCACCGAGATGGAGATCGCCGCCCGTTCCATGGGTGCGCCCGAGATCGAACCGGACGAGCCCTTGCCGAATTCAGTGGTCAGCCTGTCGGCGCGGCGGGCGTCGCGACCACGATAGTCAGCACCCCGTCCGTCTCGTCGATCGAGACCGTCTCCCCGCCCAGTCCCGCCATCAGATGCGGCACGTCTATCCGCGCCATCGGGTCGGTGGCCAGCAGGGTCAGGCGGGCGCCGGGCGCGACATCCCGCATTGCCTTCTGAAGTTTCAGGCTGGGGGTCGGGCAGCGGTGGCCGCGGGCGTCGACGATCATGCGCCGATCCGGTCCAGCAACAGGTCCAGGGCCACGCGAACGCCGGCCAGCCGGACCTCGTCGCGTCCAAGGTCGCCGAAGCGGTGTTCGACATGGATCGCGCCCGCCGGGCCGACGGCTCCGAAATGCACCAGCCCCACCGGCTTGTCGGCAGAGCCGCCCCCCGGCCCTGCGATGCCTGTCACCGAGACGGAGACCTCGGCCGGCGACCGCGTCAGGGCGCCGTCCGCCATGGCGCGGGCGACCGGTTCCGACACGGCACCGTGGGCTTCAATCAGGTCAGCGGGCACGCCCAGAAGCTCGGTCTTGGCGGCGTTGCTATAGGTGACGAAGCCGCGCTCGACGGCGGCGGACGAGCCCGCAATCGCGGTCAGGGCGCCGGCGACCAGCCCGCCGGTGCAGCTCTCGGCCGTGGCGATGGTCAGACCCCGGGCGACGGCTGTTTCGATCACCTGGCGGGCGAGGGATTCGATGTCAGCGGGGAACATGCGTTCGAGGTCTTCCGAAAGGGCGGCGAGTCGGTCCAGGGTAGCGGGATGCGCCCGGGGACGGCGCCAGCATACGGGGCGGGCATGAGCGACACCACCGGGGACTCCAGCGTCGAAACGGGCATTGGGTCGGGCGCACCAGATCGCCTCACGCCCATCCTTTTCGCGGTCGCCATCTTCACCTCGGCGGCGCTGGTGTTCGTGGTCCAGCCGATGGTGACCAAACTGGTCCTGCCCATGCTGGGCGGATCTCCGGCGGTGTGGAACACCGCCATGGTCTTCTTCCAGACCGCCCTGCTGGCCGGTTACGGCTATGCCCACCTGTTGCAGAAGGTCGGATCAATCAAGACCCAGGTGGGCATCCATCTGGGTCTGCTGCTGCTCGCCGCCCTGTTCCTGCCGCTCAGTGTCAACGGCCTGCTGGGCGATCCGGACCCGGCGGCCCCCATCATGTGGCTGCTGGCCACCCTGACCCTGTCGGTGGGCGCGCCGTTCGCGGTGCTCTCGGCGACGGCGCCGCTGATGCAGGCCTGGTACGCCCGGGTCCGTGCCGGTCACGCGGATGGCCAGAACCCCTATGTCCTCTACGCCGCCTCCAACCTCGGCAGCTTCCTCGCCCTGCTGTCCTATCCGATCCTGATCGAGCCGCTGGCGACCCTGTCGGGACAGCGCGGCTGGTTCGGCTGGAGCGGCGGCTATGTCGTCTTCGTGCTGATGGTCGTGGTCCTGGCCTTCACGGTCTGGCGCCGCCGGCTGGACCAGACGACGGAGCCCGCGCCGCTCGCGGCCAGCGCGCCGATCTCATGGCGAGAGAAGGGCGTGCTCGTCCTGCTGGCGGCGGCGCCGTCCAGCCTGATGTTGGGCGTGACCTCCCATCTGTCGACCGACGTGGCCTCGGCCCCCTTCCTCTGGGTGCTGCCGTTGGCGCTCTATCTGCTGACCTTCGTGATCGCCTTCCAGAACCGGCCGTCGATTCCCCTGAACATCACCCTGATCATCCAGGGGGCGACCGGCGCGATCGTGGTCTTGATCGTGGCCTTCCGCTCCGCCAACTGGTCGCTGGCGTTCGGCCTGCACCTGATAGCCTTCTTCTTCGCCGCCCTGATGTGCCACCAGCTACTGGCGTCAAGGCGACCGCCGCCCGACCGACTGACGGAATTCTATCTGCTGATGTCGCTGGGCGGCGTCGTCGGCGGGGCCTTCACGGCCCTGCTGGCGCCGGTCATCTTCAACATGGTGTGGGAGTATCCGCTGGTGCTGGTGCTCGTCGGCCTGGCTCGGCCGTGGGGCAAGGGGCGGCTGACCGGGATCCACATCGGAACCCTGGTCGCCGCAGGCGCGGTCGCGGCCTCACCGGTCCTGTTGTCGATCTACCTGAACGCCAATGACGGTGCGCGTGGCTGGTTCTACGATAATTTCCCGCTGGGCATGGATCAGCTGACCATGGTCCTGCTGATGCCCGCCGCCATCTGCGCCTTCCTGATGCGTGACCGGGCGCTGGTCTTCACCGCCATCCTGCTGATGATCGCCCTTTCGGCCCAGTGGATCGCGCGCGGCTATGACTGGAGCTATTCGGAGCGCAGTTTCTTCGGCGTGATGCGGGTGGCCAACTCGCCCGATCAGCGGCTGGGCGGCGACGTCCATGTGTTGATGCACGGCACGACCCTGCACGGCGCCCAGGCGCGCGACGGCCGCTTCGACTGCATTCCGACCCTCTACTACGCCGCGGCGACCCCGATCGGTCAGGCGGCGACCATGGTCGAGCGGCGCGGTCCGGCGAAGATCGGCGTGGTCGGTCAGGGGTCCGGCGCCATGGCGACCTACAAGCGCACCGAGGACACGATGACCTTCTTCGAGATCGATCCGATGGTGAACCGCCTGTCGCGCGATCCGCAGTGGTTCAGCTACATCTCCGACTGCGCTTCGGGCCCGATCAACACCGTGCTCGGCGACGCGCGCCTGACGCTGGCGAAGGAGGCACCGGGATCCTACGACCTGCTGATCATCGACGCCTTCTCATCGGACGCCGTGCCGACCCATCTGCTGACAGTCGAGGCCATTGAAGGCTATCTGGCATTGCTGAAGCCCGACGGGGTCGTGCTGCTGCACCTGTCGAACCGCAACCTCGACATCACCCTGCCGGCCATCGCCGCGGCCCAGGCCCTGGGCCGGCCGAGCCTCCACCAGCTCTACTATGAGCGGGACGATACGCCGGAGATGGCCGAGGCCTCGACCGAGGCCCTGATCCTGTCGCCGACGCCGGAGGGGCTGGACGATTTCATTGCCGACGGCCGCTGGAACACGCCGGCCCGGACCGCGGTGCGGCCGTGGACGGACGACTATGTCAACCTGTTCGGCTCGCTACGACGCAGCATGTTCGACACGCCCGAGCTTCAGGCGCTCAGGAACCAGTAAGTTCGATCGTCGCGATGGCTTGCGCGGCCAGGCCTTCGCCGCGGCCGGTGAAGCCCATCGCCTCGGTCGTCGTCGCCTTGACGCTAACTGCGTCCAGCGGGAGGGACAGCAGTTCGGCCAGCCGTTCCCGCATGGCCTGACGGTGCGGCTTCACCTTGGGCCGCTCGCAGATCAGGGTCACGTCGACATTGACCAGCCGGCCGCCGCGCGCGGCCAGCCGCTCGACGGCGTGGATCAGGAACCGGTCGGACGACGCGCCCTTCCACTGCGGATCGGTGGGCGGGAAATGGTCGCCGATGTCGCCGTCTCCCATGGCCCCCAGAATGGCGTCGGTCAGGGCGTGCAGGCCGGCGTCGGCGTCGGAATGACCGACCAGGGTCTGGTCATGCGGGATCTCGACGCCGCACAGCCAGACCGAGGTCCCCGGCCCCCAGCGGTGGGCGTCAAAGCCTTGGCCAACGCGGGTCTGGCGGGGGATGAGCGCTTCGGCCATGGCGAAATCCTCGGGGAAGGTCAGTTTCATCAGCCGCGCGTCGCCCTCGACGATACGGACCCGCCCGCCGGCGCGTTCGACCACGGCGGCCTCGTCGGCGGCGGCCTCATTGGCGGGCCAGGCGGCGTAGGCGTCGACGATGGTCTTCAGCCGGAACGCCTGCGGCGTCTGCGCCCGCCACAGCGAGTCACGCTCGACCGCGCCGGAGACCACACCGTCCGTCGCCAGGCGCAGGCTGTCAGCGACGGGCAGGCCGGGCAGGGCGCCGTCCGCTTCGGCCAGGGCTTCAATCGTCCGCCGGATGATGTCGGCGCCCAGTAGCGGCCGCGCTGCGTCGTGGATCAGCACCGGGCGGTCATCAGGTCCGCCGAGCGCCGCAAGCCCGTTCCGGACCGAATCCGCCCGCGTCGCCCCGCCGGTCGCGAGACGCCAGCCGGACAGGCCCGCGAGGGCGGCCCCGGCCTCAACCTCCGAACCGGGCGCTGCGACGACGACGACATCCTCGGCGCCCGCTTTCAGCAGAGCCTCGACCGACCAGAGTACGACCGGCTTGCCGCCCAGACGCCGCCACTGCTTGGCCCCTCCGGCGCGGGAGCCGGAGCCGGCGGCGACCACGATGGCGGCGAAGGCGGGGAGGGCGGTGGTCATCCCGGCCTTCTAATCGCCGCGGTTGCGCTTGACGAGGGGCGCGTCATGCGGCGCTAGGGAACCGATGAGCGCAGGGATACAGATCGGCGACGTGTGGGTGCCCGGCCGGGTGCTGACCGCGCCCATGACCGGCATCACCGACCTGCCGTTCCGGCGGCTCGCCTCACGGCTGGGCGCGGCCTATGTGGCGACGGAAATGGTGGCCGCCGCCGAGCTGGCCCGCGCGCGGCCGGATGTCGTGCGGCGTGCGGCCGTGGGTGAGGGCCTGCCGCTGACGGTCATCCAACTGGTCGGACGCGACCCGGCCGCCATGGCTGAGGGCGCCCGTATGGCCGAACAGGCCGGCGCAGACATCATCGACCTCAATTTCGGCTGTCCGGCCAAGGAGGTCACCGGCTCGGCCTGCGGCTCGGCCCTGATGCGCACGCCCGATCTCGCCTGTCGGTTGATGCAGGCGGCGGTCGAGGCCACCAGCCGCCCGGTGACGGTCAAGATGCGGCTGGGCTGGGACGACGCTCACCGCAATGCGCCCATGCTGGCGAAGCGGGCCGAGGAGATCGGGGTCCAGGCGGTCACGGTGCACGGCCGCACGCGTCAGCAGTTCTACACCGGCGTCGCGGACTGGACGGCGGTCGGCGAGGTCAAGGCGGCGGTGGGCATTCCGGTCATCGTCAATGGCGACATCCTGAGCGCTGACGATGCGCGCGAGGCCTTGAGTCAGTCGGGCGCCGACGCCCTGATGCTGGGCCGCGGCGTCTATGGCCGGCCATGGCTGGCGGCGCATATGGAGCGGGCGCTGGCCGACGGGACCGTGCTGCAGGAGCCGGATCGCGACGAACGGCTGGGCATCGTCATCGAACATCTGCGCGCCTCGGTCGCCTTCTACGGCCTGCCGCTGGGGCTGAAGATGTTCCGCAAACACCTCGGCTGGTACGTCGAACAGGCGCCCTGGCCCGCCGATCCGCTGGACCGACGGACGGCCAAGGGGCGGCTGTGCCGACTGGAGACGCCCGACGAGGTCGAGCAGGCTCTGACGGCGCTGTGGCTGGAGGTGGCGCATTTCGGCAACCGGGGTGTTGATATTCCGCCACAGTTGGTCGAAGCTACTGTGGCATGACGGAAACCCCGGCCGCTGACGTAGACCCCGACGCCCCCGCCGATCGACGGGGCGAGGTGCGCTGGTTCTCCGGTTGGTCGGAGGATCGCCGCCGCAACGCCTTCCTGATCGCCTACGCTGTCGCCTTCCTGGTCACCGCCGCCGCCATCTGGCTGGTGGCCGTGGCGCCGGGGGCCAGCGGTGAGGGCGCGCGCGCGGCCGCCAGCCAGGCCGTCCTGGCCATCCTCGGGGTCAATCTGTTGCTGATCGGCGGACTGGCGGCTGTGGTAGGCCGCAGGGCCCTGATGCTGTTCCGCCGCCGGACCGACGCCGGCGCGCGTCTGCACCTGCGGTTCGTGACCCTGTTCTCGATGGTGGCCCTGATTCCGGCGGTGCTGATCGCCCTGGTCTTCGGCGTGCTGGTCAACCGTGGGGTGGACCAGTGGTTCAGCGAGAACGTCCAGACGGCGGTCGAGAACAGCGCTGAAATTGGCCAAGCCTATGTCCGGGACGTCAGTCTGCAGGTCCAGGCCGATCTTGAGACCATTGCCGACGAACTGGCCGCTCCGGAAGCGCGGGCCCGCTTTGACTATCCGATCCAGTTCTCGGAACTCCTGGCGCAGGTCGCCGACCTGTTTGGTTATCCGGCGCTCTACATCCTTGATGGACAAGGAGAGGTGCTGGCGCGGGGCGAGTTGCCGGGCGCGCCACCCTATTTCGCGCCTTCGAGTGAAGACCTCGAAACGGCCGCCCTTCGAGAGACCGCGCCCATTGAAGTGACTGAAAACCCGGACGCCATTCGCACACTGTATCCTTTGTCTGGCTACGGCGACGCTTACCTGTACCTCGTCCGGCCGATGCAGCCCGGCCTGATGGCTCAGATGCGCAATGGCGAGGAATCCATCGTCGCCTTCCGCGAAGCCAAGCAGAGCCGCGCCCGCATCCAGACCGCCTTCGCCCTCGGCTATTTCGAGACCGCGCTCCTCGTTCTGGTCGGCGCGATCTGGCTGGGCATGGGGGCGGCCAGCGCCATTTCGGCGCCCATCGGGCGACTGGTTGAGGCGGCGGACCGGGTGGCGAGCGGCGACCTGAGCGCGCGCGTCGACGACGAGGATGGGCCCGGTGAGATCAAGACCCTGTCGGCCGCCTTCAACCGCATGACCGGCGATCTCGAGGCGCAGCAGGCGGCTCTTCGGGCCGCGAGCGAAGAGGCCACCGGTCGCAGTCGCTTCATCGAGACGGTGCTCTCGGGCGTCTCGGCCGGGGTGATCGGCCTTGACCGCCAGCGCCGCGTCTCGGCGATCAATGACAGCGCGGTCGAACTTCTGGCCATCCGCGATCATGCCATCATCGGCCGACCGCTGGGTGAGGTCTCGCCCGAACTCAGCGAACTGGCCGCCCGCGCTGAGGCTCATATCGAGGAAGAGATCGACCTTAGTCTCGAAGGCGAGACCCGGCGTCTGCGTGTTCGCATCGAGGGCGGCGTCGGCGGCGAGATGGTGCTGACCTTCGACGACATCACCCGGCTGGTCACGGCCCAGCGCAATGCTGCCTGGCGTGACGTGGCCCGCCGCATCGCCCATGAGATCAAGAACCCGCTGACCCCCATCCAGCTGTCGGCCGAACGGCTGCGGCGGCGCTATCGCAGCCAGGTCGGGGATGATGTCGAAGTGTTCGACCGCTGCACCGAGACCATCATCCGGCAGGTCGGCGACATCGGGCGGATGGTCGATGAATTCTCGTCCTTCGCCCGTATGCCCGCGCCGCGCTTCACCGCCGTCGATCCTGCCGAGCTGCTGCGCGAGGCGGTGTTCGCCCAACGGGTGGCGGCGGCCGGGGTCAGCGTCGAACTGATCGAACCCTTGCCCAGTCTCGTGCTGCACGCCGACCGGCCCATGGTCGGCCAGGCCCTGACGAATATCCTCAAGAACGCCGGCGAGGCGGTGGCCGCGCGACGGGCCATCGCCCCGCGCGACGGCGACGGTGAACGGCCGGGGATTTCGGCACGGCTGACGGTCGAGGACGAGACTGTGGTCTTCGTCATCGAGGATGACGGCATGGGTCTGCCCGCCAAGGACCGTGACCGGCTTACGGAACCCTATGTGACGACGCGGGAGAAGGGCACCGGCCTTGGCCTGGCGATCGTCAAGCGCATCTGCGAGGAACACGGCGGTGAGCTGAAACTGGCCGACGCAGAGACCCTGGGCGGCGCGCGCGTCTGCCTGATCTTCCCCCTGAAATCCCAACCGAAGCCGACCGGCCCCGCCGGGACGAAGGATGCGAAAGCGTCCCGGTCCCGCATGGTTCCGGCCGCCGAATAGCGAGGCGTCATGCGATCCACGGGAGCCGATATTCTGGTCGTCGACGACGAGGCCGACATTCGCGAGCTGGTCTCAGGCCTGCTTGAGGACGAGGGCCACGGCGTGCGCGTCGCCTCCAACTCCGACGAGGCCCTGGCCGCGATCCGGGCCCGGCGGCCGTCGCTGGCCCTGCTCGACATCTGGATGCAGGGCGGCGGGCTGGACGGGCTGGAGTTGCTGGACGTCATCAAGGAGCTGGATCCCGACCTGCCGGTGGTGATGATCTCGGGCCACGGCAATATCGAGACGGCGGTCACGGCCCTCCAGCGGGGGGCCTATGACTTCATAGAAAAGCCGTTCAAATCCGATCGTTTGGTGGTGGTTGTCCAGCGCGCGCTTGAGGCGACGTCGCTGAAGCGCGAGAACAAGCGCCTTCGGGCCCAGGTCGCAGCGCCGACGGGTTTCATCGGCCGCTCCGCTGCGGCCCAGACGCTGCGCAGCACCGTCGCCAAGGTGGCTCCGGCCAACAGCCGCGTCCTGATCTCGGGTCCGCCCGGCTCCGGCAAGGAGCTGGTGGCCCGCCAGATCCATGAGGCCAGCGCCCGCTCCAAGGGCGAGTTCGTCGCCATCGCCGCCGCAGGCATGACGCCGGAACGGCTGGACATCGAACTGTTCGGCGAAGAGGGCCACGACGGCCGCCCGCGCAAGATCGGCGTGTTCGAGCGCGCCCATAACGGCACCCTCTACCTCGACGATGTCGGCGATATGCCGCGCGAGAGCCAGAGCCGTGTCCTGCGGGTGCTGGTCGAACAACGCTTCCGCCGCGTCGGGGGCGAACAGGACGTCCAGGTCGACATCCGCGTCGTCACTTCGACCTCGCGCGACCTGAAGGCCGAGATCGCCGAGGGCCGGTTCCGCGAGGACCTGTTTCATCGCCTGAATGTCGTGCCGATCCGGGTCCCGGCCTTGTCGGAGCGGCGCGAGGATATCCAGGAGCTGATCGACTACTTCATCGACACCCTGTCGGTGTCTCAGGGTCTGACCAAGCGGCGGCTGGGCGACGACGCCATCGCCGTGCTGCAGGTCCATCCCTGGCCGGGCAATGTCCGTCAGCTGCGCAACAACGTGGAACGCCTGCTGATCCTCGCCACTGGCGACCCCGACGAGCCGATCAGCGCCGACATGCTGCCGCAGGAGGCGACCAACGCCAATTCCACCGGCACTCTCGGCGGCGAACGCATCATCGCCCTGCCGCTGCGCGAGGCCCGCGAGGTGTTCGAGCGCGAATATCTGGCGGCCCAGATCATGCGCTTCGGCGGCAACATCTCGCGAACCGCCGCCTTCATCGGCATGGAGCGGTCGGCCCTGCACCGCAAGCTGAAGTCGCTGGGCGTTTCCCCGTCGCGCGGCGGCGAGGATGACATCGAGGAGGCTGTCGAGGCATGAGCCGCGTCGCCTATGTCAACGGCCAGTACCAGCCGCACGGCCAGGCCACGATCCACGTCGAGGACCGCGGCTTCCAGTTCGCCGACGGCGTCTATGAGGTCTGGTCGGTGTTCGATGGCCGGATGGCGGATTTCGACGGTCATATGACCCGGCTGCACCGCAGTCTCAACGAACTGCGCATCGACATCCCGATGAGCCGCGAATCCCTGACACGGGTGCTGCAGGAAACCGTCCGGCGCAACCGGGTCAACAATGGCATCGTCTATCTGCAGGTCACGCGCGGCACCGCCCGGCGCGACCATCCCTTCCCGGCCGAGGGCACGCCGCCCAGCGTCATCGTCACCGCCCGATCGATCAGCGCTTCGAAGAGCGAGGCCACCGCCAAGAAGGGCGTCGCCGTCGTTACCGTGCCCGATATCCGCTGGGGCCGCTGCGACATCAAGACCGTCGGCCTGCTGCCCAATGTCCTGGCCAAGCAGCAGGCGCGCGAGCGCGGCGCCTATGAGGCCTGGATGGTCGATGAGATGGGGCTGGTCACCGAGGGCTCCTCGACCAACGCCTGGATCGTCGACGAGGCCGGCAAGCTGCGCACGCGCGACACCCAGGCCAATATCCTGAAAGGCATCACCCGCACAGCGCTGATGGCGCTGATCGAGGAAGAGGGCGTCGAACTGGACGAACGCCCGTTCAGCGTCGACGAGGCCAAGCGCGCGAAGGAGGCCTTCTTCACCGCCGCCGGGGCTTTCGTCATGCCGGCCGTGTCGATCGACGGCGTGAAGATCGGTAACGGCAAGCCGGGTCCGATCACCACCAGGCTGCGCACCCGGTACCTTGATCAGGCCAGACGCGACGCCATCTAGGCGTTGCGGCCCTGCGCGGGCGGTGGCTAAGGTGACGGGCCGGACATCCGATCCAGCCCCGCGCCGCTCCCTCGGCCGGAGAACAAGCAAGAACAGGCTGAACCTGCCATGTCGCAAGACAAGTCCAAAAACCTTCAGGACACCTTCCTCAACAGCGTCCGCAAGACCAAGACGCCGCTGACCATCTTTCTGGTCAACGGGGTCAAGCTGCAGGGCATCGTGACCTGGTTCGACAACTTCTGTGTGCTGCTGCGTCGCGATGGCCAATCGCAGCTGGTCTACAAGCACGCCATTTCGACCATCATGCCGTCCGCGCCCGTGCAACTGTACGAGCCCGACGCCGAAGAAGACTGATTGACCCAGAAACATATCGACCACGCCGTCCCGCTGATCCGGGCCGTCGTCATTCATCCCGAGCGATCCGATTCCGGCGCCAGCGAGAGCTCGCGCCAGTCCATCGAGCGTCTGGAAGAGGCCGTCGGCCTGGCCCGGGCCCTGGACCTCGACGTGCGCGGCGAGGAGATCGTGCGCATCCGCAAGATCACGCCCGCCACCCTGTTCGGCTCGGGCAAGGTCGAGGAGCTGGCCGCCCTGGTCCGCGCCGCCGAGGCCGAGGCCGTGGTCGTCGACGACGACCTGTCGCCGGTGCAGCAGCGCAATCTGGAAAAGGCCTGGGACTGCAAGGTCATCGATCGCACCGGCCTGATCCTCGAAATATTCGGCCGCCGCGCGCGGACCAAGGAAGGCCGGCTGCAGGTCGAACTGGCGCGGCTCGACTATGAGAAGTCGCGGCTGGTGCGGACCTGGACCCACCTGGAGCGGCAACGCGGCGGCACCGGCTCGACCGGCGGCCCCGGCGAGACCCAGATCGAACTCGACCGCCGCCTGATCGCCGACCGGATCGTCAAGCTGAAGGTCGAGCTGGACGAGGTGCGCCGCACCCGTGGCCTGCACCGCAAACAGCGCCAGAAGGTCCCGTTCCCGACCATCGCCCTGGTCGGCTACACCAATGCCGGCAAGTCGACCCTGTTCAACCGGCTGACCGGCTCGGATGTGGTGGCCAAGGACCTGCTGTTCGCCACCTTGGACACCACCCAGCGCACCATTCGCCTGCCGCAGGGCCGTCCGGCCATCGTCGCCGACACGGTCGGCTTCATCTCCGACCTGCCGCACGAACTGGTCGAGAGTTTCCGCGCCACGCTGGAAGAGGTGGGCGAGGCCGACCTGATCCTGCACGTCCGCGACATCGCCAGCCCTGACAGTGAAGCCCAGTCGAAGGACGTCGAGGCGGTGCTGAAACAGATCCCCACGCCCGAAGGCAAGACCCGCCGGGTGCTGGAAGTCTGGAACAAGACCGACCTGCTGGCCGAGGATGTACGCGAGGCCGTGCTGGGTCAGGCCGAACGCCTGTCCCGCGACGGCAAGGCGGTCGCGGTTTCCGCCTGGACCGGGGAGGGGATCGAACCCCTGCGTGAAACCATCGCTGCCCTGATCGACGACGACCCGGAGACGAAACTGGTGTTGACCCCGTCGCAGGGCGAGGCGCTGGCCTGGCTGTACGAGAACGGGCGGGTCACGGCGCGCGACACGGATGATCAGGGTCGGACGCATGTGACGGTGCGTTTGCATCCGGCGGCGCTGGGGCGGTTCGAACGGCAGTTTTCCGCGGCCGATCAAACGGCGGGGTGAACGTCGGTCCACGTCATGTGTTAGGACCATGTCTCAGGGATCGCCACGCGGCTTCGCGGGCGCGGCAGGTGTAGGCCAGTTGATGTCGAAGACGAAAGTTGGGAGCCCCACCTGGGACGTCGGCAACCTGCAGCGGGGTCTCGAGGCCGCCGGGGTCGCCCTGTGGTCATGGAATGTCGACGACGACACCTTCGCCATGGACGACGCGGCGTTCGGGCTCTGGGGTATGCCGGTCATGCCCAGCGTCACTTTTGAGGACCTTTCGTGCCACATCCACCCGGCGGACCGGGATCGGGTGCGGGCCGCCTTCGCCGCCACTCGCGCGGTGGTGGGGCCCTATGAGATCGACTTTCGCATTCTGGTCGCCGGGGACGTCCGCTGGATTTCCGCGCGCGGACAAGGCGACGACCTGGGCATGGTCAGTCGCAAGATGTTCGGCATCTTCATCGACGTGACCGGCCGCAAACAGGCCGAGGAAGGTCACGAATTGCTCGCCGGCGAAATGAGCCACAGGGTCAAGAACCTGCTGGCCATCGCCTCCGGGCTGACAGCAATAACCTCCCGCTCGGTTGATTCGACCGGCGACATGGCGCGGGAACTGACCCAGCGTCTGACGGCCCTCGGTCGCGCGCACGATCTCCTTCGCCCCCTGCCCGGCGAGGAAGGGAAGGCGGCCTTGCTGGGCGATCTTCTGTCGGTCCTGCTCGCGCCGTACGACGATCTCGGCGCGTTCAGCGGCCGCATACGGGTGTCGGTGCCGCGCATGGGCGTGGGCGAGCAGGCGGCGACGACCCTGGCGCTGGTGGTGCACGAGCTGGCGACCAATTCGCTCAAATACGGGGCGCTGTCGTCGGAAACCGGGACGTTGGATGTTTCCTGCTCGGCGCATGACACCGAGCTGGTGATCGCATGGACCGAGCAGGGCGGACCGCCCGTGAAACCGCCCGAGGGACCGGGCGGCTATGGCAGCCAGATGGTGGCCCGCGCCATGGCCCGCCAGCTGAACGGCGCGATCGAGCGGGACTGGGCGGAACAGGGACTGGTCGTCCGGCTGCGAATGAACAAGGAACGGGTGGCGCAGTAGCGGGCGTCAGGCCCGCTCCGCCGCCTTCGCCGCATCCCACAGCCCGTCCATCTCGGCCAGATCGCTCTGCTCCGGCGACCGCCCATCCTTCGCCAGTTCCGCCTCGATAAACCCGAACCGCCGCACGAATTTCGCATTGGCCCCGCGCAGGGCGTCCTCCGGCTCGACCCCCAGTTTCCGCGCCAGATTGGCGACCACGAACAGCAGGTCGCCGACCTCGTCGCGCGCCTTGTCCAGATCCCCGGCGGCGATCTCGACGCGCAGTTCCGCGACCTCCTCATCCAGCTTGTCGAAGACTTCGTCGGTCGAGGGCCAGTCGAAGCCGACGCGGGCGGCGCGCTTGGTCAGTTTCGCGGCCCGCGCCAGCGCCGGAAGGCCGACGGGGACGTCGTCCAGCACGCCATGCTGCGCCTTGGCCACGCGTTCGGCGGCCTTGATGTCCTCCCAGCGGGCCTTCTGGGTCGTCCCGTCGGGCCGCGCGGCCTCATCCCCGAAGACGTGCGGGTGGCGGCGTTCGAGTTTGTCGGCGATGGCGTTGGCCACGTCGTCGAAGGCGAACAGCCCCTGTTCCTCGGCCATGCGGGCATGGAAGACAGTCTGGAACAGCAGGTCGCCGAGCTCGGACTTCAGCTCGTCCATGTCGCCGCGCTCAATGGCGTCGGCGACCTCATAGGCCTCCTCGATCGTATAGGGGGCGATGGTGGCGAAGGTCTGCTCCACGTCCCACGGACAGCCGCCGACCGGGTCGCGCAGCTTCGCCATGATGCCGATCACGCGATCGATGGGCTTCATGTGGGGTCCGAAACTGCGGCGGCGGCCATCTCTGCGTCGCGCACCGCCAGAGCGGCCCTGACTTCCTCCTGCCGGGCCTTGTCGATGGGAAAGCGACGGATAATCAGAGAACTGGCCACAAGCATGAGGATAGGCAGGATGACGAACAGGCCGCTGAGGGTGTTGAGAGCCATCGGGGTGTTTGTCGCGCCTGTGGCCTGCTGGAACCCGACCCACGCCAGAGGCAGCAGAACCACGGTCGATAGGGCCGTGCCCAGCTTGTTGGTCAGGGTCATCAGGGCGAACAGCATGGCGGAGCGGTCCTCGCCGCTTTCGAGCCGCTCCTCATCGCCGATGTCGGCCATCATGGCCCGGATCAGAATCTGGCCGGCCGGGAAGGGCAGGCCGACCAGCAACATACTGGCCACCGCAATTGGAAATGATCCGACGGGCGCGGCCCAGACGCCGACGTAGGCTGCCGCATAGACCAGGCCGGCCACCGCCAACGCCCGGTGTTTGCCCAGCCTGAGCGCCGCCCAGCTCCACAACGGCGAGCCCACCAGCCCGGCGGCGAAATAGGCGAAGATGAGAAGATTGGCCTGCCCGCCATCCATGCCCTTCACCGAGGTGAAGTAGAACAGGGCCAGGGCGCCGGTGATGCCGGGGGCCAGGCCGTAGAGCAGGTCGGTCAGCATCAGCCGCCGGATCGAGGCCAGCTTGAAGAAGGCGAAATAGTCCTTGATCGTCGCGTGGCACTCGCCGACGACGCGCGGCTCGGGAACGTACTTCACCGCCACGGCGATGGTGATCGGCAGCAGGAAGACGATGAACATGCCCATGGCCGCCACGCCCTGCGCTTCGGTCCCGCCGCGCGCGGCCACAATGACGGGCAACAGCAGGACCAGCAGGATGCCGACGACATTGCCGAACTGCCACCAGCCGTAAACGCGGCTGCGCTCGTTGTAGTTGGTCGACAGCACTGCGGCCCACGAGGTCTGGGCCAGCACGACGATCGAAAACGCGACGTAGATGCCGACCAGACAGACCGCCAGCAACGGCAAGCTGGCTCCCGGCGGCGGCATGAAACAGAGCCAGGTGGCGATCATCAGCATCAGGCCGCCGCCGATGATCCATGGCTTGAAGCGGCCGATCCGCGTGCGGGTCTTGTCGATCCACATGCCGATGAAAGGGTCGGCGCCGATGTCGAGAATGCGTGCGACAAAGAAGATGGCGGTGATCGATGCCAGCGGCAGCTCAAGGCTACGCGCGAAGAAGGTCGGCAGGTGAACGATCAGCGGCAGCCCCAGGGCGGCGAACGGCAGGGATGGGCCCGCGAAGGCCGCCAAGATCCAGTTGCTTCGCTTCGGCGTTGAAGGGGTCGGGGCGGCGTCGGTCATGCGGGCGTCCGGCGATCCGGCCCTGAGTCGGCCGTGGTCCCACCATGCCAGTTTTCCGTTCGACGGACATGGGCGGGGGGGATGTCGTCGTTATCGCGGATGTCGCCCTTGTCGTCCCGGCATTGTCGCGGTTGTCTCGCCCCAATTGTATCGGGCCGATTCCATCCTTCGCGGGGAGTTCTCGCCACCGCCTTTGCGCGCGCCACGCGAGCCGTCCCCCAGCTGGTTCTGGTGCAACGTGAAGGGCCTTGCGGTGGACACAGAGGTGGGCTCAGCTTGCGCCATGCCGATACGCCTGCTTTTGCTGCTGATCAGCGCCTTCGTGACCGTGCTGGTCGCGGGGCCGGCAAGGGCCCAGGCCGAGTTCTGCGACCGCCAGGTCGAGGACTGGGGCGGCCCGGCCCTCGCCAACGGCATCTCGCTTTACACGCTGGAATGGGCGCCGTTCGGTTCGGCCGAATGGGGCTGGGAGACCTATGTCCCTCTGATGCAGCAGGAACTGGGCACGAGCTGCGCCGCCAGCTCCCCGGTCTTCGCGCGTCGGCTGGCCGACTTCCAAACCACGCATCAGCTGCCATCGACCGGCATCTTCGACCAGCCCACCTTTCAGACCTTCCGCGGCCTGTGGCAGGAGCGTCGGCCCTTCATCATGGCCCGGGTCCGCGAGGAGCCCTGTCCCGAGCCGCCGCCGCTGTACCAGCTGGGCTATCTGGTGGCCTCGGAAGAACACGCAGACCGCCTGACCCGGCTGCTGCGGCGCGATGTGCTGGAGGCCTACCGCCGGCTGGTCGCGGCCGCTCGGGCCGAGGTTCCCGAGGTCGGCAGTGATCCGGAGCTGCTGCAGATATTCTCCGGCTTCCGCGACCCCGAGGCCGACGCGGCCCGGTGCGCGGCGGCGGGCAATTGCGATGGTCTGCGCCGCGCGATCTGTTCGCCGCACCGCACCGGGACGGCGGTGGATCTCTATGTCGGCCGGATCGTCGGCCTCGGCGTGGACGACACCTCGCCCGCCAGCCGCTTGCACATGAGCCGGGGCGCGACCTATCGCTGGCTGGTCAGGAACGCCGGGCGGTTCGGCTTCGTCCCCTATGCGTTCGAGCCTTGGCACTGGGAGTGGGTCAGTCCGGCGAACGGCTATGCCGGACCCCCGCCGCCGTCTTGATCCGGCCCCTAACCGAGGCCGAGCGGGTGCTGGCGGCTGAGGCTTTCAGCGACTCCCTCATCCTCGATCCCATTCGCTTCCTGCCCGCGCCCTGGCCCTTCGACCGCGCCTTCGTGCCGGGGCGCTGGTTCGGACGGGACTGGATCGTCTGGCCGCGACAGACTTTGCCGCCGGACCTCGCGGAGGCGCCGCTGCGGCTCCAGGCCATGCTGATCCACGAACTGACCCACGTCTGGCAGGCCCAGCAGGGGGTCAATCTGCTGACCGGCAAGATCAGCGCCGGAGACCGGCCATCGTCCTATGAATATCCCGTCGGCATGGACTGCGACTGGGGCGGGCTGAACATCGAGCAGCAGGCCATGGTGGTCGAGCATCGCTTTCGGCTGTCGCGGGGGCAGGCTGTGCCGGCGGATCAGGCCTTCTATGACCGGGTCTGCCCGCTTGGCCGACGGGCCGACGCCTGACGGCTTGAAAGCGACATCCGTCGACCCAAATTGGAAACAGACACTGTGCCCCATTGCCGGAAACGAGGCCCCCATGCGCCAACCCGCGATCTTCTTCGGCCATGGCTCACCGATGAACGCCCTCGGAGGCTCATATGCTGACGCCTGGCGCGCGCTGGGCGCGGCGATCGGCAAGCCGAGGGGCCTGGTGATGGTCTCCGCTCACTGGGAGACGAGGGGTTTGGCTGTCACCGCTCAGCCGAAACCGGAAACTATCCACGATTTTGGTGGGTTCCCCGACGAACTGCATGCGATGCAGTATCCGGCGCCGGGCTCGCCCGAGCTGGCGGCGCGGGTCTCGGACCTCACCGGCGCCACAGCCACCACCCAGTGGGGACTTGATCACGGAACCTGGTCGGTGCTGGCCCATGTCTGGCCCGAGGCCGATGTGCCGGTGGTTCAGTTGTCGCTGGACCTTAGCCTCGACGCGCGCGGCCACCATGACCTTGCGAAGCGACTTGCGCCGCTGCGCGATGAAGGGGTGATCATCGCCGGCTCGGGCGACTTCGTGCACAATCTGCGCACCTGGAAACGGGCCGGAGGCGAGGCATATCCTTGGGCGTCAGACTTCAATGAGGCGGTCAAGGCGGCCTTGCTGCGCGGCGACGATGACGCCCTGATTGACTGGGTCAGTCTGGCCAAGGACGGCCAGCTCAGCGTGCCGAGCGACGAACACTATCTGCCGCTGCTCTACGTCGCCGCCCAACGCGGGCCGGGCGACGAGGTGAGCTTCTTCAACGATGTCATCGAGGGCGGTTCGATCTCGATGACGGGGGTGCGGATCGGTCAGGCGCTTACGCCTTCCTGCACCTGACGGCGTCGATGCTCCAGGGTCCGGCGGGCGGCGGCCATGGCGCACTGAAACAGAATCTGTGTCAGATCGGCCGTCCGGTTCAGGCGGCTTTTTCCAGCTCGGCCATTTGCTGGATGCGGACATAGTCGGTCTTGCCGGTGCCCAGCACCGGCACTTCGGCCACGCGCATGATCTTCTTGGGCACGGCCAGTTCGGGGGCGCCGTGGCTGCGGGCCCATTCGGCCAGGCGGGCGACGTCAGCGTCCCGGCGGTCCGTGACCAGCACAAGCTTCTCGCCCTTGCGGCTGTCCGGGATGGAGACGACGGCGTGCCGCGCATCGGGCCACACCGCGCTGGCAAGACCCTCGACCGCGGTCAGGGACACCATCTCGCCCCCGATCTTGGCGAACCGCTTCACCCGACCGAGGATCGAGACATAGCCGTCCTTGTCGATATCGACGATGTCGCCCGTGTCATGCCAACCCCCGGCCAGCGGTTCGACGCTCTCGGGATCTTCGGCAGACAAATAGCCCTTCATGACGTTGGGTCCGCGGAGGAACAGCCGCCCGCCGTCGGGGATGCCGTCGACCGGGTCGATGCGCCATTCCATGCCCGGCATCATCTGGCCGACCGTGCCTGGCCGGTTGCGGTCGGGATGGTTCACCGCCACGACCGGCGCCGCTTCGGTCGCGCCGTAGCCCTCCAGCAGCTTGAGGCCATGGAAGCGGGTATTGAACAGGTGATGGGTCTCGGGACGAACCTTCTCGGCCCCGGCGACAACAAACTGCAGGGTGGCGAAGTCGTCGGGCGCGGCGACGCGGGCGTACTGGTTCAGGAAGGTGTCGGTGGCGAACAGGATCGACGCCTTCACGTCCGGCAGCAGTTCGACGATCTGTTTGGCGTGCAGCGGCGACGGATACTGGAACGCCTTCATCCCGTGCAGGATGGGCAACAGCACCCCGCCGGTCAGGCCGAAACAGTGGAAGGTCGGCAGGGGATTGAACATCACCCACTCGGGCTTCAGCGCGATATGCTGGGCCACCTGACGGCAGTTGGCGACGAGGTTCCACTGGCTCAGAACCACGCCCTTCGGCGCGCCGAAACTGCCCGAGGTGAACAGCACCACGCCCGGCGATGACGGGTCGGTCCTCACCCGGAACCGTCTGGGCATTAGCCCGGCCATCAGGCCGTACAGCTTGTCCGGCAGGCCGATGGTCTGGCGTACGTCGTCCAGCCAGACGATCTCGGCTTCCGTGGCCAGATCGTCCAGAAGATCCTCGAGCTTGGCCTGGGTCACGAACCGCCTGGCGCAGAGAATCTTCTTCACACCGGCGGCCTTGATCGCCGCCTTGATGTTGGCCTGGCCCGAGGTGAAGTTGAGCATCACCGGCACCCGGCCATGGGCGTGCAGGCCGCAGAAGGTGACCACGACGCCCGCGCTTGCCGGCAGCAGGATGCCGACGCGCTCAGACGGTTCGGTCATCGCAGCGATCTTGCGCCCGAGTACGAAGGAGGCGCGGATCAGCCCGGTGTAGGTCAGCGGCTTGCGATCAATATCCTCAAGGATTTCCTTGTCGCCGAACCTGTCGCGAGCGGCGATCAGGCTGTCGAAAATGGTCTGTTCGCCGTCCTTGGCATCCAGGGGTACGCGCAAGTCCATCCTCCGTGCGGATGCGGTTGTCCCGCGCCCTTTGTCTTTCGGCATCCAGACTAGAACCGCCGCGACCCCTTGAAAAGGTGCGTTACGCTGCGTGAACCGGGGG
This sequence comes from Brevundimonas sp., assembly GCF_030682035.1. Classification (GTDB taxonomy): domain Bacteria; phylum Pseudomonadota; class Alphaproteobacteria; order Caulobacterales; family Caulobacteraceae; genus Brevundimonas. The sequence goes on along the minus strand of NZ_JAUXQZ010000023.1, from coordinate 100,076 downwards.
GCCGCCTTGCCTTCGCCGTGCGGAAGGACGACATAGCGGTTTCGCACAGCCCGGAGCCCGCGTCGCCTTGGTCACGCTGATCGACACCCTGACGAAGACGACGCCAAAGGACTCTGGCTCACTGCGTCACCCCGAGAAGCAGAACCGACCCGAGACGGCGGTGCTGAAGAAGCCCGACTGGCTGCGCGTCAAGGCACCCGGTTCGGGCCAGTACAACGCAACCAAAGCTATCGTGAAGGACAAGGGCCTCGTCACTGTCTGCGAGGAAGCGGCCTGCCCCAATATCGGCGAGTGCTGGAGCCAGAAGCACGCCACCCTGATGATAATGGGCGACACCTGCACCCGGGCCTGCGCCTTCTGCAACGTCAAGACCGGCCTGCCCCAGCCACTGGACCCGGAAGAGCCGGGCAAGGTCGGCCTGGCGGTCGCTCAGCTGGGTCTGAACCACGTCGTCATCACCAGCGTCGACCGGGACGACGTCTCGGATGGCGGCGCCGCCCATTTCGCCGAGGTGGTGCGTCAGATCCGGCTGCAGGCGCCGAACACCACCATCGAAATCCTGACGCCCGACTTCCTGCGCAAGGACGGGGCCGCCGAGGTGATGATCGACGCGACACCGGACGTGTTCAACCATAACCTCGAGACTGTGCCGCGGCTGTATCTGAAGATCCGGCCCGGAGCCCGCTACTTCCACAGCCTGCGCCTGCTGCAGATGGTCAAGGAGCGCGACCCCAACCAGTTCACCAAGTCCGGCATCATGGTCGGCCTGGGCGAGACCCGCGAAGAGGTCATGCAGGTGATGGACGACATGCGCTCCGCCGGCGTCGACTTCATCACCATCGGCCAGTACCTGCAGCCGACCCGCAAGCATGCCGCCATCGAGCGGTTCGTCACGCCGGAAGAGTTCAAGGCCTATGAGGCCATCGCCCGGGCCAAGGGCTTCCTGATGGTGTCGTCCTCGCCCCTGACCCGCAGCTCGCACCACGCCGGGGATGATTTCGCGCGGCTGAGGGCGGCGCGGCTGGCGCAGACGGGACGGTGAGCCGCGCTTGGCCGTCCACCGGGTCACCAAAATCCTGCCCTATGCGCCCGATCAACTGGCCGCGCTGGTGGCCGACGTGCGCGCCTATCCCGAGTTCGTGCCCTGGGTTACCGCCATGCGGACCTGGAGTCCCCGCGAGGAGGCCCCCGGCGTCAGCCTGATCGACGCTGAGGCCGCCGTCGGCTTCTCCTTCCTGAAGGAGCGATTCTCGACCTGGGTCCGGCATGACCGGAACCGCGACATGGTCGAGGTCGGCCTGATCCGGGGGCCGTTCAGGCACCTGAAGAACCGCTGGGAGTTCTTCCCCGATCCGGCGGGGACGCGGGTGGAATTCATGATCGACTTCGCCTTCAAATCGCGGCTGTTGGACGGCATGCTGCACGCCAATTTCGACCGCGCCGTCAGCAAGCTGATGGGCTGTTTCGAGGTGCGGGCGGCTCAACTCTACGGACCGAGGACGTGAGTTTCGATTTCGACGCAACGGTGGTGGGCGCCGGCGCGGTCGGCCTCGCCTGCGGGCGGGCGCTGGCGAAGCGGGGCCTGTCGGTGCTGGTGCTGGAGAAGGAGCCCCACATCGGTCAGGGCGTGTCCTCGCGCAATTCCGAAGTCATCCACGGCGGCCTCTACTATCCGACCGGCTCGCTGAAGGCGCGGTTCTGCGTCGAGGGGCGGCGGGCGCTTTACGCCTTCCTCGAAAGCCGCAAGATCGACCACCGCAAATGCGGCAAGCTGGTCGTGGCCACCGAAGCGGCCGAGGTCGATCGGATCGAGGCCATCTTCCGGCAGGCGACGACGAACGGCGTCGAGGGGCTCGAACATCTGACCGGCGCGCAGGCCCGGGCGCTGGAGCCGGCGCTGAACGCCCATGCCGCCATCCTGTCGCCCGAGAGCGGCGTCTTCGACAGCCACGGCTATATGCTGGCCCTGCAGGGCGAGGTCGAGGACGCCGGCGGGTCGGTGGTGGTCTCCACGCCTTTCGAGCGGGCGACGCCTCTGCCCGGCGGGGGTTTCACGATCACCGCTGGAGGTGAGGCCGGCGCTACGCTCACCACCCGCCTGTTGGTCACGTCGCCGGGCCTCGCGTCCCAGACGGTGGCCGCCCGGATCGAGGGCTATCCCGCCGACCGCATCCCCGCCGGTCATTTCGGCAAGGGGGTCTATTTCCGTCTCACCGGCAAGGCGCCGTTCGACCGGCTGATCTATCCGCCCCCGATCGCCGGGGCGCTGGGCACCCACTATCGCAAGGATCTGGGCGGACAGGCCGTGTTCGGGCCGGACCTCGTCTTCGTCGAGACCGAGGACTATTCCGTCGATCCCACCAAGGCCGACGAGTTCGCCCACTACATCCGCCGCTTCTGGCCGGGTCTGCCCGATGACGCCCTGACCCCCGACTACGCCGGCATCCGGCCCAAGCTGCACGGGCCGGGCGATGTTCAGCCGGATTTCCAGCTGCACGGCCGCGAGGTCCACGGGCTGGACGGCCTGGTCGCCCTGTTCGGCATCGAAAGCCCGGGCCTGACCAGCTCGCTTGCGATCGGCGAGGCGGTCAGCGACATGCTGATCCATGACTGAGATCGACATTCGCGACGCCGTCCCGGCCGACATCCCCGCGCTCCATGCCCTGATCGAGAGCGCCTATCGCGGCGAGGCCTCGCGCGCCGGGTGGACGACGGAAGCCGATCTGCTGGACGGCCAGCGCACCGATCCGGACGATCTGGCCGGCATTCTCGCCGACCCGAAACAGGCCTTGCTGACCGCGTGGCGCGGCGGGGGTCTGGTCGGCTGCGTCCTGATCGCCGACCGGGGCGAGGGGACAGGCTATTTCGGCATGCTGTCGATCAGCCCGACCCTGCAGGGCGGCGGCCTCGGCCGCCACCTGGTTGAGGCGGCTCACGCTGCGTTGGCTGACCGTTTCGGCGCCCGCCGTGTGCGGATCTCCGTCTTTCCGCAGCGCGAGACCCTGGTCGGCTGGTACGGGCGGCTCGGCTACCGGCTGACCGGACACACTCTGCCGTTTCCCTACGACGACCCCCGTTTTGGACTGCCCAAGCGTGACGACCTGTATTTCGTCGTCATGGAACGCGAGCTGGGCTGAGCCGGTGGAGATCCGTACCCCTCGCCTGATCCTGCGCTCCGCCCGGCCGGACGATCTGGAGGCGATGCACGCCGTCCTGTCGGACCCGCGCGCCACCCGCTGGTGGTCGACGCCGCCGCACGAGACACTGGGGCAGACCCGGGCCTGGCTGGATGGAATGATCTCCAACGGTCCCGCCCATCCGGACTTCGTCATCGAGCTGGACGGTCGGGTCGTCGGCAAGGCCGGCTTCTGGCGCCTGCCGGAGGTCGGCTATATCCTGCATCCCGACTGCTGGGGGCAGGGGCTGGCGGCCGAGGCCGTCGGGGCCGCCATCGACCATGTCTTCCAGACCCCGGACGTCGATACCATGACCGCCGACGTCGATCCCGAGAACGCCGCCTCGATTCGGCTGCTGGAGCGACTGGGCTTCATGCCCACGGGCTCGGGCGAGCGCACCTGGAATGTCGGCGGGGTCTGGAAGGACAGCCTCTACTACGGCCTGACGCGTGCGGATCGGGCGGCGATGACGGCGGGACAAGCTCCCGCTTGAACTCCGGGCCGGGTTGAGGCATAAGCCCGCCCTCGCTGGCGGCTCTCCCCATTCTTTCCGGGGCAAGGGGGCCGCCGCTGTTGTTTTCGCGCCCTAACCGGCGCCGCCCTCTAAGAAGATTGAGACGGACATGGCCGTTCCGAAGCGCAAAGTATCGCCCTCGCGTCGCAACATGCGCCGCTCGCACGACTCGCTGGGCTCCAACCCGCACGTCGAGGACAAGGACACGGGCGAGCTGCGCCGCTCGCACCACATCGACCTGAAGACCGGCACCTATCGCGGCCGCCAGGTCCTGACGCCCAAGGACGACTAGGCTCTCAGGGCCTCGAGCCCGGCCAGCACGAAGCGAAGCGCAGGCCGAGCCGGAAAATTAACTGCATGACGGCGCGCGGTTCACCGCGCGCCGTTTTTGTGCGCTGATGCTCCGAACTGAAGGAGCGCTCGCCATGATCCGCCGCCTGTTGCTGACCACCGCCGTCCTCGCCCTCGCCGCCTGCGGAGCGCCCGATCCGGAGCCGGCCCCGGCGCCCCAGCCCGCCCCGCCGCCCGCCGCCCCGCCCGCCGCGGACGTATTGACGGCTCAGGGTTTCGGCCCCCTGCGCATCGGCATGACCCGGACCGAGGTCGAGACGGCCCTGGGAGCCGATTCCAACCCCGACGCGGTCGGCGGCCCTGATCCCGCGTCCTGCGACATCTTCCACCCCGCGCGGGCGCCGCAAGGCATGATGGTCATGGTCGAGGACGGCCTCCTGACCAGCATCTGGCTGAGCGCCGGTTCGACCCTCAAGACCGACCGCGGGTTTGGCGTCGGCGACACGGCCACGGCGATCAAGGCCGGCTATGGGCCGACGGCGACCGCATCGCCGCACAAATACTCTGAGGCACCCGCCGAATACATCACCACCTGGAGCGTCGGCGGCGCGCCCGGCGATGTCCAGAACCCCGCGGCGCGCGGTATTTCCTATCACATCGGCACGGACGGGCGAGCCGAGCATGTGGCCGTCGGCGGGCCGAGCATCCAGTATGTCGAGGGTTGCGCCTGATCTCTGACGCCGGACGGTTGGCGATTCGGCGGAGGCTGCGCTAAACCCCGCCGACTCCCGACAGCAGAGCGCTCCCATGACCGACATCGCCGACATCGTCGCCCGCCAGATTCTCGACAGCCGCGGCAATCCGACGGTCGAGGTTGATGTCATTCTGGACGATGGCAGCTTCGGCCGCGCCGCCGTGCCCTCGGGCGCCTCGACCGGCGCCCATGAGGCGGTCGAGCTGCGTGACGGCGACAAGGATCTGTGGGGCGGCAAGGGCGTCGGCAAGGCCGTCGACAACGTCAACGGCGAGATATTCGACGCCCTCTCCGGCATGGACGCCGAGGACCAGCGCCGCATCGACGAGGCCCTGATCGCCCTGGACGGTACGGAGAACAAGGGCCGGCTGGGGGCCAACGCCATCCTCGGCGTGTCCCTCGCCTGCGCCAAGGCCAGCGCGATCTCGTCCGGCTTGCCGCTGCACCGCTATCTGGGCGGTGTCTCGGCCCGCATTCTGCCTACGCCGATGATGAACATCATCAATGGCGGGGCCCATGCCGACAATCCGATCGACATCCAGGAGTTCATGATCCTGCCGACCGGCGCGGACAGCTTTTCCGAAGCCCTGCGCATGGGCTCGGAAATCTTCCATGCCCTGCGCAAACAGCTGAAGGACGCCGGCCACAACACCAACGTCGGCGACGAGGGTGGTTTCGCTCCCAACCTGGCCTCGGCCGAGGAGGCGCTGAGCTTCATCACCCGCGCCGGACAGGCCGCCGGCTATCTGGCCGGTGAGGATTTCCACCTCGGTCTCGACGTCGCGGCCACGGAGTTCTTCAAGGACGGCAAATACGTCATGGCCGGGGAGGGCAAGACGCTGGAGGCCGACGCCATGGTCAATTATCTGGCTGACCTTTGCGAACGCTTCCCTATCGTATCGATCGAGGACGGCTGCGCCGAGGACGATTTCGACGGCTGGCGCCTGCTGACCGAACGTCTGGGCGACCGCTGCCAGATCGTCGGCGACGACCTGTTCGTCACCAATCCGGCGCGTCTGGCTGCCGGGATCGGCGAAGGACTGGCTAATTCAATTCTGATAAAGGTCAATCAGATCGGCACCTTGTCAGAAACTCTTGACGCCGTGGATATGGCGCACCGCGCCGGCTACACCGCCGTGATGAGCCATCGTTCGGGCGAGACCGAGGATTCGACCATCGCCGACCTGGCGGTCGCGACCAACTGCGGACAGATCAAGACGGGCTCGCTGGCCCGCTCGGACCGTACGGCGAAATACAACCAGCTGCTCCGCATCGAGGAGATGCTGGGTGATCAGGGCGCCTATTTCGGCGACGGCATGCTGCTGAATCGTTAGCAATCGCTCCGTGAATTGACGCCTTCTGCCCACTTGCTCCGGCGAGTGTCCGGCAGCAGGGCGACACCGCGCCAGCCGGACTCTCGGCGGACGAATGGGCCAGCCCAGCAACGTCGATGCGTCGGCGCCAAATCTCACCGCCAAGCTACGGTTCGTTAGGCATTTTCGGTCAGAACTCCTCAATCAAGAGTTCACGCTCAGAAGGAGCGTCCTTAGTGCCCGAACGGATGAAGCCGTATTTCCCCTCCGCCATATTGCTGATGCTCGTCGTCTATCTGGGCGTGCAGGCCTTGACGGGTCAGCGCGGTCTGCTGAGCGGACATGAGCGTGATTCGCTGATGGTGCGGCGCGAGGCGCAGCTGTCCGGCATCATGGAGCAGCGGCGTGATCTCGAGGTCCGCGTCCGCTATCTGCGTACTGACAGCCTGTCGCGCGATCTGCTGGAAGAGCGGGCTCGCGCCGTTCTCGGCTTCGCGGACCCGCGGGACTATGTCATCCGGGTCTCGGCGCCGGCCGCGGAGGGCCCTTCCACGCCGGCGGCGTGAACTTTCGTTACATCGCCTGAGCCGGCTTTGCCTTTCGGGAACGAAGGCTGCTAAAGCCCCTTTCCGTAACGACAAGAGGCCCTGACTCTGTGGGCCCAGCCGGGAGATGACGGATGGCGAAAGCCCCCGCCGCGAAGACGACGTCCAAGAAGATTCCCAACACCCCGGCGGCCTCGAAGGAGGACCTGCTGCGCTTCTATCGCGAGATGGTGCTGATCCGCCGTTTCGAGGAGCGCGCGGGCCAGCTGTACGGCATGGGGCTGATCGGGGGCTTCTGCCACCTGTACATCGGCCAGGAGGCCGTGGCGGTGGGGGTGCAGGAAAGCGTCCGCCAGGGCCATGACAAGATCATCACCGGCTATCGCGATCACGGCCATATGCTGTGCGCGGGCATGGACCCGAAAGAGGTCATGGCCGAGCTGACCGGTCGCATCGGCGGCTCGTCCAAGGGCAAGGGCGGGTCGATGCATATGTTCGACACCGCCACCGGCTTCTACGGCGGCCATGGCATCGTCGGGGCGCAGGTGGCGCTGGGCACCGGCCTGGCCTTCGCCGGCCGCTACCGCGGCGACGACAGCGTGGCCTTCATCTATTTCGGCGACGGAGCGGCCAACCAGGGCCAGGTCTATGAGAGCTTCAACATGGCCCAGCTGTGGAAGCTGCCGGCCATCTACATCATCGAGAACAACCAGTACGCCATGGGCACGAGCATCGAACGCTCGTCGTCCACGACCCAGCTGAGCGAGCGGGGCTCCAGCTTCGGCATTCCCGGCGAACAGGTCGACGGCATGGACGTGCTGGCCGTGCGCGATGCTGTGGCCCGGGCGGTCAAGCGTGCGCGCGAGGGCGGCGGCCCCTTCATCCTGGAAATGAAGACCTATCGCTATCGCGGCCACTCGATGTCGGATCCGGCCAAGTACCGGGCCAAGGAAGAGGTCGACGAGGTCAAGAAGACCCGCGACCCCATCGACCACGTCAAGATGCTGCTGGATCAGGCCGGCGCGACCGAGGACGACCTCAAGGCCATCGACGCCGAGATCAAGACCATCGTCGCCGAGGCCGTCCAGTTCGCCCAGGAAAGCCCGGAGCCGGACGCGTCCGAGCTCTACACCGACGTTTACGTGGAGGCGTAGGCGCGGTGTTTCCTGATCCGCACATTCGGTGGAAACCCGTGCCGACAATCATCGACGGTATCGGTCGCCCACCCTATGCCTTGAACTGTGGTCTGCACCGCGATGGGTTGCACCTGTTGGTGACGCACGGCGACACGGACTACGGGGTGACGATCCCTTGTGAGGTCTACTTCGGGGTTGAGGAAATGCTCCATTCCGTGATGCCTCACGGAACTGGCGCTGCCTACGATGGCAGCACGTATTTGAAGGAGGCCGAGGGCTCTACCTTGGTCGGTTCTTTGGAGAAGCACGATCCGGTGCAGCGTAGGTTCCGCCACTACCTGTTTGTGGGTGGCGACTTTTGCTACGAGACCGCCGGTGTGGACGACCCAGTGATCGTAAAATTTGAATCCCGGCAGGCTGCAGATGCTTGGGCGAATAAGGTAGTCACGCAATGACCGACATTCTCATGCCGGCGCTGTCGCCCACGATGGAAGAGGGCACGCTGACCAAATGGCACATCAAGGCGGGTGATACGGTCAAGGCCGGGGACGTCATCGCCGAGATCGAGACCGACAAGGCGACCATGGAGGTCGAGGCCGTTGATGAGGGCGAGGTCGCCGAGATTCTCGTCGCCGAGGGCTCCGAGAACGTGAAGGTCAACACGCCGATCGCGCGGTTGGCGGGTGAGGAGGGGGCGGCGTCGCCCCCCTCGAAGCCTGCCCCGCAGGCTTCGATCCCCCCGGAGGGGGGACAATCACCCGCACAGTCTTCCCCCATCGGGGGGAGTACCCGCGAAGCGGGGGAGGGGGCGCCCGCCGCCGCCCTCCGCGATCCCGAAAGCCCCGCCGGGGCCAAGCTGGTCAAGACGACCATCCGTGACGCCCTGCGCGACGCCATGGCCGAAGAGATGCGGCGCGACGAGAACGTCTTCCTGATCGGCGAGGAGGTCGCCCAGTATCAGGGCGCCTACAAGGTCAGCCGCGAACTGTTGCAGGAGTTCGGCGACAGGCGCGTGGTCGATACCCCGATCACCGAGCACGGCTTCGCGGGCCTGGGCGTCGGCGCGGCCATGGCGGGGCTGAAGCCGATCGTCGAGTTCATGACCTTCAACTTCGCCATGCAGGCCATCGACCACATCATCAATTCGGCGGCCAAGACCCTGTATATGTCGGGCGGCCAGATCCGCGCCGGCATCGTCTTCCGCGGGCCCAACGGCGCCGCCAGCCGGGTGGGCGCCCAGCACAGCCAGGATTATTCGGCCTGGTATGCCAACGTCCCCGGCCTGAAGGTCGTGGCGCCTTATGACGCCGCCGACGCCAAGGGGCTGCTGAAGTCGGCAATCCGCGATCCCAACCCTGTGGTCTTCCTCGAGCACGAGATGATGTACGGGCTGGAGTTCGACGTGCCTGACGTGGAGGACTGGCTGGTTCCGATCGGCAAGGCCAGGGTCCGCCGCGAAGGCACCGACGTCACCATCACAGCCCACAGCCGCATGGTCGGCTTCGCGCTTCAGGCCGCCGAACAACTGGCCGTGGAGGGAGTCTCCTGCGAGGTCGTCGATCTGCGCACCCTGCGTCCGCTGGACCACGAAACCATCGTCGAGAGCGTCAGGAAGACCAGCCGTCTGGTCTCCGCTGAAGAGGGCTGGGGCCCGATGGGCGTCGGCGCCGAGGTGGTGGCCCGGGTGATTGAACACGCTTTCGACTACCTCGACGCCCCGCCGATGCGGGTGCATCAGGAGGATGTGCCGCTGCCCTATGCCGCCAATCTGGAGGCCCTGTCGCTGCCCGGCGTGGACAAGATCGTCAAGGCCGTCCGGGCGGTGATGGCATGACCGACATCCTGATGCCCGCCCTGTCGCCGACCATGGAAGAGGGCGTGCTGGCCAAATGGCACGTCAAGGTCGGCGATGTGGTCAAGGCCGGTGACGTCATCGCCGAGATCGAGACCGACAAGGCGACCATGGAGGTCGAGGCCGTCGATGAGGGCGAGGTGCTGGAAATTCTCGTGGCCGAGGGGTCGGAGGGCGTGAAGGTCAATACGCCGATCGCCCGGCTGAAGGGTGAGGACGGGGCTGTAGCCAGTCCCCCCTCGAAGCCCGCTGCGCAGGCTTCGGTCCCCCCGGAGGGGGGACAATCACCGGCTCATTCTCCCCCCACCGGGGGGAGTACCCGCGAAGCGGGGGAGGGGGGCAAGTCCCCCGCGGCGCCGTCTGCGGAGGCCGACGGCCCCCGCGTTTTCGCCTCGCCACTCGCGCGCCGCCTCGCCGCCCAGGCCGGGATCGATCTGTCCGCCGTCAAGGGCTCCGGCCCGCACGGCCGCATCGTCAAGCGCGATCTCGAAGGCGCGGAAAATGGCCCTGTCAAACCGGCGACGGCCGGCGCCGCATCCGCTCCGACGGAACCGCGCAAGGTCCAGTCGCTGGCCCAGATGGGCATCGCTGACGGCAGCTATGACCTGATCCCGCTGGACGGCATGCGCAAGGCCATCGCCCGGCGCCTGACCGACAGCTTCCGCGACGTGCCGCATTTCCCGCTGACCATCGACTGCCGCATCGACGGCCTGCTCGCGGCCCGGGTCAAGGTCAACGCCCTGCTCGAGAAGGACGGGGTCAAGGTCTCGGTCAATGACTTCGTCATCAAGGCCAGCGCCATGGCCCTGAAGGCCGTGCCCGAGGCCAACGCCAGCTATTCGCCCGAGGGCATCGCCATGCACCACCACGCCGACGTGGCCATGGCGGTGGCCATTGACGGCGGCCTGATCACCCCGATCATCCGCAAGGCCGAGACCAAGACCCTGTCGCAGATCGCGACCGAGTCGAAAGACCTCGCCAAGCGCGCCCGTGACCGCAAGCTGAAGCCTGAGGAGTTCCAGGGCGGCACCTTCTCGGTCTCCAACCTGGGCATGTTCGGCATCAAGGCCTTTGCCTCGATCATCAACGAGCCGCAGGGGGCGATCATGAGCGTCGGCGCCGGCGAACCGCGGCCGGTCGTGGTCAATGGCCAGCTGGCGGTGGCCACCGTCATGACCGTCACCTTGACCTGCGACCACCGCGTGGTGGACGGCGCCATGGGCGCGAAATTCCTGCAGGTCTTCAAGGCGATGATCGAAGACCCTGTGACGATGCTGGCCTGATCGGAGATCTGCTGTGACCTCGGTCTATGATTTCAGCGCCACGGCCATCGACGGCGCCGAGACGGCGCTGGAGCAGTATCGCGGCCAGGCGCTTCTGATCGTCAACACGGCGTCCAAATGCGGCTTCACCGGCCAGTATGCGGGGCTGCAGGCGCTGCATCGTCAGTATACGGACAAACCGTTCCAGGTGCTGGGCTTTCCCTGCAACCAGTTCGGACAGCAGGAACCCGGCAAGGCCGCCGAGATCGCCAGCTTCTGCTCCACCGCCTATGGCGTCGACTTCCCGATGTTCGACAAGGTCAAGGTCAACGGCCCCGACCGTCATCCGCTTTACGCCTGGCTGACCAGCCAGAAGAAGGGCTTCCTCGGCAGCCGCGACATCAAGTGGAATTTCACCAAATTCCTGACCGACCGGCAGGGGCGCGTCATCGCCCGCTACGCCCCGCAGGTCGAACCCTCGGCCATCGCGGCCGACATCGAGAAGCTGATCTGACATGGCCGCTGAATTTGATCTCATCGTCATCGGTTCGGGCCCCGGCGGCTATGTCGCCGCCATCCGGGCCAGCCAACTGGGCCAGAAGGTCGCCATCGTCGAGCGCGAGACCCTGGGCGGCGTCTGCCTGAACTGGGGCTGTATCCCGACCAAGGCCCTGCTCAAGTCCGGCGAGAAATACGAAAGCCTGTCCCATCTGAAGGACTACGGCCTGTCGGCGGAGAAGGTCGGCTTCGACTTCGCCGCCATCATCGCCCGCTCGCGCGGCGTGGCCAAACAGTTGAACGCCGGCGTCGGCTATCTGATGAAGAAGAACAAGATCGAGGTCATCGAGGGGTCGGCCAAGCTGGAGAAGGGCGTGGCGGCTCCGAAAGTGGTCATCGCCCTCAAGGCCGGCGGTTCGCGCACGGTCGAGGCCAAGGCGGTCATGCTGGCCGTCGGCGCGCGGGCCAAGGCCATCCCGCAGATCGGCCTCGAGGCAGACGGCGACCGCATCTGGGCCTACCGCGAGGCCATGGCCCCGAAGTCCATGCCCGCCTCCATCGTCGTCATCGGCTCAGGGGCCATCGGCATCGAGTTCGGCAGCTTCTATCGCGCTCTCGGGGCCGAGGTGACCGTGGTCGAGATGGTCGACCGCATCATGCCGGTCGAGGACGAGGAGGTGTCCAGGGCGGCCCAGAAGTCGTTCGAGAAGCGCGGCCTGAAATTCCGTGTCGGGGCCAAGGTCACCGGCGTCAAAAAGGGCGGCAAGGGCGTGCAGGTGGCCATCGAGGCCGGCGGCAAGGCCGAGACGCTGGAAGCCGAGGTCTGCATCTCGGCGGTCGGCATCACCGCCAATACCGACGGCATCGGGCTGGAGGCGCTGGGGGTGAACATGGACCGCGGCCACATCACCATCGACGGCCACTGCCAAACGAATGTGAAGGGGCTCTACGCCATCGGCGACTGCGCCGGCGCGCCGTGGCTGGCGCACAAGGCCAGCCACGAAGGCATCCACGCCGCCGAATACATCGCCGGGTTCAAGTCACCGAACGTCAACTCGCCCATCGCCGGCTGCACCTACGCCCAGCCCCAGGTCGCCTCGGTCGGGATCACCGAACAGGGCGCCCGCGAGGCCAGGCTCGAGGTCAAGATCGGCCGCTTCCCCTTCAAGGTGAACGGCAAGGCCATCGCCTCGGGCGGCACCGACGGCTTCGTCAAGACCATCTTCGACGCGAAGACCGGGGCCCTGATCGGCGCCCATATGATCGGCGCCGAGGTCACCGAGATGATCCAGGGCTATGTCACCGCTATCGCCATGGAGGCGACGGAAGAGGACATCCACGGCATCGTCTATCCCCACCCGACCATGTCGGAGGCCATGCATGAGGCGGCGCTGGACGCCTACGGGCGGGTGATCCACATCTGATGGAGGGCATCTCCCTCCCCTCATGGGGAGGGTGGCCGCGAAGCGGACGGGTGGCGAGCGGCCGCACGGTTCCGCTCTGCCCCGTCGTACCCCACCCTGTCATCGCTTCGCGCCGACGTCCCTCCCCATGAAGGGGAGGGAGAGCGTTCGACTCTACCCCGCCAGCACGTCGGCACTCATCCGCCCCAGCAGCGCCCCGCCCTGACGCACCGCGGCCATCCGGCTCGGGGCCTGTCCGAGCACATTGGCGACATAGACCTCGTACAGGGTGATCTTGCCTTCCAGCCACGCCGGATCGCCCTGACCGCCGTCCAGCTGGTCGCGGGCGTGGAGCGCGCCGAGGGCCAGCATCCAGCCGCCGACCACGTCGCCGACCAGTTTCAGATAGGCGTCGGCGGCCGCCAGCACGTCAGCCGCGCCGTCGGCGGCGCCCTTGCGCTCCATCAGCCAGTCGGTGGCGGCCTCGACGGCCGCGATCCCCTCGGCGAGGGCCTCGACCGGCCGACCGGAATACAGCCGGGGCAAGACGGCAAGCGTCGCCTTCATGTCCGCGATCAGGTCGCGCGCCGACTGGCCGCCGTCCTGCGACAGCTTGCGGCCGACCAGGTCCATGGCCTGGATGCCGTTGGTGCCTTCGTAGATCGGGGCGATGCGGGCGTCGCGATAGTATTGGGCCGCGCCGGTCTCCTCGATGAAGCCCATACCGCCGTGAATCTGCACCCCCATGGAGGCGACCTCGCAGCCCACGTCAGTCGACCAGGCCTTGGCGATAGGCGTGAACAGGTCCTCGCGGCCCTTCCAGCGGCGGCGTTCCTCTTCCGTCGCCGCGTGATTCGCCAGATCGGCGGCGACGCCGGTGGACAGGCAGAGGGCGCGGGCGGCGGCGATCTTCGCCTTCATCACCGCCAGCATGCGGCGCACATCCGGATGGTCGACGATCGGGGCGTTGGCCTCGCCGGTCCAGACCGACCGGCCCTGCCGCCGCTCGCCCGCATAGGCGAGGGCGTGCTGATACGCCCGCTCGGCGATGCCGACGCCCTCGACCCCGACGGCGAGGCGGGCGGCGTTCATCATCACAAACATGTGGGCGAGACCCTGATTGGGCTGACCGACCAGCTCGGCGGTCGCGCCCTCATAGGCCATGACGCAGGTGGGCGAGGCGTGAATGCCCAGCTTGTGCTCGACGCCCACGGGACGGAAGCCGTTGCGGGCGCCCAGCGACCCATCGTCATTGACGAGGAATTTCGAGGCCAGAAACAGGCTGATCCCCTTCGGCCCCGGTGGCGCGTCGGGCAGGCGGGCCAGGACCATGTGGATGATGTTGTCCGTGGCGTCGTGGTCGCCCCAGGTGATGAAGATCTTCTGGCCGCTCAGGCTGTACGTCCCGTCGCCGTTCGGCGTCGCCGTGGCGGTCAGGGCGCCCAGGTCGGACCCCGCCTGCGGTTCGGTCAGGACCATGGCCCCGGTCCATTCGCCGCTGACCAGTCTGGTCAGATAGACCTCCTTCTGCCGGTCGGTCCCGTGGCCCTCCAGCGCCTCGATGGTCGCCAGCGACAACATGGGGCACAGGCCGAAGGCCATGCATGCTGCATGTACGGTCTCATAGGCCGCCAGCTCCAGCGCCTTGGGCAGGGCTTGCCCGCCCGCATGGGTCGGGGCGGACAGGCCGGTCCAGCCGCCCTCGGCGAACTGGCGATAGGCATCGGCGAATCCGGGCGCGGCGGTGACCGCGCCGTCGGCCCAGGTCGAGCCCTTCAGGTCGCCGATCCGGTTCAGCGGGGCCAGCACCCCTTCCGAGAACTGCGCCGCCGCCTCGAGCACAGCGCCCAGCACCTCGGCGTCATAGTCAGGAAAGGCGCCGGTGGCCGCGACCCGGTCGATGCCGGCCACGGCCTGAAGGGTGAAGGCGAGATCGCGGACGGGCGCGCGGTAGGTCATGGCGGTCTGGTCTCGCTGTCGGTCTGATCGCGTTCATGCCGCCTTGCCCCGAGGGCATGCAAGTTGCGGCAGGCAAGACATCGCTTGGCGAAGCCGGCGGGGTGGGTCAAGCTGAGGCTCGTCCAGAAAGGGGTCGTTCATGGCTGAACCGCGCAACCGCTATTCCACCGTCTCGCTGATCCTGCATTGGCTGATCGCCGCCCTGGTGGTGACGCAACTGATGCTGATCGCCCTCTATCTGGCGACCGAAGGCCAGCCGTCGGCGCGGGAGTATCTGCAACTCCACAAGTCAACCGGATTGAGCATACTGGTGCTGACCCTCGTGCGACTGGGCTGGCGCCTGGCCAACCCGGCCATAGCCCTGCCGTCGGAGATGCCGCGCTGGCAAAGGCTGCTGGCGCGCACCAGTCACGTCCTGTTCTACATACTGTTGATCGGCCTGCCCCTGGGGGGATGGGCGGCATCCTCGGCGGCGGGACGACCCATCCCATGGTTCGGCCTGTTCAACTGGCCGCTGCTGCCCTTGCCGCAGGATCGTGAACTGGCGGGCGCCATCATGGAGGCCCACGAGCTGGCGGGTCTGCTGATGATCGCCCTGGTGGTGCTGCACATCGTCGGGGCGCTGAAGCATCAATTCGTCGACCGGGACAATGTCCTGCACCGGATGATCCCGTGGATCCCGCGACGGCCGTGAGGCGGCGGGCGGTCCAGGCGTTCGCCGTCCTGGCCCTGTTGACCCAGACGGGGGCGACGGCGATCCCGTGGATGGTCGATCGGGACGCTTCCC
Source organism: Brevundimonas sp. (assembly GCF_030682035.1). GTDB lineage: Bacteria > Pseudomonadota > Alphaproteobacteria > Caulobacterales > Caulobacteraceae > Brevundimonas. The sequence continues at coordinate 84,586 of NZ_JAUXQZ010000023.1, read as the reverse complement.
GGATCGAGATGTCGGTCCGGGCCTTCGGCGGCGCCCACAGCGGCCGGTTTGCCGACTGGCGGGGCGACATCGCCTTCGACCCCGCCGACCCTGACCGGACGCGGGCCACGGTGGTGGTCCAGTCCGCCTCGCTGACCATGTCGCCCGCCGTGGCGTCAGGGCGCGCCACCGGCCCGGCCTTCCTCGACGCCGCCCGCTATCCGCTGATCCGGTTCGACCTGCGGGCGCTGGAGCCGCTGGGCGGCGACCGCTACACGGCCCGCGCCGAGGTGACGATGAAGGGAGTGACCCGGCCGGTCGCCTTCCCCGTAGACTTGCGCGTCACCGGCGACCGGGCGCATCTGGCGGGCGCGTTCATCCTGAATCGCGCGGATTTCGGCATAGGGACATCGGGGCCTTGGAACAGGCTGGTCGGACAGCAGGTGACGGTGCGGGTGGCGCTTCAGGCGCACCGCGCCTGACTGTGTCCGACGCCGAGGCCGCCCGCGCCTTGGCCGACGGCCGCCTCGTCATCCTCCCGACCGAGACCGTCTATGGCCTCGCCGCCGACGCCGGGAACGCCGTCGCCGTCGCCGCCCTCTTCGAGGCCAAGGGCCGCCCACGCTTCAACCCCCTGATCGCCCATGTCGCCGACGCGGTGCAGGCCGAGACCGTCGCTGTGTTCGACGCGCGGGCGCGGGCGCTGGCCGAGGCCTTCTGGCCCGGACCGCTGACCATCGTGGCTCCGGTCCGGGATCGCGACCGGGTCTGCGACCTGGCCCGCGCGGGTCTGGACAGCGTCGCCGTCCGCGTGCCGGGCCATGCCCGCGCCCGCGCCGTCATCGCCGCCTTCGGCCGCCCCGTCGTCGCGCCCTCGGCCAACCGCTCGGGCCGGCCCAGCCCCACCACCTTCGCCGACGCGGTCGAGGAGACCGGGGCCTTCGCGGCGGCGCTGATCGATGGCGGCGATTGCGCCGTCGGGGTGGAGAGCACCGTGGTCTCGGTGCTCGACGGACGCGTATCCCTGCTGCGCCCCGGCTCCGTCACCCGCGAGGAGATCGAGGCCGTTGTCGGCCCACTCGACCGGGACGGGGAGGGCCACCGCTCCCCCGGCCGGATGGCCCTGCACTATGCGCCCGACGCGCCGGTGCGGATCAAGGCCGAGGCGGCGCGAGCGGGCGAAATCCTGCTCGGCTTCGGTCCCGGGGTGGGTCAGCTGCGCTGGAGCCTGAGCCCCTCGGGCGACCTGCGCGAGGCGGCGGCCAATCTGTTCCGGCGGCTGCGCGAGGCGGACCGTGAACGTCCGGCAGGGATCGCGGTGTCGCCGATTCCGCCGACTGGTCTGGGCGAAGCGATCAACGATCGGCTCAGGCGAGCGGCGGGGTTTGTGGGTTGAGCGCTACTGGGCCGTCCACCCGCCATCGATGGAGAAGCTGGCCCCATTCGCCGAGGCGCCGAGGTCGCTGACCAGATACAGCATGATCCCCGTCAGCTCGTCCGTCGTCACGAACCGCTTCGTCGGCTGCGAGCCGAGGATAACCTCTTTCAGCACCGCCTCCCTCGACATGCCGCGCGTGCGGGCCTGGTCGGCGATCTGTTTCTCGACGATCGGCGTCTCGACATAGCCGGGGCACAGGGCGTTGCAGGTGATGTTGTCCTGCGCGACTTCCAGCGCCACCGTCTTGGTGAAGCCGATGACGCCGTGCTTGGCCGCGACATAGGCGGACTTGTAGGGGCTGGCGACGAGGCCGTGCGCCGAGGCCACATTGATGATCCGGCCGCGCCCCTGCGCCTTCATGATCGGGATCACCGCGCGGGTTGCGTAGAAGGTCGAGGACAGGTTGATGGCGATGATCTGTTCCCACTTGTCCGAGGGGAATTTCTCGACCGCCTCGACGTGCTGGACGCCGGCGTTGTTGATCAGGATATCGACCCGGCCCAGCTGGTGCTTGCCGTAGGCGACCATGTCGGCGACCTCGTCGCCGCGCAGCATGTTGGCGGCATGGTAGCGTACGTGGACGCCGCAGCTGGCCTCCAGCCCGGACCGGGTGCGTTCGATCTCGGATGGGTCGCCCAGCCCGTTCAACACCACATCGCCGCCGCGCGAGGCGATGGCGCGGGCGAAGGCCAGACCGATTCCCGAGGTCGAGCCCGAGATCACCGCCACCTGGCCCTTCAGGTCGCCGACGTCGCGGAAGGGCTCGCTCGCCGTCTCTGAGCCGTCACCACGTTTGGGCCATTGGAACATAGGGGTCTCGTCCGTCCGTCAGTCTTGTGTCGCCAGCCTAGCTGTTCGCGGTTGCGAAGGCGACAGTCGGGATTAATTTCCCGACCTGATGAATATCCACTCTGTCTCGCTCGATGCCGCCTTGTCAAAGCGATAGCCGTCGCGGTCGAAAGCCTTGAGGTCTTCGGCCCGGTCGATCCGCTCATCGATAGCGAACCGTGTCATGCCGCCACGCGCCTTCTTGGCGAAGAAGGAGATGATCCGGCTCTCGCCATCCTTCGATTCGCGGAAATGCGGCGTCACCACCGGCAGTTTCAGCGCCTTGGCGTCCACGACGCCAAAATATTCCTGGCTGGCCAGGTTCACCAGGGTCCGGTCGGCCTGACCCTCCGCGTCGGCATTCAGGCATTTCGCGATCCGGTCGCCCCAGAAGTCGTACAGGCTGGACCCGCGCCGGGTCTTCAGCCGCGCCCCCATTTCCAGCCGATAGGGCTGAATGCGATCCAGCGGCCGCAGCAGGCCGTACAGGCCCGACAGAATCCGCACATGCTCCTGGGCGAAGGTCAGGCCCGCTGGGTCGAGCTCCCGCGCCTTCAGGCCTTCATAGACGTCCCCGGCAAAGGCGAAGGCCGCCTGCACCCCGTCGGTCGACTCGGCGTCGAAGGCCTGAAACCGCTCGCGGTTCAGCCGGGCGAGATCGTCGGAAATGCTCATCAACCGGCGCAGTTCGGCCACCGTGCGCCCGCGCGCCGTCCGGGCCAGGGAGGCGGTGTCCTCAAGAAAGCGCCGTTCGCTCGCGGGCAGGCCTGGATCGGCTTCGGTGAAATCCAGCCGCTTGGCCGGGGACAGGACGATCAACAAGACAGGACTCCGGCGGGGTTGCGTCGAGATAGGCCGCTTCGGTGACGATTTGAACCGGATGCGGGGTCGCGGTCAGTTGGTCTGTGAATAAAGCGCCGCCAGCACCGCCGGAATCCGGTCCGGCAGGTCTTCCGCGATCAGCCCCGGCCCGAACCCCCGCGCCGCCTCGGCATGCATCCACACGGCCGCTCGGGCCGCGTCGAAACTGTCCATCCGTTGCGCTATCAGCCCGCCGATCATCCCCGCCAGTACATCGCCACTGCCCGCCGTCGCCAGCCAGGGCGACCCGTTGTCGTTCACGCTGAGCCGCCCGTCCGGGGCCGCGATCACTGTCGCCGCCCCTTTCAGCACCACCACGGCGCCCGCCTGTTTCGCCGCCCCGGCCGCCGCCGCCTCTCGGCCCTGTTGCAGCAGATCGGGAAACAGCCGCCGGAACTCGCCCTCATGGGGGGTCAGGACATCGTCGCGGTCCAGCACGTCGAACAGGTCCGCGGGCCAGCCCTCGAACACGGTCAGTCCGTCGGCGTCCACGACCAGGGCGGCGCCCGTCCCGGCCAGGGCGCGGACATTGGCCTGTGTCGCGTCATTGATCCCGGCGGCCGGACCGATGACGACGGCGTCCAGCACCTCAGCCGCTTCCTCCAGGGCCTCATCCGAGCCGAACGGGGTCAGCATGATCGCCTCAATAGCCGGCGCGATCACAGCCGTTGCATCCGGAGGGCAAAGGATACGCACCACCCCCGCGCCGATCCTCAGGCCCGCCCGCGCCGCCAGCCGCGCGGCGCCCGTCTGGCTCGCCTTGCCCGAGACGACGCCCAGCCGCCCTCGCGCGTGCTTGTGCGTGTCCCGGTCGGGCCAGGGAAGGGCGTCACGCCAGTCGGACAGGACGGGATGGGTCACCGGGCCTGTAATCGGTTCACGGATGGCGAGTCCGGACGAAAAACACTTGCCTTATTGTGCAATGCAATGTCCCCTTGCGGTCCAAGTGTGCGGCACGAATTGGCCCGCCTGGGATCGCCATGAAAAAGATCGAAGCCGTCATCAAGCCCTTCAAGCTGGATGAAGTGAAGGAAGCGCTCCAGGACGCGGGCGTGCAGGGCATGACCGTGCTGGAGGCCAAGGGATATGGTCGCCAGAAAGGCCATTCCGAACTCTATCGCGGCGCCGAATACGTCATCGATTTCCTGCCCAAGATCAAGATCGAGGTGGTGGTTCCCGACGACATGGTCAACTCCGTCGTCGACGCCATCCAGGCCGCCGCCCGCACCGGCAAGATCGGCGACGGCAAGATCTTCGTCTCCGACGTCCTCGACGTCATCCGCATCCGCACCGGCGAAACCGGCGCACAGGCTGTATAGCATCTCCATCGACCGGCCGTTCCGCAAGGCGCGGCCGCTTTCCTTCCTCCCCCCAGACAGGATCCACAAGATATGAGCGCCGGCAAGATTCTCAAGGAGATCAAGGAGAAGGACGTGAAATACGTCGATCTCCGTTTCACCGACACCAAGGGTCGGATGCAACACGTCACCTTCGACATCGACCTGGTCGATGAAGAGTTCCTCGAGGAAGGGACGATGTTCGACGGCTCGTCGATCGCCGGCTGGAAGGCGATCAACGAGTCCGACATGCTGCTCAAGCCGGACCTGACCCATTCATGGATCGATCCGTTCTACCAGCAGACCACGATGTTCCTGTTCTGCGACGTGCTGAACCCCGACACCAACGAGCCTTATAATCGCGACAGCCGCTCGATGGCCAGGAAGGCCCTGGCCTATGTCCAGTCCTCGGGCGTGGGTGACACGGTCTTCTTCGGGCCGGAAGCCGAGTTCTTCATCTTCGACGACGTGCGCTGGAGCACCGCCCCGCACGACACCGGCTACGCCTATGACTCGATCGAGCTGCCGGCCAACACCGGCGCCGAATATTCCGAAGGCAATATGGGCCATCGCCCGACCCACAAGGGCGGCTATTTCCCGGTCAATCCGACCGACAGCGCCCAGGACCTGCGTGGCGAGATGCTGGGCGTCATGCGCGACCTGGGCATGCAGCCCGAGAAGCACCACCACGAGGTCGCCCCGGCCCAGCACGAACTGGGTTTGAAGTTCAGCGACCTGCTGACCATGGCCGATCGCCTGCAGCTCTATAAGTACGTGATCCACAACGTCGCCGCCGCCTATGGCAAGTCGGCCACCTTCATGGCCAAGCCGACCTTCGGCGACAACGGCTCGGGCATGCATGTGCACCAGTCGATCTGGCGCGACGGCAAGCCGCTGTTCGCGGGCGACAAATACGCCGGCCTGTCGGACCTCTGCCTCTGGTACATCGGCGGCATCATCAAACACGCCAAGGCCATCAACGCCTTCGCCAACTCGACCACCAACTCCTACAAGCGGCTGGTCCCCGGCTATGAAGCCCCGGTGAAACTGGCCTATTCGGCCCGCAACCGCTCGGCCTCGATCCGGATTCCGTGGGTCAATTCGCCCAAGGCCAAGCGCATCGAAGCCCGCTTCCCCGATCCGATGGGCAACCCCTATCTGACCTTTGTGGCCCTGCTGATGGCCGGCCTGGACGGCATCGAGAACCGCATCGATCCGGGCGCTCCGGCCGACAAGAACCTCTATGATCTACCGCCGGAAGAGCGCGGCTCGATCCCGGAAGTCTGCGGTTCGCTGAAGGAGGCGCTGGACAACCTCGACAAGGACCGCGCCTTCCTCAAAAAGGGCGGCGTCATGGATGACGACTTCATCGACAGCTATATCGAGCTGAAGATGGAAGAGGTGATGCGCCTGCAACTGCACCCGCACCCGGTCGAATTCGACATGTACTACAGCTGCTGAGCGGCGGCTGAAACTGGACCATCAAAGGCGCCGCACGGGAAACCGTCCGGCGCCTTTTTCATCCTTGTTCCTCGAACCTAGCGCTTCGTGGTCTCGACCTCGATGCCGTCCCGGCCGGCGCGGACCGTGGTGCTGTCGCCCCGGCGATCGCTTTCGATAACCACGGGCGGGCCAGGGACGGCGACTTCACGCTCGACGACTACCGGCGCGGAAGGGACTTGCCGCTCAATGATCGTCGTCTTGTCAGTCTCAACGACGTCGGCGTCGTTGTCCGCCGGGGTGCAGGCTGCGGTGGCGAAGGCGATGGCGCCGAGGGTGGCGACACCGATTAGGCGATGGGCGGTGATCATGGGTGAACTCCTTGATGGGAACACCTCGCAAACGGCCACGCTCGGCCGGGGTTCCGGGTTCCCGATCAGGTGTCAGGCCATTCCCTCTGCCGCATCGGCCTTCTTGCGGCGGAACTCGATCAGCCGCACGCACAAGATCGAGATTTCGTAGAGCAGCACCAGCGGGATGGCGAGCATGATCTGGCTGATCGGGTCAGGCGGGGTGACGACAGCGGCGACCACGACCACGGCCATGACGGCGTAGCGCCGCCCCTCGGCCATGACCTTGGACGAGATGATGCCGGCCAGCCCCAGCAGGGTCATCACCACCGGCAGCTGGAAACACAGGCCGAAGGCCAGCAGCAGGGCGGTGACCAGGTTCAGATAGTCCGACACCTTGGGCAGCAGGGCCGCCGAGACGCCGCCGCCGGTGATCTGCTGGCTCAGCGAGAACCACATGACGAACGGAAGCATGACGAAATAGACCAGGGCCGCACCCAGCAGGAACAGCAGCGGGGCCGCAAGCAGGAAAGGCAGGAAGGCGCCCCTCTCATTGCGGTACAGGCCCGGCTCCACGAACCGGTACAGCTGCCAGGCCAGGACGGGAAAGGCCACGACGATGGCTCCGAAGCCGGCCAGCTTCATCTTGGTGAAAAGGATTTCCAGCGGCGCCGTGTAGATCAGATTGACCGTCTGACCGTCGACGCCCGGCAGGGGCTTGAGCCCCGCCGTACCGAGGATCAGGTCCAGGGGCGAGACATGGCCGCCGGGGCCGACCGACTGGTGGAAGGCCGCCGCCGCGGCGAACGGCTTGACCAGAAAGATGTACAGCGGCTCGGCGAAATAGAAGCAGGCGATGAAGCCGATGATGAAGGCGGCCACGCAGATCACCAATCGTCCCCGCAGCTCGATCAGGTGGTCCATCAGCGGCGCGCGCGACGCCTCGATCTCCTCCTCGTCGGTTTCGAGCCGGGTCACGGATCGACCTTCCTGGCGCGGGTGGGCCGGGACTTGCCGCTGGCGGTCTTGATCGAGGCCCCGGGCGCGGCGGTCGCTTTCGTTGTGGCCTTGCGGGGCTTCGCCGCAACCTTTGCCTTGGCCTTCGGAGCCGGCTCGGCCTCGACTTCAAGCGGCGCCATGACCGGCGGGCTGTCGGGCCATTCGTCCGGTGCGGCCAGCATGACCGGCTCGTCCAACGGCCGGTTCAGGTCGTCGCGGATCTCGCGGAAGGCGGCGTCGGCCTCGGCCCCCAGCGGGACCATGCCCTGACCACTGCGCAGGGCCTCAACCTCCTTGCGCAGCTCGTCCAGCTCGGACTGGCGCGCCATTTCGTCGAAGCTGGAGCGGAATTCATTGGCCATGGCGCGCGCCTTGGCCATGACCTTGCCGATCTTGCGCATCAGCAACGGCAAATCCTTTGGCCCCACCACAAGCAGGGCCACGATGCCGATCACCAGGATTTCAAAGCCGCCGATACCGGGGCCGAGGCCACCCATCCGTCAGGTCTCCGACGTCAATGCAGGCGTCAATTCGGGGCCTACGACTTCAGGTCTTCTTTTTCGGCGTCGGTGCGGGGCAGGGCGCCCGCGCGCTCGTCCGAAGGCTTGTCCGCATCGGTGTCCTTCAAGCCTTCACGGAAAGCCTTGATGCCCTTGGCCGCGTCGCCCATCAGGCCCGACAGCTTGCCGCGCCCGCCGAACAGCAGCAGGGCGATGATCGCGACGATAGCCCAATGCCAGATGCTGAAAGAACCCACGAACCGTCTCCTCGTTCGGACCGAGATGCGGCCCGCTCAAACACTTGTGCCGCATATAGGCCGTTCAGAGGCGCGACGCCAAGCGATAGCGGTGTCAGATCGCCACAGCTTGTCAGTGCTTGTCGTTGGGCCAAGCGCTGAATGCCATTACCCAAAGCGCGACCAACCCGACAATCGGTATGACACTTAGCAAACTCAACCAGCCGGCTATCCCGACTCGCTTGAGGATTTGCCATACGGGCACGACAGTTATGGCCGCTGCCAATGGCCAGAACACAAACAGGACGATGGCCCAGTGCCAGATACTTAAAGACCCCACGAACCGTCTCCTCGTTCGAACCGATGCGCGGCCCGTTCAAACATTTGTGCCGCAACTTGGCGCGTCAGAGGCGCGACGCCAAGCCATTGCCGCGTCAGGTCGCCATGCTGTTGGCCCGAACCGGTCAGGTCTTCGCCAAGGCCTTGAAAACTTCGATGTGCTCTTCAATCAGCCGCTTGCCGATCGCGACCTGAACACTGGTTTCACTTGAAGCCGTCGTGAAGCCGCCGTCGTGAAGCCACAGCGTATCGCCAATGCCCGCGCCGAGCTTCGCAAGACTCTCTTGATCCAGCCTGATAACCGGCTTTCCGTCGACCTCTTCTATCTTCAGATAGATCATGGCGGTCCTCCCGCTTAGGAACATACGCCAAACCGGATTCGCCTCCAACCAACCGGAGGTGGGAAGCCGTCACCGAGAGTTCGCCCTTGTCCCATGTGATCATCCACACCGACGGCGCCTGCAAGGGCAATCCCGGTCCCGGCGGCTGGGGCGCGATCCTGCAGACCGGCGGCGGTCACGAGAAGGAGCTGTGCGGCGGCGAGCCGCTGACCACCAATAACCGCATGGAGCTGATGGGCGCCATCATGGCGCTGGAGGCCCTGTCACGGCCCTGCCGCGTCGATCTGCACACCGACAGTAAATACGTCATGACCGGGATCACCGAATGGATCCACGGCTGGAAGGCGCGCGGCTGGAAGACGGCGGACAAGAAGCCGGTCAAGAACGAGGACCTGTGGAAGCGCCTCGACGCCGCCCGCGCCCGGCACGAGGTCAAATGGCACTGGGTCAAGGGCCATGCGGGCCACGAAATGAACGAGCGCGCCGACGGCCTGGCGAACCGCGGAATCGAGGATCTGCGGGCGGGTTAGGCTGCCCGCACCTTCAGCTTCGGCCCGTCCATCCCCTCGACGATCACGCTCTCGCCCGCCGGCGGCGCGGCGCCCTCGATCTCGGCGACCCATTCGGCGCCTGAGACGAACACCCGGCCGCGGCCGTCGACGAAGGCCTGGACCACCTGGGCCCGCTGGCCGATCAGCCGGGCGTCGCGGGCGTTGATGTCGGGCGCATCCGACGGATTGACCCGCTGGATCAGTCGCCGCGACAGCAGGGTCGCGACCACGGTCAGGGCCGCGAACAGGGCGACCTCGCCAAGGAAGCCCAGCGGCAGGCCCAGGGCGGTGACCACGGCCACCACCCCCGCCGACACCGCCGGCCACAGCAGCCATTCGGTCGAAAAGGCCGCTTCGACCGCCAGCAGGAGTACGCCCAACGCCAGCCAGATCCAGAACGGCTGGGCCGCGTGCAGGTCAGTCAGGACTTCCATGGATCAGGTCCTCGGAACGGAGGGGCGGGGTGGGCGAGGCGGAGCCGGACGAGCGGCGGCGGGCGGCGGCGGCGGGGCGTCGCGGCGGACGTCGCTGCGGCTCTGCTGCTGTTCCCGGGCCAAGCCGACCAGTTCGCCCAGGCCGGCGATGGTGCCGACGAGGCCGGACATCTCGGCCGGCACAATGACCGTCTTGGCCGTCGGGTTGCGGGCCAGTTCGGCGAAGGCCTCGACGTATTTCTGCGCCACGAAATAGTTGATGGCGTTGACGTCGCCCGCCGCGATGGCCTGGGACACCATGGCCGTGGCCTTGGCCTCGGCCTCGGCCTCGCGCTCGCGGGCTTCGGCGTCGCGGAAGGCGGCTTCGCGGCGACCCTCGGCCTCCAGGATGGCGGCCTGTTTGGCGCCCTCGGCGCGGGCGATGGCGGCCTGTTTCTCACCGTCGGCCTCGGTGATGACGGCGCGGCGCTCCCGCTCGGCCTTCATCTGACGGGCCATGGCGTTGGTGATGTCCGCCGGCGGGGTCAGATCCTTGATCTCGATCCGGTTGACCTTGACGCCCCACGGCTCGGTCGCGGCGTCGATCACGGTCAGCAGGCGAGAGTTGATCGAGTCGCGCTGGAACAGCACCTCGTCCAGCTCCATCGAACCCACCACGGTGCGCAGATTGGTCGAGCACAGCTGGGTGATGGCGTAGGGCAGGTTCTCGATCCGGTAGGCCGCGGCCGAGGCCTCCATCACCTGGATGAAGACGATGGCGTCGACCTTCACCATGGCGTTGTCCTTGGTGATGACCTCCTGCTGGGGCACATCGAGCACCTGCTCCATCATGTTCATGCGGCGGCCTATCCGCTCGACGAACGGCGTCAGAATGCTGATGCCGGGCGCCAAGGTACGGGTGTATTTGCCGAACCGCTCGACGGTCATCTCGCGCCCCTGGGGCACGATCTTGACCACGCTGAACAGCAGCACGAAGGCCAGCGCGACCAGCGCGATCGTGAAAAGAACCGAGGTGTCCATGATATCTCCCTGTCCCGCGCAGGTTATCATCCTGTGGCCGGCGCGCCACAGAAACCGGACGGGGCGAAGATGACATCCGTGTAATCTTGGCCCTTAGCGGGCGGCGACGGCCATCCGGATGATCCGCAGGGTCTCCGACCAGTCGATCAAGGCCTCGACCTCGTCAAGGGTCACGAAGCGCGCCTCGACCGCATCGTCCCCCGCGACCGGCTCGCCCGCCAGCCAGCGCGCCGCGTAGTCGATCAGCACATAGTGCCGCCCCGCCTCGGGAAACAGCCCGTCCACCACATCGATCAGGCCGGTGATCTCGGCCTCCACTCCGGTCTCCTCGCGCAGTTCCCGCAAGGCTGCGTTCACCGCCCGCTCTCCGGGTTCGATCCGCCCGCCCGGCAGGCTCCATTCGCCCTGCCGCGGCAGCGTCCCGCGCCGGATCAGGAGGACCTCGTCGCCGCGCAGGCAGACGACGCCGACGGCGGGAACGGGAGCGGGCAGGGAGGCGGTCATTCTCTGACCCTGACACGGCCCTTTCGCCGCGCCCACGACTTTGAGACAAGGGTTCCATGACCTCACCATCGCCCACCGCCCTCGCCGCCCTGAAATCCGCCCTCGGCGACGGCGGCTGGACCGATGATCCCGCCGAAATAGCCCCATGGCTGACGGAGTGGCGCAGTCGCTGGCAGGGCCACACCCCGCTGATGCTGACGCCGCGCTCGACGGCCGAGGTCGCCGCCGCCATTCGCGTCTGCGCCGGGCATCGCATCGCCGTCGTGCCCCAGGGCGGCGATACGGGCCTCGTCGGCGGCCAGATTCCCTATGGCGAGGTGCTGCTGTCGACCCGCAGGCTGCGCGCCGTCCGGGACGTCACGCCCCTGGACGACGCCATGACGGTCGAGGCCGGCGTCACCTTGCTGGAGGCCCAACAGGCCGCCGCCGCTGCCGACCGCCTGTTCCCCCTCAGCCTCGCCGCCGAGGGCACGGCCACCATCGGCGGGGTCATCTCGACCAACGCGGGCGGCACCGCCGTCATCCGCTACGGCGTCATGCGCGACCTGGTGCTGGGAATCGAGGCGGTGCTGCCGAGCGGCGAAATTTTTCACGGCCTCAAACGTCTGCGCAAGGACAACACTGGCTACGACCTGAAACAGCTGTTTATCGGCGCCGAGGGCACCTTGGGCGTCGTCACCGCCGCGACCCTGAAACTGTTCCCCGTCATGCGCAGCCGGGCCACCGCCATTGTCGGGATCGACGCGCCCGCCGCCGCCATCGAGCTTCTGGCTCGCGCCAAGGCCGAGACCGGCGGCGGCGTCGAGGCCTTCGAGCTGATGAAGCGGATCGGCATGGAATTCGTCCTGACCAACATCCCGGACACGCGCGAGCCGCTGGACTCGACCCCGCCCTGGTCCGTCCTGATCGAACTGGTCTCGGGCGAGCCCGGGGCCGCCGACGCGGCCATGGACCGGCTGCTGACCCACACCTTCGAGATCGGCCTGATCACCGACGCCGCCATCGCCCAGAACGCCGCCCAGCGCGCCGCCTTCTGGAAGGTGCGCGAGGAACAGTCCGCCGCCCAGAAGCCCGAGGGCGGCGGCTGGAAACATGACGTCTCGGTGCCGGTCTCCCGCATCGCCGACTTCCTTGAGGAGGCGACCGGCGCCGTTGAACGTTTCCACCCCGGTGCGCGAGTCTCCGCCTTCGGCCACGTCGGCGACGGCAATATTCACTATGACGTCCTGTGCCCGGTCGGCGGGGACCATCCGGCCTTCCTCGCCCGCTGGACCGAGGGCTCGCAGATTGTCCACGACATCGTCGCGCGCTACGACGGCTCCATCTCCGCCGAGCACGGTCTGGGCCGGCTCAAGACCGACGAGGCGCGCCGCTACAAGTCGCCGCTGGAGATCAAGACCATGCAGGCCGTCCGCGCCGCGATCGACCCGCAACGGATCATGAACCCTGCGGTGCTGTTCTAGCGCCCGTCTTGCCCCCTCCGCGCTTCCGTCCTACCCCTCCGGCTGATTCAACGCCGCCGGAGCTCGCCCATGACCCTCGCCCTGCTTTTCCCCGGACAAGGCAGTCAGTCGGTCGGCATGGGCGCGGCCCTGGCTGACGCCTTCGCCTCCGCCCGCGAGGTCTATGCCGAGATCGACGACGCCCTGGGCCAGAAGCTGTCGGTCCTGATGCGCGAAGGCCCCGAGGATCAGCTGACCCTCACGGAGAACGCCCAGCCGGCCCTGATGGCGGTGTCGCTGGCCGCCGCCCGCGTCCTGAAGGTCGAGTTCGGCGTCGACGTCAGCCGCGCCGGCTTCGTCGCCGGCCATTCGCTCGGCGAGTATTCCGCCCTGTGCGCGGCCGGTTCGATCAGCCTCGCCGACACCGCCCGGCTGCTGAAGCTGCGCGGTCAGGCCATGCAGCGCGCCGTCCCGGTCGGCCGCGGCGCCATGGCCTCGCTGATCGGGCCGAAGACCGACCTGGCCCTGGCCGAGGCAGCCGCAGCGGCTGGTTCGGAAGTGGGCGTCTGCGTCGTGGCCAATGACAACAACGCCGGCAATATCGTCATCTCGGGCGACAAGGCCGCCGTCGATCGCGCCATCGAAAAGGCCAGGGAACTGGGCGCCCGCGCCATTCCGCTGAACGTCTCGGCCCCCTTCCACTGTCCGCTGATGCAGCCCGCGGCCGACGAAATGTCCGAGGCCCTGGCCTCCGCGACCCTCGTCGCCCCCTCGGTCGCCGTCGTCGCCAACGTCACCGCCCATCCGGAGACGGACCCCGAGGTCCTGCGTCGCCTGTTGGTCGAACAGGTCACCGGCCGCGTCCGCTGGCGCGAGAGCATGGAATGGATGGCGGGCGAGGGGGTTGTGACTCGTTTCGCCGAGATCGGCTCGGGCAAGGTTCTGTCCGGCATGGCCCGCCGTATCGCCCCCGACGCGGAGAGCGTGGCGCTGAACACGCCGGAAGAGCTGGAAGCGTTCGCGAAGTTGGTGGCGAGTGGCGAGTGACGCGTGGCGAGTGAAGCCTCGCCGCCTGACCCAGCCTCTTACTCGCCACTCGCCACTAATCACTCGCCACTAGCGGAGCCCCCATGTTCAATCTCACCGGCAAGACCGCCCTCGTCACCGGGGCAACCGGCGGCATCGGCGGGGCCATCGCCCGGGCGCTGCATGCCCAGGGCGCGACCGTCGTCCTCTCCGGCACCCGCGAGGCCGTGCTTCAAGAACTGGCCGGGGAGCTCGGCGAGCGCGCCTTCGCCGCCGCCGCCAATCTGTCTGACGCCGCATCGGTCGACGGCCTGATCGCCCGCGCCGAGGAGGCCGCCGGCACCCCGCTCGACATCCTCGTCGCCAACGCCGGCATCACCAAGGACGGCCTGCTGATGCGGATGAAGGACGAGGACTTCACCGACGTCATCAAGGTCAATCTGGAAAGCTATTTCCGCCTGTCGCGCGCGGCCATGAAGGGGATGATGAAGCGCCGTTCGGGCCGCATCATCGGCGTCACCTCGATCGTGGGCGTCACCGGCAACCCCGGCCAGACCAACTACGCCGCCTCCAAGGCCGGCATGATCGGCTTCTCCAAATCGCTGGCCCAGGAGGTCGGCTCGCGCGGCATCACGGTGAACTGCATCGCCCCGGGCTTCATCGCCTCGCCCATGACCGATGTGCTGAACGAGGCGCAGCGCGAGACCATCCTGAAGACCATCCCCGCCGGCCGCCTCGGCACGGGCGACGAGATCGCCGCCGCCGCCGTCTATCTGTCCTCGAACGAAGCCGCCTACGTCACGGGCCAGACCCTGCACGTCAACGGCGGCATGGCAATGATCTGATCCGGAGTTTTCCTCCCCGCGCCGCAGGCGTGGGGAGGACACTCGTCGGAGCGGTCAAACCCGGTAACAGGTCTTTCCCCCCGCCGTGGCTGTGCTAAAGGCGGTCGCAGCCGCTTCCGCCGTGTCCCGTTATTGGCTTGCGAAAGCGGCGCCGTCGTCATACGGCAAGACAGAGACAACAGCCGCCGTGGCGGCCCTGAAAGCAGAGACACCCATGTCCGACACCCTGGAACGCGTCCGCAAGATCGTCATCGACCACCTGGACGCCGATCCGGAAAAGGTCGTTGAAAAGGCCAGCTTCATCGACGACCTCGGCGCCGACTCGCTCGACAACGTCGAACTGGTCATGGCCTTCGAGGAAGAATTCGACATCGAGATCCCGGACGACGCCGCCGAACACATCCAGACGGTCGGCGACGCCGTGAAATTCATCGACGAGAAGCTGGCCGGCTGATCGCCGCCCTTCTCGAACGGCCTTGATGGCCGCCGTGGCGCGCCCCTAGCGGGGCCGCCCGGCGGCCATTACTGTTTGCGGTCAGGATTCTGTAGCGAGGAGCGCTCATGCGCCGCGTCGTCGTCACCGGCCTCGGTCTGCTCACCCCGCTCGGCTGGGGCGTCGAGCATAACTGGAAGGGCATCCTCGAAGGCCGGTCGGGCATCGGTCCGATCACCAATTTCGACACCGAGGGCTATGGCTGCACCATCGCGGGCGAGATTCCCTCGGTCGACGGCCGTGGGGGCGGGGCCCCCGACCAGCCGGGCGTGTTCGACCACGAAAAGGTCATGTCGCCCAAGGACCGCAAACGGGTCGATGACTTCATCGTCTACGCTATAGCCGCCGCTGACGAAGCCCTGGCCGACGCGAACTGGAAGCCGGAAACCGAGGAACAGCGCGAACGCACCGGCGTCATGGTCGGCTCGGGCATCGGCGGCCTCGGCCCCATCGCCGACACCGCCATCATCCTCAAGGAACAGGGGCCGCGCCGCGTCAGCCCCTTCTTCATCCCTTCGGCCCTGATCAACCTGACCAGCGGCCAGATATCGATTCGCCACGGCCTCAAGGGGCCGAATCACTCGGTCGTCACCGCCTGCGCCACCGGCGCCCACGCCATCGGCGATGCGGCCCGGATGATCATGCTGGACGACGCCGACGTCATGGTCGCCGGCGGGGCGGAAAGCTCCATCGTCCCCATCGGCATCGCCGGCTTCCTCGCCTGCAAGGCCCTGTGCACCACCTACAACGACACGCCCGAGAAGGCCTCGCGGCCTTGGGACAAGGACCACTCCGGCTTCGTCATGGGCGAGGGCGCCGGCATCGTGGTGCTGGAAGAGTACGAACACGCCAAGGCACGGGGCGCGACCATCTACGCCGAAGTCGTCGGCTATGGCATGAGCGGCGACGCTTGGCACATCACCGCCCCGGCCGAGGATGGCGACGGCGGCTATCGCGCCATGCAGATGGCCGTGAAGCGGGCCGGGATCTCCGCCGCCGACATCGACTACGTCAACGCCCACGGCACCTCGACCATGGCCGACTGGATCGAGGCCGGGGCGATTGAAAAGCTGATGGGCGACCACGCCCCCAACGTCGCCCTGTCCTCGACCAAGTCGATGACCGGCCACCTGCTGGGCGCCGCGGGCGCCATCGAGGCCATCTTCTGCATCCTGGCCATCCGCGACCAGATCGCCCCGCCGACCATCAACCTCGACAATCCCGGGCGTGAAACAGCCCTGAACATGGTGCGCGGCAAGGGCCAGCCGATGGAGATCGATGTGGCCATGTCCAACAGCTTCGGCTTTGGCGGCACCAACGCCTCGGTCATCTTCCGGAAGGTCGCCTGATGTCGGTGGAGCGGCGATCGGGCCGCAAGACCGCGTTTCTGGCGGCCACGGCGACTTTCAGCACCTTCCTGATCATCGCCCTCGTTGCCGCCTGGAGCGTCTTCTACGCCCCCGGCCCGTCGGCCCGGGCGGGCGAATCGACGATCGTCACCCTACCCAGCGGCGCGGGGGTCAGCGCCATCGCCGCCACCCTCAAGTCGGCAGGCGTGATCCGTTCGACCGACATGTTCAAGGCCGCCGCCACCCTGACCGGGGCCGACCGCAAGCTGCGCGCCGGCGAATATGAGGTGCCGACCAAGGCCTCGCTGCGCTCGGTCCTCGTCCTGCTGGTCGAGGGCCGGGTGGTCCGCCACTATGTCACCCTGCCCGAGGGCTGGTCCTCGGCGCAGGCGGTCGCCATCCTCAACGACCAGCCCATACTGACCGGAACGGTCGAGACCACGCCGGACGAGGCCAGTCTCTGGCCCGACACCTATGAGATCAGCCGCGGCGAGACCCGGCCCTCGGTCATCGCCCGCATGCGCCGCGCCCGCGACGAAAACCTCGCCCGCCTGTGGGCCGCGCGCGGCCCCAACACGGTCGCCCGTTCGCCCGAGGAGGCCATGATCCTGGCCTCCATCGTCGAAAAGGAGACCGGCGTCGCCGCTGAACGCCCGCGCGTCGCCGCCGTCTTCACCAACCGGCTGCGCTCCGGCATGCGGCTGGAGAGCGATCCGACCATCGAATACGGCATCACCAAAGGCGTGCCGCTGCGCCGGGGCCTGAGGCGGTCCGAGCTGGACCGGCCGAACCCGTGGAACACCTACCAGATCGACGGCCTGCCCCCGACGGCCATCGCCAATCCGGGCCGCGAAGCCGTCGCCGCCGTGCTCAATCCCCCGTCCAGCGGCGAACTGTTCTTCGTCGCCGACGGCTCGGGCGGCCACGCCTTCGCCCGGACCTATGAGGAGCATCGGGCCAATGTCGCGCGCTGGCGTGAAATCGAGCGCCGTCGGGCGGGCCTGCCGCCCGAGCCGGCGCCGACGGTCCCGTTGCCCGGGCCCGTCGTTCCTCCCATCACCGATAACGCCGACCCGCCGGGCGTGACGGTCCCGCCCGGCGCCCGGGTGATCCGCATTCCCGCCCCGGCGCCCGCCGGATGAGCGCTATCTCGGGCATGACCGGCTTTGGCCGGGCCGAGGGCGCGGACGGCGACTGGTCCTGGTCGGTCGAGGCCCGCTCGGTCAACGGTCGCAATCTGGAGGTCCGCTTCCGCGGCCCGCCCGGCTTCGACGCGCTCGAGCGCCACGCCAGGACCGCCGCCCAGGCCCGGCTCAGCCGCGGCCAGGTCACCCTCGGCGTCCAGGCGACCCGCGCGGCCCCCGGCGCCGCCGCGTTCAGGGTCAACGAAGGCATCCTCGCCCGCTACCTGACCCTGGCCAACCAGCTGGCGGAGGAGGGGGCCACCCCGCCCTCGGCCGACGGCCTGCTCTCCCTGCGCGGCGTGCTGGAGGCGCCCGAGGAAATCGACGAGCCCGATGCCCGCGCCGCCGTCGAGGCCGCCATGGCCATCGCCCTCGATCAGGCGCTCGACGCCCTCAAACTCTCGCGCGACCGCGAGGGGGCCCAACTCCTGCCGGTGATCACCGACTTCATTGCCCGCATCGCGGCCCTCGTCGCCCAGGCCGAGACCGAGGCCGTGGCCCAGACCATCGCCATCCGCGACCGTTTCGCGCGCCGCATGACCGAACTGGCCCCTGACGCACCGGGTCTTGAGGACCGGATATTCCTCGAAGCCGCCTCGCTCGCGACCAGGGCCGACGTCCGCGAGGAGCTGGACCGGCTGACCGCCCACGTCGCCTCGGCCCGGACCCTGTTGCAGCAACCCCCCGCCGGCCGCAAACTCGACTTCCTGATGCAGGAATTCATGCGCGAGGCGAACACCCTCTGCTCGAAATCGGCTACGACCGCGCTCACCGGAATCGGCCTCGAGCTCAAGGCCGTGATCGAACAGTTGCGCGAACAGGTCCAGAATGTCGAATGAACGCCATCCCCGCCGCGGCGTCCTGCTGATCGTCGCCAGCCCCTCGGGCGCCGGCAAGACCAGCCTGTGCCGCCGCCTGATGGCCGACCACGGCGGGCTGGAGCTGTCCATCTCCATGACCACCCGCGGCATCCGCCCCGGAGAGGTCGCCGACCGCGACTATCATTTCGTCGATGACGCCGGGTTCCAGCGCCTCGTCGACGCCGACGCCTTCCTCGAATGGGCCGACGTCCACGGGGCCCGCTACGGCAGCCCGCGCCCGCCCATCGACAAGGCCCTGTCCGAGGGTCGCGACGTCCTGTTCGACATCGACTGGCAGGGCGCCCGCGACATCGCCGAAAAATGCCCCGAGGACGCCGTCCGCGTCTTCATCCTGCCGCCCAGCCTCGAGGAACTGCGCCGCCGTCTGGTCACCCGCTCCCAGGACGCCGATGAGGTCATCGAACGCCGCATCCAGAACGCCAAGGGCGAGATCGAGCACTGCGGCGACTTCGACTATGTCTTCGTCAACGACGACTTCGACCGCAGCTACGCCGAACTGGCCCACATCTACCACGCGGAGCGCTCAAAGCGGTTCCGCAACATCTGGGTCGATGCCTACAAGGACGCCCTGCTGAACGAGGCGGTCTGACGGCTTCATGCCGTCATCCTCGGGCTTGACCCGGGGATCAGACGTTGCGCCGTGCTGTGTGGCGGGGACGGCCCCGCGAGCGTGACCGCACGGCGTCTCAGTCAGCACCGGATGGTCTGATCCTCGGGTCAAGCCCGAGGATGACGGCGTTGGGGGCGCCACGCCCCACACCCCACACCCCACACCCCACACCTTAAACCACCCTCACCCTCGGCCCCAACCCGCCCCCGTCGATCAGCAGGTCCGTCACCGCCCACACCAGCGCATCGGCCCGGTCCGGACTCCCCCCGCCGTCCTCGCCCAGCCCCATCAACTCCTCCTCCAGCTCGGCCAGATCGGCGCAATGCCGGACCCGGCCCTGTTCGTACAGGGCCGCCACCGGCTCGGCCCGCGCCCGCTTGCCGACCCTTGCATGCACCCGCTTGACCGGACAGCCCACGCCCGCCGCCTTCAGCACCGCCTCGACCATCTCCCCGCCCTGATTGGCCTCGGCCACCACCCGCACGGCCTCGAACTCAACCGCTGCCCGCGCGACGACCCTCGCCCAGCCCTGCGGCGACCGCCCGCGCACCGTCCGGTCCGCCAGCACCCAGGCCTTCCCGTCCCGTCGCCCGACCGCCACGATTCCACAGGCGTCGCCGTCCGCCGAACACGGCGGATCGACCGCCACCACCACTCGCTCGAACCGCTCCGGCCTCTCAGCCTCCCGCGCTGCCCGCATCATCGCCAGCGTGAACAGCGCCCCTTCCCCCTCGACCACCCGCCCGTCCAGTTCCTGCGCCGCCAGCCGCGTCCCGCCGTACAGCGCCTCCAGCCCGTCCAGAAACGCCGGGGCCAGATGTTCGGCATTGATCCGCGTCGGCAGGTCCGACCGCGCCAGCCCCGGCTGCTTCAACAGCCGCCGCAACGCCGCCGTCGGCTTCGGCGTCGTGGTCAGAACCAGCCGCGGCCGGTCCCCCAGCCTCAGCCCCATCCGCAACAATGCCAGCGTCGCCTCGGGGCCCCCGCGCGCTCTGGGCCACGCGCACCACTCGTCCGCCCACGCCGCCCCGAACTGCGGCCCGCGCAGCGACTCCGGGTCCTCCGCCGAGAACGCCATCCCCACCGCCCCGTTCGGCCAGACCAGCCTGCGCCGGCTCGCCTCCCAGCGCGGCCGCCCGCCAAGGCCATAGCGGGGCAGGGCGCGCACCCCCGACGGCCCCTCGATCATCACCTCGCGCACGTCATGCAGGCTCTGCCCCACCAGGGCGATGCGTCCACCCGCCCGCGCCCGGTCCGCCACCCATTCCGCCCCCGCCCTTGTCTTGCCCCCGCCACGCCCGCCCAGCACCAGCCAGGTGGTCCAGTCCCCCGCCGGCGCCCCCTGCCCCTGGTGCGCCGTCACCGCCCAGTCCGCCGCCAGCAACCGCCGCTCGGCGGGCGACAGGGCGTCCAGCCGATCAAGGACGCTCAAACCGTCTCCTCCCCGCTCAGCGGGGAGGGGGACCGCCCGAAGGGCGGTGGAGGGGTAACCGCCGCCGCCATCCCCAACACCTTGCGGCGCACCGCCTCGAACGCCGCCTCATCCGGCTCGGCGTCCGCCGCCGCCTCATCCCCCAGCCGCGCCGCCGCCCGCCCCATCACATCGGCCACCCGCGCCGCCTCGCCCGCCAGCCCCATCCGGCCGCTGCGCAACAGCTTCACCGCCTCGCCCAGCGCCAGCCGCGCCGCCTCGCGCGGCGTCATGTCCCCGTCCAGCTGCCCCGCGATCACCTCGGCCAGTCCCGCGTCCGCCGGCGCCGGCGGCGTCGCCTCGGCCAGCGACCGCTTGGTCCAGCCCTGCCGCCCCGCCCGCGCCCGGATCGCCGCCTCGGTCACATCGAACACCTCGGCCAGCCGCGGCGCGCTCTCGCCCGCCAGATACCGCTCGCGGATCAGGGTCCAGACCCGCTTGCTGCGGATCTTGTAGTTTCGGCGGAGTTTTTTGGGCGCTGTCTGTTTCATCCCGCCAGTATCGCCCCGCCGCTTCCTATGGCGGGATCAGGACGCTGTCGGCGGGTGGAAGCCGTGGCGGATCAGACGGTTGGCGCGCGGGATTGTGGAGGCTGACGGCGGATGGCCAGCAATTGTCGCGGGTGTACCGGATGTCGAGGATGTCGAGGGCCGCGATGTCGAGGGTATCGAGGAGGGATTGTAGTGGTCGGTCACCGGAGCCCGAAAACGGACCGTCGGAATGCCCGCAACGGGTGGAACCCTGACATCGAGCCCTCGGACCTCATCGGATCGGTTAGGCCGAAACGCTTCGTCCTGACGTGGTCTCGCGTGAGGCGCCCCCTCAAATTCACGCTTTGGCGGCCTGTGCCCTGCCTTTGCGGCGTCTTGGAATAAGGATCGAGTTTGGCCCTTCGTAGGTCCAACCCCTTCGACGCAACTTCATCGCCCCCTCGACTGCCGCCACGAGGGGATTTGACCGCTCGGGGTCTTCGTCAATCTCGAACAACGGCTTCCTCATGAGCCGATTGACCCGTCGTTCCATGGCGTTCAACTCGGAATAGTGGCTCCAAGCGATAGATTCCGCCCATTGCTGATGCTGACTTGGTATTCGCTCAGCCGGATAGGTGACGTGGTAGATCAGAAAATCTATCACATATTCGAGCGAATGGTTAGCTTTCAACAGCATTGTTGCCGACTCATCGTCAAGCAGTCCCATGTAAATCGGACAGCCCGTGCTCAAACGTTGACGTGCTTCTGAAATCGCACTCTCAAACACTTTTCGATGCTCTATGGGATCGGCCTCAAGGCTTCCCCAGTGAGAGCCATTAGCTAAAAGGCTCCTGATACTGCTATGAATGGCGCACAGTTGAGCAAGGGCGACGGCCCTGAGGTGCCGCGTGCGAACCTTCCTGTAAACATCCAACGCCAACGGAAGCAGGACGACGATGATCAGCACGTCGAAGAGCAGAAACGGAAGCCCGCCGATTAGTTCGACCAAGAGGTCATCACCGTGGCCCGACAGCCAAGCTTCAACGGGCTTCAAGGCCGTGCTCACCTGAGCTTCTAAAATGGCGATCCTCACCCGCGCCCCCAAAACCCCGTCATTTGATAAATGAGTCCGAAGGGTCGTCCTGGCCCTGTTCGAAAGGACTTATGACACAAACTATTGTCGGGAAGATCCGGCGATTGGGTCCGGGAGCACGGCAAGCGCACGCAGGTTTATCGCTACAACCTCGTCTCGAAGCCCTCCCTTGGAGCCGCGGTTGATGCCGCAGTTCGTCGAGGCCGATGGGGTGCGGATGGTGCGGATGGTGTTGGACTCAGATCAGCCGAACCAACACAGCTCCTCCCGCGAACAGGCCACTTAGAAGAACCGGAGCGAGGATTAGGGCGCAACCGATCGGCTCTTGCTGCGGGGGTTCCGCAGCTTTGATAGCTGGGTACTTATCGACGACCCACCGAGCGACTTGATGCTTGAAGGTGGCGAATACCTCTTCGCGACTTTGTGGCCCATGAGAGTGAAGGCCAGACCACCAGCGGCCCGAGTGTGGATTGTAGTAAAAAACCATACAGTCCGTGACCAGCAACGCCGGGCCGTCTTCGCTGTGCCAGAAGTTGTCCTCCTGCACGTGATACCCGGTCCGAGTTCCAAGGTGCACGGTCGGGTCTCTCATAAGACGCGTCTCGGGGACGGTAGCGAGGAGTTGTTCCACGTCTCGCTTCATGTCTGCCAATCCGGACAGAGCGCGACGCTTACCGTCCTCTCGCGCTTCCTCTTCAGCCTTCCGAGTTCGTGCGAGGTCCACGATATGACGGCGAATATCTTCGGTCATCACTCCCTCCGGTCGCATAGTCTAGCCTAGCGAGCGTGACGTGTCTGCTGAGCTGGGCACCGGAGAGCCGAGGCGTCCAGCTGAATCGCTTTGACACCGGAACCAGCGTTGAAGTCCCTGTTGTCAAAGGCATGACCTTTCGTTCGTGGCCCGCTGGCTAGCCTCACGTTTCGCATCGGAGGTTCAAACGTCCGCTTTGGGTCGAAGGCCGTCTCACCCGCCCGGCCGTCAAGCGGACCTTCCGACCACCCACATCCCACAGCCGTCATCCTCGGGCTTGACCCGAGGATCAGACCATAAGGGTGCTCCGTAAGGAACGAGGGCCCTCGGGCCGTCCTCCAGCCTGATCCAGCCTCTGATCCTCGGGTCAAGCCCGACGATGACGGGAGCGGGCGCTACCCCAACGCCCCCGCCAGCCGCAAAAACCCCGCCCCGTCCACCACTTCCGCCCGGGCGTCCGGCTCGATGCCCGCCGCCTCGCACAGGGCCGCCCCGCCCAGCGTCTTCAAACTGGACCGCAGCATCTTGCGGCGCTGTCCGAAGGCCGCCGCCGTGATCCGTTCCAGCCGTTTCAGCGTCTCCGCGTCGGGCCGGTCCGGGCGCGGGACCAGATGGACCACGGCGCTGGCCACCTTGGGCGGGGGTGTAAAGGCGGCGGCGGGCAGGTGCATGACCAGGCGCGCCTCGCAGACCGCCTGGCTGATCACCGCCAGCCGGCCATAGGCGTCGTCACCGGGGGCGGCGGTGATGCGCTCGGCGACCTCCTTCTGGAACATCAGGGTCAGGGCGTGCGGCGTCCACGGCCCGGTCAGCCATTTGATCAGCAGGGGCGTGCCGACATTGTAGGGCAGGTTGGACACCACATGCGCCGGGATCGGTTCGACCAACTCGGCCTCGCGCACCTTCAGGGCGTCGGCCTCGACCACGGTCAGCCGGCCTGTGCCGTCGTCCAGTTCGGCCAGCAGCGGCAGGAAGCGCGGATCCTTCTCGACCAGCACCACCCGGCCCGCGTCACTCTCCAGCAGCGCCCGCGTCAGCCCGCCGGGACCGGGGCCGACCTCGATCACCGCCCGACCCTCGAACGGGCCCGCCAGACGCACGATCTTTCGCGTGACGTTGAGATCCAGCAGGAAATGCTGGCCGAAACTCTTCTTCGCCAGCAGGCCGTGGGCGTCGAGGGTTTCGCGCAGGGAGGGGAGGTCGGTGGGATTCACGCGCCTTCCTTACGTGACGCAGTTTCCCCCCGCTATCGTCATCCTCCGGCAAGCGGCGCAGCCGCGCAGACCGGGGGACCCAGCGGCGCCGAAGGCGACCTGTTCAGGCAGGCTGTGTCCGGCGGTGGCGTTCTCGACAGTTTCGCGCTCGCGCGCGCCGCTGGGTCCCCCGGTCTCGCTTCGCTCGCCGGAGGATGACGATAGCAGTGAGGGATCGCTACCCCGCCGCGCGCGCCGCCGCCATGGTTCCCGCCAGCCGCACCGCCGCGATCAGGCTGTCGGCCCGGGCCACGCCCCTCCCGGCGATGTCGAAGCCCGTGCCGTGATCCGGCGAGGTGCGGATCACCGGCAGGCCGAGGGTCGTGTTGACCCCGCCCCAGAAGTCCAGCGTCTTGACCGGGATCAGGGCCTGGTCGTGGTAGAGGCACAGGACGGCGTCATAGGTCGCCCGGGCCGCGTCGTGGAACAGGGTGTCGGCGGGCAGGGGGTCGGTGATCGCGATGCCCTCGGCGCGCAGGGCGTCGGCCGCGGGGATCAGCACCTCTATCTCCTCCCGCCCGATGGCGCCGCTCTCGCCCGCGTGCGGGTTCAGGGCCGCCAGCGCCAGTCGCGGCGCGGCGATGGCGAAGTCGCGTTTCATCGCCTCATGGACGACGCGGGCGGTGCGGCAGACTCGCTCGGCAGTGACCAGCTCAGGCACCTCGGACAAGGGGGCATGGATGGTGACAAGGCAGGCGCGCAGATCCCTGGCCGTCAACATCATCACCGGTCCGCGCGTTCCCGCAAACGGCGCGTCAGCCGTCAGTTCGGCGATGAACTCCGTATGGCCCGGGTAGCGGAAGCCGGCGGCGTACAGGGGGGCCTTGGCGATGGGGGCGGTGACGATGCCCGAGGCCTCGCCGGACAGGGCCAGGCTGACTGCCTGTTCGATCCAGTCGGCCACCACCCCGGCGTTGGCCGATTCGGGACGGCCTGGCGTCACGGGCCTGGGCAAGGGATTGTCGAGCACCGGAATGGCCCGACCGAAGACAGCAGGAGCGTCGACGAGCGACAGAACCGGTTCAACCGGTTGGCCCTGTGATCGCAGCAGGGCGGCGTCGCCGATGACGGCGAAGACCGGACCCTCGGTCCGCAGCGCGGCCCAGGCCCTGGCGATGATCTCCGGCCCCACGCCCGCCGGTTCGCCCATGGACAGGACCAGCGGCGAAGGACCGGTCATCACTAATGATACTCTATATGGGCGTCCTCGCGCAGGTCGCGCATATAACGGCGGGCGAGAGTGGCGAGGTTCGCGCGGAACAGGGTGTTCTCGACGTCCTGGGGATTGGGAGCCTCGGTCCCGCCGACGCGGCGACCGCAGACGCCCAGCAGGTGGACGCCCAGCGGGGTGCGCACAGGCGTGCTGACCGAGCCGACTTCCGCGGACCGGGCGACCTGCTGGAATTGCGGGGCGAGGTTCTGAACATCGGCCTCGCCCAGATCGGTGCCGAGCAGACCCTGCTCCGATGTCGCCCGGGCCAGCATGGTGTCGCAGGTCAGTTGCGGACGCAGGGCTTCCAACCGCTGGCTCGCGGCGGCCACGTCGGCCTCGGACGCGGTATCCGGCAGTGCGATCATCACCTGTTTGATTTGCACAAGACTGGCCGAGGCCCCATCACGCTTGTCGCGCATATAGACGATGTAGACTCCGCCATCGACGGGAATCGGCCGGGACAGCTGTCCGACTTCGAGCTGATCCAGCGCCTGTTGAAGGGCCGGCTGCATGGTGCCTTCGACGACCCAGCCGGCGTCGCCGCCGCGCGTTGCGGAAGGCGCGGCCGAGAACTGCTGGGCCACGGCCTGGAAAGGCGCGCCCTGGACCATCTGCTGCACCAGTTGGTTCGCGCCGTTCAGCGCCGCCTGCTGGCCGCCGACACGGGCGGACTCGATGTAGATTTCGCCGATCAGATACTGCTTCTTGGCGGCGGCTTCCGAAACCTGGCGCATGGCAGCGGTCACGGCGGCACGGCTGACCCGGGCCCGGCTCTGGAACCTGCCGCCGACCAGTTGCGACCAGCCGATCTGCGTCCGCAGCTGCTCGCGCAGGGTGCTGGGACGGATCCCGCCCTGGGTGAGAAAGTCGACGTACGCTTGGGGCGAGGCGCCCACTTCCTGGGCCATGGCCGTGATTTCTTGCTGGACCTGTTCGTCGCTGATGACCAGGTCCTCGTATTTCGCCAGCTCCTGGACCTGCAGCCGCTCATCCACCAGGGCGCTCAGCGCCTGCTGCTGGATGGCGGGAATGTTCTCGGGGGTCGGCTGGACCTGGGTCATGGCGATCAGCAGCAACATGCGCTGGCGCAGGTCGAAGCCTGTGATGACGCTGTCGTTCACTGTGGCCAGGATGCCGTCCGACATCTGGAAGGCTGGCGCAGCAGGCGGTGGAGCCGGCGCGGCTTCAGCCGCCGGATTTAGATTGCCAGCTGCGGCCGGCTGCACCGGAGGCGCGGTCTGGGCCATGGCCGAACCGGCCAGGAGGGCGGCGATCGCCACGCCCGTCATGTAACGCTGCAAACCCATGTCAGTTCTGGTTCCTCAAGCGGCGCTGTTCCGGTTTTCGTCCCGGATTTGCGAACCGCGCGCCCCCGGGCTGCCCGGCCGTCAGCGCCCGTCGCTGCGTCAATACCCTGTACCGCCGAAAGTGGCGAGGTTTAGGCGCACATAGATGCCTCCCGACGGTCCGGACGGGCGGACGCGGGTGTTGTCGCGCCGATAGCCGATCTCGAACCGGAAACAGTCGTCGTCGAACAGCAGGCCCACTTCCGAGCGGGTAATGATGTCCCGCTCCAGATCGGCGATGCCCGAAGCGGCCACGCCCCAGTTGCCATAGACGAACTGCTGGCCTGACAACTGCACGAATTCGTAGTTGCGGTTCAGCGGCCCGGCCAGCGGGTTCGAGCGGTCGATGATATAGCTGACGGTCGCCAGATTGCGTCGGCCCCAGCGGCCGTCCACGGCGGTTTCCGCCCGACGGATTTCGCCTGCCGAATCGATCGTGGCGTGGCCCCAGCCGCGGATGCGGTCCGACGGCGAGAAACTGCCTTGAACGACCCAGTCAGAGGTCTGGGCGGCCAGGCCGGTAGGGTTATAGAGCTGCGCCGGCGCATCGGGGACCGGCGTCAGGAAGGCGGGTTCCTCATCCGCGCGGTAGCTGCGGCCGATGAACAGGCTCGCCTGACGACCTTCGTTCCAGCGCAGGGTCGCGCGGGCGCCTATCGTCAGGCGAGGACCGCCTTCGTACAGGTCGTAGCCGGGGAAGCGGTCGGTCCGGAACAGCGAGCTCTCGTCCAGTTCCAGGGTCTGGCTGTCCTCGATGGGAATGCGCGGATCGAGGTCGGAAGTCGTCGAGGCCGACAGCTGCGCCATCGGCTCCAGGATCAGATCAGCGCCGGGGCCGACGCGACGAAACAGGGGGTAGCTGATATCCAGGCCCGCCGTGGCGCGGCCGCGGGAGACGACTTCTTCCTCCAGCCCCAACATGGGCGGCAGGTCTCCGACAGAATACAGGTCGGCGCGAACGTCGATGAACGGCTCCCAACGTACGCCGAGGGGCGAGATCAGGGCCCGCCGCCATTCGGCCTGACCTGAGACCCGCCGGCTGTCGACGCCCGGCAGTCCGAGAGTCGAGCCCGTCGGGATGATTTCCGGGCGCAGCACCGGGCCGCCGACATAGTCGTCGCGATACAGCGAGACCGCCGAGCCGCGCAGGCGCAGGCGGCCGCCGAGGATGGGACCGTCCGGCTCCCACCGCGCCTCGATCAGGGGCGCGACTATCGGCAGGGCTCCGTCAGCCTCGAAACCGTTCAGAGCCGGAGTGACCGGATCGAAGCGCGTGACCCGCAGGCTCTGCAGGGCGAAGGCCGCGACCGAAACATACGACCGTGCGGTTTGCCGCTCGGCGTAAAGCTGGGTGATCAGCCGCCGCTGGTCCCCGTAATAAAGGCCGTTGTCCTGATAGGGATCGCGGACGTCATAGCGATCGAACAGGGTCTTGTCCGACACGCGTTCGGCCGTGAAGCCCCAGCGCCAGGGCCCGTCAGGGTCGAACCGGCCATGGCTCAGGAAATAGCTGCGGCTTGTGCGGTCGCCGTATTTGACATTGCTCTCGGCGTCGCCGTCGCCGTCGAGGTCGAAGTCGCCGAAACTGCGCTCATAGGTATAGCCGCCGCGGGCGACGATCATTCCGTCGGCGAACCGTCGGCGCCATTGCAGGTTCAGCAGCGGCGCGACGTCGGTGTTGACCTGCGGGCTGATCAGCCAGTCTTCGGACGGCGACACGACCTGCAGATAGGGAACTTCAAGGCTCAGGCCGCGCCCTTCGTCATAGCTGGGGATTGGGACCAGGAAGCCCGAGGCACGTTTGACGGTCGGATCGGGATGGGCGAAGAACGGCAGGTAAAAGACCGGGATGCCTCCAACCCGGAAAACGGCGTTGCGATACAGGATCGCCCGCAGATCCTCGTCCTGAACCACCTTCTCCGCCTGGATCGAGATACTGGGTTCCTTGGGGTTCCCCTCGGCGTCGCAGATCGGACAGGGCGTGAAGATGACGTAGTTCAGCTCATTGACGTTCTCGCTCCGGCGCACCGCCGTCGCGGCCATCAGGCTGGCGCCATTGCGGAAACGGGTGGCGAAATCGACCGCCACGCCCGCCTTCAGGTCCGAGTCGAGCTCCAGATGGCTCGCGAAGACGACATTGCCCTCAGGGTCGCTGAACTCGACCTGCCGGTCCGCTGTGGCGATGCCCAGACCGAGGTCATAGCTGACGGCCCCGGCTCTCAGGGTCGCGCCCCGGAACCGGGCGAGCACGCGGTCGGCCCCCGGGGCCTCGGCCGTGACAAGGTCGCCGGTTCGCGACGCGGAATCCGCTTCGATATAGACAGCGTTGGGCGTCAGCCCGTCGGCGCCTGGTCCGACGGGCGCAGGCGCCGGGGGCGTCTGCTGCGCCTTGGCTGCTCCCCCCAGAGACGCCAGCGCGATCGCGGCCGCACCGGCCAGAAGCCGGTAGCGCAAGGCTCCCAAAGCGGGCGCGCGGCGGTCACGCTGCATGCAAGAATTCACTCTGGAGGGCGTACGGTCCGGCAAGCCGGGAGGCAGGCCGGATCGCTTAGCCGTCTTCGGTATAGAACAGCAAGGTGAAGGCGGCGAGCGCTGTCAGCAATGGGGGCAGCCAGGCCGCCAGCCACGGCGGAATCACTTCCGCCGAACCGAAGGCAGACGCCGCCTGGTTGACGAAGAAGAATCCGAACCCCAGCACCACCGCCGCGACGCTCATTCTCGCCAGATCGCCCAGCCGCATCAGTCGGAGCGAGAAGGCCGCGGCCAGGATGGACATGGCGGCGAACATCAGCGGCGTGGCCAACAGCTGTTGCAGCCGTAGCCGATAGGCGGTCGAGGAAAAACCCGCCGCCTCGACACGGTCGATCTGGGCCGGCAACGACCAGAAGGATGTCGACTGTGGTCGGGCGAAGCGTTCGAAGGCCTCTTTATCCGCCAGGCTCGAGGGCAGATCCAGGGTGGCGTAGCGCACCGCGCGCTGGCCGATCTCCGCCCCGACCGCATTGACCAGCCTCCAGCTCCCGTTCGAGAGGGACGCCGATTCCGCATCGATCCTCTCCGAAAAGGTCCGCATGCCGTCGGCGTTGTTGGTGTAGATAAAGAAGGTGACGTCGAGCAGCCGCGCGCTCGAGCGGTCCTGCCGCTCGGCGCGGACCACCATCTGGCGCGTGTCGTCGCCTTCGCGGATCCACACCGTCGGGCTGGCCTCGGCTCCGGCCGCCGATCCCGACAGGCGCGCGCGCTCGCGCTGGAACAGGCCGTCCGCCGAAGCCGCCATCGGTCCCAGGGCGGCGACGGTGACGACGCCGAACATCAGGGCCGCGCCCGCGGCCGGCAGCACGAACCGCCAGGCCGAGACGCCCGCCGCCCGCATGGCGATCAGCTCACTGCGGCGGTTCAGGCCCACAAACGCCGCCAGGGTTCCGAACAGGAAGACGAACGGCAGCAGCTGGATGATCACCTGCGGCGACTTCAGCAGCATCAGGCCGAGAATGCGCACGCCGGACAGATCGACGTCGGAGCCGACCCCCCGGGACACCTCCACGAAGTCGATCAGCATAATCAGGGCGGCGATGACGCCGAGGGCAATCCCCAACGACCGCGCCTGCTGGACCAGCACATAGCGTTCGATTCGGCCGAGCCTCAGCCACGGCACGGGCAAGGAGGTGCGACTGATCATGCGAAGCGCGCCTTGAGCCGCTCAAAGCTGGGCCAGACTGGACGTCGGCGGGGTTTCAGCGCCCGGAACAGTAGCCTCAGGGCGACGGCGGTCGCCACGATCGGCAGCAGATACTGGAACATGTTCAGCCAGCCATTCCAGGCGCTGGCCGAGATCACGCCATAGCCGGCGATGCGGACGATCAGGAACAGGCCCGCGGCCTTGGCGATTCGCAGGCTGTAGCCGGTCCGGCTGAACTGCCCACCCATGATCGCTGTCAGCGCCATAGCCATGGCCATCAGCGCATAGAGGGGCGCCGACAGCCGCGAGTGGCCCTCGGCCCTCAGCTCACCCGCCGACCCGACCCGCTCGAGGTCCTGCGGCGACGGATTGAACAGCTGCGTCAGATACAGGTCCGACGGCTTGTAGCGCACCCGCTCGGTCACCTCGGAATACTGGCCGAGGGCGACGTCCTGGCGACCGAACGACAGATACTCCAGCACCCCACGCGACGAGTATCGCTGCCACGACCCGTTGATCAGCGTCAGAACGGGCTGCCCGTCGACCCGGCTGAACCGGGCTTCGGCGGCGTCCCAAGTGGTGACCTTGTCGCCTTCTTCCAGATAGACGAACAGGTTCTTCAACAGGCCGTTCTGCTCGATCTGCTGGACGTAGACGGTCAAACCGTTTGCTCCCTCTACGAACTGTCCCTCCTCGACCAGCAGGGCCGCCAGGTCGGTGCGGACAGCGAAGGCCTCGGCCCGCGCCTGCCGCTGCGCCCAGGGCTGGCCGACGGTGGTGACCATCAGCGTCAGCAGGGCCGCGATAGCGGCAACCCTCACGGCCGGGCGAATCGCCGACCAGCGCGTGACGCCCGAGGCGAACACCGCCGTCAGCTCCTGTTCGCGCTGCAGCCGCGTCAAGGCGATCAGGGCGCCGACGAACAGACCGATTGGAATGATTACGGCGAGGAGTTGCGGCACGGCCAGCAGCGTCAGCTTGACCATGACCCAGACGCTCTGGCCGCGCTCGACGATGACTTCCAGTTGGTCGAGGCTCTGGCTCAGAATGCCGATTCCGGCCAAGGCGGCGCACGCGCCCACGACAGGGCGGGCGATTTGCCGGAAAAGATAGCCTTGGATCAGGGTCATATGCGGCAGAAAATCGCCGGTTGCAGGCGGCGGGGAGGGAGAGCATCTAATACACACACGAACGCGTCGGTGGAACCGCGCGCGCTTGCACCATCGACACAGAGCCGGGGCGTATCGCCCGGCGGGAGTAGTAAATGAAGATCGAGTTCGTCACGTCCGCGGGCGCTGCTGAGGTTCTGGCCGTTCTGGTCCACGAAGGCCGGGTTCTCTACGGCATGGGTCCCCAACTCGACACGGCGACTTCCGGCGCCCTGACGAAGGCGATGAGCGCCAGTCGTTTCACCGGTGGCTCCAACAGTACCCTGGTCGTCGCCGCCCCGGCCGGGGTCGACGCCGGGATTATCCTGCTCAGCGGCGCGGGCGACGCGGGCAAGTTCGACGACCTGGCGCTGGAGGCCGCCGCCGGCGCCGCCTATCACGCCGTCAAGCTGTCGGGCGCGGCGGCCCTGACCATAGACGCCCAGGCGCTGACCGCCGACCAGGCCGCGCGCGCCGCCTTCGCCGCCCGTCTGGCCGCCTACCGTTTCCTCAAATACCGCACCACGCTGAAGCCCGAGAAGACGCCGTCGATCGAGACCATCCGCGTGGTTGCCGCCGATGTTAAGGCTGCCGACGCCGCCTACGCGGCCTATTCCGCGGTGGCCACGGCGGTCGAGTTCGCGCGCGACCTCGTCGCCGAACCGGCCAACGTCCTCTACCCGGAAGAGTACGCGAAGCGGGTGAAGGCCCTCGAGAAGCTGGGCCTCGAGGTTGAGGTTCTGGGCGAGAAGGAGCTCGAGAAGCTCGGCTTCCGCACCCTTCTGGCCGTCGGTCAGGGCAGCGTCCGCGACAGCCAGGTCGTCATCATGAAGTGGAACGGCGGCAAGAAGGGGGACCAGCCCATCGCGTTCGTCGGCAAGGGCGTGACCTTCGACACCGGCGGCATCTCGATCAAGCCCGCCGACGGCATGGAAGACATGAAGTGGGACATGGGCGGCTCGGCCGCCGTGGTCGGCCTGATGCACGCGCTCGCCGGCCGCAAGGCCAAGGTCAATGTGATCGGCGTCATAGGCCTTGTCGAAAACATGCCCGACGGCGCGGCCCAGCGTCCCGGCGATGTGGTCATGTCGCTGTCTGGCCAGTCGGTCGAAATTTTGAACACCGATGCCGAAGGTCGCCTCGTCCTGGCCGATTGCCTTTGGTACACCCAGGAGCGGTTCAAGCCGAAATTCATGCTCGACCTGGCTACCCTGACGGGCGCCATGATCGTGGCGCTCGGGCTTGAGTACGCCGGGGTGTTCTCGAACTCTGACGAACTGGCGAACAACTTCCTCGCGGCCGGTCCAAAGGTCGGGGAGAACGCCTGGCGGATGCCGATCCCGGCCTTCTACGAACGCCACATCGACACCCCGATCGCCGATGTGAAGAACACCGGCAACGGCCGCGCCGGCGGCTCGATCACCGCCGCCCTGTTCCTGCAGCGCTTCACCAACGGCACGCCCTGGGCCCACATCGACATCGCCCCGACCGCCTGGGTCAAGGACAGTCGCAATCCGACCGTTCCTGACGGCGCCGTCGGCTGGGGCGTGCGCACGCTCGATCGGATGGTGGCTGATAACTACGAGTCGTAAGTCTCTGAGAAGGCAGGGTCGGGTGTCTGACGCCAAACCGGAAATCTGGTTCTACCATCTCGAGCGGTCGACCCTGGAACAGGTGCTGCCCGGCCTGATGGAGAAGACGCGCGAGCGCGGGTGGCGGGCGCTGGTGCGCGCGTCCGACGCCCGTTTGCTCGACGATATCGACGAGCGGCTGTGGACGTATCGCGATGACAGCTTCCTGGCGCATGGTCGCGCGACCGGTCCGGGTGCCGCTCGCCAGCCCATCCTGCTGACAGAATCACATGAGAACCCGAACGCGGCTCAGGCGCTGTTCATTGTGGACGGCTCTGAACTGGGCGACACGAAAGGCTTTGAACGATGCTTCATCATCTTCGACGGACGGGACGAGGCGGCGTTGACGGGTGCGCGGGTCCGGTGGAAGGCGCTCAAGGACGAGGGCGCGGCGCTGGCCTATTGGAAACAGTCTCCAGAAGGGGGCTGGGAAAAGGCGGCCTGATCGTAGTGCTGGCCTTGGCCGCCTGTGCGACGCCCGCATCGGATGCCTCTGCCCCGCGGGCGATCGAGGAAGCACAGATCAATCAGCCGACCGGTTCGCGCCCCTCCAATCCCACCGCCGATATGTGCCGGGCGGGCGAGCTTCAATGGCTCGTCGGGAAACCGAAAACGGACATCCCCGTTCCGGTCGATGTCGTGAACCGGCGCGTCACCTGCACGACCTGTCCGATCACCGAGGAATATTCACCCCACCGTCTGAACATCTTTTTCGACGAACAGACCGAAATAGTCGAACAGGTCCGCTGCGGCTGAAGCCATTGAAGGGAGACCCCGCCGATGAAGACCCTGATCCTCGCCTTCGCCGCCGCCGGCCTGATGACCGCCTGCGCGCCTGCGCCTGTGGAGGAAAACGCGTCTCCGCGGACGACCCCGAGCCGCAATCCGACGACGCCTGCGGTCAGCCGCGATAACGCCCCCCGGGCAGCTCCTCCGCTGGACGGACCTGAGCAGTGCAGGGCTGACCAATTCCAGCGCTATATCGGCCGCAACCGCTCTGAACTGCCGCCCAGACCGACCAATGAGATTTGGCGCGTGACCTGCACCACCTGTCCGGTGACGATGGACTACAGCCCCTCGCGGCTGAACATCCTGTTCGACGAAACCACCGGTGTGATCCGCGAGGTCAAATGCGGATGAAGGCGATCACTTTGCTCTCCGGTCTGGCGCTGGCTGCTTGCGCGCCGGTCGATCCGGCGCCGGACCAGACGCCGGTCCCGCAGCAGTGCAGCGCTGGGGCCGCCCGATCGCTGATCGGCAGCCATGTCGGCGCCGTGTCCTTTCCGCAGGGCGCCAATGTCCGCATCGTCTGCACCACCTGTCCGACCACCAAGGATCTGCGGCCTGACCGTCTGAACGTGCGGTTCAATGAGGCCACCGGGATCATCGAGAGCGTGGACTGCGGCTGATCCCGCCTTGGCGAACGTCGGCTTTCGCGACAAGGTGGCGGCTGGATCATTTTTGCTTCAGGTCGACTCGACCTGAATCCAAAAAATGGTCCAGCATCATACTGGAGCGAAATCTGCGCCTTGGCGGACTGCGTCCACCAAGACCGATTTCGCTCCGGGGCAGGGGAGGCCCCGACCATGCGCACCTTTCTGATGGCCGGGGTCGCCTTGACCGTTTCGCTGATCGGACCCGTGGCCGTCGCCGACGCGACCGCCGAGCGCGCCGCTCTGGACCGGATCGAACGGCCCCAGGTCTGCGGCCCCGCGGTCTCGGCCAATACGGGTACGCCCGTCGCCGACATGGTCATGGTCGAGGGTTTCGGAACCGGCGGCTTCACTGTCGATACGGCTGTCCCCGAAGCCCAGGCCTGGTTCAACCACGGCGTCCGGCTGCGCTGGGCGTTCGAGCACAAGGAATCGGTGCGGGCCTTCCGCAAGGCGCGGCTGCTCGACCCGACCTGCGGCATGTGCGCCTGGGGCGAGGCCTGGGCCCTGGGCCCCAATCTGAACGGCGGCGGCAATGACGACGACAGCCAGTCCGCCGCCCTGAAGGCCGCGCGCGCGGCCCGCCGGCTGGCGCGCCGGGCCACACCGATGCAGCGCCAGATGATCGACGCCCTGGTCCAGCGGTATTCGGGCTTAAAGGGATCGCGCGATCGGCGCTTCGCACTGGCCATGGACCGGATCGCACGCGGCAATCCGTCGGACATCACCGTCGCCGCCATCACCGCCGACGCCTGGATGCTGAAGGCCGATGAATGGTGGGATGATGACGGCAAGGCCAAGGACCCCGGCATCACCCGCGCCATGGGAATTCTGGAACAGGCGCTGGCGGCGGCGCCCGACGATCCGGGGACCATCCATCTCTACATCCACCTGACGGAATGGTCTGACGATCCGCACAAGGCCATCCCCTACGGCGAACGGCTGGCGTCGCTGGCCCCCGGGGCCAGCCATCTCGTGCACATGCCGTCGCACACCTTCTATCGCGTCGGCCGCTATCGGGACGCCATGATGTCCAACGTCAACGCCGTGGCGCTGGACCGGCAATACGACAGCCTCGCGCGGCCGCCGGGCGGCGTGCCCGGCATGCCGTTGCACGGTCACAACATCCATTTCGGCATGGGCGGCGCCCTGATGGCGGGCGGGGCCGAGGAGGGGCTGAAGCTCGCCGAATGGTTCCTGGCCACATATCCGGACATTCCCGCTGACAACATGTGGCGCCAGATGGTCGCCAACAACGCCTATGCCAACTACGGCCGGTTCGGTTCGACGGAACAGGTCGCGGGTCTGCGGGAGCCGGCCGCCACCCATCCGATGCTGCGCGTCAGCTGGCGTTACGCGCGGGGCGAGGCGGCGGCGCGCGCGGGAGACGCTGCGGGCGTGCGCGCCGAAGCTGAAGCCATCAAAACGCTCCGCACAGATCCGTCCTTCGCCTCGGGGCCGATGGCCGGCGAGCGGCGTGATTTCACCGAACTGTCCCAGCGCGTCCTCGAAGGCCGCGCGGCGATGATCGCGGGCGACGCAGACGCGGCGATCGCCGCCTTCACGCGCGCGGCGGCGATTCAGGGTCAGGGCGAGGAGGGGGGCGATCCGCCGATCGTCTGGTATCCCACCCGCCGCAGCCTCGCCGCCGCCCTGCTGCTCAAGGGCGACGCCGCCGGCGCCCGGGCCAAGGTTCTGGAGCTGATCGAGGACTGGCCGAACGATCCGTACAGCTATTTCGTGCTGGCCGAGGCTGAGGCCGCCCTGGGCGACGTCGCCGCCGCCGCCGAGGCCCGGCGCCGGTCACGCATCGAATGGATCGGCGGCGCCATGGACCTGAAACTGGCCTGATGCTGCATCAGGACGGCTTGGCGACCGCCATATTGTCGATCAGCCGCGTGCGCCCCAGCCAGGCCGCCGCCAAAATACGCGCCGGCGCCTCGGCTACTTCGGCCGGGAAGACGGCCAGATCGTCTGCCCGACGGACGGCGACATAGTCGACGTGGCTGAAGCCCGCCCGCAGCAGGGCCTCGCAGGCGTCCCGCTCGACAGTATCCAGCGAAGCCCCGGATGCCGCCGCCGCTCCCGCCTCGGCCAGAACGCCGTTCAGCTGCCGGGCGATTTCAAGCTCCGCCGCTGTCAGGTAGGCGTTGCGCGAGGACAGGGCCAGGCCGTGACCGTCCCGCATCGTCGGTGACCCAATGATCTCGGTCGGAATGTCGAGGTCGCGGACCAACCGGCGCACGACCATCAACTGCTGCCAATCCTTCTCGCCAAACACCGCCACATCCGCCCGGACCTGGTTCAGCAGCTTGGCGACCACGAGGGCGACGCCGCCGAACATCTGCGGCCGGAAGTCACCTTCCAGTCCCCCGGCCAGCCCGCCGACGTTGATCGTGGTCGTCGCGCCCGCCGGATACATTTCCTCAACCGACGGCGCGAACAGCAGGTTGCAGCCGGCCTCCGCCAGCAGTTCGGCGTCCCGCGCCTCCTGTCGGGGATAGGTTCCGAGATCTTCGTGGGCGGCGAACTGGGTCGGATTGACGAAGACGCTCGCTATGACCCGGTCCGCCCTTTGGCCAGCTTCCCGCACCAGCGTCAGATGGCCTTCGTGCAGCGCGCCCATGGTCGGCACGAAGCCGACGGTGAACCCTTGCCGCCGCCAACCGCTTACGGTGTCTCGCAGCGCCGCGACGCTGCGGACCACGGGAAGGGGGTCAGTCTCGGCCATGATGAACGGATTAACCCTTCGCCTTAAGCGTGCTTGTGAACCGGGCGGCAAATCCTGCCGTGCCAGTGTGGGCTTATGACGCCCAGCCGCATCCTTCGTCCAGTCGTTGTGCTCGTCGCGGCCGCCGGCCTGAACGCCTGCGGCATGATCGACAGCGATCCGCATCGCTTTGAGAACCTGGCCGAGTCCGTCGCCGCCATCGATGTAAATGGCAAGCGCGCTGCAGCCGCCCCGCCCCGCACCGCCGCTGACGCGGGCCTGCGTCCGGCGCTCCGGGTCGAGGTCATGGACCCCCACGCGCTCTGGGACGCCCGTGACGGGCTGGACGGCGCCGTCGAACGCGCCGCCCCACGGCTGGTCGCCGCTGCCGCGCCCGCGGTGGCTGACGCCGTGGTGCAGCAGGTCTCCGCCCGCATCGACGCCGTCTCGTCGCGGGCTGACCTGCGCCCCGCCCTGGCGCCCTCCCGCCCGGTCGCGCCCCGCGCCAATCGGGGTCTGGTTCAGCTCGGCGCCTATTCCAGCGAGGCCGCTGCCCGTTCGGCCTGGTCCCGGCTCAGGTCCGGCGAGGCCGCCTGGGCCCTGAAGGGTCTGTCGCCGGTCTACGAGGGCGTCGAGGTCGGGGGGCGTCGCTTGACCCGGCTGAAGGTCACAGCCCCCGCCGCCGGAGCCGCCGCCGTCTGCGCCGCTGCGGGCATCGACGATCCCTGGTGCGATCGGGTCGCCTGACCCCGCATCCACAGCCGCCGCCCATCCTTGCGTTGACGTCCGCGCCTGCGGACGCGATTTTGTGACCCTGCGGCCGCGCGTCTGAGTCGGCGGTCGTCAAAGGGCGGAACATCCATGGCTGACCCTGCGGTCATCGTCGTCGGTAACGAAAAGGGCGGAGCGGGCAAGTCCACGCTCGCGATCCACATCGTCTGCGGTCTGCTGCACGCGGGTCGGCGCGTCGCCATCATCGATCTGGACCTGCGCCAGCGGTCGATGGCCAAATTCTTCGCCAATCGGGCCGCCTGGATGGCTGGCAACAATCAGATTCTGCCGATGCCGGTCGAGCCTGACATGGGCGACGGCAAGGCGCTGGCCAAGGCTGACGAGCAGGTGCAACTCGCCCGTTTCGACGCCGCCATGGTCCAGGCCCGGGCCGAGGCCGACGTCATACTGATCGACACCCCCGGCGGCGACACCCTGCTGTCGCGCACCGCTCACGGCCTTGCCGACCAGATCGTCACCCCGATGAACGACAGCTTCGTCGACTTCGATCTTCTGGGTCAGATCGATCCGGTCACCCTCGAGCTGCTCAAGCCTTCGATCTATTCCGAGAGCGTCTGGGAGGCCCGCAAGCACCGGGCGATCACCGAGGGGCGCAATGCGACGATCGACTGGATCGTCGTGGTCAACCGCATGGCAGTGGCCGCCGCCCGCAATCGTCAGCGGCTTGAGGAACGGACGGAGAAGCTGGCGCGCCGGGTCGGCTTCCGCATCGGCCCCGGCCTGCGCGACCGGGTTATCTATCGCGAACTTTTCCCGTTTGGCCTGACCGTCGCCGACCTGTCCAATGACGTCCGACCGGTCGCCGTGTCCCTGGCTCATGTCGCGGCGCGGCAGGAGATGCGCAATCTGATGCTGGCTCTCGGGCTGGACGGCGGAGCCCTCGACGCCCCGCTGGATTCCGCAGCGTGATCCGTTGAATCTCGCCTGGCTGGTCCTGGCGGCGATCGCAATCTGGGCCCTGATCCGTCTGGGCCGTCACAGCGAACGTCGCGGCCGGGCCCAGTGGCGGGTCGCCGCCACCCTGTTCAGCGCGGTGCTGATGGGCGCCGGCGCGCTCGTGGCCTTCCGGGCGGCCTGGTTGCCGGCGGCCGGTCTCATCGGCGCCGGCCTGTGGCTGACCATCGCTTCCCGTCAGCGCGTCTTGCCCCCGCGGTCAGAGGCCATGAGCGAGACCGAGGCCCGGTCGCTGCTCGGGGTCGCCGCCGCCGCCACGCCGCAGGAAATCAATGCCGCCTGGAAACGATTGATGGGCCGCGCCCACCCCGATCAGGGCGGCACGGAAGGCCTCGCCTCCCGCCTCAATGCCGCGCGTGACCGGTTGTTGAAACCTTGATCCCTCTCCCAGAGGGAGAGCAACCATGTTCAGGTTGTCGCCTTCTTCTTCTTCTTCGCCGCAGGCTTTTTGGCCGCCGCCTTCGGAGCCGCCTTCTTCGCCGCCGGCGCCTTCTTGCCCTTGGCGGGCGCGGCCGCCGCACGGGCGGCCAGCAAAGGCAGAGCCGCCTCCATCGTCAGATCCTCGGGCGCCGTCCCCTTGGGCAGCGTCGCGTTGATTTTGCCCGACTTCACATAGGGGCCGAAGCGGCCCGCCATGACGTGCACCGGCTCGCCCGTCTCCGGATGGGCGCCGAGGTCTTTCAGCGGCGCCGTCGCCGCCCCGCGCCCCGCGAACTTGCCTGCCCGCTTCTCGGCCAGCAGCACCACCGCGCGGTTCAGGCCGATGTCGAACACCTCGTCGATGTCGGCGACATTGGCGTAGGTGCCGGCGTGCAGCACGAACGGTCCGTAGCGGCCGAGGCCCGCCGTGATCGGCTTGCCGTCCTCCGGATGGATTCCGACCTCGCGCGGCAGGGCCAGCAGGCGCAGGGCCTGCTCCAGCGCCAGGGTCGCCGGCGACCAGCCCTTGGGCAGGGACGACCGTTTCGGCTTCTCCTCGCCGGGGACGGTGGTCTCCACATAGGGCCCGAACCGCCCGATCTTCAGCGCCACCGGCGCGCCGGTCGCCGGATCGACACCGAGGTCGCGATCGCCACCGTCCTCGACGCCCGTCGCAGCGCCGAAGCCGCGCGTGTAGCGGCATTCGGGATAGTTGGAGCAGCCGATGAAGGACGACTTCATCTTGAAGCTGGCCTTCAGGTGCAGTCGCCCTGTCTTGCACAGCGGGCACAGCCGCGCGTCGGCGCCGTCGCCCTTGTCGGGGAACAGGAAGGGCCCGATCGCCGTGTCCAGCTCATCGATCACGCCTTGGCGGGCCGTGACCGCGTCCGTCGCCGGCTTCAGCTGGCTCCAGAAGTCGCGCAGCACGACCTTCCAGTCCAGATCCCCCGCGGAAACCTCGTCCAGCCTGGTCTCGAGCGCGGCGGTGAAGTCGTATTCGACCCATTGGGCGAAGAACTGCTCAAGGAAGGCCGTGACCAGCCGCCCGTTGTCCTCCGGGATGAACCGGTTCTTGTCCATGCGGACATATTCGCGGTCGCGCAGGGTGGTCAGGATGGAAGCGTAGGTCGAAGGCCGACCGATGCCCAGCTCTTCCAGCTTCTTGACCAGGGTCGCTTCCGAAAAGCGCGGTGGCGGCTCGGTGAAATGCTGGTCCGTTCGGATCGCCTCCACCTTGGCTGTGGCGCCTTCCTTCAGCGCGGGCAGGCGGGTGGTGTCATCCTCGTCATCGACGCCGTCTTTCGGCTTGTCGTCGCGACCCTCTTCATAGACCGCGATGAAGCCGTCGAAGGCGACGACCTGACCGGTGGCGCGCAGCCCGGTCTGGCCGTCCGGCGTCTCGACGTCGACAGTCGTCCGGTCCAGCCGGGCCGATTCCATCTGGCTGGCGATCATCCGCTTCCAGATCAGTTCGTACAGCCGTGACAGGTCGCCCTCGAGCCGTAAACTGTCCGGATGGCGGGTCAGGTTGGTCGGCCGGATCGCCTCGTGCGCCTCCTGGGCATTCT
Source organism: Brevundimonas sp. (assembly GCF_030682035.1). Classification (GTDB taxonomy): domain Bacteria; phylum Pseudomonadota; class Alphaproteobacteria; order Caulobacterales; family Caulobacteraceae; genus Brevundimonas. Next base: position 43,667 of record NZ_JAUXQZ010000023.1, on the reverse strand, counting down.
TGACCTTGGTCTTGTAATATCGCGGTTGTTCCGGAACGTAGGCCGGACCGAACCGGTCGGCGATGACCTCGCGCGTCTGGGCGATGCCCTCGGGGCTGACCGACAGGCCGTCGGTCCGCATATAGGTGATCAGGCCACCCGTATCGTCGACGCCCTCATACAGTTTCTGCGCCGCCTGCATGGTCCGCTGGGCGGTGAAGCCCAGCTTGCGCGCCGCCTCCTGTTGCAGGGTCGAGGTGGTGAAGGGTGGAGACGGGCTGCGTTTGACCGGCTTCTTCTCGATCGACCGGATGGTGAAGCTGCCCGCCTTGATGGCGTCGCGCGCGGCGTTGGCCATGGCCTCGGAGGTGATGTCCAGCCGCTGCACCCGCTTGCCGGCATGCTTGACCAGCCGGGTCGTGAAGGGTGGGCTGTCGGCGGCCAGGTCGGCTTCGACCGACCAATATTCCTGGGCCCGGAAGGCCTCGATCTCCAGTTCGCGATCGACGACGATGCGCAAGGCCACCGATTGCACCCGACCCGCCGAACGGGCGCCGGGCAGTTTGCGCCACAGCACGGGCGAGAGCGTGAAGCCCACCAGATAGTCCAGCGCGCGCCGGGCCAGATAGGCCTCGACCAGCTCCATATCCAGCTGGCGCGGATTGGCCATGGCCTCCAGCACAGCGGACTTGGTAATGGCGTTGAAGGTGACCCGTTCGACTGCGGTGTCCTTCAGCGCCTTCTTCCTGGTCAGGATCTCCAGCACGTGCCAGCTGATCGCCTCGCCCTCGCGGTCGGGGTCGGTGGCGAGGATGACCCGGTCGGCCTTCTTCGCCGCTTCGGCGATCTCCGACATCCGCTTCGACGCCCGGGCGTCGACTTCCCAGCTCATGGCGAAATCGTCATCCGGCAGGACCGAGCCGTCCTTCGACGGCAGGTCGCGCACGTGGCCATAGGACGCCAGGACGGTGAAGTCCGCGCCCAGGTATTTATTGATGGTCTTGGCCTTTGCGGGGCTCTCGACAACGACGAGGTTCATGCGGGGAGGGGGCCTTGCGCGGGCTCGGAAAGGGGGCGGAACGTGGTTGGCGCGAGCGCCGCTGTCAATCGGGGCTGGAAATCAGGGCGATCGGGCGGCGGCCAGGCCGCCCGGCAGAAGCTCGGCGCGCCCCATCAGATTGAGCTCCAGCAGCGCGGCCGCCACCGTCCCGATCGGCAGGCCCAGCGCCCGGGCCAGTTCGTCGCGCGGCGTCGGCGTGGGCGACAGCAGGGCCGCGACCCGCTCGATCAGCACGGCCTCGATCTCGTCCGGCGCGCCGTCGAAGGGATTGTCCGGTCCGGGTTCGCACAGCGTCCGCAGGGTGGAGAAGGCCCGCTCCACATCCTCCAGACCCTCGCACAGAATGGCGCCCTGCCGCAGCAGTTCGTTGGGGCCCCGCGACCGGGGGTCCAGCGGCGAGCCCGGCACGGCGAAGACGTCGCGGCCCTGTTCGCCCGCCAGCCGGGCCGTGATCAGCGAGCCGGAGCGCAGTTCCGCCTCGACCACGATCACTCCGCGCGACAGGCCCGAGATGATGCGGTTGCGTCGCGGGAAATCCTTCGCCTGCGCCCGGGCGCCCACCGGGCTCTCTGAGACCACACAGCCCTGTTCAGCGATCTGGGCGTATAGGTCGGCGTTGTCGGGTGGGTAAATGTCATCCACCCCGCCGCCCAGCACCGCCACGGTTCCGGTCGGCAGCGCGCCGGTATGGGCCGCGCCGTCGATGCCGCGCGCCAGTCCCGACACCACGACATGGCCGGCCTCGCCCAACTGCTGCGACAGACCGCGCGCGATCCTCTGGCCGCCCGCTGAGGCGATCCGCGCGCCGACCACGGCGATACAGGGCCGCGCCATCAGGGCGGCGTCGCCCAAGGTCCACAGCAGCGGCGGGGGCGGATCGACGGCCGCCAACATGTCGGGATAGGCGGCGTCGCCCAGAACCATCAGCCGGGCTCCGGCGCGCTCGCCCGCCTCCATCTCGGCCTCGATCCGATCGACCGGGGGCAGGACATGGCCGTGGTCTCCACCGCGCCGGATGAGGTCGGGCAGAGCCTCGAGCGCCCGCTCCGCCGAGCCGAATCGCTCCAGCAACTGTCGAAACGTCACGGGCCCGACCTTGTCGGTCCGCGCCAGACGCAGGCGCGCAAAACGCTCTGCGTGGGAAGGGGTCACCCCTTCTTCGCGCCGATCCGGGGCTCGGTCCCCTTCAGGATGCGGGCGACATTCTCATGGTGCCGGATCCAGATGAGGACCGCCGTCGCCAGCGCGAGCGCCAGCACCGGTCCCGAGGTGGGCAGGCCCATCAGCGGCAGGGGCAGAAGGGCGAATAGCGGGGCCATGATTGCCGCGACCAGCGCGGCCAGTGACGACATGCGGAACAGGGTCGCGACGATCAGCCAGGACGCTCCGGCCATGAGGCCCAGCGGCCAGGCGGCGGCCAGCAGCAGGCCGAAGAAGGTCGCTACGCCCTTGCCGCCCTTGAAGCCGAGCCAGACCGGGAACAGGTGACCGAGGAAGGCCGCGCCGCCCGCGACGGCGGCGATGGCCGGTACGCCGGGGAACAGCGCCTGCGCGACCAGGAAAGCCGCCGCGCCCTTGCCGGCGTCCAGTATCAGGGTGGCGAAGGCCAGATCCTTGCGTCCGGTCCTCAGGACGTTGGTCGCGCCGATATTGCCCGAGCCGATGCTGCGCACATCCTCGCCCGTCACCAGTCGGGTCAGGATCACTCCGAACGGGATGGAGCCCAGCAGGTATCCGCCCACTGCCGCGAGCGCGACCGTCCCCAAAGCCGGGCCGACCAGATCCTGCAAGTGATTCGCTCCCTCTTAGCGTGTGTCGTGTACGATGCGGCCGTTGACGACAGTGAGCAAGACCCTGCCCTGCAATCGTCGCCCGTCGAACGGCGAGTTCTTGGACTTGGACTTCAGGGCGTCGGCGTTGATCACCACAGGCGCGCCCGGATCGAACAGGATCAGGTCCCCTGGCGCCCCGGTCGCCAGAACGCCGGCGTCCAGTCCCAGCAAGGTCGCCGGCCCCTGGGTCAAGGGCCGCAGGATGTCGAGCAGCTCCAGCCCGTCCTCGTGATGCAGGGTCAGGGCGGCGGGCAACAGGGTCTCCAGCCCGACGGCGCCCGGCGTCGCCTCGGCGAACGGTCGGCGCTTGTCCTCGGCGGGCGCCGGGGCATGGGCCGATGTGATCGCGTCGATCAGCCCGTCGCGCACCGCCTCGATCAGGGCCTGCCGATCGCTCTCGGGCCGCAGCGGCGGGTCCAGCCGGTAGAAGGTGCGGTAGTCCCCGATGTCGATCTCGTTGAAGCACAGGTGGTTGATCGACACCGAGGCAGCGACCTCCAGCCCCCGAGCCCGGGCCCGCGCCAAGGTCTCCAGCGCGCCCTCGGTCGAGATCTGATCCACAAGAAAGCGCGCGCCGGTCTGTTCGACCAGCGCCAGATCACGCTCCAGCTGGATGCGTTCGGCGATGGCCGGAGCCGACGCCAGCCCCAGCCGGGTCGCCAGCTCGCCGCTCGTCGCCACCGCGCCTTCGCTGAGCCAGGGGTCCGCGGGGCGGCACGAGATCAGGGCGTTGAAGGCGGCGGCGTAGCTCATCACCCGTTGCAGGGTGCGGGTGTTGGCGATCACCTTGTCGACGTCGGTGAAATACAGCGCCCCGGCCTCGTCCATCAGGCCGATCTCGGCCATGCGAACGCCGTCCCGGGCCTTGGTCGCCGCGCCCGCCGCCCGCACATTGACCAGACCCAGCGCCGCGCCGCGCCTCAGGATGAAGTCGATCATCGCGGGATCGTCGATGGCTGGGTCGGTGTCCGGCTGGATGACGATGGTCGTCACCCCGCCCGCCGCCGCCGACAGGCTGGCCGACTTCAGCGTCTCCTTGGGCTCCGCCCCCGGCTCGCCGGTCTTGACCCGGATGTCGATCAGTCCGGGCGACAGGCACAGGCCGCCGGCGTCGATGACTGTCACCCCCGCCGGAGCGACCGCGCCGCTACCGTGGACGACCTCGGTGATCCGGCCGTCCTCGACCAGCACCGCGCCGGGGCCGTCGTAGTCCGAGGCCGGGTCCAGCAGCCGGGCGTTGAGGATAGCCAGGGTATTGGAAGGGGTCGCGCTCATGACGCCGCTCCATCCAGCCGCGCCGACAACGCCGCCAGCACCGCCATCCGCGCCGCGACTCCCATCTCGACCTGGTCCTGGATCAGCGACACGGTCAGATCGTCGGCCACGTCGGAGTCGATCTCGACGCCGCGGTTCATCGGCCCCGGGTGCATCACCTTGGCCCCCGGACTGGCCCAGGACAGCTTCTCGCGGTCCAGACCCCAGAAACGGAAATATTCGCGGGTCGAGGGCACCAGCGCCCCCTCCATTCGCTCCAGCTGAAGCCGCAGCATCATCACGACGTCGCAGCCTTTCAGGCCCTCGCGCATGTCGTGGAACACCTCGCAGCCCCAGCGGTCGGCGTCGCCGGGCACCAGCGTCGGCGGCCCGATCAGCCGCACCCGCGCCCCCATCATCGACAGCATCGACACATTCGACCGCGCGACCCGGCTGTGGGCGATGTCGCCGCAGATGGCGACGGTCAGCCCGCCTACGTCCCCGAAGGCCCGGCGCAGGCTCAACAAATCCAGCAACGCCTGGGTCGGATGCTCGTGCCGTCCGTCGCCGGCGTTGACCACGGCGCATCCGACTTTCTGGGCCAGCAGGGCCGCCGCGCCCGAGGCCCCGTGGCGCACGACCAGCACGTCAGGCTTCATGGCGTTCAGCGTCGCCGCCGTATCAATCAGCGTCTCGCCCTTGGCGGTGGATGACGTGCGCGGCGACAGCGCCGTCACATCGGCGCCCAGCCGTTTGGCCGCGATCTCGAATGAGGCGCTGGTCCGGGTCGAATTCTCGAAGAACAGGTTCATGACCGTGCGCCCGCGCATCAGGTCCAGTGATTTCGACGATTGGCGATTGAAGTCGACGAAGGCGTCGGCCAGATCGAGCAACGGCGGCGTGGTCGCGGCGTTCAGATCGCCGGCGGACAGGAAATGGCTGTGCGGAAACGGCGTCAGCCGTTCGAGAATCAGATCGGTGAGTGCGGCGGGCTGGCTCATCGAGGCCCGCCTATAGGGCCGTGCGCGCGGGAACGGAAGCCGCCCATGTTCACATCCTGTGTTCAGATATAGCCGAACAGCGCCAGCAGGATCGGGATGGTGAAGGCGCTGACTACGGTGGTCAGGGCCACGACGCCGGCCATCAGGGGCGCATCCCCGCCCATCTGCCGCGCCATGACATAGGAGGCCGCCGCCCCCGGCGAGGCTCCGGCCAGCAGCGCCAGCCCTTGGGCCATCCGGTCTCCGACCAGCACCCCGGTCAGCCAGTACATGCCCACCGGCAGGACGATCAGCTTGATCGCCGTCACCGTCAGCATCAGCACCGGCCGCGACGCCGCATAGCGGAAGCTCAGCCCCGCCCCCGCCGTGATCAGCCCCAGCGCGATCGCGCCCGGTCCCATGAGGTCGAACACCCCCATGACCAGATCGGGCTTGGGCACGCCCGTCAGATTGAGCGCCGCCCCGATCCCGCAGGCCCAGATGATCGGATTCCTCGCCAGCGATGACAGCGCCAGCCGCCAGCCGCCGCCCTGACCCGCGCCCCAGCGCGCCAGCACCAGCACACAGACCACGTTCAACGCCGGCGCCAGCACCCCGAACGCCACCGCCGCCACGCCCAGCCCGGCTTCCCCGAAGACCGCCCCGGCGACCGGCAGAAAGACGAAGCCGTTCCACCGGATCACGCCCTGGAAGACGCTGGTGAAGGCCGGGTCGCTGATCCTCAGCATCGGCTTGGCCAGCACCGTCAGCAGCGCCACCGTCAGGGCCACCGCCACAGTGGCCATGGCCACCGGACCGGCCGCGCCGCCCGCAAAGTCTGCGCGCCACACCGCCGGGATCAGGAAGGCGGGATAAAAGGCGAAATAGGCCAGCCGTTCGACCGCCCGCCAGCCGTCGTCATCCAGAAACGCCCGCCACTTCAGCCCCCAGCCGAGGGCAATCATGGCGAAGACCGGCACGACGCCGGTAAGCAGGGCGCTCACGCCCGCAACCGGTCCAGCGCGCCCTGCAATATCCAGGCGGCGGCGGTGCGGTCGATCACATTGGCGCGTCGCTTGCGGTTCAGATCCAGCTCCTCGATCAGGAACCGCTCGACGGCGCTGGTCGATAGCCGCTCGTCCTGAAAGGCGCAGGGCACGGCGCGGATGCGCTGCAGATTGCGCGCGAAGGCGCGGCACGACTGCGCCCGCGGCCCTTCCGACCCGTCCATGTTCAGCGGCAGGCCGATCACCAGCCCCGAGGCCTTGCGCCCGTCCATCAGCTTGAGCACCGCATGGGCGTCGTCGGTGAATTTCGTCTTGCGGACCAGCGACAGCGGACTGGCGATCATCCGGGTGACGTCGGACACGGCCACGCCGATGGTCTTCTCGCCCAGATCCAGCCCCAGCCACGGCGTGCCCGGGGGGGTGGAGGCGGCGAGGTCTTCGAGGGATAGAACTGTCACGGCTTGGCGGTAGGACTGGCGAGCCGCCCTGTCAAAGTGCAAGCTGCGGCCGCCGTTGATGGGAGAGCCTCCGATGAAGCCTGTCACCTTCCTCGCCGTCTTGCTCGGACTGGCCGCCTGCGACGCCCAGGTCGAGAGCCGCAAGGCAGCCGTTCCCGCCGAACAGGCCGCGCCCGCCGCTGCGCCCCTGACCGCCGCCGGCCCCGCCGCCACCGTCCAGCCTGACGCCGGCGAGGGCCAGCAGTGGGCCGCCGGGGTGGTCGAACTGACCCAGCTGACGCATCAGGGCGACCGCACCGTCAAACTGTTCGGCACGGCCGGCGGCGATCCGGCCATGAACGGCCTCTACACCCACGTCGCCTTCTTCGATTCGCCGGCCGAGGGCTGGCGCGTCTTCCGCATTGGCGACTTCCTCGACTACCGCGTCCTGTCCGAGGCGCCGGGCCGGGTCGATCTGGAGATCGACGAGAGCACCATGGACGAGGCCTCGGGCAATATCGGCAGCCGCACCCGGCGCGTCATCATCGGCTGGGCGCTGGCGACGGACGGCTCCGCCCCGGCCACCGTGACGGTCACGCCGGCGCAGTGACGCCAGCCGTGTCAGAATCCTTGTGAATTCGGGGCCGGGCGGCTAATCCCGCCGGTTCTGGTTTCGCATTTGGAGGGCCGCATGGCCATCGACGCCGCGACCGTGCGCCGGGTGGCGCACCTCGCCCGCATCAAGACCCCGGAAGACCGGCTGGAGCCGCTCGCCGCGGAGCTGAACGGCATTCTTGCCTGGATCGAACAGCTCAATGAGGTCGACGTCACGGGCGTTGAGCCGATGACGTCCAACGTCGCCCAGCCCCTGCGCCTGCGCGACGACGTGGTCAGCGACGGCGGCAAGGTCGAAGCCGTCCTCGGCAATGCGCCGAAATCCGCCGATGGCTTCTTCGTCGTGCCCAAAGTGGTCGAATAGAATGTCCGACCTGACGAAACTGACTCTCAAGGCCGCGCTCGTCGGCCTCAAGGCCCGCGACTTCTCCTCGGAGGAACTCACAAAGGCCTTCGTCGCCAATATCGACGCCGCCAACCCGCGTCTGAACGCCTTCGTGGTCCAGACCACGGACAAGGCCATCGCCATGGCCCGCGCTTCCGACGCCAAACTGGCCAGGGGGGAGGGCGGCGCCCTCGAAGGCGCGCCGCTGGGCATCAAGGACCTGTTCTGCACCGACGGCGTCCAGACCACAGCCGGCTCCAACATGCTGCGCGGCTTCGTCCCGCCCTATGAGTCGACTGTCACCGCCAACCTGTGGCGCGACGGCGCGGTCATGCTGGGCAAGCTCAACATGGACGAGTTCGCGATGGGCTCGTCCAACGAGACCAGCGCCTTCGGTCCGGTCGTGAACCCTTGGAAATCCACAACTTCCAACGCTGATCTGACTCCCGGCGGCAGCTCGGGCGGCTCGGCCTCGGCCGTCGCCGGCGACCTCTGCCTGGCCGCCACCGCTTCGGACACCGGCGGCTCCATCCGCCAGCCGGCGGCCTTCACCGGCACCGTCGGCATGAAGCCCACCTACGGCCGCGCCAGCCGCTTCGGCATGGTCGCCTTCGCCAGTTCGCTGGATCAGGCCGGGCCCATCACGAAGACGGTCGAGGACGCCGCCATCCTGCTGCGCTCGATGTGCTCCTTCGACTCGAAGGACTCCACCAGCCTCGACGTCGAAACCCCCGACTGGACCCAATCACTCGGCAAGTCCGTCAAGGGCCTGCGCATCGGCGTGCCCAGGGAATACGTCGTCGACGGCATGCCGGCCGAGATTCAGGCGCTGTGGGACCAGGGCATCGAATGGCTCAAGGCCGCCGGCTGCGAGATCGTACCCATCAGCCTGCCGCACACGAAGTACGCCCTGCCGGCCTATTACATCATCGCCCCGGCCGAGGCCTCGTCCAACCTGGCCCGATACGACGGTATGCGCTTCGGCCACCGCGCCGAGGGCACGACCAGCCTGACCGACCTCTATGAGACCAGCCGCGCCGAGGGTTTCGGCAAGGAGGTCCAGCGCCGCCTGACCATCGGGGCCTATGTGCTTTCGGCCGGCTTCTACGACGCCTACTACGTCCGCGCCCTCAAGGTCCGCCGCCGCATCGCCATGGATTTCGACGCCGTCTGGGACAAGGTCGACGCCATCCTGACCCCGTCCACCCCGTCGGCCGCCTTCGCCCTCGGCGACAAGCAGATCGATCCGCTGCAGATGTATCTGAACGACATCTTCACCGTGACCGCCAACCTCGCCGGCCTGCCGGGCATCTCCGTGCCCGCCGGCCTCGACAAGGGCGGCCTGCCGCTGGGCCTTCAGGTCATCGGCAAGGCGCTGGACGAGGCGACGGTCTTCCAGGTGGCGAGCGCGCTGGAGGATGCGGCGGGGTTTGCGGCCAGGCCGGACAAGTGGTGGTGAGACGACTCGGAGCACCCGAGCGGACGATTTACTTCTTCCTCGGACTGCTCCCAGGGTTGATCAGCGTTGCCGGCTTGGTGCTTTGGGTAGGCGGCGCCTACGTTCTAACGAGGTACGGCGCTCCCTATTCCAATGAGAAGATGGTCTGGGACCTTGGTGGGTTTGCGTGGTTTTTCGGCGGACTGATATTTTTCGGTGCGATCGGCTGGGGCGCTTTTTGGGCACTTCGGCAAGCGTTCACCGGCGTACCTGACCCCTCTCCCAAAGGGAGAGGGAGGGACCCACGCCGCGACAGCGGCGTGGGAGGGTGAGGGGTTACGGTGCATGGAGCGCGAGACTCGAACCGAACGGTCGCGTGACCTGCGCCAACGCCAGACCTATGCCGAGAACAAGTTGTGGCAGGCTATCCGCGGCGGCCGCCTCGACGACCTGAAGTTTCGCCGCCAGCATCCGATCAGCCGCTACTTCGCCGATTTCGCCTGCGAGAAGGCGCGACTGGTCATCGAACTGGACGGCGGCATCCATGAAGACGACGACCAGGCCAGCTACGACCTCGTCCGCCAGCGCGCGATCGAGGCTCTCGGCTGGTTCGTCCTCCGGTTCCTGAACGACGAGGTCGTGCATGAACTTCCGAAAGTGCTCGATGCCGTGAAAGCCCAGGCCCGATTGGCCAGCACCGTAACCCCTCACCCTCCCACTCAACTTCGTTGAGCGGGTCCCTCCCTCTCCCGATGGGAGAGGGGTAAGAGAAGACCATGACCGACACCGCTACGAATTCGAAACTCATCCCCGGCCGCACCGGCCCGTGGGAAATCGTCATGGGGCTGGAGATCCACGCCCAGGTGGCGTCGAAGGCCAAGCTGTTCTCGGGCGCAGCCGTCGGCTTCGGTGCGGGGGCGAACGAGCAGGTGTCGCTGGTCGACGCCGGCTTTCCCGGCATGTTGCCGACGCTCAACAAATTCTGCGTCGAACAGGCGGTCCGCACCGGCCTCGGCCTCAACGCCCGGATCAACCGGCGCAGCCAGTTCGACCGGAAGAACTATTTCTACCCCGACCTGCCCACCGGCTATCAGATCAGCCAGCTCTACTTCCCCATCGTCGGCGAAGGCGTCGTCGAGGTGGAGGCCGAGGACGGCTCCTTCTTCAACGTCGGCATCGAACGCCTGCATCTGGAGCAGGACGCGGGCAAGCTGATCCACGACCTGTCCCCGACCGAGAGCTATGTCGACCTGAACCGCGCGGGCACCGCCCTGATGGAGATCGTGTCGCGTCCCGACATTCGTTCCCCAGAAGAAGCCGTGGCTTACGTCAAGAAGATCAGAACCATTCTGATCTATCTGGGCACCTGCGACGGCGACATGGAGAAGGGCAATCTGCGCGCCGACGTCAACGTCTCGGTGTGCCGCGAGGGCCAGTACGCCAAATACAAGGCGACCGGCGACTTCAGCCATCTGGGCACGCGCTGCGAGATCAAGAACGTCAACTCGTTCCGTTTCATCTCCCAGGCCATCAACCATGAGGCCCGGCGCCAGATCGAAATCCTCGAGGACGGTGGCAAGATCAGTCAGGAGACCCGCCTCTACGATCCGACGGCCGGCGAGACCCGATCGATGCGCTCCAAGGAAGAGGCGATGGACTACCGCTACTTCCCCGACCCCGACCTGCTTCCGCTCGAGCTGGAACAGGCCTGGATCGACGCCATCAAGGCGTCGTTGCCCGAACTGCCGGATGCAAAGCGCCGCCGGCTGATGGCCGACTACGGCCTGTCGCAATACGACGCCGTGGTCCTGATCTCGGAACAGGCCAAGGCCGACTATTTCGAAGCCGCCGCCGTAGGACGGGACGCCAAACTGGTGTCCAACTGGGTGACCAACGAGGTCTCCGCGCGCCTGGCCGCCGATGGCAAGGACTTCTCGGACAACACCCTGCCTGCCGCCCACGTCGCCCAGCTGGTCGAGCTGATCGAGACCGACGTCATCTCGTCGAAGATCGCCAAGGAAGTCTTCGACCATGTCTGGAACGGCGAAGGTTCGCCCGCCGAGGTGGTCGAGAAACACGGTCTCAAACAGGTCACCGACACCGGCGCGATCGAGAAAGCCATCGACGACATCATCGCCGCCAACCCCGACAAGGCGGCCGCCGTCGCCGAAAAGCCGCAGGCCCTCGGCTGGTTCGTCGGTCAGGTCATGAAGGCCACCGGCGGCAAGGCCAACCCGTCCGCGGTCAACGACATCCTGAAGGCCAGGCTGGGCCTTTAGATTCAGCTCCGAGGGCCCCCTCCGTCTCGCCGGCTACGCCGACGATCCACCTCCCCCGGCGGGGGAGGACTGTGACGTTCGCATTCCTCCCCCAACGGGGGAGGGGGACCACGCGAAGCGTGGTGGAGGGGGCTCACGCCGCCTACTCAAACAACTCCCCGCTCGCCTCCGCCCCCTCCACCGCCTCCCGCGCCAGCGCCCGTGTCACCGGCTTGTGCAGGGCGTCCAGCCGTTCGACGACATCCGCCGCCGCCGCCGCCGACCGGTCGATGCGGCGCAGCAGCCAGGGGATGACGTCCTTCTGCGGACGGATGCCCCGTTCGGCGAACCGGGCCTCCAGCATGGCCGACAGAACCGCGTCGTCAGGCGCCTCGACAGCGTAGGTCCGGATGGCGTCCAGCCGCGAGCGCAGGTCCGGCAGGGCGGCCTCCCAGCCCGAGGGCGCTGACCGCGCCACCAGCAGCAGGGCGCCGCCCGGCGCCTGGGCCAGGTTGATCAGGTGGAACAGGGTCTCGTCGTCGACCTCCCGGGCCGGGTCCAGCAGCACCGGCCGTCCGTCCAGCTCCAGCGGATCGATCAGCGCCGCCTCGGCCCCGTGAATGGCCACCGCCCCGACCCGCTCGGCCCAGACCTGCGCCAGCCGGCTCTTGCCGCTGCCCGCCGGCCCCGAGATGGCCACCACCCCGCCGATCAGATTGGGCCAGTCCAACAGCGCCTCGACAGCGGTGCGGTTACAGTCCGACACGACGAAGCCCTCGGCCCCCTCGGGCAGGTCGCGTTGCAACGGCAGTCGCATCTGGTCGGCGGGCGAGGGGCGGGCGGTCATTGCGTTCATCATAGCAGACCCGGGACGCGGTTCCTTCCCCCGCCGTGGACAAGCGCAGTCGCCTGTGGATGCGCAGGCTTCCTTGTCGCCCCCGATCTTCCGGCCCCCGCCCGACCCCCAAACCTGCATTCCCGCCCCTCAAACCGTTCCGGCCTCGGCCGGACTCCCGCCTGCGTCCATTCCTGACGCAGGGTTCCGCTAGCCTGAGCCGATCAACAGCCTGCAGGAGGGGCGAATGTATCGACAAGACAGCTTTTCGGCATTTTCGGGCGGGTCGCGCCTTTTGACCCCTGTGAGGCCCGTAAACCTTGACTTTCCGGGGCGATGATGCGCCCTTCCGCCCTCCCGAATTGCGCCCTTTGCGGCCTGTAATCCAAGACGAACCGACCATGCACGCCTACCGCTCCCACACCTGCGGCGCTCTCCGTTTGACCGATGCGGGCTCCAATGTCCGCCTGTCCGGCTGGGTGCATCGCAAGCGCGACCACGGCGGCCTGCTGTTCATCGACCTGCGCGATCACTACGGCCTGACCCAGCTGGTGCTGCACCCCGAGACGCCGGGCTTCGAGGCCGTCGAACGCCTGCGCGCCGAGAGCGTCATCCGCGTGGACGGCGAGGTCGTGGCCCGCTCCGCCGAGACGAAGAACGCCAACCTTCCGACCGGCGAGATCGAGATCCGCGTCAAGGCCGTCGAGGTCCTGTCCGAGGCCGCTGAACTGCCGCTGCCGGTCTTCGGCGAGCCCGAATACCCCGAGGAAATCCGCCTCAAGCACCGCTACCTCGACCTGCGCCGCGAGACGCTGCACAAGAACATCGTGCTGCGCTCTCGCGTGATCTCCTCGATCCGCCAGCGCATGGTCGGTCAAGGCTTTCTCGAGTACCAGACGCCGATCCTGACGGCCTCCAGCCCCGAAGGCGCACGCGACTTCCTCGTTCCGTCGCGGCTGCACCCGGGCAAATTCTACGCCCTGCCGCAGGCCCCGCAGCAGTTCAAACAGCTGCTGATGGTCTCGGGCTTCGACCGCTATTTCCAGATCGCGCCCTGTTTCCGCGACGAAGACCTGCGCGCCGACCGCTCGCTGGAATTCTACCAGCTCGACGTCGAGATGAGCTTCGTCACGCAAGAGGACGTCTTCGCCGCCATCGAGCCCGTCATGCACGGCGTGTTCGAGGAGTTCGCCGACGGCAAGACGGTCGATCCCTATCCGTTTGTGCGCATCCCCTACCGGGACAGCATTTCAAAATACGGCACCGACAAGCCCGACCTGCGCAACCCGATCGAGATGCAGGACGTGTCACAGCATTTCCGCGACGGTGGTTTCGGCCTGTTCAACAAGATTCTCGCCGGCGACGCTAAGAACGCCGTCTGGGCCATCCCCGCGCCAAAGGGGGGCAGCCGCGCCTTCTGCGACCGCATGAACTCCTGGGCCCAGGGCGAGGGCCAACCGGGCCTCGGCTACATCTTCTGGTCCGAGGACCAGGGGGCCTGGGGCGGCCCGATCGCCAAAAACCTCGGCGCCGAGCCGACCGACGCCCTGATGAAGGCGCTGGGCATGGGGCAGGGCGACGCCGCCTTCTTCGCCGCCGGCGACCCGGCCGTCTTCCACAAGTTCGCTGGAAACGCCCGCACCAAGCTGGGCCAGGACCTCAACCTGATCTCTGACGACGAATTCCGCTTCTGCTGGATCGTTGACTTCCCGATGTTCGAGTGGAGTGAGGAAGAGAAGAAGGTCGATTTCTCGCACAACCCCTTCTCGATGCCGCAGGGCGAGATGGAGGCCCTGACCAGCAAGGACCCGCTCGATATTCTCGCCTACCAGTATGACATCGTCTGCAACGGCTATGAGCTGTGCTCCGGCGCGATCCGGAACCACAAGGCCGACATCATGCTCAAGGCCTTCGAGATCGCCGGCTATGACGCCTCGGTGGTCGAGGACCAGTTCGGCGGCATGCTCAACGCCTTCCGCTACGGCGCCCCGCCCCACGGCGGTCTGGCCCCCGGCATCGACCGGATCGTCATGCTGCTGGCCAATCAGGTCGCGATCCGTGAGGTCATCGCCTTCCCGCTGAACCAGCAGGGTCAGGATCTGCTGATGAGCGCGCCGTCGGATGCGGCCGAGCGTCAGTACAAGGAACTGCACATCCGTGCGGCGCTGCCGATCAAGGTCTGACGGCGGGGATCAGCGGTCGGCGCTGGCGACGAGGAAGTTCCGCGAGCGCGGCGGGACCGGCGGCGCAGGGGGAGCGGGAGGCGCGATCCGCATCACGCTGACGCCGCGGCAGACGCGGACGTTCAGTCGGGCGGGCAGACGGGTGGCGGCGTCTCCGCAGGCCCGGCTTATCTGGGACTGGCTAAGGCCGCGGACGCCCGACAGGTCCGCGCCGCGGATGTCCGTGCGGTTCATGGATGCGCCGTCGAAATCGGCGCCGCCGAACCGGCCACCCGTCAGACGCGCGCCGTTCAGGGTCGCGTCGCTGAAGTCGGCGGAGCGGAAGTCGCCGTTCGACAGGTTCGACATGGCGATCTCCGCATCGGAGAAGTCCGCTGATCGGGCGTTGACATTGGCCAGGGTGGCCGCGTTCAGTTCCGCCGCGCTCAAGTCCGCTCCGGTCAGGATCGCGGTGTTCATATTGGCCCCGTTCAGTGCGGCGCCCGTGAGATCGGCCCCCGCCAGACGCACCCGCACCAGGGTCGCGCCCATGGCCTCGACGCCCGACAGGTCCGCACCTGAGAAATTGGAGCCGGTGAAGTCAGCGCCGACCATCTCGGCGCCCGACAGGTCGGCGCGGCTGAAGTCGCTGCCCGAGAAGTTCGAGCCGACCAGTTCCGCGCCCCGCAGATTGGCGCCGACGAGGGTGGCGTTGATGAAGACCGCGCCGGTAAAGGCCGCCCCGGTCAGATCCCGGCCGGACAGTTCGCAGCGATTGCAGGTTCCGCCCAGCGAGACCATTCGGGCGACGTCGCGATCCTGGTACTGGAACTGCAGCTGGATTTCGGCGCTGGCCGAACCGGCCGCAGCGAGGACCGCGATCGCGGCGCCGAGCGCGAGGCCATCGGTCGAGAGGCGACGGAACAGGGGAGCAGCAATCTGTTTCACGCCCCTTTCATGACTTCAAACATCGGCAAACCCTACTTAATTCGCCGTAAGGTCCGAGGCCGTCTAGCAGCGGGGAAGGGTCAGGCCGCCGGGCAGTTGCGTCGCCTCATCGCCGCAGGCCTGGTTCAGCCGGCCTTGGGTCAGGCCCGTCGCGCGCCGCATCGAAGCGCCCGAGAAGTTGACCCCGCTCAGGGTCGCTCCCGAAAAATTCGCCCCGTCCAGATAGGCGCCGACGAAGCTGGCGTTGGTCATGTTAGCGCCCGAGAAGTTCGAACCCGAGAAGACGCCGCCGTAGGCTTCCACGTCGCGGAGATCGGCGTTGGAGAAGCGGGTACGGCTCATTGCCGTAAGGCTCAGATCGGCCTGACGCAGTCTCGCGCCGGACAGGTTCAGGCCGCGCGCCTCGAGCCCCGACAGGGCTGCCTGGAACAGGTTGCAGCCGGCGCAACTCGCGCCGCCGCGCACCCGGGCGATCTGGCCGGCGTTCTGGGCGACGGCGGGCAGGGCGACAGCCACAAGTGCGGCGACGACGGTTGCGGTCAGGATCGGCTTCATGGCGGGCTCCGGTCTCGGCCTTGGGCGTGGCTCGACGAGGAGCATCATGGCGCCAAATCGTTGATCAACCCTGCATCGACGGCGCTGCCCCGCAAGTGTCGCAGATCCATCCCGCGCCGCGCTGCTGCAAAGAGAAGTCGCCGCAGGCGGGACAGGCTACTGCCTCGGTGGGCATATAGGGCGTGACCGGCGTCTCCCGCTTCTGGCCGAACGGCAGGACGACCAGATTGTCCGGCGCCGTGCCGCGGGCGAAGCCCTTGGAGATGAACCGGGCGGCCGGGACGGTTTCCGGCGCGTCGTCGTCGCCCGCCAGCGTGCCCAAGCCGTTGCTGCTCAACGGATCGGGCTCGGCGTTGGCAAGTTCGTGCCGGTCCAGATAGGACACCCCCAGCTCACGGAAGATGTAGTCGAGAATCGAAGTCGCGGACTTGATCGAGTCATTGCCCGTCACGGCTCCGGCGGGCTCGAACCGGGTGAAGATGAAGGCGTCGACGAATTCTTCCAGCGGCACGCCGTACTGGAGCCCGATCGAGATCGCGATGGCGAAATTGTTCATCAGCGAGCGGAAGGCGGCGCCTTCCTTGTGCATGTCGATGAAGATTTCGCCGAGTTCGCCGTCCTCGTATTCGCCGGTGTGGATGTAGACCTTGTGCCCGCCGACGGCGGCCTTCTGGATATAGCCCTTGCGGCGGTCCGGGAGTTTGCGACGGGTACGCTCGCGCTCTACAACCTTTTCCACCACCCGCTCGACGGCCTTGGCCTCCGGCTCCCAGCGGCGTGGACGCGGCGCCGGCTCGGACTCAACCAGGTCGAGCAGGGGGCCTGCTGGCGGCGTCGCCCGCATCAGTCGGATAGCGCAGCGCCCGTCCCGCGCGGCTTCGGCCAGCAGACGCGCGGCTTGCGCCGGCGTGGTGCGCCAGTCGATCAGCGTCGGGGCCGTGTCGGGGATCGCGCTAACTGCGTCCAGCTCGGCCCGAAGCGCGGCTTCGAAGGCCGCCGGGTCCGACAGGACAGCCTGAATGCCCTCAGGAGAGCCGTCCCAGTCCAGCAGATCGCCATGACCGAAAACCCCGGCCTCGGCGAGGGCGATGTCATCAGCAGAGAAGCCGAGGTGCGGCAACAGATCGCCCACGGCGCCCTCGAAGCCCAGCACGTCCCGCAGAAAGCCTGCGTCCAGCACCGGCGATCGGAAGGCGTCGTTGAGGTTGTCGACCTGTGTGAGAGCCTGCTCCAGCCCTTCAAGCTCCACATCTGTAAAGCCTCGTGCCCGCAAAGCCGTATGGTCGACGCGCGGCGCATCGACGAGGGTTCGTCGCCCGAACAGGTGGCGTTCGGCGGCGTCGACGTCGCCGCCGTGCCGCTTGATCGCAGCGGCCAGGGACGGTCGCAAGCGCCGCGCTACGCCGCCGTCCGCGGTCTGCCAGGCCTCGCAGGCGGACAGCCGCGACAGGCCCAGCCGCAGCTCGGCCTCAAGGTCGTTGACGAAGAGAGCTGTAGAAGCGTCGCCCGCCGCCGCCCGGACCAGCTTCGCCAGTTGGTCCGGGCGGGATACATTGGCGGGGGACGCGCTGTTGAGCACGAGATCGGCCAGTCCGCCCAGTCCGACGGTCACGACCGTGGCGCCGTCGGCCGTGAGGGCTGTCGTCCAGAGGCGCACGAGATCCCCGAGCGCGGGTTCAAATCCCTTTCCGGCGACCGTCTCCAGCGCGGTCAGGGACAGAAGGACCGCCGGCGCCCGCCTGGCCTCCGACACAGCCCAGGCTGTGTCGGAATCGAAGGTCAGGATCAGATCCCCGTCCAGCGCGGCTTCAGCCGCCGCAAGTGCTTCCGGAGCGCCGGAGGCGATCATGGCGCGGTCAGCGAGAGCCAGCATGGGCGGCGGCGACACACGGGGCGGGAGAGCGATGTCGAACCGCTCGCCCTGTATGGCGCGCAGGATGTCGGCGTCGGCAGCCCCCGTCCGACGCGCGGCGAGCGCCGCGCGCGCGAGGGCGGGATTTCGCACGGGGTCAGCGCAGTCGGCGCGCGGACCCTCGCAGCGGGACACCGCCTCGGCCACGCGTTCCAGCGCCGCTGCTGCGGCTTCGATGGCACCAGCCGCCAGTCGATTGGCCCATCGCAGAGCGGATTCCGCCTGTAGTCGGCGTGCGGCCCCAGGTTGGGACAGATCGGTCAGACCCGCGGCGAATGTCGATGTCCGGGCGGGCGAGGCAAGCCCCAGCAACACGGTCGCCGACAGCTCCTCGGCCCTGTCGGGACAAAGACGCAGGCTCCAGGCGACGGCCGCCTCTTGCAGCGGATCGTCGCCGTCCGTCGTGAGGCCTTCGGCATCGGCCCAGTCCAGCCAAGCCTCGATCTGGACGTCGGTCCAGCCCTCGGGCGCGCGCACAGCGATGATCCCGTCCGCACGTTCGATCTCGCGGGCAGGTCGGTGCATCGCGGCGGCGAGGGAGGCGAAGGGAAAGCGCATGCGGCGGACTCGACGTGGCCTTTCGGCCAGATTAGCGGCGAGGTGGGATCCCGGCAATAAATCTGGCGTGTCCGCAGGCGGTTACCCCCAAGATGTTGAGGTGCGAGGCGCGCGCGCGGTGCTGGACGCCGGCCTCGCCACTTTCTATGATGCGGCCAGTGTCACCGGCCTCCGCCGGGCGACCGAGCGTGAGTGGATTCCCGACGTGCTAGGCAGGATCTTCGGCTGGACCAGCGGCGCCACCATCGGCACCTTCTTCACCATCGCCAAGCGCGGCGAGCATGTGGGGACCGACGAGTTCGGCAACCGCTACTACCTGTCCCGAGACAACTCGAGCTATGATGGCCGCCGTCGCCGTTGGGTGACCTACAACGGCTATGCCGACGCCTCAAAGGTGCCGCCGGACTGGCACGGCTGGCTGCACTATACCTTTGATGAATTGCCGACCGACCAGCCGCTGGCGCGCCGCGCCTGGGAAGAAGATCATCTGCCCAATCTGACCGGCACCCCGATGGCCTGGAGGCCGAAAGGCTCGCTCGCCGCTGATGGCGTGCGACCGCCGGCGACTGGTGACTACGAAGCCTGGCGGCCGGAATGACGCTCCGGGGGTCGATCCTGGCTGGCGTGACCGCGGCAGCACTTCTGGCGTCAGGCGCGGTTCTGGCCTCGGCTCTCAATGACCTGCCCCAGGACGCGGTTCCGATCCAGGATCCGACGGCCGCTTTGAATAGCCAGACTCCGGTCCAGGCGCCACCGATAGAGCCCGCGCCGGAAGCCGCGCCGGCGCCAGCCTCGCCGATCGCCGTGACCCCGGTCACGCCGCCGATCGTGATCGCCGAGGCCGAAGGGAAGCAAGATGAGGAAGAGAAGGCGGACGACGCGCCGGTGAAGCGCGTTGAAACCCCGGCCGCCCCCGCCCGTCGCCAGCGTCGTCGCGTGGCCATTGTCGAAGCCATCGACAAGATTACCGCCGAATCGATGCGGTTCGAGGTCGAGGTGGGGGGTCGCCCCGTCCGGTTCCAGCGCACGCTGATCTTCACTGCCCGGGCCTGTGAGGTCTCGGCGCCCGACGAACAGGTGTCCGACGCTGTCGCCTACCTTGAAGTCAGCCTGCAGCCGCGGGGCGTCATTCAGGTCAATGAACCGCGCCAGATCTTCCGCGGCTGGATGTTCGCCTCTTCGCCCGCCGTCAGCGGGCTGCAGCATCCGATCTATGACGCCTGGATCGTCGGCTGCAAGGCGTAGAAAAGCGCCTCTGACCCGCTCATGGGATCGAACAGCGAACGGGTGTTGGGCCTCAGCCGACGGGCCGCTCGCAGAAGTTTGAGATAGGCCGCCTGCGAGGTCTCGACCGCGCCGAACTGGCTGAGGTGGCCAGTCAGGAACTGGGTGTCGAGCAAGCGCCAGCCGCCGCGCTTCAACCGCGCAACCAGATGCACCAGGGCGATCTTGGACGCGTCGCGCTCGCGGCTGAACATGCTTTCGCCGAAGAAGGCGCCACCGAGGGTGACGCCGTAAAGGCCGCCGACCAGGGTTTCGCCGCGCCAGCATTCGATGCTGTGCGCATGGCCGCGGGCGTTCAGTTCGCCGTAGAGGCGACGGATCGGGGCGTTGATCCAGCTGTCGTCGCGGCCGGGACCCGAGGCGGCGCAGGCATCCAGCACGGCGTCGAAGGCCGTATCGACCCGGATCGTGTGGCCGTCGGCGCGGACGGTGCGCTTCAGGCGGGACGGGATGTGGAAGCCGTCCAGCGGGATCAGGCCGCGCTGTTCCGGCTCGACCAGGAAGATGCGCGGATCGTCGCGGGCCTCGCCCATGGGGAAGACGCCGGTGGCGTAGCAGTTCAGCAGTTCATCGGGGCCGAAGCCGCCGAACGGCCCGCCGGCGGTGAAGGCGGAGTCGCTCAGGCCTCGACCTTCTGGCGTTTGGCCCAGTTTTCCAGCCAGTGGATGTCGTAGTCGCCGGACAGGATGTCCGGTTCCAGCAACAGCTTCTGGAACAGGGGTATGGTGGTGTCGATGCCGGTGATGACCATTTCGTTGAGGCTGCGTTTCAGGCGCGCGATACACTCCTCGCGATCACGGCCGTGGACGATCAGCTTGCCGATCAGACTGTCGTAGTAGGGCGGGATCGAATAGCCGGCGTAGATGGCGCTATCCAGCCTGACGCCAAGGCCGCCGGGCGCGTGGAAGGCCGCGATCGTGCCGGGCGAGGGCGTGAAGGTTTCAGCGTTCTCAGCGTTGATCCGGCATTCGATGGCGTGGCCGGTGAAGGTCACGTCGGCCTGGGTGAACGACAGGGGCAGGCCGGCGGCGATGCGGATTTGTTCGCGCACCAGATCGACGCCGGTGATCATTTCGGTCACCGGATGCTCGACTTGCAACCGCGTGTTCATCTCGATGAAAAAGAACTCGCCGTCTTCCCAGAGGAATTCGATGGTGCCGACGCCGAGGTAGCCGATGGCGGCGATGGCCTTGTTGACGGTCTCGCCGATGGCGACGCGCTCGGTGGCCGACAGGGCGGGCGAGGGAGCTTCCTCGAGGATCTTCTGATGGCGGCGTTGCAGGGAGCAGTCGCGTTCGCCCAGATGGACGACGTTGCCGTGGCTGTCGGCAATGACCTGAAGCTCGATGTGGCGCGGCTTCTGGAGGTAGCGCTCCATATAGACGGCGCCGTTGCCGAAGGCGGCGGTGGCCTCGGACTGGGCGGTCTGAACGGCCTCGACCAGGTCGTCGGCGGTCAGGGCGACCTTCATGCCGCGTCCGCCGCCGCCGGCGGCGGCCTTGACGATCAGAGGGAAGCCGATCGATTTCGAGGCCTCGATGGCGTCCTCGATGGTCTCGACCTCCCCGGCCGAGCCGGGAACGCAGGGGATGCCGGCCTCGAGCACCGTCTGTTTGGCGGTGATCTTGTCGCCCATGACCCGGATGTGTTCGGGCCTGGGTCCGATGAAGGTCATGCCGTGGGCTTCGACGATCTCGGCGAAGCGGGCGTTCTCGGACAGGAAACCGTAGCCGGGGTGGATCGCCTGGGCGCCGGTGATCTCGGCGGCGGCGATGATCGACGGGATGTTGAGGTAGCTCTTGGCCGCCGGCGCCGGGCCGATGCAGACGCTCTCGTCGGCCAGCCGTACCCACATGGCGCCGCGGTCGGCTTCGGAGTGCACGGCGACGGTGGAGATGCCCATCTCCTTGCAGGCGCGATGAATGCGCAGGGCGATTTCGCCGCGGTTGGCGATGAGGACTTTCGTAAACATGGCTTACGCCTCGAGCAGGACGAGGGGCTCGCCGAACTCGACCGGCTGGGCGTCGCCGACCAGGATTTCCTTGACGACGCCGTCGCGAGGAGACTGGATCGGGTTCATCGTCTTCATGGCCTCGACGATCAGCAGGGTCTGGCCCTTCTTGACCTTGTCGCCGGCCTGGGCGAACGGCGGCGCTTCCGGCGAGGCCTGCAGATAGACGGTGCCGACCATGGGAGACTTCACCTCTTCGCCGGATTTGGCGACGATGGTGGCGGGGTCCGACGGCATGGATGCCGGGGAGGCCGCGGCGACAGGAGCGGGCACATGGGCGGGCGGAGCGGCGGAATATTGCATGACCGGGGCGGCCACGACTTCGCGGGCCACCCGGATGCGCAACTCGCCCTGCTCGACCTCGATCTCCGTCAGGGAGGTGTCGTTCAGGATATCGGCCAGCTGGCGCACCAGGGTGGTGTCGATCCCCGACTCGTTCTTGAGCTCGGGCGCGGGGGTCTTGGGATCGGCCATGGGTGTTAGAGCCTCTTCTTGTCGTCTTGAACCGAACGGCCCGCGGGCTGGCTGCGTTCCTGCGCCAGCTTGAGGGCGGCCTTGACGGCCAGTTCGTAGCTGAATGAGCCGAAGCCCGAAACCACGCCGGCCGCGACCGACGAGACATGGGAGCGATGGCGGAAGCGCTCGCGCGCCGCCGGATTGGAGAGGTGGCATTCGACGATCGGGATCGTCAGCGTCTTCAGCGCATCCAGCAGGGCCACCGAGGTGTGACCGTAGCCGGCGGGATTGATCACCAGCGCCGCCGCCTTTGTGCGGGCTTCCTGGACCCAGTCGATCAGTTCGCCTTCGTGGTTGGTCTGGCGGAAGACGACGCTGGCGCCGGAGGCGGCGGTTTCGCAGAGAGCCTGAATGTCGCCGAGGGTCTCACGTCCGTAGATGTCGGGCTCGCGCACCCCAAGCAGGTTGAGGTTAGGGCCGTTCAGGACGTAGAGGACGGGTTGATCGGGCATGAGCTCGTGGAACTACGGGTTCCGACCGGAATCGGACGGGCCTTTTAGCTGAGGCGTGGCGGTTATCAAAACGTCGCGCGGAACAGAGTGACGTAACGGCATGCGCATTCAGGTCAACGGTGAACTTCGCGAGGTTGAGGCGGCGACCATTCTGGCCCTCGTGGAGGAGCTGGGTCTGGACGTTCGCAAGGTGGCGGTCGAGCGGAATCTGGAGATCGTGCCGCGGTCGCTGCACGCGGCGACGGCGCTGGCCGAGGGGGACCGGATCGAACTGGTGCAGTTCGTCGGCGGGGGTTGAAGCCGAAAGCCTTTGCGCGAAACCTCTCCGTGCGCTCTGATAGAACCGGAGGGGGAGCCATGGACCGAGAGATCAAGACCGCTCTGGGCGTGGCCGCCGGGATCGCCGGGCTGGTGATCGCCTTCATATTCCTGATCCGTTACGCCGTGCCGGCGGTGCTGGAAGCCCATTTCGCGGGCAGTCTGATCACGGCGTCGGTGCTGGGGATCGCGGGCATTCTGGTGCTGGTCTGGGCCGCGACCCGGCTGTGGGCCTGGGCCGTCAAGTCACTGAAGCGTTGAGGGGCGGATAGATGTCGAACTTTGGAACGGGCTTGTCCGGAATCAAGCTGCCTCGCGGCGGCGGGTCCGTGGGGCGCACCATCAGCCTGGTGGCCCTGATCGGCCTGCTGATCCTGATTTCGACGGTGGCGGTGTCCTCGTGCAGCGTGACCGTCGAGAGCGGCTACATGGGCATCAAGACTACGAAATTCGGGCCCAACCCCGGGGTGCAGCGCGCCGAACTGGGGCCCGGCTTTCACTGGGAAGGCATCGGCGAGAAAATCCGCACCTACCAGACGCTACAGCGCACCTACAGCTATACGCGGGAGACCAACGCCGACGGGGGCGAGAACGAGGAGATCACCTTCTCGGACGTGCTGGGCCTGCCAATGACGGCGGACGTAGCCCTGACCTTCCGCATCCGCGAGGACAAGGCGGCGGATCTGTATGCGACCTGGCGGCAGGAGTTCGACGCCTTCATCGACGGGCCGCTGCGGACCTCGGTGCGCGCCGCCATCGCGCGGGAGACCGAGAAGCTGCCGGTGGCCTGCAACGCCCAGCAGTCGGCCCGTCCGGAGGTCCAGCCGATCGCGCCGGCCGCGACCGTGGCCGGGGTCGCCCTGGTCGCGCCCGGCACGCCCGACGCGGATAACTGCCCTGGCCAGCTGATTGGGCCTGGACGCCAGATCGTGCTGCAGCGCGCCATGCAGGCCCTGCAACGCGAATGGGGCCCGCAGGGGCTGGAGATCATCCGCATGGAGTGGGTCGGGTCGATCCGCTACCCGGAGACGGTGCTGGCGGCGATCCAGTCGCGCACCACGGCCGAGCAGAACACCCGCGCCGCGCTGGAGAGGGTCAATCTGGAGCGGGCCAACGCCGAGGCGCGGATCGCCCAGGCGCGGGGACAGGCCGAGGCTAACCGGCTACTGGCCGAATCGATCCGCTCAAACCCCGAGGTCGTGCGGCTGCGCGAGATCGAGCGGACGCTGGGCATCTGTCCGTTGAGCGCCGACACCTGCGTGGTCGGATCGGACATCAATGTCTCGGCCCTGATCGCGGCGCGGGACGGGCGGGCGACGGCGGGTCAATAAGTCCGCGAGGACTTCGACTCGGGCCGCGGACGGGCTAAACCCGCGACCATGACCTTTCCTCAAGACACTTGGACCGTCGCCGGACGGACCTTTTCGAGCCGGCTGATCGTCGGCACCGGCAAGTACAAGACCTATCAGGAGAACGCCGACGCGGCCGAGGCGGCGGGCGCCGAGATCGTCACCGTGGCCGTGCGGCGGGTGAATCTGAGCGATCCGTCGCAGCCGATGCTGGTGGACTACGTCAGGCCGGACCGTTTCACCTTCCTGCCCAACACCGCCGGCTGTTTCACCGGCGAGGCCGCGGTGCGGACGTTGCGGCTGGCACGCGAGGCCGGCGGCTGGGATCTGGTCAAGCTGGAGGTGCTGTCGGACACGGCGCACCTGTATCCGGACATGATCGAGACGCTGCGGGCGCTGGAGCTGCTGATCAGGGAGGGCTTCCAGGTCATGGTCTATTGCACCGACGACGTGGTGATGGCGAAGCGGCTGGAGGACGCCGGGGCGGCGGCCATCATGCCGGCGGCGAGCCCGATCGGCTCGGGGCTGGGCATCCAGAACCGGGTCAACATCCGGCTGATCGTCGAGGGGGCCGGGGTGCCGGTGTTGGTGGACGCGGGCGTGGGCACGGCGTCTGACGCGACCATCGCCATGGAACTGGGCTGCGACGCGGTGATCGCCAATACGGCCATCGCCGCGGCCAAGGACCCGATCCTGATGGCCTCGGCGATGAAGCACGCGGTGATCGCGGGGCGCGAGGCCTATCTGGCCGGGCGGATGCCGAAGCGGATGTACGCGAGTGCGAGCTCGCCGCTGGGCGGGTTGATCTGAGAGTCTTCAGTCGACCCGAAAAAATGGGTCTGAGCGGTCTGAAATTTGTACCTGGTTGGGTCGGGGCGCTGCGTCCTGGGGCGGGCGGAGCGATGGATCAAGACTGTCAAAGACCGGCCCCGTGGGGGTCTGGGCATTAAGGCATGCGGCTGCGTCAGATTCGGACGCAGGGTGGGACTCCGCTCGCGGGGAGGGGCGAGAAGACACTGTTGGGGGTCGAAAGGGGCGAGAAGACACGGCAAGGGAAGGGAGGGTCCAGGTGGCCCAACCCGCTATCGTCATTCCGGCGAAGGCCGGAACCCAGCGGCGCCGAAGGCGAAATGGTTGGCCGGCTGCGCTCCCGACAGGTTCGCGCGGGCGCGCGCCGCTGGGTTCCGGGTCTGCGAGCCGCTGCGCGCCTCTCCGCCCGGAATGACGATAGCGGGTGGGGTTGGCGGGTTGGCGGAATCCGCGCCGCCCGCTAGAGCATCGCTTCCTCTCCACGAGACCGACCATGCACGACATCCGCGCCATTCGAGACAATCCCGCCGCCTTCGTGAGCGGCTGGTCGTCGCGTGGGGTCGATCAAGAGACGGCGGAGGACGACGTCGATATCTTGCTCGAGATCGATACCAACCTTCGCGAAGCTCAGACAAAGGGACAAGAAGCGCTAGCTCGACGCAACGACCTGTCGCGCGCAGTCGGTGCCGCGATGAAAGTTGGCGATGTCGATCAAGCATCAAAGCTAAAGGTGCAGGTGGAGCGACTGAAGGCATTCATCAGCGAATGTGACGACGCTGAGAGCCGCCTGTCAGCAGCCCTTCGGAGCCTCTTGGCCGAACTTCCCAATGTCCCTGCGGGTGATGTGCCCGCCGGCGAGGACGAGTCGGAAAACAAAGAAATCTCGCATTGGGGCACTCCCAACTCTGGTGGGATGACCGTGGACCACGCCGACCTCGGAGAGGCATTGGGCCTCTTGGATTTCGAGGCCGCAGCGAAGATGTCAGGGTCGCGTTTCGCCGTCCTTAAAGGCGGGCTGGCCCGGCTCGAAAGGGCCATTGGCCAATTCATGCTAGATGTGCAGACGGGCGAGCACGGCTACTTGGAGGTCAATCCGCCTTACCTTGTTCGTGATGAGGCGATGTTCGGCACCGCGCAGTTGCCAAAGTTCGGCTCCGATTTGTTCAGAGCGTTAAGCACCGACTGGGAAAGCATCAGAGAGCGTTCAAAGAAGCAGTCGCTTGAAGCGACGGCAGATCTCAGACGAGAACTCGACGCCATTTCGCTTGAGGTGAGTGCGGGGGAGTACGGCCGAGCAGGACGAATTCCCGATATCATGGAGCAGATTCAGGCCAAAGATTTGTTCGCTGGGATCGACCTTTTCGTTCTTGGAGACCGTTCTCAGTTTAGCACCGAGCACTGGCTCATCCCCACCGCCGAAGTTTCCCTGACCAATCTCGTCCGCGAACAGATCCTGTCGGAGGACGAGCTGGCCACGCCGATCCGCTACACCGCCCTGACGCCCTGTTTCCGGGCCGAGGCGGGGTCGGCGGGGCGGGATACGCGCGGGCTGATCCGGCAGCACCAGTTCCACAAGGTGGAGATGGTTTCGATCACGCGGCCGGAGGATTCTGAGGCCGAGCACGAGCGGATGGTGCGCTGCGCCGAGGCGGTGCTGGAGAAGCTGAACCTGCCGTATCGCCGGATGCTGCTGTGCAAGGGCGACATGGGCTTTTCGGCGAAGAAGACCTTCGATCTGGAGGTCTGGCTGCCGTCGCAGGGGACCTATCGCGAGATCAGCTCCTGCTCGAACTGCGGGGACTTCCAGGCGCGGCGGATGGAGGCGCGGTTCAAGCGGGCCGGGGAGAAGAAAACCGAGTTCGTGCACACGCTGAACGGCTCGGGCCTGGCGGTTGGGCGGACGCTGGTGGCGGTGATGGAGAACTATCAGGAGGCGGACGGGCGGATCGCGGTTCCGGATGCGTTGGTTCCCTATATGGGCGGGGTGACCCATGTGGGTGGGTGAGCATCGGTTCCCTTCCCCCCTCGCGGGGGAAGGTGGGCGGCGCAGCCGCTCGGATGGGGGGGCTGGCTCCATTCGCTCTTTTTCGGCTGTGGGCGTCCCGGGCCGGCAGCCCCCCCATCCGTCCCGCTCCGCGAGCCACCTTCCCCCGCGAGGGGGGAAGGAGCGTTGATGCGCATCCTCCTCACCAACGACGACGGCATCGAGGCCGAGGGACTGGAGTGTCTGGAGCGGATCGCGCGGGTGCTGTCGGATGACATCTGGGTGGTGGCGCCGCAGACCGAACAGTCGGGCAAGGGGCGGGGCATCACCCTGACCGAGCCGCTGCGGGTCAATCAGGTTTCGGAGAAGCGGTTCGCCGTGACCGGGACGCCGACAGACTGCGTCGTGCTGGCGGTCAACGATCTGATGCCCGAACGGCCTGATCTGGTGCTCTCGGGCGTCAATCGCGGGCATAATGTCGGTGAGGACTGCTCCTATTCAGGGACGGTGGCGGGGGCGTTGCAAGGGATGGCCTTCGGCATCCGCTCCATCGCCCTCAGCCAGTCGCTGGAGCGGTTTCACGACGAGGTGCGGGCGCATTGGGAGACAGCGGAGGCCTATGCCCCGGCCATCATCTCGCGCCTCCTGGCCCAGCCGTGGCAGGATGGGGTGGTGATGAACCTGAACTTTCCCAACCGCGCGCCGGAGGACGTGACCGAGGTCGAGGTGACGCGGCAGGGCTTCCGCGACATCGGCGAGATGCATGCCGTCAAACGCACCGACCTGAGGGGGCGGGACTATTACTGGATGAGCTTCCGCGGCTCGAAACAGGACCATGCGCCGGGCACCGACCTGCGGGCCATGGACGAGGGGAAGATTTCGGTCACGCCGCTGCACATCGACCTGACCCATGCGCCCAGCATCCACGATCTGAAGGGCGTGCTGGGCGGGGCGCCGCCGAAGGGGATGGTGAGATGAAAATCCTCCCCCAAAGGGGGAGGGGGACCGCGAAGCGGTGGAGGGGCGTTTGCTCCGCGTACGTTTCAAAACCCCTCCACCATCCTTCGGATGGTCCCCCTCCCCCGATGGGGGAGGAATGATGAGTTTGAACGACGACCGCGCCGGGCGTCTGATCCTTGGCCTCCGCCAGCAGGGGGTGATGGACGCCCGCGTGCTGGCGGCGATGGAGTCGATCGACCGGGCGTTGTTCGTGCACGAGAAATTCCTCGATCAGGCGTGGGAGGATCAGGCCCTGCCGATCGACTGCGCCCAGACGATTTCGCAGCCCTATATCGTCGGCCTGATGACCCAGGCGCTGGACGTGCAGCCGCGCCAACGGGTGCTGGAGATCGGCACCGGCAGCGGCTACCAGGCCGCGGTGCTGAGCCGGCTGGCGCGCTATGTCTATTCGATCGAACGCTACCGCAGCCTGCTGAACGAGGCCGAGAACCGGTTGAAGGAATTGAAGATCGACAATGTCATCACCCGCCACGGCGACGGCGGCCTGGGCTGGCCCGAGCAGGCGCCGTTCGACCGGATCATGGTCACGGCGGCCTCGCCCGGAGAGCCGACCGAACTGCTGCACCAACTGAAGCCGGGCGGCATTCTGGTGTGTCCGGTGGGGCGCTCGTCGGTGCAGCGGCTGCACCGCTACGTCGGCCAGCCTGACGGCAGCTTCCAGCGCGAAAGCCTGGCCGAGGTGCGGTTCGTGCCGCTGGTCGAGGGGATGGCGAAGGAGGGGTGAGGGCTGGGGTATGGGGTGTGGGGGATGGGGTGTGGGGTGTAATACGAAGCTGTGAGAGCGGGGACGTGGGTGTTCTGCTTCCGCATCGTTTCCACCTCCAAACCCCACACCCCATACCCCACACCCCATCCCCCACACCCCGTTAACCTTCGCGCCCAACTTTGGCGCCCTTTGACGGGTTGGCTTGGGGCGACGGTCGGGGCACACAGGCGAGGCGTTTGGGGCGGCGACCGAGCGGCGGGAGACGGCATGACGATTCGATTCGCGATCAGGGCTCTGATGGTGCTGGCCGGAGCGGCCACCCTGACGGCCTGCGCCAGCTATCCGACCGAGCCGCGCTACGGGATCTACGCCGGCGACGCACCGCCGCCGTCGCGGGCGCCGGCTTATCCAACCGCGCCGATCCCCAGCGGCGAAGGCGTGCGCGGTCCGACCGATCCCGCCCGTGAGGCGCCGCCGCCCATCACCGCCCCCGTGGCCGAGATCGAGGGCGGGGCTCTCGGTTCGCCGATGAACACCGGCCCCCGCTATGCGCCCGCTGAAACGCCGGCGGCCGGTCCGGCCTCTGACGGATTCGAGGCCCCGCCGCCGCCCGCACGTTCGGGTGGAGCCATCGCGGCGGGCGCCGCCTATCAGATTCAGCCTGGGGATACGATCTCGGGCATCGGCCGGCGTTTCCAGACGCCGGTGCAGACGTTGATCGACCTCAACGCCCTCGGCCCCCGCGCGGCGATCACTCCGGGCCAGAGGATCATCCTGCCGTCGAGCGCGGTCGACATCGGCGGCGATCCCTACGCCACCGGGCCGTCGCCGAGCGGGGTGTATGTGCCCGAAGAGGGGACGCCCCCTCCGCCGCCGCCCCCGCCGCCCTCAGGCAATGTCGCCAGCCCGCCGCCGCCGCGCGGACCCGTGGACACCGCGGCGCCGGTCGCCACCTCGGCCGGACTCGACTGGCCGGTGCGTGGCGACATCCTGCGCCGGTTCGGGCCGGTCGGGCTGGGCGAACGCAACAACGGCGTCAACATCGGCGCGGCGGCCGGGTCGGACGTCCGCGCCGCGGCGGCCGGGCGGGTCGGCTATGTCGGCGACGATCTGGCGGGGCAGGGGCTGACGGTGCTGATCGTCCACCGCGACGGCTGGCGCTCGGTCTATGGCCATCTGGGCACGGCCGTGGTGCGGGACGGCGACGACATCCGCGCCGGCCAGCAGATCGGCACGGTGGGAAATACCGCGGGCGACGGACGGCCCTCGATCCATTTCGAGACCTGGCGGATGCGCGGCGACCAGCCGGTGGCCGTCGATCCCCTGACCGTGTTGCCGCGCTGACGTGTCCCTCCCCCGAAGTGGGGAGGGACGGCGGAGCGAAGCGCAGCCCGGGTGGGGAAGTGCGAACCTGCCGCGGTCCGCGTTTGTCGCTCCAATTCCCCACCCGGTCGCTTCGCGACCACCCTCCCCATGAAGGGGAGGGAGATTCCGTCTTGTCTCGTTGCAATGTGACGCTGCGCACCCTAGTTTCCGCGCCTCATTTTCAAGGGCCGCCTGCCGCGGTCCCAGACGGCTGCGGAGACTATCGTGACGGAACTTATGGCGGGGCCTTTCGGCACCCTGATCTTCTTCGTCCCCGTGATCATCCTGTTCTACTTCATGCTGATCCGTCCGCAGCAGAAGCAGATGAAGGCCCATCAGGCGCTGGTCGCCGGCCTGAAGCGCGGCGACACCGTGGTTCTGTCGAGCGGCATGATCGGCAAGGTCACCCGCGTCGAGACTGACCAGGCCATGGTCGAGATCGCCCAGGGCGTGAACGTCGCGGTGGTCAAGCAGATGATCACCCAGGTGCGTGACCGCACCGCGGTGGCCGCCAACGACACCAAGACCATCGCCAAGTCCTGACGCCGTTCTGAAAAGGTCGGGGACGCCCGCATGATCCATCTGTCGCGCTGGAAGGTCGTCCTTCTTGTCCTGTCGCTGCTGTTCGGCCTGCTGTTCAGCTATCCGAACCTGCTGACCGCCGATCAGCGCGCGGCGCTGCCCGGCTGGCTGCCCAGGAGCGGCCTGAACCTCGGGCTCGACCTGCAGGGCGGGTCCTATCTGCTGCTGGAAGTCGATGTTCCGGCCATGCGCGAGAAGCGGCTGGGCAACCTGGGCGAGGACGCCCGCACGGTGCTGGCCGAGGCTCGCGTCGGGGTGCTGAGCATCGCCCGCGATCCGTCCGGCGTGGTCGTGACGCTTGCCGATCCGTCGCAGATGGAACTGGCGATGCAGTCGATGCGCGCCCTGATCGGCGCCAGCACCAGCGGCGTCGTGGACCGGTCGGTGCAGCGGCAGGGCGCGGACCGCATCCGCTATGCGTTCACGGAACAGGCTCTTGCCTCAATGGGGGCCGACGCCGTGACCCAGTCGATCGAGGTGGTGCGCCGCCGGATCGACAATCTCGGCACGCGCGAGCCGTCGATCACCCGTCAAGGCGCCGACCGCATCGTGGTCCAGGCGCCGGGCGAGAGCGATCCGGCCCAGCTGGAACGGGTTATCGGTCAGACGGCGCAGCTGACCTTCCAGTTGGTCGATGTCGAGAACTCCGTCGAGGAGGCCATGGCCGGCGCGATCCCTCCCGATTCCGAACTGATCCCCGGCGCGCCGGATTCCGGTCAGGCCTTCTATCTGGTCAAGCGCCGGGTGCTGGTGTCGGGCGAGAACCTGACCAAGGCCGAGGTGACCTCGGACCAGAACAACCAAACCGCCATCGGCTTCCGCTTTGACGGGGCCGGCGCGCGCCGGTTCGGCGAGGCGACCGCCGCCAATATCGGCCGGCCCTTCGCCATCATCCTCGATGGCAAGGTGATCTCGGCCCCGCGGATCAACGGCGCCATCACCGGCGGCTCGGGCATCATCGAGGGCAGCTTCACCATCGAACAGGCCTCGGAAATGGTGAACCTGCTGAACGGCGGCGCCCTGCCGGCCCCGCTGAAGGTCGAGGAGCGCCGCACCGTGACCGCCGAGCTCGGGGCCGACGCCGTGGCGGCGGGCAAGCTGTCGACCATGATCGGCTTCGCCATCATCGTGGTGTTTATGTTCCTGGCCTACGGCTTCCTGTTCGGTGGGATTTCGGTGATCGGCCTGCTGCTGAACGGCCTGCTGATCATCGCCGCCATGTCCTTTACAGGGGCGACGCTGACCCTGCCGGGCATCGCCGGTCTGATCCTGACCTTCGCCGTGGCCGTGGACGCCAATGTGCTGATCTATGAGCGGATGCGCGACGAGGCGCGGGCCGGACGATCGGTCATCGCCTCGCTCGACGCGGGCTTCAACAAGGCCATGGGCACGATCATTGACGCCAACCTGACCACACTGGTCGCGGCGCTGATCATGTTCGTCTTCGGCGCGGGCCCTGTGCGCGGCTTCGCCTGGACCCTGACCATCGGCGTCTTCACCTCTATGTTGTCGGCCGTTCTGGTTTCGCAGGTGGGTCTGGCCTGGTGGCTGAAGATCGCCAAACCCAAAAAACTGCCGATCGCGGAGTGATGGCGATGCGTGGATGGCCTCTCATCAAAGTCCTGCCGATCAAGACGGACCTGAAGTTCGTTTCGTTCGCCAAATACGCCGCGATCCTGTCGGCCGTGCTGGTGATCGCCTCGCTGGTCGGCGTGTTCAAGCCCGGTTTGAACCTCGGCATCGACTTCCGCGGCGGCGCGGTCATGGAGCTGACCAAGCCCGCCGGCCAGACCCTCGACCTCGAGGCCGTGCGCGTGGCGGTCGACGGGCTGGGCCTCGGCGACGTCAATGTGCAGGGCATCGACAATGACGCCAGCGCCATGGTCAAATTCCAGGTGCCCGAGGGCGAGCCCCAGGCCCAGGTGGTCGAGCGGGTGCAGACGGCCATCACCGGCGCGGTCGGGGAGGTCGCCTATTCCGGCGTCAGCGTGGTGGGCTCCAAGGTCTCGGGAGAACTG
Source organism: Brevundimonas sp. (assembly GCF_030682035.1). Taxonomy (GTDB): domain Bacteria; phylum Pseudomonadota; class Alphaproteobacteria; order Caulobacterales; family Caulobacteraceae; genus Brevundimonas. Next base: position 11,037 of record NZ_JAUXQZ010000023.1, on the reverse strand, counting down.
TTCACCTCGGGACTACTGGCGCTGGGGGCGGCGATCCTGCTGATGTTCGCCTACATCTGGTTCCGGTTCGAGCCCCAGTTCGGGCTCGGGGCCGTCGCGGGCCTGCTGCACGACGTCATCCTGGTGTTCGGCCTGATCGTGCTGATGCGGCTGGAGTTCAGCCTCAACATGGTCGCCGCCATTCTGACGGTCATCGGTTATTCGATGAACGACACCGTCGTCGTGTTCGACCGCCTGCGAGAAAATCTGCGCAAATACAAGCAGATGCCTCTGCGCGAGGTCATCGACCTGACCATCAACGAAATCCTGACCCGGACAATCATCACCGGCTTTACGGCGGTTATGGTGCTGGCGGCCTTGGCCTACTGGGGCGGACCGGCCCTGTTCGGCTTCTCGATCGCCCTGATGTTCGGCATCGTCTGCGGCACCTATTCCTCGATCTACGTCGGCGCGCCGATCATCCTGCTGTGGGGCGTCAAGCGCGGCGAGCGCGACAAGGACCAGGCCAAGCCGATCAAACTGGGCATGGCGAGCCGGCCATAGAGGTCGTGTTTCCCTCCCCCGAAGTGGGGAGGGGTGTCGGCGCGTCAGCGACGACAGGGTGGGGAGGTGAGAACCTTCCGCGGTCCGGGTTTGTCGCTGCAATTCCCCACCCGGATCGCTGCGCGATCGTCCCTCCCCATGAAGGGGAGGGAGAGGTATTGTCTCATTTGAACGAATCACGCCCGGGGAGGGGCGGACCATGGGCAAGCTGCTGTCGAATTTTCGCACTACCTTCCTGCTCAGCCTCGTGCTCGCAGGCGTGATGATCCTCTCGTTCGGGCGCATCGCTCCCGGCGGCTTCGACCAGAGCTTCTGGCAAGCGGCGCTGCGCTGGGTGCACGTCGTAGCCGGGATCCTGTGGATCGGCCTGTTGTACTATTTCAACTTCGTCCAGATCCGGGTCATGCCGTCGATCCCGGCCGAGCTGAAGCCCGCCATCGGCAAACATATCGCCCCCGAGGCCCTGTTCTGGTTCCGCTGGTCGGCGCTGGTGACGGTGCTGGCGGGACTGGGGGTCATGCTGACCCGCGGCCACGCCTATGCCGCCGAAGTCATGACCTTCGGTCTGGCGCAGGGGCTGACCGAGGACCAGAAGGGCTTCACCCTGATGGGGATCGGCATCTGGCTGGCGATCATCATGTTCCTCAACGTGTGGGGCGTCATCTGGCCGAACCAGAAGCGGGCGCTGGGCATCGTTCCGGCCGAGGATGACGTGAAGGCCAGGTCGGCCCGGATCGCCATGCTGGCCAGCCGCACCAATCTGTTGCTGTCGCTGCCTATGCTGACCTCGATGGCGATGTACCAGACCCTGTTTGGCTGATCCGGCTTCCGATCTTCCGGGCGCCAGCCTCGACGCCCGGGTTCGCGCCGCCGATATCGACCGGTGGCTGTCCAGCCGGTTCGTGGCCGACGCGCGGCTGCGCGCGGACCTGATCGCCCTCTATGCTTTCGAGGCCGAGTTGATGGCCATCCCGACGCGGGTGACCCAGCCGCTGCTGGCCGAGATGCGTTATGTCTGGTGGCGCGAACAGATGGACGGGGTGTTTGCCGGGATCGCGCGCAAGGGCCATCCGGTGCTGGAGGCCCTGACCGAGGTGGTGGCGCGGCACGGGCTGGAGCGCGCGCCGTTCGACGCCCTGATCGAGGCCCATATCGGCCGGGTGCACGGCGAGCCACACGATCTGGACGCCTTCTATGTCGGGCCGATGCAGGCGGCGATAAGTGTGCTGGCCGGGCGGGGGTTAGACGAAAGGGTTGTCGAGGCCGGTCGGGTCCGTGGGCTGGCGCAGTCCGGACGGGCGGATGAGGCGAGAGCCTTGATAGCCGCGGCCAACCGGGCGCTCGCCGGTCTGCCGGTGCAGGCCTTTCCCGCCGTGGCGGCGGCGGCGTTGACGCGGCCGGACGCGCCGGAGTTCAGCAAGCGGATCAAGCTCACCATCGCCTCGGCGCGCGGCCGGATTTGAGGGCCCGAAAACCATCGACCCTCGTCGGGAAATGGTGCAGGTTCCGTCGATCACTGGTTGGCGAAGGCGGAACCCTATGACTTTGCGTACTGTCCTGATGGCGGCTCTGATCGCCGCGAGCGCCGTGGGCGCGCCGATGGCCGCCTCGGCCGCCACGCCGCCGACGGTCCGGTCCGATGCGGCCAGCGACGCCGCCAACCAGGCCGTGGTGGAGAGCCTGTACCGGGCCTTCGCCGCCGGCGACGGGGCCACGATCGGCGGCTTGCTGGCCACCGATCTGGTCTGGATCGAGGCCGAGAGCGGTCCCTATGCCGACCGCAATCCGTACAACGGACCCGCCGCGGTGTTCGAAGGGATTTTCGGGCGCGTCGGCGCGGAGTTCCAGGGCTTCGCAGCCACGCCGCAGACATTTCTGCCCAGCGGCGACCGGGTGGCGGTGCTGGGACGCTACACCGGGACCAACAGGGCCACCGGAGAGGCGCTGGACGCACAGTTCGTCCACGTCTTCACCGTCACGGGCGGCAAGATCACCCATTTCCAGCAGTACACCGACACCGCCCAGTGGGTGGATGTGATGACGCCGGACTGACGTTCAGGCGCGCGGCCAGACCGTGACCTCGGCGGGCCAGACCTCATGGTTCGGCGAGCCGTCGTAGGCCCAGCCGAGGGTGCGGGCCAAGGTGCGGGCGCCGGCGCGGACGACGGCGACCGGCGGGGTGGTCAGGCCATGCATCTCTCGCGCCCAGTCCGGCAGCAGATCCACGCCCGCTCGCATGATGACGCCCGAGGCCGCATCGGTCAGCGCCGCGCCGACCGACTGGTTGAGCACCAGCCGCGCCACCTCGCGGGTCCGGTCTTCGGCGCGCAGGGCCGGGCGCAGGGATTCGATCAGGGCCTCGGCCGAGGCGCGGTCGCGGGGGACGAGGTCTGCCCCGAGCCGGTCGGCGATGCCCGCCATCTCGGCGAAATATTGGTCCTGATCAGTGATCGGCATTTCGGGTTCTGCGTAGCGGATCCAGGCGTTGAGGAAGCTGATCGCCTCGGTGACATGGACCCAGGCCAGCAGGGCGGGGTCGCTGACCCGGTAGGGAGTTCCGTCGGGCAGGACGCCGCCGATCCGGTCGTGAATGCCTCGCACCCGGTCGATGGCGGCGATTCCGTTTTCGGCGTGGTCATAGGTGGTGACGGCGATGAACTTGGCTGTACGCCGCAGCCGACCGTGCATGTCCGAACGGAAGTCGGAATGGTCCCAGACCCCGGCCAGCACCGCCGGATGCAGCATCTGCAACAACAGGCCCGAGACGCCGCCGATCATCATGGTGACGATATCGCCGTTCACTCGCCAGGCGACGGAGTCGGGGGCGAACAGGGCGTCGGCGCGTCGGAGGGCCGGGCGCTCGCCCCTGGAAGCGTCGTTGAAGAGGTCTGTGATCCGGCGGCGGATGGCGACCTTTGCGGGTTCGAGGATCACGCCGTGTCCCGCCACGCCTTCAGCGCCTCCAGCGCCCGGACGCTCATCAGCCGCTTCTTGGCCCGGCCGCGTTCCTTGAGCGGGATCTTGACCCCGGCATCATCGACCTTGGGCGCTTCCAACGGCGGCAGCAGGCCGTAGTTGATGTTCATCGGCTGGAATTTGGAGATGCCGCCGGGGCCGTCGAGGTGGCCGCCGGTGATGTGTTCGACCAGGGCGCCCATGGCGGTGTGGACAGGCGGGGCTTCCAGCGGCCGACCCAGCCGTTCGGCGGCGGCGAGGCGACCGGTCAGCAGGCCCATGGCGGCGCTCTCGACATAGCCCTCGACGCCGGTGACCTGGCCGGCGAAGCGCAGGCGCGGCATGGCCTTGAGGCGCAGCTGGCGGTCCAGCAGCTTGGGCGAGTTCAGGAAGGTGTTGCGGTGCAGGCCGCCGAGGCGAGCGAACCGGGCCTCCTGCAGGCCGGGGATCATGCGGAAGACCTCGGCCTGGGCGCCGTGCTTCAACTTGGTCTGGAAGCCGACCATGTTGAACAGGGTGCCGAGCGCATTGTCCTGACGCAGCTGGACAATGGCATACGCCTTGACCTGCGGGTCGCGCGGATTGGTCAGGCCGACGGGCTTCATCGGGCCGTGGCGCAGGGTCTCGCGACCGCGGTCGGCCATGACCTCGATGGGCAGGCAGCCGTCGAAATAGGGGACGTTCTCCCAGTCCTTGAACTCAGCCTTGGGGCCGTCCAGCAGGGCGTCGATGAAGGCCTCGTACTGGGCCTTGTCCATCGGACAGTTGACGTAGGCGGCGGCGTCGCCGCCCGGGCCTTCCTTGTCGTAGCGCGACTGGCGCCAGGCGATGTCGAAATCGATGGTCTCGGCGTGGACGATGGGAGCGATGGCGTCGAAGAAGCTGAGCGCGTCCTCGCCGGTCAGGTCGAGGATGGCGGCGGCGAGGGCCGGGGAGGTCAGGGGGCCGGTGGCGACGATGACATTGTCCCATCCGTTCGTCCCATTGGCTTCCGGCGGCAGGCCGGCGATCTCCTCGCGGACGATGGTGACGAGGGGGTGGGCCGCCAGCTTCGCCGTGACCGCCTGCGAGAAGCCGTCGCGGTCGACGGCGAGGGCGCCTCCGGCGGGGACCTGATGGGCGTCGCCGCAGGACATGATGATCGAGTCGAGGGCCCGCATCTCGGTGTGGAGCAGGCCGACGGCGTTGTGCTCCCAGTCATCGGAGCGAAAGGAGTTGGAGCAGACCAGCTCGGCCAGGCCGTCGGTATGATGGGCGTCGGTCTTCACGCCCGGCACGCCACGCATCTCGTGCAGGACCACGGGCACGCCCGCCGAGGCGATCTGCCAGGCGGCTTCCGAGCCGGCGAGGCCGCCGCCGATGACGTGGATGGGTTGGCAGGTTTCCGTCATGGGCGGCTTCTAGCGGGGCCGAAGGAAAGGGGCTAGCTTGGCCGTGAGCTTGGGGAGGCTGGAATGGCGGGATTTTCAATCGGGACGGCGATCGCAGAGGCGTTCGGCTTGATCGGGCGGCGACCGTTGGCGGTCTTCGCGTGGGGCCTGCTGATGGTGGCGCCCATTTTTGGCGCGCTCGGTCTGATGTTCCCGGCGATGGGGGAAATCTTCGCCAACATGCCGGACCCCGACGCGGGGACTGCGGGCGATTCTGCGTTTTCCGAAGGCATGGTCGCCCAGATGATGCAGTTCCAGATGGCGTCGCTACTGGCCAATCTTGGGCAGTATGTGGGGTTGGCGATTGTCTACACGGCCATTTTCCGCGCCGTACTTCGCCCGACCGAGCGCTCGTTCTTCTCCCTGCGGGTGGGCATGGATGAGCTGCGCGTCGCCGTGGCGGGGCTCGCGATCGGCATCGGCGTCTACATTGTGATGATCTTCGCCGTTCTCTTGTGTGTCGCGCTAGGCTTCGGGCTCTGGGCCCAAGGCGAGGCTGTGGCGCTGTGGACGTGCGGGATCGTGGGTCTGGCCATGTTTGTGGCGTTGCTGTGGGGGCTGGCTCGGGTCAGCCTGATCGCGCCCGCCAGCGTGCTTTACCGGGACTTCGCCTTCGCCGAGGGCTGGAAGCTGGCCGCGGGCAAGGGCTGGCCGCTGCTGGGCATGCTGCTGCTGCTATATCTGATGGTCGTGGTCATATACGTCGTGGTGATCATCATCGTCGCCGTCGCCGCCGGGGGGGGCATCGCGGCCACCGGGTCAGCCTGGGAGGGCGCGGGCCATGATGGAAACCCCTTCGGGGGGATGAGCGCGTGGATGGCGGTCAACTGGCCATGGCTGGTCGTTGGCGGTCTGGTTCTCTCGTGGGTGTACGGGGCGTTCATGACGCTGATGGTCGCGCCCTTCGCTTCGGCTTGCCGGCAACTCGCGGAGAGCTCGGAGCCGCTGCCTGCGGTTGACAACGCATCGCCGGAACCGGCCGTTTAGATTAAACACGATCCCGTAGAAGGAACGACTCAATGGCGTTTTCCGCGACTGATGCGGCGTTCGAAGGCTTTCGCCTCGTGCGTCGGAACCCGATGGCGATCGTCGTCTGGTCGGTGCTGTATTTCGTGCTGAGTCTGGCCAGTCTGTTCGCCTCGGCCCAGAGCATGAGGGGCATGGCAGCCCTGACCGAGTTGTTGGAAGGGATGGAATCCGCACCGCCCGCCAGCTTTCAGGACATAGTGCCGATATTTGAGGCTTATGGCCAAGCCATGAGCCATATGGCCTGGCTGATGCCGGTGTCGCTTGTGGTCGGTTCGATCATCTACGCGGCCATTGCGCGGGGGGTGCTGACGCCACAAGCCAAGGGCCTCGGCTATGTCAAGTTTGGCATGGACGAGGTCCGCGTTCTGGTCGTCAGTATCGTGATCAGCCTCGCCGCGATCATCATCTATTGCCTCGCCCTGGTGGGCGTGTTCGCCCTCGGAGCCATTGCGATTGCGACCGGGCAGGGCTGGATGTGGTTGCTTGTCGTTCTCGGCTTCATGGCCGCCATCGGCCTGATGATCTGGCTGGCGGTGCGTTGGAGTCTGGCGATCCCGATCGTGGTTGCGGAGAAGCGCTTCGCCTTCTTCGACTCCTTCGGGATGACCCAGGGCCGGTTCTGGCCGCTGTTCGGCATGGCGATCATCTCAGGCCTCCTGTCAGTCGTGATCTGGTTCCTGTCGATGGTCGTCGCCATGCCGGTGTCGATGATGTCGGGGGTGAGCATGATGGGAGCCATGGGCGCGTCGACTGATCCCGCAGCCATGCTGGAGGCATTCGACCCCACCAATCCGTGGATGATCGCAACAGCCGTGGTCAACGCTGTCGTCTATGCGCTGATGGTTGGCGTGGTCTATGCCCCCTTCGCAGTCGCCTATCGCGATATCACGGGCTCGACGCCGAGCGCGGCGGTGTCCGACTAGGTCTGTAACCACCGGGCGGGGACCGAAGCCGACCTTCGCCCGGTCGTGATTTCTGGGCGTTACGAGACATAAGCGCGAGAAATCTGCAGGCCGGTGCATCCATCATCCGCGTTCGCCGCCTCATGCGGAGGTGGATCTCTGTCCGCTGAAGCATCACAAGGGGCGCCGCATGGCCGGTATCGAACTCTACGCCGAGCGCAGGCGGATCCATCGCCGGACCTGGACGATCGCGGCCGTCGTGCTGGGCGCGATCTTTATGGTCGGTGGGCAGGTGGGCGCGTACTTCCCGGCCATTGCAGCGGGTTTCATCACTCCCGGCGGCGGGTCGGACGGCTGGCCCCAACTGGCCTATGAGCTGGCGGCGGCCTTCGGCCTGGGTTCGGTCCTGGTGCTGCTCTGGGCCTGGCTGTTCGAGCGGCGTGGGCCGGCGACACTGGGCCTCAATGCGAAGGGGCCGCAGCGGTTCGTGCGGGGCTACCTGCTGGGTCTGGCCTTCCTGACGGCCGTGGTCGGCGTGATCTGGGCCGCGGGCGGCTATGTGGTCGAGGGGACAGGGGCGTTCGGTTCCGCCGCCGTCGGCGCGGCCCTGCTGCCCATCGGCGTGTTGATGCTGGGGTTCATCATCCAGGGGTCGTCTGAGGAGCTGCTGTTCCGGGGCTGGCTGATGCAGTTGATCGCCTCGCGCCACGGGATCTGGATCGCCGTCGTCGCCAACTCGGCCCTGTTCGCCTTGGCCCATGCGGGGAATATCGAGCCGTCGAACGAGCTGTATGTGGGCCTTGCCAACATCGTCCTGTTCGGCCTGTTCATCAGCCTCTACGCCGTGCGCGAGGGCTCGCTGTGGGGCGTATGCGGCTGGCACGCGGCGTGGAACTGGCTGCTGGGCCTCGGCTTCGGGCTGGAGGTGTCCGGGATGAAGATCGACAGCCTGCCTCTGATCACCGACCTGACGGCGGCGCCGGGTGCGGCCTGGTGGCTGACCGGCGGCGCGTTCGGACCGGAGGCCAGTCTGGTCACCACGGCGGTGCTGCTGACCGGCACGGTCGTGCTGATGCTGCGCGGCCGGACCCGGGACCATGGCGTGGAAGCGGCCCCGGTCGCGGCCTGATCGGTCAGGCGCTCCTTCTTAGCGCCGCCACCCGCGCCTTGCGGCGGGTTTCGTGGCGGTCGAGGACCTCCTTGAGGTATTTACCGGTCCAGCTGGCCGGGTTGGCGGCGACCTGTTCGGGGGTGCCGACTGCGACGATCTCGCCGCCGCCGTCGCCGCCCTCGGGACCGAAGTCGAGCAGCCAGTCGGCGACCTTGATGACGTCGAGATTGTGCTCGATCACCACGATGGTGTTGCCGTTGTCGACCAGTTCCTGAAGCACCTCCAGCAGCTTGCGGATGTCTTCGAAATGCAGGCCCGTGGTCGGCTCGTCGAGGATGTAGAGGGTTTTGCCCGTCGCCCGCTTCGACAACTCCTTGGACAGTTTGACCCGCTGGGCCTCGCCGCCCGAGAGCGTCGTCGCGGACTGGCCGACCTTGACGTAGCCGAGGCCGACGCGGTTCAGGGTCAGCATCTTGTCGCGGATCGAGGGCACGGCCTTGAAGAAGGACCCGGCCTCCTCGACGGTCATGTCGAGCACGTCGGAAATGCTCTTGCCCTTGAAGACGATCTCCATGGTCTCGCGGTTGTAGCGTTTGCCCTTGCAGACGTCGCAGGTGACATAGACGTCGGGCAGGAAATGCATCTCGATCTTGATCAGGCCGTCGCCCTGACAGGCCTCGCAGCGGCCGCCCTTGACGTTGAACGAGAAGCGGCCGGGTCCGTAACCGCGGGCTTTTGACTCGGGCAGGCCGGCGTACCAGTCACGGATCGGACCGAAGGCGCCGGTGTAGGTGGCCGGGTTCGAGCGCGGGGTGCGGCCGATGGGCGACTGGTCGATATCGATGACCTTGTCGAACAACTCCAGCCCCTCGATGCGGTCGAAGGGGGCCGGAGCGTCCGAGGCGTTATGCAGGCGCCGGGCGGCGGCCTTGTAGAGGGTCTCGATGGTGAAGGTCGACTTGCCGCCGCCGGACACGCCGGTGATGCAGGTGAAGACGCCGCCGGGAATCTCGCCGGTGACGTTTTTCAGATTGTTGCCGGTCGCGCCGCTGACCCTCAGCATCCGCTTGCGATCGATGGGACGGCGGCCGTCGGCGGGCAGTTCGATCTCGCGCTCGCCGGTAAGGTATTTGGCGGTCAGGGAGTTCGGATTGGCCATGACCTCGGCCGGCGTACCCTCGGCGCAGACCTCGCCGCCGTGGATGCCGGCGGCCGGACCCATGTCGATGACATGGTCGGCGGTCAGGATCGCCTCCTCGTCATGCTCGACGACGAGGACGGAATTGCCGAGGTCGCGGAGGCCGCGCAGGCTTTCGAGCAGGCGGGAGTTGTCGCGCTGGTGCAGGCCGATCGACGGTTCGTCGAGCACGTAGAGCACGCCGGTCAGGCCCGAGCCGATCTGCGACGCCAGACGGATGCGCTGGCTCTCGCCGCCGGACAGGGTGCCCGAGGCGCGCGACAGGCTGAGGTAGTCGAGGCCGACATTGTTGAGGAAGCGCAGCCGGTCGCCGATTTCCTTGAGAATGCGGCGGCCGATCTCCAGCTGTTTGTCAGTCAGGCGCCCGGACAGGGTCGAGACCCACTGATAGGCCTTGGCGATCGACAGGAAGTTGATGTCGGAGATGTCCGAGCCGTCGATCCGCACGGCCAGGGCCTCGGGTTTCAGCCGTTTGCCGCCGCAGGCTTCGCACGGGGTCTCGGACTGGAACCGGCCCAGTTCCTCGCGCACCCATGAGGAGTCGGTCTCGCGCCAGCGGCGTTCGAGGTTCGGCAGCACGCCCTCGAAGGCCTTGGAGACCTCATATTTGCGGGCATTGTCGTCATAGGTGAATTTGATCTTTTCCGACCCGGTCCCGCGCAGGATCACGGTCTGCGCCTGTTCCGGCAGTTCGCGCCACGGCACATCCATCGAGAAGCCGTAGTGACGGCTCAGCGACTGCAGGGTCTGGGTGTAGAGCGGCGAGGGGCCGCGGGACCACGGGGCCACGGCGCCCTTGTGCAGGGTCCTGTCGCGATCGGGGATAACCAGATCGGCGTCGAAGGCCAGCTTGACGCCAAGGCCGTCGCAGGTCGGGCAGGCCCCGAACGGATTGTTGAACGAGAACAGCCGCGGCTCGATCTCCGAGATGGTGAAGCCCGAGACCGGGCAGGCGAATTTCTCGGAGAAGGTCAGGCGGCGCGGCGTGGTCTCGCCCTCGGCGACCTGGGCCCATTCGGCCACGGCGATGCCGTCGGCGAGGCCCAGGGCGGTCTGCAGGCTGTCGGCGTAGCGGCTGTCCAGCCCCGGCTTGGTGACGATCCGGTCCACGACGATATCGATGTCGTGCTTGAACTTCTTGTCCAGCGTCGGGGCGTCCTCGATGGCGTAGAATTCACCGTCGATCTTGAGGCGCTGGAAGCCGGCGCGCTGCCACTCGGCCATCTCCTTGCGGTATTCGCCCTTGCGGCCGCGCACCACGGGGGCCAGCAGCAGCAGCCGTTCGCCCTCGGGCAGGGCGTTCAGCTTGTCGACCATCATGGAGATGGTCTGGCTCTCGATCGGCAGGCCGGTGGCGGGCGAATAGGGCACGCCGACCCGCGCCCACAGCAGGCGCATATAGTCGTGGATCTCGGTCACCGTGCCGACGGTCGAGCGCGGATTCTTTGACGTTGTCTTCTGTTCGATCGAGATGGCGGGTGACAAACCCTCGATCAGGTCAACGTCGGGCTTGCCCATCAGCTCCAGGAACTGGCGGGCGTAGGCGCTCAGGCTCTCGACATAGCGGCGCTGGCCCTCGGCGTAGATGGTGTCGAAGGCGAGCGAGGACTTGCCGGAGCCGCTGAGGCCGGTGATGACCGTCAGCGTATTGCGGGGGATCTCCACGCTGATGTTCTTCAGATTGTGCATCCGCGCCCCGTGCACGGTGATGTGCTTGATCATGCCGACGCGCTATGCCATGTGTTTGCGCTTTTGCTCCTCGTACTTCAGCTTGGCCCAATCCACCAGCCGCCGCAGCGGCGGGAAGTACTCCGCAAGAATCACCAGCCCGGGAATGAGAAAGACCCATCCCGGCATGATGGGCAAAAT
>NZ_JAUXQZ010000022.1 GCF_030682035.1 Brevundimonas sp. | reverse complement strand
CTAGTGGTCCGTCGCGGTTTTGATCTGGTGGAGTTTGGCTCTTCCTCGTCGGACTTTGGCGAGGATCTCGTCGGCGGTTTTGTGCCACACGAACGGTTCGGGATCGCGGTTGCGGTGCTCGGCCCACTGCTCGATCGCGGCTTGCAGTTCGGCGACGCTGCTGAACGTGCCGCGTCGCAGACGTCGGTCGGTGAGTTCCTTGAACCATCGTTCGACGAGGTTGAGCCACGAACTCGACGTGGGCGTGAAATGGAGATGCCAGCGTTTCTGGCGTGGCTTGGCCAGCCACGTCTTGATCTCCTCGGCTTTGTGCGCGGAGAGGTTGTCGAGGATCACGTGGATAGCGAGATGGCGCGGGACTTGCTTGTCGATCTTCTTGAAGAAGGCGAGCACGTCGACCGCGGCGTGGGTTTTGCTGAACCCGATCGTGGCTTCGCCGGTGCCGATGTTGAGCGCGGTGAACAAGTCGATGGTCCCGTTGCGCTTGTAGTCGTGCGTGAACGTCGCCGCCCGGCCGGGTTTCATCGGCAGCGACGGTTGGGTCCGGTCCAACGCCTGGCACTGCGTCTTCTCGTCGAAGGAAAACAGCACCGCCCGTTCGGGCGGGTTCATATACAGGCCGACTACGTCGACGAGTTTCTCCTCGAAACGCGGGTCGTTCGAGACCTTGAACGTCGTTGTTTGCCACGGCCGCAGATGGTTGTCGCGCCAGATCCTGGCGATGGTGTCTTTGCTCAACGCGAACCGTTTCGCCAACAGCCGCGTCGACCAGTGCGTCGAGCCGTCGCCGGGAAGTTCCTCACGCGTCACTCGCACGACCTCGGCGATCGTGCCCTCAGCCAGCACCGGCTTGCGGCCCCGGCCCGACGCGATCTTGCCGACACCGGCCGGCCCGTCATCCTCGAACCGGCGACGCCACCGCCGCACGGTGTCCGGTGTCGTGCCGCACTGCCGGGCGATCTGTTCATTCGCCACCCCGTCGGCGGCCAACAGCAGGCCTTGGGACTGCACGACGGTTCGATGCGGCAACGACGTGGACCGCGCCATCGCTTCCACCTCCACTCGTTGCTCGGAACTCATCGACAACGGAGCGGCGATCAGCGTCGGCATACGCCTATTCTAGCCCACCTCGCTATTTCAGCGACGGACCACTAG